>NZ_RHHT01000001.1 GCF_003710985.1 Brevibacillus panacihumi
CCAGTTGCCTGTCAGCTACGAGGCGACTTGGCTCTTACCTCGGTTGGACTTTCACCAACTAGCAATTAACGGCTTGCTGGGCGCGCTGGCCGCTGAATGCGTGTTCCCCCTTTTCCATTTCGTCTGGGTCAAGATCCCAAATGCCTTCGCATTTTTTCCCTTTTTCCTCGGCCAGCTTTCCTGCATATTCGCCTTCATAAAAAACCCGTACAGTTTTCCACCGTACGGGTCAGGCAAATAATTATCCGTTCTATTCCCTTTTTTCCAGACGCATCGGCAAGCCGTTTTTCGGACGGAGGGTGACGACCGGCTCCAGCTCTACCTTCTGATCAGGCTCTGCGAGACGCAGTCTGTAGCGCTGTGCGATTGTCGCCAGAAGCAAGGCCGCTTCCATCAAGGCGAAGTTGTTGCCGATGCAAATGCGGGGTCCTCCCCCGAAAGGAAAGTAGGCGTAGGCGGGAATCCGCTTCAGCAAATCTCCTGCAAAGCGCTCGGGACGAAATTCATCCGGATCTTCGAAGTACTTTTCCTGGCGGTGCATGACATACTGGCTCATCATCAACGTATCTCCCGGCTCATACGTATGGCCGCCGATCTCGACTGGTTCCACCACCTCGCGATTGATCGTCCAGGCAGCCGGGTAGAGACGAAGCGTCTCGGAGATGATCAGGTTGACATAGGTCAGATTGGGGATATCCTCGACTGTTGGCAGCCTTCCTCCGAGGACGGACTTCAACTCGTCATGCAGCTTTTGTTCCGCCTCTGGATGGGTCGCCAGCAAATAAAAGATCCAGGACATCGTATTGGCAGTCGTCTCGTGACCCGCCACAAAAATGGTCATGACCTCGTCGCGAACTTGCTCATCCGTCATGCCCTGCCCATCGTCCTCATCCCGTGCAGCCAAAAGCATCGCCAACAGATCGGTATGGTTGCCCGTGCTCTTGCGCCGCTCCTCGATCAAGCCATAGATGGTCTTGTCCAGCACTTCGCTCGATTCGACGAATTCCCGATTGCTGCGTGTCGGCACAGACAGCGGGATGTCGATGAAGGAAGTGGCTTTTGTCGACACGTATTTCAATCCGACGTCGATGGCATGACCGATCTTGTCTGCGCCCTCCTTGACGGTTTTGCCGAACATTGTCTCTGTGATGATCGCCAGCGTCACCTTCATCATGTCCTGATGAATGTCCCGCACCTCGCCATCCTTCCAGTCCTCCATCAGCTCGACACCCTGACGGACCATAGCATCCGCGTACCCTGCGATCCGGTCGCGGTGAAAGGCCGGCTGCATCAACCTGCGCTGGCGGATGTGTTTTTTTCCTTCACTTGTCAGAATGCCGTCACCGACAACGGCCCGTGCCACCTGCAAGCCCTTTCCCTTGCGAAAATGCGCTTGCTTGGTAACGAGCACTTCCTTGATCATATCGGGATTGTTCAGCATGTAGACATGGCGTTTGGGTCCAAATCGGAAATGAACGACATCTCCGTATTCTTTTGCCGCATCGCGGATGAATTTCAGTGTATCCCGGCGAAAGGCGAGTACATTGCCGGAAATGGGAAGTCCCTTCGGACCGGCGGTAATTTGCTCCATCTTGTCCTCCTTTAAGCCCATCTTTGGGTGGTTTCCCCATAGTATCCGGCAGAAGAAGCCATTTATACGGAAAAAGCCGCCCGGAAAGGACGACTTTGGTAAAACGGTATTGCATGCTTTTCAGGAAGTGACACTCGGTGTATCGCTGTGGCGCAAGAGCCTGCTCGCCAATAGCCGCTCCCGCACTTTGATCCCGATGATGGAAGCGAGCACCGCTTTGATCACGCCGACGACCAAAAACGGCGTCACACCCCAGGCAATCGCATCTGTCCATGGAACATCCAGTACGTACTTCAGTTGAACGGTCCCGAAGGCCAGTGTGATAATCATTCCAACAATGTTGGCGATAAGGGCATTGGTCAGGGTAAAACGCGTCTTTTCCAAAATGAGTCCGGTCACATAAGCAGTCAGAATAAATCCGGTTATGTATCCGCCTGTTTTTCCGATGAGAACATGCAAGCCCCCATTTGCCTCGGCAAAGACGGGCATGCCGACAGCTCCGAGCAAAATGTAAATCAGGATCGACAAGGTACCATAACGGCTGCCCAGGATCGTCGCCGTCAAACCGACTGCAAGCGTCTGCCCTGTGATCGGGACCAGCGGAAGCGGAATCGTGAGCTGCGACAAGACAGCCGTCACCCCGGCAAAAATCGCAGATAAAAGCATCCACCGAAGTCTTTCATTTCTCATGCATTCTTCCTCCAATTATTTGTTAACTAATTTATAAAGTAAGTTAACAAAATGATAATACGCCTTGGAGGAAATGTAAATGCCTTCTGTCCAATTATTTTCGCAAGTCCCGAATCTCCTGCAAGGAAGCGAGCGATTTCACCGTATGATCAATCAGATCGCGCAGATCATCGATGTTCCCCTCGTCGATTTTGCGATGGAAGTCCAGGGTGATCTGGTTGTGGTAGGTTTGCGGCGGCCACTCTACGCGGTGTTCCTCCAGACGGGATGATATGGTCTGGGTGATATAGGGCCGATTCCCCCAGATATCATTCAGAATCGCCGTAATCCTCTGGGGCTCATCCGGTACGCCATGGACCTCTGTAAAAAAATGGATGCAAATCGTGCAGCCAATGTGATCGGTCAGCGGCTGCTCCAGCTGCTCGGCAGCAATGTCAGCAAGCCCGGTTCGAAGCTGCATCCGCGCCTTGACTGCCCTCTCCCGATTCGTAGCCGCAGCCAGTTCAAAATCGATCTGGAACAGGCGCTGAAAGGTTGCCATATCCATGACGTCCGAGCGGTCGGTGATCGTAATCGCGCCTTCAAAATCACGGTCGTACACTCCGCCCTCCAGCACGACCCGGATATTGTCAAAAACCAGCGGGTGAAACATCTTCTCTTCTCCCTTCACATCCCTTGCTTGCTCTTGTTTAGGATGCCCGCTTTTCCATCGATTTGCAAGCTGTCGCCAGTTCGCCATGGCAAAATTGTCCCAGGCAGTGGTACCATGAAGATTGAGGTGAACACCATGTTCTTGATTGCCATACTCGTCCTCGTCGCGATTGCCGGCGAAATCCTTCATCGGCTCAATCCCTGGAAAAAACCGGAGCCCGCCTATGAAGACCTGGTTGCCCAGATCAAGCAGTCAGCCTGGTACCAGGAGCTTGCTGCAGACGAAGCGTGCCGGCAAGTGCTGGAGAACGATCCGCATGTCGCCGCCTACTACTCTGGGACCTACGAGGCCCAACGCCTGCTGACACAAGAAGGCTTTCAGCTTGGGCTTATTGACTACGTCAAAGAGCAGGCAGGAAAAAAATGAACCGTCTGCTCTTTTCCTTTCTTCAAGCAAAATACCGCTGCGAATGCTCGGATTCAAGCTGCAGCGGTATTTTTGTTGGATGCTACTCAACCTGCTCTACCTTCGCTCCAGCTCGGCGCAACAAGGCTTCTACCCGCGCATTTCCTTGGGCGATGGCCAGCTCAAGCGGCGATTCTTTGCCCTCCCGTCTGGCGTTTAGCTGTGCGCCATGTACAAGCAACAGCTCGATCAAAGCCTCGTTGTCATCATGGAAAGCAGCCGTATGCAAGCAGGTGTGGCCATTGCTGTCGAAGATGTCGGTCTTCGCCCCATGCTCCAGCAAAAGCCGGATGACATCGAGATTGCGCTCCCCTGCTATCGCTGCATGCAGGGCGGTGTTGGAGGGGATGAAGGAGATTTGGGAATGCGACAGCGCGTTGACGTCTGCCCCCTGCTCCAGCAAAAGCTTGACGACGCCAGGATGTCCAAAATGGGCCGCGTACCCCAGAAGGGTCAGCCCGTTTTCATTTTCTGCATTCACGAGCGCTGGATGCTCCTGCAACAAGGAAGCAATCTGCTCTTCATCTCCGGACTCCGCCGCTTGAAAAAGGGCCTGAATCATCCGCGGATCGTTCATCGTTTCGAACCTCCCTGTTTTTCTCCCCCTTACTTCTGGCATCTTCCATCCTTTTCCTGCACGGAACAAAGAAAAAAAAACATACTCGCCGGAATTCTCCACTGCGGTATGCCTGTTATGGATCGACTAGTCTCATCAGAAACGCTCAGTTCTTTTTATAGTAGTGCTTGTATGCGTCCGTAGAAGCATGCTCCTGGCATGTGTAGCATTCGGTGGCGTAGGATTCGGCTTGCTCCGAAATCACTTGGCCGCAGGACGCGCAGCATTTTGCGTCCAGGTTGCGAAAAAAGGTAGTGATCGGTGTCATGGTATATTCCCTCCAGAGCTGTTGTTAGCTGTATTGTAATACAACAGAATCTGTTTTATAAAAGTTTGTTATAACACATGACGACGCATTATCATTCTCTCTCGCCGTTTCTCTGCCGATTGCTCCTTTTTTCGCTGTATTCATACATTTTTGAAAAAGAATCTCTGTTGTAACACACGCATCTTAAATCAACAGGTTAAACAGGTAGGGATCATGCGTGATCTCCACGTAGCCCACTCCGTGCTGTTTCATCCGGCCGATCAACGGCTCGTAATCATCCTTGCATTTCAGCTCGATTCCTACCAGCGCAGGACCGTTCTCCTTGTTGGTCTTTTTTGTGTACTCAAAGCGCGTGATGTCATCATGCGGGCCGAGCACCTTTTCCATGAATTCGCGCAATGCCCCTGCCCGCTGCGGAAAGTTGAGGACGAAATAGTGTTTCAGTCCTTCATACAACAGCGAGCGCTCCTTGATCTCCTGCATCCGGTCGATGTCGTTGTTCCCCCCGCTGATCACGCAGACGACATTCTTGCCGACGATCTGTTCACGGTAAAAATCCAAAGCCGCAATCGAGAGCGCACCTGCAGGCTCCACGACGATTGCGTTGCTGTTGTACAACTCCAAAATCGTGGTGCATACCTTTCCCTCCGGCACCGGCACGATGTCATCCAGTACCTCCCTGCAAATCTCCATCGTCAACTGTCCGACCTGCTTGACAGCGGCACCGTCCACAAACTTGTCGATCTCATCCAGCGTGACCACATCGTTTTTTTCCAGCGCCGCCTGCATGGAGGACGCTCCTGCAGGCTCCACTCCAATGATTTTCGTCGCAGGACTGATCCCTTTTACATACGTCCCGATGCCGGCAGCCAAACCGCCGCCGCCAATGCTCATGAAGACATAGTCGGCAGGCTCCTCCATGTCGTTCATGATCTCCAGACCGACTGTTCCCTGTCCGGCTACCACCAGCGGATCGTCAAAAGGATGGACAAAGGTGCGATCCTCCCGCACACAGTACTTCATCGCTTCGGCAAACGAATCGTCGAAGGTGTCTCCGACGAGCACGACCTCGACGAAGGAGCCGCCAAACAATTTTACCTGTGATACTTTTTGGCGCGGTGTTGTGGTCGGCATGAAGATCGTGCCCTGGATTTGCAGATGGTTGCAGGAATACGCGACTCCCTGTGCGTGATTGCCTGCGCTGGCACAGACAACACCTCTGTCCCTCTGCTCCTGGTCCAGGCTGCGAATAAAGTGATATGCCCCCCGGATTTTAAATGAACGGACCACCTGCAAGTCTTCCCGCTTCAGATAGACATTGCAGCCGTAGCGTTCGGATAACAGCTTGTTTTTTTGCAATGGCGTCTTTTCCACTACGTCCTTCAGGGCGTGGTTGGCGACGACAATTTCCTCAACTCTCACTGGGTTCATGATGGGTATTTCCCCTTCCTGTCTATCCTGTTTCTCTCTACCAAACCAAAAACAAAAAGCTCCCGCCCCGCCAGCCGCGCTTGTATGCGCATGGCTGGCTGAGGCGAGAGCATCGCGGTACCACTCAGCTTCTCTGCTTCTCTCACGAAAAACAGACTTGAGAAGTTCAACTGGGGAACTCCCGTCCGGTAACGGGGACGAATCCGTTGCCCTTTACTTTTCCGGCATCATGCTTCACCCGGTTTTCGAGGGCACTGCTCCAAGGTGATTTTCAAAACAGGCTGGCGGCCCTCCTTTCAGCATCCGGACGGCTCTCTGCACGCTGTATCTGTTTCTACTCTTCCTTTTCTTCGCAATGAAAGACGAACTATTCGAATTAGTTAACCATTCTACGGGTAAACGGACTCGTTGTCAATGACCTGTCCTTGCAATATCGCGGCTTCCTGGAACCTATTTGTTGAACGAGCGCTCCTTCATTTCCATACAATGTTTGCAAACAGAAATCCAAGGTGATCATGTGTCGAACAGGAAATGGAAGTTCAAGAAATTGCTTCGCAAACGTTATGGAAGAGAAATCTGGATCGTCAAAAGACGGGACGGGACAAAAGGGTACCTGAAAATACCTTTTATTTCCAACGAAAACAAGTATCGTCTCTTAGTAGCAAATGAATACATCGCTGCATATCTTGCACGCAAGCTCGGACTTCCCGTCTCCAAGCTGAAGGAGATTTCCGTAAAAGGTCCAGGTCGGATTAAAAAGCGTGGACTTCTTTCCATCAAAGCGAAAGCCAAAGAAGTGATTCCATGGAAAAAGGCGCATTTCCCCGAACCTGCCCAGATCGAGCAAAAAGTAAAAAAGGCGGAGCTTTTGGCCCAATTGATCGCTTTCGATGCCTGGATTCTAAACCTTGACCGCACCAACCACAACCTCATTCTGCATCGCAATCATCCGAAACGACGCTACAATTGGTACCTGATCGATCACGGCATCGCGCTATTTGGATCGCCGAGCAAATGGAAAAAACGCTGGTCCAGAAAAACGTACAAGAAGCCGCGCACTTATGAAACGACGCTGCACTCCAAAAAATCGAAAAAATCCTTGCCGCTTCGCATTCCCAAAGGCTTGAAGAGGTATACACTCCAGCATCGGTCCTACACGGAGGCGATGGTCAAAAAAATTGCCGGTTTATCCAAGCGGGAGATCGACAACGCGATCAAGAAAGTACCTAAAGGCTATCTGAAAAAATCTGAGAAAGCCTTCATCAGAAGGATGTTGCTGAAACGGCAGAAACATATTCAGCAAATCGTAGAAGAGATTTTTACGAAATTGCAGAAGCAAATCCTAAAAAAGAGCAAGTTACGTAAAAATGGGCCATACCACGAGTGAATTCACTCCAGGAATGACCCATTTTTTCACACCGTAACATCCTATACCGTTTCGTAGATTGCTTCGTAGCGCTTGCCGATTTCTTCATCGGTCAGCCCTGCGTCACGCAGGCGCTTGATCAGTGCGTTTGCCCAAATCTCGGTGCGCTGCGCCATTTTCGCGTATTTTTTCGCCTCTTTTTCCTTGCGCTTGGCACGGTCTTCACCGTTGGACTTGAGGTTGTCGAGGATGAACAGCATGTGCATGGTGTCCTCTTCGTTCAGCTCTTGCCAGTTGTCGTTCAGGAACGCAACCACTTTTTTATAATAACCGTCAAACTCGTCGAAGGAAATCTCTGTATCCATATTGAGATATTCTTTCATTTTGTCAAATAGCTCTTGCATCTAGTGTCACAACTCCCTCATCCATTTCTTCCGGACTATTATATCAAAAAGGAGTCTGCACAGGAAGTTGCCATTATTTTGCGGCTTTGCTCATAATCGTATCCGAAAGGCATCTTAATTTGCTACAATAATAGTGGGCGCTTAAGCACCTATCCTTTACTAGGGAGAGTTTGCCATGATCATCCAGTTCATTCGCTTGCGATAATAAAAGCTGTGTTGTATAAGCCCATTTTTTTTTCAAAAGGATGTATGGGTTTATTTGTTTATGCCTTTTTTAATCAAACAAACGAATGAAACGAGGAGATCCGCAATGAGAGAAAACATCCACACCATCAATGGAATTCAGATATGTTCAGAGAGCTTCGGCAATCCCGCACATCCGGCGGTCTTGCTGCTCATGGGAGCCACTTGCTCCATGGTCTACTGGGATGGGGAATTTTGCCAGCGCCTTGCCGACACCGGGCGCTTTGTCATCCGCTACGACAATCGGGATACGGGCCGCTCCACGACCTATGTGCCGGGAACCGCTCCACCGTATACCGTGGCCGACATGGCTGACGATGCAGTTGGCGTGCTGGACGCATACGGGATCGAGCAGGCACATCTTGTCGGCATGTCCCTCGGCGGAATGATCGCGCAAATCATAGCAGTCAAGCATCCGCAAAGGGTTCGCAGCATCACTTTTGTTGCATCCGGCTTTTACGGATCAGATCTTACATTGCCTGATGAAGATGTGCCTCCCATGGATGAGCGTATCCTCGCATACCATGCGAAAGGCGCTACACTGGACTGGTCAGACGAGGAAGCTGTCGCAGATTATCTCGTATCGGGATCGCGTTTGCTGTGCGGCTCCAAGCATACGTTAGATGAAGAACGCGCCTACAAACAGGTAAGAGCGGAAATCAAGCGGGCGAACAATCTGTTGAGCATGTTCAACCACGCCCTTCTGCAAGAGGACCATTCCTACGTCGTCAAGGTGGAGGAGATCCGCATGCCTGCCCTGGTCATTCACGGCACAGAGGACACCATCCTCCCCTACCCCCATGGAGTTGCCCTCGCCCGTGAGTTAAAAGACGCTACCCTGCTCACGCTGGAAGGCACAGGCCACGAGGTTCATCCAGACGATTGGGATGCGATCATCGCAGCAATAGCGAAGCATACCTCCAGGTAGCCATATATAGAATTGCAGAAAGGGCTGCACATTCGGATTTCCCGGATGCGGCCCTTTTTCTTTTGAAAATCGGAAATATCGTTATAATAGTAGGATATCGAAGCTTGAGGTGAACGGACCGATGAAACCGCAGCAAAAAGAACAAGAGACGCAAATCCGTGTCGGCCAGCAGATGACTCTGACGATCAAAAGCCTGGGCATCAACGGCGAAGGCATCGGCTATTTTAAGCGCAAGATCGTCTTTGTAGAGAAAGCTCTCCCGGGCGAGGTCGTGCATGCCGAAGTGACAGAGGTGCGGGAAAAGTACGCAATGGCCCGCCTTTTGCGAGTGGTCGAAAAATCCCCCTCCCGCGTAACGCCTCCCTGCCCTGTCTACGAGGAATGCGGCGGGTGCAGTCTGCAGCATATGGATTACCAGGCGCAGCTTGCCAGCAAGCGCGAGATCGTCATCGAATCGCTGCGCAAATACGCCAAGCTCCCCGATCCCCCGGTAGCGCCTACCATCGGCATGGACAACCCCTGGTCGTACCGCAACAAGGCGCAATTCCAGGTGGGCAGACAGGATGGCAAGCTGGTAGCCGGACTCTACCAGGCAGGCAGCCACAAGCTGGTCAATCTCGAAAGCTGTCAGGTGCAGCATGAGGCCACGACCCAGATCGTGCAAGCAGCCAAACAGATTATCGAGGAGCTCGGCATCTCCTCGTATGATGAGAAAAAGCGCAAAGGCGTCATTCGGACCATCGTTGCCCGTGTGGCGTTTGCAACAGGCGAGACCCAGCTGACGCTGGTCACGGCGACACCAGAAATCCCGCGCGTGAAGGAGCTCGTGCTGGAGCTCCGTACACGTCTCCCCCAACTGGTCGGGATTACACAAAACGTAAATCCGCAAAAAACCTCTCTCGTCTTTGGCGAGAAAACGATCACGCTCTGGGGCAAGCCCTCAATCGCGGAAAAGCTGGGAGATCTGTCGTTCGACTTGTCGGCCCGCGCCTTTTTTCAATTGAATCCCGAGCAGACGAAGAAGCTGTACGATCAAGTAAAGGCTGCGGCTGGTTTGACGGGAACGGAGCTCGTGCTGGATTTGTACTGCGGGACCGGGACAATCGGGCTGTGGCTTGCTCCTTTTGCGCGTGAGATACGCGGGATTGAGATGATCCCCGAGGCTGTCGAGGACGCTCGCCGCAATGCCCGGCGCAACGGTGCGGACAATGCCAGCTTCCATGTCGGTAAAGCAGAAGTCCTGATGCCCAAATGGGCCAAGCAGCAAGGAATCCGACCTGATGTCGTCGTGGTTGACCCGCCAAGGACGGGGTTGGATGATGCCTTGATTCGGTCGTTGTTGGAGGTTCAGCCGAAGCGGATCGTGTACGTTTCGTGCAATCCGTCCACGCTGGCGAAGGATATCGGGAAGATGCTTGGGAAGTATGAGCTGGTGAGTGTGCAGCCGGTGGATATGTTTCCGCATACGGCGCATGTGGAAGTGATAGTGAGACTTGAAAGAAAAGATACAGCCTAATAAACTGTATCTTCATTCGAGGAGAGGGGATTGGAAAGGTTGTAGTTAAGCTTCATCTTTCCATCCTCGAATACTTCGATTGTTTGGATAAGCCTTTGGAGGATTTGCTTCAATACCTGCTCATCGCTAATGTCGAGGTCAATGAAGCGTTCAACTTCCGTTCTAAAGGCTTTTTTGCGTTCTGCGAGGTTCTTTCCTTCTTCTAAGGCTACAATAAGTTATAAGTTATTGCTCTAAACTGACATCTGGCAATGTACTTGTGACCGATGCTTGGAGAGAATAAAACGCTGATTTTTTTGGATTGGAGATGAAGAATATGACTGTACAACAGGTCATTGACCAAATAAATAAAGAACTTAGTGGAGTTAAGGGCATTGTGGGCGTAGTTTTAGGAGGTTCACGAGCGAGAGGAACGAATCATGTGTAACCGTCAAGTAGTTTT
>NZ_RHHT01000010.1 GCF_003710985.1 Brevibacillus panacihumi
GACTTTCTCGACAGCCTGAGGCAGGACGATCCTGCCTTTTCACTTTGCTTGCTTGTGACGGATATAGACGCGTTCGAGCCTGCTGCCGATTCGGCTTACGAGTTCATTGGTGATGGTATTGGAGTTTGCCGCTATTTGTTCAGCCGTGATCTGTTCTGCGCCGTCCTGTCCCCAAATCGTAACCGTGTCGCCTTGTGCAACGCCCGGAATATCGGTTATATCGATCATCATCTGATCCATACAGATTTTCCCGACAATGGGTGCGCGGTGACCATAGATCAGCACCTGGCCTTGGCTGCCGAGGGCATTGCGGGGAAGACCGTCAGCATACCCGATCGCGACAACCGCGATTTTCATCGGCCGGGAAGCGATATAATCCCTGCCATAACTGACGGCATCTCCAGCAGGAATCTCTTTAACAGCCGAGACCCTTGCCTTGACCGCCATGACTGGCCGCAGGTCTACGGACATCTTGGTCTGATCCAGCGGATGGCTGTATGCGCCGTACAAGGCGATGCCGACGCGGACGTAATCACAGTCAAGCTCGGGATAATTCAAGACGCCGTAGCTGCTTTGAATGTGAATCCTGGGAATAGCGTAACCGCTATGGCTGATCTGATTGATCGCATCGTAAAAACGACCGATTTGCTGGCGGGTATAAGCCACGTCCGATGAGCGCAAAGAATCTGCTGCGCTCAGGTGTGTGTAGATCCCTTCGATAAGCAGATGTTTGCAGCCAAAGATCGCCTTGAGATTGTCGATATGGCTGTAGCTTTCGCCCAGACGGTGCATCCCGGTATCCACCTTTACATGAACCCGGATTTTTTCGCCGATGTCTTCCAACATGGCGGCATAGCTGTAATCCACTACCGTTTGAATCAGTCGGTACCGTTTCAGGGAAGGGATGTCCTTAGGATGCGTATAGCCCAAAATCAAAATGTCGCCTTTGATTCCATGCTGGCGCAATGTTACCCCTTCAGCCAGGGTGGCGACAGCGAAGGAGAAAATCCCCGCACGATTCAGCTCCTTGGCGACTTGCACATCTCCGTGACCGTAGGCATTGGCTTTGACAACAGCCATAAACTTGCATGTGGACGGCAAAATGTTCTGCAAAACCGTTGCATTATGACGCAGATTGTCCAGGTTGATCTCTGCCCACGCCCTTCCTTTTGGGAAGGGCTTAGCCTTTTTTCGCGCTGTAAGCTGGACGATCAGCAGGGAGCCAATCACGGAGGCAAGGACGACCATTCCATAATGCACCAGGCTGTTTTCCACGAGCAGCCAGCTGAGATTGGTGACTTTCGCCAATCCCCTGACCAGGATGATGCACAGCGGATGGATAATGTAGATCCACATCGAGGCAGACCGCCATGCAGCGTTGCTTCGACCGCCCCATAACAACAGCCAGTGAAACAGGAAGAACATCACCGGAATCAGCATGATGTACATGCTGTCATGGCGCTGTACCGAGAGCTGATGCAGCCAGAGCCCTTCCGCCAAGAGGAGTGAGAAGGTTAGGAGAAGTCCGGTGACACAAGCCTTTTTCGATAATGGCCGCTTTTGTTCCGCGATGATCCCGCCCAGCAGCAGGTAGACGGGGGCAAAGAAGATGCCGTTCCTCGTATAATCAGAAAACGCGAACAGCCACTCATACCCCGTCTTGATCCAAGGTACGTTTTCCACGAAGCCATAATAACTGTCCCCAAACAGTCCGATACCATAGAGGCCGAAAGCCAAGAAAAATACCATTTTACTCGAAAACTGCTGCAAAAGCAGAATCAGCAGGCAAGCCCCCATAGCGACCGCCGGGAAGTACCACAAATGATAAAAGGTCCCGTCGAAAAAGATATCCTTTACGACTGCCGGAAACGACGCTTCTTCCTGAAAATAGCCTTTGTAGAACAGAATCGGGAGGTAGATCAGGGTGGCAATTCCGTAATACTTCCCGCATTTTGCCAACAAACGGATGACGCTTTGCGGACGTCCCTCTTTTCTAAGAAAAGGCGGAAGCAGGAAAAAGCCTGTGGCCATGAAGAAGAACGGGACGCCGACGCGATCGATGATACGGGTGAACACAAAATCGGCTGTTTCATTGATAGATAATAGCGGTGATGTATGAATGGCTACGACGAGCAATGCGGCGATGACCCGGAAGGAATCAATCCCGCCGTACTGTTTTTCCAGGTTCATGCTACTTCCTCCAAAGGGTGCAGACCCAGCCATCCGCGTTGTTGCCCGAGAGCTGATAAGGCAACTCGTCTGGCAGTGAAACAGTCGTGACGGAAGACTCCTGTGCCCGTATATAGAAAATCTCCGCTGTCTGTCCCTCATCTTCAAAGAGCAAATGCTGCCCGTGCTCGGGGAAATCCTTCAGGTAAGTGATGTATTCTTCGAGTGAAAACTGGTTTTGCTGCATGATGGCGGAATGCGGATAGCCGATATAGCGAAAATGCCACGGCTCCCAGGCAATCCCTGTCACCGCTTCCTTGCCGGCCTGATAGCGTTCGATGAAGCCAAATTTGGCCGCTTCCATGCGAAATTCCTGGCAGATCCCCGAATAAGGGAAATCGGGCCGGATAAAGTCAATATCAGCCTTGTTTTCCGCCAGATCGATGGCTAGACCGGTCTGATGTTCGCTGCAATTCGGGAGCGCGACGTATTTCAAGGTGAACTCTTCACCGTTTTCTTTCAGCGAGTCCTGGAAAATGGTTTCTTGCTCCTGCAAGGAACGATAGCCGCTGACGGGCACAATCCCTTCCTTGGCGTCCAAAAGGGTCAGTAGCCGGGACAGCATGGTTTGGGCTTCGCTATGCAAAAGAATAGCAGTATGCTTCTCGTCCACCGGAACGAGCTTGTCGGGATCTATCACTTGGCGCAGGGGATGATGTCGATTCACCAGCACCAGATTGCCTTCATGAATGGATTTCGAATTCAGAAAGACGACTCTCATTTTCTCACCGCCAATTCGATAATATGGTCAAGCATGTCCGCAAAGGACCACCCTGCCCCTTTGAGCATATTGGGAAAGCGGCTATGCGGAGTAAAGCCCGGTATTGTATTGACCTCATTGAAAACCAATTTGCGATCAGGCGTAACAAAGAGATCCACTCTGGCAAAACCGCTGCAGCCCAAAGCCCGGTAGATCGCGGCGGCTGTTTGCTTAATCCGATGTGCTGTATCTGGATCGATACGGGCAGGCATATGGATGTGGGCGGTTTTCAGCGTGTACTTCTCCGTATAGTCAAAAAATCCGCGGGACAGCTCGATTTCATCTACTTCCCCGATGATCAGCTCTTCATTTCCCATAATGGCGCATCCAACCTCGAAGCCTAAGACGGTTTCCTCCACGATGATTTTGTCGTCATGTTCAAAAGCCAGTTTTACCGCGTCCAGAAGGTCAGCCTTTTGCGACACTTGGGTAATTCCGACGGAGGAGCCTGCTCTTGCCGGCTTTACAAACAGCGGATAGGCCAGATGCCCGGTCCGTTTTTCTACCTCGTCCAAGTCCGTATCTTTTCGTATAACCACGGAAGAAGGAGTGAGGATACCGGCTGATCGGACGATGGTGTGGGCCAGTTCCTTGTCCATGCAGAGGGCGGAACTGCGTG
This sequence comes from Brevibacillus panacihumi, assembly GCF_003710985.1. Classification (GTDB taxonomy): domain Bacteria; phylum Bacillota; class Bacilli; order Brevibacillales; family Brevibacillaceae; genus Brevibacillus; species Brevibacillus panacihumi. The sequence continues at coordinate 3,609 of NZ_RHHT01000010.1, forward strand.
TATCGCAACCGATGATGGGAATTCCGGCAAGCTCCAGCAGCCCCTGTACGGTGCCGTCCTCTCCGTTTTTGCCGTGCAGGATCGGAAGTGCTGCATCGATCCAAATCTTTTCGATACAGTCTTCATACAGCTCGATGATTCCGTGCACATCTCGACTTGGCGAGACGACAGCAGGTGTACAATTCTCGTCCAGGAACCAGGTGTCAGCGAGAATTTTATCCGGATTGCCGCGATAGCGGAGCCATTCCCCCTGCCTTGTGATGCCGATCAGGATCGGCTCATACAGCTCATCGCGGAGATGTTCAATCACAGCAGATGCAGATTTCAGCGATACCTCATACTCAGAAGAACAGCCTCCGAACAGAATCGCGATTTTCTTTCTTTTCATGGGCATTTTTTTCTCCTTGTCTCTGTACTGCCCATGATTGTATCAACACGTTCTTAAGGTGGACTTACGTATTTCTTAAGAAATCCTTACGATCATCTGAAAGGACAGGGGTCTTTTGTTCACCTGCAAACAAGAGGGACTTTTTTGGTGGGACGAGACATAGAGATGAGATAGGAGCGTGAGAAAATGCTGACAGGAACGGGGCTGTCCCAGTACCGGCACAAATCCGAGCGGTGGGCGATCCTGCTGTTTGCGGGGTACTGGATCATGTTTGCCGCCGAACTTTCTTTGATCCGATTCATCAAAGGGGAGGACGGACGGTGGGTGGCGACTACGGAGGAGCAGCCTGCGATCTGGCTGTCACTGGTGATTCTGGCTGTAACCGTACTCAGTATCGTGGTTTCCGTACGGTATGTGATCAGCTGGTGGAGAGAACGAAAAGTCAGGCGCTGGTTGTGGGGGGATCACGAGCTGGACGGCCGCGATGTTCTCCACATCGTCGCCTGGATGCATGTGTATCAAGCCGCAACACTGATCCTGTATGGAATCTTTATGGAGGGGACGTATTTTGCAGGGGGAACAGTTGGTGGCGTATTTGAATCCGCCCTGTATCAACTATTTCTTCTGTTTTTGATTCCGCTCTGGTTTCGTGGACGCTGGGGGGAAATCGGCATCAAGAAGCCCGTCAAGCTGTGGAAAATGATTTTCACCTTGCTGGTGTTGCTTCTCTTGATCTCGCAAGCCATGGATGTTCTGGTGACGGAACCGGTAGCAGACTGGTTTGGTCTTTCCTTATCCTCCGAGCGGGAGCAGCAGATCGCCCGGGAGATCGCCCAGGCCAAAGACACCAACATCCTGGCAGCATGGGCGTCTGTGCTGGTGATTGGCATTCTGGTGCCGATTGCGGAGGAGCTGCTGTTTCGCGGAGTCGTCCAAACGTATTTGGTCAAGCGGATCGGAGCGTTCGCCGGGATTCTTCTGAGCAGTCTGTGGTTTGCCCTTTTGCACATGGACGTGGCGTTGTTGGCTCCGTTATTCGTGATAGGGGTCGGTCTGGGCTTTGTCCGGCACCGCTATCAATCCATCTGGGGCGCTGTCATCCTGCACGCGATCAACAACATGACAGGCGTGTTGTACTACTTTCAATAAGGGAGGAGTAAACAAGTGAGTCGTTGGGGAAAAAAGTCGAGGGTCATCGTCGAGTGGGGCCGGGAGGGGCTGGATGCTTCTGTTCATCACGCGCGCCGGGATTGGCAGCACGCTCGTTATTTAATGGAGATATGCGAACCGGACGGAAGGGTGGATGAAGCGATCTACTATCTGCAATTGACGGAAAAACGCTATATGTACCTTTTGTCACAAGCCAAGCGGGAGAGGGACCGTCAAGAAGCGTAGGAGGGGTTGGTCATGTCGGTGGAATGGATTATTGGACTGGTCATCGTCGGCATCATGCTGCTGATTGCCGCCAGCAAATCGGTGGCGCGTCCCGTACGGTGGATTGGATTTGCAGCCATGCAGGTGGTCATCGGCGCGATCCTGTTGTTTTTCGCCAATCTGATCGGGGAGATGGCAAGCTTTCATATTCCGATCAACCCGATTACCGCGATACTCGTCGGATTCCTGCGTTTGCCCGGCTTGGCGGCGTTGATTGTGATCAAGCTCTGGGTGATGTAATGCGGATGGGAGCAGTTACCCGTCAGTCAATAAAAAGGCAACCCCTCGCTCCTCGTACTTGACGCTGCACGACTTTGGCTGACGCAGGGAAGCCAGCAACGCGAGGAGACGGGGCAAGGCAAGTATGAACGTGCCGGCAAGCAGTGCAAGACCGTATTCGACAGGCAGCCAGACGTAAGCAGCACCGGCGAAAAGCAGACTGCCGGCCAATACTGTTCCTTCGGTGGTACGGTAGAGACGGATTGGAACGGGCAGCCGATAGCCGGTTCCCCACCAGGGAGAGACCAGCATGTCTGCAGTCGTATGAGGCTTTTGCAGCCGCAGTTTGGCATAAAGCCGGAATACGAGAAGATGGCAGACGGGGATGATTGGCAAGATGGCCAAGTTTACAATCAGGTGGACGACGGGAGTATCCAGAAGCAGCGAGATGCCGATGAGAGACAAGCCGATCAGCAAAAGCTGCGTCAGATAGCCCGCACTCCGCCAGCGAAAGCGGTAGAGCAGCTTATAGCTATAGATGGTTTGATGCATGGATGCTTTCACAAACGTTCACTTCCCCCAGAGCGATGCGATACTATTGTCAGGTATTCCCTCGTATTATCGCACAGACTTCATGCGCGAGGAAGAATGTCCGGGAAAAACCATATCCGAAACCGTTGGGCGCGGCCAGCGGTTTTTTTACTTTGAGGGCAGACTATCAGGATAGATGGAAAAAGGAGTGAAGCGTCGTGTCCCATCCTCAACGACTCCTGCTGTCCGCATCGGCGGAGCTTTCGCCTTTGGTGGGGCCGGAACTGGCGATGTGCGGCATCGATCTTCAGGCTGCCAAGCAGGGGGGCTCATCTCTTCGCCGACGTGAAGTGGACGGCTTGCTGGTGACCACACCTGCCGAGCTGCATGGTGCAAATGACATAGCTCGTCTGAGCGAGACTCCTGGTCTGCTTCTGATATACGGAGCGGGCATTCCGTATGGCTGGGCGGACCAATTGGCGGAAGAGGTACGGAAAAACGAGCGCTGGGAAGTGGTGCGCATGGCCTTGGTAGCGGATCAGGAACGAGCGCTGCTCGGCGGAGAGCCGGACGGGAAGTGGCTGCGCCGATTGAGCCGCCATCTGGCAACTCATGGACGGATGTCCTATGTTTGCGCCAGGCGGGAAGTGGATGAAGCCATTCGACAGCTGCCGCGCTACCTGGCATGGAAAGAACGCTTTTTTCTCGAATTGGGCGATACCTGTGATGCAGAGGGGATTTCCCTGCGCTCTGTGGCCCGGGCATTAGGATTAGACAGGCGGGTCGGTCAGGAATGGTGGTTTCCGGCACGGGAGGATCATGCGCAGCTTTGCGCCTGGTTGATGCGTGAGACGGCCGCTATCCTGGAAAAAGCGAATATCCGGCGGATCGTTCTCTGGGGTCCCTTGTCTCTTTGGAAACAGATGCCTGTAGGCTGGCTGAAGGATTATGAGGTAATCTTGTACATAAAGCAGGACGAGCCATTTCCGAACGACATTTTCCCGACCTGGTCGATTCGGCGCAATAGGGAAGAAGCGTTGGTACAAGCGGATTTGCTGCTACTTGCACAGCACGACCCTGTGATCGGCGAGCTGCCCCTGCCTTCGCTTGCCAGCATCATGAGACAGCCCATTGTACTGGATGCGGCGGGCTGTTTTCCACTGCAGGAAGCACGGGCATATTTAAGCTTCTACCGAGCAATCGGCGAAAAGACGAACGTTTGGGAATGATGCTGATTATAATGGGGTATAATGTTTGGTAGATTGAGGAAAAGGGCAGGCGTTACCACTATGGAAAAAGTTGCTCAACGCTGTATCGTCTGTGACGAGGAACAAAAGGACGGAATTGCCATTTGCGAGCAGTTTATTTGTCAGCAATGCGAGCAAGAAATGGTCAACACTGATGTACAGGATGAAAAGTATCCGTTCTTCATTCACCAGATGAGAAGAATCTGGTTAAAAGATGCGTGAAGGCAAAAAAGGCGTCGGATTCCCTCCGATGTCTTTTTCCGTTTTCGGCAATTCATGTTAAAATGATGGGGAAACCATGGAAATAGTAAAGGGCGTGAAGAGTGCGTGATGGCAAAAGAAGCTGAATATCGGGAGCGGCAAAGCAAGGCTCCGTTGTACGAGCAGCTAGAGCGGCATGCGAGACATCGACCGCACTCGTTTCATGTGCCTGGGCATAAAATGGGTCACAGCTTCGATCATAGTGGACGCGAACGCTTTGCGTCCGTTTTGGAGCTGGATCTGACGGAAATTTCAGGAATGGATGACCTGCATCAGCCACAAGGCGTCATCGCCAAGGCGCAGGAACTGGCTGCCGAAGCATTTGGCGCACAGGAGACCCGTTTTCTCGTCGGAGGCAGCACGGTAGGAAACCTGGCTCTGATCATGACGGCCTGCCGACCAGGGGAGAAAATCCTCGTTCAGCGCAACTGCCACAAATCCGTATTTCATGGCATCATCATGGCGCGGGCGATTCCGGTCTTTTTGGTACCGGCTGTCGATCTGGCGACAGGTGTTGCCGCAGGGGTGCGCCGCGAGGATGTCGAGCGGGCGCTGCTGGCACATCCGGACGTCAAGGCTGTTTTTCTCACCAACCCCACGTACTACGGGATGGGGATTGATCTGGCGAAAATGGCGGCGACCGTACATCGACATAACATTCCTTTATTTGTGGACGAGGCGCATGGGGCGCATTACGGCTTTCACCCCGCCTTCCCGCAATCAGCCATGCAGGCAGGGGCAGACGCTGCTGTACAATCGACCCATAAGATGGCGACTGCACTCACCATGTCATCGATGCTTCACTTGCAAGGCGAGCGGATAGACCGGGAGCGCTTATACCGGATTTTGGGCATGATCCAGTCATCCAGCCCTTCCTATCTGCTGATGGCTTCACTGGATCTGGCGAGGCGCCACCTTGCCCTGGAAGCGGCAAGGGAGTGGGAGCGGCTTTTTCCGCTGCTGGACAAGCTGCGTGAGAGGACCCGTCATTTATCATGGCTGCACTGGCCGCAATTGAGTGCCAACAGCGTCTATTCGACCTTGGACCCGCTGAAGCTTTTTTTGCATCTGCGTACGGAACAGATCGACGGCTTTTCCCTGCAGCGGCTGATGGAGCAGCACGGCATTTTTCCAGAGCTGGCAGATGACGCCCATGTGCTGTTGGCAGCGTCTTCGGGTACGACAGGAAAAGACCTTGACGCCTTGGCTCGATTGCTGGAGTCGCTGGAGGTACAGGAAGAGATGGATACAGAGCGGGTCGTGCAGGCCGGAATCGTGTCTTCTCATTATATAAGGGAGCAGGCACTCCCGATGCATGAAGCGGTGGATTTGCCGCAAATCTCCATCCCGCTGGACCAATCGCTGGGGCGTGTCGTGGCAGAGATGGTGATTCCCTACCCGCCAGGGATCCCCATTCTGGTCCCAGGTGAGCGGATGGACGAGCAGAGTATGGCGATGCTTATGGAGTTGCGGGCTGGTCAAACCCGTTTTCACGGGGTGCAGGACGACAGTCTGCAGATGATTCGGGTCCTGCGGGATGAAAAGTAGGCCGACAACAGGTTCGGAAGGAGCATGAATGTGACAACAGGAAGAAAAGGCAGATTCATTACCGTAGAGGGCGGTGATGGGGCAGGAAAATCGACTGTCATCGCCCGCATGTATGAAGAACTGCGCAGGCGCGGTATGGATGTGCTTTTGACCCGCGAGCCGGGCGGGATTGACATCGCAGAAAAGATTCGGGAGATCATTTTGAATCCGGCGCATACCCAGATGGACAAACGGACGGAAGCCCTGTTGTATGCGGCGGCCAGACGTCAGCATTTGGTAGAAAAAGTCCTGCCCGCCTTGGAAGCTGGCAAGCTGGTGCTTTGCGACCGTTTTATCGACAGCAGCCTTGCTTATCAAGGGCATGCACGCGGACTTGGCATCGAGGAAGTCTTCATGATCAACCAGTTTGCCGTCGAGGGTTGCATGCCGGAATGGACCTTGTACTTCGATGTCTCCCCTAAGGTGGGGCTGGAACGGATCAATGCCACTCGCGGCAGGGAAGTGAATCGCCTCGATTTGGAGGGGCTGCGCTTCCACGAGCTGGTCCAGGAAGGCTATCGGTTGGCGATCGCTCGCGATCCCAAGCGCTTTATCATCATTGATGCCGAGCAAAATCCGGATCAGGTATACCAAGCGGCGATGGAAGCTTTGCTTGCGAGATTGTAAGCTGACAGTACCGCTTTGTTATAGACATGCTATACTACCTATAGAAGGAGTTCGTAACCAGCCTAGAGGTTTGACATACAATGAAGCAACGATAGTAACCATAATCTTGATGGTAGAAAGGGTGATGGCCGATGAAGATGGTAATTGCGGTCGTACAGGACAAAGATAGCGGTCGTCTGTCTCAACAACTGGTCAAAAAAGGGTTTCGTGCGACCAAGCTTGCCAGTACCGGGGGTTTCTTGCGCGCAGGCAATACGACTTTTTTAATCGGTACGTCTGACGAAAGTGTGCCGGAAGTAATCGACATCATTTCACATAACTGCAAGTCACGCAAACAAATGGTAACCCCGGTCTCGCCCCTCAGCAATGCAGTCGACTCCTTTATGCCCTATCCCTTGGAAGTGCAGGTTGGCGGTGCAGCCGTCTTCGTACTGGATGTGGGGGAGTTCCATTCGTTTTAAAGGAGTAACGGAGGTGGCACGATGAAAATCAGCGATGGTCTTCGGCCAAAGGTGGAAATGCCAAGAGCTACAGACTCACGCAGAAGTCCCCAATCGGAACAGCTGAATTTTGGCAAGCTGGTTCAAGGCGAGGACGAGCGCATGTCGCAGGAACGCCTGACCCAATTGTTGTCAACGATTGATAAGCAGGGCCAGATTTTGGCGCGCTCCCGCTCGATTCGCGATTTCTACGCCTATAAGAATCTCGTCAAGCAGTTTATGGAAGAAGCCGTTCAATATGGCATTGCGTTGGACGACAGGCGGGGGATGAACCGACGCGGACGCAGCAGATTGTACAAAATCGTCAAGGAAGTGGACGCCGAGCTGTTGCGGCTGACCGATGAGCTCCTCAGCGACCAGGCTCCCATGATCGATCTCTTGGCGCGAATTGGCGAGATTCGCGGCATGCTGATCAATCTGTACTTTTGACGGGTGGTAGACCGATCATGACGTGGACACTATTTTCCCAGCAGCCGCGTGCCTCCGAGCTGCTGCACCATAGCTTGCTCAACCATCGTCTGGCCCACGCCTATCTGTTCGCGGGTCCCAAGGGCGCAGGCAAGAAGCAGATGGCCCTGCATCTGGCGAAGTCTCTTTTTTGTCCAGAAAAAGAGGCGGACGCCTGCGGGGCCTGTCTTACATGCAGACGCATTGAATCTGGCAATCATCCCGATGTGCTCTACGTGACACCGGATGGCGCTTCGATCAAGATCGACCAGATCCGTGCCCTGCAAAAGGAAATGGCGATGCGTGCCGTGGAGTCGCGGCACAAGGTATATATCATCGAACATATCGACAAAATGACCGCGCAGGCAGCCAACAGCCTGCTGAAATTCTTGGAGGAACCGCCCGTTGGCGTATTGGCCCTGCTCTTGACGGAGCACAGCCACGCGATTCTTCCCACGATCTTATCCCGTTGCCAAATCGTTCCCTTTTCCCCTCTATCCCCTGACGCAATCGCCCAAAAGCTGAGCGATGCCGGGGTTTTGCCGGGCATCGCGAAGGTCGCTTCCCACATTACGACAAATGTGGAAGAGGCCCTGATACTTAGCCAATCAGAATCGTTTGCACAGCTGAGAAATCTAGTGATACAATTGGTGCATGAGTGCCGACAACGCAACTCGTCACCGCTCTTTTCGATTCATGATATGTTGCATAAGAGCGACAAAATAAAGGAGGAACTACCCCTCTTTTTGGATTTGCTCATCCTTTGGCTGCGCGATATCCTGTATGTGCAAGTAGGCAGGCATGCCCATCTCATTAACAGCGACCAACAGGATGTGCTGCAAGGACAAGCACTGGCATGGACAAAAGCTGAGCTCTTGCGTGGGATTGATTTGGTCATGGAAACGAAGTATCGGATAGAGCGAAACGCCAACGCACAGTTGGCCCTTGAGCGGTTGGTTCTTCAACTCCAGGAGGGATAATCCTTGTATGAGGTTGTTGGTGTCCGCTTTAAAAAAGCGGGCAAGATATATTACTTCGACCCTGACCGACTGCCGATCGAGAAGGATTGCACCGTAATCGTCGAGACGGCGAGAGGGGTCGAATACGGGAAAGTTGTGATTGGCAAGAAGCAGGTAGCCGATGAAGACGTCGTGTTGCCATTGAAAAAAGTCATCCGCATGGCGGACGAGCGGGATGCCAAGCAGGTGGATGAAAATAAACAGGCGGCAATGAACGCATTTGCCGTATGCCAGGCGAAAATCAAGGATCACAAGCTGGATATGAAGCTGGTCGATGTGGAGTATACCTTTGACCGCAACAAGATCATCTTCTATTTTACCGCTGACGGACGCGTTGATTTTCGTGAGCTGGTAAAGGATCTGGCTTCCGTCTTTCGCACGCGCATCGAGCTTCGCCAGATCGGGGTACGGGACGAAGCGAAGATGTTGGGCGGAATCGGCCCTTGTGGACGCTTGCTCTGCTGCTCGACGTTTTTGGGCGACTTTGAGCCAGTGTCGATCAAGATGGCCAAGGATCAAAATCTTTCGTTGAATCCAGCGAAAATCTCCGGTCTTTGCGGACGATTGATGTGCTGTTTAAAATACGAAAATGACAACTATGAAAGCACCCGCGAAGAAATGCCCGATGTCGGCAAAGTTGTAACCACCCCTATGGGGAACGGACGGGTCGTCTCTGTGAACGTACTGGATCAGTCTGTTCAGGTGGAGCTGGCGGTAGATAAACGAATTACCGAGTTTGGACTTGATGAGATTGCGATAGGGCTCCCCACTTTTGAATAATGTGGGGTAGGGGAGAGGTGAGCTAGTGGACAAACGGGAAATTTTCGTCAAAATGGCGAGCATTGAAGAAAGAATTGGCGACCTGTATCAAGAGATTGGCGAACTGAAAGATGTCATCGTCGTTTTGATGGAGGAAAATGCCCAATTACTCGTTGAAAACCAGCACCTTCGTAACCGGCTAGACAAGAAGAAGACCGGCTCCTCACCAAAACAGAAGGGAACCAACCCTGCTGCACAGGAGAAAGCCAAGAAGAAAGTAGTCGGGGAAGGATATGACAACCTGGCTCGTCTGTACGGAGAAGGGTTTCATATTTGCAATGTACACTTCGGCAGCTTGCGAAAAGAAGGAGATTGCCTGTTCTGTCTATCTTTTTTGAGCGGCGGTCCGCAAAAATAAAGGTGCATGATTTGCACTGAATGAAAAAAGCGACCTGTCTCATGGATCAGGTCGCTTTTTCACTTCACAGATGAAGACAAGAAAAAGGAGTTTGGCGCAGCTGATGGAACCAGTCTCTCATGTGCCGCTTTTTGAAGCGGAGCGTATTGACGATTTGCTCACACACGAAATGAAAATCATTCAAAGCCATGAGGTATTTTGCTTTTCCATGGATGCCGTCCTGCTGGCCCGTTTCGCCTCTGTTCCCAAACGCGGGAGAGTGCTGGACATGTGCACCGGCAATGGAGCAATCCCGCTGATCATGACCACGCGGACGCCGGAAGCCACTTTTGACGGCATTGAAATCCAGGAAAGATTGTTTAGCATGGCTTCCCGCAATGTTACACTCAATGGTCTGGATGATCGCGTTACGATGCATCATGGGGATGTAAAGGAAGCCGTAGAGCGGTTCGGCCATGGCAAGTTTGATCTGATTACCTGCAATCCCCCGTACATGCCCGCTATGAGCGGAGAACAAAACATCCGTGAGCATTTTGCCATTGCACGTCACGAGATTTTGCTCAATCTGGAGGATGTCATACGGGTCGGCAGCCAATTGTTGAAAAACGGAGGCAAGCTGGCGATGGTGCACCGTTCGACAAGGCTGGTGGACATCATCTCGTACATGCGGAAGTATGGAATGGAACCAAAGCGCATGAGGCTCGTCTATCCGCGCAGGGACGCCGAACCCAATATGGTGCTGATCGAGGGGATGCGTGGCGGCAAACCGGAGCTGCGGATTCAACCTCCCCTGATTGTCTATGAAAAGGGAGAGGAATACTGTGAAGAACTGCAGGAGATCTATTTCGGAAGACGCGATTCCCTCGCATAAAAGCCATTTTGTCTATATTCTCGTCTGCCGGGATGGGAGCCTCTATACGGGATACACCACGGAGCTGGCACGCCGCCTTCGCGCCCACAACGAGGGCAAGGGAGCGAAGTATACCAGAGGAAGAGGTCCGGTAGAGCTGTTGTACTGGGAAGAAGGAGAGGATCGCTCCTGGGGCTTGAAGCGGGAGGAAGCGATCAAGCGGCTTACGCGCAGACAAAAAGAAGAGTTGATAGGAGGCGTGCCTTGCGAATGAACGTCCAAAGCAGCTTTACAGAGGAATTGACGGGGGCGCTCTACCTGGTGGCGACACCGATTGGCAATCTTGATGATATGACGGTACGCTGTCTGGAAACGCTGCGAATGGTCGATGTGATTGCCTGTGAGGATACACGACAGACCCGCAAGCTGTTGAACCATTTTCAGATTGAGAAAAGAACAGTCAGTTATCATGAGCATAATAAGGAAGCAAGCGGGCATGGCTTGCTGCAATGGTTGGCGGAGGGCAAGAGAATTGCCCTGGTCAGCGATGCGGGGCTGCCCGCTATATCTGATCCGGGAGCGGATTTGGTACGGGACGCAGCTGCGGCCGGTTATCCCGTCATTCCCGTACCGGGTGCGAATGCTGGCTTGACGGCTCTGATCGCCTCTGGCTTGCCGACCGATCGCTTTGTCTTTTGCGGTTTCCTCGGACGGGAGAACAAGGAGCGAAGGGAAGAGCTGGAGCGTCTCAAGCGTTATCCGGAGACCCTGATTTTCTACGAGGCTCCCCATCGCATCAGCAAAACGCTGGCTGCCATACGAGAGGCATGGGGCAATCGCCGTGCCGTCCTGGCGCGCGAGCTGACGAAACGATATGAGGAGTTTGCCCGGGGGACCCTGGATGAACTGATCGAGTGGCTGGCAAAAGGAGAAGCGCGTGGAGAATTCTGCCTGATTGTCGAAGGCTACACCGGAGTGGCTGAAAACGCCGAGGAAGGTTCGTGGTGGCAGGAGTTGGACGTGATGGCTCATGTCGATCACTACATCGCAGAGGGCATCAGCAAAAAGGACGCAATCAAGCAGGTTGCGCAAGACCGCGGCGTCTCCAAGCGCGATGTCTACAACGAATACCATCAGGAATAGCAGGACGGGTGGATCAGGAAAAGCTGGCACGGCAGCCAGCTTTTTTGATTTCAAAAAATGTTCAGTTAGGGAGACGGAGGACGAGGGAAAGTTGGTCGAGTGACCAAGCTGGAGCGTTTCCCCTTTTTCCTCCCCGCCACTACAGCTGTTGAACCACAACAAAAAAAGCCTCAAACCAGGACAGATCAGACGATAGCTGGTAAAAGGCTCGTTGGATTTACGTATAAGAGTTTTAGCGTTTTGCTACAGGCAATTCAGTCAGGCAATCCTGGCAAACAATTTTACCTTTAAAATGAGATACTTTATCTGCGTTACCACAGAAAATACATGCTGGCTCATATTTTTTCAAGATAATGCGCTCGCCATCCACGTAGATCTCCAAAGCGTCTTTTTCTGCGATTCCCAGCGTACGGCGCAATTCGATTGGAATCACCACGCGGCCGAGCTCGTCCACTTTACGTACAATACCAGTTGATTTCATCATTGGTTGATCTCCTCCCAAAAGCTAGCGATGTTTTGCTATTTTGTGAATACCACTATTAATCGTCAATATTCGACATTTTCAGTTGCGTTTATCATACCAGCGATTCCCAAACGTGTCAACATGATTTTGTTATTTTTTTGAAGAGAAAAGTGTTTTTTGAAATTGTAAATATTGATATATCAGCATTTATTGATGGATAAAAAGCTATCTGGAAAATTTTATGGATAAAAATTACTGGGAAAAGAAATTGTAGAGAAAGTCGTATTTTGTCGAATAATATGTATACATTCGACATTTCCTCTGTTTTTTAGGCATGTTCCCCGGTTTTGTCGAATCACGCTATCGCTTAAAAGATAGGCGAGGAGATGTTTACAAAACGGGCCGCTCGTGTAAAATAGATGATAATATCGAGAGCAGACGATGAAGGGAAGAGTAAGCCGACACTCCTTATTGCAGAGAGCCGGGGTAGCTGCAAACCGGCATAAGCGAGCAGGCTGAAGATGGCCCCTGAGTTTCGCAGATGAACGAGCAGATGCTTTTTTCTGGCTGCAGTAGTTTGCGACGCATGCCCGCGTTATGGGCGGAGTCAACGATTGACTCCTCAAGTCCGTTCGCCGTGAGGGAACGGAGTATTTGGGTGGTACCGCGAGATCAAGCTCGTCCCAATCTGGGGCGGGCTTTTCTATATTTACATGTCTTTTTGGAGGGGTTTTGTCGCTATGAAACCAACGTATTACATTACGACACCGATCTACTATCCGAGCAACAAGCTGCACATCGGGAATGCGTATACTACCATCGCCTGTGATGCGTTAGCCCGCTACAAACGACTGCGCGGATACGATGTCTACTATCTGACAGGGACAGATGAGCACGGGCAAAAGCTGCAGGAGCGTGCAGCCGAGGACGGCAAACAGCCGCTGGAGTTTATCGATCCGATTGTAGACTGGATTCGCGACCTGTGGGATAGACTGGATATTTCCTACGACGACTTTATTCGCACCACCCAGCCACGCCACAAGGAAGTGGTGGAAAAGATCTTCCAGCGGCTGCTCGATCAGGATGATATTTATCTGGGCGAGTACGAGGGCTATTACTGTGTGCCGGATGAGGCGTTCTGGACCGAGACCCAGTGCAAGACGGACAAGGGCTACATCTGTCCGGACTGCGGACGTGAAGTGAAGAAAGTAAAAGAGCAAAACTACTTCTTCCGCATGTCGAAATACCAGGATCGCCTGCTCAAGTACATCGAAGAGCATCCGGAGTTCATTCAGCCGGAGAGCCGCCGCAATGAAATGATCAACAACTTCCTGAAGCCTGGTCTGCAGGATCTCTCCGTCTCCCGCAGCACATTTGACTGGGGCATCAAGGTTCCGAGCGATCCGAAGCATGTGATCTACGTCTGGATCGACGCGTTGACCAACTATATTTCCGCACTGGGCTATCTGACGGACGATGACAGCAAGTATCGCCGCTACTGGCCAGCGGACGTGCACATGGTCGGCAAGGACATCCTGCGTTTCCACACCATTTACTGGCCGATCCTGCTGATGGCTCTGGATATTCCGTTGCCGAAGCAAGTGTTTGGACATGGCTGGCTCTTGATGCCGGATGGAAAAATGTCCAAGTCCAAAGGGAATGTGATCGATCCGAAGCTGTTGATCGAGCGTTACGGCTCCGATAGCGTGCGATACTTCCTGCTGCGCGAAATCAATTTTGGCCAAGACGGCGTCTTTACACCGGAATCCTTTGTACAACGTCTGAATTACGATCTCGCCAACGACATCGGCAACCTCTTGAGCCGCACGGCGACGATGATCGAAAAATACTACGACGGAATCGTTCCGGCTCCGCAGGATGCGGGAGAACCGGATGACGACCTGATCAGCCTGGCAGTCAAAACCAAAGCGCTGGTGGAAGGCCACGTCGAGGAAATGCGCTTTAGCAATGCGCTCGCTCACATCTGGGAGCTGGTAGGACGCACTAACAAGTACATCGATGAAACCATGCCATGGAACCTGGCGAAGTCCGAAGAAACCAAAGGCCGTCTGGCTACCGTCATGTACAATCTGGCGGAGAGCATTCGGATCAGTTCCATTCTCATCCAGCCATTCATGACGAAAGCCCCGGCAAAAATTTGGGATCAGCTCGGGATCTTGGGAAATGCGGAAGCGACCAGCTGGGAGTCTGCAGGTGTATGGGGCGGCTTGCCGGCAGGCAGCACTGTCAGCCGCAAAGAACTGCTCTTCCCGCGTCTGGATGTAGCGGCAGAACTGGCCTTTATCGATGAATCTACGGCAGAAGCACGCCGTCAGGCAGAGGAAAACAAGAAGAAGCAGGAAGCATTGGCAGGAGGGAAAAGCGTGAGCGAAACAAACAATCCAGAGAAAGCGGCTGCAACTGCAGAGAAACCGGCAGATGCCAGAGAGGAAATCGGCATCGATGACTTCGCCAAGGTAGAATTGCGAGTGGCCCAAGTCGTAGAATGTGCCAAACATCCGAACGCTGACAAATTGCTGGTGCTCCAGCTTGATCTCGGCTATGAAAAACGTCAGGTCGTCTCTGGCATCGCCAAGTACTACAGCCCGGAAGAGATGGTGGGCAAAAAAGTGATCCTGGTAGCCAATCTAAAGCCAGTGAAGCTGCGTGGTGAAATGTCGCAGGGAATGATTCTGGCAGCATCTGAGGGAGACCAATTGACGCTGGCAACCGTAGATCCAAGCATGCCGAACGGTGCCATCGTCAAGTAAGCGGTCTGGAAAGGAAGGATCTTGCTTTGTTATTTGAAACACATGCGCATCTGAATGCGAAAGAATTTGACGAAGACCGGGAAGCAGTGATTGCCCGTGCCAAAGAGAACGGTGTGGATACCATTGTCAATATCGGCTTCAATGCCGAGACGATCCCGACCTGCCTCGAGCTTGCGGACAACTATGATTTTATCTACGCGGTAATCGGCTGGCATCCCCAGGACGCCAAGGACATGACCGATGAGCATCTGGAGTGGATCGAGGAGCTGAGCCGCCATCCCAAAGTCGTTGGGCTTGGAGAAATGGGTCTGGATTACCACTGGGATACGTCCCCTCGCGATGTGCAGGCAGAGGTGTTCCGCAAGCAGATCCGCCTCGCCCGCAAGCTGGATAAGCCGATTATCATTCACAATCGCGACGCTCATCAAGATGTCATCTCCATTCTCAAAGAAGAGAAGGCAAGCGAGGTAGGCGGCATCATGCACTGCTTTTCCGGAAGCTGGGAGACTGCGAAGCTCGCGTTGAATATGAATTTTTACATCTCGTTTGGCGGTCCGTTGACGTTCAAAAACGCCAAGCAGCCCAAAGAGGTGGCAGCCAAAGTACCGCTCGATCGCCTGCTGATCGAGACGGACTGCCCCTATTTGACCCCCCACCCGTTCCGCGGAAAGCGAAATGAGAGCGGCTATGTTCGCTATGTTTGCGAGGAAATGGCCAGCCTGCACGGGCTTTCCTATGAGGAGATGGCGAAGATTACTTCTGACAATGCCAGAAGGCTGTTCCGTCTCGAATCCTAAAAAAAGATTTGCGCCAAAAAAAACCGGGCAATCACGCATCAAATCGTGATTTTCCCGGTTTTTTCTATGAAAAGCGTCAAGAATTCGCCGTTCTACTCTTTTTTTGCTTGGCATACCATGTACAATGTGTCGAACGATTCAGCTTCCATCGACATAGAGACTCGACAGAAAACAGCTTCCATTCGCCAGACTGTTTTTGCTAGTCTGTTACCAGCATCGCT
Source organism: Brevibacillus panacihumi (assembly GCF_003710985.1). Classification (GTDB taxonomy): domain Bacteria; phylum Bacillota; class Bacilli; order Brevibacillales; family Brevibacillaceae; genus Brevibacillus; species Brevibacillus panacihumi. The sequence continues at coordinate 19,291 of NZ_RHHT01000010.1, forward strand.
GCAGCCAGGAAGGGGAAATTTGACAAAGCCGAAAAAGTAACATACAATCAAAACCGACCTTCTTCAGTATCGGCCACTTCCAGAATATTAGTGCAATTACATCGACCCTTACCTGGCTAGACGGAGAAAGGCCCTCGGGCTTTTCGAGTAAAAAAGGAGTGTGGGAAATGGAATTAAGCAGGATGTGGGACAGGTATAAGAACAGGGGACTCGTCCTCTTCGGCATTCTGGCCCTTATACTCGTTCCCATGATTGGCTATTTCTCTGCCCAGGCTACCCAGCCAAAAATGGTCACTTTTACGTTAGACGGAGAGAGTCAGACGGTAGGTTCAAAAGCAGATACCGTCGAGCAATTTCTAGCCGAACGAAACATTACGGTAACGGAAAGGGATTCCCTTCAACCAACACCTAAGACAAAACTTACGAGCGGAATGAATATTACTTTAGATACAAGCTGGACGATTCCTGTCCAGGTAGACGGGCAGACAAAAATGATACAGTCACGTAGTCGCTCTGTTGCTGGTGTGTTGAAGGACGGCAACATTGCGCTAGGTGAGTTGGACCGGGTAGAACCGGCGTTGAATACCTCTCTTAGCAAAGGGTCCGCGATTCAAGTGAAGCGTGTTGCGATCGAGATGGTACAAGAGGAAGAACGCGTCACCTTTCAAGAGATCCGCAAGAATGACGCCTCCTTGACAAAGGGGAACACGAAAGTCATTCAGGATGGTCAAGAAGGTAAGGCAATTGCACACTACAAGCTGGTCATGGAAGACGGCAAAGAAGTCTCCCGTGAACTGGTGAAACGAGATGTACTTACAGTAAAAAAAGACAAGGTCGTGGCGGTCGGCACAGCAGTTCCAGAAGCTCCAAATCGTCTGGATGATGAATCGCAGCCTGCCTTGGTCGCATCAGCGGGAATGGTCTCCCGTGGTGGAAAAGCATTTCGGCCGAAGAAAGTACTGAACGGAGTTACCCTGACAGCCTATTCTCCCGCTGGGGGTGGAAAGCCTGTGAATTCGCCTGGCTATGGCCGCACGGCGACGGGTGTAATGGCAAAACCGGGTCACACCATTGCGGTCGATCCAAAGGTGATTCCTTTGGGATGGTGGGTGTATATCGACGGGGTTGGATACCGTCGAGCTGAAGACGTAGGTGGAGCCGTACGCGGCAATAAAATTGACGTGTTTGTGAACACCAATTCAGAGGCAGTCCAGTTTGGGCGCAAGCGGAACCGAACGGTCTATATCATTGGACCACATAAACCGTAAGGCAGGAGCGATCAGCTCCTGTCTTCTGTTTTTTTAGGGAAGAGATCGATCGTTTGGTGAGGAAACAAAAATCGTGGTAAGCTATTTGATAATAAGACGCAGCCAAGGGAAAAACGTTTCAGTTTTTTGGGGGTTGCGACGCCAATTTTTCAAGATAAGACATGCTGGTGATTTTGCAGGAAAGTAGGAGTAAGTCGATGAAAATCAAGGAACTCATCGTAGTGGAGGGCAGAGACGATACGGCAGCCATCAAGCGGGCTGTCAACGCCGATACGATTGAGACGGGCGGCTCAGCCATAAACGACAGGACCATTGAGAAAATCCGCCTGGCGCAAAAGAAGCGCGGCGTCATTATTTTTACAGATCCCGACTACCCGGGTGAACGCATACGCAAGATTATCAGCCGGGCTGTACCGGGATGCAAGCATGCTTTCATCACACGGGAAGACGGTACGAGAAAAGGGGATATCGGCGTGGAGAATGCCTCACCAGAGGTGATCATCAAAGCCTTGTCCGATGTACACACCGAGATGGCGGAAACGGCAGGAGAGCTTACCTCTGATGATTTGCTGGCCTGCGGACTGACTTCGGGGCCGGATTCCAAGGAGCGCCGGGTCAAGCTGGGGGAGCGGTTGGGGATTGGATACGCCAATGCCAAGCAGATGCTGCAACGGCTGAATGCCTTCCAGATCAGCCGTGAAGATTTTGAGGCAGCTATCGAAGCCATCGACAAAGAGGAGGAGCAGGGATGACGCAGACAACCGGGAAGGACATCGCGACGCCTACACGCACCAAGGAGGTCCTAGAAAAGTACGGTTTCTCCTTTAAAAAGAGCCTGGGCCAAAATTTCCTGATCGACACCAATATCCTGCACAATATTATAGAAGCAGCGGATCTGACCAAGGAGAAAGCAGCCATCGAGATTGGACCAGGGATCGGCGCATTGACGGAACAATTGGGACGAGCTGCCGGCAAAGTAATGGCGATCGAGATCGACCAGCGATTGCTGCCGATTTTGTCCGACACGCTGTCACCCTATGAAAATATTGAAGTAGTTCACGGAGACGTCCTTGATCTGGACTTGCATGCTTTGCTCGCCGAAAAGCTATCAGGCTTCGACAAGATTAGCGTGGTGGCAAATCTCCCTTATTACGTGACGACGCCCATCCTGATGAAGCTGTTGGAAGAACGCCTGCCCTTGGAAAATATCGTCGTCATGATTCAAAAGGAAGTAGCAGAGCGTATCGCAGCCAAACCGGGCTCCAAGGAATACGGTTCGCTGAGTGTAGCGGCCCAATTCTATGCCCGGACACAAGTGGCGATGATTGTTCCTGCTAGTGTGTTTATACCGAGACCAAACGTAGATTCTGCTGTCATTCGCTTACAGGTGCGAGAGAAACCGCCTGTCGAGGTGGATGATGTGGACGTGTTTTTTCGGGTGGTCAAAGGCTCGTTCGCCCTGCGCAGAAAGACGCTTTTGAACAACCTCATGAACGGTCTGTTTCCTAAAACGCAAAAAGAAGAAGTAGTACAGATGCTTACAGATATTGGGATCGAGCCGACGCGTCGAGGTGAGACGCTGAGCATGGAGGAGTTTGCCCGTCTGGCGAACGAAAGCATTCGCCGCGGTTTGATTGCGAAATAAATTGGAAAAAGCCCCTGTTTTGGACCATAAACGCCAAAATGGGGGCTTTTATGTATCTTCTGGCAGTTGTGAATACCCTAATGACAAATATCTACGTAAATAGTGAAAAAAAGGCCGTTGACAAAATCTCGGCTGGATTGCTATAATTTTTTATTTCTTTGACAAAATAAGCGTATGCTGTTATAATGGAACCAAGCGAGGTGGATGGAACAATGGCAAGAAATGCGTTGCTTGACATTAAGCGTAGTTTAGACGGACACATCGGTGAACGCATCATGCTGAAGGCAAATGGCGGCCGCCGCAAAACCGTCGAACGAAGTGGCATCCTCGAAGAAACGTACCCATCTGTGTTTGTAGTAAAGCTGGATGATGATCAGCTTTTCGAGCGGGTTTCTTACAGCTATGCCGACATCTTGACAGAAACAGTAGAGTTGACGGTGTGCCGGGATAACGAGCACATTCGCATCACATTTGTACAACAGTAGAACCCTCGGGTTCTACTGTTTTATTTTTGCTCGTAGCGTACATACTACCAGTGTCAACGAAAGGGAGGTTGGTTATGGGTCGCAGACGAGGCATCATGTCTGAAGAGTTCAAGATGGAGTTAGCCAAAGAGCTGGGATTTTACGATACGGTAAAAGCAGAAGGCTGGGGCGCCATCACGACACGCGACGCAGGTAACCTGGTGAAACGTGCGGTTCAGATTGCCGAGGAAGCATTGGCCAATAAAAACAACACATCAGCTCGTTGACAGGGCCGGGGATTCCCCGGCTTTTTCTTATGGCTGCATTCTTTTGAGGCTGCAAGTGGCAAGGAAGAGAATCCCTATGCTACAATAAGAAAACCTGTAATTCGAGGTTAGTTCAGAGGTTAGCAACCGCGTTTTTGCGGTAGTTGATTCGTGCTGTATCGTAACGCATGACAGAAGGGGTTTATACGTTGCGATATGGTCAAAAACTAGGAATCATAGAACGTAGGCAGAGGTGAACAACGTGCGTATCTCGGTCAAAGCGCCGGCCAAAATCAACTTAACACTCGACGTACTCGCCAAGCGGCCGGATGGTTATCACGAAGTGGAGATGGTGATGACCACCGTAGACTTGGCAGATCGTGTAGACTTGACTCTGCGCGAGGATGGCCTGATTACGCTGGACTGCTCTGCCAGCTTCGTACCTGATGATATTCGCAACCACGCGTACAAGGCGGCAACGCTGTTGAAAGAGCGTTACCAGGTGAGCCAAGGCGTTCATGTATATATCGACAAACAAATCCCTGTAGCAGCCGGCCTGGCAGGCGGAAGCAGCGACGCTGCCGCCACACTGCGCGGGCTGAATCAGCTCTGGGGTTTGCAGTTGACACAAGACGAGTTGGCTGAGCTGGGAGCGCAGATTGGTTCTGATGTCCCTTTTTGCATCTATGGCGGCACAGCGCTGGCCACAGGGCGGGGAGAAAAGATCGAGCATCTCGGGGCCCCAGCGGCCTGCTGGGTGATTCTCGCAAAGCCACCTGTAGGAGTCTCTACAGCCGATGTATACGGTCAGCTGCGAGCCGCTGAGATTGAAACGCATCCTCCGACTGGGCAGATGCTGCGAGCCATCTCGGAGCAGAACTTTTCGCTGATGTGCAAGTCTCTTGGAAATGTGCTCGAAACGGTAACGCTGGACATGCAGCCGCAGGTACGGCAGATCAAGGATTTGATGATTGCCTCCGGGGCTGATGGCGTGCTGATGTCGGGAAGCGGCCCTACTGTGTTTGCGCTTGTACAAAAGGAGGCGAAGGTGCATCGGATCTACAATGCTCTTCGCGGATTTGTGAAGGATGTATTCGTCGTCCGAATGTTAGGGACACAAGATGGGGAAATGCTTGCATGAACACGTATATAAATGATACATTAGCACCATAATATTCGGTTTTGGAGGAAGAGCCATGAAGAAGTTGCGTAGAAGTGCACGTCTGGTGGATATGACGCAGCACTTGCTTGCCCATCCTCATACGCTGATTCCGCTCACTCTTTTTGCCGAACAGTACGGTGCGGCGAAATCATCCATCAGCGAAGACCTGTCGATCATCAAGGAAGCGTTTGAAGTCCAGGGTGTTGGCTTGTTGAAGACGGTGGCGGGAGCGGCTGGCGGAGTGAAGTACATTCCTCAGATGAAGACGGAGGAAGCGCTTCACTTCATGCGCGTATTGATCGATCAATTGGCCAATCCGGAGCGTCTATTGCCGGGCGGCTATCTGTACATGTCCGATATTCTCGGAAATCCTTCTACGATGGCGCAGATCGGCAAGCTGTTTGCGACTGCGTATGCAGACAAAAACGTGGATGTCGTGATGACCGTCGAGACCAAGGGCATCCCGCTCGCTTATGCGACAGCGACATACCTCAACGTGCCAGTCGTCATCGTACGGCGAGACAACAAAGTGACAGAAGGCTCTGTGGTCAGCATCAACTACGTTTCCGGTTCGAGCAAACGCATCCAGACGATGTCGCTGGCTCGGCGCGGACTGGCTGAACAGTCGCGTGTCCTGATTGTGGACGACTTCATGAAAGCCGGCGGTACGCTGCGCGGAATGATCGATTTGCTGCAGGAATTTCGGGCGACCGTAGTTGGCTGCGGGGTATTGGTGGAGACGACCGCAGATGTTTCGGAGCGTCTGGTGGACGACTACGTCTCGCTTGCCAAGCTGCAGGATGTGGATGTGAAGGGCAAACAGATCGAGATCGAGTTGGGCAGTTTTTTTGATAGGGAACCTACTACAGAAGGGAGTTTTTGATTCATGGCAATCTCTTTTTTATCGACGGATAAAGCGCCTTCAGCAATTGGCCCGTACAGCCAGGCTGCACAGGTAGGTCCATTCCTGTATGCTTCCGGACAAATTCCTCTGCGTGCAGACGGAACGCTGGTAGAAGGAGACATCACAGCCCAGACGGAACAGGTTCTTGCCAACATCAAGGCGGTACTGGCTGAGGCTGGTGGCAGCTTGAACAACATCGTAAAGACGACGGTGTTCATCAAGGACATGAACGATTTTGCCCCAATGAACGAAATCTACGGCAAGCATTTTGGCGACCACAAGCCAGCTCGTTCTACTGTAGAAGTAGCGCGCCTGCCGCGTGATGTAAAGGTAGAAATCGAATTTGTCGCCTATCTGGCGGAGAAATAGGTCGAAAAGATCATAAAAACGGCCCGATGCGCCATGTGCATTGGGCTGTTTTATTGCAAAGATTTGCAGACCTGCCTATTATTATATATTTTTTTGAAAAATTTAAATAAAGTTAGCAGGAATATTTACCCAAAGGGTGGAAATACTCCTAAACGTTTTTTATAGATAAAGGGAGTGAACTCGATGGAAGTTACAGACGTTAGACTTCGCCGCGTGAATACGGATGGTAGGATGAAAGCGATTGCGTCCATTACAATTGACCATGAATTTGTGGTTCATGATATCCGTGTCATCGATGGTAACAATGGCATGTTCGTGGCGATGCCAAGCAAGCGTACACCTGATGGTGAATTCCGCGATATTGCCCATCCCATTTCGTCGACCACACGCGAAAAGATTCAAGCTGCTGTACTGAATGAATACGATCGCGTTGGACAAGAAGAAGAGAGCACAATCGAAGCTGGTGCGTAAGAGAACAAACAAGCACCCTGTCACTAGGCAGGGTGCTTCACTGTCTTATCCGGCATAACACTTCTCCAGATCGCGGATGATTTTTTCCTGATCCATGCCTTCTCCGATAAAGACGGCTACCATCTTGGGCCCGAAGTTTTCAAAAGGGAACATCAGCACCTGGTTGTCCGTATGCTGAAACGAGATCAGTTCCTCTTTGCCGTGGAAAAGGACATAGCCTTTTGCCCGATATACGTTTTTCGGAAGATCGTAGAGAAAATCCTCGAATTTTTCGCCGTCTACTTTCCCTGTGAAGTGATAGGCGAAGGTTTCAATACTGTTGTATAGGGAGGGAGAGCTGGTTTTCAGTCCGAGCGATTGCTTGATCTTGTCCATCGGAGAGAGGCGCCCTATGCTTTTTTGGACGGCAATGGTCGGTGTCTGCTCTTCCCGGCTTGGCGCAGAGATTCGTTTGACGGAAAAGATGACTTCGAGATCGACTTCGCTTCGTATCGTTTCTAGCAACGGAGCCTGGGAATTCAACTCCCGAAGTTTGTCCTTCACCTTCACGAGGATATTGGGTGCAGTCAAATCTGTCTTGTTCACCAGCAAAAGGTCGGCATACCGAACCTGATTGCGAATGGTCTTGACCAGAGAGGCAGTCGATTGAAAACGAGAGTTCAGGTCCAAAAAGCGGGAGGCATCCACTACACTGACGATCCCTTTTAATTGAATCCTTTCGTACAGCTCTGGATGGGTCAGACCGTCGACGACATCGATCGGGTCAGCGACACCGGTTGTTTCTATGAGAATTTTATCTGGTTGAAAGGAGCTGAGGATTTCCTTCAAGCCTTCTGTGAGTTCGCCGCGGATGGAGCAGCAGATGCAGCCATCGAGCATTTTTTTCACAGGAAAGCCGAAGCCTTGGAGCTGTTCTCCGTCTATATCTTCCTCTCCCATTTCGTTCATCAGAATGACGACCTCGCCATCCTTCTCGCGCAAAGAGCCCAGCATGTTTTGCAGGAGTGTTGTTTTTCCACTGCCTAAAAAGCCAGTCAGCAAGTAAATCTGCGTACTCATTTCTTGCCTCCTTTTAGCGAAAACAAATTCTCTTCTCAATATATCACAGTTTTTCCAGAAGATTAAATCTTGTCGGTTGTATGTCAATCCCAAAGGTATATTCAGACAATCGGGGATATCCTGCATCGAGTGTCTTGAAATCCACATATGATTAAGATATAGTCATTGTGGAACTTCTACGATGGAGGGTTGACATGTCTAAGATACATGCCGTGGTCCTGGCTGCCGGTCAGGGGACGCGGATGAAATCGAAACTGCACAAGGTATTGCATCCGGTATGCGGCAAGCCGATGGTTCAGCATGTCGTGGATACGCTGGTTGCCATGCAGGTCGAGGATATCGTAGTCGTCGTAGGCCATGGTGCTGATGCTGTCCGCGCCGAACTGGGCGACGGGATTACGTATGCACTGCAGGAGAAGCAGTTGGGAACGGCGCATGCCGTCCAACAGGCAGAGCCGTTTTTACTAGATAAAGAAGGCACCACCTTTCTCTTATACGGGGACGTTCCGCTCTTGTCGGCACAGACGCTGACAGCGTTGCGTGCCTATCACGAGGAACAGCAGGCGGCAGCGACTGTGCTCACAGCCGTTCTGAATGATCCGACGGGATACGGAAGAATTGTGCGCGATTCGGCAGGTGAAGTATTGCGAATTGTGGAACACAAGGACGCGAGCCTGCAGGAACGGGCGATCACGGAGATTAATACAGGCATATACTGTTTTGACAACCGCAAATTATGGAACGCCTTGAAAGAAGTGAAAAACGAGAACGCTCAAGGTGAATACTATCTAACAGATTGTGTCAGTATTTTGCGGAATCAGCATGAAAAAGTAGTTGGGTTTGCAGCTGAAGATCCGGATGAAACAATGGGGATCAATGACCGCGTACAATTGGCGGATGCGGAAGCCTATCTTCGCCGCCGAATTGCGCTGGGGCATATGCGCAACGGCGTAACCATCATCGATCCTGCCTCTACCTATATTGAGGCGGATGTCACGATTGGTGCAGATACCATTATCCAACCGGGCTCCTTTCTGCGCGGACGGACAACCATCGGATCGGATTGTGTCATTGGACCTCAAGCTGATTTGACGGATGTCCAGGTGGCCGACCAGGTGAGCATTTCGTATGCCGTTATGGCAGAGGCAAGTGTGGCAGTGAACAGCACAGTAGGGCCGTTCGCCTATGTGCGTCCAGGCTCAGAGATTGGTCCTGGCGTGAAGATCGGTGATTTCGTGGAACTGAAAAATGCGAAAATCGGGGAAGGCAGCAAAATTCCCCACCTCAGCTATGTCGGAGACGCCGAGATCGGAAAAGGCGTCAACATCGGCTGTGGGACGATTACGGTCAATTATGACGGCGCTGTCAAACACAAGACGGTGGTGCAGGATAACGCGTTCATTGGGTGCAATTCCAATCTGGTCGCGCCTGTCACGGTGGGACAAAACGCCTATGTGGCAGCAGGTTCTACCATCAACCAGGATGTGCCGGACAATGCTTTGGCTATCGCCCGGGAAAGACAAGTCAACAAATTGGATTATGCCAACAGAATGCCTCGCAAGGGCAAAAAGCAATCATAACGGGAGGTTCTTGAGAAGATCATGGCTAACTACCGCGACCCAAAACTGAAGGTATTTACGTGCAACGCAAACCCGAAACTGGCAAAGGAAATTGCTGAACACATCGGTGTGCCGCTTGGAAATGCGCAAGCTGTTCAATTTAGTGATGGAGAGTGCCAAATTAAATTGAATGAAAGTGTTCGCGGTTGTGACGTATTTGTCATTCAGCCGACATCTGCTCCCGTTAACGAGCATTTGATGGAGCTTTTGGTCATGGTGGATGCATTGAAACGCGCTTCCGCCAAAAGCATCAACGTCGTCATTCCGTACTACGGCTATGCCCGTCAAGATCGCAAAGCCCGCGCACGCGATCCGATCACGGCGAAATTGGTTGCCAATCTGATTGAGACAGCAGGAGCGCAACGCGTGATCACAATGGACCTGCATGCGACCCAAATTCAGGGCTTCTTCGACATCCCGGTTGATCATCTGTTGGGAGTGCCGATTTTGGCGAAGCACTTTGCCGAAAAGGGTCTCAAGGATATCGTCGTGGTATCTCCGGATCACGGCGGTGTTACCCGTGCACGTAAACTGGCAGAACGTCTGGAAGCGCCAATTGCCATTATCGACAAGCGCCGTCCGGAACCAAACGTGGCAGAAGTCATGAATATCGTAGGGAACATCGAAGGCAAAACGGCTATCATCATTGATGATATTATTGATACAGCTGGTACGATTACACTGGCTGCCAATGCGCTGGTGGAAGCAGGAGCTCGTGATGTATACGCATGCTGTACGCATCCTGTACTCTCAGGACCTGCAATCGAGCGCATTACCAACTCCAAGATCAAAGAACTGATCGTGACCAACTCGATTCCGCTCAGTGACGATAAGCTGACAGATAAAATTACGGTTCTGTCCGTAGCTCCAATCATTGGGGAAGCGATTATTCGCGTCCACGAAGAGCTTTCGGTCAGCAAGCTGTTCGACTAAAATCGCCAAAACCTCCTCCTGGGCAGAGGGGAATGAAATAACCTCCGATGGACAAGCTAGGAAAGGAAACTTTACCTAGCAGCCAGAGGAGGTTTTTTTGTGGAAGCGATAAAGGCTCAGGTACGTGAACGGGAGTCGGGCAACTACGTCAGGGAGCTGCGACGCAAGGGCTGGGTGCCTGCTGTTGTGTACGGCACGAATGTCAGCAATCTGGCCATCCAGATCGAAGGAAGGGCGCTGGATGCTGCCCTGCGCACTCAAGCAACCAACAAGCCTTTTCGGTTGGTGGTAGACGGTCAGGAGCACGATGTGATGGTGTACGAATTGCAGCGTCATCCCTTGGCCGGGAATATCTTGCATGCTGACTTCAAAGCAATCAATATGAATGAAAAAATCCACACGACGGTTCCTGTTCTGATGACAGGTGATCCTGAGCTTGGTGTAGCGACGCTGGTTCGCCACAGTGTAGAGATCAGTTGTCTGCCGGGAAATATCCCCGAATCGTTCACGGTAAATGTAGATGGGCTGAATATTGGTGATGTAGTGCTGGTTCAGGATCTGCAAATTCCGGCAGGTGTAGATGTGGGTCTGGACTCGATGGAAGTGCTGATCAGCATTCTGCCAGTCAAAGCAGCTTCGGAGGAATCCCTGGAAGCCGAGCAGGAAGCGGCCGAGACAGCCGAAGCTGCAGGTTCGACGGAGGAATCGAAAAAAGTGTAGCAGGCAGGCCCCGGTGTTGCTGTCACCGGGGCCTTTTTGTGCTCCTCCCCCCGGATGAGCAAGGCTCAAGGCTTGCGAATCAAACGGTTTCAGGTACAATGGGAAAAGAAAAGGGAGGGAATCGGCGTGAAAGTAGTGATCGGCCTCGGGAACCCCGGGAAAAAATATGAGGATACAAGACATAATGCCGGTTTTATGGCCATAGATAAAATTAGCGAGAACTGGGGGATTCCCGTCTCTTCCCATAAGTTTCGGGCCCTCATCGGGGAGGGACGCGCGCAGGGAGAGAAGGTTCTCTTGGTCAAGCCCCAGACCTATATGAACTTGTCCGGCGAATCGGTTGCCGAGATCCTGCGCTTCTACAAATTGACCCCGGATGATCTGGTTGTCATTTTTGACGATCTCGATCTGCCTACGGGACAGCTTCGTTTGCGGGAAAAAGGAAGCGCCGGCGGACACAATGGCATAAAATCAATGATTCAGCATCTGGGAACACAAGAATTTAAGCGGATCAAAGTAGGCATCGGCAGACCCGAACCAGGCCGAAGCGTCAGCGATTACGTGCTGCAGGCATTCCCATCGGGAGAACGCAAGGAAATAGACGAAGCGGTAAGCCGTGCGGCTGATGCGGCCAACATGTGGGTCCGGGAGCCTTTTCTCAAAGTGATGAACCACTTCAATGCATTGAAGTAGCCGACGGTCCTAGTATGATTTTCCACTCTCACGACCATACTATCGATAAATGGTGTGGGGGTGGCATATACATGAGCATACGCTACACATGTCGCTGTTGCGGTATGAAGATTGCTGAATTTGCTGAATCGCAGGTGACGGAAGCGCAGCTCGGGTTTGATTCCTTGACCGATGAAGACCGGGCTCTTATAATATCGAGAGAAGAAAGTGGCGATACGATTGTCCGCATCACGTGCGATTTTTGCCGTGAAGCCTTGAATTGGAACCCGGAGCTTTCACTGGTCGGAAATCCGCTTCAATAATTGTGGGACAACGTTGGGATTACGTATAAGGCTTGTATTGACAAGGCCTTAGCTTGGGGAGCTAAGGCTTCTTTTCGCATGGTTGATCCAGATCCCCATCTCTTGTGATGATTAGGGAGATTGAAATATGCTTTACGACAGAAGAACTAGAGAGGGGATTAGTGAATGCAAGTCATCATTAACCCGATAAAACAGGACGTCAATGTCGGGACGATTGTGGCTGGATTGGAACAAGGCTTGAGCGAGCAGTTGGTTTCCGGTTTGGCTGGCTCAGCTAGACAGGCCTTTATGGTCGCTCTAAAGCAAATGAGCGATCGACCAGTTTGCGTCGTCACGCACAATATGTATCAGGCGCAAAAAGTATATGAAGATTTGATCGAGCTAGTCCCTGCTGATCAAGTGCTGCTGTATCCCGGCAATGAGCTGATCGGTTCTGAATTGGCGATCGCCAGCCCCGAGATGCTTGCGCAGCGCATTCACGTATTCAACCGTTTGGCCCAAGGCTTTACGGGTTTTTTGGTTGCGCCTTTTGCCGGTTTGCGCCGCCTGGTAGTGCCGCCGCATGTATGGAAACAAGCTCAGATCGAGCTGAAAGTGGGCGAGGAACTGGACATCGAATCGTTCCTGCTGCGCTGTATTGAGCTTGGCTATGAGCGGGTGGACATGGTGGAGCGCAAAGGGGAAATGAGCGTTCGCGGGGGGATTATTGACCTGTACCCGATCGACTCCGAGTGGCCGGTGCGGATCGAATTGTTCGATGTCGAGATCGATTCCATCCGCATGTTTGACATGGCGACACAACGATCGTTGACCTCTGTGCAAAGCTATCTGCTGGGGCCTGCAAAAGAAATGATCGTGTCGACGCCTCTTTTGCAGGAATCAGCCGTCCGATTGGAGCAAAAGCTGGGTGAGACGGTCGCCAAGCTCAAGGATGGCGCTGCCAAGGAAAAGGTCGTCGAACGAATCGGTTCGGATGTCGAACGGATGGCTCAGGGACAGCGTTTTCCCCACCTGTTCGCGTACATCTCCGTCATCTACCCAACGGAGGACACACTGCTTTCGTACATGCCAGCCAATACCTTGCTGATCATGGACGAACCTACCCGCGTAATCGATACGGCGGCACAGCTGCAAAAGGAAGAAGGGGAATGGCTGACAGGGCGAATCATGCAAGGTGATTACATGGCCAACCTGACGCTGTCCCGTTCGTATGATGAATTGCTCTCATCCAAAAAGCGCCAGATGATCCACCTGTCCCTCTTCTTGAGACAATCGCCGAAAACACAGCCGCAAAATATCGTGAATTTGACCTGCCGCAGCATGCAAAATTTCCATGGTCAAATGAACGTGCTGAAAACAGAGCTGGCCCGTTGGAAGAAGTCGCAGGATCAGATTATCTTCGTTGCGGCTGATGCAGAGCGGGCGAAGCGGCTGGAACGCGTTTTGCACGATTATGAGATGGAAGCCGATCTGCTGCTTGATTCCGTGGAAACGGTTCCACCCGGCCGCCCGACCATTATTTTGGGCAACCTGCAATCCGGTTTTGAGCTGCCGCTAAACAAGCTGGTCGTCATTACAGAGGGCGAGGTCTTTACGGCAAAACAGCGCAAGGCCCGCAAAGTCCAGCAGACGATGAGCAATGCCGAGCGCATCAAAAATTACCTGGAGCTGAAGCCCGGCGATTACGTCGTCCACGTGAATCACGGGATCGGGAAGTATCTCGGGATCGAAACCAAGGAAATACTCGGAATTCATAAAGATTACCTGCATATTCAATACGCGGCAGGAGACAGCCTTTTCGTGCCGATCGACCAGATCGACCACGTGCAGAAATACGTGGCGAGCGAAGAAGCTCAGCCGAAAATTTACAGTCTGGGCGGAAATGACTGGAAGCGCGTCAAAAATAAGGTCCAATCCTCTGTCAAGGACATTGCGGAAGATCTGATCAAGCTGTACGCTTCCCGGGAAGCGGCAGTGGGCCATGCCTTTTCTCCAGATACGCTGGAGCAGCGCGAGTTCGAAGCGATGTTTCCGTATCAAGAGACGCCGGACCAGCTGCGCGCGATCAGCGAGGTCAAGGCCGACATGGAACGCAGGCGGCCGATGGATCGTCTTGTATGTGGGGACGTTGGCTACGGAAAGACAGAGGTCGCGATTCGCGCGGCTTTCAAATCTGTCATGGACGGCAAGCAGGTCGCTGTGTTGGTGCCGACGACCATTCTGGCCCAGCAGCATTATGAAACCTTCCGTGAGCGTTTTGCCGACTACCCGATTCGCGTCGAGGTGCTGAGCCGCTTCCGCTCGCGCAAGGAACAAAACGCAACACTGAAGGGGCTGAAGGAAGGCACCGTAGATGTCGTCATCGGGACACATCGGCTTCTGTCCAAAGACCTGACGTTCCGCGATCTGGGTCTGTTGATTGTGGATGAAGAGCAGCGCTTTGGCGTCAGCCACAAGGAAAAGCTGAAGCAGATGAAAACCAATGTAGACGTCATCACCTTGACGGCTACCCCTATTCCTCGGACCTTGCATATGTCCATGCTGGGCGTGCGGGATCTGTCAGTCATCGAGACGCCGCCGGAAAACCGTTTTCCGGTGCAAACCTACGTCATGGACTACAGCCCGGCCCTCGTGCGCGAGGCGATCGAACGGGAATTAGCACGCGACGGACAGGTGTTCTTTCTCTACAACCAGGTGCAGGGCATCGAGCAGATGGCCGAGCAGATCTCGATGCTTGTCCCTGATGCGCGAATTGCCGTCGCGCACGGCCAGATGAACGAGAGTGAGCTGGAGGCAGTCATCCTCGATTTTCTCGAAGGAAATTACGATGTGCTGGTGAGTACGACCATCATCGAGACCGGCGTGGACATCCCCAACGTCAATACGCTGATCATCTACAATGCTGACAAAATGGGCTTGTCCCAGCTGTATCAGCTGCGTGGACGGGTTGGCCGTTCCAACCGGATCGCTTATGCGTATTTCACCTATCAGCGTGACAAGGTCCTGACGGAGGTAGCAGAGAAGCGCCTGCAAGCCATCAAAGAGTTTACCGAGCTGGGCTCGGGCTTCAAGATCGCCATGCGCGACTTGTCCATCCGTGGAGCTGGTAACTTGCTCGGGGCGGAGCAGCACGGCTTTATCAACTCCGTCGGTTTTGACCTGTACAGCCAGATGCTGAAGGAAGCCATTGATGAGCTGAAAGGCGAAGCCAAACAAGAAATCGTTACGCCAGTCGAGATCAATCTGCAGCTGGATGCGTATCTTCCTTCGCTGTATATCACGGACAGCCGCCAAAAAATCGAGATGTACAAAAAATTCGTCGCTGTATCTTCTCTGGAAGATGTGGAGGATCTTTCCGAAGAGCTGCTGGATCGATTTGGCACCATACCGAAGCCAGTGGAGAATCTGTTGACGATATCCCGATTGCGCGTCTATGCCTTGCAGCATCACATCACAGAGATCAGTCAAAAAAATCCGGATGAGATCAAATTGTATCTGCATCCAAGCCAAAATGAGAACATCGACGGCGGAGCTTTGTTCGCGATGACCAGCGGTTGGGGCAGACGGGTAGGTCTGTTCGGTGGACAACAGATTGTGATTACTGTTAAAGTAAAAGGGTTGCAAGAGGATGAGGGCGTTCAGTTGGTTGAAAAACTGCTGCGGCAATTTCACCAGGTGCGCAAAGACACTGGTAAGGAAAGCCCAGTCTCCTAAGACTGCGAGCTTGCCGGAAAAGGAGATCCAAACGATGAAAATGAACCGTTCTTTGGCGATTTTATCTACAGTTGCATTGACTTTTGCGTTGTTGACCGGATGCGGGAATGCAAAAGAAAGCGAGCAAGGCGCCGGCAATACGCCGTCCAATCAGACGGGTGCCGGACAAAACGAACAGAAGGCAGAGGATCCTAACGATCCGCTTGCCCAATTCCCGAAGCTCGATATGCCGTTTACCGTTGAACCCGATGCGACCATTGTGGAGTATCAGGGCGGCAAGATGACAGGCAAGGAGTTCGAGACGTTCTTGCGTGTCATCAATTTCATGAACCCGCAGCAAGGCGGCATGATAGAGGTCGCAGGCAAAGACGAGCTCAAAGCGTTTGCTCGTGAATATACCGCGACCAAGATCCTGTCTGACCGCGCAGATGACGCCGTCAAAAAGGAATCCAAGGATATGGCAGAACAAACCTTTGAAAAAATCAAAGGGCAGTATCTGGCGTTCTTTGGAAAAGACGAGGCCAAATTTGACAAGTTCATGGAAGGGCAAGCTGTATCGAAAGAGATGATCGTCGACCAAATGACCATTATCAATAATTCGATCAATGTTCTGAAGAAAGAGATCGGAGATCCTGAGCTGAAGAAAGAATATGATGCGCTGGATCCGGCAAACCGGACCGTTGCTTCCGTACGCCACATCCTGATCTCCACCGAGACCCGTTCACAAGAAGAGGCGCTTAAGCTGGCACAAGACCTGGAAGCTCGTCTGAAAAAGGGCGAAGACTTTGCCAAGCTGGCGACAGAATTCACCGATGACCCAGGCAGTAAAGAGAACGGCGGTCTGTATGCCGATACGATGGTGACGCAATGGGTGCCAGAATTCAAAGAGGCTGCCTTGAAACAACCGATCGGAGAAGTAGGGCCTCCTGTAAAAACGAATTACGGCTACCACATCGTGAAAGTGGAAAACCGCAAGGAAAAAACCTTTGACGAGATGAAGGAACAGCTCCGCGGAGTTGCCCTCGAGAGAGCATACGATACATTTAGCAACAGCGAGCTGGACAAGCTGGTCGTCGCTTACCATATTCCTGAGCCAAAACAACCAGCTACGAAGTAATCAGAAAAACAGGGGGTGATCACAACTCCCTGTTTTTCCGTTTTCTCGCATATTCCTGAAACGGGAACAAATACTATACTCACTCGCTACCGCCCGGGGGAGAGTAACCGAGAAAAGGCTGGAAAAAAGGAAAAAGTTGCTGCCCATACGCATAGGTAAAATTAGAATTTCAGGAAAAAATACAGGTATCCAACCACCAAGCACCTATTCACTACCCACTTCTCTTAGGAAAGCGAGGCAACAAGACATGAAAGCAACTGGTATCGTTCGTCGAATTGACGACCTCGGTAGGGTCGTGATTCCTAAGGAGATTCGCCGTACACTGCGCATTCGTGAAGGGGACCCGCTTGAGATTTTCGTGGACCGTGACGGAGAAGTCATTCTCAAGAAGTATTCGCCCATTGGAGAACTTGGTGATTTTGCAAAAGAATACGCTGACTCTCTGTACGAGAGCCTGAACCATACTGTGTTGATTTCAGACCGAGACAGCGTAATCGCAGTAGCTGGGGCTTCCAAAAAGGAATATCTGGAAAAGTCGATTGGCAGCATTGTAGAGAAGAGCCTGGAGGAACGCAAAACGCGGTTGGAGAAAAATGCTGGAACATATGAGATTTGTCGTGATGTTAGCGAGACTTACGGTTCGTTCGTTGTCGCACCGATTGTCGCAGGCGGTGATCCTATCGGGTCCGTCATTCTTCTGAACAAGAATGAATCGACCAAAATGAGCGATCTCGAAATGAAGATGGCCGAGACAGCAGCAGGCTTCCTGGCGAAGCAGATGGAGCAGTAGGTTTGGCCTGTATCACAAGGAAGCAGCCCTCTTATGCGCGGGGCTGCTTTTTTGTTTGCAGACCTTGCCTGGCGCTTTTTTCTTACGCAAAGGCATGTGATATAATGAACGAAGTTTCTGGTTGGAGAGGAGAACATTCACGTCTATGGCTCAGGAGAAGACATCTTTACTGTTTGTGAAAGGCGCCGCGATTCTTGGGGTTGCCGGTCTCGTCTCCAAACTTTTAGGAGCGGTATACCGCATTCCGTATCAAAATATTGCCGGCGATATCGGTTTGTACGTCTATATGCAAGTCTACCCGTTGTATACCACCTTGTTGATTCTGGCTACAGCGGGCTTTCCGATCGCGATCTCCAAGATTGTATCGGAACGCACGGCGATCGGTGATGTGCAGGGAGCACGCAGGTCTTTTCGCGTCGCGAGCGTCGCTTTATTGATACTTGGGCTCTTTTTCTTCCTGCTTTTATTTGGCGGAGCGCCGTTTATTGCGGATTTCATGGGTGACGATCACCTGACTACACCGCTGCGGGCAGTTGCATGGTCGCTGCCGCTGCTGCCGATGGTAGCGATACTGCGCGGTTATTTTCAGGGACATCAAAACATGATGCCGACGGGCGTCTCCCAAGTCATGGAGCAATTGATCCGGGTTGTTTTCATTCTGCTGGCTGCTTACTGGGCGATCTATATCCATGAGGATGCTTACCTCGCGGGTACTGGGGCTGTCTTCGCTGCCTTTCCCGGGGGAGTGGCTGCAGTGCTCGTCCTCTTGTGGTATTGGAGGCGGGACAAGAAGAACAATCCTGCCCTGTACGCCGACACGCCAGTGGATGAGGGCGACGCTCCATCCGCGAACAACCCTGCGTGGAGCAATCGTCAGGTGCTGGCAAGTCTGTTGCGGTATGCGCTGCCCATCTGTATTGGTGCATTGGTGCTGCCGCTGATCCCCCTGGTCGATTCGATCACCGTCATCAATATGCTGCAGTGGAGCGGGATGGAGGAGCATTTGGCGAAGGTGATGAAGGGGGCGTTTGACCGCAGTCAGCCGCTGATTCAGTTTGGCACCTTTTTTGCGACCTCTCTATCGTTGGCATTGGTTCCGGCGATTAGCGAAGCAGCTGCCCAGCGCCAGCACCAGTTAATTGCTACCCGTTCCGAGATTGCCATTCGCCTCACCTTTTTGTTGGGGCTTCCGGCATCGGTCGGACTGGCTTTGCTGGCAGAACCCGTCAATGTCATGCTGTACGGGGACAGCAATGGGACGCAGGCGATCGCGGTGCAGTCCCTGACGATCGCGTTCGCTACTTTAAGCATCGCCAGTGCGGGAATTTTGCAGGGCTTGGGCAGAGTCATGCGCCCTGCCCGCAATCTGCTGATTGGAGTTGTGGTCAAGCTGGTGTTCAACTTGCTGCTCGTTCCTTTCTGGGGCATTACAGGCGCAGCCTTGTCTACGGTATTGGCTTACTTCGTGGCGATGGGCCTCAATGTACTTGGCGTGAAAAAATATACAGGTGCGAAGATCAGTTGGCGCCAAACAGCGCTTAGACCCTTCCTGTCCGTGCTGGTGATGGCGATTGTCGTCCTGGTAGTGGAATGGGGCGGCTATGCGCTTTTGGGCGGCGTAATCAAGTCAGAGCGCCTGTTCCATACCATGGTTGGTCTGGTAGCCGTCGGTGCAGGAGCCCTCGTCTATCTGTTGGCGCTGTTGAAGACAGGCGGCTTGACCAGAGGAGACATTCTCTATTTGCCCAAAGGGAAGCGAATCTCTGCCTTCCTCACCCGATTCCGTCTGTTGCCGCCCAGCAAGGACCATGTCGAGAACATATAAGGAGATGTGACGAGTGGATAAAAAGAGAAGCACGATCACGGTATTGGGCTTGGGGGCAGGCGATCTCGACCAACTACCTTATGGTATCTACCGCAAGCTGAAAGAGGCCAAAAACCTTTTCCTGCGGACGCGTGAACACCCTGTCGTCGCGCAATTGGCAGCAGAAGGAGTCGCTTTCGCCTCTTATGATGATGTCTACGAGAAGTACGATTCTTTTGCTGAGGTGTATGAGGAGATTGCCCGGCAATTGTTAGCGGCCGCGGAAAAGGATGGCGATATCGTCTATGCCGTTCCCGGTCATCCGCTGGTCGCAGAGCGTACCGTACAGCTCCTGCTGGAAAAAGGGGATGCTCAGGGCATCCAGATCGAGATCATGGGTGGGCAAAGCTTTCTCGATCCCCTATTTGCACGACTAAAAATCGATCCGATCGAAGGATTTGCCCTGCTGGACGGGACTGCACTCAAGGCAGATCAAGTATCGCCTGGCTTACATACGATCATCGCGCAGGTATACGATCCGATGATTGCGTCCGATGTCAAGCTGACGCTGATGGACGTCCTGCCTGATGATTATCCGGTGACGGCAGCGACGGCAGTCGGCGTAGCCGGGCAGGAGCGGATCGAGACGGTGCCGCTCTACGAATTGGATCGTCTCGATCACTTCGGCAACCTGTCATTGGTCTACGTGCCGCCAGCGAGAGAAGAGCGGATCTGGTACCGGCAGTTTTCTTATCTGAAGGAGATTGTGGCGATTCTGCGCAGTCCGGAAGGCTGCCCGTGGGATCGCGAGCAGACGCATCAAAGTATCCGCAAAAACCTGATCGAAGAAACCTATGAAGTCCTCGAGACCATAGACGATGAGGATCCGGATGCGATGTGCGAGGAATTGGGCGATTTGTTGATGCAGATCATGCTCCACTCGCAGATGGCTGCTGAGGACGGCTATTTTACCGTGGAGGATGTCGTCGCCGGACTGAATGAAAAGCTGGTTCGCCGTCATCCGCATGTATTTGGCGAAAAGCATGCCGATGACGCTGTAGAGGCACTGGCCAACTGGCAGGAGATCAAAGCACAGGAAAAGGCAGCGAAGGGAATCGACGTGGCCAACCAATCGCAATTGGCTGGGATTCCGCGCGACTTGCCGGCATTGATGTACGCCTACAAGCTGCAGAAGAAAGCCGCTCAGATCGGTTTTGACTGGGACGATGTGGCAGATGTTTACGGCAAGATCGAAGAGGAGTACCGCGAGCTGAGGGAAGCATCCGAGCAGGATCGGGCAGAAGAACTGGGCGATCTGCTTTTCGCCGTCGTCAACCTGGCTCGTTTTCTCAAGCTCGACCCGGAAGAAGCGCTCGCGATGACCAACAAGAAATTCAAACGGCGTTTTTCCTATATCGAAAGCAAATTGAAAGAGACAGGACGCTCCTTCGATGAGACGGACCTGCAAGAGATGGACAAGTGGTGGGAGGAAGCCAAGCACCGCGAAAAAGGGGGAGAAGTGCAGTGAGGCTCGATAAATATCTGAAAGTATCACGCCTGATCAAACGGCGTACGCTGGCAAAAGAGGTGTGCGACAAAGCGCGGGTGGAAATCAATGATCGCCCCGCCAAGGCATCCAGCAATGTCAAAATCGGCGACAAGCTGGCGATTCGCTTCGGTCAGAAGATCGTGACCGTGCAAGTAGAGGATATCAAGGAAAATCCGCGCAAGGAAGAGGCAGCATCTCTGTATCGCGTATTGGGAGAAGTACCTGTGCCGCGTGATGAAAAAGAAGAAGATGCCTACCTCAAGGGATAAGGCGTGGAGAAGGAAGAGGCAGTGTTTTTGCAGCCTCTTCTTTTTTAGGCAAGAAAAAGAATATAATGAGGGTGAGTGAATTACAGAAGGAAAGGAGTGATCGGTATGAACGGTAATGTCGTACGTCTGGGGTATTTGCTCGCGATTTCACTTCTTCTGTCTGCACTCCTGTATTTTTTTGCTTCAAATTGGCCGGCAATGGATCGCTGGGGTAAAATCGGGATCAGCGTATCAGTATTGATTCTCTTTTACCTGGTTTCCTACCTGGTCGCTTACCTGTTGAAAAGGCATTCGTTTATCAGCAACTGGCTGTTGCTCGCGGGCTGTCTTTCATTCGGCGTCAGTGTCGCCTTGCTGGGGCAAATTTACAATTCCCACGCTGACAGCTACATGCTGTTTGTCGTTTGGCTGATTCCGAGCCTGCTCTTTTCGTTGTTGACGCGTTATCAGCCCTTTTATGTCATCAGTTTTGTGCTTGCCCACCTGGCCCTTTGGTTCTTCCTCGACCCTTCAGTCGTCCATGTCACCCGGGAGGATGCCTGGTGGTTCATGATCTTTTGGATCATCGGCCTTTTGGATTTTGTTCTTTTCTGGTTGACGTATACCCAGCGCCTGCAATCCAGGGCGATTCAATATTTGTCTTTTGCCGTCTTCTCTCTTGCGCTTTTTTGCTCCTCTTTTGTGGAGGTATACGGCCCCTTCCCGGAGCTTCTTTACATGCTGGTTGGCGCGGCCTTGTTTTATCTGTTTTTGAAATGGATGCCTAACCGCGGTCTGCTGGTGGCCAAATCGGCCCTCCTCGCCCTGTTTGTCATCGCCAACTTCTTTTGGTACATGTTCGAGTATTACTCGGAAGGGTTTTTTCTCCTCAGTCTGCTGGTAGCCGGGCTGCTTGTATGGGGAGCGGTTGTGGCAATCAAATGGCTCAAATCCTCCAATCGCCAGGAGAGCATGTGGCTGCGTTTTTTTCAGGAGGCCTTCATGGTGCTCGTCACCACAGTGGCTTCCCTGATCGCCTCGGTCTCGATCACGGGATTCATGTTTCTGGTGTTTTCGGATTCGACTGCGGTGCTCTATTTCACCTTTTTTCTCTCCGTGGTCGGCTTTTTGGGTCCGGTTGTCCTGTATAAAGGGATGAATGCCACGGTTCGCTATACCCTGCTGATGATGGGCTATCTGATGGGGGCGTCCTCGGCGATATTTTTGGAAAACGGGGTCTGGATACTTTTCCTGATCATCGTCGCCGTGGTGTGGTTTATCCTTCCGAGCGTAGCGGGGAGGCTGCTGACGCAGTTTACCTTCCTCGTCGTGCTTGGCATCGAGTTGTACGATATATTCCCGCACGAGTGGGTCATGCTGCTGCTGTTCGTGTTTCAGATGGGGATGTATGTCCTGTGGCGGGGGTCGCCAGTACTGCGAAACACATCGTTAAGCTACGCCCTGTTCTTCCTGCTGCTGCTGACGGAATGGTCTGATCGCGGGACGCTCCTTCTGGTCTCCAACCTGGGCTTTTTTGCTCTCAGTACCTTTTTGCTGTACTGGACGTTGCAGCGTCAGCGGGGAAGCTGGGAATTTGGGATTACACTCGCATTTTGGTTTGCGTTTCTCGCAATGAAATACTACGACTTTGTCTGGAGCCTGTTGCACAAGTCGCTCAGTCTCTTACTGTTGAGCCTCGTATTTTTCGCTGTCAGCGGGTGGCTGGATCGTCGTGCAAAATACGAAGGGACGTCGGAAAAGCCGCCGATTGTTGCTGTCAAGCGTCTGCTGCTCGTGCCTGTCATCCTGCTTCAATTGGTGATTGTCGGCTACCAGGTCTGGAGCAGCGAGACCATTCTGGCGCAAGGCACGCTCGTCAAGCTGGAGCTGCAGCCGGTCGATCCGCGTTCTCTGTTGCAAGGCGATTATGTCCAGCTGAGATACACGATCTCCAGATTGGATAGCGAAGATCTGCCGCATGGAGAAAACATTCGTGTCGTGTTGCGAAAGCAGGCTGATGGTGTGTACGGTTACAGTGGTTATTTCGAGTTGGACGGTGCTTGGAACCGCGAATATCAGGCACAGCCTGACGATGTGATCATCAATGGAACGACGCTTGGCTCGTCACAGGTGGAGTATGGGATCGAAAGTTATTTTGTCCCGGAAGGCACCGGCCTGGAAGTCGAAAGAAATGCCAGGTTTGCGTATGTAAAGGTAGGAAAAAAGGGAGACGCCATTCTGGAAAGCTTGGCTGAACAGTAATAACAAAGGAAGGAAGCTGCCCGCGTGTCAGGCAGCTTCCTTCATGCTATTCTCCCGCTCCAACCCGCGAACCACGAGACGGACGAGCAATAAGCCCATGACACCCAATCCCGCGAATAATAAAGCCATGCCGTAAGAGGGGAGAAAGGCGCCCAAGCTGATCCCAATGGCTCCACTCAGCTTCGCCCCTTGGAGCACGAGGCCATTTACCGCCATGTACGAGCTTCTGGCATCGTCGCGCACGATCTCGGCCAGGTAGGTTTGCCGGGTCGGAATATGCATCAACTCTCCTACAGTTGCCAGAAACATGGTGAGGACGATCACCCAAAGGGAGTTGCTGTACGTGGTGACGGCGTAGCCGAAGATGTACAGCAGTGCTCCAATATACATCGCAGTGGCTGGGCGTGTTTTGCCGATCAGCTTGGTCACCAGCAAGGACAGGCACACCACCAGCAAGGTGTTCTCCAATTGAATCAGGCTAAACACTTTAATTCCCGTGATTTCCAGGGCGAACCAGTCGAAAAATTGCAGGGTCTGCGTCTGGAATTCTTGCGACAGGCGCACGGCAATGTAATTGGATGTCTGAAACTCAAGAGCAAAAATGAAGAGTCCCCCGAGTGAGTACAGGAGAAAACGCCGATCCTGGAGCACCTTTTTGTAGCTCTTTACCAAATCCGCCAGCAGCCTGCTGCCCGCAGGCAGGGAAGTCTGCCGGGTAGGCTGATACGACTCCTGCATGAAAAAGCGTGTAATGATCAGGGTGACAAAACCGACGAGTGTGAGTGCGAGCAGCAGTTCAAAGCGATGTGTCGCAAAGTAAAGTCCGCCAAATACCGAACCGATGGCAATCGACAGGTTGGAAGCCCAGTAGCTGATGCTGTACATAAAGGTCCGGTTTTCTTTGGTGCTGACATCGATCAGCATGGCGTCAGCGGCGGGGTTGATCAAACCGTTGCTGGCGCTTTGCAAAAGCATCATGGCGAACGTCAGCCAGGCAGAGTCCAGAAGCGGTGAATTGGCGAGCGTCATCATTGTGAAGGCACCGCATTGAATGAGTTGTCCGTAGACCAGCACCTTTTTTCGACCCCAGCGATCCGCGATATACCCCCCGTAAAAACTTGTCAGGATCTGCGCGCAGATCGTCGCAAACAAGAGAAATCCGGCCAAAGCCTGCCCCAGCTTGTCGGAAAAGTAAATCGCCATAAAGGGAAAAATCATCGTCCCGACGACACGGGTCAAAAAAGAAGTAATAATGCGTATGCGAATGTTCGGATGCAATTGTAGAAAGCCCATATGCATTTCTCCTTTCTCTCTGCTATCATTGTTACGGAATAAAAGAGGAAGAAAAAGTGCAAATACAAAGGAGTAATTTCACCTTTTTGCTAAGGGAACGGTGAGGCTTGTGAAAAGCAATGAACACTTCATGCAAATGCTGTGGGGGCTGAACGATTGGGAGCGCGGGCATGAACAGGTGATGAAGATAGAGGAGTTGTCCCGACTTCTTTCATGTACTCCCCGCAACGTGAAACTGATCCTGCGCAAATGGGAAAGCGAGGGCTTGCTTCGCTGGAAGGCGGGCGTGGGGCGAGGCAATCCTTCCACATTGGAGATCCTGTGCGATACGACCGATTTTTTGACGGAGCATTTCAAGAAATTGCTTACGGATGGCAAAGTAGGGGAAGCAGTGGGATTGATCAATCATCCACGGATGCCTGTTGCGGCAAAGCGCGTACTGCAGGATGTATGGAACAATCAGTTTGGTCTCCACGAGGACAAGACGACACAGGTCAGTGCAGATGTGCTGCGCATCCCCAGAACACGCGCCTTCAGCTCCCTGGACCCGATCTATGTGGCGGTGGCAGCCGAGAGCCATTTCCTCCAGCAAATCTGCCATCGCTTGATTGAATTTGACGCACAGAAGCAGCAGTTTATCCCCCTGCTCGCCTATGCTTGGGAATGCAATGAGGATATGACCGCCTGGACCTTTTACCTGCGCAAAGGGGTTCGTTTTCATCACGGCCGCCAGCTTTCGAGCAAAGACGTCGTCTATACCGTGGAACGTCTGCAAAAGCTTGATTCCCCCTATCAATGGCAGATGGAGGATGTTCTCTGGCTGGAGCAGCATCATGAAAGGAAAATCACGTTTCATCTGAGCCGACCCAACGGTTTTTTTCTTCATCTGGTCGGTTCGATTGCCATGTCGATCTTGCCGTACGATGTCCCCTTTTCCGAACGCTCCATCATCGGTACGGGTCCCTTTCGCGTGACTGAGTTTACGAGTGAAAGACTGGTTCTCGAGGCTTTCGAAGAGTATTACCGGGAGCGGGCATTGTTGGATCGAGTGGAGATCTGGGTCGTTCCGGAGTCATCTTATCCGGACAAAAGGTACCTGCTGCCCGAAGAGATGGGTTCGTCTGAGGGGCGAACAGGAAAGCAGCGGGTAGAGCATCAGGAGGTAGGCTGTTATTTCCTAGGCTTCAATTTTAACCGTTCTGGCGTTCAGCACGATTACGCCTTTCGCAAGGCCATGCGCCTGGCACTGGATCGCAGAGAGTATATTGCCGATCTTCAAGCGGATCAGGAAAATCCGGTGAGGGAATATTCGCCAGCCGGCAGCTTTCTGCCGGAGAAAAGCAGGACGATGTCTTTTCCCCAGGCATCTTTGGATGAAGCTGCAGCCTGGCTTCAGAAAAGCTCTTATCGCGGAGAAACACTCACATTTTTCGTCAGTGAGGGGCACACGCATCTGCAGGAGGGGAAATGGGTGCAGGAGCGATGCCGAAAGATCGGGATTCAGCTCCTCATCGAAGTGTTGCGAAAAGAAGAATATCTGTCTCCCTCCAATCGAATGGTCCTGGAGGCTGATATGGCGATGATGGGGGAAGTGCTGCAGCGAGATATTGAAATGGGCTTGATCGAGGTCTATAAAAACAACTGTACGATGGTCCACCGATTTTTGGATGATGACAAGCGAGCTTTCGTGGAAAGGAGCTTGTCCCAGGTGCTTCGCTTGCCTGATCGGGAAAAAAGGATGCAGGCTCTGGCCAGGATCGAGGACAAGGTAAATGAGGAGCTGTGGCTGCTGTTCCACGTGCATATCAAGCGCAAGGATCAGTTCCACCCCGCGCTGCAAGGCGTTACGATCGACGCGTTTGGGTGGGGAGACTTCTCCAAAATGTGGGTGAAATAATCCCCAATCGTTACCAGTCTGTAACCCTTTCCCGCGAACTTTTCTTTATCATAGTGGAGATTGCAGGGAAAAGGAGGCGTTTTTTTTGCGCAAAAGTTTGAAAAAAAGCATGTCTGTTCTTCTGGCGACATCGGTCCTTGCCAGTCCCATTGTTGTGTTGCCCCATGCCGCTTATGCTCTTGAAATCGATGATGTATCGGCTGACGATACAGATACCGATGAAGAAACTGAATATACGATTGAATTTACGATTGAGAAGGCTCTTTCATCCGGGGATGAAATTATTGTCAAGTTTCCTTCCGGCTATGAAGTAGACAAAAAGTTGAAAGTAAAGGACGTCACGCTAGAGGACGATGACGATGATGAAATTGACATCGATGACGTATCGGTCAGCGGACGTACAGTAACAATCGAGCTTGGGGAAAAAATCAGCAAAAACACGTCGCTGATCCTGACCATCGATGGCATTACCAACCCTGGAAGCAAAGGCGACTACAAAATCAGTGTAGAAACCACAAATGAAAAATCCGTTTCCGAAAAAATCTCCATCGGAAAATCTTCGAGCAAGAGCAGCAGCAGCAGCCGATTTGACGTTTCTCTGGGGAAAAACACAGCCGGAGATACCACGTCAGTTTCTTTGGGCAAATTTAATCTGAGCTCCAAGCTGGTCAAAGGAAAGTATATTTATGTCACCATGCCGAGCAGGGACATGCTTCCGAAAGAAATCGACCGTTCAGATGTCAAGGTAAACGGTGAGCGGGCACAAAAAGTCACGCTATCCGGAAGCAGCACCATTCGCATTGAAGTGCCAAGCGGGGCAGACGGGGACAAAACCCTGAAGCTGGACTTCTCATCGTCTGCGGGGATTGTAAACCCTTCTTCCTCAGGCAAATCCTATACCTATGAGATCGAATACGACAACAAGACATACCGTTCCGAAACATTCGAAATCAAGGAATCCTCATCCAGCAGCAGTTCTTCGAATTTCGATGTATCGCTTTCCGACAAAAGTGCCGGAGCGCGAACAAGCTATACGTTTGATCTCGATTTGTCCTCCAAGCTGTATGCCAATACCGATATCCAGGTAGAATTCCCGAGCATCGAGATGGTTCCACCTGTCATCTCCAGCTACAACGTCACGGTAAACGGGCAACAGGTGTCGAATATCTCGGTAAATGGAAACCGCGTATCCTTCCGCACACCGAGCGGATTCACCAGCAGCAACTCGCTGGAGATCAAATTCTCTCAAGACGCCTACCTGATCAACCCGCGTACAGCAGGGACGTACGAAATGACCATAAAAGTCGACGGCAAAACCTACCGTTCCAAAAAATTTGACGTCGGCGGCTCCTCAGCTGTCACTCCTGTGCAAGTAGACAACAGCACAGCGACGATTGCATTGACAAGAGCTACAGCTTCGACACCTGCCGGATTGCAGGTGGGCATCAAAGGTCTCGGCGTTCCTCTGGCCAAAGGACGGGACTTCGTCGAAATCGTGATGCCTGCAGGATTCCGTGTACCTGCCTACGTTGCGCCAAACACCGTAACCGTAAACGGAATGGCTGCCAACTATGTCGGTGTGCGGGGACAAAACCTGATTATCTACCCATCACAGGACATTCCTGCACGTACCGCTGTACAAGTGAACGTGACAGAAGCGGCGAGCATCGTAAATCCGGCGACTACAGGCGTCTACAGCATCTCGGTCTTTACCTCTGAGGAACAAGGTCTGCTGTTCGCACGTCCGATCAATATCGTTGCTTTGAATGGAGTCAGCTTTAAGGCAAATGTCGCTTCCTATACCAAAGGCGGCAAAACCTTTGCCTTGACCGCCGCTCCATATACCGTGAATGGGCACACATTGATGCCAGCCTCCTTCTACAAGGATGGACTCGGTTTGTCTACCACCTGGAACAATTCTACTGCTCGCATCGTAAGCGGAAATACCACGATGCAGTTCAAGGTAGGCTCCAATATTGCCACAGTGAACGGTCAGAATATTACCTTGCCTGTCGCTGTTCAATTGAAAAACAATATTCCGGTGATTCCGCTTCGTTTTGTCATGGATCGGACCGGTTACAACATCATCTACGTAAACGGCAACTACACCGTCTACAAATAAGCTTGACTCGCATCATGAGGAAAAGACCCGTTAGGATCAACACTTGCCCGAGTGTTCATCCCGCGGGTCTTTCGCTTCTTTTCGACGCAAAAACTTCTCATAAACGGACATCCCCTCCCATACGATGGTACAAGAAGGGGATGTTTAGGGGGGGAAGTTAGCATGAATGAGCACATAAAACGGCCTCGGCATGAAGTCGTGATGATCAATCGTCGCAGTTTGGCGATTTCAGGGGTAAAAAACGTTGAAAGCTTTGACAGCGAGGAATTTCTCCTGGAGACGGAAGGCGGCTTTTTAACCATACGTGGCCAAAATTTGCACATGAAAAATCTGAGTCTGGAAACCGGAGAAGTGGCGATCGAGGGTCTCGTACATGAAATGGCCTATCTGGAGCAAGGACAGGTCGGGGATCGGTCGAGAGGGTTCTTCGGCAAGTTGTTCAAGTGAGCATCGGAGTTCAGTTTCAAACCGTATTGGCCATGTTGACGTGTGGGGCTTTGATGGGAATGGGATTTGATACGTATCATGTCTTCAAGGGAAAAAGCAGGCTGCCAGGCTGGATCGTATTTATCTGCGACCTTCTCTTCTGGCTTGGGAGTATGGCACTAGTTTTTTTGATTTTAGTCAAGGTGAACGACGGTTTTATCCGTTTCCCTATCTTTTTCGGAGTGATTATAGGCGCGTGGTTGTATTTCGTAGTAGGTAGTAAGAAGTATATTCATTTCCTGCATCGCGTGATAGAATTTTCACAGTGGTTATATCGAACCATTTTACTTGTGATTGATACGCTTTTGGTTCGCCCCATTCTGTTTTTTTACCGAGCGATCCTGATGTTGCTGGCATTTTTGTACTCGGTATTGCTTTGGATCATGGGGTTTGTGTGGAAGTTGACGCGTTTTGTCACTTCGCCTTTTGCCAGATGGGGTCAACATTTGGGGAAAAAAATGCTCGGTCAAACAAAAGGGTTTTGGAAAAATTGGAAGAATTGGTTTCCATCAAAGAGAAAACGGGAGTAAAGATCAGAGGTGAGCAAAGTGAAGAAGGCAGTTTCCTCTCCAACGAATCGAAAAGGACAGAAACGCAGGATCCGGCTCTTTTTCTTTGTGATCCTTTTATGCTTTATCTGGACTGGCTATACCATGTACATGCAAAGCGGGGTCTTGGCCCAGAAGAAGGCAGAGTTGGAGGTGCTCCAGCAGGAATCAGCTGTATTGAAGCAGCAGAATGAGGAGCTTACCTACGAGGCGAGTCGGCTGAATGACCAGGAATACATGGCAGAGCTGGCAAGAAAGCGCCTTAACTTTACAAAACCAGGGGAGAGCATTTACGTAATTCCCGAATAAAATAGACGACGGATCTTCTAGGAGAGGGAGGACATCCACGCTCATGGGAGTCGAGATCGGGAGCAAACTCGAAGGGAAAGTGACGGGTATCACCAGGTTCGGCGCGTTTGTAGAACTTCCAGGAGGAGAGACTGGCCTGGTACATATCAGCGAAATTGCGGATACTTTCGTCAAGGACATCCACCAATTCCTCAAGGTAGGAGATGTGGTGACTGTCAAAGTCCTGAATCTGAGAGACGGAAAAATTGGGTTGTCGATCAAGAAGGCGAAAGAGCAGGAAAGACCGTCTCGTCCCGTGCGTGAACGAGGAGAAGCATTTGAAGACAAGCTGAACAGATTTTTGAAAGAGAGTGAGGACCGCCAATCTTCCCGCAGGAAGCATGCAGATAAGCGCGGCCGCAGCCGAAAATAAATCAAAATATTACGAGTATTCCCACTTTGTATATTATCCAATTTCTCTTCCAAATCAGGAAGGGCATTTGAAGAACGTGCCGAATAGGTAATATAAGCCCGTTTCGCGAAGCGCGAATCACCTGTCAGCCGACGTTGTCCGCCATAACGTCGGCTTTTTTCTTTTGAAACCCCTGTACTCCGGTATAGGGGTTTTTTCGTGTCCGGATGTCCAAACGTGTCAATGATTTTGTCGCACGATTTCTGGAATACACCTTGGTATTTTGACAAATTTTACATAACCGCCTCCGTATAATGGAGACACAAAACGAACAAGGACGGGGTGGTGCAAACATGATCGCAAACAAAAACGTAACAGGAACGAGTCAGGCATGGGCTCGTCAAGTATCAGAACAAGTCCATACCACTGCGGATACATGGACGGAGAAAGTGGCACAAGCCGCACAAAAGTGGAACGTGCTCCCCTTGTTAATGGGATTTTTACTGGGGCGCGCGTTGATTCTCGAAGAGCTGACGCCATTCGTCGTCCCTTATTTTATGGTGATGTTCTATTTGCGACGCGATTTGCTAGCAGCGACCGGGCTAGCCTTGATCGCGGGAGCATTTTCCCAGACCGTGCCGGTGGGGCTGCAAGCAGTGCTGAGTGTGGTTCTTGCCTTGCTGGCTTGCAAGCTAAGCGAGCGGTTTCGCCAGAAGGACTTTTCCCGAACGCCGCTTTTCGTGATGGTCACGGTTTTTATCAGCCATCTGCTCTACAACGTATTGACCGATCAGGTGAATACCTATGAGCTGGTAATGGTCGGGGTTGAATCCATACTGGGTTTTATCCTGACGCTGATCTTCATTCAATCTTTGTCCATCATCCATTTGGCCAAGCCTTATGAACCGCTGAAAAACGAAGAAATCGTCTCCCTGGTCATCCTGCTTGCTTCCCTTATGACGGGGACGGTCGATTGGGTAGTCGAAGGCATCTCGATGGAGCATGTTTTGTCACGTTACTTGCTGCTGCTATTTGCATTCGTAGGTGGCGGAACCATAGGGGCCGCTGTTGGTGTCGTGACCGGGCTCATCCTGAGTCTCGCCAATGTTGGAGCTTTGCAGCAAATCAATCTGTTGGCTTTCTCGGGCTTATTGGCCGGCTTGTTGAAGGAAGGTGGAAAAGTCGGCGTCTCTGCCGGATTGCTGATTGGCACTGCAATTTTGGCAATCTATGGGGGCGCGCAAGATATCCTCTACCTCTCTTTGGTGGAAACCTCGCTGGCGATCGTTCTTTTTATCCTGACGCCAGCAGCCCTTTGGAAAAAGGTGGCCCGGTTCATTCCCGGCACTGTGGAAAACCAGCAGTCTCACCAGGAATACATGCGCCGCGTACGCGATGTGACAGCAGGAAAAATCCAGCAGTTTTCCGATCTGTTTACGCAATTGTCGCATAGCTTTGCCCAGACAGCAGACCCAGAGGAAAGCGAGGAGCAGGCGGACGCCTTCCTCAGCAGGGTCACGGAATTTACATGTCAAAAATGCTGGAAGAAAGAGCAATGCTGGGAAAAAGACATGCAGTCGACCTATGAAGGAATGCGCTGGCTGGCGGAAAAGGTACATGAAAACGGGACCTTGGCGGGCATTACACCGCCGCGTGAATGGGAGCGAAAATGCGTCAAGACCGAGAAAGTGCTGACCGTCATGGAGCAGGAATACGACCGAGAGCAATCATTCGAGATATTGAAAAAACAAGTAAAAGAGAGCCGCAAGCTCGTAGCCGATCAGCTATCAGGAGTATCGCGCGTCATGCGTGATTTTGCCCAGGAAATTCAGCGCGAGGGCATGGAGCTGAGCTTTCAGGAGAAACAGGTCTCGAAGGCATTGGAGGGACTGGGTCTCTCTGTCCGGCGCGTGGATATACACAGTCTGGAGGAAGGCAAGGTCGATATCGAGATCAGCCAACCCTCCTGCTATGGAAGAGATGAGTGCGCCAAAATCGTGGCGCCGATGCTGACGGAAATCCTGGGCGAAAATATCATCGTCCGGGAACGGCATTGCGAAGCGCAAAAAGACGGCTCCTGCACGATGTGTCTGGCTTCAGCCAAAACGTTTGAGATCGATATCGGCATCGCGGGAGCAGCCAAGGACGGCAAGCTGCTATCCGGGGACAGCTTCCGCACGATGGATCTGGGCAATGGCAAAATGGCGCTGGCGATCAGCGACGGCATGGGCAATGGTGAACGCGCTTTCCTCGAAAGCCAGTCCGCCCTGGATATGCTCCAGCAGCTTTTGCGTTCCGGTATTGATGAAAAGCTCTCGATCAAGACCGTCAATTCTGTTCTCGCCCTGCGCTCGACAGATGAAATGTTTGCAACCGTCGATCTGGCTTTGGTCGATTTGCAGACCGCCCATACGCGCTTTGTCAAAATCGGCTCCACCCCCAGCTTTGTCAAAAGGGGGCCCGATGTGATCACGATCTCGGCCAACAATCTGCCGGTAGGAATCCTGGAAGAGATCGAGGTGGACGTGGTCTCCCGCACGCTGAAGCCGGGAGACCTGCTGATCATGATGTCTGACGGGATCTACGAGGCGCCGCGGCATATTGAAAACAGGCAGGCGTGGATGAAGCGGATTATCGCCGAGCTGGAGACGGACAATCCGCAGGAAGTGGCTGATCTGCTGCTGGAAAAGGTGATTCGCCAGCATTCCGGGAAGATTGTGGATGACATGACGGTCCTCGTTGCCCGCATTGATCGCTTTGTGCCGCAATGGTCGGCGATACAGGTCCACGGCATGCAAAAGCTGGAGCGGCCCAGGATTGTGAGCTAGAAAGGTATGTTTTCCCACCTGCTAGTCGATACTGTTGCTAAAACAGGCAGAATGGGGAGATTATTTGTGAAAGAAGCGACACTTCGACAGATTCTGGTGGTAACAGATGGTTGCTCCAATTCAGGGATGAGCCCGGTGGCGGCTGCAGCATTGGCGAGAGAGCAAGGAATTACTGTGAACGTCATCGGCGTCATTGACAAAAGTGAACTGGGTGAAAAGGGAGAGACGGAAATTCGCGAGATTGCGGAAGCAGGCGGGGGATTGTGTGACATCGTCTATCCGCAGCAATTGGCGCAAACGGTGCAGATGCTGACGAGAAAAGCGATGACCCGCACCATTCACCAGGTCGTAAATAAAGAATTGCAGGAAATCCTCGGGGATTCGGGAATGGCTGAGCTGGCTCCTTCAAAACGCGTACAGGTAGCCGGGATGGTGGACGAGCTCGGGGAGAAAAGCAATCTGAATGTCGTCATGCTGGTCGATACCTCTGGCAGCATGAAGCCCAAAATGTCGGCGGTACAGCAGGCGATTCACGATTTTAGCATCAGCCTGCGCTCACGGAGCGGACAAAGCCGCATGGCGGTCTGTTCATTTCCTGGGAAAGGCAAGCATCTCGAAGTCCGTATACCGTGGACGGAAAAAGTAGAGCAGGCCCATCAATTGTCAAGCGATTTGGCGATGAGCGGGATCACCCCGACTGGTCCTGCCATTGTAGAAGCAATCGCCCTGTTTGAACATGTG
Organism: Brevibacillus panacihumi; assembly: GCF_003710985.1. Classification (GTDB taxonomy): domain Bacteria; phylum Bacillota; class Bacilli; order Brevibacillales; family Brevibacillaceae; genus Brevibacillus; species Brevibacillus panacihumi. Next base: position 53,265 of record NZ_RHHT01000010.1, read on the forward strand.
CAGCTCCCGCAATCTCTGTCGGACCGTTATCGCGATGCCCATTTGGAGGATGACGGCGAAGGAAACCTGCGTAATCATGTCTTCTAAGGCAACCACTCCTGAGCTGCCCCGTCACTTTCAAGGGAAGTGGAACAGAAACGAGTACCACGTTTTGCGGGAGTTGGGGCGCGGTGCGAACGGAGCAGTCTATTTGACTTCCCGGGGCGGTGTGAAGCAGGCGGTCAAGGTTGGTTTTGAGGGCATGGACCTGTTGATGGAAGTGCATGCGTTGAAAAGTGTGCAGCAAGGGCGGGATTCCCGAGTGGGACCGCTCTTGTGTGATGTGGACGACCTTGTGATCAACGGCAAGGCATGCACCTTTTATGCAATGGAGTACCTGGAAGGAGAGCAATTGGATCAATACGTTCAGAAAAGGGGAACAGAATGGGTCCCGGTACTGATGGTCCAACTGCTCGCCAGGCTGGATGTTTTGCATACGCACGGCTGGGTGTTTGGAGATTTGAAGCCGGAAAACGTCATCGTTTCCCACTCAGACAAGCAGGTTCGACTGATTGATTTCGGCGGTGTGACCAAGCTGGGCAATGCCGTACGCCAGTTTACGGAGGAGTACGACCGGGCCTTTTGGCATCAGGGCGACAGGCGGGCCGAAATCCCCTATGATTTATTCTCGACAGCAGCCATGATGGTCAGGCTCAGCGTAGATTCGCAGACTTGGCAAACAAGCCAGGGAGAACCGCGTCAGACTCAATTGCTCTGTGATATAATACGAAAAAGTGAGGGCTTGTACCCCTATCGAGTGCCTTTGCTGAAGGCATTTCACGGGAAGTATGCCACTGCTCGCCAGATGCGGGCAGAGATGCTTGCCATTCTGCGAGAATCGACGTCATCTGCTCCTGCTGTACCTGCACAAAAACAGTCTTTTGCCGGGGCTGGCGGGATGTGGATCAGCAGTCTGTTTGTCGCTTCGATGCTGTTGTTGGCAGGCACACTTTATTACGCTTGGTTTTTATGAAGGGTGTGACGATGAGTGTCCGCGGATTTGGTCATGGATACATGTCTGTTGGCAGGGACCATCATATTGAAAAGCGGGGGAGAGACGTACCGCACGGAAGAGACGATGACGTGGATCGCGGAAGCGGCAGGGATGGATGATGTGAACAGCTCGGCCACGCCGACTAGTGTTATTCTTTCGTTCCGATGCCAGGGTCAGGATCATACGCGTATGGTGCGCACCCCGAAACGAACAACCAACCTGAACAAAATCACCTTGGTCAATGATGTCTCCCGCCGTTTTGTCAGCGGAGGCATTACCTTGTCCGAAGCATATGGCAGGCTTCGGGAGATTGATCAAATGAAACCGATCTATCCGAAGTGGATGCAGCATATGGCTGCCGCTCTGACCAGCGGCGCCTTTTCCATGCTTGCAGGCGGCAGCTGGCTCGACCTGGGTCCTTCTGCCCTGGCCGGATTGACCGTGAATCTGAGCATGGAATATTTTGAAAAGTTTGTGCGGATGAAGTTTTTTACCGAGTTTTCCGCGGCTCTTTTTGGCGGCCTGATTTCTTTATTATTTGTGACGTTGTTTCCTCAGCTGCACATGAGCATCTTGATTATCGGTGCCATGCTCCCGCTGTTCCCGGGTATCGCGATCACCAACTCTCTTCGCGATCTGATGGCGGGCGATTTGGTTGCCGGCGTTTCACGCGGTGTAGAAGCCATGTTGACCGCTGTATCCGTAGCGGTGGCTACAGCGATTACGCTATGGTTTAGGGGGTGAATGCAGATGTTGCTGAAAGGATTGGCATTAAGCCTGGTCTCTTCTACGGCCTGGTGCATTTTATTCAATGTCCCGGTGCGGACGATTCTGGCGGGCGGCATGGCAGGGATGATTGGATGGCTGGTCTACTCCATCCTCCCGATGTTGGGTGCTCAAGTGCTGTTGTCCACCCTGGTCTCAGCCGCGGTGGTGTCGTTGCTCAGCCAGATTCTTTCTATCTTTTTGCGAGTTCCTTCTACGAATTTTAGCGTAGCCGGAATCATTCCGCTTGTCCCAGGCTCGTTGGCCTACAAATCAATGCTTGCTTTTGTGAACAATGATTATATGGGGGGAATCACACTCGCGACCCAGACCATGATGGTGGCCGGCGCAATTGCTTCGGGTCTGATCTTGGGCATCTCTGTCTTCACGATCTGGAGGGGAGCACGTCATGCTGGAAAGCGTACACAGCGAAATTGAGCGGGAGGAATTGTTCGCCCCTCATGAAACGATTGTAGTCGGTTTGTCCGGAGGGAATGATTCGACAGCTCTTTTGCATATCCTGGTCAGTCTCAATCAACACTATCAATACGGCTGGAGCCTGCATGCTGTCCACCTGAACCACGGGTTTCGCGGCGAAGAAGCGCGTCAGGACGCCCTGTATGCAGAAGCGCTTTGCCAGCGGCTCGGCGTCGCCTTTCACCTGTTCGAGAGAGATGTTCCCGCCTATATGGAAGAGACCGGAATGGGCGGGCAGGAGGCGAGCAGGGAGATCCGCTACAGCTTGTATCGCGAGGTTGCAATCGAGCACGGAGCAAGCAAAGTGGCTTTGGCGCACCATGCGGACGATCAGGTGGAGACGATCCTGTTTCGGATGATTCGCGGAACGAGGCTGCAAGGCTTGTCCGGGATGCCCAGACGGCGCTTTCTGGATGAGGCGGCCGGCATCGAGCTGGTACGGCCGCTGCTGCATAAAACCAGGGAGGAACTGGAACGATATTGTCGGGAACACGACTTGCAGCCAAGAGAAGACAGCAGCAACCAATCGCGCAAGTACAAGCGCAATTTGCTGCGTCTGGGGGTAATGCCGCTTTTGCAGGAGGTCAACAGTCGTTACCGTGAGCACATCCTTGAAGCGGCCGAGGCCATTCGACAGGACGAATCCCTTTTGGACCGGCTAGCCCGAGAGCAGCTAAAAACGTTGATTATCGGGCAGAAAAATGACTGGATCGGAATTGACAACGACAAGTTTCAAAGTTGTGACGTTGCTTTACAAAGGAGAATGATTACTCTAATATTAAGTTATCTCTCAAAGCAAACCGAATGGTCTTCGCAGCATGTGGAGACCGTTTTGCACATGTCGAGGGGGACGCGTCCTTCTTCGGAGCTGCATTTGCCGAATAAACTGGTCGCAAGCCGGGTTTATGGGCAAATCCATTTTCGGTGTAATGGACAGGACGAATACATACATACTTATTGTTATAAGCTCGCTGTTCCGGGGGTGACCTGGATCGCGGAAGGAAAGGCTGCCGTACATACGTCTTACCTGGATGGTCCTGTAGACTGGAAATTGCTTTCGGACAATGAAGCGGTTTTCGACGCGGATTGTCTGCCTGGAGAGCTTGTCGTCCGCAACCGCAAACCGGGCGATCGTCTCGTCACGTTTGGCTTGGGATCGGAGAAAAAACTGAAAGAGTTGTTGATCGACGCCAAGTTCCCTCGTGCTTGGCGGGAAAGACTTCCACTTTTGACAGCAGGCGATCAGGTAATTTGGGTACCAGGTGTGCGCCGTTCCGCCGCAGCGCCGATACGGGGACAGACCAGGCGTATTTTACACGTGCGGGTAGAGTTTGGAGAAGAATGGCGGGAGGTTTTCAAATGAATCAAGACATCGAGAAGATTTTGCTATCAGAAGAGCAGATTGCGCAGAAGGTGCAGGAATTGGGCGCCTCTCTCGCAGAAGCGTACAGGGATAAGAACCCTTTGGTTATCTGTGTGCTGAAAGGTGCGGTTGTGTTTATGGCCGATCTGATCCGCCACATGGATATTCCCTGCGAAATGGATTTTATGGCCGTATCCAGCTACGGAAGCGGCACCGAGTCCAGCGGCATGGTGAAGATCTTGAAGGATCTCGATACCTCTGTGCAGAACCGGCATGTGCTGGTGGTAGAGGATATTATGGACAGCGGGCAGACTCTCAGCCGACTGGTGGAGCTTTTGCGCCATCGGGAAGCGGCTTCTGTCAAGGTTGTGACCCTCTTGAACAAGCCGGAGCGGCGCAAGGTGGATATCTCGCCGGATTACAGCGGATACGATATTCCCGACGAGTTCGTAGTGGGTTATGGCTTGGATTACGCCGAGAAGTACCGCAATCTGCCGTACATTGGCGTGTTGAAGCGAGAGGTTTACAGCAAGTAGCTTTGTTGTGAAGACCCTGCTTATTATGGTAAAATGGCAAAAGTGTCTGTTCGTGAGAGGAGGTAAGGAATGAATCGCTTTTTTCGAAATACCGGGTTCTACCTACTGATTTTTCTTGTCACGGTCGGGATCGTAAATTTCATCCTCTCCGGTACTGATAAGGTTGGGAAACTTACATATCAGGATTTCCGAGTGCAATTGAAAGCAGATAACATCTCCGAGATGTCCCTTCGTCCTGAGAATGGCACATACCGGGTAGATGGGATCTTAAAAAATCCAGCCTCGGGACAGGAAAGCAGCAAGTTTTTTACCAACGTTCCATTGACTCAATCTGATATTATCTCGTTGATCGACCAAAAGATCGATGAGAACAAAGTGAAGCTTGTCGAGTATAATCCGGCGGAGGGCAACAGCATCTGGCTCACCTTCCTGACCTCAATCATTCCGTTCGTGATTATTCTGCTCCTGTTCTTTTTCCTGTTGAACAACGCCCAGGGCGGCGGCAGCCGAGTGATGAACTTCGGCAAAAGCCGTGCGAAGCTGTACAACGAAGAGAAAAAGCGCGTCACATTCGACGATGTGGCGGGTGCGGACGAAGAGAAGGCAGAGCTGGAGGAAGTGGTTGACTTCCTGAAGGACCCGCGCAAGTTTAACGCTGTCGGTGCCCGTATTCCCAAAGGGGTGCTGCTGGTCGGTCCTCCGGGTACAGGGAAAACCTTGCTTGCACGTGCTGTCGCAGGTGAAGCAGGCGTTCCGTTCTTCAGTATTTCAGGTTCTGATTTCGTAGAGATGTTCGTCGGCGTGGGTGCGTCCCGCGTACGCGACTTGTTTGAAAATGCTAAGAAAAATGCGCCGTGCATCATCTTCATTGACGAGATCGATGCTGTGGGTCGTCAGCGTGGAGCTGGACTCGGCGGCGGTCACGACGAGCGCGAGCAAACGCTGAACCAATTGCTCGTCGAGATGGATGGTTTTGGTGGCAACGAAGGTATCATCATGGTGGCTGCGACCAACCGCCCGGATATTCTGGACCCGGCGCTGTTGCGTCCAGGACGCTTTGACCGTCAAATTACAGTGGATCGCCCGGATATCAAGGGACGTGAAGCGGTGCTCAAGGTTCATGCCCGCAACAAGCCTCTTGGCGAGGACGTGAAGCTGGATGTCATCGCGCGCGGTACATCGGGCTTTACCGGCGCTGATCTGGAAAACCTGTTGAACGAAGCGGCATTGCTGACTGCTCGTAAAAACAAAAAACAGATCAACATGGTTGAAGTGGACGAGGCGATTGACCGTGTGATTGCCGGTCCGGCGAAAAAATCCCGCGTGATCAGCGAAGACGAAAGACGTCTGGTCGCTTTCCACGAAGCTGGCCATACAATCATTGGCTATCACCTGAAAAATGCTGAGATGGTACATAAGGTTACTATTATTCCGCGCGGTCAAGCCGGTGGGTACACTGTGTTCTTGCCGAAGGAAGATCGTTTCTTTGCTACCAAAACAGACTTGTTGGACAAAATCACCGGCCTTTTGGGCGGACGTGTGGCGGAAGAATTGGTGCTCGGCGACATCAGTACCGGTGCGCACAATGACTTCCAACGCGCTACAGCGATCGCACGCAGCATGATTACCGAGTACGGGATGAGCCGTCTGGGACCTATGCAGTTCGGCAAAAGCCAGGGACAGGTATTCCTGGGTCGCGACTACGGTACCGACCGCAACTACTCGGACAAGATTGCGTATGAGATCGACCAAGAGATGCAACGGATCATCAATGAGTGCTATGAGAAGTGTAAAGATTTGCTGATCAAGCACCGCGACCAGCTTGACTTGATCGCGAACACGCTGCTCCGTGTGGAAACATTGGATGCGGAACAGATCAAGCAACTGATCGAAACAGGAAAAATGGAGAACGACCCAGCGGACAATCCTGAAGTGGTCGTCAACATCCAACCCAAAAAAGAAGAAGTGAAAGAAGCGACAGAAGCTGACCAAAAACCAGAGGCAGCGGAAGACGCGAATCACGATGAACCGAAACAATAAGGGGCACCTCTGGTGCTCCTTTTGTACTATGGTCAGAAGGGGGAAAATCGGATGGAACTGAAACCGCGCCTGGCTGCTTTTGATATGGACGGAACTTTGTTGAACAAAGAATCACAAATGACCCAGGTTACCAAAGAGGCATGTCTGAAATTGCAGCAACAGGGATGCAAGCTGGTATTGTCGACAGGACGTACTTTTGGCTCCGCCCAGATTCCGATTGACGCGTTTCCGTTTGATGGCTTTGTTTGCAGTAATGGGGCGACCGTATTGGAGAGCGATGGGACGATGGTGCAGCAAACCCTTTTACCCAATCATCTGGTTGCTGATGCCATCCGAGCGCTGCGCCAGGAGGTTCTTTATTACGAAGTCCATGACACGGCGAGTAACCGCTGGATGATTCAGGAGGACCGTGAGCGGCTGGAGGCGCTTCTGAACGAAGACACCTCGCTTGAGGGGATCTCCATCCGGAAGTTTGCCTTTTACAAATTGGCAAAGATCATCCGCCTGCAGGAAATGCTGGAGATGCTCGATGATCCGAAGACCGAGATGGTAAAGCTCTTTATTTGGCACAACGATCCCGAGCTTCTGGAGTGGGTGAGGGAGCAGCTGGCTCCTTTGGGCAGTCAGGTGAATATCACTTCGTCCGGAAGGCATAATGTAGAGCTGTTGCCCCAAGGTGTCTCCAAATGGGAGGGACTGCAGTATTTTTGCAGCAAATGGGGGATTGCAGCTGAGGAGGTCATGGTCTTCGGCGATGCCGAGAATGACCGAGAGGCGTTGACTCATGCGGGCTATTCCGTCGCTATGGAAAATGCTTCCCAGGAGATCAAGGCTCTTGCGAACTATATCGCACCGCATCATGATGAAGCCCGGTTTATTCACGAGCGAATCATCGGAGGCAGATAAGCAAAAAATAAAGGGAGTAGAGCCCAGAACAGGCTTTACTCCCTTTATTTTTTTGCTTTGAATTCTCTTGTCTAGGTCTGGGCAGGAGGTTTGGAGGCTTCGATGGGTTGTATATCTTTTCGGCGATACACATTCAGAACGAGGCCGATGAGCAGCATCTGCATGATAAACGACGTATTGCCGTAGCTGATAAACGGCAAATTGACAGACATGATCGGCAGGAAGCCTGCGGTCATCAAGATACTCCAGAAATACGGGATGAAAAAGAGGGTCATCAATCCGGACATCAGCATGACGCCGTAGCGATCCCGCACCAATCTTACGGCCCGCAGAAGGCGAATCAGCAAGACTATTCCCAATAGCAGGATCGCGGCACCTGTGACCAAACCAAAGCTGTGCACGATATAGGCGAAAACAAATTCCGCCTCCGTCCCTGGAAGATCGCTCAAGGATGCTCCGATGCCATGTCCCCAAAGTTCGGCTTCCTGCAATGTTTTTAAAGACTGCAGTAGCGTGAAGCCTGCTCCATTTGGATCGGCAAGCGGGTCTAAAAAGGAGAGAAGGCGATGAAACTGGTGCCGTTGTATCGTCAGGAAAACCAGTCCTGAGATGATGAAGAGAAGCGCACCGAACAGCTTCCAAACCGTTCGACGTGGCGCAGGGGAGACTGACACCAGGACCAGAAACCCAGCCAATAGCAAGATCGCTTCAAACGAATGATGGGAGACAAACAGGATGGCAAACGGAACCAGTAAGGTCAGAGCCGCTCTAAACAGAGTCGTGAGTTTCTCCCAGTTCCACTTTGCAAACATCCCGGCCATGGACAGGATGAGCAACACGGAACATATGCCGTACACATTCAAGAGTAATCCTATATTGAGATACATGGACCTGCCGTTGACCGTCGTTCCGAAGAGATTGGTTAGCAGCATGCACAAGACAATTCCCAGATACAGATAGAGGCTGTATGGCTGAAGTTTTCGATAATCGAAGAATAGCAAGGCAATAAAAAGAGCGAGCCCCAAGACGATACCGACCACTTTATTGGTAAACAAGTGCCCTGCGTCGGTCTGGGATTGGCTCAACGAGTACATGACGAGCAGACCAAATCCGATCAGCATGGCTACGAGCGCGATCACGCTCCATTCCATGCGCGGCTTGTGTGCCTGGTGGAGGTGTTTGCCGACCTGGATCGGGTCCCCCATGTCAGCGATTGCCTTGTCGATCGCGCTCTCCATGGTCAAGCCATTCGCTTGATAGTCCTCGATTTTGTCCTCCAAATGTCCTCGCAGCTCCTGTGAAATAGATGCGTGCATCTCTTTATTGCGAATCTGTCGGCATACTTGCTTTATGTATTCTTCGAGACGCTGCTGTTGGCTCATGCTGGTCCACCCCCTAGAACTTGATCAACCGCTGTGCGAAAGGAAATCCACTCCTGCTGCTTCTCTTTCAGAAGGCCCTGCCCCTTTTTCGTAATCTGATAGTACTTCCGTTTTCGCTCGCCTTCACCGGAGCTCCAGTAGGATTCGACCATTCCGTCTGACTCCAGGGTGTGCAGAATGGGATAGAGCGTTCCTTCCTTCAGTGTAAGCACGCCGCTTGAGCTTTTCTCCATTTCCTTGCTCATTTCATAGCCGTACATCGGCTTGCGATCTAGCAGCGTCAGGATCAGGATGACCGTGCTGCCCTTCATCAGTTCTTTATTGATCGTCATGGCTGCCTCCTTGCCTTGATAGTGGATGCATCGGATATCTAGGTATAATCATAAGGGGCGATTCCCTCTTTTGCAAGGACAAAAACGCAAAAAAGCCCGGCAAGTGGAGATGCCAGACTGTAAGGGAATGGATATAGGCTGGATTTAGGCGGAGGGCATCGGTGTAGGCGTTGGCTTGCCGTATCCTTCTTTGTAGGCCTCATCGATGTATTGGCGAATTTCCAGTGTTGATTTGCCAGCTTCTTTCAGCTTGGAGGAAACTACGGCAATTTCCATGCAGACACCGCAACGTGTGCCATGATCATCCCAGACGATGGAGCCGTCCTCCAGTTCTTCTTTGATGAAGCAGTTTCCGTTGTGCTCATGTCCCGCACTTTCTCCGCAACCGCAGAAGCAAGGGATGGATTTGAGCAGTTCACGATTGGCGCCGGCAATTTTGTAAGAGGCGATGATGACCGGGTCCTGGTTATCCAGGAAGCTTGGCAAAACGTCGACGGAAGCAGTCGTTTCCTGCAAATCGCCATTTGCTGCGTGTTGGGTGTGGCTGTGTCCGTGTTCGTCTACTTCTGGACTGGCGTTTTCTTGTGATCCGCAGCCGGTCGCTAATGCGACTGTCAGAAGCGCGATCGGCAACCACATTTTTCGATTCAATTTCATCTTTGGACAGACCTCCTCTCACTTATAGTATCACAGTCAATAGAGGGGAAAAAAGGCGAGGTATGGACATCTTTGTTACAAATCGTAATAAATCCTATTTACAAGTTGGGCAGTTCTCCTTATAATGAATCACGTGGAGTAAATCGGAATGATTTTGATTAGTGGGGAGAGATGAGAGATGAGAAAAAGCCTTTTGGCTATGATCGGTGTTGCAACGGCGGTTGGTTTGGCGGGTTGTGGCGCAAATACAGCGACTACGGGCACTTCGGCTGCACCGCAGTCGCAAGCTGCTCAAGTGGCAAGTGAAAAACCGAAAGTATTTACCACGATTTATCCGCTGGAGTATGTAACCAAGCGGATTGGCGGCGAACATGTAGAAGTGGTCAACATTGTTCCGCCAGGAGTAGAGCCGCATGATTTTGAACCAACTGCGAAAAATATGGTTGCTTTGACGTCTGCCGATCTCTTTATATTCAACGGAAGCGGTTTGGAGCTTTGGGTCGAAAAAGCAGTAGAGAACCTTGATAAAAATCATACGCAAGTCATCAACACAACAGAAGGGCTGGAATTGCTGAAAGCGGCGGAACATGAGGACGAACACGCCCATGAGCATGAAGGCGAGCACGCAGATGAGCATGCAGATGAGCACGCGCATGAACATGACCACGGAGAGTATGATCCGCACGTTTGGCTCAATCCGAACCTGCTGAAAGCGCAGGCGGAAAAAGTGAAGCAAGCACTCGTGTCTAAAGATCAGGCCCATGCTGCAGACTATGAAAAGAACTTCACCGAGCTGGCAAGCGATCTGGATCAACTCGATAAAGAGTTCAAGGAAATGGTCGCCCAGGCTCCGAAAAAGCAGTTCATGGTCTCTCATAGCGCCTTCCACTACCTGGCCGAACAATATGGTCTGAAGCAAGTAGCGATTTCCGGCGTAAATCCGGCTGATGAACCTTCTCCCGCCAAGATGAAGGAGCTGGTGGAGCACGTGAAGGAACATCAGATGTCCTACATTCTGTTTGAGACACTGGTTTCTCCGAAAGTAGCGGAAGTCATCGCGAAAGAGGCGGGAGTGAAGACAGCAACCTTGAACCCGCTGGAAGGCCTGACTCAAGCAGATGTGGATGCCGGCAAGGATTATCTGTCGATCATGCGCGAGAATCTGGAAACCTTGCGTGAAGCATTGAAATAAAAATAGCCCGAAAGATGTCGCGGATGTAGAGCGGCATCTTTTTTTAAAAGTACACCTTTGCCCCTTATGCTCTTGTGATCGCAGGAAATTCGTAGTAGGATGAAGGATAGTAAATCAGAACAAATCCGATTTAAAGGATGATAGGAAATGGACCAACAGGGTAAACAGGATGCTGTAGTGGAGCTGAGCTCTGTCTCCTTTCAATATGAGGACAAAGTGGTTCTCGACGATGTTCAATTTTCACTGATGAAAGGTGATTTTGTCGGCATCGTAGGACCGAATGGGTCAGGCAAATCGACGCTGATGAAGCTGATCCTGGGACTGCTGAGCCCAACCAAAGGCAGTGTTCATCTATTTGGGCAGCCACTGTCCAAATTTCGCGAGTGGAGCAGGATCGGGTATGTAGCGCAGCAGGTCGCTCATGGCGCCGGCGGTTTTCCCGCAACTGTACGCGAAGTGGTGGCATCGGGGCTGGTCGGCAAGATCGGGCTGTTCCGGAGGCTGCAAGCCCATCACCATAAGAGTGTAGAAGAGGTCGTCGAGCGAGTCGGCCTGACAGCCAAGCTGGATCAGCGGATTGGCAGCCTTTCGGGAGGGCAGTTGCAACGGGTATTTATCGCTCGCGCCCTCGTGGCGGAGCCGGAGCTTTTGATTCTGGATGAACCGACCGTCGGTGTCGATCAGGAGTCAATCGAACAATTTTACGGGCTGTTGCGATCTCTGAAAGAAGAGAACAGTCTTACGATGATGATCGTCAGCCACGATGTAGGCGTGATGACGCAATGGGTGAACAAGGTGGCATGTGTGCAGCAAAAAATCCACTTCCACGGAACCGCCCATGATTTTGAGCATAACCAAGAACAAATCCTGCAGCAGATGTACGGCGGCTCCATGAAGGTGTTGTCCCATCATCACTAAGGCTGCAAACGATAAAAGGGAGTATGACCATGCTTGCTGATTGGTGGCAGTATGATTTTTTGCGATATACCTTGTTTTCCGGTATTTTAATAGGCTTGATTTGTCCCATCCTCGGGACGTTTTTGATTGTCCGTAAACTGTCGATGATGGCAGACGGCTTGTCGCATGTGACCTTGTCCGGTGTGGCGGCGGGGATGCTGCTTTCGAAAAAGGTAGCCTTTTTGAACGCAGTAAATCCGCTGTTTTTCGGAATGCTGTTCTCTGTGCTCGGCTCCCTGTTTATCGAGCGGTTGCGAAAGGTATTCAAAGCGCAGCAGGACCTGGCGATTCCGATTATTTTATCGAGCGGTCTGGGATTGTTCACGGTGCTGATCAGTGTCGCGGACGGATTTAATGCGGATTTGTATTCCTATCTGTTCGGAAAAATTGTGACCGTCACGATTGAGGATTTGTACGCGCTGTTGGGGGTTGCTGCAGTCGTGCTGGGGACGGTGTTCCTGATCTACAAGGAGTTGTTTGCTGTCTCGTTCGATGAGGAATTCGCACGCGTGTCCGGCGTCTCCCGCAGGGCAATCAATTTGTGGTTCATGGTGCTGGTTGCCTTGACGATTGCCGCTTCCATGCGCATAGTAGGGGTACTTTTGATTTCCGCCCTGATTACCTTGCCGGTGGCAGCCAGTTTGCAGATCTCAGGCAGTTTTCGCCAGACGATCTTTTTCGCAATTTTGTTTGCGGAAATCTCTGTGCTGGGGGGCTTGTATTTTGCCTACATGCTTGATTGGGCATCTGGTGGTACAATTGTCTTGATGGCCGTTCTCATTTTGTTGACGGTTTTGGGCGTGAAAAAAGCAAAAGCCCTCTTGCGTACAGGATTGTAGACCAAAGGGAAGGAGTGTTTGACGATGAAAGTAGAAGAAGCGCTGCAAATCCTGAAGGAACATGGATACAAATACACGGGCAAACGGGAGGAGATGATCCGCATCTGCGCGGAAGAAAAGCGCTACCTCTCGGCGAAGGATATCATGGAACGAATCAGGGAGCTGTACCCTACGCTCAGCTTTGATACGGTTTATCGCAACATCTCCACTTTTGTTCGACTGGGCATCTTGGAGGAGACGGAGCTGGAAGGCGAAGGCAGATTCCGCTTGGCCTGCTCGGCTGACGGCCACCACCACCATCATGTCATCTGTACCGAGTGCGGCAAAACATCTTCGTTGCCGGGCTGTCCGATGAATGTCATGTCGTCGGTTCCGGATGATTTTCAGGTAACGGGGCATAAATTTGAGGTATATGGCATGTGCAAAGAATGCGTTGCCCATGCGAATTGAATTTACTACCAAAAGGAAGCATCCCGGTTTTACTGGCGAATGCTTCTTTTTTTTGCTTTTGGCTTGCATGGCAAAACAGCGTAGATCCAAGAAAAAATTTGCTATAATAGGTGGCAAAGCCAGGGAAGGCAACCGCAATGTTCCCGGCAAGGAGTGATTCGTACGATGTTGAATACACGTGAACTTCAACGAAAAATAGAAGAGTGGCTGCAAGAAGATGTAGGATTCGGTGACGTGACCACGATGAGCACGATCCCTGCGGACGAGCAAGGAGTAGGCATTCTGTACGCCAAGGAAGCGGGAGTCATCGCGGGTCTGCCGATCGCTCAGCAGGTGTTCGCGACGGTCGATCCCAGCCTGATTTTCAGCGCCAGCGTAGAGGATGGCGCCCGGGTGGAGGTCGGCGATCAAATAGCGGAAGTGAGCGGTTCCGTACGCTCGATCTTGATCGGTGAACGGCTGGCGCTCAATTTGCTGCAGCGTCTCTCCGGCATCGCTACCAAAACCAACGAGTATGTCCAAGCCGTAGCCGGCACAATGGCGCGTGTCGTAGATACCCGCAAGACGACGCCAGGGTTGCGTTTTTTGGAAAAGTACGCGGTACGCGTAGGGGGAGGACATAACCACCGTTTTGCCCTGTATGATGCGGTCATGATCAAGGACAATCACATCAAAGGCGCGGGCGGGATCGCGCAGGCGGTCGCGGCGGCGAGAGCGGCGATTCCCCATACGATGACTGTTGAGGTGGAAGCAGAGACGCTTGAGCAGGTGCAGGAGGCACTGGCTGCCGGAGCAGATACAATCATGCTGGATAATATGTCGAACGAGCAGATGAGGGAAGCGGTCCAACTGATCGGCGGAAAAGCAGTTGTCGAGGCATCAGGCGGCGTAAACCTGGAGACGATTCGTTCAATCGCTGAAACGGGAGTCGATATTATTTCTGTCGGTGCGTTGACCCATTCCATTAATGCTTTTGATATCAGTCTTGATTTGAACACACGGAAACGATAAGGAGCGGCTTGTATGATCGTGGTCATGGACGTCGGGAATTCCACTATTGTCATAGGTGTGTACGAAGGAGAGGAATTGCGCTGCCATTGGCGTATTTCCACGGATCGGGAAAAGACAGAAGACGAGTACGGAATGCTGGTCAAAAGTTTGTTTGACAGTGCCGGACTCACGCTGGATCAGGTGCGCGGGGTGATTTTCTCCTCGGTAGTGCCGCAACTGAACTTTACCATTGAACGGATGTGTGAAAAGTATCTGCAACGCAAAGCACTCGTCGTCGGACCGGGAGTCAAGACGGGCTTGAACATCAAATACGAATATCCGCGTGAAGTCGGCTCGGACCGAATCGCGAATGCGGTAGCTGCGATCCACCATTACGGTGCACCGCTGATCATCGTCGATTTCGGAACAGCTACGACGTATTGCTATGTTGATGAGAAAGGCCAGTATTGGGGTGGAGCCATTGCTCCTGGAATCCGTACATCTACCGAAGCGATGGTGAGCCGCGCCTCCAAGCTGCCGCGTTTTGAGATGTCCAAGCCGTCCCAAGTCGTTGGTCGAAATACGATTGCGGCGATGCAGTCGGGGATTTTTTATGGATTTGTGGGCCAGGTCGAGGGGATTGTCCGCCGGATGATGGCCGAAAATGGGTCTGAGCCAAAGGTAGTGGCGACAGGAGGATTCGCTTCGTTGATTGCCGATGAGACGGATTGCATCCATATTGTGGACCCCAACCTGACCCTGAAAGGGCTTCGCTTCATTTACGAGCGTAATCTTGGATAGAGGTAAGCCGCAGTATTCTTTGTCTATTTGGAGAACTGCGGCTTTTTGATGTGCTTGCAATACAAGATCTCGGGATCGCCGATGGTGTTCAGATTGTCGATGGAACCGCTTTCAATAAAGTTCAGCTTGCGGCAGAGGTGAATCATGCGCTTGTTGGATAGATTGGTGGAGGTAAACAGCTTTTCGGTAGGACAGTGCTTTTCCAGATAGTGGAGGAGCGCTTGGCCGACTCCCTGGCGTTGGTGTTGTGGATGGACGGCGAGCAGGGAGACGAAGGCTTGATTGTAGAACGATGGCGTCATGATGGCAAAGCCGGATACATCATTGTCGAGGGAAGCGACATAGCCATGTCCAGCAGAGATGGCGTCATGCAATTCCTGAGAGCGGCTGGCGTTTCCCAAAATCATGGCATCGATGCGACAAATGGCGGCATAGTCCTGAAGGGTAGCTGGGCGAACCTGAGGCATATGGATCGCATCCTTTCTTCTCGTAGGGATTTGATTTCTTGTTTGAGGTCCACAAGCGTGATAAGATGGGTGTATAACAATTGCTGATTCAGACATACAAATAAAGGAGCCGCCGTTGCAGCGGAGGCTCCTCTGGACAAGAAGGCTGTGGAACACCCACGGCGCGCTTGTTTACAAAACCAGCGAATCCACCGTCGGGCGGTCAACCTTAGGCGGTGGATTTTCGCTTGTTACGCTTCCTTTTCCACCATCGGTACAGTTTTCTGCTGCTAAACCAGAGGCTGAGCAGGGTTGCCAGTACCTTTAGGAAGAAGTAGAGCGTGCCGAGCGTGTCGATCAGCGTCACCCCCTTTATCAGGAGCTACGCCGAGGTTTGCCACCGCCTATCTTGTCTTGAGGGTAAGTATACCATTTTTAGGAAGGGCCCTGTAGCTTTTTCTCTCCTCACCACTCTTTCAATATTGCTGAACTTTTTTCATCTATAGCCTAGTTTGTGGGAAATAGAAACAAGATTAGATTCCTCCTTAGAGGTTATGCTAATGCCGTAGTCGATTTTACTCCGATAATTGAATTCTTTTACTTGACAGCAATCAATTGAGGCGCTACAATGGCTATTGTGTCAATTGCACATAAGTCTTTCTGGACTGACCTTTTTTAAACGAGATTAAAAAAGTAGTTGCAATTCGGTTTGAGATCTGATAGAATTTTGATTCTGCAGGGGATAAACGAAATTTGGTTTGCTGCCCCGTTATGTGGATGGATGTCCGAGCGGCCGAAGGAGCACGATTGGAAATCGTGTAGGCGGGGTCAACTCGTCTCGTGGGTTCAAATCCCACTCCATCCGCCATTATCCTTACATAAGATGGCCCGTTGGTGAAGCGGTTTAACACAGCAGCCTTTCACGCTGTCATACAGGGGTTCGAATCCCCTACGGGTCACCATATTACCCCACTAGCTGTTGGGGGCCCCGCAAAGTACTCGGTGATGCTGCAACGCATCCACTTCACTTTGCAGGGTATCTGGAGGCTTAGCTCAGCTGGGAGAGCATCTGCCTTACAAGCAGAGGGTCGGCGGTTCGATCCCGTCAGCCTCCACCATTTTAAAAAATGGATAGCAACTTTATCAGGACAATGTCCTAGTCGTCGCGGGATGGAGCAGCTCGGTAGCTCGTCGGGCTCATAACCCGAAGGTCGCAGGTTCAAATCCTGCTCCCGCAACCAAATTTTCACTTGCATGGAGCTGTGGTGAAGTTGGAGTTCACGCCGGTCTGTCACACCGGAGGTCGCGGGTTCGAGTCCCGTCAGCTCCGCCATTCTTTTGAATTGGCGAATATTGCGAGCCATTAGCTCAGTTGGTAGAGCATCTGACTTTTAATCAGAGGGTCGAAGGTTCGAGTCCTTCATGGCTCACCAGTTTTTACCCAAAGGAAAATGCGGTCGTGGCGGAATTGGCAGACGCGCTAGATTCAGGTTCTAGTGGTGGCAACACCGTGGAGGTTCAAGTCCTCTCGACCGCACCAAAATCCCTAATAAAGTGAAATATGCGGACGTAGCTCAATTGGTAGAGCGTCGCCTTGCCAAGGCGAAGGTCGAGGGTTCGAGACCCTTCGTCCGCTCCATATCATGTGCCCTTAGCTCAGCTGGATAGAGCGTTTGACTACGAATCAAAAGGTCGGGAGTTCGAATCTCTCAGGGCACGCTTCTTCACCCCAAAAAGGGAAGAAAAGCGTTGTAGCGTATCCCGAGCACTTTTCGGGGACCCCACAACAAAAGATAATAATCGGGAAGTAGCTCAGCTTGGTAGAGTACTTGGCTTGGGACCAAGGGGTCGCAGGTTCGAATCCTGTCTTCCCGACCATCTTTCATTATTGCGAGGTTTTGGTAATATTTGGTGGTTGCTTGAATAGAAATAAATATGGTACATTGTACTCCTGTGTTTATGACAAATAAACATGGCTGAGAGAAAAAATTATAAAAAACTATTGACTCTTTGAGGTTGATGTGCTAAGATGTAATTCCGGTCGTTTTTAACCGGAGTGAAATTTTAAATGCTCTTTGAAAACTGAACAGCGAAAGCGTTGATGAGTCTATCATTAATGATTTGCCAGCTTTGAACCAGAAACAAACTTTATTGGAGAGTTTGATCCTGGCTCAGGACGAACGCTGGCGGCGTGCCTAATACATGCAAGTCGAGCGAGGGTCTTCGGACCCTAGCGGCGGA
>NZ_RHHT01000011.1 GCF_003710985.1 Brevibacillus panacihumi
TTGTATGTTCTGACAAGACTTGTGCTCTTTAACAACAAGAAAAGGAATAAACAAGCGAGACATGCGCGGATGAGAGAGATAGCAAAAGCTACAAGAGGAATTCTTGTGAAGCTTGCCGTACGCGATAACCGAATGCCAAGGAAAGAAGAACATCGGAAAGCCGTATGAGGGAGAACCTCACGTACGGTTTGATGAGGGGGAACTGATAGGAGTAAGGCGACCAAACGGTCGCCAGAAAGCGTCAGTTCTCTACTCTACACCCTGAATCACTTCCTCGAAACGGCTGCTTTTGGCCGCGGTTCCGCCTTTGGAGTGGGAGGCGGCCAGGGATGACCCCCAGCAAAGATCCCAACCCGCCGGAGCGTTTTTCTCTTTTTCCTCCCCTCCACTACAGTCTGATCCACCCCGCCCTTAACAGTGTTTTGAGTCAAGTCATTGTGACCATACTGTTGAAGATGGAGGTGCACCGATCATGTACATACAAGTCACGACGAGCGAAAGTAACCAACAGACAGTAGCAGTGCTAGGCGAATTCCTCTCCGTCCAACAGGAGGGATATTACCTGTTGCCAGGAAGACTCGTCCACGCCTTAAAACCGGACGATTTGCCAATCGGGATCGGTTTTTCTCTAGCGGATACACTGCCGTCCGGATATGGCTTTTACCGGGAGGATCAGGTTGTTTTCAAGCGCATCGACGAGGAAGCCGAAGCATTTCGCGTGGAAGTTACCTCTACGTACCAAAGATCGGAATGGGACGGCTTGTTTCCTTTGGAGGCGACACTCTTGTCGCGCAAGCAAGCGTTGGAATTGTGGCCGAATTTTCATTCAATCCGCTACGAATCTACGGATGAGCAAGCCAAGATCTGCTATGCCTTTTCGTATCCGACACCGGAAGAATCCGACCTGGAGCAAGTGATGGAAGGGATTTGTGATACGGTATTCGAGGTGGAAGCGAGGGGCAATCTCCAGCTGTGGCATCGATATTCCGGTCCTGCACCAGAAGGGTAATCCCCTGTCCCGATCCGCTCACCCATGATATAGTAAAAACAGATCGCACAAGACAAAAGCCGTCATAGCTGTATAGTTAGGAGAGGACAGAATGAAGCAGATTCAAAATATTTTTTGTGTAGGACGCAACTACCGCTTGCATGCAGAAGAGCTTGGCAACGACGTGCCAACATCCCCCATGCTGTTTGACAAGCCGACACGTTCTTTGGTTGAAGCAGCCGGACAGGTAATTGATTTTCCAGGCAATCGCGGGGAGATCCATTACGAAGCGGAATTGGTAGTACATATCGGGCGCGCGTACAAGCCGGGGATGACTCTGGACGAGGTCGTGGACGAGATGGCATTGGGAGTCGACCTGACGCTGCGGGATGTG
The DNA here is from genome assembly GCF_003710985.1 of Brevibacillus panacihumi. Classification (GTDB taxonomy): domain Bacteria; phylum Bacillota; class Bacilli; order Brevibacillales; family Brevibacillaceae; genus Brevibacillus; species Brevibacillus panacihumi. The sequence goes on from NZ_RHHT01000011.1 coordinate 1,383, forward strand.
CAAAGCGTCCTGAAAAAGAACGGTCATCCGTGGCTGTTGGCGAAGGGCTTCAAAAACGCCGCGATTCTGACGCCTTTTCATCCGTTTCCAGGCGAGAGTGCACTGACGCAAACCGACTTTTCCATGCTGAAAAACGGGGAGCAGGTGCAGCGAGGCAACATCCGGGATGTGATCTTCGACTTGATGACGATCATTCAATATACGACCGAGCATTTCGGTTTGGATCAAGGGGATATCATCTACACGGGCACACCGGCCGGGGTGGGACCTGTGCACGATGGAGATCAGTTCAGCCTCTTCTGGGGCGAGGAAAAATGGGGAGAATTTACAGCCCGCCTGCGCTAAATCCCGCTTGGCTTGTGGCTTTGCGAAAACCAGCATCTGTTAGTTCTATGCAGATTCTGGTTTTTTTCATGTTCAAATAAAGTGAAAAAAACCATTTTTGCTGAAATGGTACTTTTGGTCTAATGAACAGTTATGGCATACTTTGGGCTGGTTTTTGTTAGTAGTTCCATGATCCTAAAACCAATATTGGTAAATTTTACGGTCTTATCCTCCTGTTTCCTTATGCGGTAACCTGTCCATGTACCCCACAGAGGGTTCCACGACATGACAAGGAGGAAAAGAAAGTGACGAAACGAGATTGGGTAATGAAGTCAACAGTAGCAGTCATGCTGAGTACGTCCCTGTTAATGGGTGGTCAAGTAGGATACGCGGCCGCTAGTACACCGAAATCTGTCGATGTGACCGAGATCGCAAAAGATGCGAAACAACTGGTAGGCAAAGCGTATAAATTCCAGGCAGATGGCCCTAACGCTTTTGGTTCTGCGAATTTGGCGACTTATGTATACAAACAGGCAGGCATCAAAATTGGCAATACCATTTCGGCTTTGTATAAGACGGGCCAGAAGGTTGCGCAAAAAGATCTGGAAGCTGGCGACCTGGTCTTCTTTGCTTCCAGTGGAAAAGGCAGTCCGAATTTTATGGGGATTTATCTCGGGAATGATCAGTTTGTCTACTCTTCGCAAGGTGAGGGTGGAGTTGTACTGAAAAAATTCTCTGATTATGAAAAGAAATTTGTAGGTGCCCGCCGAGTGATTGCGGATGCAAGCAGCGACAAGACAAGCGATTCGTCGAATAAATCCGAATCTTCTTCTTCAGCGATTGCCAATAAAGTGATTGCCAATGGCGAGAAGTACATGGGAACGAAGTACAAGTTTGGCTCCAGCAAAAATACGACCAAAACCTTCGATTGCTCATCGTTTACGCAGCGCGTCTTTAAGGAGGCGGGAATCACGTTGCCGCGCGACTCCCGTCAACAATCTACCGTCGGAAAAACGGTCTCCAAAAAGGATTTGCAAAAGGGTGACCTGATCTTTATGAAGTCTTCTGCCAAAAATGCTTCTGACCGGATCACCCATGTTGCCATCTATGCAGGCGATGGAAAAATCCTGCATACATACGGAAGTCCTGGTGTGACCTATTCCAAATTCTTCGGAACGAATTGGGAAAAACGCGTGGTCAAAATCAAGCGCGTCATCTAAGCACCCAGGAAAGCTCTCATGTTGCTGCATGAGGGCTTTTCATTTTTATTGAACTTTTTCTATATCATTATGACGCACTACCATGAATTTAGTTTCACAAAAGCGGCCTGCCATTTGTTGCTATGCGGAAAAAAGCTTGTTTACGAAAAGGATATTTTCCGAAAATGTCGAATATTAATTTCTGTATAGTTAAAAGTTGGAGGTGCATCGTTTGGAGCTGAACATGCCAAAGTACTATAATTTTGCAGCACAAGTAGATCAGTATGCGCTGAACCATCCTGACAAACGTGCCGTATGGGAACTGGACGAGAGTGGAGCGGAGCAAATCCTCAGCTATGACCAATTGCGTCGTTTTTCCAATCGGATCGCCAATGGGCTGCAATCTATTGGCATCGGACAGGGAGATAAGGTGATGGTTCTCGTAAAGCGCGGGATTGAAGCGTATGGCTTGTACCTTGCATTATTGAAGCTTGGTGCCGTCATCTTGCCAGGATCGGAAATGCTTCGCCAAAAGGATATTGAATATCGCATCGATCATGCCCTCGCTTCTGCTGTCATTTGTTTTGACAGCATGATGGGGGAAGTGGAGCCGCTGCGAAATCGCTGCAAGACGCTCCGGCATTTTATCACGCTTGGAGATCGGGCAGATGGCTGGATCTCCCTTGATTTGCTGATCCAAGACCAGGCTGACGAGTTTACCTGTGTACAAACAAGCTCTGATGATTTGGCCTTTTTGTCCTACACCTCCGGAACGACAGGCGGGCCTAAAGGCGTCATGCACGTTGCCGGATGGCCATTGGCCCACCTGGCAGTAGCGGCTACGCAGTGGCTGGATGTTCAGGAAAAAGACGTAGTCTGGGCCACAGCGGGTCCAGGCTGGGCCAAATGGATCTGGAGCCCCTTCGTCTCAACGCTTGGCTTAGGTGCTACAGCATTTGTATACAAGGGCCGATTCAGTGCCGATACCTATCTGTCCATTCTGTCGAAGTATCCGATCTCCGTCTTGTGCGCTACACCGACCGAGTACAGAATGATGGCAAAAGCTCCAGACCTGGAAAGCTATACATTGCAAGCCTTGCGCTCCACCTGTTCGGCTGGAGAGCCGTTGAATCGGGAGGTCATCGATACCTTTAGACGGGTCTTCAACTTGACAGTCCGGGATGGATACGGACAGACAGAAAACACCTTGCTGGTCGGGACCTTCGTCGGAATGGAGCCGAAGCCGGGCTCGATGGGACGACCATCCCCGGTAGTGCGCGTAGCCATCGTGGACGAAGAGGGAAGCGAGCTGCCTGTGGGCAAGGTAGGGGATATCGCCATTCATAAAGACATGGTTGCGCTGTTTAAAGGGTATCTGAATGATCCCGACCGGACAGCCAAAGCATTCCGCGGGGAGTGGTACGTCACCGGGGACCAAGGGAGAATGGACGATGATGGCTACATTTGGTTTGAAGGCCGGTCGGATGACATCATTATCTCGGGAGGCTATACGATTGGTCCTTTTGAGGTGGAGGATGCCTTGGTCAAACACCCTGCTGTCGCCGAGTGCGCCGCGGTCGCAAGCCCTGATCCGGAGCGCGGGCATGTAGTAAAAGCATTCGTAGTCTTGAAAAAAGGGAATGCCCCTTCTGAATCACTGGCCGAAGAATTGAAAGAGCATGTCAAGAATTTGACCGCTCCTTACAAATACCCGCGTAAAATCGAGTTCGTGGAAGAATTGCCGAAAACCACTTCTGGAAAAATCAGGAGAGTGGAACTGCGGCTGCAGGAAAAAGAACAAATGAATCGTGCGTGAGCAAAGAACCCGGCTGATCGTCAGCCGGGTATTTTTGTCGGGCAAGTGGAAAGATAAAAGAACAGCTACGTAGTGCGGTTGACGGCTTTGCTCAAGGCATCCTCCAGCACATGGGCGTACTGCATGGTCGTCTCGATTTTGGAGTGGCCGAGCTGCGCTTGCAGTTGATGAGGATCTGGATTGAGCCGAAGAAACTGCGTAGCAAAACTGTGCCGCAGCTTATGTACGGACAAGTCGGGGATGCCAAATGCTTTGGCATATTTTTTTACCAGCTTTTGCACAGAGCGCACATCGATGCGGTGCCCCTCGGGTTTTCCCGGCGAGACCGCGAGAAAGACCGCGTCTTCGTGTGCCGGAGGGTGGTAGGAGTCACGTGTTTGCAGGTATTTTGCCAGATAATCCTTCCCCCAGTCACTGAAGAAGGGGGCGTCTTCCTTTTTTCCTTTGCGCACAAGCTTGATCTGGTTTTTTTCCATGACCAGATCCGAAAGATTAAGGCTGACGACCTCAGACACACGAAAGCCGCCTGACAGGATCATCGCGACCAACGCAGTATCCCGGTCTCGATTTTTCAAGTGGTACTGTTGCTTTTTCAAGGTATCACAGTGGGCGAGGAAGCCCGTATGGACGAAGTCAACGAACTGATAAATTTCTTCATCGATCAAGATTTTTGCCCGGATCGCATGGGCGCGTGCCAGCGGAGTCATCTCTGTCATTTCCAGTTCGATTTTTGCCAGCACATTCCGAGTCAGGTAGGATTCACCATGCTCGTCCTCAGCCAGGGCGGATAAATAATGAAACAACGATTTGAGACTGGAAATTTTCCGGTTGATCGTCCGGTCGCTGTACTCTTTTCGGGAGCTGCGAGTGGGATTGGTCAACAGAACCGAACGCTCATAGAGATGTGACTCCTGGAGGTACAGAATGTAGCTTTCCACCGTCTCTTTTTTCAGCTGGTTCAAGTCGGATAGCGGCAATTTCTTCATCTCGGTGGCGGAAGTCAGTCCTTCTGCCATCATCCAGCGAAAGAAAAAGGCGATGTCGCGCAAGTAACCTAGCAGGGTAGAAGGGGAATTTTTCTTGGTTTTTTTATGTTCAATGAACTTCTCCACGTACCAGGGATATTCGTTTATCGTTTGCAAGAGCTTGCGCGCATCACGCTGTTTCGGTACGGACATATCTTTGCACCACCCATCACTCAGATTTCGTAATACGAACATATATTCTATCAAAAAAAGAAGCAATTGGTAAGGGTCTGAGGAGATTTGGCAGATCGGAAATGACGAGAAAATTTTTTAATTTTATGTCTTTCTCATATGGACATATATAGGAAAAGGTGATACTTTATAATCAATAAAGCCTTGGTATTAAAGAATTTATCGTTCTTTATAATGTCTATTCCACAAGGACATATGTACGTAACAAGTGATGAATGGTCGGAGGGATCTACAAATGGCGAGCAAAACCTTGGAGCATTTCTTGAGCGAAAATCTATCGGATCTCAAAAGCAAGGGTCTCTACAATGTGATCGATCCTTTGCAAAGTGCAAATGGTCCGATGATCACGATCGGTGGAAAAGAACTGATCAACCTGTCTTCCAACAACTATCTTGGTTTGGCTACGGATCAGCGGCTGATTGATGCTGCAATCGCGGCAGCACAAAAATACGGGGTAGGGGCAGGCGCTGTCCGTACCATAAACGGTACCCTGGAACTTCACGTAAAGCTGGAGGAGAAGATTGCAAGCTTCAAGCAGACCGAAGCCGCCATCGCGTATCAGTCCGGTTTCAACTGCAATATGGCAGCGATCTCTGCCGTGATGGACAAAGAAGACGCCATTCTCTCCGATGAATTGAACCATGCTTCGATTATTGACGGCTGCCGGCTTTCGCGGGCGCAGATCATTCGATACAATCATTCGGACATTGATGACTTGCGCCAGAAGGCCAAGGAAGCAAAGGCGTCCGGAAAATATAAAAAACTGATGGTCATCACAGATGGCGTATTCTCAATGGACGGCGACATCGCCAAGCTGCCGGAAATCGTCGAGGTCGCGGAAGAATTCGACCTGATGACATACGTCGATGACGCGCACGGCTCCGGGGTATTGGGAAAAGGAGCAGGAACTGTCAAGCATTTTGGTCTCTCTGACAAAGTCGATTTTCAGATCGGCACCTTGTCCAAAGCGATCGGGGTAGTCGGCGGCTATGTGGCCGGTCGTCAGCAGCTGATCGATTGGCTGAAGGTTCGCAGCCGTCCTTTCCTGTTCTCTACGGCGCTGACTCCTGCTGATGTGGCGGCCTGCATCACTGCCATCGACATCTTGCAGAACAGCACGGAGCTGCATGACAAACTGTGGGCGAACGGCGATTATTTGAAAAAAGGACTTAAGGAGCTGGGTTTCGAAATCGGCAACAGCGAAACACCGATCACGCCATGCATCATTGGCGACGAGCAAAAAACACAGGAATTCAGCAAACGCCTGTATGAGGAAGGCGTCTATGCAAAGGCGATTGTCTTCCCGACGGTTCCCAAAGGAACAGGTCGTTTGCGGAATATGCCTACGGCGGCTCATACCCGCGACATGCTGGATCGTGCCCTGTCGATCTACGAAAAAGTAGGGACGGAAATGGGGATTCTGAAATGAAAAAAATCCTGGTAACCGGTGCATTGGGACAAATCGGCTCTGAGCTGGTTATGAGGCTCCGCGAGCTGTACGGTGCCGAAGCTGTCGTCGCGACAGACATTCGCAAGGCAGACAACAGCCCTGTAGTGGAATCAGGTCCCTTTGAAATCCTCGACGTCACCGATGCGAAGCGTATGCTGGAGCTGGCAAAGTCCCATCAGGCTGATACGATTATGCATCTTGCCGCGCTGCTGTCGGCGACCGCAGAGGCAAAACCGCTCTTGGCATGGAATCTCAACATGGGCGGACTAGTTAACGCGCTGGAGACGGCACGCGAGCTTTCTTGCCAATTTTTTACACCTAGCTCGATCGGTGCTTTTGGACCGTCGACACCCAAAATCCAGACGCCGCAAGAAACCATTCAAAGGCCGACAACGATGTATGGCGTCAACAAGGTGGCGGGAGAGCTTTTGTGCGACTACTATTACCATAAATTCGGCGTAGATACGCGCGGTGTCCGTTTCCCCGGATTGATTTCCTATGTAACACCTCCAGGGGGCGGTACGACTGACTATGCCGTGGATATCTACTACCAGGCGATTCTGGAAGGCAGCTACACCTCCTACATTGCCAAAGGCACCTACATGGACATGATGTACATGCCGGATGCGCTGAACGCCATCATCGACCTGATGGAAGCGGACGGGGCAAGGCTGAAGCATCGCAATGCCTTTAACGTGACAGCGATGAGCATTGAGCCGGAGCAGGTGGCAGCCGCAATCCGCAAGCATCTGCCGGACTTTACCTTGTCCTATCAGGTGGATCCCGTGCGTCAAGCGATCGCAGATAGTTGGCCGGATTCGATCGATGCGTCGGCGGCCAGAGAAGAATGGGGCTTTGCGACGAAATACGATTTGGACAAAATGACAGAAGATATGCTGACCAAATTGAGGGGGAAGCTGCTTCAAAAGGTGTGCTAAAAGGAGAAAAAAGCCACGTCTGCAAGTTCATTTGCAGCGTGGCTTTTCTTTATAAGCGTTTTCGTGTTTGCTTTAACAAAATGGAATTGTTGATCGCGGACCAAACATCTGGCGATTCTGAACCGATGTACCAGTAAGCAAAACCCCCTACATGATAATCGAGGCTTGCTTTTGCTTTTAATCCCAATGAACGGCTCTCTTCCAACCAGATGGTATGAGTCACTCCTCCTTTATTGTAATAAGAGACGTATTGGCCAAGATTTGCGTCCCATTTAGTGCTCCCTCCATAGCGGGATAGCAAGCCGTAGGAGTCTGGAATGCTGAGATCGGTAGATTGCATACCTCCTTGAGCCTTGTACCAATCACGGGTATAGAGCGGCATTCCGACGATCAGGCGTTCGGACGGGACTTCATCGAGTAAATTGGCAATTGTATTCTTGAACCAGGGCAGAGATGCAACCGAACCTGCCATTTGACTGCCGACCCAGTGCTCCTCATAGGCCATCAGGACGATGTAGTCGGCGTATTCCGCGAGTTTTCCATAATCAAAAGGATCGCTCCAGTCCGAGCCTGTGTCAGGTGGAACATCGACGGAGACGACAGCCCCCTTTTGATGCAGTGCTGCTGTCAGCTCCTTGATGAACAACGTGAAAAAATCGCGGTCTGACGGGGAGAACGATTCGAAATCAACATTCACTCCGTCTAGCTGATATTTTTGCACATATCCGGCCAAGGTCTGCACAAGGGCTTTTCGCTTCGCCGGATCGGTGAGAACGGCATGCGTGGTAGCGGAATCAAATCGGTTGCCAAAGAGCGGCCAAACCTGTTTTCCATTCTTTTTCGCCCAGGTGACCAAGGAGGCATCTGTCGTATCGCTAATCGAGCCATCTTTTTGCAGGAAGAACCAGCGCGGCGACAAGGTATTGACCGAGGAATTCTTTACCTGGTTGATGAACTCTGCGGTTGTGGATTGATACTGCCAGCCCAAGGACACCAAAGGCTTTGCAGAAACAGGATGAGACTTGAGAAGATTGTGAATCCGATACAAAATGACAGCCGTTTCCTCGCGGGAGAGCGCGTCTTTGGGACGAAAATATCCATTGTAACCGGTTAGCCAGCCGCTGTGCACAGCATCGCGCACGGAGGGGAGCGCCCATGTGGAGATGGCTTGGACGTCTTTCAAGGACAGGGAGGCATTCGTGACGGATTTCTCCTTGAGCGCACGTACCAGCATCGCTGCTGCTTCCTCGCGTGTAATCGTGCGGACAGGGGAGAATGTGCGGCTGCTCGTTCCATTTACCAGTTCCAGGGCTGCGGCCGCTTGGATGTCCCCATAGGCCCATGAGCTTTTCGGCACATCGGTGTAAGACGCTGTATTGCTTGCGACCGGCTTGATTCCTATCGTCCGGTTCAGCATGGCGACGAATTCAGCGCGTGTGACGGGCCGAGTCGGGTGAAAATACCCGTGCTCGTCGCCGGAAATGATGCCGGCATCGTTGAGCGAGCGGATCTGGCTCACTGCATAGCTGTTGGCGATATCGCGCAGGTTAAGCGTTGATGCCGTCGAGGCCGGCACCCCGATGGCAAGGGAGAGGCCATAGGCAAGCATCAAGAGGGAGAGAGACCACATATGTAGATTTTGTTTTTTCATCATACTACCAAGTATAAGGAGAGTGAAAAGACCTTTCATTGGTGATTTATTGCCATTTTTCTGGAACTCTTTGGGAAGCATGAGCTTATGGTAGAATAAAAGAAAAAAGATATGGATAGAAACGAGGAGTAAGAGAAATGAATGATGTACTGATTGTAGGGGCGGGTCCATGCGGGCTTGCTGCGGCGATTTCGTGCAAACGTGCCGGATTGAATCCTTTGGTGATAGAGAAGGGCTCATTGGTTCACTCGATTTACCGTTACCCTACCTACATGATTTTTCACAGCACGCCGGATCGGCTGGAGATCGGGGAGGTGCCGTTTGCTACTGCCAATGAAAAACCGACAAGGCAGGAAGCGTTGAATTACTATCGACTGGTCGCCTCACGCGAACAGCTGCGGGTACACGTGTATGAAACAGTGGTCTCAGCAAAGCCGATCGCAGAAGGCTATGAGGTCCAAACGAAAGATCGGTTTGATCAAGAGCACACTTACATATGTAGAAATCTGGTGATTGCGACCGGCTATTTCGATCATCCGAACAAGCTGGGGGTTCCCGGCGAAGACCTGCCCAAAGTTTCTTCCTTTTATCAAGAAGCGCATCCATACAGCGGCATGAAGGTAGCTGTGATAGGCGGGAACAACTCGGCGGTCGACGCAGCGATGGAGCTGGAGCGGGCCGGTGCTGAGGTGACGGTGATCTGCCGGGGGGCAACCTTGTCCGAGAAGGTCAAAGCTTGGACTCGTCCTGTCTTTGAGAGCCTGGCGGAGAAGGGGCGCATTCAGGTGATGTACCAATCTACAGTGGAGTCGATCCAGGAGAAGACGATTCGCGTCAAGAGCGGCGAAAAGATGATAACGCTGGAGAACGACATGGTATTTGCCCTGATTGGCTTCCGTCCGGATCGAACCTTCCTCCATGCACTGGGGGTTCAGACCGATCCGGAAACGGGTATTCCTGTGCATAACCCCGAGACGATGGAGACCAATGTCCCCAACCTGTACATTGCGGGAGTCGTCGCAGCAGGAAATCGCGCCAACGCCATTTTTATTGAAAACGGCCGTTATCACGGGGAAGCGATTGCCAAGCACATCCTGGAGAAGGACGGACGATAAACGAAGCTTAAGCTACATCGTCCAGTTGAGCTGTCTGCCGCCGATCAGATGGTAATGCAGATGGAAGACGGTCTGCTGTCCGTGTTTTCCGATATTGGTCACGATGCGGAAACCGGGGTCCTTCACTTCCATGGTTTCGGCTACCTTTTGCAGGGAGAGGTGGAGGTGGCCGATCAATTCCTTGTCCTCAGGCTGAATCTCCAGGAGAGAAGCGATGTGCTTCTTGGGAATCATCAGGACATGGACAGGCGCGATCGGGTTGATGTCATGAAAGGCGAGGACATGTTCGTCCTCATACACCTTGGTCGAGGGAATATCACCGGCTACGATTTTGCAAAAAAGACAATCCATCATCATTCACTGCCTTTCGTAAGAGAAGTCTGTTCCCTACTTCGCCATCGGAGCAGGCTTTCCCTGTCAGAAGAAAGAAAACGATTTCATGTCGAACTATTGCTTTTTTTTCCCGGTATCATATAATTATGAATGGAAGTTCAAAGATGGATTGAGTGACGCTTGCGTCCTTCATCGTCCTGGCTTCCACTCGCTTCAAATGGCGGGATTGATAACTGGTACGTAAATGCTAAGTGTTAACCCACCATGAAACGGCTTGAGCGACAAGTCTTCTTGTTGCATCAGTTGTTTTGTGGTGGGTTTTTATTGTTGTGTTTGTAAGGAGGAGCCATGACGAAAAACATGATTAGCGTTCAATTGAACGGAGAAGCGCATCAGATCGAAGAAGGCACACGTCTGCTCGATTATTTGCTGCAAAAAGAAATCGAACATCCGCACATTTGTTATTCCCCGGTTCTTGGTCCGATTCAGACCTGTGACACCTGTATGTGCGAGATCAACGGCGAGATTATGCGTGCCTGCTCGACAGTCGTTCAGGAGGGCATGGAGATCAAAACGGCCTCCGAAAAAGCTCGCGCCGCCCAAACAGAAGCGATGGATCGCGTGCTGGAGAACCACATGCTCTATTGCACCGTTTGCGACAACAACAACGGGAATTGCCGCGTACACAACACGACGGAAATGCTCCATATCGAGCACCAATCCCGTCCATTCCGGGAAAAGGGCTACGAGGTCGACATGTCTCATCCGTTCTACCGCTATGATCCGGATCAATGCATCCTGTGCGGCCGCTGCGTAGAGGTGTGCCAGGATCTGCAGGTGAACGAGACCCTTACGATCGACTGGGAGCGGGAAAAGCCTCGCGTCCTGTGGGATGACAACAAATCCATCAACGAGTCATCCTGCGTCTCCTGCGGTCAATGTGTCACCGTTTGCCCGTGCAATGCCTTGATGGAAAAATCCATGCTGGGCGAGGCTGGCTTCATGACCGGCATCGGCAAAGACCTGATGACGCCGATGATCGATCTCGTAAAAGAGGTAGAGCCGGGCTACAGCGGAATCATGGCTGTCTCCGAAATCGAATCAGCGATGCGCGAAACGCGAACGGAGAAAACCAAAACCGTCTGCACCTTCTGCGGAGTAGGCTGTACCTTCGAAGTATGGACCAAGGGGCGCCATATCCTGAAAATTGAGCCAAGCGAACAAGCGCCTGTGAATGCCGTCTCCACCTGCGTGAAGGGCAAGTTCGGTTGGGACTTTGTGAACAGCGATCAGCGATTGACGACACCTTTGATTCGCAAAGGCGACGAATTCGTACCTGCGTCCTGGGACGAGGCGCTCGATCTCGTAGCCAAAAAGCTTGGGGAAATCAAGCAAACCTACGGTGGCAATGCCCTTGGCTTTGTCAGCTCCTCCAAGACGACCAACGAAGAAGCATACGTCATGCAAAAGCTGGCGCGTCAGGTTTTCGGAACCAATAATGTGGACAACTGCTCCCGTTACTGCCAGTCTCCGGCTTCTGACGGCTTGATGTCGACCGTGGGCTACGGCGGCGATTCTGGTACGATCAAGGATATTGCGGCTGCAGGCTTGGTCATCATTATCGGAGCCAATCCGACGGAAGGCCATCCGGTATTGGCGACTCGCGTGAAACGCGCCAAAAAGCTGTATGGGCAAAAGCTGATCGTCTCCGATCTGCGCAGGCATGAAATGGCAGACCGCTCAGACCTGTATATCCATCCGAAGCAAGGGACTGACTACGTGTGGCTGACAGCTGTCGCCAAGTACATGATCGATCAGGGCTGGCATGACGAGAAGTTCATCCAGGATCGCGTCAATTTCTTCACGGAATACCGCGAGATGCTGCAAAAGTACACACTGGATTACGCAGAGGAAGTAACCGGAATCTCCAAAGAGCAATTGATTGAGGTCGCCAAAATGATTCATGAAGCAAGCGGCACCTGCGTGCTCTGGGGCATGGGCGTTACCCAGAATACAGGAGGATCGCATACTTCTGCGGCGATCGCCAACCTCTTGCTCGTAACTGGCAACTTTGGACGCACTGGTACAGGGGCATACCCGCTGCGCGGACACAATAACGTACAAGGCGCTTGTGACATGGGAACCCTGCCTAACTGGCTGCCGGGCTACCAGCATGTCAGTGATGATGTCGCACGCAAAAAGTTTGAAAAAGCATACGGGGCAGAAATTCCAAGCACTCCAGGGTGGACCAATATCCAAATGCTTCAGGCAGCCGAGCGGGGCGAGCTGAAGGGGATGTATCTGGTCGGAGAGGACATGGCTTGGGTCGATTCCAACTCCAATCATGTGCAGGAGACCTTGGGCGGGCTCGACTTCTTCGTCGTGCAGGACGTCTTTTTCACAAAAACAGCGCAGTTCGCGGATGTCATCTTGCCTGCAGCTCCGTCTCTGGAGAAAGATGGAACCTTCACCAATACGGAGCGACGCATCCAGCGCCTGAACAAAGTATGGGAGCCACTCGGCGACTCCAAGCCTGACTGGTGGATCGTACAGGAGATCGCCAGACGGATGGGGGCAGATTGGAACTTTACCCATCCAGGAGATATCATGGACGAGATCGCCAGCTTGAGCCCGATTTTTGCAGGGGTCTCCTACGATCGTCTGGAAGGCTGGAACAGTCTGGTCTGGCCTGTAAAACCGGACGGCACCGACGAGCCGCTCCTGTACACCGAGCGTTTCACATTCCCGGACGGACGTGCCCGCTTATCGCTCGTCGAGTATGTGCCGCCAGTTGAATTCGCTCCGGAATTTGATCTGATCGTGAACAACGGACGTTTGCTGGAGCATTTCCATGAAGGAAATATGACCAATAAGTCGAAAGGCATCCAGTACAAGGTGCCGGATGTGTTCGTGGAGGTACCGCCAGAGCTCGCGAAAGAACGCGGTGTCAAAGACGGTTCCTTGGTGCGCCTGGTATCGCCGTACGGAGCAATCAAGCTGCGTGCAGTGGTGACGGATCGTGTCCAAGGGAAGGAACTCTACGTGCCAATGAACTCCGTCAGCCATGAAAATGCGATCAATATCCTGACCGGTAATGCGGTGGATGTACGGACGCAGACACCTGCCTACAAGCAGACCAAGGTGTATATGGAGGTTCTGGAAAAAGACGGGATGAATCCGCTGCCGATGTACAACCCTCGTTACGCCAAGCGCAATCCACAGTTGGGGGTTCAGGTGGAACGCAAGTGGGCGCGTGACGATTACGAGCCGATTGCCAAAGTAAATCAGGCAGGAGGTGTGAAGTAAGCCATGGCGAGACCGATTGTAAAAATTGCCAAGCCCGTCTTGACGCCAGAGGAGCAGGAAGCGAAAAAGCTCGACCAGATCAAAGCGGAAGCGGCACAGAACGCCGATGGAATTCTTGACACCATCAAGCTGCTGCAGGAGCTTCACGCCAGCGGGATTCTGGAAACGGTCCAAGCACTGGTCGAGGCGAAGGAGCAGGTGGCCAAGATCGCACTTGGACAGCTGACCCGCCCCCCAGTAACGAATACACTGAACAATGCCATGGCGGTGGCGGAAGCCGTCAGCGACATCGATCCCGCTACGACCAAAAAATTGGTCAGCAGCCTGACGCACGGCTTGCAAAAGGCGGAGGAAGGTTTGCAAAAGGATCAAAAAGTGGGCTTGCTGGATTTGTATAAAGCTATGAATGACCCCGACATCAACAGAGCGATCGGTTTCGGTCTCAACCTGTTGAAGGGCATGGGTGAAAGCTTGAAGAAATAAAGAAGGAAAGGCTCGGTGTCAACGATTGTGTTGATGCTGAGCCTTTTTTGACTTCCCGGCGAGAAGCTTTCAACATACACTACAAAAGCGATGAAAGGGGGGATCAGTTTGCAAAAAGAGCCATTGCTTCTCTTTCTTCACATTCCTAAAACGGCTGGGACATCGATCAACCAAACGCTCATGGAAGAATACAAACGGGAAGAAATCGCCTTTCTGCATGAAGAGGGTGGATGGTCTACGGAGAAGCTGGTTGCACTGTGCAATCAGCCGGACAGTTCCCTGCGCATTGTCTCTGGTCATTTCCCCTTTGGGATCCATGAGTTGATCACGAGGCCTGTCAGCTATTGTACCTTTCTACGCAATCCGTTCGAGCTTGTCCTCTCGGTTTTCTTTTTCCTGCTGCGCAATCCGTCGATTCCCACATATGAACAAATCTCCGGAATGAGCTTTGCGCAGTTCGTTCAATCGGATGAACTTGATTTCTTAACCTCCAATCTACAGACACGTTATTTATCCGGCAATCCTCAAGGATTCACTCATCAGTCCGAGATGGCCTATTTCACCTGGAGGCCCGGTGATTACGAGCCTGATCTGCATCGTGCCAAGGCACATCTTGCATCATCGTTTTCATTTGTCGGGATAACAGAATGGTCCCATCTCTGTTTTCCGGCCATGCGCAAGCAATTGGGGTGGTCCTCTTCGGACAAGATCTATCGTGAAAACGTGACGGACAACAGAATGGCAATCAATGATGTCGATCCCGCTACGATGCAGCTTCTATTCCAGAAAAATCAATTGGATATTCAACTCCACAGCTATGCGCAAGAACTGTTTTTGCAACGTTTTTCGGGATGATGGAGGATAGTGGAAATGCGCAGCTATAGCAAAGGGGGAGAGAAGGTGACTGCAAAAAGCTATGTTCTCTGGTTTACCGGATTGTCTGGTGCAGGCAAATCGACCTTGGCAAATGAGATGCATGCCATTTATCAAGCGCATGGGTTGAACAGCTATGTGTTGGACGGTGACCGCTTGCGTCATTCGTTGAATCGGGATCTGGGCTACACCCCGAAAGATCGAGCTGAGAATATCCGGCGCGCTGGCGAGGTAACGAAAATTCTTACGGAAGCAGGCGTGATCGTCTTGGCTGCTTTCATCTCTCCCTACAAGAGGGACCGTGAAATGATCCGTCAGATGTTTGCAGCGGGGACTTTTATCGAAGTCTACGTGAAATGTCCCTTGCACATATGTGAAACAAGGGACCCCAAGGGTTTGTACAAACTCGCCCGGGCCGGAACGATATCGAATTTTACGGGCATAACCTCGGAATACGAAGCGCCCGAACATCCCGAACTGGTAGTGAAAGCAGATCGCATGTCGATTCCAGCGTGTGTCGATCAAATCGTCGCCTATCTGAAGCAACGCGGTCTCCTTTCCTAGCCGCATCCGTTCTCCCTGCTAAACCGGGAAGGGAATCAAGTGCCCATGTCGTATGGTTAGGGGAGAGAACTCTTCGGGAACGGGGGAGGATGACGAATGACCATGCGGTTGCACGATTGGATCCAGCCCATTTCCGCTTTCCTGCGGCCGGATGATACGATGGAAGAGGCAGCCCGCATCATGCTGGATTCAGGTTTGGATGTCCTGGCGGTAAGGGATGCATCCGGCAGAATACTCGGGGGATTTTCGTCCAGCTCGTTGTATCAGATGATCGTGGAAAACGTTTCTTTTACAGCGCCGATCCGCAATTATATCAAGACGGATGCGGTGACGGCACGCATGGACAAGCTGTCTGAGATGACGTTGGAGCAGCTCGAACAGATGGTCTCGCACGGTCCAGAAGGATACAGGGTGGTTGTCGATGAACATCAGCGGATCATCGGAATGCTGACGAAAGCGCGCATGGCCCGCGCGCTGCTGGAATCGAGAAAGCAATCGATCTCCTGTCAGCATGATGACATCAGCAGGCTGCCGGAAAAAAACGCTCTCAAGCATCCTTTTCAGGCAATGTATTCCTGGGATCATATCATCACTTCCGACAAGCGGATGAAGCATTGTATCGCATTGGCGGCCAAAACGGCGAGGCACCATACCCCGTTGCTCCTGCGTGGCGAAAGTGGTACGGGCAAAGAACTGTTCGCCCATGCTGTGCATCAGGAAAGCGATCGCGCCCACGGTCCTTTCATTACAGTCAATTGCGCTTCGATCCCGGAGCATCTACTGGAAGCCGAGTTCCTGGGCTATGAGTCCGGAGCCTTCACCGGTGCCGACCGTGCAGGGAGAATCGGCAAACTGGAGCTGGCGGGAGGGGGGACCTTGTTTCTGGATGAGATCGGCGACATGCCGCTGGCTTTGCAAGCGAAGCTGTTGCGCGTGTTGGAGGGCAAGGATTTCTTTCGTGTCGGGGGAAGCCGACCGATCCACACAGACGTGCGAATCATTGCGGCGACCCACGCCCCGCTCGAGGAAATGATGGCAGCGAAGACTTTTCGCGCAGATCTGTATTACCGCCTGCATATCATGACCCTGACCATTCCGCCATTGCGACAGAGAAGAAGCGACATTCTCCTTCTCGCCAACGCTTTTATCAGGCAGTTGAATCCCGTCTTGAATACGAGAGTGACGGGAATCGAGGATGCGGCGCAGGAAGTGCTGTACCAATACGATTGGCCAGGAAATATCCGTCAATTGCGCAATGTGATGGAAAGAGGCATGATACTGGCTGAGGAAGGAGAGCTCTCGTTCGCAGACCTGCCGGAGGAGATCGCGCAAACAGCAGCAAGAACTGGCGGGGATGTGGTTCATGCAGCCGAAAAAAGGGAGATCGAGCGAACGCTTCGCGAAACGAACGGGAACAAGACAAAAGCGGCCAGACTCCTGGGAATCAGCCGCTCTGCGTTTTACGAGAAATTGAAAAAGTACCGCATGTAGAAAAGGAGCTCTTTAGAGAACAGAGATGTAAATATCGACCTGGCTGTTCTGCGGATCGCTGCATCGGGAATCGTACAGCTCGAAATCGGCTACAAACGCCCGCTTGTTCGTTTTTGACCATTCCCAAATGTACTGCCAAGTCTCCGGGACAATCTCGGTAATGATTCCTTTTCGCGTCGTAAACACGACATATTCGAAGGCAGGCACAGCATAAGTATTCAGACCTGCTGTCGCTACCTCTGTTGGGCCAACTTCAGCACCGATTGCAAACGTATAAGCCCCCGTTTCATCGGATTCATAGTCGGTGTAAAGGGCGAGAACCGGTGCATGTTCCTTCGCAGGGATGCTCGCCAGCACCTGATCCCGATAAAAATGGCCCCACATTGCAGGGATGACACCTTCTCCTTTCATTTCCGCTTCATTCGTCGTACGTGCGGATTTCCCCATAAAAACGAAGGATTCCAAATGCTTCCTTGTGATTTCCGGCTGGAACACTGACACAAAAATTCCTCCCACTATCTACTAAAAATATATCGAACAAACGTTCTTGTCCTTATCATACTGGAACATTACGGAAATTTCAAGGAAAGGCAAGCGAATATACGAAACAATTGTAGAAATGAACAAACTTTCCCGATATAATACAAATTGAAGGAAAATTCAGACTGCATCTCCGACAATGGCGTCGGAACGTCACGTTTTCCGATTGGGTTGCATGAAAAAGTAAACATGCTCAAGCAAAGGTGCTTTTCGAGGTTGCGGTTATTCGCCGCAGCCGCGTGAGGCACCTTTTTTAGATGAGGAAAGAAGGTGTAGTCATGAAATTGTCTTGCACGATCCGAAAGCAGCATTACCAATTCTCTTCTGTACGAGAAGTACTGGGCAAAGCAAGCGAAGAAAAATCAGGCGATCAGATGAGTAAATTATCTGCGAGCTCTGCATTGGAGCGCATGGCTGCCAAGGTGGTCCTCAGTGAAATGAAGCTGGAAGACATTTATGAAAATCCGGTGATTCCGTATGCAAAAGACGAGGTTACGCGCATTATCTATGACGATCTGAATTTGTCTGTCTACCGGGAGATCCAGAATTGGACAGTGGGCGAATTGCGGGAGTACATTCTCTCTCATACGACAGGGATGCCGGAGCTATCCCGCATCAGCCGCGGATTGACCAGTGAAATGATCTCCGCTGTGGCCAAGCTGATGTCCAGCATCGACCTCGTCCTCGCTTCCCAGAAGATGCGCCATCAAGCCTATTGCAATACCTTGATCGGAGAACCGGGACGGCTTGCTTTTCGCTGTCAGCCCAACCATCCGATCGATGATCCGGAGGGGATACTCGCTTCGATCAAGGAGGGTCTTTCCTATGGATGCGGGGATGCCGTGATCGGAATTAATCCCAACAATGATTCGGTCGAAAGCGTCGCCAGGCTGCTACGGATGACGCATGAATTCATGCAGCGCTGGGAAATCCCCACACAAAATTGCGTGTTGGCCCATATCACTACACAGGTGCAAGCTCTGCGCAACGGAGCCCCGATCTCGCTGATGTTTCAGAGCTTGGCGGGTTCACAGCGCGCCAATGAAGCATTTGGCGTGAATAAGGAGATTTTGGACGAAGCGATGGCATTGATGCTTCGCTGCGGGACGGCATCAGGCCCCAATGTGATGTATTTTGAAACGGGGCAAGGCTCAGAGGTATCGCTGGATTCGCATGAAGGGGTCGACATGCAGACGCTGGAATCAAGAACATACGGCTACTGTCGGCATTGGAAGCCGTTTATGGTGAATAACGTATCCGGCTTCATCGGTCCCGAAACCTTGTATGACGGCAGACAGATGATTCGTGCGGACCTGGAGGATTTGTTTATGGGAAAACTGCATGGGCTGCCGATGGGGATCGCCCCTACCTACACCAATCACATGCATGCCGATCAAAATGATCAGGAAATTGCCGGGATGCTGACAGCGTTGGGGGGTGCCAATTTTTACATGGGCGTACCAGGCGGTGACGATGTCATGCTGAGCTACCAAGATACAAGCTACCACGACGATGCGAGCCTGCGGGAGCTTTTGGGCTTACGGCCGCTGCGAGAGTTTGAAAAATGGCTGGAGAAGATGGGCATCATGGAAAACGGACGGCTGACGGAGCGGGCCGGGGACTTGTCCATATTTGACTAGGGAAGGGGAGAAATCGGGATGAAGCAGATCGATCTGGATCACTTGGTCCAAAGAGTGGTGGAGGAATTGTCCAAAAAGAGTCAGGAAGCCATTCCCTTTCCCGAAGAGAAACAGCTTGGCGTGAAGAACCCGCACAATCGGGAAGTGCTGGAACAAGCGATGCGGCGGACACCGGCACGAATCGGGATTGGCCGGGCAGGGACGCGGATGAAGACGACCAGCTACCTGCAGTTCCGCATCGATCAGGCAGCGGCGCATGACGCAGTGATGAAACGAATTGAGCCGGCATGGCTGGCAGAATTGGGGCTGCCTGAGCTGTATACGAGAGCCAAAGACATGCAGGAGTATTTGATGAATCTAGACTCGGGCAGATTCTTGTCCGAAGAGTCGGTACGCTGGCTCGAGCAGCATGGGGACAAAAACAAGGACGTGCAGATCATCATCTCGGATGGGCTTAGCACGTCGGCCTGTGAAGCCTGCATTCCCGATTTGCTCCCTTCCTTGCTGCAGGGGTTGGCTCTGAAAAATCTCAGTGTGGCGAAGCCGCTTTTTATCCATAGGGGACGCGTCTGGGTGCAGGATCATGTCGCCTCCATCGTACGGTGCAAGGTCGTCATCTCCCTCATCGGAGAACGTCCGGGACTCGCGACGGCGGAGAGCTTGAGCGCCTACATGATCTATCAGCCCAATGAACGTACCGTTGAATCCGATCGCACGGTTATCTCCAATATCCATCGCGGAGGCACACCGCCGATTGAAGCAGGCGCGTATCTGGCTGATTTGCTGGCAGATATTTTGCGTGTGCAGGCGAGTGGTGTTGCATACGCGCAACTTCGGGCAAAATAAAGAGATAGATTTCTCTTGGCAGATTTTGCTGTCATGCACTAGAATACAAGGAGAAGGACCATTTTTCCCAAGGAGTTGCTACGCATGTCGGAGCCAAATCAAAACGAAAAAGAAGCAATGGAAAACAAGCCTGGCAAGATCAGCCTGCAAGAGGCCATTAAACGTAAGCTGGCGGAGAAAAAGCAAGCGCAATCCAATGGCCGTGCATCGAGTCACAATCCAAAAGCAATGAATCAGACGATGAAAAGCCAGCACACCAAAAAACCGAATAATCAACGCAGACGCACGGGTGTTTAACACCGATGAGTGCAACCGTATCAAAAACTGCTGAAAGAGTCATCTCTTCGGCAGTTTTTTTATTGGGATGTCAGGCCCGTGGCCGCTATGACTGCGGGCGCTGCCATTTTTTCCGAAACGCAAGCGGAGTCATTTCCACCCGTTTCTTAAACAGGTCGATAAAGTGGCTGACATGATCCATTCCCACTTGTTCGGCGATCTGTCCGACTGTGAGATCGGTGTAGGTGAGCAACTCCTTGGCATAGGTAATACGGCAGTGAATGACGTATTCGTTCGGGGTATAGCCCGTGTATTTTTTGAACTCCCGCACGAGATGGAACTTGCTGATAGCGTGTCGGCGAGCCAGTGAATCAAGCGAGATTTTCTCCTGAAAACGGCGATCCAGGTCACGGACTGCATTCTCGATGACGGGCGGCATATAAGCGTCGATTTGCGGCATCGGGCTAGTTGCCAGCAGAAGCTGGGTCAGAAGCTGGACCAGATACTGGGAGGTCAGCATCTCTGTACGTACATCCTTGTGCCGATGAAGTTGAATCATTTTCCTGATCAGCCCTGCTGCATCTGCCTCCTCCCCAAATCGGACGACGGGTGGACCATGTGTGGCAAATTGCTCGTAATAGCTGCGGCTGTTGCTTCCATTGAAGTGAACCCAGAGGATTTCCCACAGGTCATGAGAGTCGGTCTTGTAAAACTGGTACTCCCGACAATCAATAAAAAAAGCCTGATTCGGACCCAATACATATCGCTTGCCTCGATAATCAAGATAGCCTTTGCCCGCCAAGGTATAGACAATCAGGTAGGAATGAAGCTGCTGCCGTTCAGTAAAATAGCCGGGCTTCGTCCGAAAATGGCCGACTTCTTGCACGTAATAGAAGGTTTTCTTAGCAGTTTGGCTAGGCGTAGAGATCAAGCGTATCGAATCTTCCGTCCAATCATGGGCTGCCCGTTCTCGATAACGGTCCACAGCATGCGCCTCCCAGCAAGATTCTGTTAGGAATGAACAAGATCATGGGATGTTTCCTTTATTGTAAGCGAATACAATGAACGCATAAAGCTTGTATTTTTCGCAGGGAGGGAGCATTCATGGCAGAGGGTACAAAACTAAAACCGATGAAAAAGGGGAGAATCGGGCTCTACACGATTGGCCTTTCGACATACTGGGAGCAGTTTCCGGGACTGCGTGAGCGCATCATTGGCTATGGGGAGTTTTTAAAAGAAAAAATGGCTTTGCACGGAGAAGTATTCTATTACGGGCTGGTAGATTCTGAGGAGGAAGGCAGGCGAGCAGGGGAGTGGTTTCAGGCCCACAATGTAGACCTGATCTTCTGTCATTCCGGCACCTACAGCACGAGCTCTGCTGTGCTGCCCGTCCACCAGATTTGCCATGCGCCCGTGGTCGTTCTCAATTTGCAGCCGGCCGCCCGGATCAACTACGAGCAGACGACGACAGGCGAGTGGCTGGCGCATTGCGGAGCCTGCCCCGTTCCCGAGATCGCCAATGCTTTTTCACGGGCTGACATTCGCTTTCGTGTCATCAACGGGCTCTTGGGACTCGATCAGACTCCCGCCATTTCGCTGGCCAATGAGGTGACGAAGGACCGTCCAGAGGCCATGCGCGCCTGGACAAACATCGAAGAGTGGATAATGGCCGCTTCTGTGCGCAGGACCTTGCGCCACAGCCGTTTTGGTTTTTTAGGCAATACCTACAGCGGCATGCTCGATATGTACAGCGATTTTACCATGATTCAGGCGCAGATGGGATTGCATGTCGAAGTGTTGGAAATGTGCGATGTAGACCGGATGCTTCGGGAGGTAACGGAGACGCAGGTCCGGGAAAAGATGGCTGAAATCGAGGAGATGTTTGCAATCAGCGGGGATTCTCCAGCAGATCCGATCGCCAGAAAGCCTACTGCCGAGCAGCTGGAGTGGTCATGTCGCGTGGCAGCCGCACAGGAAAAGCTGGTGCGCTACTACGATCTCGATGCCCTGACCTATTATTATCACGGTGCTCCAGGGAACCCGTATGAAAAGCTGCAGGCAGGCTTTATCGTCGGTCACTCCCTTCTGACCGCAAAAGGGATTCCCTGTGCAGGGGAGGGGGACCTGAAAACAGCCGTGGCGATGAAAATATGCGATTTACTGGGAATCGGCGGTAGCTATTCCGAGATCGTCGTCGTCGATTATGAGGATGAGACCATTCTTCTTGGACATGACGGGCCTTTTCATATTGCCATCGCAGAGGGAAAACCAATCCTGCGCGGGATGGGACTCTATCATGGCAAGCAAGGGACGGGCGTTTCCGTGGAAGCAAAAGTAAAGCGCGGCCCCGTAACCACTGTAAACCTGACACAGACAGGGGACGGCAAACTGAAGCTCATTTTTGGCGAAGGAGTTTCTACCGACGGTCCCACGATGAAGATCGGAAATACCCAAACCCCGGTCAAGTTTCGCGATCATCCGGACGACTATATGGATAAATGGTTCCGGGAAGCCCCGACACACCACTGCGCGCTGGCAGTCGGCCATCATGCCCGACTTTTGCAAAAAGTAGCTGAGGTAATGGATATCAGGCAAGTGACTTTGTAAACGGTTATTCCAGCAAAGATAATCCAAAGAAAATCATCAAAAATTCTCCTGCTTTTGTGAGTAAAACTGGTATAATCAAACATATACAAAAAACGGTTGACGCAGATCACAATAGCAGGAAAAGAGGATGACGATGCTTGTAGCCGAAAGACACGAAATGATTGTCCGTCTGGTAAATGAGAGAGGAAGTATCCGCGTCTCGGAATTAAGTGAAATTTGCAACGTAACCGAAGAGACCATTCGCCGTGATTTGGATCGTTTGGAGGAAGCAGGGCGCCTGATGAGAAGCCATGGCGGGGCGGTCAGCATCTCGGACCCTCAGCCGGAAATTCCTTACCTGGAGCGAGAAGTAACGCGCATGGAAGAGAAGAAACGCATCGCCAAACAGGCCGTCGCGTATATCGAGCCGCATGACCGGAT
Organism: Brevibacillus panacihumi; assembly: GCF_003710985.1. GTDB lineage: Bacteria > Bacillota > Bacilli > Brevibacillales > Brevibacillaceae > Brevibacillus > Brevibacillus panacihumi. The sequence goes on from NZ_RHHT01000011.1 coordinate 24,472, forward strand.
CATTCTCGATGCCAGCACGACGGCTTGGTATATGGCTGCGATCGTCCCGGATATTCCGCTTACGGTATTGACCAATTCGATCAAGGTAGCGATGGAGCTGAGCACCAAGGAAAAGGTGGAGGTCATTTCGACAGGAGGCACCCTCGCGCCGCGTTCCCTGTCCTTTCTCGGACCCAGCGCCGAACGCAGCCTGGATCAGTATCATGTCGACAAGGTATTTCTCTCCTGCAAAGGCATCCACCTGGAGCGCGGCATCAGTGAATCCAATGAAATGCAGGCACTCGTCAAAAAGAAAATGATCAATATCTCGGATAAAGTCTTTCTGTTGGCTGATGCCAGCAAAATTGGCGTACAGGCATTTACCTATTTTGCTGCGCTCTCCCAGATCGATGAAATCATCACGGATGACGAAGTGGATGCCGTAACGATCCGGCAGCTTGAGGAAAAGGCGATTAAAGTGACGATCGCTCCCTGAAGGCAGGGGAGGCGACAGCAAAAAGGCGGCGGGTATCCATACCCGCCGCCTATTTTGCTACTAACTGCGCATCCGACGCTGTTTGCTGCGAAGGAGTCGACTTGCGCCCCGGTTTTTTGTAATAGATCACGATGGCAGTGACCAGCAGAGCCAATCCGTTGAGGATAAAGACCACCCGGATCGGGATGAGTCCGCCCATTACCCCGCCTATAACGGGTCCCAGCATGGTTGCGAGCTGGTTCGAGGATTGGTTGAGGCTAAAGGCCCTGCCGCGAAATTCTGGTTCCGTTACTTTGACAATCATTGCATTGATGGATGGATAGACCGCGGCAAAAAACAGGCCGTATACGAAGCGAAGGATTCCGAAGCCGTACAAATCAGTGAAGAAGTATTGCAGCAAATTCCCGACTGCTCCTCCGATCAAACCAATAAACAAAATCTTCGAAAAACCGATGCTGCCTCCCAATCGTCCCCATCTTGGAGACGCGATCACGGTGGCGATTCCGACAGAGGCGAAAATAATGCCCGCGCTCAGGGAGGCTTCCTGCTCGCTCACTCCCAATTGCAGGACGTAGACCGTAAGCAGCGGTTCCAGCAGCATAACCGAACACGTTACCATCATGCTGACACCTAGCAGGGCCATGAGCGGTCGATTCGCCCAGGCTGCGCGCAAATCTTCACTTACACGCGAACGAACACCGGATTTGTTCAATTTGGTTTCTTTTACAAAAAAGGTAGCGATCAAGGCAGCCACCAGCACGACACATCCGGAAAAAAGAAATGCTTCCCGGTTTCCCCAAAGGTGGCTGACAACCCCGCCGACCAATGGACCGATAATGTTCCCTGTCGCTCCCGCTGTGGCCATGACACCCAGTGCGTAGCCGACATCTTTTTCCGGTGTGTTGGTACCGACCAAGGCGATGGACGCAGGGACAAACCCGGCCAGCAGCCCTTGGAAGATGCGCAAGACGATGAACACATAAGGGTCGGTGATGAAGTATGTCAAGAAATAGAGGAGTGCAAGACTGTATCCGGAACGGATCAGCATCGGCTTGCGCCCGTACTTGTCTGCAAGCGAGCCCCAGTAGGGAGAAATCAAAGCACTTGCCAAAAACGTGATTCCGAACGAGATACCCGCCCAAATCTCCAGATTTTCGTTAATTCCCATCGATGTATGGAGGAAGATCGGCAAGAACGGGATGGAGATGGTATAGGCCGTACTACAAAAAAAGACTCCTAGCCATAGGACAAATAAATTGCGTTTCCAGGAAAAATTCATCTTTCCGTCACAACCTTTGCAGTGAAAAAGCAGGAACATCTACACTTATCATTATAACACCGTTTTTGCGGGGGACTAATAAAGAAAACTGATCATACTATTGCATAAATGAAATTAGTGAAGCACCAATGCAAAAGGTCCGACCAGCACCCTGATCGGACCTTTTTTTTAATTCTTGGACGTCGGAAGTGAGGCAGCTTCCTTTTGAATAGCGGTTAGAAATCGCTGCCAAGCTTCCGGCAACTCGCGTTTTGACTCCCCGTCCTTTGACTCTTCCGGGGGAGTAGGGGTTGGTACGTTCAAGCTCATCACCTACCTTCTCGTATCCATCCATTCGTGTCGCAATGCGAAAAGCTCCCGCAGTTCAGCGTTGGACAACTCGGTAATCCAGCTTTCGCTTCCGCCGACGATCTGCTGGCTCAAGGACTGTTTTCGCTCGATCATTTCGTCGATCCGCTCTTCAATCGTCCCAAGCGATATAAATTTGTAGACCTGCACATTCCGTTTTTGGCCGATGCGGTGAGCGCGGTCTGTGGCCTGGTTCTCGACTGCCGGATTCCACCAGCGGTCAAAGTGAATGACATGATTCGCTTCTGTCAGGTTCAAGCCGGTCCCGCCAGCGCGCAAGGAGAGGATAAACACGGTTGCCCGGTTTTCCACGTCCTCGGAAGGATCCTGGAAGCGGCTGATCATTTCATCCCGCATTTCCTTTTTTGTTGAGCCGTTGAGGAAGAATACAGGTCCATAGCCTTCCCGGATCAGGACACGCCGCAGCATGTTTCCCATTTCGATATATTGGGTAAACACCAAGCAGCGCTCTCCTTTTTGGCGTATATCCTCGATCAGCTCCAGCAGACGCTCCAGCTTGTGTGAGCGCCCGACCTCATCTTGCGCTTGGATTTCGCCCAGAATGAGAGCGGGATGATCGCAAAGCTGCTTCAAGCGGGTCAACGTGGTCAGGATCAGACCACGGCGCTCCATTGTCGATGCCCGTTCCATGCGAGCGAACATGTCCTGTATGGCCGTTTCATAAAGAGCGCCTTGCTCTGCCGTGAGCGGGACAAATTCCTTGCGCTCGCTTTTTTCCGGCAGATCCAGTTGAATGGATGGATCGGTCTTGACGCGGCGCAAGAGGAAGGGCTGGATCAGGCGCTGCACTTGGGCGATCAAGGTTTTGTCCTGATCCCGTTCGATCGGTTGCACGAAGCGCTGTGTGAATTCACTGAGTCCTCCCAGATAACCCGGGTTTAAAAAGTCGAAGATCGACCATAATTCACTCAGCCGATTTTCAATTGGTGTGCCTGTCAGCGCGATCCGATGGTTGGCACGCAGGTCACGCACGGCGGACGCCTGTTTGGTATACGCGTTTTTGATATTTTGGGCTTCATCGAGGCAGATGGCATTCCAATGAACACGAGACAGCTCCTGTTCATCCAAATGGGAAAGAGCATAGGACGTAATGACCAGATCCGCCCCTTCGATCTCCGATAAGAATGCCTCGTCTCTTTTGCGGTGGTTGCCGTAGTGAATGACCACCTTGAGAGACGGAGCGAAACGTTCCAATTCCTTTTGCCAGTTACCGATCACCGACGTAGGACAGATCAGCAGGGAAGGGGTGCTTTGCTCCTCGTTATCCTTCACATACAGCAGGTAGGTAATGAACTGCACTGTTTTCCCGAGCCCCATATCGTCCGCCAGACATGCGCCAAGTCGATATTTCCGCAAGAACCACAGCCACGAGCTCCCTGCCAGCTGGTAGTTGCGCAAAGTACCATGGAAGGCTTGCGGCTGCGCGAGCAACGGAATCTTTTGCGTCTGTTGCAATTGGGTGAACAATTGCTGCAAGGGACGGTTCAGTTCCACTTCCAAAGCGAGCTGTTGTTGTGGCTCGTCGTCTTCAGCGAGGAATCCATCTTCTTCTTTGGGTAACGCACGCAAATGGATGTTCATGACGTCGCGAAGAGTCAATGCGTTCTTTCCGCGATTTTTCTTCAATGCATCCTGCATCTGCAAGAAAAGATCCGGCGTCAACTGCACCCATTGGCCTCTGATCTTCAGCAGGCGCTGCTTTTGCTTGAGCAATTGCGCGAATTCTGCTTCGCTGATTTCCACATCACCCAATGCCAGCTTCCATTCAAAATCCATGAGCTGCGAAATGCCTAGAAACGAGGGGCCTGAGGAACCCGCTTGTGATTTGATTTTTGCTTTTAGGCGCGGTTTCGTACGTCGCACCTGTTCCCACCAGGCAGGTAAAAAGACGTGAATGCCTGCCTGCACCAGCTGCAAGCTGCTTGTAGTCAGGAAAAGCCACGCATGTTCATTGTCGAGCCGGGTCCTAATCCGGCCGCTAGCCTCATCTGGCATCAGCCATGGCATCACTTCCACGCATGTGGCAAGGTCCCTGTCAATACGGTCCGAATATGCCTGCCAGGCAACAGGTATTTCCTCGAATCCGCCGTTTTTGTGGAAAAGCGGGCTAGGCTCGATCGGGTACAGCCGATCTGGATGTTCGCGATCCTGCAAGCGAAATTGCAGGGTCCAGTCATTTTCCCCCTCCGGGTCCTCCAGGAGTTGTAGACAAGTCCGAAACGGTGTCAAATCAGGCAGCCAACCGATGGATTGGAGCCATTCCTGCTCTTGCAGATGCGGGGACAATTCCTCTCCCGTAACAGTGAGAGCCGGATATTCGATCTGCAATTGCTCCCATGCGCGTCCAACCTCGCTTCTGTTTGCGGTCATTTCTTCAATGACAGCAGAAAGCCATCGTCTGGCGGAATCCGGCAGTTCAGGTGGCTCGTCTGCGAACCTCCACCCAGGATAGCCAGCCTTCCATGCGGCGAAATCGGGGAGAAAAGACGCGGACTCAAGGCATTGCTGGATCAGAAGCGCTGTATTTTGGCAGGCGGCGAATGACTCGCTCGGCTCATAAAGGACGTGGCGAAGCCAGGGAGGATCGATAAAAAAGGAGAGTGCCTCACGCGGGCTGAGAAGCAAACCCTCTTCATTCCTGGCCAAAAAAGTGCCGTAAAATGATTGTTCATCCCAAGCAAAAAGAAAGCTGGCAAGTTCTTCAGAGGCGACAGCGAGATGATGGGAATCCGTCGCGGAAATCAGAAAGGTGCCATCTGTCAGTTGCGCTGCGTTCAATTTCAGTATTGTCCCGGTACTCATACGTTCAGATTTCCTCTCCTTAACTCCTCTTGGAAGGCCCGAAGCCGATTATGCTTTGCGGACAAGAGCTCCAGATAGCTTTCCCAGCGAAGCTCCTGATTGAGCTTGCTGTACAGGGATCGCACTTTTTTCAACAGCTTGATCGCTTCCTTGTATGCGGGGCGATTTCTCTCGTCAATCAGCCGATTTACTTCAGACAGAAATAGCGGAAGGAGCAAGGGCGGGTTCGACTCCTCGATGGCTTTGATATTCCACGCCTGTATCTCTGGAAAAGGAATCCGGTAGGAGAGCTGCAAGTCCAGCCACTCCCGATAATGTTGATGCTCAAATAGAAAGGCGGCGTATTCCGCGAAGCTGCCTGGCAAGAAAGCTTTGAGCCTTGTGCCGCATTCCTGTTCACGCCCCAACTGCTTCATGGCTTCCCGCCAAATGGCGGTCACGAATCGGTAATGCGCTTGATCCGCCGTTCCGATCAGGCGTTCAAGCCGATGTGTCCACTCCAAAAAGCGCTCCCATTCCTGGCCGCGAGCAAATGATTTCAGCAAGGGCAAATAGAACGCGAGAGGCAACTGCTGATTAGCCAGCCAAATCTCGAGTGCATCCTGATCTTTTCCGTCCATCACGAGAAAGAGGGCTTTTAGCATGCGGTACGTTTCCAATTGCGCTGGGGTCGTCGCCGGATCAGCGATTCGCAGGTCAAGCTCTTCTGATTCTTCCTGGACCCATGCTGGGGCTTGCAGCAGGTTCCACCAAAGCAATTGATAGGCAAGCATCTCGAAAACAGAAAGATATTCCTTATTTTTCCATTCGCTCAAGAGCTGTTTTGTCTCGTTCAAAGCCTTCTGATCATCTTCGTCGAGATGGGAAGGGTCCCAATAATAAAGAAGTCCTTCCAGGTTGGACAGCAATCGCTCTGCGGACTGTGAGAGCTCTTGAGACCAATGGGAATGGCGCTTGGTTAGCACGAATTCCTGCAAAAGATTGAGGTGAAAGAGGGTTGCGTGTACGGCAAAGAGAGAAGCTCGTCTCGGTGGCCAGGAGACAGCGATTCCCAAGAGATTCTCATAACTGGAGAACAGCTCGGAGGAGGCGCGGAAGCTCTCCATGGCGGAAGGAAGATTTCGCGTCCAGCTCTCAAAAAAACGCCACCATTCCGCTACGGAAGCGGAAGCGTCCAGCTGACCGTCCCTCCATGTGTCGGTATGGCTCCCGGTCAAGTATTGTATACCTTTTTTAAAGGGGGGGACCAGCAGGGCAGCGGAATATTTCAGCGTCCTTGGCTGTTGGGAACGAGCCAAAAAATGACGCGGGTTCTCAAATACGCTGTACATTTGAAAAAATGTAGCCGCGATATGCTTGCACAGACGGGAGTAAGGACAGGTGCAGGTGCTCTCCTGCACATTCTGCATATTCAGCGAGACATGGTAGACTTGCGTGCCTTGCACATCGCTTTTCAACAGGATTTCGTCCTCTACGCGGGTGTTGAACACAACACCGTTGGAAAAATACGTGTAGCCCCTCTCCAGTATTTGACCTTCCAATACTTCAAGGATCTGTTCTCCTGTCTGAATGGCTTGATCTCGTGTCAATTCTCTTTGCAGCATATCGTCAGGTCCTCCGTACGAAGTGTCATCCCCCCATTATAACCCAAAATGCGTGCTGATTGCCTACTGTTCGTGTCTATTTTTACAGGCGGATATCCTCCTTGCGACTGCCTACATAAGCTACGGTAGGCTGTGCGAACAAAAGAGCAAAGCGACTTAAAAAGGAGGAGTTTGGCGTGGGCTACTACATTCCAGTAGAGCGCAATGTAAATCTGTATGTGGAGGACATCGATCCGGGGAATGGAAAGCCGATCTTGTTTATCCACGGCTGGCCGCTCAATCAAGAGATGTACGAATACCAGTTCGATCAGTTGCCCAAATTGGGGTATCGTTGCATTGGAGTGGGCTTGCGTGGTTACGGGAAATCAGACCGTCCCTGGACGGGTTATTCTTATGACCGGTTGGCGGACGATATGCTGGCGATTGTGGATACATTAGGCCTGGATGATTTTACCCTCGCCGGCTTTTCCATGGGTGGAGCAGTCGCGATCCGTTACATGGGACGCCATGTCGATCACCGGGTCTCCAAGCTGGCGTTAATCAGCGCCGCTGCCCCTGTCTTTACCAGAAGACCGGATTATCCATACGGGATGACCAAAGAAGAGGTAAATAAGCTGATTGAAGCCTCCTACCAGGACCGTCCGCAAATGCTGAGCGATTTCGGCAATCTCTTTTTTGCCCGATATGTGACAGAAAGTTTTAAAAACTGGTTCAACAGCCTTGGATTGGTCGCTTCCGGCCACGCCACGATTCAAGGGTTGATCGCCCTTCGCGACGAGGATTTGCGCAATGATTTGCCCAGAATCCACGTTCCGACAGCGATTTTCCACGGCGTACAGGATCGGATATGTCCCTTTCCGTTTGCCCAGGCGATGCATGCAGGCATCCGGGATTCCATAGTAATCCCCTTTGAAAAAAGCGGACATGGACTGTTCTATTGTGAACGGGAGAAGTTCAATCGTGAATTGGCCCATTTCATAGGATAAAGGACATCGTAAGTCAGCTTGCACCACAGGCTGGCTATTTTTTTAGGGAATGGGGAATGATGGAAGTACGGTGGTATCGAAGAATAGGATGGTAGCAGATGGAACAACATTTTCAGCCTGTCTCGGCAGCTCACAAGCGGCTGTCGAAAAGAAAATTACTGCTTCGAGCATCTGCAATCGTAGTAGGGGCCAGTCTTGTCGCGGTTGGGCTGGAGATTTTTCTCGTACCCAATAACATCATCGATGGCGGTGTGACAGGACTGTCGATCATGTTCTCCCATTTGGCGGGTCTCCCTCTAGGAGTTTTTTTATTTCTCTTGAATCTGCCTTTTTTGATTATCGGCTATAAACAGATTGGAAAAAGTTTTGCGATCGCCACTTTGTTCGGTGTAGCTGTCATGTCGATCGGAACGACATTGCTGCACGAAGTCTCCGGCTTGACGGAAGATCTGCTGCTCTCCGCTGTATTTGGCGGAATCATCGTCGGAATCGGCGTCGGATTAGTCATTCGGGCTGGCGGCTCGCTTGATGGCACAGAGATTGTCGCGATTCTGTTGAACAAAAGAAGTCCCTTCTCCGTAGGGGAAATGGTAATGTTTTTCAATATCTTTATTCTCGGCAGTGCAGGCTTTATTTTTGGCTGGGACCGGGCCATGTACTCTTTGATCGCCTATTATATTGCGTTCAAAATGATCGATTTGACGATGGTAGGACTGGAGCAATCGAGAGCGGTGTGGATCATCAGTGACGAAGCCGAGAAAATCGGGGATGCCATCTCAGCCACTTTAGGCAGAAGCGTGACCTATCTCGTCGGCGAAGGTGGATATTCCGGTGATGAGAAGAAAGTGATTTTTGCCGTTATTACGCGGCTGGAAGAGACGAAGCTCAAGGAAATTGTAGAGGAGATCGATCATTCCGCTTTCCTCGCGATGGGTACCATCCACGATGTCAACGGAGGACAGTTCAAAAAGAAAAATATCCATTAGGGGGAGCAAACCAGCTCCCCCTCCTTTTATTTCAGGCCGCTCGAAACAGAGCGACTCTCGTTATAAAGCCCAGTTGCCGTTGCGGAAGACAGGCTCCCGTTCTCCTTGCATGGTCTCGCCATCGATACTCATCTTGTCCGACCCAATCATGAAATCAACGTGGACCATGCTGGTATTTAATCCGTGTTGCTGCAGCTCTTCATCGCTCATCCCGCTTCCTCCTTGAAGATTGGTCGGATAGGCATTGCCGATCGCCAGATGATTGGAGGCATTTTCATCGAATAGGGTATTGAAGAAAATGATGTTCGACTGGGAAATGGGAGAGAGATGGGGGACCAATGCCACTTCACCCAGGTAACAAGAGCCTTCGTCCGTTTCGATCAGCTTTTTGAGAGAGTCTTCTCCTTTTTTTGCTGTGACCTGTACGATTCGTCCTTTTTCAAATGTAAGCTGGAAATCCTCAATCACGGTGCCTTGGTAACTCAAAGGCTTGGTGCTTTGCACTACGCCATTTACGCCATCGCGTTTTGGCGCCGTAAAGACTTCTTCTGTCGGCATATTGGCCATGAAGGATACGCCGTCTTGATTTACGCTGCCGCCGCCAATCCAGATGTGATTCGCTGGCAATTCAATGGTCAATCGGGTTCCGGGTGCTTCATAGTGCAGGGCTTTGTACTGTTTTTGATTGAGGTATTCCACTTTGCGGTTCAGTTCGTGATGATGCTCCTTCCAGGCTCGGACGGGGTCAGGTTCGTGGATGCGTGTCGCTGCAAAAATGGCCTCCCACAGTGCTTGTTCACGCTCATCTTCAGGAAGCTCGGGAAAAACCAGGTTGGCCCATGCCGGGGAGGGAATCGCGATGACACTCCAGCTTACCTTATCCGACATGGTATAGCTGCGAAAACGCTGCAGTGCTTGACCCGACGCTTTACTCGCCTTGGCGATTCGCTCCTGATTGATTCCCTGCAAGAGATCCGGGTTGGAAGAGGTGATGTACAAAAAAGCTGCTCCGTGTTCTGCCAACTCTTCCCAGCCCTTCGCTTTCCATAGCGGAAATTCTTCAAAGGCCTCTTCCGGTGCCAACTCATATTTCATACGTGTCAATTCGTCATCGTTCCAATCGATATAGACGTGCTTGGCTCCAGCTTCATATGCCTTGCGAACCACTTTGCGAATAAAAGGGGCTGATTGAACAGGTCCTGCGACGACGAGTGTTTGCATAGTTTGTACGTTTACTCCAACTCGAACTGCCAGCTCGGCATACCGATCCAGCAAGTTTTCAAAAGTCATCTTATCGACTCCCATCTTCGTTCATCCTAAAGACACCCATATTATACCAAAAAACAGGATAGAATACGCTTAGACCTGCTTTTTTCACAAATATTCAGAATCGGACGGAACAGGAGATAGCGGAAATATAGCCAATACATCTTTTCATAGTCAAAAAGAGGAGGAAATCCCAGATGAGATTGACGCGTGAACAAGTGCCCACGGAACAGACCTGGAACCTGGATGATCTATTTGCCTCACAAGAAGAATGGGAGAACAAGCTGCACGAATTGCAAGAATTGCTTCCTGGCGTTACCCGTTACAAGGGGGAACTGAACAACGCGGAAAAACTGCTCGCCTGCCTCGAAGCGGAGGAGGCGCTAGCGGTTCGGCTTATCCAGCTCCACACCTTTGCGAGTCTGCGTCTGTCAGAAGATGGAACCAATCCGGCCAATCAATCCAGGTCGGCACAGGTGGGGGACATCGCTTCGCAGATCCAGTCTTCGCTCTCTTTTATCCGTTCTGAAATTCTGGACCTTCCCGAAGGCAGCATCGAGCGTTTCTTGGACGAAGAGCCGGGGCTTTTGCCATTCCGTAAAAAACTGCTGGATCTGTATGCGGCCAAACCCTACCGGTTGTCTGCAGAGACAGAATCTGCCCTAGCAGCTTTGGGAGAGGTATTTTCCGCTCCTTATCTGATCTACAATCGCAGCAAGCTCTCCGACATGCGATTTGACTCCGTGGCAGACTCGGCCGGGGTGATGAGACCAGTATCATTTGCCTTGTATGAAAGCGACTATGAGATGTCACCGGACTATCAGCTTCGGCATGCGGCCTATAAATCCTTTACCAAGACGTTGCAGCAGTATCAGCATACCTTTGCCGCAGCATACGGCACAGAGGTGAAAAAACAGACCGTACTCTCCCGTCTGCGCGGATATGAATCCGTCACACATATGTTGTTGGACGCGCAGAAGGTAAGCCTGGAGATGTACCACAATATTCTCGACATAATCGGGACCGAGCTGGCCCCGCATATGCGCCGCTATGCTCGCTTGAAGGCGAGAGTATTGGGATTGGAAAAGCTCGCTTTCTGCGACTTGAAAGTGCCGCTCGATCCCGAGTTCAGTCCGAAGGTGACCACGCAAGAAGCTGGCAAGACCATTCTCGCCGCCCTTGAAATCATGGGCGAGGAATATACCGCTATCATGAAACAGGCGTTGGAGAACAGATGGATCGATTACGTGGACAATGTCGGAAAATCTACGGGAGCGTTTTGTTCCAGTCCATACGGCGCGCATTCTTTCATTCTGATTACCTGGGCCGACAACATGCGAAGTGCCTTCACGCTTGCCCACGAACTGGGGCATGCCGGGCATTTCATGCTGGCGGGCAAATATCAGCGCTACGCCAATTATCGGCCGTCTCTCTATTTCATTGAGGCACCGTCGACGCTAAATGAGTTGCTGCTTGCCCAGCATATCCGCGAACAGTCCGATGACGCCCGTCTGAAACGCTGGGTCAACCTGCAGCTTCTGAATACGTACTACCATAATTTCGTCACCCATCTGCTGGAAGGGCAATTGCAAAGGAAGGTCTATGAAGCGGCGGAGGCTGATCTGCCAATCACAGCGAAACAACTTAACGAATGGAAGGGGCAGGTGCTTTCCGATTTCTGGGGCGACGCAGTGGAGTTGGACGAAGGGGCCAATCTGACCTGGATGCGCCAGCCGCATTACTATATGGGGCTCTATCCGTACACGTATGCGGCAGGACTTACTGCTTCTACGGCTATGGCCGGGCAAATCAGACAGGAGGGAGAGGCAGCCGTCCAACGCTGGCTGGAGGTTTTGAAGGCAGGGGGATCCATGTCGCCGCTTGAGCTGATGAAAATGGCGGGTGTAGACATGTCCAGGCCTGAGCCGATTCGCGAGGCCGTTCGCTATGTAGGGCAGCTTGTAGATGAGCTGGAACAAGCCTTTTAGACAATAACACAAACAAGAGAGTGCTTTATTCGCTCGCATGCGAGTCGGGAAGCACTCTCTTTGTTGTTTCAACCTGTCTCCTAATAGCCTACTTCCACCGAAGCGATGACGACGTAGGCCAAATCATTTTTATCCTCTTTTTCGGCAATAATGACACCGCTGGAGGTCAACATTCCGCCGTCGACGACTTCAAAGCTTACCTCACCGTAGGGCAGCTCGTCACGTACGACCGCCAAATCCAGCTTTTCCTTGTCTGCCGGCACGGCCAAGCGGACATGCACCTTCATGTTGTGAATATCGTTGCCAGGCAACACAGAACGCAAGCCCGGCATGGAGTTGTGATGGATCGCGTTTTGCACTGCACGTACTGCGGCTTTGGTTACGTTTTGACCGTGCAAGTCGATCCCCATGCCAATCTCAATAAACATTACTTTTTCCATCGCAGCAATCGCTCCTGTCTGTGGTAGATGACAAAAACTAGTGTACCATTTTTTCTTCTTTCGGACATTTTCTTGTGTCTTTTAAGCGAAGAGATATTGTGTTCAGAGGACGAACATGCGATTATTACATTTTGAGCTGAGTACAATGGAGGCAGAACATACGTGGAACGCTACCCCTTTTCATACGATCCGACACAACCGTTTATCTCGCAAGTCAGTGACTGGATTGCCGATGTCTTTTATGAAGTATTGCCCGAAGCCGGATTTGAGGTTCGCGATGAACAGATCTACATGGCTTTCCAACTCGAACGCGCGTATGCAGAAAAGCAGACGATTTTTGCAGAGGCTGGAGTCGGGACTGGGAAAACGCTGGCTTACCTGCTGTACGCCATCTGCTATGCCCGATATACACGCAAGCCGGCAATCATTGCCTGTGCAAATGAATCATTGATCGAACAACTGGTCAAGCCGGAGGGGGACATCGCCAAACTGGCCCGGCACCTGAATATGGAAATTGATGTGCGTCTAGGAAAGTCACCCAACCAGTATCTTTGTCTGCAAAAGCTGGATCAAGCCCGTTTGCGGGAAGAAGATGGGGAGCTGTATCAGGAAATCTATCAGGATTTGCCTCCGTTTGTTCACAACTATGAAGCCTTGCAAGCATTTTCCCCCTATGGGGACCGCAGTCAATATCCTGCACTGGACGACGAACAGTGGAATGTGGCCAACTGGGATGTCTTCCAGGATTGCTTCTCCTGTGACAAACAGCATCGCTGCGGGCAGACGCTCTCTCGGGATTACTATCGCAAATCAGCTGATCTCATCATCTGTTCGCATGACTTCTACATGGAGCATGTCTGGACCTACGAGGGGAGAAAACGGGGAGGACACCTTCCTTTGCTCCCGAGTCACAGCTCCGTCATTTTTGACGAGGGGCATCTGCTGGAGACGGCAGCGCAAAAGGCTTTAACCTACAAGCTGAACCACAGCGTATTTGAAGAAGTGATCACCCGCCTGCTAAAAGGGGAGATTCGAGAGTCTTTGGCGTACGCAGTAGAGGATGCGATCATGCAAAGCGACATTCTTTTTGCCATGCTCAAGCAGGAAAGCAAGCCGGTTCCGGGTTCTGAGCGCAGGGAAATCACGCTCCATCCTGGCTTGCTTGCGCAGATTCGGGCTTTTTCCGGTCTGATCGACTCCATAGAGGAAGAACTCGTCTTGGAGGGCGGCCTGTACACATTGGATGAATTCCAATTGAATATCGTCAGCGAGCATTTGGAGATGATTCAGATCGCGCTGCAATTGTTCGAAGACCCTTCGAAAGTCATTACATGGGTGACAGAAGATGCGACTGGGACGAGCCTCGTGGTAATGCCGCGAAAAGTGCAGGAGGTGCTGAAGGAGTTCGTCTTCTCGCAAAAAATGCCAGTCGTCTTCTCTTCTGCCACCTTGTCCGCGGATGGTTCTTTCTTCTATCTTGCAGACAGCCTGGGGATTGATGAGTTCCTGTCTTTTTCGGTAGCTTCCCCCTATGATTACGAAAATCGGATGAAGGTGTTCGCCCCTGATTTCACTTCCTCCGATGCGTTTGCGGAAAAGGTAGAACTGACGCTGGACATGCTGGAGAAAACACAAGGCAAGTCCTTGCTGCTGTTTCCCTCCTTGGAAGAGATGCATGCCTTCAAGCAAAGCCTCGAGAGCAGGAGCCAAAGCAGCAATCAGCAGAAATTCCTGTTTGAAGGGGATCAGGAAATCAGCCATTTGATCTCCCAATTCCAGCGTGAAGAACACACCAATCTGTGCGCAGTCTCCCTCTGGGAGGGATTGGACGTGCCTGGCCCTTCGCTTTCTCATGTCGTCATTTGGTCCTTGCCATTTCCGCCGAATGACCCCGTGTTCGCGGCGAAGCGCAAGGCGGCAGCCGGCAATGCTTTCGAAGAGGTAGACATGCCGTACATGCTTTTGCGCTTGCGCCAGGGCATCGGCCGATTAATCCGCACGCGCGAAGACAGCGGAATGATTACGTTGCTTAGCCCAGAACTGCAGGCAGATGAAGGATTGCGCAAGAAGGTAGAGAAAGCCTTTCCAGAAGGCGTGGCCTGGCACAAATCTGCTGCCCGAGTATGGCAGGAGCTTACCGAGTCAAAACTTTGACACTTCTGTTACGGTTTGGAAGGATGATGATATCTTTGGTATTCTCTTGGTATAATGGAGGATAAGATACAAACCATCGTGATGCCAGGATGGTAGACAAGGGACGGTGTTCTTTTTGGGTAATGTAGATTTTGCCAGTTTGCCTTGGGACTTTTTCTGGGTTGCCGTAGCCTATTTTATGGTTACCGGCGTGCTGTTTTGCTTCAGCATTCTGCGCTTTGCCCAACAACGCAAAAAAAGCGGGGTCGTCTTTATCGTCGGCGCTGCGATCAGTGCAGCCTACTTCTTGAACTATTTCTATACCAACCACATCTAGTGCAGGCAGGAATTCGACCCATTGATACGGAATCCATGAGGGACCAACGAAGAAGCAAATCGTTGGTCCTTCTTCTATTTTCCTTAAGAAAGCGGGGCGCAGCGAACATGAAGCCAAAAGTAATCGCGTATAAAAAAATATACCCGGAAGTCCTTGCTTACTTGCAGGAAGCATGCGAGGTCATGCACCTGGAAGAGTGGAACGAAGAGGGCCGATCTGCCTTTGATGCAGCCTTGGGCGGAGCGGAGGGTCTGATCGGCACGGGTTTGAAAATCGATCACGAGCTGCTGGAGCGCGCACCGAAGCTGAAAATTGTCAGCAATATCGCAGTAGGCTACGACAATTTTGATTTGGGAGCCATGAGCCGGCATCGCGTCATGGCGACCAATACACCAGACGTATTAACGGATACGGTAGCTGATACGATGATGGGATTGATCCTGGCGGCAGCGCGACGGATTCCGGAGATGGACCAGCTCGTAAAGTCAGGCCGCTGGACGTCGCCTCTCACATCCGCCCAGTTTGGCACGGATGTCCATCACAAGACCCTGGGCATCGTCGGAATGGGCCGGATCGGTTCTGCTATCGCCAAACGGGCACATCTTGGTTTTGACATGAACATTCTCTACCATAATCGTTCGCGCAATGTAGAGGTGGAGCGCCGATACCAGGCCACTTACTGTACGCTGGACGAACTGTGCAGGCAGGCGGATTTTGTCTGTGTGATGGTGCCTCTTACGGAAGAGACAACCAACCTGATCGGGGAAAAGGAATTTCAGGCGATGAAAAAAACAGCTATCTTTATCAATGGCTCCCGCGGCGCGACTGTCGATGAGAAAGCTTTGGTCAAGGCCTTGCGGGAAGGCGAAATCCTGGCGGCAGGCTTGGATGTGTTTGCTAAGGAACCCGTCGATCACGATCATCCCCTGCTTGGCATGCCGAATGTCGTGACTCTGCCGCATATCGGGTCGGCCACAGAGGAGACGAGATTTCGCATGGCACAGTTTGCGGCGGAAAATCTGGTGGCAGGTCTGCAAGGGAAGAGGCCGCCAGCTTTGCTAAACGAAGAAGTGTATTTGAATAGCTGATGATCCTGATGCGATCAACCCATGAAAAAAGGAGTGAAAGTCATGTCTGACAACAAACGGGGCATTACAGCAGAAGATTTGTACCAAATCCGCTACACCAGTGACCCGCAGCTTTCACCAGATGGTTCTAAAGTTGTCTATGTTCTGAACAGGATTGATGAAGAACGCCAATACCAGAGTCATTTGATCCTTTATTCCCGGGAAGAAGATCGCACCACGGAGCTTACCTGCGGACCCGTGCGGGATTCCTATCCGCGCTGGTCTCCCGATGGGTCCAAACTCTGCTTTGTCTCCAACCGCTCAGGCAAGGCGCAGATCTGGATGCTTGCGATCGATGAGTCACAACCAGTGCCAAAAATGATCACGGATTGTCCGAACGGGGCTTCTGCTCCACTCTGGTCTCCGGATGGAAAGCAGATTCTGTTTTCCTCCTGGATGAAAGCGGGAGACAGGTATCGCGAAGAAGCTGCGGAACAAGAAGATTACGTTCACAAGCAAAATGCGGAGAAAGCCATTCGCGTCACCAAGATGAAATACAAGTCAGATGAATTTGGATTTTTGTACGAGAAGAACCGCCAATTGGCGATCGTCCAGGTGGAGACCGGAGAAATCAGACCATTGACGACTGGGGCGGGCGATCATACGGCGGGAAGCTGGTCGCCGGATGGCAAATGGGTCGCAATAAGCGCCAACCGTTCGTCCAACCCGGACCTGCAGCATGAGATCGACATCTACCTCGTACCTGTAGACGGGGGAGAATGGAGGAAAATCACGCAAAGCAACGGGACTTTTGGCATGCCGCGCTTCTCCCGGGATGGATCCAAGCTCTCTTTTGTCGGCAGTGTGATAGGCAAGCATCTGTACGGGACAATGAAAAAAGTCTGGGTGGCAGATCTCGCAACAGGCGCCATTACGTGCATTACAGCAGAGTGGGATGTACAGGTTGGCGATGTCACGATTGGCGATGTGCGATCGCCCGGCCATCCCGATCCCGGCGACGTGTGGACAAAAAATGGGGATGGCTTGCTGTTTTTGACGAGCCAGCGCGGCAGATCGGGGATATGGCAAGTAACCCTGGACGGCAACGTTTCCCAGATTATGGATGGAGAGCGAAATGTATTCGGCTTTACCTATCACGCGGAGCAGGATTGTCTCGTGGCTGCTGTCAGTGACCCGCTGATCCCTGGAGATCTATTCTCCCTCGATCTGCAAACAGGGGAAGAAGCTCGTCTGACAGATGTGAACAGAGAGCTTTTTCAGCATATCGCTTTGTCCTCGCCGGAGGAAATCCTGTTTACGGGTGCAGAAGATTGGGAGATCCAGGGCTGGATCATGAAGCCGCCAAATTTCGCGGAAGGGAAGAAATACCCGGCTATCCTGCAGATCCATGGCGGACCGCATTCGATGTACGGGCATACTTTTTTTCATGAATTTCAATTGCTTGCCGCCCAAGGCTATGTCGTGCTTTACACCAATCCGCGCGGAAGCCACGGGTATGGCGAACGCTTCATGCAAGCCTGCTGCGGAGACTATGGCGGTCATGATTTCCGTGATTTGATGGCTGGTGTGGATGTCCTCTGCCAGCTCGACTATATCGACGAAAACCGTCTGGGCGTTGCTGGCGGGAGTTATGGAGGCTTCATGACCAACTGGATCGTCGGACATTCCGATCGTTTCAAGGCTGCGGTCACGGACAGAAGCATTTGCAACTGGATGAGTTTTTACGGGGTAAGCGATATCGGCTATTATTTTTCGGCGGAAGAAATTCAGGCTGATCCATTTTCCAACCCCGAGAAAATGTGGCATCATTCCCCGCTGCGTCTCGCATCACAGGTCAAGACGCCTTTGCTGATTATGCACGGAGAGCGAGATTATCGCTGCCCGATCGAACAGGCCGAGCAGCTCTTCATCACCTTGCAGCATCAGGGGAAAGCCCCGGTATCCTTTATCCGTTTCCCTGACGCCAATCACGAAATGTCACGCAGCGGCGATCCCTGCCAGCGTGTCTTGAGGTTAAACTATACGGTGGAGTGGTTCAATCGGTACGTATAGTGGCCGGTGAAACTCTCAATATAAGAAAAGGTGCTGACACAGGCAAAGAAGTTTTTCGTCTGTTCAGTGCCTTTTTTGCTTGCTGAGCAGGAATGCTCCAAAATGTATTCGATGGGTTTATTTGTAAGATTCTCACCCTTAGAGCCACAAGGATTGTAAGCGCTTAAACGAAAACAGTTAATTCTGAATTGAGTGAAAAATAGATTGATTCTGCAACTAATTATCCGTATACTCTGAATAAGCATAACCTGTTCAACCCCATAAAACAAAAGAATATGTGACGCCGAGATAGTTCGCTTTGCTTGGGTATAAAGCCAAATGGACAGATGGAGGTGTGGAGTTTGGAGAATAACTTGTTGGAAGTTGACAAACTTCAGGTCGCGTTTCGCACAGACAAGGGGGAGGTAGTCTCCGTTGACGAAGTCACCTTTCAATTAAAACAGGGTGAAACCATTGGAATAGTTGGTGAATCCGGTTGCGGGAAAAGTGTCACCTCCTTGTCTGTCATGAGGCTCCTCGACCGCACCGGTCTGATCAAAAAGGGAGCCATCCGCTTTAACGGAAGGGAACTGACGCAGTTGGAGGAAGCACAAATGCGCGAGATCCGTGGAAATGAAATTTCCATGATTTTTCAGGAGCCGATGACATCCCTCAATCCGGTATTTAGCATCGGCAATCAAATGCTGGAACTGATTCACTTACATATGAAAATGTCCAAGAGCGAAGCGAGGGCATATGCCATCGAGATGCTCAAAAAGGTTGGCATACCTCGCGCAGAGCAGATCATTGACGAATACCCGCACAAATTGTCCGGAGGCATGAGGCAACGAGTCATGATCGCCATGGCTCTTTCCTGCAAGCCAAAGCTTCTGATCGCGGACGAACCGACAACAGCTCTGGATGTGACGATCCAGGCGCAAATTCTGGAGTTGATGAAAAAACTGAGACAGGAATCGCAAACGGCGATCATGATCATTTCGCATGATCTGGGTGTCATCGCAGAAATGGCTGATAAAGTGCTGGTCATGTATGCAGGACAAGTTGTCGAGGAGGCAGATGTCTTTACTCTGTTCGATGATCCCAAGCATCCGTACACGATCGGGTTGATGGAATCCATTCCACATCTCGAACACGATAGCCAGCAAAAGCTCTTCTCCATTCCCGGGACCGTTCCCCATCTCCACGCGATGCCAAAAGGCTGCCGTTTTCACCAACGCTGCCAGCACGCCACGGAACAATGCGCCACGCAAAAGCCCCCGCTGCTAGCGATCCAGGGCAGCAGCGGCCATCGTGTCAGATGCTGGCTGTACCAGGAGGAGGAGCAAGGAGTCTCTGGCTACAGTCAAAATGAGGTGATTGCTTAATGCGTAACCCCCCCGATAAACAGACGCCGCTCTTGGTCGTCGAGAAGCTCAAAAAATATTATCCCATCAAAAAAGGGATCATCTCCCGCACCGTCGGCCACGTGAAAGCGGTGGACGGAATCGACTTTCAGATCTATCCCGGGGAGACCCTGTCGCTGGTAGGCGAGTCTGGCTGCGGGAAATCGACGACGGGACGAGCCATCGTACAGCTCGAACCTCCCACAGAAGGCAGAGTGATCTTTGCGGGCCGGGACATGGCTTCGCTGCAAGGAGCAGAATTGCGAAAGGCACGCACGGATCTGCAAATCATTTTCCAGGACCCGTATTCATCGCTCAATCCCAGAAAACGCATCGGCGATCTGCTGGCGGAGCCGCTATTGGCCCATAAGCTGGTACCGAAAAGCGAGGTTTCCCAAAAGGTAGACGAAATTCTCGAGATCGTCGGACTGACCAAGTACCATAAAAGCCGCTATCCGCATGAATTCTCCGGAGGACAAAGACAGCGGATCGGCATTGCCAGGGCGCTTATTCTGCAACCCAAGCTGATTGTTTGTGATGAACCCGTATCGGCGCTGGACGTCTCGATTCAGGCGCAGGTGTTGAATCTGCTGAAGGATTTGCAGAAGGAATTTCAGCTCACGTATTTGTTCATCGCGCATGGCCTGGGTGCCGTCAAGTACATCAGCGACCGGATCGCCATCATGTACCTGGGAAAAATCGTGGAGCTGGCCCGAACGCAGGAGATTTTCAAATCCCCCAGACACCCGTATACGCAAGCTCTGCTGGACGCCTATCCCATCCCTAATCCGCATCTGCGCAATCGGGAGCGGATCGTTATGGAGGGGGACGTCCCCAATCCTGCCAATCCACCGAAAGGATGCCGATTCCATACTCGATGCCCCCTTGCCAAAGAGATTTGCCGGGAGCAGGCGCCTGATCTGACCAAAACCGCTCACGCCGTAGCGTGTCATTTTCCACTTGTCTAATCAACGAAGGAGGGACGATTATTCGTGTTTCCATATATCGTACGGCGCTTGCTCATCGCCATCCCGGTGCTATTCGGAGTAACCGTGTTCAGTTTCTTTATCGTCAATCTGGCACCGGGCAACCCTGTGGAAATGTTTATCAGTCCGGATGCGACGCAGGCGGACATCGAGTTGAAAAAAGAAGCATTGGGACTGAATGATCCGATCTACGTCCAGTATTGGCGGTGGCTGCAAAACCTGCTGCAGGGAGATTTCGGCTATTCCTTCTCGACCTACGCTCCCGTAGGGGAGATGGTGGCTTCACGGGTCTTGCCGACGCTTTTGCTGATGGGTTCAGCTTTGCTGCTGGCATACATCTTCGCCATTCCAATCGGCGTGATCAGCGCGACTCGGCAATACTCGTGGATTGATTATTTGACCACCGGCTTTTCCTTTATGGGCATCTCCATCCCGAACTTCTTTCTGGGGCTCGGTCTCATCTATCTGTTTGCGGTCCAGTGGCAAATCCTCCCGTCAGGCGGCATGAACACACTTGGAGGAGACGGAGGCTTTGGCGATACGATCATGCATTTGCTCCTGCCGGCATTTGTCCTGGCTACGGGGATCGCAGGGAGCATGGTTCGGTATGTGCGTTCCAGCATGCTGGAGATTTTGGGACAAGATTATCTGCGTACCGCCCGTTCCAAGGGTTTGCGGGAATTTCTCGTCGTCAACAAGCACGCCTTTCGCAATGCGCTGATTCCGATCATTACGGTCGTTGGCATGGACATCCCGCTGCTGATCGGCGGGGCAGTCGTGACTGAACAGATCTTTCAGTGGCCGGGATTGGGACAACTCACGATTCAATCCATCCTCTCACGCGATTATCCGACTTTAATGGCAATCAATTTTATCGCGGCGATCACAGTCCTGTTGTCCAATCTTCTCGCCGATATACTCTATTCGGTTGCAGACCCGCGGATTAAATACAATTAAGGCATAAAAGGGGGGAAGCAGATGTCGCTTGCCAATCTGAAAACGGAACAGGAGCCGGTCCTTCAGCACCCGCCGGATTTGGGTCTGGGTGAAGAAGAAAGCTACTTGAAGATGATTACGAAGCGTTTTTTCAAACACAGGCTTGCGGTTGTAGGGCTGGTGATCTTCATCGTCATTACGCTGATGGCGATCCTGGCACCGTGGATTTCGCCCAGGGATCCGTATGAAATCACAGGAGACTTCGCTGCGGAACCGTCTGCCGAGTATTGGCTGGGGACGGACCAGGTGGGGCGTGACATCGCGAGCCGTTTGATCTATGCGTCGCGTGTCTCTTTGGCTGTCGGGATTGGCGCCGTCGCGATCTACGTCGTCATCGGAACGGTTCTCGGGGCGATTGCCGGCTATTTCGGCAAATGGGTAGACATGTGCATCATGCGATTGACCGATGTTTTCATGTCCTTTCCCTACTTGATGGTCATTCTGGTGCTGGTGAGCATCATGGGCCCGAGTCTGTACAATATCATCATCGTGCTGGGATTGCTCGGCTGGCCCGGGATCGCCCGGATCGTGCGCGGCAGCGTCTTGTCGATCAAGGAGATGGATTACGTCAAGGCAGGGATTACACTGGGGTATTCGACGCCCAAAATCGTCTTCCAGCACATCCTCCCGAACTGCCTGGCTCCCATCCTCGTCAACGCCACCTTTGGCATCGCCTCTGCGATCATCATGGAAGCATCGCTGAGCTTTCTCGGGATGGGTGTCCAGCCTCCGACAGCGAGCTGGGGCAATATGCTGACGGAAGCTCAATCGCTTACGGTGCTGTCGACACAGCTTTGGCTCTGGATTCCACCGGGGTTGATGATTTTGCTCGCCGTTCTCTCGATTAATTTCATGGGAGACGGTCTGCGGGATGCGATGGACCCGAAAAGCCTGAAGTAATGAGTGATGGCAACACGTTTTTTATTACGATAGATGTGGGGGGAAAATGATGAAAATCGTCAAGAAAGCAGCAAGCATTTTGGCTATTTCTTCACTTTTCACACTGGCCGCGTGCGGTGGTGGAGGCGGGAGTTCGGCTCCGGTCCAAGGAAACGGGACTGCGGGTGGCACAGCTCAGGCGCCCGCCGGTGCCACAAGTGCGGCAGGCGGCTCCATGTTCCTTGGGATGACCAATCCGCCGATCTTGTTTAATACGATCAACAGTGTGGACGTCGCTTCACAGTTCACGGAGAAGTTCATGTTCGACTCCTTCCTGGAAATGGAGGGGCCACTGAAATTCGTGCCCAAATTGGCCGATTCGTTTGAGACGACAGACAACCAGACCTATACGATCAAAATCAACAAGGACGCCAAATGGACGGACGGAACGCCTGTCACGGCTCACGATGCCGCATTCACCTTCAACCTCATCGCCAATCCCAAAACAGAGACGAGTGTAGGCAGCTATTTGTCCATGCTGGATGGACTTGAGGAAAACGGGAAGCTCAAAGCGGGAGAAAGCAGCATCCCATCCGTCAAGGTCATCGACGACAAAACGCTGGAATTCAAAACCAAAGCTCCGGTTGATCCCAATATGTTAAAAGAACAGCTGGGCTGCAAGCTGATGATATTGCCGAAGCATGTGCTGGAAAAAGTAGATCCTGCGAGCCTGTCGCAGGACCCCTTCATGCAAAATCCAACCGTTACCAATGGACCGTTCAAATTTGTCAAATACCAGAAGGACCAGTATGTAGAGCTGGAAGCCAACCCGGACTACTACCGCGGCAAGCCGGAGCTGGAGAAAATGTTCATTAAAATCATGCCGTCTGCGAATATGGTCGCCCAATTGCAAACAGGAGAAGTCCACATGAACGTAGGCGGGGGCATCGGAAAGATTCCGCCGCAGGATTACGACACGGTCAAAGGCATGGACCATCTTGTCGCCAAGGACGAGCCTACGATTGGATTCCAAACCATGATGTTCAACACGAAGAAACTCGATCCGAAGGTGCGTCAGGCACTCGCGTACGCCGTTGACCGCCAACAGCTGGTAGACAAGCTGCTGAAAGGCTATGGGGAAGTGATAGACGGTCCCTATTCATCGGTTAACCCTTATCTCGATAAAGATTTGAAGAAATATACATTTGATACCGCCAAGGCCAAACAATTGCTGCAAGAAGCAGGGTGGGACTTCAATCGGGAGCTGCAGTTCATGGTTCCGACCGGCAACAAGGTTCGCGAGCAGTCCGCTGACATCATCACCCAAAACCTGATCGCCTCAGGTTTCAACGTAAAAGTCACGAAATACGATTTCCCAACGGTGCTCGCGAAAGCCAAGGCCGGAGATTTTGAAGTCGTACTGATGGGACTCACCCTGACGCTGGATCCTGAGGTCTCGTCCCTTTATGGCATAGGCGGCACCTACAACTTTATGCAATACGACAACCCCAAATCGGAAGAGCTGTTGAAAAAAGGCAAGGCGGAAGCCAATTCCGATGTTCGCAAAGGAATCTACAGCGAATTGCAAAAGCTCTGGAATGAAGATGTACCGCTTATCTCTCTCTACTCGGACAATGACTTCGTGGGGATTTCCAAAAAGGTTGCATACGGCGAGCCCCGTGTATTCGGTTTCCACCGCGATCTGGAAAAATGGGCCATGACAGGCGTCCAGTAGTCATTCAAAGAGAGGGGGAAAACGATGCTCGCCGCTATGTGTCGCGAACTGGAGACCTTGTATCCGGAATTGGTGAATATTCGCCGCGATCTGCATATGTACCCGGAGCTGTCCTTCCAGGAGGTGAATACTCCCCAGAAGGTGGCCGATTACCTGCAAAATCTGGGCTTGGAGGTAAGGACGGGCGTCGGCGGTCGCGGGGTGATCGGGTTGCTTCGAGGAGGAGCGGCTGAAAAAGGGGGCCGTACCATTGCCTTGCGCGCCGATTTCGATGCTTTGCCGATCCAGGATGAAAAAGAGGTGCCTTACAAGTCGAGAATTCCTGGCGTCATGCACGCATGCGGCCATGACCTGCACACAGCTTCGTTGCTGGGCGCAGCCCATGTGCTAAGCAAGGCAAGGGAAGAGCTACGCGGCAATGTCGTCTTTCTTCACCAGTTCGGCGAGGAAAAGCCACCCGGCGGAGCAAAAGCCATGATCGAGGATGGTTGTCTGGACGGGGTGGATGTCATCTACGGCGCACATGTCTGGCCGGCCTTGTCGGTGGGTGAGGTAGCTGTGACAGAAGGATACGCCATGGCAGCGGGGGATTTGTTCGAGATCGAAATCAAGGGGCGCGGCGGCCATGGCGCACAGCCGCATATGACCGTCGATCCACTGGTCGTCGGCTGCCAGCTGGTCTTGAACCTGCAGCAAATCGTCAGTCGTCGCGTCAATCCGCTTGAGCCGGCCGTTTTGACGGTGGCTTCCATCCATAGCGGGCAAGCCTCCAATGTCATTCCGGATATCTGCAAGCTGACCGGGACGATTCGCTGCTTCAGCCCGGACGTACGACAGCTTCTGCATGAACAGATTACGAAGATCACAAAAGCGACTTGCGAGGCCGCCGATGCTGCGGGCTCACTGGTGTTCCGCAAAGGCTACGATGCAGTCTGGAACCATCCGGAACAGGTGAGAAGCGTCGAAGAGGCCGCGATACGAGTCGTCGGGGAGGATAAATTCAAACGGGTAGAGCCAAGCATGACAGGAGAAGACTTTTCTGCCTACCTGCAAAAGGTGCCGGGTGCATTCTTTTTCGTGGGGGTAGGAAATCCTGAACAGGATGCCATCTATCCCTTGCACCATCCGCGATTTGACGGAGATGAGCGAGCGATGCTGATCACCGGAAAACTCTTTCTCCACCTGGTCTGGAAGGAATTGGGGTAAATGAAGATAGGCTGTCACATGAACGGAGATGTTCGTTCGTGTGACAGCCTTTTCATGCAGCTTATTCAAAAATTGTCATTTCCTTATTATTGCGATCCAGCACTTCAATCCTCACAATACCACCAAGATGCTGTGACACTAGATCAGACAATTCTTTCAAGGCCATATGAAACTCATCGCTTCTTGTCTCATCTATCAATTCTATACAAAGGAACGCATTTTTCGTCTGTTCTGTCAGCATCGTCCTTTGGGCTTCACGCCAATTCCAGCACCTGCATATGGCACCGGCATCATCTTTATACACAATTTCCCCTTCATATGGCGGCGCATTTTCATCGCTTCCCAATGGGATAAACGGTTCGGTGCCAGTAGCCAGCGCAAGCCGAATATCGCCTGCAAACGTGTCGATATCTTCTCCGCCGCACGGAAGCCCATATCGCAAGGAAATGGAATTATAGATGTCTACAAGCGGGTTTATCGTTCCGATGTGATTGCCATTTTTCACTCTTTTTAATAAAGCTTCAATGGAACATCTTGCCCCTTTTTTTGTCTTGAATTTCTGAAACGCTTCTCGCCAAACGGAAATGACTGGGTTTCTACTGAATTCATCCATACTTAAAAACGTATGCGCTTCTTTTTCCGCCTCCTGCAGCAGCTTCTCGTAGATCTCAACGTCTCTTTTGGAATTATCAATCCCCTGGCAAATCACGGTGCCTATTTTGGCGTGAGGGAATAACGACCAAAAATCATCTTCAATGATAAATCTGGGCATAGCTATCTCTCCTTTTCCTTTGTGTCACTTAGGTTTTCGAGGGGCTCGCAAAGGCGGAGAATACCCCTAAAATAATATAAAAATAGCCAGTTATCCGATTCATCAGCTTCGAGCTCGCTTTCCTGCCTACGAGTCGCTTTCTCATGCTTGCTGCGAGAACTGCATACAGACCATCACTAATAAAAGCTAGGATAATAAAGATCGTTCCTAAAAGCAAAAATTGTGACGTGACTGATCCGGCAGCAGGCGATATGAATTGCGGAAAGAAGGCTAAAAAAAACAGTGCTGTCTTTGGATTCATGATTTCTACGAGCGCTGATTCATAAAAAATCTTACCTAATTTCTCGCGAGGGGCTTCTTGGATATCTGAAGCCGTTTCAGCAGATTTAGAAAATAAAGTCTTGCACCCCAGATAGATCAGATAAGCAGCGCCCAAGTACTTCACGATCTGAAAGGCTGTAGCAGAAGTCATCAGAATCGCTGAAACTCCCATCGCTCCAGCTAAAACATGAACAGAACCGCCAAGAGATACACCGAGAACGGATACCAGGCCCGCTTTTTTGCCCTGATTTATACTTCTTGCCATGATATAGAACACTGCTGGTCCAGGGATGATTAACAATGTCGCAGCAGCCAAAACAAACAGCCAAATCGTTGAAAGCTCCATAACGTGCAACTCCTTGTTGTAATTTTGGACATGATGGATTCGAGCTCCTCCTTGTATGGTGATAAAGGTTACGCTTTTTGCTGGAGGTTGGCTTTCATCAAGGAGGCAATTTGCTGTTCGTTTGGGTGTGGAATCTGTTCCAACTGTTTGATTACGAGTTCTTGTCTGTGCAAGGAATGGTTTTGACTAAGCTTTGCCTTCCCTTCTATCTGATCGATTTTTATTCTGAATCCTTGAATCCCCTTGCTCATGCCAAGGAGAAAATCAGCATCCAACTCCTGCAATTGGTAAGAACTGTCTGGGGCTTCGTACTTCAATACCAGGTCATGCAAGGTATTCAAGAGCTCCTGTTCATCGTCGATCAGCTCAACCTCTCCGTAGACATGAACCGTCACATAATTCCACGTTGGCACTGCTTGATGGGTCTCATACCAAGAGGGGGAGATATAGCAATGAGGACCATGGAAAACGGTTAACACCTTCTGGTTTTGAATATCCTTCCACTGCGGGTTCGAACGGGCAAAATGTCCGTACAAAAAGGTTTTCTCCTGATTTAACAGCAGAGGCAAATGGGTAGCGAAGGGCAAACCGTTATGAATCGAAAACAGTGTTGCAAAACTGTTTTCCTGTATGACATCGTAGGCAGCAGTTCCTTCCTTCATCGCAAAATGCTCTGGGATATACATGTAACATCTCCTCAATCCTTATTTTTGATAGGCAACGGATATCCTTACACGGAATGATAGTATCCAAACTGACATGAAAAAAGGTACAATACTGAAAAAAAGAACATGTCAGAGGGATCAAATGATAAATACCATATTTGCTTTGACGGATCGAGCGCCTAAATACAAACAAATCTACGAGCATTTCAAATTATTGATTGAACATGGCGACATTAAGGCGGAGGAGCCATTGCCCTCCATTCGTCATCTGGCACAATCCCTTCAAGTAAGCCGCAATACCACATTAATGGCTTACGAGCAGCTCGTTGCAGAAGGCTATATTCGCGGGGAAGGGCGCAAAGGGTATTTTGTAAATGAATTAGAGCCCCTTTACTTTCAAGAGGCTCGCAGTTCTTCTATTCCCAAGCAAACAGAGCCGATACCATCTGTTCACATTGATTTCCGCGCAGACGCCGTCGATCAATCGCATTTCCCTTTAAAAGCGTGGAGGAGAATCTCGAATCAAGTATTAACGGCAAAGGACAGCTTTCGATACGGGGATCCTTTTGGCGAATTGTGCCTCCGCGAACAAATCGCAGCCTATATACTTCAGTCTCGCGGGGTGAGAACAGACCCGCATTCCATTATTATTGGAAGCAGTACCCAACAAATGCTCGTGTACCTCGGTCATGTCCTGAAACATGATTTTTCCAGCATGATTGTGGAGGATCCTGGTTATGATGGCGCCAGAGAAGCTTTTCAATTGAATGATTTTACACTTGAAACGCTGCCCGTTTATGAGACAGGGGCTGATTTTTCACATCTGGAACAGATGAAATCTCGAATCATTTATGTGGCGCCATCCCATCACAGTCCGTACGGGGTAAGCATGCCTATTCAACAAAGACATGCGCTGATCCATTGGGCAAACAAGAGGCAGGGGTACATTATCGAGGACGATTATGACAGTGAGTTTCGCTATACACAACAGCCTTTTCCCGCTCTCGCTTCCATCGATGCAGCGAGAGTGATTTATCTCGGAAATTTCTCAAAGTGCTTTCTTCCGGGAATTCGTTTAAGTTATATGGTATTGCCTCAGCCGCTTCTCAACCGTTATAAAAATCAGTTCAAACGGTTCGAGAGCACCACTTCGCTGCTCAGCCAATTCACCATGGCGAAATTTATGGAAGAAGGGGAATGGAATCGCCATATTAAACGCATGCGGCACGTTTATAAACGAAAAATGCAGCACTTGGTTTTGGAGTTAAGGAATCATTTCAAACAAAATATATCTATCATTGGCGAGCAGTCGGGCTTGTACGTACTAGTGAAAGTACACTTGGAGCGTTCAGAAGAGTGGCTTATTCAACAAGCTTCCAAACAGGGGGTTAAAGTCTATCCTACTACTCCTTTCTTCATGGAAAACAAAACCGACAGACCCATGATTAAACTTGGTTTCAGCAATTTATCATGTGATGAAATCCAGCTTGGCGTGAAACTCTTAAAAAAGGCTTGGCTATAGAATGCCATCACACGTCAGCCGCATCAGAAGGGCTTCCTGCTGGGAGATCGGACCCTGCTGAACAACTGAGGAGTGGTCTTCTCATGGATTTCCATGTAAAATCAGTCGTATACACTTGCAAGGATATGCCAAGGGAGGCGAATTACTTGAGCGATCACACTAGCAATTACCGTGTCGCAACCTTTGCAGGAGGATGCTTCTGGTGCATGGTGAAGCCATTTGACCAGATGCCGGGCATCATTCGCGTCGTGTCCGGATATACAGGGGGAGAGGTCGAGAACCCCACGTATGAACAGGTATGCAGCGGTGCGACGGGACATTACGAGGCCGTTCAAATCACCTACGATCCTGCGTTGATCTCCTATCCGCAGCTCCTGCAAATTTTCTGGCGGCAAATAGACCC
Source organism: Brevibacillus panacihumi (assembly GCF_003710985.1). Lineage (GTDB taxonomy): Bacteria > Bacillota > Bacilli > Brevibacillales > Brevibacillaceae > Brevibacillus > Brevibacillus panacihumi. The sequence continues at coordinate 53,490 of NZ_RHHT01000011.1, forward strand.
CACCGATGCTGGCGGGCAGTTCGCTGACCGTGGACAGTCTTACGCCCCTGCGATCTTTTACCACGACGAGGAACAGCATCAGCAAGCCCTGGAATCCAAGCGGCTTTTGGAAGAGAGCCAACGCTTCGACAAGCCGATCGCAACGCTGATCCTGCCTGCGAAACCTTTTTACCCGGCAGAAGAGTACCACCAGGATTACTACAAGAAAAATCCGCTTCGCTACAAGTATTATCAGGCTGCATCCGGTCGTGCTGCATTCGTAAAGGAAGCGTGGCGCGATACGAACCGCCTGGAAGAATTGAAGCAACGATTGACTCCGATGCAGTTTCATGTGACGCAGAACAACGGGACGGAGCCGCCTTTTTCCAACGAGTACTGGAATCATCAGGAGGAAGGAATCTACGTCGATATCGTCTCCAACGAGCCGCTGTTCAGTTCGCTTGACAAGTTTGATTCCCACTGCGGTTGGCCTTCTTTTACCCAGCCGATCGAACAGTCGCAGGTGACGGAACACGTCGATCTGAGCCACAACATGATCCGCACGGAGGTGCGCAGTCGCGGGGCAGATTCCCATCTGGGACATGTTTTTGAAGACGGTCCAGGTCCCAATGGCCTGCGTTACTGCATCAATTCGGCTGCGTTGCGATTTATTCCCAAAAAGGATCTGGAAAAAGAAGGATTCGGAGAGTACCTGCGTCTATTTGAAAAAAAATAGAGAGATCTTCCTTTGAAAGGACAAGAAAGCATGGAGAGAGTGTGGAAACAAAGAGGTTCAGCCCTTTTGCTTGGAGCAGCGGTCTTGCTTGCCATGACAGGCTGCAGCGGGCAGGCAGCAAGCGGCGAGGTGATACAGTCCCCGCCCCAGGAAACGGTGACGCCACCGCCAGCGCAAGAGGAGCAGCCTCCACAAACGAGTGAAGAGCAGGAGGGGACGGAAGTGAAGCCTTCGCAAGAGGAAGAAGCAGGCAAGCCGGCTGAAGCTGCGCCACAAGAGCAAGGAACAAGCGAGCAAGAGGAAATACCTGCGGGTCTGGATCTGGAGGTCGTAGCGGAGCCGGCAAGCATGTCCGTGCTGGTAAACAAGCAGCATAAATTGCCGGAATCATACGAGCCGCCAGATCTGGTCTTTCCGAACGTGCCGTATCTTCTGCCGGAAAAAAGCGAGAGAAGGAAAATGCGTCAGGAAGCAGCGACTGCCTTGGAGCAAATGTTTGCCGCAGCAAAAGCGGACGGGATTCAGCTTGCAGGAGTTTCCGCATACCGCCCTCACGCCTATCAAAAAGACCTGTTTAACCGCTACGTGAAAAAGGATGGGCTGGAAAAGGCGAGAACCTACAGTGCGTACCCCGGCACGAGCGAGCATGAGACAGGGCTTGCCATCGACATCTCTGGCATCGATGGCAAATGCGCAGCGAGCAGCTGTTTTGCCGGGACGAAGGAAGCGATCTGGCTTGCCGAGAACGCAGCGGATTACGGATTTATCGTGCGCTATCCGGAGGGAAAAGAAGCGATCACCGGCTATATTTATGAGCCATGGCACATGCGCTATGTAGGTGTGGAAACATCCAAGGCGATTGTGGAGAGCGGCTTGACGATGGAAGAATACTTCGGGGTCGCTCCAGTTTCCAGTCAGAATCCATAGACGAAGACTGACGATGCCTTATCTATGCTATAATGTTCACGGGTGAAGATAATGAGCGAGAAATCGATTCGGGAAAGAATCATCGAGACTTCCATGCGCCTGTTTGAAGCGCATGGGTATCATCGGGTGACTGTAGATCAGATCGTAAAAGAGAGCGGAACATCCAAAGGCGGATTCTATCATAACTTCAAGTCAAAGGATGAGCTTCTCTATATCATCCACGACCAGTTCATCTCCTACGTACTGGAAAAGGCGCAGGAGGCTTACGAGCAGTGGGAGACGCCTCCGGAACGGCTGCAAGCCATCGTCAAGTCCTTTGTGATGATGATTGATCTGTATCGGTCGCAGGTGACGATTTTTTATCAAGAGAGCTTGTTTTTGGCTCCCGAATATTTCTCCGAGATTGAGAGCAAGCGGGACCAATACAAGAAAATGATGTTTACCGTGATCCAGGAGGGCATCGAAAGCGGAGATTTTCGTCCCGAGCTACCTGTTACGATCGTTTCGATGGCCATTTTCGGGATGGTCAACTGGATCTACAAGTGGTATCAAAAAACAGGTACGTATTCGATCGAGCAAATCGCCGATATTTATGCGGACATGGTTTTGCATTCGATCCTGCAGCCAGACGCGATGAAAAACCCGAGGTACGCTCGCTTTTTCTTGAAGCAACATGATTTTCCAGGCAAGCTGTGGTAGGTCAGCTTGGTGTCGGATGAAAAATAGGCTCCGCTCTTCCTGAACAGGTGTAGCGGGGCTTTTTTTACAGATCATGAAGGAAATCACGCAACAGACCAACTAGTTGGTCTGTACAAAAGAAGGCACCTCGTGGTAAAGTAACCGTATACAGACCAACCAGTCGGTCTTGGTGGATCAGGAGGAATGACGATGCTAACCATTTATGAAGTGAAAGAACTTGTCAAATTGCTGGAACAAACAGATATTGAGTCCGTAGAGGTGAAGGATGAACAAGCGCGCATCAGCATCAAGAGAAGTCTTCCCGGTGCACAATTGGTCGCGAGGGTGCAAACAGAGCCGATCAGTTCGTCCAAGTCACCAGTAGCATTTCCGGCTGTTGTCGCCCCAGCGGTCACCCATGCACAAACAGAGCGAGCAGTCGTTCAAGAATCTCCGCGTTCAACCGCAGAAGTTGCAATCGATACTCAAAATCATTCCGCAAATATACAGAAGATTGTTTCTCCGATGGTCGGGACTTTTTACGCTGCCCCCGCGGTGGATGCGCCTCCCTATGTCAAGGTGGGGGACAGGGTGCATGCGTCGAGCGTCGTCTGCATCGTAGAAGCGATGAAGCTGTTCAATGAAATTGAGGCGGAAGTGTCGGGGGAGATCGTCCAGGTTCTGGTCGAAAACGGACAATTGGTTGAGCCGGGACAGCCCTTGTTTTTGGTCAAATTGGACTGATTGGCAAATAAAGCAGCGGACATAGAGGGGAGGGCCATCGATCGATGAGCAATAAGAGGTTGTTTCAGGAATTTGCGGTGCCGACCTATGAGCAGTGGCGAGAGGAAGCGGAAAAATCACTGAAAGGCGCTTCATTCGATGCCAAACTGCTTACCAAAACCTACGAAGGAATTACCTTGCAGCCGATTTATCGCGAGGAGGATGTGAAGGACCTGGCGCATCTGACAGGACTTCCGGGTACTGCGCCGTATATCCGGGGAACCCGGGCGCCAGGTGTGGCTGCAAAGGGCTGGGAAGTAAGCCAGGAGATCGGGGAAGCAACGCCTGAAGCGTACAACAAAGCCATCAAACATGATCTGGAGCGCGGGCAGACGGCGGTGAACCTGGTATTGGATCATGCTGGCCTGATGGGGCAGGACCCGGATCCGAATTCTGACGTGGCTCGTTCCAGTCGCGGCGTCGCCATTTTTCGCAGAGAAGATGTGGATGCCGCGTTGGCAGGCGTCGATCTTGCAAAGCATCCGTTGTTTTTGCACACCGGTTTTGTGGCTTTTCCCATGTTAACTTTACTTTTGGCCCATCTGGAAAAGACCGGCCAAGAGCCAACGTGCCTCAAGGGTTTTGTCGGGGCCGACCCGCTCGGGACACTTATCGCAGAAGGCCAGCTTCCATGTCCCCTGCAAGATGCCTATGAAGACATGGCTGCCGCGGCCAAGTGGGCGAATCAGCATGCTCCCGGACTGCGGACGATTCACGTCATGTCGCATCCATACCACAATGCAGGGGCGAATGCCGTGCAGGAGCTGGCGTTCGGTCTGGCAGCCGGAGTCGAGCATATCCGCGAGTTGTTGAAACGGGGCTTAACCATCGACCAGATCGCGCCCAAGATGCAGTTCTCCTTTTCCATCGGATCTCAGGTTTTTATGGAAATCAGCAAGCTGAGAGCTGCTCGTCTTCTTTGGTCTACGATTATCGAGGCATATGGAGGAAGTCCTGAAGCGCAAAAAATGAATATTCACGCGAGGACATCCGCCTGGACCAAAACGGTTCTTGACCCCTATGTCAATATGCTGCGAGCAAGCACAGAAGCGTTTTCGGCGATTATCGGCGGAATCGACAGCCTTCATGTCTCTGCCTTCGACGAAGCGATCCGACCTTCCAACGAATTTTCGCGGCGCATTGCCCGCAATACTCAAATTATTCTGGAACAAGAGGCGCATCTCGCCAAGGTTGCCGATCCCGCTGGCGGCTCCTGGTATGTCGAGTGGCTGACCGATCAGATCGCGCAAAAAGCGTGGGACTTGTTCCAGCAGGTAGAGGCACAAGGCGGGATGCTGAGCGCGATCAAGAGCGGATTCGTACAAGGGCAGATCGAGCAGGTCGCCGCAAAGAAAGCGGAGAATATCGCGCAGCGAAAAGACCGGATCGTCGGAACCAATATGTACCCCAACATCGAGGAACCGTCACTGGCAAAGGAAGAGTACATCCGTGGCGCCACACCGCAAGCGGACGCCGCCGGCCAAGCGACGCTATTGCAAACGCTACAGCAAACCCGTATCACATCTCCTGAATGGATCAAGCAAGCGGTACAGGCTGCCCATGCCGGGGCAACGCTGGGAACGCTGGCGAAGGCGGTTTTGTCGACAGAAAATGCTCCGACAACAGCACGTCCGCTCCGCAAGCAACGCGCAGCAGAAGCCTTCGAGGGCCTACGCCAGCGAGCCGAACAATACCGGCAGAAAAACGGCAATCGTCCGACGGTTTACCTGGCAACACTGGGAGCGCTTGCGAAGCATAAGGCCCGTGCCGACTTTAGTGCCGAATTTTTTGCGGTTGGCGGCTTTGAGGTCCTTCGTCCTGCTCCCGCAACGAGCGCAGAGGAAGCAGCCGCTGAGGCGATCGCCTCTGGTGCGCCAGTGGTCGCCATTTGCTCGGATGACGAAAGCTACCCCAGTATTGTCGTACCGTTCGCGCAACGAATCAAGGCAGCGAGGCCGGATGTCGTCCTGCTCTTGGCTGGGTTGCCTGGGACGGAGCAGATGGGCGAATACCGGACTGCCGGTGTGGATGACTGGATTCATGTCCGGACGAATGCTTACCAGATGCTTCACGACCTTCAGGAACGTATAGGGGTGATGTCATGAGCAAGCAGCCTGATTTTACAAAAATACAGTATCGTTCCCATAAATCTTTGTCATCAGTTCCGGAATGGGAAGCAAAAGCCAAGGAAGAGGCAGGCGTATCCCTGGATGAGCTGATGTGGCAAACGCTGGAGCAAATTCCGGTGAAGCCTTTGTATACCGCAGAGGATACGGCAGGAATGACCCACACTGGCTATTTGCCCGGCTTGCCTCCCTATTTTCGCGGACCTTATCCGACGATGTACGTGACCCGTCCCTGGACAGTTCGCCAATACGCCGGTTTTTCCACGGCAGAGGAGAGCAATGCCTTTTACCGGCGCAATCTGGCGGCAGGACAAAAGGGGCTGTCCATCGCGTTCGACCTGGCGACACATCGCGGCTATGATTCCGATCATCCGCGCGTTGTCGGCGACGTGGGAAAAGCGGGAGTGGCAGTCGACTCCATCCTCGATATGAAAATTTTGTTTGACGGCATCCCGCTGGATCAGATGTCGGTATCGATGACGATGAATGGCTCCGTCTTGCCGATCATGGCCTTTTACATCGTGGCAGCCGAGGAGCAGGGTGTAGACCAGGCCAAGCTGACCGGAACGATCCAAAATGACATTTTAAAAGAATACATGGTGCGCAACACCTACATCTATCCGCCTGAAGCGTCGATGAAAATCATCTCGGATATTTTCGCCTATACGTCCAAGCACATGCCCAAATTCAACAGCATCAGCATTTCCGGCTACCATATGCAGGAAGCTGGAGCGACCGCCGACATTGAGCTGGCGTACACCTTGGCAGACGGACTGGAATACGTTCGCACGGGCCTGAAAGCTGGCATTGACATCGACGCATTTGCCCCGAGGCTTTCCTTCTTTTGGGCCATCGGCATGAACTACTTTATGGAAGTAGCCAAGATGCGGGCCGCTCGCTTGATCTGGGCCAGCCTGATCAAGCAGTTCAATCCGAAAAATGAGAAATCCATGGCTTTGCGCACGCATTCCCAAACCTCGGGCTGGAGCTTGACGGAGCAAGATCCGTTCAACAACGTCATTCGCACGAACATCGAGGCAATGGCAGCCGCCCTCGGCCATACCCAGTCGCTTCACACCAATGCTTTGGACGAAGCGATTGCCTTGCCGACCGACTTCTCCGCCCGCATCGCCCGCAATACGCAGCTGTACTTGCAGGATGAGACCGGGATCTGCAAAGTGGTGGATCCATGGGCGGGTTCCTACTATGTGGAATCCTTGACGGCTCAGCTCGTGGAGCGCGCCTGGGAGCATATCGAGGAGATCGAAGCGCTGGGCGGGATGGCAAAAGCGATCGAGACAGGTCTGCCGAAGATGAAGATTGAGGAAGCCGCCGCTCGTCGCCAGGCGCATATCGATTCGCGCAAGGAAGCGATTATCGGGGTCAACAAGTACCGCTTGGAAAAAGAAGATCCGCTGGAAATTCTCGAAGTGGATAACACTGCGGTTCGGGAGGCGCAGATCCGCCGCCTCAAGGAACTGCGGGAGAATCGGGACGAGGCGAGAGTGCAGGCCGCTTTGCAGGCGATCACCACATGTGCCGAGACGGGGGAAGGCAATCTTCTGGCCTTGGCGATCGAAGCGGCCCGTGCCAGAGCTTCTCTGGGCGAAATCTCGGATGCTTACGAAAAAGTGGTTGGACGCCACAAGGCAGTGATCCGTTCGATCAGCGGTGTCTACAGCGCTGAATTCGGAGAGGCGGAAGAAGTGGCTGCGGTACGCAAAATGGCAGATGAATTTGAACAATGGGAAGGAAGACGTCCGCGCATCATGATCGCCAAAATGGGTCAGGACGGACACGACCGTGGAGCGAAAGTGATCGCGACCGCATTTGCCGACATGGGCTTTGACGTGGATGTGGGACCGCTCTTCCAGACGCCGGAGGAGACAGCCAAGCAAGCTGTGGAAAACGACGTGCACGCCATCGGGTTCAGCTCGCTTGCCGCCGGACATAAAACCCTCCTGCCGCAATTGGTCGAAGAACTGAAAAAGCTGGGACGCGATGACATCGTGGTGGTCATCGGAGGAGTCATCCCGCCACAGGATTACGCCTTCCTGCGAGAGCATGGCGCGGCAGCCATTTTCGGACCGGGAACTGTCATTCCGGTAGCCGCGCAGAACGTGATTCAGGAGATCGTCCATCGACTGGAGGCTTCCGAGCTATGAGCGAAGCCAAGCATGATCGGAGTTCCTTGACGTTTTCCTCTACAGTCCGTCGTCCCCGGCTTTCTGTGGAGCAATATGTACAAGGCGTTCTGGAAAATAACCGGTCGGTATTGGCGCAGGCAATCACCTTGGTGGAGAGCAACTCTCCTGTCCATATGGAAATAGCCCAGGAAGTCCTCGGGCAGCTTCTCCCGCATACCGGCAAATCGATTCGAATTGGCATTACCGGCGTGCCGGGCGCGGGAAAAAGCACCTTTATCGAAGCGTTTGGCACGATGCTATGCGAAAAAGGGCATCGCGTTGCGGTACTTGCAGTCGATCCCAGCAGTCCGGTGACAAAGGGCAGCATCTTGGGGGACAAGACGAGGATGGAGCTTTTGTCGCGAAACCCGAATGCCTTTATTCGCCCTTCCGCAGCCGGCGGGACACTGGGCGGCGTAAACCGCAAGACGAGAGAGACGATGCTGATCTGTGAAGCGGCAGGCTTTGATGTGATTTTGATAGAGACAGTTGGTGTGGGCCAAAGTGAAACGACAGTTCGGTCGATGGTCGATTTCTTTTTGCTGCTCATGCTGACGGGTGCAGGAGATGAGCTGCAAGGGATCAAGAAGGGGGTCATCGAGATTGCCGACGCCCTCTTGATCAACAAAGCAGACGGAGAGAACAAAGATCGGGCATTGATTGCAAAAGGCGAGTTTAACCGCGTCCTGCACTATTTGCAGCCGGCCACGCCAGGGTGGGAGACGAAGGCGTACATGTGTTCTTCTCTGACGTCTGAAGGCATACCGGAAATTTGGGCCGTTATCGAGAACTTCCGTGAGAAGATGACGCGCTCAGGCGTCCTCCAGTCTCGCCGCCAGGCCCAGTCGTTGAATTGGATGCAAAGCATGACGGAGGATTATTTGCGCGCACATTTTTACAGCCATCCAGAAGTGGCCAAGGCCCTCCCCGATGTGGAAGGGAGAGTCGCCAGGGGAGAGCTTTCCGCGACAAGTGCTGTCCAGCAGTTGATCGCCATCTACGAAAAATCCTTTCAATAAAAGGTGAATGGAGTGAATAAGCCTGCCATGAGCAAAATGCATGAGAAAATCGACGAATTGATGGAGCGCAAGTTCAAGATTCAACTCGGCGGGGGAGACGCTCGCATCGACGCCCAGCACGATCGCGGCAAGCTTACGGCCCGTGAGCGGATCGAGCTGCTGCTTGACCCGGACAGCTTCATGGAATTGAATCCATTTGTGGAGCATCGCGCCACCCATTTTGGCCTGGACCAGATCGAAGCGCCAGGGGAAGGCGTCGTGACAGGGTATGGAAAAATTCACGGCAGGCCCGTCTATATTTTTGCACAGGATTTTACGGTGTTCGGCGGAGCGTTGGGTGAGATGCACGCGATGAAAATCGCCAAGGTGATGGACTTGGCTGCCAAAAACGGCGCGCCTGTCATCGGGCTGAACGATTCCGGCGGCGCGCGCATTCAGGAAGGCGTCAGCTCCCTGGACGGCTACGGGACGATTTTTTACCGCAATGCGATCTATTCGGGTGTGATCCCGCAAATCTCCGTGATACTCGGCCCTTGCGCGGGTGGAGCCGTATACTCCCCGGCGATTACAGATTTTGTATTTATGGTGGAAAAGACGAGCCAGATGTTCATTACAGGTCCGAAAGTCATCGAGACCGTGACCGGGGAAAAAATCTCTGCGGAAAATCTGGGCGGAGCCAAGGTGCACGCCAGCATCAGCGGAAATGCGCATTTCACAGGAGAGACCGAGCAGGAAGTCTTGGAAGAAGTGCGCCGTCTGCTCAGCTTCCTGCCGCAAAACAATCAGGAAAAACCACCTGTTGTCGAGACTATGATACGGCGTGAGCTGCAGGAGGAGCTGTTGGAGCTGGTTCCGGCGGAGAGCACCAAGGTCTACGATGTCCGCAAAGTCATCGAGACAATCGTGGATAACGGTGATTTTCTGGAGGTTCAACCGCAGTTCGCCAAAAACATCGTCGTAGGGTTCGCCCGCATCGACGGACACAGCGTCGGGATGATCGCCAACCAGCCCAAGGTCATGGCAGGCGGACTGGACATTCATTCCTCCGACAAGCTGGCGCGGTTTATCCGCTTCTGCGATTGCTTCAACATTCCGCTCGTCACCTTTGAGGACGTGTCCGGATTCTTCCCCGGGATCAACCAGGAGCACGGGGGAATCATCCGCCATGGCGCCAAGATTTTGTACGCCTATTCCGAAGCGACAGTGCCCAAAATTACGGTCATTCTGCGCAAAGCGTACGGAGGCGCATATGTGGCGCTCAACTCCAAGTCGATTGGCGCAGATATCGTCTACGCATGGCCCAATGCGGAAATTGCCGTGATGGGACCTGAGGGGGCGGCCAACATCATCTTCGCCAAAGAGATTGAGCAAAGCGAGGACCCTGCTGCGACGAGAGCGGAAAAAATCGCAGAATACCGCGAGAAATTCGCCAATCCTTACGTCGCTGCCAGCCTCGGCATGGTCGATGATGTCATCGATCCGCGCGAGACGAGAAGCAAGGTAGCGCAAGCGCTGGAAATGCTGCGCAACAAAACAGAGAGCCGACCCGCGAAAAAGCATGGGAACATCCCATTGTAGGAGTGATAACTTGCGATGAAACTTCATGACATACGAGAATTGATCAAATTAGTGAATCAGACGTCTATCGAGGAATTGGAATGGGAGCGTGATGGCAAAAGCATCGTGATCAAAAAAGCGGCTCCCGCAACGATCGTTGTGACTCCAGAAGCTCCTGCGCAGGAGGCCGTAGAAACCAATGAAAACGAAGGCTACCAACAAGCTGCAGCTGCTGTGGAAGAGGCAGCAGCTGTCAAAGAGCCGGTAGCATCTGTGGAAAAAATATCGTACATTTCTTCATCCTCCGTGGGTTTGTTTTACGCTGCCGTCTCTCCCGGACAATCTATGAAAACGGGAGACCTGGTTGGCCGTCTGAACGTAGAGTCCCTCCAATTGACAGAAGAGGTTCGTGCAGTGGTGGATGGGGAAGTCGCAGAAATTCTTGTCGCGGACGGTCAGCTCGTCGATTATGGACGAAATCTGGTTGCAGTCAAGACCAAGTAGGGGGAGTAGAAGGATGTTTACAAAAGTATTAATCGCCAACCGCGGAGAAATCGCGGTTCGGATCATTCGCGCTTGCCGGGAGTTGGGTCTGGCTACGGTCGCCGTCTACTCGGAAGCAGATCGTGAAGCGTTGCATGTTCAATTGGCCGACGAGGCATACTGCATCGGTCCTACCGCTTCCAAAGACAGTTATTTGAATATGTCACGCATCATCAGCATAGCGCTGTTGACCAAAGCAGATGCAATCCACCCGGGTTACGGCTTTTTGGCGGAAAATGCTTCCTTTGCCCAGCTATGCTGGGATTGCTCGATTGCATTCATAGGACCGGAGGCAGAATCCATTCAAAAGATGGGGGACAAATCCGTAGCCAAATCTACGATGCGGGCAGCAAATGTTCCGCTCGTGCCAGGTACGGAAGGGCTGATCGACGACATCGACGAAGCGCTCAAAGTCGCCAAAAGCATCGGGTATCCGGTCATCGTAAAAGCAACCGCTGGCGGGGGAGGCCGCGGCATGCGTGTAGCTTTCGACGAGCAGGAGCTTAGCAAGTCCATTCGTCAGGCGCAGAAGGAAGCGGAAACGGCTTTCGGCAATGCAGGGGTCTACCTGGAGAAATACGTAGAGGAGCCTCGACACGTCGAAATTCAGGTAATGGGCGACAAGCATGGAAATGTGGTCTACCTGGGAGAGCGCGACTGCTCGATTCAACGCCGCCACCAAAAGCTCGTCGAAGAAGCGCCATCTCCTGCCCTGGATCAGAGCTTGCGTGAAGCGATGGGGCAGGCAGCTGTCGCCGCAGCAAAAGCGGTGAACTACCACGGTGCGGGAACAGTCGAATTTTTGCTCGACAAGCACGGCCAATTTTATTTCATGGAAATGAATACGCGAATCCAGGTGGAGCATCCCGTCACGGAAATGATTACGGGCTTTGATCTGATCAAGGAGCAAATTCTCGTGGCAGCCGGAAATCCGCTTTCCTTCAGCCAAGAAGACGTGAAGATCAACGGATGGGCCATCGAGTGCCGGATCAATGCGGAGAATCCCGCCAAAAACTTCATGCCTTCTCCCGGAAAGGTAGCCAATTACCTTCCGCCGGGAGGTTATGGGGTGCGAGTCGACAGCGCTGTTTATCCCGGCTATGAGATAACGCCTTTCTACGACTCGATGGTGGCCAAGCTGATCGTCTGGGGCAAGGATCGCGAAGAAGCCATCGCGCGCATGAAGCGAGCATTGGACGAATTTATCATCGATGGCGTGCATACGACGATTCCATTCCACTCCAAGCTGTTGGAGCATCCAGACTTCGTATCGGGCAATTTTGCGACGAACTTCTTGGAGATCCATAAATTGGAATTGTAAACATAGGATATCCTTCGTGAAAAGATGAAACGAGCCCGAGAGGCAACTCTTGAGGGCTCGTTTTCTATATCCTGCATTACCGAAGGGTATGTACGATCTCTTGGATGCCTTGGATAAACCGGTCGATTTCTTCCTCCGTGTTGTAAGGAGCGAGTCCTGCACGAATCCAGCCGCCATCCTGATTGATTCCCAGCTTGTCAGCCAGGGTCATTGCATAGAAGTCGCCGTCCGCAACAAACACTGCATGATCATCTGCCATGCGCTGACAGACCTCCTGCGGCGAGATGCCTGCGATTCGGAAAGCAATCGTCGGCGTTTTGGGCACCTCGGGAGCCGCTTGGTACAGGGTGACCTCGGGGATGGCTTGCAGAGCGTTGCGCATTTTTTCTGCCAGAGCATTTTCATAGGATTCGATCAGTTCAAACCCGCTTCGGAACTGCTCCCGCAGCGTCTCGCCTTGTCCCAGGCAGGCGATAAATTGGACAGCAGGCTTGATGCCCGCGATTCCTTCATGGTTTTGCGTTCCGGTTTCCAGCTTGTCGGGCAGGTAGTGGGGAGCAGGAGCCAGCTTGTACGGCAGCAGCGACTCGAACAATTCTTCGCGGATGACGGCGATGCCGATGTGAGGACCAAAAAATTTATAGGCAGAGCAGAGCAACAGATCCGCTCCCAACTGGTCCCGATCCACAAAAAAATGAGGAGTGGCATGAACGGCATCGACGGCCATGATCGCTCCAACCTCTCTCGCTTTTGATGCGATTGTTGGAACATCGTTGATGGTCCCTACGGCATTGGAAGCGAGGCCGACCGCAACCAGCTTGGTTCGTGGCGTGATGATGTCATCCAGGTCCTCCAGCTCGAGTGTCAGGCTGTCCGGATGAACCCTCAGCCAACGAACGGTCATGCCGCGATCTTCGGCGATCGAAAGCCAGGGGTCGACATTGGCGCGATGATCCAGCTCCGAGATGACCAGTTCATCTCCTGCCTGCCACTGCCGCCCCAATGCTCTGGCGATGGCAAACGTGATCGTAGTCATATTGGCGCCAAAGACGACTTCGTTTGACTTGGCTCCAAAGAGCTGTGCGACGGATTCCCGGGCTTCGGCGATCGTCGCTTCCGTCTCCCGGCTGGAGGGAAAGGACCCGTGCAGATTGGCGCCTCCATTGGCCATGTAGGCATAGATGGCATCCATGGAGCTTTTTACTACTTGAGAACCTCCAGGGCCATCCAAATAGACGGCGCTTTTTCCCTGATAGGTTCGTTTGAGCGCCGGAAACTGCTGGCGTACGGCATCGATCGGGAACGAACGGAGTGTTTTCGTCATGCAACTCGTCTCCTTTATCGGGATGGTAAAATCAGCCTTCTATTTCATATTATCATAATAGTTCAAATATTTTGAGTCATTGTTGTAGGAAGTATGTTTGTCTGCTATATTTAAAAGTACCGAGCACGGAGAAAAAACAGGAATGTCGAAAATTATCAAAATATTCCGAATTGGATTTTTGGCATTTTTTCAAGGAGGGGTACTACTTGCAGCTATCCTATACGCATACCTTTTCATTACAAAGGGAGATTGTCTGGAAGTTGATCCAAAATGAGGACGTCCTTAAAACCGCGATACCTGGATGCAAATCCTTTTCCCGAATGGATGACGGCAGTTACGACGTCGAAATGGGATTGAGTGTAGGACCCGTAAAGGGTGTATTCACCGGACAGGTCCAAATGACAGACCAGGAAGAGCCATCTTACTACTGCTTGAAGGTAAAGGGAAAAGGATTGCCGGGAGAAGTGGACGCAGTGGCCCACATGCATCTGGACGAGACGGAGAACGGGGCTGCGGTGACATGCCGAATGGAGGTGGTGGTGACAGGGGTTCTGGCTTCAGTAGGTCAACGCGTCATGGGTGGTGTGGCAAAGCTCGTCTTGGGACAATTTTTCAAATCGGCAGACACGGAAATGAGGAAGTTGACATCACAGGTGTAAGCTTTCGATTTTTAGGAGGTGTGACGATGGCCCATCAAGTAGAGGTATCGATGAAGGTCAATGGGGCGGAGAGCAAAAGCGTTATCGAACCGCGTATGCTCCTGGTCCATTATCTTCGCGAGGAACTGAATCTGACAGGTACACATATTGGCTGTGATACGAGCCAGTGCGGAGCTTGCACCGTACTTTTGGACGGAGATCCCGTGAAATCATGTACCGTCTTGGCTGTGCAGGCGAATGGAAAATCCATTACGACAGTCGAAGGACTTGCCAGCAAAGAAGGGCTTCATCCCATCCAGATGAGCTTCTGGGAGAAGCACGGGCTGCAGTGCGGCTTCTGCACGCCCGGGGTGATGATCGCAGCGATCGGCTTGCTGAATGAAAACCCTGACCCCAGCGAGGAAGAGATACGTCTTGCCTTGGAGGGAGTTATTTGCCGCTGTACCGGGTACCAGTTCATCGTGGACGCGGTGAAGCATGCCGCACAGACGTTAAGGGAAGCAGGGGAAACAAAAGTTGCGATGGCCGACTCTATGAAGGCTTAAGGAGGTAGGGTAACGATGGCTAGCTTGATCGGAAGTGCTGTCAGACGCAAGGAAGATCCGCGTTTGCTGACAGGAAACGGCTGTTTTACAGATGATATCAAGCTGACTGGCATGGTACATGCCGCCTTCCTGCGCAGCCCTCATGCACATGCCCGGATCATCCGTGTAGATACTGAAAAGGCGCGAAGTCTCCCGGGAGTCACGGCTGTTTTCACGGGGCTTGATTTGGCAGGAAAAATGAAAGCTGTTCCGGCCATGTGGTTTTTGCCGGGCTGCGACCTGAAACCGAAGGATCGGCCTGCACTGGCGACCGATAAAGTGCGTTACGCTGGTGAAGCTGTTGCGGTGGTGATCGCAGAGAACCGCTACGTGGCCCGAGACGCCCTCGATCTGATCGAGGTGGACTACGAGGTATTGCCGGCAGTCGTGTCTCAAGAGCTGGCCATGCAGGATGACGCCGCTCTGCTGCATGATGATGTGCCGAATAATCTGGCTTTGTTGTGGAAAGCAGGCGAGATACCGGATCAGGTCTTCGCGGATGCGGAGGTCGTGGTCAAACAACGCCTCTACAACCAACGGGTCATCCCGAGTCCGATGGAGACCAGGGGCGCTGTTGCTCAGTACAATCCGGGAAGCGGCGAAATGACCCTCTGGTGCACTTCGCAAAATCCACATATACACCGGTTGATTTATGCGGATGTGTTGGGAATCCCCGAGACCAAGCTGCGCATCATCGCACCGGATGTCGGCGGAGGCTTTGGTGCCAAGATCGCCACCTATACGGAGGAGGCCGTCGTCGCCTGCATCGCCCGTGAAATCCAAAAGCCCGTGAAATGGGTGGAGGAACGCAAGGAGCATTTTATGGCGACAAGCCACGGACGCGACGAAGTGCTTGAAGTAGAGCTTGCGGGTACGAAGGACGGGCGCATCACTGCACTTCGCGTAACCAACACGGCCAATCTGGGGGCCTATCTGTCCACATTCGGCGCTGGCTGCCCAACGATAGACTTCGGTTTGATGGTCACAGGCGCGTACGCCATTCCGCAGGCGGCTGTCGTCACATACGGAGTCTACACCAACACCACGCCGACAGATGCGTATCGGGGAGCAGGCAAGCCAGAGGCGACATACCAGATCGAGCGGGCAGTCGATCTCTTTGCGGACAAAATCGGCATGGACCCTGTAGAGGTGCGACGCATCAATCTGGTACCGAATGATGCCTTCCCCTACAACAGTGCAATGGGTGTCACCTATGACAGCGGCGACTATCAGAAGGCGCTGGATAAAGCACTGGAGATATTCGACTATGCCGCCTTCCGCGAAGAGCAAAAGGAACAGCGGCAGAAGGGCAAATACCTGGGCGTTGGATTTTCCACGTATGTAGAGTTGTGCGGCTTCGGTCCTTCAGCAGTGGCTGGAGCGATCGGCTTTCAAGGCGGCGTATGGGAAAACAGCACCGTCCGCGTCCACCCTGGCGGTACGGTTACGGTCTTTACCGGTACATCGCCGCACGGGCAAGGAACTGCTACCACGTTTTGTCAAATCGTCGCCGAGAAACTAGGCGTTCCCATTTCGGATGTAGAGCTCGTGTCCGGTGATACCCAAAGCGTTTCCATGGGCTGGGGTACATACGGCTCTCGCGCTACGGCTGTCGGCGGGGCTGCCGTCTCGCTGGCGACGGACCGTGTGATCGAAAAGGCGCGCAAAATCGCTGCCCACGAACTGGAAACAACTGTGGATCAGATCGAGTTTATCGCGGGCCAATTTACGGTAAAAGGTGATCTGTCGAGAAGCAGGACGATCCAGCAAATAGCCAGATCGGCCAACTATGCCTGGAATCTGCCGGAAGGAGTAGAGCCGGCTCTTGAGGGCCAATCCTTCTTTGATCCATCCAATTTCGTCTATCCATTCGGCACCCATATTTGCGTTGTAGAGGTCGACGAAGGAACGGGTGAAGTCGAAATCAGGCGTTACATCGCCGTCGATGATGTGGGAAGAGTGATCAATCCGCTGCTGGCCGAAGGGCAGGTGCACGGAGGAATCGCCCAAGGTGTGGGGCAAGCGCTCTGGGAGGGCGCAGTCTATACGGAACAGGGCCAACTGCAGTCTGGAACATTTATGGACTATACGATGCCAAAAGCGCGTTTCTTTCCTCCGATCGAATCGGCTTTTACCGAAACGCTGTCTCCCGTCAACCCGCTCGGTGCCAAAGGGATTGGCGAGACCGGAACGACTGCGGCACCGCCTGCAGTAGTGAACGCCGTCATGGATGCGTTGAAACCGTTTGGCGTTGCTGCGCTGGATATGCCGCTCACCCCTGAAAAAGTATGGCGGGCGATTCGCAGTGGGAGGGATAAGGAATGATACCAAGCACCTTTTCTTACGTTCAAGCCCACTCCGTCGAAGAGGCGATCCGTCTCTTGCGGGATAGTGACGGGGAAGGGAAACTGCTGGCGGGCGGACACAGCCTTGTGCCGCTGCTCAAATTTCGCTTGACGACACCCGGAACACTCATCGACATCGGGGAGATCCCGGAGCTGAGAGGAGTGCGAAAGGAAGGAAACCGGATCATCATCGGAGCCATGACGACGTATCGCCAAGTGCTTTTGGATCCGCTCGTCGCCCAACACTTGCCCGTACTCGCTGAGGCGATCGGGCAGATCGGCGACATCCAGATTCGCAACCGCGGAACGATTGGTGGAAATATCGCGCATGCGGACCCTGCCGCCGACCTTCCCGGAGTCGCACTCGCTCTGGACGCCATGCTGGAGATCCAAGGGGAGGATGGAGCAGAGCTCGTAGAAGCTGATGGATTTTTCCTTGGCCCACTCGTAACTGCCCTGCCGGAGACCAGTCTCCTCACTTCCGTCTCCTTTCTGATTCCCCCTGAAGGGGCTCGAAGCACGTATCTGAAATACGCTCATCCTGCTTCCGGCTATGCGGTTGTCGGAGTATGCGCGATTGCCGCCCTCGACCCCGATGGAGTTGTCTCCACCATTCGGGTGGCGGTCAATGGAGCCGGAGACGTCGCATACCGAGCCAGAAGCGTCGAGGATAAGCTGCTGGGGCACGCACCGACTGCAGAGCGAATTCGCCAGGCTGCATCGTTGGCCGCCGATGATGGAGAGATGGGCAGCGATCAATTTGCATCGGAAGAGTATCGGCGCCACCTCTGCTGTGTGTATGCACAGCGGGCTTTGGAATCCATTTTGCTATGACGCAGTTTGCCGGAGGTGCCCACTCGATTGATGGAGTGGGCCCTCGGTAAACAAAGAGGAGGTGCGCGGATGTACGAGCAGATGGAGATTGCGAAGGCCATGGAGGAGGCGAGTCGGGCAGGGCTGGGGGGAGCGCTTGCGACTGTCATTCGTGTGACAGGTTCGGCCTATCGCCATCCGGGTGCCAAAATGTATATCGATTCGCAGGGGAATACCTGCGGCATGATTTCGGGAGGTTGTCTGGAAGCAGACGTGGCCGAGATAGCGCTGAAGGTAATGGAAACTGCCAAGCCAGTGCGAAAAGAGTATGTCATGGATGAAGACCTCGTATGGGGACTCGGTCTTGGCTGCCCGGGAACCGTCGAGGTGTACATAGAACCGCTGCCGCCAGCCGTTGTTCAGAATGATCTCTTGCAGGAATGGCGCAAGACGGTTTTGGAAGGGAATCCAGGGGTTCTTTGCACCTTGTTTCTTCCAGAGTCAGATGAAGGTTTGGAAACAAATCCCGCTAGATTGTTCATCCCGCAATGGGGCAATCCGCTTGGCGATCTCGGGCTTTTGGGCTGGAACAAGTTTGCGACCCAGCTTGCTTCCCAGCAGTTGAGTCTCTCTCATGCGAAATCAACTATGCTTGCCCTCCCAGATGAAGGGGGAGAGATTTTTCTCGACGTATACCAGCCAGCACCGCAATTGCTGGTCTTTGGGGCCGGACATGATGCGTTGCCGCTAGTCGAAATGGGGGCCACGCTCGGTTTTTCCGTGACCGTCATCGATCCGAGGCCCGGATTCAATACCGCGGAACGCTTCCCCAAAGCAGAGCAGCGTTTGCTGATCTCGCCACAAGACATGGTGGATGTGTCCATCGGGGGACGTACCTACGTGGTGATCATGAATCATCACCTGGAGCGTGACAAGGATGCACTGCGCTTTGCATTACAGTCGAAAGCGCCGTATGTGGGGATGCTGGGCCCGAGAAAGCGGTGCGAGCGAATCATGAATTCTCTAATGCAAGAAGGCATAACGTTTACCAAGGATGAACTCTCACGCTTGTACAATCCGATCGGACTCAATCTGGGGGCCGATTCCCCGGAGGAGATTGCGGTCAGCATCCTGGCAGAATTGATCGCGGTGCACAGGGGTCAGGATGGCGGATTTTTGCGTGATCGGCAAGCCATTCGCGAGAGAGCATCCCATCTTTCCCTGACGCAGACATCTTGAACAGAAAATCAGTTTTTGAACGCAATGATTTTCAGATGTTTATGGAGGTGATCGCCGTGAAGGAAGTTACCCAGATGCAAACCCGCTACGAATATGGCGGGGATGAATTTATCTTTGTCCAATTGTCCGAAGCGATGAGCTTGGAAGCCAACTTTAAAGGGATAGCCATCACGCGAAAGCTGAAGGAAGCCAGTCTCGAGGGCGTACACGACATCTGTCCCTCCAACGCCTCATACATGGTGCGTTTTGATCCGGATGTGATCCCGCCTGAGGAAATGATGGCGCGTTTGCAGCAAATCGAGCTCGAAATGGAAGGGCTCGATGATATTACCATCACCTCTCGTCTGGTCGATGTGCCCGTCTATTTCAACGATCCCTGGACACATGAAGCGTTGATGAGATTCCGCGACAGGCATCAGGCACCGGATTCGACGGATTTGGAATATTCCGCAAAAATCAACGGCTATGATTCATCAGAAGCCTTCATCGAAGCGATTACAAGCGCTCCATTCCTCGTCTCGATGATTGGCTTTGTTCCCGGGTTGCCTTGGTGCTTCCAGATGGTTCCCCGGGAAAAACAGATCGAGGTGCCCAAATACGTCCGGCCGCGTACGTTCACCCCAGAACGGGCATTTGGCTTCGGCGGAGCTTTTTCCGTCATCTATCCGGTTCAAGGAGCAGGCGGCTACCAATTGTACGGCATTGCGCCCGCGCCAATCTATCAAAAGGATCAGACGCTGTTCGACTTTCAGGAGTCTATCGTCTTTCCGAAGCAGGGCGATATTTTCCGTTATCGCAGCATAGGGGAAGAGGAGTACCAAGCGATCCGTGAGCAAGTGGAGGATGGCAGCTTTGTCTATCACAAAAAGGAGATTCAATTTACGCCGGGAGAGGTCCTCGCCGATCTGGAGGGCTTTGCCGAGCGGGCATTAAGGAGGTTGTACCATGATTAAGGTTCTCAAGCCCGGGCTGCAGACGACTGTTCAGGATCGTGGTCGCATCGGTTATTACGAGATCGGAATGCCTCCCTCTGGTGCCATGGACAAATATGCATACACCGTCGCCAATATGCTGGTGGGAAATGCCCTCGACGCTGCGGTGTTGGAAATCACATATCTCGGGCCCGTCCTGGAATTTGGCAAGCGGATGAAAATCAGTCTGACAGGAGGAGAAATTCCTCCCAAAATCAATGGACAGCCTGTTCCGATGTGGACGACGCTGGAGGTTCGGGAGGGAGACCAGCTTTCCTTTGACTTTGTCAAGGGAGGGGCGCGGGTGTATCTGGCTGTTGAGGGCGGGATCGCGGTTCCGCTGGTCATGGGTTCTCGCTCGACTTATACCTTGATCGGCATCGGCGGGTTTGAAGGCAGGGCATTGGCGGAGGGAGACGTGATCCACACGGCAGATATGATCCGTAAGCCGGTAGCAGCTGGCGCCAGCGTGGATGCAAGCCTGATTCCCACCTACGGGAAAACTCATGAGATACGTGTCGTCGTAGGGCTTTGCAGCTATCGCCTGACGGAAGAAAGCAAAGAAACCTTTTTGGCTACCGAATGGACTGTCACGCCGGAAGCCAATCGAACCGGGTATCGTCATCGAGGGGAGCGGCTGCAATTCGTCGAACGCGAGCAGCCATTTGGAGCAGGCAGCAATCCATCCAATGTGACAGACCTGGGCTACCCGATCGGGTCCATCCAGGTGCCTGATGGCGTCGAACCGATCGTCCTTTTGCATGATGCGGTGACGGGCGGCGGTTACGCGACCATCGCGACTGTGATCAGCACCGATCTGGATCGCATGGCGCAGGTCAAAACGAACGAAAAAGTGCGCTTTGTCTCCGTCACGATGGCAGAAGCCTTGGATGCGAGAAAAGATGTGCAGACCAAGCTCGGGCGGGTCGCAGAGATGATTGAAAGCGGGAGCTAGGAGGAGAGTGTGAAAATGGCAGAGAAAACAGCAATTGTATCCCCATTGCCGGGCATTTTTTATCGCAGGCCCAGCCCGGATATGCCGGAATTCGTGCAGGCTGGAGAGTCGGTCAAGGAGGGTGACGTCATCGGCTTGATCGAAGTCATGAAAAACTTTTACGAGATCAAGGCGGAGGCGGATGGCATCGTAGATCAATTCGTGGTCAATAACGAGGAACTGGTTGACGCAGGCCAGGAATTGGTAACTTTGATCAAGTGAGGGGCAGGTAGACATGTACGTAGATCTAAACTGTGATATGGGCGAGAGCTTTGGCCACTACCAGTTGGGCAATGATGAAGAGATGATGGCCCTGATCTCATCCGCCAATATCGCTTGCGGCTTTCACGCTGGCGATCCGCACGTGATGAGAAAAACCGTCCAGCTCGCTCGCCAGCACGGGGTGAGTATCGGCGCTCATCCCGGCTTTCCCGATATGATGGGCTTTGGGCGCAGGTATATGACCTGCTCGGCAGAAGAGATTCGCGACTACATCCTCTACCAGACGGGGGCCTTGCGAGAATTTGCTCGAGCGTATCAATTGGATCTGGACCACTGCAAGCCACACGGCGCATTGTACATGATGGCGATGGCGGATGAAAAGATCGCCCGTGCGTTCCTGGAGGGCCTGGCGATGCTCGACGAGAAAATGATCGTGTACGCATTGAACGGCTCGGCTGTCTCCTGGATCGGGGAAAAGATGGGCATCCCGATCGCGCTCGAGGTGTACGCCGATCGCGAACATACAGAAGATGGTTCCATCGTCCTGACGCGTTCCGGACCGACGATTTCCGATCCGCAGACGATGGCAAAACGAGTCGTGCGCATGGTGAAGGAAGGAAAAGTGACGACGCCGGATGGCAAGGAAGCGACGGTACGTGCCGATACGATCTGCATCCACGGAGACACCCCCGGAGCGGTCGAATTGACGAAAGCAATCCACCACGCATTTCGCGAGGCAGGCATTGAGATTCGCTCCGTCAAGAAATCTTGAATCAAGCAGGCTGACCACCGAAGTCGTGGTCAGCCTATTGGGTGTCAGGAAATAGAGAGAATCGATAGAGCAAGACTGAGGAGAAAATAGAAGAATCCCACAAGCAAGAACGGCATGGGAGACCATGTTTTTTGTTGATAAACGGCATCCGCACGGCGACCTTCCTGCTCGCGGATAAAGCTTTCCTTTTTTTGCAGGGAACGCAAAAAACGCTTGCAGCTATCGATAAAGCCGTAGAAGAATCTCCCATTGCGGACTAGGAGGATGGCGCCAATCATCAGCATCAGCAAGGAGACATAAGTCAGCCCGTCGAGCCAGGTCAGGTAATAGGGATCACTGGGAAATATGAGAGAATAGATCAACGATGCGATAACCGGGCTCAGAGCAAGAAGCATCCACCCTGTTCTTGTAAGAGAAGACCACATGAGACTAGATACCTTTCGGAAGCGGGATAATTTTAATTAAGGCTTGACTGAGAGTTCAGAAAAATTGTACTTTATATAGTATATCCATATATGGTTATATCGTCTATATTAGATCTGGATGGTAGGGGGGCACTCATGAAGAAAAGAAAGAGTTTTCTGGCTTTTACGCTGATGGCAGCCTTGGCGGTGACAGGCTGTAACTTCAACTCAGGTGAGTCAAGCAGCCAATCGCCTGAGCCAAACAACAACGGTGGAACGACGACAGAACAGCCAAGCAGCGGTAAAAAAGTATTGCAGGTTTTTAATACAGACGAAATTCCGAGTCTGGATTCTGCCCACGTCCACGAGACGGTTTCCTTCACAGTGTTGAACAATACAATGGATGGGCTCTATCGTCGTGATCAAAACGGTCAACCGTATCTGGCCATCGCGGAAAAGCATGATGTGAGTGCAGATAATCTGGTCCATACCTTCACGATTCGCGAAAATGCGAAATGGAGCGACGGCTCGCCCGTTACGGCCAAAGATTTTGAATTCTCTTGGAAGAAAGTATTTAAAGAAGCCGGCCACTACAGCTTCATGTTTGAAACCCTGGCTGTGAAAAACGCGGTTGCGATCGAAAAGGGCGAAAAACAGCCGGACGAGCTGGGAGTAAAAGCATTGGATGACCGTACGTTGGAAGTAACATTGGAAAATCCAAATCCGCTGTTGAATCAATTGCTGTCCTTCCCAACGTTCTATCCCCAAAAACAGGAATTCGTCGAAAGCAAGGGAGACAAATACGGCCTCGAATACGACAATATGCTGTATAATGGTCCGTTCATGCTGACGGATTGGAAGCATGATCAGGGCTGGACCTATACGAAAAACCCGAATTACTGGGATGCAGGAAAAGTAAAGCTCGATCAGATCGATGGCTATGTTGTCAAAGATGCTCCCGCAAGGCTCACCTTGTTTGAAGCAGGTCAACTTGATCGCATTGAGCTGGACTCTTCCTACGTGGATCAGTTCAAAGATGACCCTCGTTTTCATATTATCGAAACGCCAACCATCTATTTCATCCGCTTTAACCATGAACATCCTGTACTGAAGAATAAGAACATTCGCAAAGCGATCAGCATGGCATGGGATAAAAAAGGTCTGACTGATGTCATTCTGAACGATGGTTCATCGCCATTGAACGGCCTCGTGCCGAAGCGTTTTGCAACAGACGCGTCGGGTAAAGATTTCCGCGAATTCAACGGCGATTTGCAGCAAGGCTCGCTTGAAGATGCAAAGAAATTGTGGGAACAGGGACTGAAGGAATCCGGCGTAACCGAGGTGAAGCTTGGCGTAAACGCTGCTGACACCGACAGATCGAAGAAAATCGGGGAGTACCTGAAAAATCAACTGGAGAAAAATCTCCCTGGTCTGACTCTTGAGTTGAAAAACGTGCCTTCCAACCAACGTCTGGAAATTGAGAAAGCGATCACCTACGACCTTTCCCTGGGGACATGGGGACCAGACTACGCCGACCCGATGACGTATATCGACATGTGGGTGACGGGCGGTTCTGCAAACCGGATGAAATATTCCAACCCGAAATACGATGAGCTGGTGCAGCAAGCCAAGCTGAACACCGATTTGGAAAGCCGTTTCAAACAAATGGTAGAGCTGGAGAAAATCTTGATCGAGGAAGATGTGGCGATTGCGCCGATGTATCAAGAAGGACTCGCGATTCTGCAAAAAGAGTACGTAAAAGATTTTGTGTACCTGCCAACTGCACCAACGAACAATTACCTCTGGGTCGATATCGTGAAATAAATGATTTCATGTGAAAAGAGGGTGCCGCCAAGCATCCTCTTTCCCCCTGTGGGGGAGCTTTACAGACGCTGGAATGAGATGAGGTGGACGAAGTGGGAGCATATCTGCTGCGACGGTTGGGATATATGCTGGTCACATTATTGGTTATCGCGACCGCGACCTTTTTTTTGATGAAAATGCTTCCAGGTACGCCCTTTAACAATGATCGATTGAATGATCAGCAGCTGGCGAACATGAATGCCAAGTACGGCTTGGATCAGCCCGTTGCTATTCAATATCTGAAGTACATGAGCAATTTGGTCCAAGGTGACCTGGGCGACTCTTACAAGTATGTGGGGAGAAGCGTAACCGAAGTCATCTCGGAGCGAATAGGTCCATCGGCGCTGATCGGATTTCAGGCATTGATCGTCGGGACCTTGGTAGGATTAGCACTAGGTGTGACATCGGCTCTGCGACATAATAGTTTGCTGGATTACACCTCTGTGACTTTGGCCGTATTGGGAATGTCAATCCCGTCGTTCATCTTTGCAGCACTTCTGCAATACTACGTGGGATTGAAGTGGGGCCTCCTGCCTCCTGCTTTATGGAAGGGCTATGAATATACCATTTTGCCTACACTCGCCTTGTCGGTGACGGTGATCGCCACTGTGGCTCGCTTTATCCGCACGGAAATGCTGGACGTTATCAACCAGGATTACGTGATGACAGCCCAGGCGAAAGGGTTGAATCAGCGCAAGGTCATCATCCGACACGTACTGCGCAATGCGTTGATTCCCGTTGTAACGATGCTCGGACCTCTTGCTGTCAATATCATGACGGGTACACTGGTCATTGAAAAAATCTTCTCGGTGCCGGGTCTTGGGGAGCAATTCTCGCTCTCTGTCATCGTGAATGATTACAGCGTTATCATGGGGATTACGTTGTTTTACAGCTTTCTCTTTATCTTCATGGTGTTTATCGTCGATATTTTGTACGGTTTGCTGGATCCACGAATCAATTTGCGAGGAGGAAGCCAAAAAGGATGAGCATGGAACTGGAACGAACCAAGAACAACTCGCAGCTTCCTCAATCCGCAGCACCACTCTTTCCTGCAGATTCAATTCCCGAGGATCTTTTCGTCCCGGAGCCGGTCGATGCCAGTCTGCAAGAGCAAACCAGCGGTCCGATGAAATCTGTATGGCAAGACGCCTGGCAGCGACTGGTGAAGAACAAAGGTGCGGTCCTGTCTTTGTTTATGATCCTCTTGATCACCTTTCTGGCGTTGGCCGGTCCTTCGATGTCAGGGCGTACCTACGACGAGCAGAATCTTCTTTTTTCCAATTTGCCCCCAAAAGTTCCTGGGCTTGAGTGGCTTGGTTTCGATGGAGTCGATTCGAAGGGAATCAACCAATACGAAGTCCGCGGCGTGACAGAGAACTTCTGGTTCGGTACCGATGAATTTGGCCGGGATCTGTGGACGCGCGTATGGAAAGGGACGCAGATTTCCTTGCTGATCGCGAGCTTGGCTGCCTTGCTCGATTTGATCATCGGGGTAGCCTACGGAGGGATTTCAGCTTTCTACGGCGGCCGGACTGACACGGTGATGCAGCGGATTATCGAGGTGCTGATGGGGATCCCGAATCTGATCGTCATCATTCTCTTCATTCTCATCCTGGAGCCGGGGATTTTCTCGATTGTTTTGGCGATGATCGTCACAGGCTGGGTCAGCATGGCGCGTGTCGTCCGCGGGCAAATCCTGCAGATCAAGGCTCAGGAATTCGTCATGGCCTCCAGGGCATTAGGCGCATCCAATTCCCGTCTGATTGTCAAGCACATGCTGCCGAATGCAATCGGTCCGATTTTGGTCACGATCATGTTTACCATTCCCAGCGCCATTTTCTTCGAGGCTTTCTTGAGCTTTATTGGCTTGGGGCTGCAGCCGCCGCTCGCTTCCTTGGGGATGCTGATTCAGGACGGCTACGTGGCGATGCGCTATTTTACCTATAAACTCGTATTCCCGGGTATTATCATCAGTGTCTTGATGATCAGCTTCAATCTGCTGGCTGACGGACTTCGCGATGCTCTCGACCCACGAATGAAAAAATAGGAAAGGGATCGATGTCGATGAACGAGACTATACTCTCAGTTGAAAATTTGCGTATCTCTTTTCATCTTCAGGATCGAGTGATCCAGGCGGTTCGCGGCGTATCGTTTACCCTGAACAAAGGGGAGACGCTGGCAATCGTCGGTGAGTCGGGGTCTGGAAAATCAGTGACGGCCAAAAGCTTGATGCGTTTGCTGCCTAAACAGACGACGCGGATTACAGATGGTCGCATCCATTACCAAAATATGGATATTACAACCATTTCACCACGAGAACTCGAGTCTTTGCGTGGCAAGGAAATTTCCATGGTCTTTCAGGATCCGATGACCTCGCTGAATCCGACTATGAAGATCGGCCAGCAGATCATGGAAGGAATTGTGCAACACCAGACCTTGACCAAAGCAGAGGCTCGTCAAAAAGCGATTGAGATGCTGAAGCTCGTGGGCATTCCCAATGCCGAAGAGCGTATGGAGGCCTACCCGCACCAATTTTCCGGCGGGATGAGACAGCGCGTCGTCATCGCCATCGCATTGGCTTGCCGCCCCAATATTTTGATCGCGGACGAGCCGACTACTGCTCTCGACGTCACGATTCAGGCTCAAATTCTGGATTTGATGAAAAGTGTGCAGGAGCAGACGCAGATGGGCATGATTCTCATTACCCACGATCTGGGTGTTGTGGCCAATATGGCGCAGCGAGTCGCGGTCATGTACACGGGGGAAATCGTCGAGATTGGTCCGACGGATGAAATTTTTTCCAATCCGCAGCATCCGTATACCAAGGGATTGTTGCAATCCATGCCGCGTCTGGACGCCGATCGACAGGAACCTCTGGTGCCAATCCCGGGGTCGCCACCTGATGTAAGCCGACTGGGTACCGGTTGTGCTTTTGCACCCCGCTGTCCTTATGTCATGAAGGTATGCCATCATCACGCTCCTCCCAGAACGAGCTTGAATGAACAGCACGGTACCGCCTGTTGGCTGCAGGATCAGCGCTCTTTGAAGGCGAGAGAGACATTTCAGATGCAAGGATCTTTATCATGAAAGAATAAAACCAAACACTCTTTTGGGTCCGATTCCTTTATGGGGAACAGATGACTCAAAAGAGTTTTTTTTCGTTTCATCTGGTATGATGGTGAAATGAAGGACGGACTGACCGGAAAATCGATTGATGAAAGAAAGGAACCGACGATGGCTTTTCATCTTACACGACAAGAGATTCGGCAATTATGCGGCAGATTGGCATACGAAAAGGGTGAGGCATACGTCCGGGAGCGAAAAGTGGGGATCACGCACATCGATCACGACTACGGAGTGTATGAAGCGGTAGTCAGCGGCAGGGAGGATTTTGCTTTATCCATTGAATTCGCTCAGGATCGGAGCATGGAAGCGTCATGCACTTGTCCCTCTCTATCTTCCTATGATCAGTATTGCCAGCACATTGCAGCAGTTCTGATTCACCTGCACGAACGGTTGGAACACGGTACTCTGCTCCGTCCTTACCTGAGCACGACAGCTGCGCAGGGCGGACGAGACGGTTTGAGACTGCATGCAGCCAAAAGCATGCTGGATCTGTTTCAGGGACCAGGAAAGGACGAATCGGCAAGGCAGATCGGGAGGGTACGCTTTGATACACGCGAAGCCCTTGAGGTGGAATTCACTGTCCGGCCATACCCATATGGCTATCGGCAAATTCTTTTCGGCATCGAAATGAGGCTAGGCGGCAAAAGGCTTTATATTGTCCAGAAAATGCGTGACTTTCTAAGCAGGCTCGCCCGCAAGGAAGCTTTCGTCTTTACCAAGCACTTCACGTTCGATCCCCAGGAACACTGCTTTGAACCTGATAATGAGGCAGTGATACAATTACTCCTCGAAATCTATCAGCATGAGACCATGTATCGGGAAGCAATCAACAGCACTTCCCAGATGGGTTACGCAGGCGCTCGCAACGCAGAGCGCATTCTGTTGATTCCGCCTGTTTTTTGGGAACGGATGCTGTCAGCACTGCAGAAAGCCCCGCTGGTGAAATGGATCCAGGGAGATCAGGAGTACCATGGCATCGAGCTGGCGGAAGGGAATTTGCCACTTGCTTTTGCGTTCACGCAGGATGAGAACGGTAGACAACTAGAGTACCAAATGACCGTAAAGGGTTTGGACAGCTTGACGATCCTAGAGGCTTACGGCATGGCGCAGTACGAGGGGACATTATACAAACTCGGAAGTGAGCCCTGCAAGCGTCTCTTCAAGCTGAAACAGATCATGGAAAAAGCAAACGCCGAAAGTATCGTGATCGAACCCGCGCAGCTCTCCCCATTTATCGAGCAGGTTGTACCGAGCTTGATGAAGCTGGGAGAAGTACAGATCGCGCCTGCGATTTCCGACCGAATCGTGAAAACGCCGTTGCAGGCGAAGCTCTATTTGGATAGAATACGGGACCGCTTGCTGGCCGGCTTGGAATTTCATTACGGGCAGGTCATGATCAATCCGTTGGAGGAAGACGGACAAGCGCAACCCCATGCACAAATCCTGATCCGCGACGTCGAAAAAGAGAGGCAGATCCTGGAGATCATGCAAAATAGCATGTTTACCCAAACAGAGGCCGGTTATTTTTTGGAGAATGAGGAAGCCGAATATCATTTTCTATACCACGTCGTGCCGAGGTTGGAGAAGCTTGTTCAAGTGTATGCCACATCTGCGGTCAAAACCAGGCTTCATCCAGGGCAAGTTGGCGCAAAGGTCAAGGTGGAGCTGAAGGAACGAACCAATTGGCTGGACGTGCAATTTGAATTTGCCGGTATTCCCGAATCTGAAATCCGCCAGCTCCTACATTCTGTCGAGGAAAAGCGCAGATACTATCGTCTTCCCAATGGCTCCTTGCTGCCGTTGGAGGGAGAAGAATTTCAGGAAATCGGCCGCTTTCTCGATGCAATGAGCATTCGTCAAGCCGATTTGAAAGGCAGCGAGGTGCGTGTGCCACTGATTCGGGGAATGCGCTTCCTGGATGCCGATCATCAAGGACGCACTGTTCAGTTGGGAAGGTCATTCCGCAAGCTGTTGGAAAACATGCGCAATCCGGACAATCTGGATTTTCCCTTGCCGGATTCGTTACAGCACGTGTTGCGTGATTATCAGCGGTACGGTTTTCAATGGATGAAAACACTGGCTCATTATGGTTTCGGCGGGATTCTGGCCGACGATATGGGATTGGGCAAGACATTGCAAAGTATCGCATTCCTCGTCTCTGTCTTGCCGGAAATTCGGGAGCAGAAGCTTCCTGCCCTGATCGTAGCGCCTGCTTCCGTGGTGTATAACTGGTACCATGAGTTGAAGAAATTCGCACCACAGGTCAGGGCAGTAGTTGCAGATGGAACAAAGGAGGAGCGCGACAAGCGATACCGGGAGATGGGAGAGGCCGATGTATTCATTACCTCATATCCGCTCGTTCGCCGTGATCACGACCATTTTGCAAAAGCCCGTTATCACACACTGATCCTTGACGAGGCACAAGCGTTTAAAAACCATGCCACGCAGACGGCTCATGCAGTAAAGCAGATCCAGGCGGAATACCGCTTTGCTTTGACGGGGACCCCGATCGAGAACAGGTTGGAGGAGCTTTGGTCGATCTATGATGCAGTGTTTCCGGCGCTGTTTCCCAGTAGAAAAGCATTCAACGAGCTGCACCCCGAGATCGTCGCCAAACGCATCAAGCCTTTCTTGCTGCGCCGGGTCAAACGAGACGTTCTTCAGGAGCTTCCCGATAAGATTGAATCCATACAGACCTCGGACCTGCTTCCGGAGCAGAAAAAGCTGTACCTGTCCTACCTGGTCAAATTACAGCAGGAAACCTTGAAGCATTTGCAGGAGAAAGGATTCCAAAAAAAACGCATCAAAATTTTGGCGGGCTTGACCCGTTTGCGCCAACTATGTTGTCATCCTGCTTTGTTTGTCGAAGAGTACACAGGCAGCTCCGCCAAATTCGAGCAATTGCTCGACACCCTTGAGGAGTGCCGTCAAGCAGGCAGACGCGTGCTCGTTTTCTCGCAGTTCACCGAGATGCTCGGGATCATCGGGCGAAAACTGGGCGAGCTGGGAATCCCTTATTTTTATCTGGATGGACAAACCCCTGTCCGGGAGCGTGTCCCACTGTGCCAACGGTTCAATGAAGGAGAGCGCGATTTGTTCCTGATCTCCTTGAAAGCCGGGGGGACCGGGCTGAATTTGACAGGTGCCGATACTGTGATCTTGTACGATCTGTGGTGGAACCCGGCAGTTGAAGAGCAGGCAGCGGATCGGGCCCATCGCATCGGACAAAAAAAGATCGTGCAGGTCATCAGACTGGTCACACAAGGAACAGTAGAAGAAAAAATGTACGATCTTCAACAAAAGAAAAAACACCTGATTGATGAAGTCATTCAACCAGGTGGAGAGGCTTTGTCTGCTCTGACCGAGCAGGAGATTCGTGAAATTTTGCAGCTGGAGTAACTGCTATTGCGGTTGCTCCCATTCTTTTGACTGCAGTGTGATCGGACGATTCCAATCCGCCTGATAGAGGCTGGCCTCAGGAGTATCCGCGATGACAGCGTACTCCCCGGGGGCAAGGTCAAACCAGAATACCAAGTCGCCATTCGCCTCTCTTTGGAGAGGTTTTTTCCCGTTCACATATACTTCTTTGCTCCGCGCTGCCATCGACAAGCCTTTGATCGGATGGCCGCTCTCATTTTTTAGATAGACGGCTCCGTTGGGTGCGTACGACATCTGCACATGAGAGAGATCCAGCCAATAATCCATGATGTTCCCAACGGTGGTCAGGTATAGATCCCCTTGATCGCGCATGGTTGCCATTCTTTGTAATACTTTATCAAAAGAGGGGTGAATGACCCAGTTTCCTTTTGCGTCCAGGCTGATAAAATGGCCACCTCGTTTTCCAGCTGGAATTCTGGCGAGGTATGTATGGTTGATCAAAACACCGCGATTGCGCACCAGATCATACAAATGTTTGCCGGTATACTGATCCAAGGTATCTTCTGGCACAACCAATGCTGCCCAGGTGTAGAATGGGCCAGTGACGGTCGGGTGCGACCAGTACAACGGAGTGCGCTGGGCATCGTCACGCCGGTTCTGAAACAGATCGAAAGAGGTATTGATATTTCCGGTATCCTCCGAGCTGTAATGCCAGAAATAACGTGTGTCATATTTTTCCCACATATTTGCCAGGTAGTTTGGGGTCTTGATGTCCAGCCCGTTAAAGGCAAAGCTGGATTTCAGGTACCCATGATCAATCCAGGTGACACTGTCGAAGCGATCTTTCATAAATGACATCGCTTCTGCTGTCGTAGGTTGATAATGCCGGAACTCGAAAGGATAGAGCGTGTGCAGCACGATTTCATTCCCATTCGCATGAAGCTGGTCAAGGAAGGACAAGAAGTCCGGCCTTTGTTTTATCGCGATCGATGAACGCTCGTCTGGTTTGTAATACGGATTGGAATAAAAAACGCTTTTCGTAACGGGAATCCCGTATTTGACAAAGCCGCCGACTGCTTTTGAGGCGTCAGTGATTTTCTCAGAGCCAAAATAGATAGCCCGGTTCGTCTCCAAGGACTGTTCATCCGCATGCTCGGTCCACACATGTGTCGCCAAATACCCGTCAGGCTGGGTCATAAAACGCGGCATGACCTTGGGCTGATAGCCAACCACGAGAGAAAAGGAGTTCGTTCGCTCTTGTGTCGCACGATATTCGGAAGGATGGCGTACCTTTCCCACCCGATTGTCTTGTGTTTGCTGCACGTAATGGTGGTCATTCATATGATCCAGATTGATGAGCAGCTCTTTCTTATCAGTATTCAGCTCAAGAGAAGAAACCTCTGGCGTATGGTACAAAAAGGCGCATCGGCTGCCTGATCCGAAACGAACCCCTTCCCGGTCCAGCCAATAGGAAGATTGAAACCACCAGGTATCAACTATCCGGTTTTTGCGGTACACCTCTGACACTTGCGGTTTGAACGTAAGGTCCAGTGCCTCTCGAAACACCTTTACATCCTTTTGATAGGTTGTTTTCACGGTGACACCGATCATTGGACTATTTTGTTCCAGTTGGTATTGAGTCGTCACTTCCGAAACAGGGGTTTTTCCGATCACGGTGACCGTCCATCCGGTATCTGATTTGGATGCTTGCACCTGCTTTTGGGTCCAGCCCTGGACATGATTCTGTTCCTGCTTCACAAAAACATTGCGATCTATTTGCATCGCAAGCGGCGGTGAAAATTGCACTTCGTTTCCAACGACTTTTGTCACCTTCGCTTGGTGGACGAGGGGTTTATTCAGTCGCCCCGCGTAGGATTCCGAACGTATTTCGATGGATGATCCTTCCGACAGACTTGGCGGTTGATCAAAAATAATACTTGCGGTCCCTTTGGGATATACGGGCTGAAGCGCGTTGTAGATTTCTCCGTATTCAGCCACATAGTCCATGTTCGACAGGATTTCATATTGCTCGGTATCGGTAATCATTATTTTTCCATCGTCATCCCAGGAAAAGATGTACCAAGGATTGCGAATTGCATGTTCTTTCAGTTTTGCCGGAGCCTCCTGCATCGTAAAGAGAATCAACAGGGCAATACAGCATCCGACGAGCAGCGTTTTTTTTATCATAGAATCGAATCACCTAACGTGTTGGAATGCAAAACCTTTCTAATTATATACGGGTTCGGCATTTTTTTCCGCTAAATGTTTATAAAATTTTTAGAAGGGAATTAGTTTATGAAACAGGTAATTTTCACTTTCTTGAAAAGGATCTGTTTAGACGCGAGAGAGTGTGGTGATAACAGGAAAGTCAAGCTCCGGCATGTTGCCGGATCACTCATACAGAGATCTATCAATTATTCGGGGATAGGAGTTTATGTTGCACATGAAGAAGGCGGTATTCAAATTTACCATTGCGAAAAAAATTGTCAGCGGCTTCTTATCGGTTTTGCTATTGTTTACCATCGTATCCTGGATCGCCATGGTACAGATAAAAAACGTGGATTGGACCTACAGCAATTTGTTGCAGCGGCATTCGCTTGTCATTGAAAATGTTCAATTGCTGAAAAAGGAAATGATTGTGCAGGAAAATGCACTGCGAGGTTTTCTCTTGACAGGAGATTCTTCCTACGTATCTCTCTATGAAGCATCTGAAATGATCTTTCAAACGGCACTGGATGAGTTTACAGGGACAGCACCAAACGAGGAGGCCAAAGAGCAGATCGCGGATCTTACCATGGCCTATGACAAGTATCACAGCCTCATGCGAGATCTGATCGATATGAACCAGCAAAATCCCGAGCTGGCCAAGATCCAATTCCAAAACTCCACGATCAGCAGTGCAGGATCGATTTTTCACGAACAGGCAGATAATATTCTCAATATCGCCAAATCTGTTATGGAGAAGGACCAGAACAAAGCGAAGGAAACCACGAACTTTATCATCACGATGCTGGTCGTTGCCACGCTTATTGCGCTCGTAATGGGACTGGCGATCAGCGTATGGATCGGGCGTATTATTTCCAAACCGGTGATCCAAGTAAGCGAGTCGATGAAAAAGTTGGCGGAAGGAGATTTCTCCCTCGAACCGATTCGAGTGCGGAATCGCGATGAAATTGGCGTTTTGGTTGACTCCATGAACCAAATGGTTGATGACTTACGAAAGATCCTGGTCCAGGTATCGGAATCCAGTGAATATATCGCGGCTTCTACGGAGGAATTGTCAGCATCGACCGAGCAAAGCGCGGAGTCCGCTGCGCGAGTCGCAGACCTTTCGCAAAAAAATGCGATCGGAGCAGAGAAGCAGTTGGAAACCTTCAAGGCAACGGCTCTCAAGGTCGAGGAAATCGCCGAGGAAGTCGATCATATCTCGCTATCGAGCGAAAGCATGCTGAGTGCAACGGAAAGCGCAACGAAAATGACGCAGCAAGGGGCAGTATCCATTCACAACGTCCTGTCCCAGATGAATGCGATCCATACCTCAACGGAGGAAACGACGGCACTGATTCGCTCTTTGGACGAGCGTTCCAAGCAAATCACCGATATTGTCTCACTCATCACCGCGATTTCAGAGCAAACCAACCTGTTGGCCTTGAATGCTGCGATTGAAGCGGCACGTGCCGGAGAACATGGGCGCGGATTTGCTGTCGTCGCGGAGGAGGTCCGAAAGCTGGCTGAGGAATCACGCAAGTCTGCGGAGCAGGTCATCGAAATGACCAGCCTGATTCAGCAGGGGACGATTCAGGCGGTAGGCGCGATGGAAAATGGCAACATGCTGGTTCAGGAGGGCTTGACGTATACGGAACAAGCTGAGCAAGCATTCGCTGCTATTGAAGCCGCTATCGACAACGTCACCAACCAAGTGCGAGAAGTCAATGAATCGGTAGAAGAAATTCGCGACTTCAGCAGACAGGTAGCGGCGGGAATTGAAGAAGTTACAAGCATTTCTGATCAAGTGCTGCAGCTTTCCCAAGAAAGCTCCACAGCCTCCGAAGAACAATTGGCTACGTCAGAAGAGATTACCTCTTCGGTACAAAATCTGGCTGCGTTGGCCGATGACATGAAGCAGCAGATTACGCGTTTTCGAACTTCGTAATATTTTCACCAAGAAGCAGCAAGACCCGTGATGTCGTGGTCTTGCTGTTTTGCTTTGGCGGCGGTTGTACTTGCGAAACGGCGAGAATGATTTACAATGATCAAAGGGCAAAGAAGTCAGACGAGATCGACAACGATGGGGAGGACCTGATGAGATACGATATCCTATTATTCGACGCGGACGATACGCTATTTGACTTTCAGCGGGCACAGCAATACGCATTGCAAAAAGTGTATACGGCCTTTGATATGCTGGACAGGGCAGACGAATATACAGCCTTCTACAAAGAGATCGGCAAAGAGATTTGGGGGGAAATGGAGCGAGGAGAAATCACCTTAGCCGAGCTGCGAGTAGAAAGATTTAAACGATTGTTTAACAAATATCAGCTTCCACATCAGCCGGAAGCTTTTGGGGACGCCTACCTGCAGTTTTTGGGAGAAGGAGCCTTTCTGATCGAGGGAGCAGAGGAATTGTGTCAGGCGCTCTCTACACAACGGCTGGCGATCATTACCAACGGATTCCGGGAGGTTCAAATCTCGAGAATTTCCCATTCGCCGCTATCGCAGATGTTTGAACAGATCATTATTTCCGAAGAAACAGGCTATCAGAAGCCACAGAAGGAAATTTTCGATTATGCTTTTGCCAAACTGGGCATCACCCGCCGGGAGCGCGTTCTGATGATCGGCGATTCGCTAACCTCGGATATTTTGGGAGGCAATCGCTACGGAATCGATACGTGCTGGTTTAACCCGCGGCAAAAGAAAAATGAAACAGACATCAGCCCGACATACGAAATTTCCAAGCTGACGGATCTTTTGCGCATCGTAGCTGAATAGCGTGCGGCAAAATCCTTTCTTCTGTTGACCAGATTGGATACAATGAACGAAGAAATAAGGACCGATAGGAAAGAAGGAGGTCATCTCGTGGACGAAAAGAAACTGACGCCAATCCCGGAACTGGATCAGCTGCTGTACAAGTTTACCGAGCTGTTAACGGGAGAGGCAACGCCGGAACGCGTGGAAATGGTCAAGATCTGGTGCCTGTATTCGCATATGTCAAAAGCGATGCCGCCACTCGTGCAGCATTGGGCGAGCGAACCCGAGCATGCCGAAGCGCGCGATCAAATCAGAGGCATGATTGAGCAGATCAAGCAATGGAATCAAACGAAAAATCAAAAGCATTAGGACATCGTGCAGCAGCCACTCGTTAACGAGTGGCTTTTTTCATTGCAGGCACTGCTTGAGCAATTTAATAAACTTAATCATTTACAAAGTATGAATAATCAGGTAACGTTAAAAGAAAAGGGAGGGGATCGGAATGAAGTTCATCGGAGTTGATTTTCAAGCCAATCGAATGGACGAAATGAAGCATTTTTACACGGAGCTTCTGGGTTTTCTTCAGACAGAGCAATCGGATGATCATTTTGCGTTTCAAGCAGGCCATACAAGTGTTCGTTTTACTCGAATGGAGCCGGACAGCGTTGCCCCTTTTTACCATTTCGCCTTCTCGATTCCGGAAAATAAATACGACGAGGCGAGAACGTGGATGGAGAACAGGGTCCCCTTGGTGTTGTTTCCAGAAGAAGATGGCACCGTTTCATCAGAAGTTCATTTTCCCCACTGGAATGCCCATTCCTTCTATTTCCTGGACCCGGATCAAAACATTGTAGAGATGATTGCCCGCCATGATCTACAGAACCAACAGCAAGACGCTTTTCACATCGGACAGGTGCTCGGGATCGATGAAATCGGCTTGCCCGTAGCCGATGTCCCGAACATGCTTTCCTTCGTGCAGAAAGAGCTTGGTATCGTTCCCTGGAGGCCGCCGACGCAAACATTTGCTCCAGTTGGTGATCAGGAAGGCTTGTTCATTTTCGTCCAGGAAGGGCGGGTTTGGTTTGGAACACAGCGCGAGGCAACGGCATCACCTGTTCGCATCACGATTCTCGGTGAAAAAGTTCAAGAGATTTGTGTTCCGCAAACTCCTTATTCGGTTATGATAGGTAGAAAACCATATCATCCCTGAATAAGGAGGCAATCATGTCGACAGAAGTCACCCGCTTGATTCAATCACATCGATCCATTCGCAAATATACGGAGGAGCCGATCGACGGAGAAATTCTCACCGACATCCTGACCTGCGGGCAATGGGCTCCGTCTTCCCATAATGTCCAAGCCTACAGCGTCATCGTCGTCCGCTCACGTGAGAAAAAACAGCAATTAGCCGTTCTGGCGGGCGGCCAGCAGTGGGTAGAGGAATGTCCGGTATTTCTCGTTTTTTGCGCCGATTTCTACAAGCTGCAGCAGGCCTGTGAGATGAATGGGGAAACGATCGCTGCGGAAGGCGTCGAAAGCTTTCTCGTAGCGGCGGTGGATACGGCGTTGGCAGCGGAGAATGTCTTGCTCGCGGCCCGTTCCTACGGTCTGGGAGGGGTAATGATCGGGGGAATCCGCAACAATCCGAGGGAGGTCGCTGAGCTACTGGGGCTGCCGCCTTTGACGTACCCGATCATGGGCATGTGCTTGGGCTATCCGGCGCAGGATATCGAGCAAAAGCCGCGCCTCCCGATGCGCGCATACGTCCATGAAGAGCAGTATGATACAGACGGAATACGTGAAGCTTTGCAGGAGTACGAGGAAATTTCCGCTGCTTATTACGAACGCCGCACCAAAGGCAAACAAACCGACGGCTGGACCAAGCAAATGGCCCACTACGTGAACAAGCCTCGCAGAGTACATATGAAGGAGTTTGTGCAGGGGCA
The DNA here is from genome assembly GCF_003710985.1 of Brevibacillus panacihumi. Taxonomy (GTDB): domain Bacteria; phylum Bacillota; class Bacilli; order Brevibacillales; family Brevibacillaceae; genus Brevibacillus; species Brevibacillus panacihumi. The sequence continues at coordinate 90,953 of NZ_RHHT01000011.1, forward strand.
AGGTTTCCGTTTGGAGTAACGATTGCACATTCCCAGCATCCCTATCATTCTATCTGGTAAAATCAGCGCTATAATAGAGTTGTAAGCATTTCACCGTAATTAAGGAGCGATGGCTATGAAAAAGACAGTTGCCCAGCAAACGGTATATGTGAACAGCTTTATCAATGGCATTCTTGATCCAGCCCAGCCCATGCTAGGTCCCGTCCGGGATGGCGGGTACATCGTCGCCAATACGACACCAGGGTGCTGGGGCCCGATGATTACGCCAGCGCTGCGTGGCGGCCATGAAGTAACGCAGCCAGTCTACGTGGAAGGTGCCAATGTCGGGGACGCGATTGCGATTCGGATCAAATCCATCGAAGTGACCTCTATGGTGACGGCTTCTGGAAATGAGCGAACCATGGAAGGCAGGTTCTTGGGAGATCCTTTTGTCGCTGCAAAATGTCCGGGCTGCGGGAAGCTTTACCCCGAGACCAGAATCGACGGCATCGGACCAGAATCGATACGCTGCTCTGAATGCGGAGCAGACACGACACCATTCACGTTTACCAATGGCTATACCATCGCTTTTAACGACAAGAAAGAATTTGGCGTGACATTGCCCAAAGAAGCGGCAGAAAAAATCGCAGAAAACGGCCGCTATTATATGAATACCCCAGAAGCATCGATACAAAATCCAATCGTTGCTTTTGCTCCTCACGATCTGGTAGGGGTCGTAGCCCGTGTCCGTCCGTTCCTGGGCCAGTTGGGTACCACCCCTTCCAAAGCGATGCCCGATTCGCATAATGCCGGGGATTTTGGTTCCTTCTTGATCGACGCCCCGCATGAATACGCATTGACCAAAGAGGAACTGTCGACCCACAAGACGGATGGACATATGGATATTAACCGCGTCAGACAGGATGCCATCTTGATTTGTCCGGTGAAGGTACCGGGAGGCGGAGTCTATCTCGGAGACATGCACGCCATGCAGGGAGATGGAGAGATCGCGGGACACACTACTGACGTGGCAGGCATTGTGACCTTGCAGGTGCATGTCATTCCCGGATTGAAGCTGGATGGCCCGATTCTATTGCCCGTAGAAGAGGATTTGCCTTATCTGGCGAAACCGTTCACTCCCGAGGAGAAAGCCAAAGCGCGAGATTACGCCAAAGGCTGGAAGCTGGATGCCATCGAAGATTCGCTGCCCGTTTCTTTTATCGGCACGGGTGCCAATTTGAACGAAGCGACAGAGAATGGATTGTCTCGTGCTGCACAGGTGCTTGGGCTGACGGTCCCCGAAGTCTTGAACCGGGCGACGATTACAGGCTCGATCCAAATTGGTCGGCATCCAGGCGTGGTGACGGTTACGTTTCTTGCCCCCACGCATTTGCTGGAGAAGATCGGAATTCTTGATCTGGTTGCGGAGCAGTATGCCTGAACAGGAAATCAGCGATAATACGAACGGGAGCGGTAAAAAAATCTCTCTCGTTCCTTTTTTGGCAAAAGATTTTCATTTTTTCACTTTCTTCTACTGCAAATATCCGGATTTCTAGGTACAATAGAAAGGTGCTGGAGTACATGCATTTTTTATTGTCATAAAAAGAGATAATTGAGGAGTGAGAGCGGTGAATCAGGGAAACCGTGCCTACAATTTCAATGCTGGACCTTCTGCGCTGCCTTTGGCCGTGCTGGAGAAAGCGCAACAAGAGCTTTTGGACTTCCGGGGAACCGGCATGTCTGTCATGGAATTAAGCCATCGCGGCGACGTGTATGAAGAGGTTCACAATCAGGCGATCGCACGATTGAAAGATTTGCTGTCCATCTCTGATGACTATGAGGTTTTGTTCGTGCAAGGCGGAGGCAGCATGCAGTTCTCCATGGTGCCGATGAATTTCTTGCAACCGGGCAAAACGGCTGCTTATATCATGACAGGAGCTTGGTCGGAGAAGGCTTTTGGCGAGGCGAAACTCTTTGGGGAGCCGTATCATGCTGCAAGCTCCAAAGACAGCAACTACCGCTACATTCCCAAACTGGAAGACATCAAGTTCCAGGAATCCGATGCTTACGTTCATTTGACATCCAACAACACGATTTTTGGTACGCAATGGAGAGAGTTCCCGGATACAGGCAGCGTTCCACTGATCGCAGACATGTCCAGCGATATTCTCAGCAAACCGATCGATGTGAACCAGTTTGCGATGATCTACGCTGGGGCACAGAAAAACCTCGGTCCATCCGGTGTCACCGTGGTGATACTGCGCAAAGACTTGTTGGAAAAGGCCAACACCAACATTCCGACGATGCTCCAATACGGCATCTACGCCAAAAACAACTCCCTGTACAACACGCCTCCGACCTTCGGCATCTACTTGCTGGGAGAAGTGCTGAACTGGGTACAGGAGACAGGCGGTTTGGCTGAGCTGACCAAGCGCAATGAAGAAAAAGCGAAGCTGATCTATGATGCGATCGATGCAAGCAACGGGTTCTACTATGGTCACGCAGAACCGGAAAGCCGCTCTCTGATGAATATCACGTTCCGTGTCAAAGATGAAGCGTTGGAGAAGCAATTCCTCGCAGAAGCGAAAAAAGAAGGCTTTGTCGGGCTCAACGGCCACCGTTCTGTCGGAGGTTGCCGGGCATCTGCCTACAACGCAGTTCCTTACGAGGCTTGCAAAGCACTGAGCCAGTTTATGGTACAATTCCAGGCAAAACACAGCTAATGCAAGCCATGCGGAAAAGACCCTATTACGAGAGCTCTGCAAAATCCCCTTGTTGGAGCTTGCAACTCGAGTAACCCCATTGAATTGTGTAAAAAAGAGGGCAATAACGAAAAAATGCAGTTCAATCTCCCTCAGGAGGCGGACTGCATTTTCTCTGTTAATTTTATCATCCGTTTTACATTTACGACGAAAGTCGTAAGTATGGCCTGTATTCGCATGCGAAAGAGACCACGGTACTTAGCCTTGGTCATCCCATGATACCTTTTTAGTTCCGCATTTTTATGTTCAATAATCGGTCTGCGACAAATACGTTCCTTGAACGTATCGTTGTTCTCAAACTCGATTTGCTCTTGGTAATGTTCCGCCACAATCCGAATGGAATAGGTTTTGCTCTTCGCTCCTGGCTTGAAGCATCCTTCCTTAAGCGGGCACGCCTTGCATTTCTCGGTATCGAAATAGAAAACAAGAGAACGACTATTGCCACTTTGCTTGCTTCCTTGGACAGCTTTTCGAATACTGTGTTGTCCTGCCGGACAAATAACAAAGTCTGCATCCTTGTTGTATTCAAAACCTTCTTGTCTAAGCCCTCCGTTATGTACGATCGGGTTAAGTGGTACGACGGGTTGAATCTGCTTACTTTTCATCTCTTCCAAATTATCTTTACCCGAATATGCAGTGTCAGCAATCACTTCATGTACTTCTATACCTGCGTCCAAGGTTTGATTCAAAAGTTCTTTGAATTGTTTGCCGTCATCCGAACTTCCTCCAGTAACTTCCACAGCCGTAATGATCTCTTCTTCTGTCATGGCGATATGTTCTTTGTAGCCAAAAAAGGATTTTGTATTGCTCTTCCATCCAAAGCGTGCATCCGGATCAATGGCCGACATAATGCCTTTATTGGCAAGGAGACGCTCGTCTTCCACGATGGCCTTGGCGATTCGAACTTTCTCCGAGATGGAACCTTCATGATCCGGCAACAACAACTCAACAGTTTCCCCAAGATTAGCCAGGTACTGAAGCATGATCTTCTCGGCATCCTCTTGATCTTTCCTCAACCCCGGTAACTTCGGGAGTTTCTTCTCAAGCTTGGGATGCTTTTTCACCACAACACGGAACAGGCGCTTCGCCGCATCTCGAAGTACTTCAAGTGGCTTTTGTTTTTGCGAAGCTGCCAGTGTATGGGTGGAGTCCATGATGATCGTCTTTGACTTCACAAGACCTTTTTCGATGCACTGACGCACAACTGATTTGAGCACCTCATCCACGGCTCCTGCTCCTAATCGATGATTACGAAAGCGAGACAGTTGGGAGGGGTCAGGAAGGTTATCCTCCGGATTTACACCTAAAAACCACTTGTAAGCGAGGTTTACCTGCGTTTCCTGAATGATGCGTTCATCCGAAAGATTGTAGAGAACTTGTAAAAACAGCAAACGAAACAGGAGTTCTGGTTCGTTAGCAGGTCTTCCGTAATGCTCACAATAAGAGGAACGAACTAAGTCATGAATAAACGTGAAATCTACGATTTCATTGATTTTTCGTAATGGGTGATCCTCGGGAATCAGTTTGTATAATTCGGCATGGAAAGATGCCGTCATTTGTTTAGAGGGCTGTAGCAATGGTTCCCACTCTTTCGTTTTCTTCTCATTGTACAACAAACATCAATGTCTAAGGGCACTGGGGTTCAGCCTTTGAAAACCTACTGTTTCGGAGGAGAAGCAGGTTTCCAGGCGGAGCGATTGGCGGAGTCCAGCCTAGCGGAACAGCGAAGCCCGGGGAAACAGAAGCGCAACCTATGAATAAACTCCGGAGCTGCGCGCCGTTTTGCGCTTCCCCCAGGATCGCTGTGGAGCGGACAGTTTAACTCCCTTGCGGGACGTAGACCGTAGCGCAGATCGGAAACATGCTTCTCCCCACTACAGCTACATTCACGACACATGAATCCCCAGTACCTAAAAGCACTGGGGATTCAGTTTACAGATAGTAGGTGGACTTTTGCAGGGCTCTCTATTACAAGGGTCTTTTTTTTTTTTGCACCAGGAGAAGCGACCCCAACCTGCCTATCCCACGATTTTTGGTATGATTGAGTGTGAATAATCTGAAAAAACGGAGGAGAACGATGAGCGATCTGCGGAAGATAGTCTCGGTTGCACAAGAGGTTGCGGAAGCCATAAAAGCAGCTTTTCAAATGGATGTGGAAATTATCGACGCGGAGGTGAAACGGATCGCGGCTACTGGTTCTGCCAAAAAGAAGATAGGGGCAGCGATGGCTTACGGGACGGTCACCCGGCATGTTTTACAAAATACGGAACCTATCGTCATTCATCAGCCCGGGCAAGAAGATTTTTGCTTGGCCTGCCAAGGATATGGCAAATGCACGTATACAGGGGGCATCATCGTGCCCATTCTCTACAAAAACCGGACGATCGGCACGATTAACGTCGTCGCCTACGATCAGCAACGGATGCAGGTGCTCCAGCAAAACCAGACGGGTCTCATCGAGTTTCTAAACAGGATGGCGGAATTGATGACCTCCAAAATTGCCGAACAAGAGCTTTACGAAGAGCAAATACGCGTGAACAGCGCTCTGTTGACCTTGATCAACACGATCTCCAACGGCGTGCTCTCCATTGATCAGGAGGGAAGAATCCGACAGGCAAACTCGCTAGCGGAACAAATGCTTCGAGGCTCGGAACAGGCGGCCGCGATGGAAGGCATGCTGGTGACGTCAGTTTTCCCGGATTTTCCGCTGGCTGAGACATTGAATGCCAAGGAGTTCAAAAGCTATGAGCTGGCGGCCAAGGTCAACGGGAAGGGATACCGCTACATTGCAGACATCAAGCCGGTGACAGCCGATGATGCAGTCACTGGTGCCGTGGTCTCGATCGTCGATTATGAGAACATGAAGCAGCTTGCGTTTGACTTCGCGACTCCGAATCGACAGATTACCTTCCAGGAGATTATTTGTGAGACGCCGCACATGCAACATATCAAGACAATTGCTTCCCGCATCGCACAGAGCAACTCTACGGTGCTGATCACGGGTGAGAGCGGAACCGGCAAGGAAATGTTCGCCCGGGCGATCCATGAAGAAAGCCCGCGTTCCAAGCATCCGTTTATTGCGATCAATTGCGGGGCGATCCCGGAGGCATTGATTGAGAGCGAGCTGTTTGGCTATGAAAAGGGGGCTTTTACAGGGGCACATGCCAAAGGAAAGCCGGGAAAATTTGAACTTGCGAACAAGGGAACGATCTTTCTAGACGAAATCGGAACGATGCCGCTTTATCTGCAGGTCAAGCTGTTGCGGGTTTTGCAGACGAAGGAAATTGACAAAGTAGGCGGAACGGAAGCGATTCCGATCGATGTCAGAGTGATTGCCGCCACGAACAACAACCTGGAGCAAATGGTTGCAGAAGGGACGTTTCGCCAAGATCTTTATTATCGGCTGCATGTGATCCCCATCCAGATTCCGCCTCTTCGCGAACGAAAAATGGATATTGTACCGTTGGCGCAGCATTTTATCAGACGGTATTCCGTTTTGCTGGAGCGCAATATCCAAGCCTTGTCCGAAGAAGCGCGCCTGGCGATGGAAGCCTACCATTGGCCCGGCAATATCCGCGAACTGGAAAACAGTATCGAATATGCGATCAATCTGTCTCATCCGGACGAAACCATTCTACGCCTGTCACAGCTCCCTTCCGCGATAAAAAATAACTTGCAGGATCACACCATCGTCGAACACCTCGAAACCCCCGACCACCCCTTTCCACTGGAACAAAGCATCCTGAGCAAACAGGAATATGAAAAAAGGCAAATTACACATCTGCTTGCCGAGTGGGGCACCTCCACCACCGACAAAAAGCGGATCGCCCGACAGCTCGGGATCAGCTTGCCGACGTTGTACCGTAAAATTCGCCATTATCAAATTGAGAATCATCGCTTATCAAAATGAACATTTTTCTTATTTTGAGAAATGAATACGAGAAAAGTCCGCTTTATGAAGCCCTTAATCTTTTGGCATGCGATTTGCACATACAAATCTGCCAGAAAGGAGGGGGGCCCGAAAATACGCGTAGAGAGGTCTGATCCATCTAGGGAGATAAGGAGGCTCAGTATGAATTTTTCGCCTTGGACAATCGTTACGGACTTAGGTGTTATGTCGATTTTGTTCTTGATAGGGGTGATTCTAAGGGCAAAAGTAAAGGTGGTACAGGAGCTGTTCCTGCCTGCCGGTCTCATTGCCGGAATACTCGGTCTCACTTTCGGTCCGAACGGCCTTGAACTCTTGCCGTTTTCCAGTTTGATCGGAACCTATCCAAGCATTCTGATCGCCTTCGTATTTGCATCCTTGCCGTTCAGTTCTGAAAAGGTGCCCTTCAGATCCGTCACCAGACGGGTAGGGAAAATGTGGGGGTATTCCCAAGCGCTCATGCTCATGCAGTGGGGCGGCGGCATGCTGTTTGGCCTCTTGATACTCAATTTGTTCTGGGGCGATTTGCACACCGGATTTGGCTTGATGCTGGCAAGCGGCTTTGCAGGGGGGCACGGTACTGCTGCTGCGATCGGGCAGGCTTTTGACGGTCTTGGTTGGGATGAAGCGGCTTCTCTCGCCATGACATCCGCTACGGTCGGGATTGTAAGCGCTATCGTGGGCGGACTGATTCTCATTAAATGGGGAACGAGAAACGGGCATACGGGGTTTATAACCGACTTTTCGCAGCTTCCCAAGGAGCTGAAGACGGGACTTGTCCCGGAGGAAAATCGCCAATCTGTCGGGGAAGGAACAGTCTCCTCGATTTCCATAGACCCGCTCGCGTTTCATGTGACTTTGGTAGGGCTGACGGCAGCAGCGGGCTATTACTTGAGCACGTTGGGTTCGCAATGGTTCCCTCAGCTGAGCATTCCTGCATTTTGCTGTGCCTTTCTCGCCGCCTTGCTCTGCATGAAGATCATGGAGTGGACCAAATCGGACCGCTATGTCGACAAAAAAATGGTGAATCGCGTCAGTGGAAGTGCTACTGATATCCTGGTGGCTTTTGGCGTCGCATCCATCAAGCTGCCCGTTGTCTTGAAGTACGCTGCCCCATTGACCTTGCTGTTTATTTTTGGGCTTTTGTACTGCTTTTTCTTCTTCAAGGTGCTGGGCCCTCGCTATTTCAAGGAATACTGGTTTGAACGCTGCATCTTTTCCTGGGGATGGGCGACAGGAACGACTGCGATGTCCATCGCACTGTTGCGCATCGTCGACCCGGATCTGAAAAGCAAGACGCTCGACGATTTTGCCCTCGCCTATATTCCGATGGCTCCGGTAGAGATTGCTGTCGTTACGCTGTCACCGCTGTTGATCATCAATGGTCAGCACTGGCTGTTTACCAGCATCACGATTCTGGTCGGTATTGCGCTGCTGGTTGTGACCAACATGAATCGTTTCCATCGCCAAACAGGACGTTTGGGAACGGAGAAAAATTTCTAAATCAGATAAATCAGGGAGGGATTGAGCATGTCTGATACACGGATCGATTTTTTGTACTTGTCCGAACCGGATGTCATCCAGGCCGGGGTATTGAATATGGAAAAATGCGTGGAGACCATCGAGAAGACATTTGTCTTGCTGGGGAAAGGCGACTATCTGATGGGAGGTCCGCGGGAGAATGAGCATGGCATCATGCTCTGGTTTCCTGAGGAACAGCGCACGCCGAGGATGCCGGTAGCGGGTCCTGATCGCCGCTTCATGTCGATGATCGCCTATGTAGGAGGAGAATTCCACGTCTGCGGAGACAAGTGGTACGGCTCCAATATAGAAAATACGAAGCGGGGCTTTCCTCGATCCATCCTGATGGTTACGCTGAATGATCCGGACACAGGGCAGCCGCTTGCCTATATGTCGGGCAATCTGATCAGCGCGATGCGAACAGGCGCGGTTCCCGGGGTTGCGGCGAAATACCTCGCGAGAAGCGGTTCAGAGGTGGCGGGCATTCTGGGGGCTGGGGTGATCAGCAGAGCGTGTCTGAAAGCTATTGCCGAAACGCAGAAGCAGCTAAAGGAAGTAAGAGTCTATGACTTGTTTTTGGAAAAAGCAGAGGCGTTTGCAAACGAGATGAGCGAACAACTCAACCTGAATGTAATTGCTGTCAGCAGTATGGAGGAGGCCGTCGCTCCCGCTGACATAATCAGTGTGGCTACTTCTGGTCACACGAAAGTGAAAATTGAAAAAGACTGGCTGAAGCCCGGATGTCTAGTAACGTTGACAGGGACGGCTGATCTGGATGATTCGACCTATTTGGAAAGCAAAATCGTGGCAGATAACTGGAAAATGCACCAGTCATGGATGAATGATGCCAAGGAACACCCCAAAGGCATGGCTAGCATTACGGAATGGACCCCTACCGGACAGCTGCTGCAATTAATTGACCAAGGCAGAGCGAAGCATCAAGATATCCTGAATCTCGGGGACATCGTATTGGGCAACGTACAAGGCAGAACGGATGATGCAGAGCGGATCTTGTTCGTTACAGGGGGCATGCCGATCTATGATGTCGCTTGGGGGTATGCCGTCTATCGGGAAGCCTTGGCGAAAGGGATTGGTCAAAAGCTGAATTTGTGGGAACGTGCCCACTGGTCTTAACCACGATAGATCGTTAAATCCTCGATGGAGTCGCAAGAGGCGGCGAAGTCGAGGTTTTTTTGTGGAGAAAAACGTTTCTGGCAAGCTGGCAAATTGTAAAAAAAGGAATTAGAATTTATAATACAAATTCAACCAGGACTTTCTTAAGGTCCAAAAGACTACTTGTGTAAGGGTGGATCGATCGATGAATTGGGGATCAAATACAAAAAATGTTTTGGTCGCAGGATTTGCACAACTTCCGAAGGGGACGACCTTGTATGAAATTCAGAAAGTCGTCGGTTGTGTACTGGTGATCGATAGGGATACGAAGATCATCGTGGATGCGTCCTTTACCTTCGTTATGGGAGTGACCAATGATTTTATTTCGTCCATGGTCAGGGGAAAGTCTGTTGAAAACGGGATACAAGAGATTGTGCAAGACATCGAGGAACGTTTTCTGGTGCCGCCGCAAAGAGCCATTATTCAAGCGCTGCGAGCTGCTTATGAACGATACTGCGATATGCACGAAATTAATTGAAAATAGATACTTTTACAAATATAAGCGTTTACATTTTTGTCACAGCTTGCTAAAATACCAGCAAGAGAAAAAAACAATGCGAAAGCACTGGCTTATCTACGGGGAATCGGCCTGAAAACCTGTTCCTAGCAAGTGGATAAAACACCAGTAGAAATCAAAAGCGAAGGAGCACCGCAATCTGGGCTCCATATTCGCTTTCGATTGCTGCTGGTTTTTTTATTGTCAAAAACAAAGGGGGATTCGCATGAAGCTTCGCAAAAGGTTGGGAATATGGCTGAGTCTAGCACTTGTCGCCAGCTTAATGGGATGCGGCAGCTCGACGGTAAAGACAGAGGGGGGAGCAGCGGGAGCAACGTATAAGATTGGGGTGGATCTGGAGTTGACCGGGGGCTCATCCGTCTGGGGTGTCCCGCAAAAGAATGCAATCGAGATGCTCGTAAAGGAGATAAACGAAAAAGGCGGCATCAACGGCGTACCGATCGAGCTCGTCGTCTACGACAACGAATCCAGTGAGACACAGGCATTGATCGTCGCAAAGAAAATGGTGGAGCAGGATCAGGTATTGGCCATTATAGGGGGCGGTACAACTCCCACGACCATGCCCATCGTACCGTACGTAACCCAGCAGCAGGTACCGCTCGTATCCGTCGGGTCTGGTGATGGGATTACAAGTCCGGTGAACGAACGGGAGTGGATTTTTAAAACGCCAAGCAACAACCAGGACATTGCAAAAAGCATCGTGTCTTTCCTGAAGCAAAAAGGAAAAACGTCGGTCGCATTCCTGTCTATGAACAATGCGTATGGAGAAAGCGGCAGACAAGCCTTCGAAGCACTAGCGAAGGAAGAGGGCATCGCGATCATCGCCGCCGAAAAATTCGGCGCAGGTGACAAGGACATGAAGCCCCAACTGACCAACATCAAAGCCAAAAATCCAGATGCCATCATCGTGTGGGCCATTCCGCCATCTGCTTCCATCGTGAATCGCAATTTTTGGGAGTTGAAAATGGATCAAATGTTGATCTACAGCGCAGGTGCCGGTGCCAATGCCTTTATCGATCTGGCGGGGAAAGAAGCAGCAGAGGGAACCTATATCGCCTCCGGGAAGGTATGGGTGGCCGATCAGCTCGAAAGCAGCGATCCGCAACAAGCGTTGTTGACCAAATACGTCAAGGATTATGAGAGCAGCTTCCAAACAGGTGTGAGTCCAATCGACGGAATGGCATACGATGCCGCACTGCTCGTGACCAAAGCAATCGAGATGTCCGGAGAACATGTAACACGCCAATCCATCCGTGACAATCTCGAAAAGATTCAAGGGTTAGTAGGGGCTACTGGAATCTTCAACATGAGCCCGAATGATCATACAGGTCTGAAACCGGAGGATGTCATCATCCTGCAGGTTCAAAATGGCAAATGGGTGATCGCGAAATAGGAGGATCGAGAATGTCTGGAGCGGACTTGATTCAATTAATCGTATCGGGGCTTACCGTGGGCGGAATCTACGCGCTGATCTCTGTCGGTTTCGTCACGATCTACAACGTAAACGGAGTGATCAATTTCGCCCAAGGAGAATTTGTCATGGTGGGGGCGATGAGCGCTGCAACGCTCGTGTCGGCGGGATGCCCGCTTTGGCTTGCTTGCATCGTTGCGATATTGGTAGCAGCGGCTGTAGGGGCAATCATCCAAAAAATCGCTTTGCATCCGGCGCGATTCAGCAGCGAAGTGGTGTTGATCATCATTACGATCGGTATCTCTACCGCTCTGCGGGGGATCTCCCAGATCACTTTCGGCAGCAACCCATTGACTTTGCCGGCTTTTCTCTCGGGCGAGCCTGTCCACTTGCTGGGAGCCTACGTCCCGCGACAAGATTTTTTTATCGCCGGCATCACGCTGGTCAGCATGGTCCTTCTCTACTTGTTCTTTGAAAAAACGATGACGGGTTCCGCACTGCGTGCCTGCATGATGAATCGCGAAGTAAGCCGGTTAATGGGAATTTCTCCGAATCGCATGGCCCTACTGGCATTTGGCCTCGGAGCTGCTTTAGCAGGAATCGTGGGAGTGGCCATTGCGCCTGTATCATTGGCTACCTATGACATGGGCATGATGATCGGACTCAAAGGCTTTGTCGCGGCGACCATCGGCGGCCTGGTCAACATTCCCGGAGCGGTGATCGGCGGATTGCTGCTCGGGCTGGCTGAATCCTTGGGGGCAGGCTTGATTTCCTCCGGATACAAGGATGCGATCGCGTTCTTGATCTTGCTCCTGGTTCTCGTCTTCCGCCCGCAGGGAATTGTCGGAGCCAAAAGTGGAAAACGGGTGTAAGGGGGAGAGTCCTACGTGGAACGAATCGTGCAAGTTTACAAACCTGCAGCAATCGGAGTGAAAAGATGGGGATTGCTGCTCCTGGGTATCATCGTTGCGGCAACCTTGCCTCTGATGGTCAACTCGTACCTGACCAGTGTGCTAGTGATCATTGGAATTTATTGCATCACGACTGTCGGCGTCAGTCTGTTGATGGGCTTCGCCGGATTGGTCTCCCTGGCTCAAGCTGCATTTTGGGGAGTGGGGGCCTATGCCACGGGCGTCATGGCCGTTTCATTCGGGATCAGTCCCTGGCTGGGAATTGTTCTGGGGATGCTCCTTTCAGGCTTGCTTGCGTACGGACTGGGCTGGATCACGCGAAATCTGAATGGGCACTATTTTTCCCTCGCCACACTAGGCTTCGGAATTGTACTGAATATCGTCCTGATTGAGGAGAGCGAATGGACGGGAGGATCCTCCGGCCTGTCGGGGATACCCGGGCTTTCATTTGGTTCGATGTCCCTTTCCGGTGATACGGCATGGTATTACTTCGTCTGGGCAATCGCCCTGTTAGGCCTGTTTTTGTGCAGGAATCTCGTCCATTCCGGCTGGGGCCGAAATCTGCGTTCCATGCATGCCAGCCAGGCAGCATCGGAATCGATGGGGATCCATACAGGACGGTATCGGCTGCAAGCATTTGTGATCAGCGCTCTTTTCGCAGGTCTGAGCGGCGGGTTGTACGCCTGCTACATGAGCTTTATCAGTCCAGCCGTCTTTAACTTTGACATGTCGATCAAATTCGTCATTATGGCGGTCTTGGGCGGACTGGTCTCGATCTGGGGCTCTTTGGTTGGAGTCGTCGTCGTTACGCTGCTGGTAGAGGCGCTGCGGCAATACGTGCCGCTGCTGCTGCAGGATTCCAGTTCTGGCGGAGCGATTGAGGTGATTTTTTTCGGCGGGCTGCTGGTAGCCATCATGGTCTATTTGCCGAATGGAATCATGGGAATGTTTCATAAAAGAAAGTCGAACGTGCAGGTGAATGCGAAATGACGGAGGCTTTATTGGAATTTCAAGACGTCACCAAGAGCTTTGGCGGAGTCATCGCTGTCAACAACAATACGTTTCAAGTGGAAAAAGGCAAGGTCGTTGCGCTGATCGGTCCCAATGGGGCAGGCAAAACATCTACCTTCAACTGCATTACCGGGATGTACACGCCAGATGCGGGAGAGGTCCGGTACAACGGTGAGAGGATCAACCATCTCAAACCGCATAAGATCGCCGAGCTGGGCATCGCAAGAACCTTTCAAAACCTGCAAATATTCACCAATCTGAGTGTGCTGGAGAATATCATGGTGGCAGCAAAGGAGACGAGAAAGCCCAACGTCTTGTCCTCGATGCTTCGCCTGCCCGGGATCAGAGCGGACGAGGAACAGGCTCAAAAGCTGGCGCTCGACATGCTGGAGCTGGTCGGTTTGACGGATCGGGCGGAGGTTTTGGCCAATGATCTGTCCTTCGGGGAACAGCGTCTGCTCGAGGTGGCGCGTGCTCTGGCCCTCCGACCGAAGCTGCTTTTGCTGGATGAACCGCTGTCTGGCTTGAGCCGGGAGGAAGTCAAAGGGATGGTCGCACTGATTCAGAAGCTGAAGAAGGACGGCCTGACCATCTTCCTCATCGAGCATGATCTGTCGACGGTGATGGAGATTTCCGACCATATCATCGTTCTTGATTTTGGCAGCAAAATTGCGGAGGGCAAACCTGACGAAGTGCGCAGCAATGAACGTGTCATCGAAGCCTATCTGGGACGAGACGTCAAAAAGCAATACGAAGCTCCCGAAAGCATGCGGGAGGACCGCGAGCCGATCTTGACGTTGAAAGATGTCCATACCTACCGCTCCACGATTCACGCCCTCAAAGGCGTTGATTTGCAGATTGACAAGGGTTCCCTCGTCGCAGTCATCGGGGCCAACGGAGCCGGAAAATCTACGCTGCTCGGTACAATCGCTGGTCAATACAGCCCCAAACAAGGGACGATATACTTCGAGAACAAGGCGATGGAAAAGCTGCCGGCAGAAAGCGTCTCGCGGATGGGAATCAATCTGGTGCCGGAGCGAAGGGGCATGTTTGCCGAACTGACTGTCGAAGAGAGCATTCGTCTGGGAGCATATCCGCGACTTGACTCCTGGATGATTCCTGCAAAAGAGAAGCGCAGGATCGAGGAAGAGATGGAGCAGATGTATCAGTTGTTCCCCAGGCTGAAGGAAAGGCGCAAACAACTGGCAGGCACGCTGAGCGGAGGAGAGCAGCAAATGCTGGCTATCGTTCGCGGGCTGATGGCACATCCCAGGGTGCTTCTGCTTGACGAACCCTCGCTTGGCTTGGCGCCGTTGATCGTGGAGGAAATCTTCGACCGTCTCTATCAGCTAAAGCAGTCCGACATGACGATTATCCTCGTCGAGCAAAACGCCAAAGCCGCGTTGCAAATCGCCGATTACGCCTATGTCCTGGAAAATGGTCGAATCAAGCTGGAAGGGCTCCCGCAACACTTATTGCAGGATTCGCGCATTCGGGACGCTTACCTGAGCAGTCACTAGTGTGAGGAGGTGAGAGAGAAGTGAATAGGTGCAGCAGCCTGGTCATGACAGCAGGATTTGCCGAGTTTCCCAAGGATACGTCTTTGCACGAGGTGTACCGCATGATCGGCTGTGTGATGATTGTCGACAAGGAGACAGAGACGATCCACGATATTTCCTTTACCTTTGTCATGGAGCTGTCCAATCAATTCCTCGCGAATCTGCTTCGCGGAGTTAGTCTGCGAAATGGATTGGATGAGGTGAGGCAGCGGCTGAAAGAGTCCATCAAAGTACCCGGCGTAGGAGCGATCCAGTATGCGATCCAGCAAGCCTATGACCGCTATTGCGAACTGAAATAAGCGTACATGCTGAGTTATCCATGGGGGAAAAGCAAACCTTTTCTTCAAGTAGTGGATTTCCGCCAGCACATCAAAACAGGACGAGAGGTCTTTTTTGGTGTGCTGGTTTGTTTTTTCTACAATCACAATGAACTGAGGAGGAACCATTTATGAAATTTGGATTATTCACCGTTTTTGACAACTACTCCGACCGATATGCACGCACAGCCGAGGAGATGCTGTATGAAGTATTGGAGCAGACAGAGCTTGCCGATCGCTTGGGCTACGACTCCGTCTGGTACGCTGAGCACCATTTCAGCGAGTACGGCATCTTGACCTCGCCTCATATGCTGATTACCGCAGCCGCGCAGCGCACAAATCGGATCCGTCTAGGCGTATCCATTGTCTCACTGCCTTTTCACAATCCCTTGCGCGTCGCAGAGGACTATGCGTTGGCGGACGTGTTCAGCAATGGCCGGCTGAATCTCGGTCTCGGTAGCGGATATTTGCCGCATGAGTTCGCCGGGTTCAACCTCGATGGAAAAGACAAAGCGTTTCGTTTTAATGACGCATTGGCTGTAATCGAAAAAGCGTGGAAGGGAGAGATGTTTAGCCATCGAGGCGAGTTTTATCAGTTTTCGGATGTTCAGTTGAAGCTATTGCCCAAGCAAAAGGAAGTGCCGCTCTGGATTGGCGCGCTTCGTCCTCAGGGGGTCAAATATGTAGGGGCGATGGGGTACAACATCATGGGTGTTCCGTATGTGGCAGCCAACTCGATTCAGGAACTGGCAGGGATCATTCAAGACTTCAAGATGGCGTATCGGGGTGCCGGCCATGATGAGAGCAGGATCAATATCCCGCTGGCTTTGCATACGTACGTCGCGGAAACGCGTGAAGAAGCGATCGAGATAGCGAGGGAGCATTTGAATCTCTATCTGGCAACCCGGCAATATGGGAAAGGAGCGGCCTTCGAGGATCTGCAAGCGAGAGAACAGCTCCTGATCGGTTCTCCCGAGGATGTGATCCAAATGATTCGCAGATACCAGGAGATCGGGATGGATCATGTGATGATGCTGATGAACTTTGGCGCTCTGCCGCATGAGAAAGTGATGAAATCGATGGAGCTCGTCGCCCGGGAGGTAATGCCTGCCTTTCAGCAAGCGAAGGACCCCGGTTATGTCAGATAGGATATAAAGTTCTTTGATTCGAGGATAAAGTGTTCATTTCAGAGCATTTTATCCTCTCTTTTTGTTCAATTTGAACTCGTGTGTCCAATCATACATTGAAGAATTGATTAAATAGGCTAAAATGAAGCTGACATGACGCAATACATGCGAAATGGCTCTGTGTTGGAGAATACTCAGCCAAGACGATTGAATTTGCGCAATATTGATTTTCATAACCAAATGCGTTTGAAAAGAATGGGGGAATCAAAATGAACAAAGCAGCCAAAATCCTGATCTATACACCGTCAGATGCCAGTACATACGCAGACATGCTAAAAGAGAAAGGATATACGAACGTCCATGCTGCAACGACGCCGGAAGAGGCAGTGGCGAACCTACCCGATACGGAGATCCTGTTGCAATGGAAGTTTCCGCTGCAACTGCTCGAAAGGCCGGAGGCAAGCTCCGTCAAGTGGATCCAGTCCCTTGGAGCGGGTGTGGATGACCTGATGCGCTCCACTTCCATTTGCGAGGATATTGTGATTACGCGTGTCGTGGATCAATTCGGCGGTCCGATGTCTGAATATGTTTTTGCCCAGCTGCTCTATGTCTATCAAGATATTGCCAGAAGCCAGGCAGCTCAAAAAGAGAGAAGCTGGCAGCCGTTCTTAACACAGCTTTTGCAAGGGCAGACCATCGGCATCGCCGGTCTCGGCTCGATTGGCAAAGAAATTATCCGAAAAGCGCGTGCCTTTGATATGCAGGTTTACGGCCTAAGCTATAGCGGGAGGGAAGCGCATCTGGTAGATCGCCACTTCGGTCCGAATGAATGGCATGATTTTGTCAAAGACTTGGATGTTCTGGTCCTGATCTTGCCGTTGACGGAACAAACCCGCCATGCAGTCAACCGCGATGTTTTGCTGGCGATGAAGCCTACCTCCTGTCTGGTCAATATCGGGCGCGGCTCGCTGATTGCCGAAGAAGAGCTAATCGAAGTATTGCGATCGGGGCATCTGAGGGCGGCCATTCTGGATGTATTTGAGCAAGAGCCGCTTCCGGCAGACAGTCCGCTTTGGACATTGCCGCAAGCGTATATAACCCCGCATATGTCAGGGCCCAGCACCAAAGAGCGGCTGGGACAGTACTTGCTTGCAAACCTCGGACGGTATGAAAAAGGCGAGCCGTTGACAGGCGTCGTGGACCGAAAAGCAGGATATTAGGAATTGACAGGCTTTGCTAATCACTCGTGGTATCCTCCATTGAATAGAAAGGGCCGGTATCCTCTCATCGAAGAATACCGGCCGCTTATTACTTATCTGACCGCATCAGCCGTGACTTATGATTACTTCTGTGGCGTCTCATTTTTGTGATCAAGGATTGGCAATAGTTTTGGTTCAATATCCTTTAACAATTGTTCCTTTGAGCGATTGCTTTTAGGAACCACTCCATTTTGTTCAGCTTTCAGCTGTATTTCAACCTGTGTATTTGCAATCACCTCGAGCACTTGTTGTTTGGTGATATTTTTGGACGCTGCAATATCCGCAACAGATAGACCTTTTGCCAGTTCTTCTTTTAATTCTGTCGGGCTGATTTGTAGCAAAGCAAACAGTTTATCATCGTTTAAAATGGAATCATACGTATAATCAGGCTTGCCATCCCTTGTGAACAATCCTTCTACTTTGATGTGCGAAGGTGCAGGCTCGCCTCCTACCCGAGTAAGATTAATGGCGTTGTCGTGAACAAATACTTGGTAGAACGGGGTATCTGCTCCTTTTATGATGTAATTCAACATCAATACTTTTTGATTTGGGTTCTCCATTTGTTCCATAGCAAACTCGTACGCATCGACGTTACCATACATTTTATCAATGAGAGAATCTACCTTCGCCTTGATTTCCTGATCGGTTAACGTAATGAGCGGCTTCTCCTTAGGCTCCCAATTCTCTTGATCCACGTGTTCAATCTCACCCGTACCGCCATTTATATGAAGGGTAATCTTTTTACCGGTTCCGCCTTTTTCCTGCAGGATGATGCTTGTTTGGTTCACATTTACTTTGGATAACTCAGTGGAGTCTTTCGGGTTGATTGCATCACCTTGAACGTTGCTTGCCTCGATGATCTCAAACGATTTTGTTTCGGGAAATGCGCTATACAGCTTCTCAAGTGTTGCTTTGCTAACTTCATCTACCTTGACTTGTTCAGCAGTCAATGGTGTTCTAGTAAGCATTTCAAGCAGGGGAGGGGCAGCAAATGCTGCGGTTGGAATCAAAATCGCAGCAGCAACAATTCCACCAATCACTCTTTTTTTCATCGTCATTTCTCTCCTTTTTGGTTGAAAATAGTGAGTATAGGATTGTTCGATTCGTTTGGAAATTTCCGGAGGACATTCCATCGATTCAGCCTCTTTGAGTAGATGCTCACGGATTTTGCGTTCGATAGTCATTGATTTTTTCCATCCTTTCTGGGAGGAGATTCCCTAAGTCTTTTCGAAGCGCCTGGAGGCCAGCATGATATCTGGACTTGACTGTACCCAGCGGAATATCGAGAATAGTCGCAATTTCCTCAAGCGTATAGTCGTGAAAAAAGCGGAGGATAATCACTGCCCGCTGTTTGTCGGTCAGCTTTCGCATGGACTGCGATATCATTTGATGCGTTCCATCCATCAACGCAGTAGGTTGATCCCAATAAGACTCTTCCCGAGAAAAGGCAAGGATGCGTTCAAAAATTCGGAATCTCCTCCAGCTCTTGACCCGAAATCTCTGCACTTGACGGATTACCAAGCCGTGCAGCCAGAAGTGGAAGGGACGGTTCGTATCGTAGTTGTCAAGTGAGATCCACATTTGCATATAGATCTCGTTCATGACATCTTCCCGATCCTGTTGGTGATCCACCAGAAAAGAGACTGTGCGGTAAACGTCCTGAAAGGTGGCATCATACATCTCGTGAAACGCCTGTTGATCACCTTCCTTCATTTTTTTGAGCAGTTGGTACATATGTTCACCTTGCATGAAGAGGGCCCTCCTGAGTAAGCTGCTTACACCCTATATTGTCTCTCTATCAGAAAAAGGTTCGGTTCTCTTCTTCGATTTTTTGCAAACGGTCGAGTGCATGAGGCTCTCAGTCCGAAAAAACAATCAGAGATGCCACGACCTATCATGGGTAAATTAAGGCCGTATTCAAGTCAAAAAAGCAGCGACTGAGAGATGGGACGAATGGAAGTCTTTCTTCGTTGCATCCTGCTTTCTCTATAAGAGGAGAAGCGACCAATTCCCTTGCCAGAGCTTTGAACTATTGTCTGGAAATGATGAATGAAGGGGGATTTGATTTTGAAAACCGTTGCGAACAAAAGATGCGACTCGATAGCGGCGGGTTATCGTCATACCGTCGGGCTTAAATCGGCTGGCACGGCAGCGGCTGTGGGCTGGCGCGGCATCCATAAAGCAGGTAATCGTAATTAGGGTCTCTGATCAGACATCTCATTATGAAAGCCATGCGTCGATCTCCCTCGCATGGCTGATGATGTGTGTTGTGCTGAGCGAAAAAACTTTACTTCGCTCCGTTCTGATTTGGTATGATACAGAATGAACGTTCAGTATAAAATGGATGCGACATCCGTGATATCGAAACGGAAGGTGGGATCACCTTGAATAAAAAGCAAATGCAAAGCGAACAAACAAAGAAGCGGGTTGCAGATGCCGCTCGTTCCCTGTTTGCGTTAAAGGGCTACAAAGCGACCTCGATTGAGGATATCGTAGCGGCGACGGGAAGCAGCAAAGGGAATATTTATTATCATTTCAAAAGCAAGGAAGGGCTGTTTCTCTATCTGCTTGATGAATGGGATCGTGAGTGGGAAGAGAATTGGGAAAAAAAACAATGGCAGTATCAAACAATGAAAGAAAAGCTGTTCGGTATAGCTGAACAATTGGCGCTTGAGGATCTGAACCATCCGCTTACTCGGGCGGCAGATGAATTTTTTCATCTGGAAGAGAAATCAAATGAAGTAGAAGAGCGGATCAAAGTCATTTACCAAAACCACTTCCAGTTCTTCGAGACATTTATTCAGCGCGGGATCGATCAGGGGGAATTCAAGCCTGTGAATGCCAAGTATTTGGCTATTGCCTTGGAGAGCTTGTTTGTCGGTCTGAATCAGATGTCGCGCACCGCCTCATCCGAGGATGTAGGGAAAATTTATCAGTCAGCTGTCCAGGCATTTCTTTATGGAATGGCAAAGGAATCTGACTGAGCATACCTAAATTCGCAAGTTGTATGCACTCCCGTATAAGGGATTGGAGGTCATGTATGTCTTTATTATTTCGAAATCGAGGAGCGATGTTGCTCCTCATGCTCAATATTTTTCTGATTTTCACTGGAGTCGGTCTGGTCATCCCCATCATGCCTACCTATATGAACATCCTTCATATCAATGGAAGTATCTTGGGACTGCTGGTAGCGGCGTTCTCCCTGACACAGCTGCTATTTTCACCATTGGCAGGAAAATTGTCGGACTCGTGGGGAAGAAAAAAGATCATTATTGCCGGTATGCTCGTCTTTGCATTTTCGGAATGGTTGTTCGGCTTCGCAAGCAGTCCCTTTCTGTTATTTGCTTCGCGAATGATCGGCGGGATTGGCGCAGCACTAATCATGCCGGCTGTCATGGCTTACACCGCGGATATCACCACCGATGAAGAACGTGCCGGAGGGATGGGATTCATTAACGCAGCGATAACCACCGGTTTTATCATCGGTCCGGGGATCGGAGGATTTTTAGCGGAGTACGGCGTTCGCGTTCCATTTTATGCGGCAGCTGCTGCAGCTGCTGTAGCAGCGCTAATCACATTGCTCATCCTGCCAGAATCCGCTAGGCCGAAAACCAGAACATCTGCTGAATCCGGGCCAAAGAACAAGCAAAACCTGCTCACACAGCTGATGTCTTCGTATCGCGAACCGTATTTCTTGAGTTTGATCATTGTATTCGTTATGTCATTCGGTCTGGCGAACTATGAGACGATTTTTGGCTTGTTCGTGGACCACAAGTTTGGTTTTACACCGAAAGACATCGCGTTTATCATTACGTTTGGATCGATATCAGGGGCAGTCGTGCAGATCACGATCTTTGGCTGGATTCTGAACCGTTTTGGAGAAGAACGAGTCATCACAACGTGTTTGATCATTGCCAGCCTTTTCATCGTGCTGACCCTTTTTGTACAGCAATTCTGGGCCATCACCCTGGTTACCTTCATCCTGTTTTTGGCGATCGATATTCTGCGGCCGGCGATTGGCACGCAGATGTCCAAAATGGCGCATGACCAGCAAGGGTATGTCGCGGGCCTGAATTCCGCCTTCACGAGTTTGGGAAACATTGCTGGCCCTGTCATCGCGGGTCTTCTCTTTGATATTCATATCGATTACCCGTATCTAGCAGCAGCACTTGTACTGTTTGCATGTTTTCTTCTGTCCTTGCGCGCGACTAAAAGGGGCAGAATGGCAGATTAACTCCTTCAATATCTTGCTATTCTATTGCACAATCGCTTCGTCAGTCCTTTACTTGCGATATAGTGGAAGCAGCGAAGACAAGAGAGGTCAGGAGGCTTGCAAAGTGGGAACTGTTCGAACCAAGCTTTTTGAATACACCCAAGCTGAGATGGATTACCTGACGAAAGTCGACCCTCAGCTCGGGGCCGCCATGGCACGCATGGGCAAAATCGAGCGTGTCATCATCCCTGATCTGTTCGCTGCGCTCATCCATGCCATCGTCGGGCAACTCATCTCAGCCAAAGCAGCTGCAACAGTATGGGAAAGAATGCAAAAACGCCTAGGCGAAATCACACCGCTCAACTTGACGAGGCACTCGACAGAAGATATTCAAGCATGCGGGTTGACGATGAAAAAGGCGAACTGCATTCATGCGATATCTTCGACCATTGCCGAAGGAGCTTTTCTGTTGGAAGAAATCAGGGATTTGCCGGATCGGGAAGTGATCCAAAAACTGACCAAGCTGCATGGCGTGGGAATTTGGACGGCTGAAATGCTGCTGATCAATTGCCTGGAGCGCAGAGACGTTGTCAGCTGGGGAGATATCGCGATTCGACGCGGGATGATGAAGCTGCACGGTCTCGATACCATTACCAAGGAGCAATTTGAAAAGTACCGTCAGCGTTATTCACCACTTGGTTCAATCGCTTCCATTTACCTGTGGGAGATCTCTTTTGACTGAGAAATTCTAACCGAGGGAGGAATGGTGAAGTGGACAAAACGGTAAGAGAGCAGCTACTGGAATTGGCGGAGGAAAACTACCGGCGGTTTGCCTCCTCACTGCTCCCGACAATCAACAATGTGCTGGGTGTGCGATTGCCCTTGCTGCGCAAAATGGCAAAAGCCATTGCAAAAGGGGACTGGCGTACATATCTGGAGCAAGCGGAAAATGACTATTTTGAAGAGATCATGCTGCAGGGGATGGTTATCGGATATGTGCGATGCGACCTGGAGGAAAAGCTTCTCTACGTGTCCGACTTTGTCCCCAAGATTGACAACTGGTCTGTATGCGACAGCTTTTGCGTCGGACTGACCTTCACAAAATCCAATCAAGAACGCGTTTGGGACTTTTTACAGCCATACCTCCAATCAAACAAAGAATACGAGCTGCGTTTCGGCGTTGTCATGCTCCTCAACTTCTATGTCGACCCTGTCTACATCCGTCGCGTTTTTGAGAAGCTGGATACGATCAAGCATGACGGCTACTACGTCAAAATGGCCGTTGCCTGGGCATTGTCGGTCTGTTATGTCAAGGATCCTCATGCCACACTCGCATACCTGCAGCAATGCTCCCTCGATGATTTTACATACAATAAGACATTGCAAAAGATCACCGAGTCCCATCGTGTGGATGCGGAAACGAAAAAAAAGATACGTGCGATGAAGCGAAAATGAACCATATAGCCGCCCATTTGGATTGATGTTTGAGATTCGTAGTGGGAGCGCGGTTTAGTGGGAAAGTCGATAAATTATTGGTAGAATAGGAAGAGAGAATGTAGACTCTAGAGAATGGAGCCACTTGATCATGTACAGCAATCTGGAAGAATGCATACTAGATTTGGAAAAAAACGGACATCTGGTTCGCATAAAAGAAGAAGTAGACCCGTATTTGGAAATGGCGGCGATCCATTTAAAAGTATACGAAGCAAATGGACCTGCCCTTCTGTTTGAAAATGTAAAAGGCTCGAGATTTCGTGCTGTATCGAATCTGTTCGGCACAATCGAGCGCAGCCGTTTCATCTTTCGCCATACCTGGCAAGCCGCGGAGAACATCATCGCTCTTCGCAACGATCCCATGAAGGCTATCAAAAACCCATTCAAGCATGTGGGCAGCGGACTAGCGGCATGGAAAGCCCTCCCTATGCAAAAATCATCAAGCGAGCCCGTCACCGCTCAAGAGATCAAGATCACGGACCTGCCGCTGATCCAAAGCTGGCCGATGGACGGCGGCGCATTCGTCACCTTGCCGCAAATCTACAGCGAGGACCCGGAAAAACCAGGGATCATGAATTCCAATCTGGGGATGTATCGCGTTCAATTGACCGGAAATGAGTACGAGGTGAATCGAGAGGTAGGCTTGCATTACCAGATTCACCGCGGCATCGGTATCCACCAGGCCAAGGCAAACAAAATGGGCAAGCCGCTCAAGGTTAGCTGCTTTGTGGGAGGACCGCCTTCCCACACATTATCGGCAGTTATGCCTCTGCCAGAGGGGATGAGCGAGCTGACCTTTGCCGGTTTGCTTGCGGGACGTCGTTTTCAATACAGCTATATCGACGGCTATTGCATCAGCAATGACGCTGATTTCGTGATTACGGGAGAAATATATCCGAATGAGACCAAACCGGAAGGACCTTTCGGCGACCATCTGGGGTACTACAGCCTGACTCATCCATTTCCCGTTATGCGGGTCCATAAGGTATACGCGAAGCCAAACGCCATCTGGCCGTTTACCGTCGTGGGCCGTCCACCACAGGAGGACACTTCCTTCGGTCAGTTGATCCATGAGTTGACGGGCGATGCGGTGAAGCAGGAGATCCCCGGTGTGAAGGAAGTGCATGCGGTCGACGCGGCTGGCGTTCATCCACTGTTGTTTGCGATTGGCAGTGAACGGTATACGCCATACCAACCGGTCAAGCAGCCTTCCGAAATTCTCACGATAGCCAATCGCATTCTTGGCACCGGACAGCTTAGCCTGGCGAAATACCTCTTTATTGCGGCGGAGGAGGATCGTCCGCTGGATACGCATGATGAAGAAGGGTTTTTGCGCTATATTCTGGAGCGGATCGACCTGCACCGCGACATTCACTTTCAGACCAATACCACGATTGATACTTTGGATTATTCGGGTACAGGCCTGAATACCGGAAGCAAAGTGGTATTTGCAGCATGCGGAGACAAAAAGCGGGATCTGTGTACAGAGGTTCCTGAGGCATTGAAAGAAATCCGGGGTTATGGCAATGCACAGCTGGTGATGCCTGGAGTAGTCGCCTTGCAAGCGCCATCCTTTACCGACTACAAAATCGAGCTAACGGAAATGGAACAGCTCTGCAGCGCGCTTGGTGAAAAGGGGGGCATTGATACGTGTCCGTTGATCATTTTGTGCGATGACAGCTCGTTTTTGAGTGCAAATCTCAAAAACTTCCTCTGGGCTACCTTTACGAGAAGCAATCCATCCCACGATATCTACGGGGTCAACAGCTATTATTCCTACAAGCATTGGGGCTGCGACAACGTGATTATCGACGCTCGGATCAAGCCGCATCATGCGCCGCCTCTCATTCCCGATCCCACAGTCGAGAAGAACATCGAGCGATTTTTTGTGAAAGGTGCTGTTCTTGGCGGATTGTTGTAAATACGAAGCAAGCTAGCTGGACGCAACAGCTAGCTTGTTTTTTTTGAAGTTATTCTGATGTTTCCGGGTTGCGCATCGATATTCCGTAGCGCAGTAGAGCCTTTTGGGCAGATTCGTACATCCGCAGCTGCAATTTCTTTCCCTCTATGACACGAATGCGAGTACCGAGGAAGCGAATTTTGGAAAGGATGTATTCCCGATCATCCTCCAGATAGAATAGCTTGATTCGATACGTATCTGCCTGATCCAGATACTCAACCTCTTTTTCAAAGCAAGAAAAGGCGTACAGGATTCGTGTCAGTTCCTGGTTGTAGGCGGGGACTACCTCGATGACGGCCTGCTCTTTTCTCATTTCGAGAGATGTCTCAATGATTGCGATCGTTTCTTGTGCTACTTGGCTCGATACAGGGTGCTCCCTCACAGAAAAGACATGCTGCAATCGCGTCGACATGAAGGACTTGATGCGAAAATGGTACCATAGCAAATACCACTCGCGCTTTACCATGGAGTATTCGAGTTTGTAGGGAAAACCGCGTTGCTCAAGATGTGTTTTGCCATTTCGGTTTTGATAGGTAATGTACATTCCCTGTTTTCGTACAAGTATTCCTCGAAATTTGCGGAGGAGCGGGTGGTAGATTTGTTTCTCTTGCGATTTGGCCTTCTCCACGAAGCCACCCGACAAATCGTAGGGCTCCACCTGCGCGAGTATGCCTTGTAATTTCGTGAGGGTCTCCTCCGAGAAGGCGTGCCTGGCTGCAGGATGGGCCAGCATGGTCTTTAACCAGGTCCGTTCATGAGAAGTGATTGCGATCGTACCCGATTCTTCCAATCTGCTGATAATCTGATAGTTAAAGATTTTCTCGAACGGATTCATAATAGGACAAAATCTCCTTCCATTCCTTGATCATGTCCCTGCGCAGAAAAGCGGGCTCTAGAACTTCGCAGCTCGATCCAAAACTGCGAAGCCAGGGCTTGATCTCCGTTATGCCGTTGACCATGATTTCATAAATAAAGGAATCATCTGACTCTTCCGTGATGACTCCCCACTGTCCTTGAAGTGAAACTCTTTCTTTGACAAAGTTGGGCTGGTAGCCATCAGGGTTGAAAAAACGGACTTTGACTTTTAGAGGTCGCCCCGTATCAATCAACCAGCTATAACGGATGCTTTCCGCCAACTGCTCCTGTTGCTGCATAAATACATCTACCGAAACGACATCTTCCTCTGTAATTTGGGTGATTCCCTCCAGCCGATATTTCACCATTCCTTTGCCGTGTTTATGAGCAAGTAAATACCATCTGCCATATTGATGGTCGTAAATCACTTTGAGCGGGAGGACATGCTCTTTTCTCCCAGTAGATTTTTTTTCGAATAAAGGGTTGGTGTTTTGTGCTGCGTATTTTGTCCCTGATCTTGGTGTGAAGTAGTCAAAGCTGATTTTGCGTTTTTGGTGGATGGCTTGGAACAACGTGTAAAGATGAGCTTCATCTAGGATACGCGAATGAAAATGGTATTTATAGAGAAATCTCTCCGTAAAAACAGGCGCAGGATGGAGCTGTTTCACCATTTTTTTCAAATTATCCCGAAGCATGTATCCCTGTACGGAAGGGACCTGTGTGTTTGCCATGACATCGACATAATCATACAAGTCCAGTAATTCTTCATCTGTCAACTGCGTAATTATTTCGTTGTGCAGTCGATAGCGAATAGGGCGTCCACCTGGCTCCCTGGTA
Organism: Brevibacillus panacihumi; assembly: GCF_003710985.1. Classification (GTDB taxonomy): domain Bacteria; phylum Bacillota; class Bacilli; order Brevibacillales; family Brevibacillaceae; genus Brevibacillus; species Brevibacillus panacihumi. Next base: position 117,787 of record NZ_RHHT01000011.1, read on the forward strand.
ATGACGCCTACTTCCTCCAGATACTTCAGATCAGAACGGATGGTTTTTTCGTCAGGCAAGACGATTTCAGAGGGAAAAAGTCTGTTGCATACTTCCAGCAGTTCTGTGGCTGAGAGAGCTTGTTCCTGCATTGCGGAGAGCAACACGGATAGACGATAGCTTTCCGACTCTTTCAGTGATTTGGCTCGGAATAAAAACAGGAGAAGCGGCTCTGACGTTTCATAATAATTGAACCTGGTGAACTGATTCAGCTCCAAGCTGTCTTGCTGGGCTTGTTCTTTTTTTATCGAAAGGAGAATGTCTTTCAAACGTCTTGCCGTTTTGTCGAACGTATGTACGGAAATCCCCAAGCGCTCAGCAAACTGTTTTCTGCTGAAAGCCCCGCTGGTGAGCAGCAGCATGCGCAAGAACTGGATTTCTTTGTCAAAGCTTTCTTTTGCCATTCAATTACTCCGCTCCCATGTCGATGGTCTTTTTCTCATTATACTCCAATGTCGTAATACTTTTGCCATGTTCGATAAACCTGTAATGCGTAATGATAGGGTTACAAACCACGGCTGCACAGTATGTAGTGGAGGAGATGGGTAACATGGCAATTCTTCAATTGCAATCTGCCAATCCTCAGTTCTCATTTCTGATCAAGAAAAATCCCGACTCAGGAATGATCCTGCGAACAATCAGGAAAGGAACTGCATTTGGCTGGTTTTCTGACAATCATATATTCAACATCTATTTCAAGGATGCGGAGAATGAAGTTTCTTATAAACGGTCAGAAAATGAAAACTTTGAATATTTGAATCTATCCAGGTATAACACACCTTTGTTTCCTTTGAATGCGTTAAATGAATTTTTTTCAGCGACCCTTCGCGCGCAAGATGAGCGAGACGTAGAAGGGTATGAACATTCTTTGTTTATTAACATGATCCATATCGAAAGGATCCATTATATCCAGTTCTTTTCGAATCACTTGCATGACTTTTCTTTTGAAATCCAACATCTCGCACATATGAGCTACTCTCTGACAGTAAAGACACAAAAGAGTTTGTATCAACTGCTTCATGTCGCAAGTGTGCTCTGTGTATTTTTGGCCATCACGGGCAACGAACGTTTTCACATATCCGACAGTCTTTTGGAGAAATACATCAAGAGCCTGCAAGTGATGGAAGCGCCTTTCTATATCCGAAGCCTTTTTTCCAGGAACTTCTTGCTTACAAGGGAGCTCTACCACAGATACAAAAGCAGCTTGGAACAATCGAAGCGCGAGGTCATTTCCTTCGAATATGGAAGTACGGCGCAGCAAAGAAGGGCCTTTATCGAGAACCTTCTTCCGTTTGACAAATCAATTCTGGACGTTGGCTGCGGGGAAGGCTTCTATGCGATCCCGTTTGCTGGAAAGCTGGAATCCAGTTATTACGCAATTGATATCAACGAGGAAGCAATGCAAGCGGTGAAGCGGAAAGCAGAGAAAAAAGAACTGGATAACGTGATACCCATGCTCTCGATTGATCAGTTTTTATGGGAGTATAACGGTGAACAGGTAGATGTCATTCTAACCGAAGTGATCGAGCACATGAGTCTGGAAGAAGCGGCAAAGCTGATTCGGCATATATGCCAAGAGGTTCATTTCGAGTATTTCGTCATCACGACACCCAACGCAGACTTTAATCGCTATTATGCGCTAACCTCCTATCGTCATGATGATCACAAATGGGAAATGGGGGAAGCAGCGTTTCGGCAATGGCTGAATGACGTGACATGGGATATGCAAGTGCACTGTGAGTTTGTTGGGATTGGGGATTGCGTCAACAACATCCAGACTACGCAAGGTGCCATCCTCAGGAAAAGGGGAGAGTAAGCATGCAGCTTCAAACAAATGTTCATACTGTCTTTTTATTGGTAGGTCCGACCGAATGCGGAAAAACAACCTTCGCTAAGCAGGTTCTGATTCCTGCGCTTCAATTTTCTGATGAAAATAAACGAATAAAAGCAAACGTTCAATACCTGTCCTCCGATGCCATCCGCCAAGAACTGCTTGGTCATGAGCATGACAAATACGACCAAGTCATGCTGGAGACAAGTGAGCAAGCGTTCCATCTGCTGTATGAAAAGCTGAGGATGGTAACGAGCTTTCCGGTCAATGCAGAGTTTGTCGTGGTCGACACTACGGGATTGGCAGAAGACTTTCGCGCCAAGGTGCGTGAGATCGCCAGAGAGAACACCTACAGAGTGGAAGTAATCCTCTTTGATTACCGCAGCCGTGAGGATTACTACGCTTCTGAGCGTTCCAAAAAACTGATCACTTCGCATATCAATCGCTTGAAAAAAGAAGTCATCCGTTCACTCGCGGGCGAAAAATATGCTAGAATCCACCGCATTCGCAGCAAGGATTTTTACTTACCGGCAACGCTCCAAGCAAATCCTGCCTATTCGATCGTCATATCCGACAAGGATGAATATGTTTCTACCATCCTGCCGCCTGACCAAAGCTACTTGATCATCGGTGATATTCATGAATGTGTGGAGGAGTTAAAAAGTCTTTTGGTCCGACATGGTTTTGAATTGAACGAAAACAAGCTGATGGCTCAAGGAAAAGGAAAACAAACGAAGATCATTCTGGCTGGGGACTGGATTGACAAAGGGAAGCAAACCAAGGAGACAATCGAGTTTTTGTATGAAAACCGTGAACTGTTCTACCTCGTGACAGGAAATCACGAAAATTTTGTCTATAAATATCTTCATGGAGAAATAAGCGAAGTCGATGAAGAGCTTCTTCGTACTTACTTTGATTCCATACAGATTTTGTCAGCAGACGACTCGTTAAGAGAGAAGTTTATTGATTTGTACCGCCTGTCCAGGCCATTCTACAAGCGTCACGGCATTGCGGGTCCATCTTTTTATGTCACTCACGCACCCTGCAAAAATAAATACATCGGCAAGCTGGACAGCAATTCGGTACGACACCAACGCAATTTCAGGATCAATCGCACAGAGCCATATGAAGATCAATTAGCTTTTTTGAAAACGGAGGCTGTAAAAAATCATCCGTATCACTTGTTTGGTCATATCGCTGCCAAACAATCCTTTCGAATCAAAAACAAGATTCATCTCGATACAGGATGCGTACACGGCAACGCGCTGACGTCTGTGACGATCTCTCATAAGCTATTTACCCAGACGTATCCGTCAGCGCACAGTGTGATTCAGGAAGATTTGCCCATTCTTTTTCAAGATGATGATAAAATAAGATCGGTTCAAGAGATGAACGACGAACAAAAGCGAACATTGCTTTCGTACGCGCAAAATCAGATCAATTTTATATCAGGTACCATGCCACCAGCAGATAAGGATGAAGCGGCAAATCAACTCGAGTCCTTGGAAAAGGCATTGCAGTACTTTAGAGATCAAGGAGTGCAGCATGTTGTTTTGCAGCCGAAGTATATGGGCTCGCGATGTAATGTATATCTGTTCAAGGATGTCAGCAAATGTTTTGCTGTCAGTCGTCATGGCCATCCAATCAAACAGATCGAGCTTTCCAGCATCTATGAAAATCTCTTGCAACGTTTTCAGGGGTTCATGGAACAGCATCAGGTTCGTATGATGATTCTGGATGGCGAACTAATGCCGTGGAAGGCGCTGGGCGAAGGGCTGATCGAAAAACAGTTCAAGCCGATCCAGAAGGCGCTGGAGAGCGAGCTGGCATTTTTGAAACAAAATGATTTTGATCAAGCCTATCAAAAGCTGCTTCAGGCCTACAAGGAAAGCGGGTTTGAAAAAGATCAATATCATCATTCCAAGCAGGCATTGATCGAAAAATACGGCGGGAATACTTATCAAAATTTCAAGAATCTCTGCCAATTTGCTGAAACGTATGTGCCTGTAGAGGAACACGTACAAGCCAGTCAGATCTATCAGAAGCAGCTTGAGATATATGCCGCCGACCAAGAACTCGAATTCAAACCATTTGGGCTGTTAAAGCTGGTATATGAAAGCGGAGAAGAGCAGATTCCAAACTGGAAAACTTCTGACATGTACCGATTTGTAACGGATGATGATTATCGATGTGTCGATTTATATACGCCCGATTCGTACGTTCAAGCTCATCGATACTATTCTTTCCTGACGATGGAAAAGCAGATGGAAGGCGTGGTCATCAAGCCAGAGTTCATGGATGATAAAGCAGTTCCTTACATGAAGGTTCGCAACCCTGAGTATTTATCCATCATTTACGGCTACGATTACCGCTTCCCTCACAAGTATCGGAAGCTGATCAAACAAAAGAAAATCGGTCAAAAGTTGCGAACATCCATGAAGGAATATCAGCTTGGAAGGCAGATGCTAGCTATTCCGTTTTCCCGCATTACGGAAGACAATACGCAGTATCAGAGTGTTGTATCTCAGCTGTTATGGGAAGTTTCGAATGAAAAAGAAATAGATCCTCGACTGTAAAGAGGGCGATATTGAAGGAGTGCAAACCTATGTATCAAATCATCGAAAACGTCAGAGTTTGGGGTACGCCGCTGGACAATGCAGTATCCCAAGCTGTCACCTGCTCCAAGTACGGCAATGTAGTGCAGGTCTTGCTTATGGCCGATCATCATAAAGGATATTCGCAACCGGTAGGCGGGGTTGTGGTTTACGATGGTCAGATTTCCCCATCCGGTGTCGGCTATGACATTGCCTGCGGAAACAAGGCTGTCCGCACCAATTTGAAATACGATGAAATTAAAGACAGATTGCCTGCGATCATGGATGAGATTTCCCGCAGGATATCGTTCGGGATCGGGCGGTCCAACAATGAAAAGGTCGACCATGAGCTGTTTGACGATGCGGACTGGAGCGTCTATCAGAGCATCGGGAAGCACGAGCATGATTCACTCAAAGCGTTGGCTCGCAATCAATTGGGCACCGTTGGGAGCGGCAATCATTTTGTCGATCTGTTCGTGGAACAAGCCTCCGGGGATGTATGGATTGCCAACCATTTTGGAAGCCGTGGATTTGGACACAAGACGGCAAGCGGCTTCTTAAACCTGGCGCAAGGCAAAAAATTCTCCGACAAGGCAGCGGGAGAGAGTATGGATCAGCCCCCGACGCTGCTGGATTTGCATAGCGAGGTCGGAGACATGTATTTCCGCGCGATGACGTTGGCAGGCAAGTATGCTTACGCGGGTCGTGATTATGTCATCCATCAGGTGCTGGATATCTTGGATGCGCAGGCTACCTTTGAAGTGCATAACCACCATAATTTTGCCTGGAAAGAAGTCCATGACGGCAAGGAGCATGTCGTAGTTCGAAAAGGGGCAACCCCTTCAGCGCCCGGTCAGCTGGGTTTTATCGGCGGCAGCATGGGGGATATCTCCGTCATTGTAAAAGGGAAGGATTCGCAGGAGAACAAGGATGCCTATTACAGTACTGTTCATGGCGCTGGCCGCATCATGAGCCGTACGGAAGCAGCCGGAAAAATGAACTGGAAGACAAAGAAACGAAGCGGCGGAAAAATAACCGTAGAGCAAATGAAGAAAGCCATTCGTGATTACGGCGTCGAACTGCGCGGAGCAGGCACGGATGAAAGTCCTTTTGTCTACAAAAAACTGGAGCAGGTTCTCGAAGCACACAAAGAAACACTTGATATCATGCATGTGTTGAAGCCGATTGGCGTCTGCATGGCCGGGGCAGACGAATTCGATCCTTATAAAGATTAGAGACGTTAGTCGTAGTGACGATGAATAGAGAGGCAGAGGCAGGCCAGGATGGTCGAAACCGATTCGAGGTTTCATCCGCCAGTCTTACCTCTTTTTATTTGAAAGATCACGGAAAAGAAACAAGCTCTGATCACTAAATTTTATTTATTCAGAATATTTTAACCTATCTTTTCTTATACTTTTCCATAAAGTGAAACGCCCTCGATCACAAGTCATTTTCTTATATAATCCAAGCTTCTTGGTTTATATAAATCATTAATACTCAAGGGGAGGAATCACTTTCGCTATGACTTTACATGTGCAGGGTGAGCGCTGGTTTCCGTCGGAGAAGGTTTTTTCAGAGGACATGCCTGACTGCTGGGGCAACTGGTACTGTGACTCGGAAGTAGGCAAGCTTCGCTCCGTCTTGATGAGAAGACCAGGCAGCGAGATCGAAATCGTGTCGGAGGAGAACTATTCCCGCTATCGATGGAAGGCACCGATGAATCCAGATCAGGCGCGCGCGCAGCAGGATGCTCTGGTTCAGATTTACCAGGAGCATGGAATTGAAGTTCATTATGTCGAGAACATGCGGGGGGACAAACCAAACGCCCTCTATTTGCGGGATCTGGTCGCCATGACACCGGAAGGAGCGATTGTTTGCCGCCCTGCGATTGAGGCGCGTCGCGGGGAAGAGCGTTATGTTGCCGAACAGTTGGCCAAGCTGGGGGTTCCCATCATCAAGACGATTAACGGAGATGGATTTTTTGATGGTGCCTGCTTGATGTGGGTGGACAGGCAAACAGTCATTATCGGGACAGGAGCACGTGCCAATGAGTCAGGTGCGGCACAGGTTGAGGCCGAGCTGCGCAATATCGGGGTTACCGATTTTATCCGCTTTCCGATTCCGTATGGACATGCTCATATCGATGGCTTGCTGAACATTGCGGACAAGCGGACAGTCGTTCTGTTTCCCTGGCAAGTGCCCTACGATGTTGTAAAGCCATTGCTGGACAAGGACTTTACCGTGATCGAAGCTACCGATCCCTATGAGGTAAAGGAAACCTTCTGCACCAACTTTGTCGCGTTGGAGCCGGGAAAAATCGTCCTGCCTGCCGGCAATCCCCAGACGAAGGAGAAGATGGAGCAGGCAGGCATCACTGTAATCGAGACGCCCGTGGATGAAATCATGAAAGGGTGGGGCGCGCTGCACTGTATGACTGTGTTTCTGCGCAGAGATCCAATTGGCTGCTAATCTGTTTTGTTTACTAAAGGGGGGATTGGAATGAAAAGGTTGTCGTTTTTGTTCCTGACGTTTTTACTCATGCTGGCAGCAGGCTGTTCCCAGGAGGCAGGCGGTGGGGAAGCAGGCGGTCCGTCTACGATTCAGAAGATTATCGACCGAAATAAGCTGATCATCGGCACCTCGCCGGGTTATTTCCCTTTTGAGATGAAAGATAAGCAAGGCGTGAATGTCGGCTACGACATGGATTTAGGAAAAGCAATCGCCGATGCGCTGAAAGTAGAAGTCGAGTTCAAGGATTTTGAATTTAGCGGACTGATCCCTGCGCTGCAGACAGGCGATATTGACATGGTCATCTCTGGCATGACGATCCGTGGTGATCGCGCCTTGGCTGTAAGCTTCTCCGACCCGTATTACTCCTCAGGACAAGTCGTCATGGTCCCCAAGTCTGATACCACCACAAAAAACTGGCAAGACCTGGATCAGTCTGGAAAGAAAATTGCCGTTTCCCAAGGTACGACCGGGGCTTTGTTGGCCAAGCAATTGTTCAAAAATGCGCAAATCATGGATTTTGACGGTTTTGCCAATGCGGCGTTGGCAGTCAAGCAAAATCAGGCGGATGCCGTCATCTTTGATGAGCCAGGTATTGCCGTCTATGAAATCATGAACGGAGATTCGGTCAGAGGGATTTATGATATTTTATCCAGCGAGAATTTGGGAATTGCCCTGCCGCTCAACGACCACGCCACGATCCAGTGGGTCAACTCGTTCCTGGCTTCCTACCGCAACGGTCCTGCCGATCAGGCTTCCATTCAAAAATGGTTCAAGTCGAATGAATGGATCAACAATGTTCAACAGGACAATTACTAAGTTCCGGCGTGTAGCACGATACGGGCTTGAGGAGGTTGGATGGCAATGGGCTCATGGCGTGTGATTCCTGAACATATGCCGATTCTGCTGGACGGTCTATGGATGACGCTGCAAATATCAGCGTGTGCCTTGCTCGTAAGTATTCCAGTCGGGATTATTCTGGGACTGTGTCGGATATCCCGCAACCGCTTTGTTTCTCTTATCGCGGTCTGCTATGTAGAGTTTGTCCGGGGCGTTCCGCTGCTCGTTCTGTTGTTTTGGATCTATTTTGTTCTTGGCAAAATTTTGAAAATGGGACCGTTTTTATCGGGAGTTGTCGGACTTGGATTATTTTCCGCGGCCTTTATTGCCGAGATCGTCCGCGCTGGCATTCAAGCCGTTCCTCGCGGACAGATGGAGGCCGCGCGTTCGTCAGGGATGACCTACTTTCAGGCCATGCGCTTTATCATTCTGCCACAGGCTTTTCGCAAGGTAGTGCCTCCCATGGCGTCGCAATTTATCACATTGATAAAAGACTCCTCGCTGGTATCTGTGATCTCGGTAGTGGATTTGACCTTGATCGCCAAGAACGTGGTAGCGACTTCATTTCGAGCCATGGAAGTATGGACCTTCGTCGCGATCATGTACTTCTGCGTCACGTTCTTCCTTTCCCAGCTGATCAATGTAATTGAACGACGCTACCGGGTATCCGAGTGATAAAGCGATTCGATTTTGCGGGGGGAGGATAGTCTGTGATCCAAATCAAACAGGTGAGCAAAAGCTTTGGAAATGTAAATGTGCTGAAAGATATTCATCTCGAAGTGCCGGAATCCCATATTTATGCCCTGATCGGTCCGAGCGGCGCGGGGAAAAGCACCCTGATCCGCAGTATCAATGCGCTGGAATCCATCCAGGCTGGAGAAATCCTGGTAGATGGCATATCCGTGCATGACAGCAAGACGGATATCAACAAGGTTCGCTCGAACATTGGCTTTGTCTTCCAGTCCTTTAACCTCTATCCGCATTTGACTGCTGTCGAAAACGTCGCCATCGCTTCGATTCAGGTGAAAAAGGTTGCGAAGGAGGAGGCAGAAGAAAAGGCAAAGAAGCTGTTGACTTCACTTGGGTTGGGGGAGAAGTTCGCTTCCTATCCCGGCCAGCTCTCGGGAGGGCAGCAGCAGCGTGTCGCCATAGCCCGTGCGTTGGCGATGGACCCCAAAGTGATGCTGTTCGATGAGCCGACCTCTGCGCTCGATCCGGAAATGATCAAGGAAGTGCTCGATGCTATTCGCCATCTTGCCTCTACCGGGATGACGATGGTCGTGGTCACGCATGAGATGGGATTTGCGCGGGAGATTTGCAACCAGATCGTTTTCATGGCCGATGGACGAATCGTGGAAATCGCGCCGCCAGAACAGTTTTTTACCAATCCGCAGACCGATCGGGCGAAGGATTTCCTCTCCAAGGTGCTGAACCATTAAGCTTTTGTCCTATGAGGAACGGGGGAAACGGATGTGAAAGCAGATTGGATCATCGGTCATGCCTTTGTTTTGACAATGGAAGGCAAGGGCGTCGGCATGATTGAAAACGGGGCGATCGCAGTGAAAGGAAATGCCATCCTCGCTGTCGGACCGACCGAAGAGATACTGAGAGCGTATCAAGCCGAGCGAATGATAGATGGGACTGGAAAGCTGGTTATGCCAGGACTCATCGATGCCCATATGCATACGGGCCTGGCGATCTTCAGAGGTATGGCCCAGGACATGTCTCACTGGATGCAAAAAGGGTTGTGGCCACTTATGCAGAATACGAAGAAGCATGAAGCCTTGGCGGGTTCGCTCGTGGCGATCATCGAGGGGGTGAAGGCCGGAACCACCATTTTTTGCGATTATGACCATTCGATGAACGAGATTGTGGAGCATTATGTGAAGGTTGGTGTTCGCGCAAGAGTCGCGGAGACGGTAAACGAGCTCCCGGATGACATGGGGTTGGTGCCAGTAGGGGAACTGTATCCCTTGGATCCTGCGATTGGACAAAAAAAACTGTCTGCCAACATTCAGCTGTATGAAAAATGGCATGGTCAGGCGAACGGGCGAATTACCTGCCTCTTTGGACCACAGGGGCCTGACATGATGGGAACCGAGCTGATGCTGGAGGTCAAGGCATTGGCAGAAAAGTACGATACCCGCATTCATATGCATGTCGCGCAAGGGGACCGGGAGATCGATCAAATGCTGAAACGCTACGGCAAGCGCTCGATCCCGTACCTGGAGGAGATCGGTTATCTGGATTCCCGTCTGATGGCTGTCCATCTCACCGAAGCGACGAAAGAAGAGACGCAGCTTGTGGCAAAACGGGGAGCCTCCATGATCTATTGCGCCGGAAGCATCGGCATCATCGATGGCTTGGTGCCGCCCATCCTCGATTTCCTGGAAGCAGGCGGGCAGGCAGCGCTCGGCTCGGATCAGGCGCCAGGCAACAATTGCCACAATATGTTTAACGAAATGAAGTTTGCCGCCATTTTGAACAAGGTGAAACGCTCCGACCCGACTGTGTTTCCTGCGTGGCTTTCCCTTCGGCTGGCTACGATTGAGTCTGCCAAAGCGATTGGCCTGGAGAAGGAGATCGGCAGTCTTCGAGCAGGGAAGAAAGCTGACATCATCATCCTCACGATGCAAGATCCCGGCTTGGCTCCCATCTATACGAATCCAGTCCGAAATATCGTTCCCAATCTCGTATATGCGGCTAGAGGCCACGAAGTGGAGACTGTGATTGTAGACGGACGGTTCATCATGGAAAATCGTCAGTTGTTGACTGTGGATGAGAAAGATGCGTTGAAAAAAGCACAAGAGGCTGCGGAAGAAATCAGCCGTCGCTCCCAACGAGATATCGCAGCAAGCAATAGCGACATCTATCACATGATGAGTGAGGGGTATTTATGACAACGATTTATACCAATGGCAAGTTTTATACATTCGATCCATCCCACCCCGTCGTGGAAGCCGTAGTCGTTCAAGAAGGGAAAATCATTGATTTGGGCAGTCATCAGGAAATGCTCCTGCAATGGGGAAGTCCCGACGCGATTGTACGAGATCTGGAAGGGAAAATGGTGACACCGGGTTTGATCGACAGTCACCTGCATCTGTCTTCCATCGCCACGAATTTGATGAACCTCGATCTTACTGGGATCACCTCCAGGCAGGAGCTTTTGCAAGCGATTCAGTCACGGGCTGAGCAAACGGCTCCAAATGAGTGGCTGCAAGGCAGGGGATGGGATGAAAATCGCTTTGCCGACGGACGGTTGCCTACGATCGAGGAATTGGATCAGGTGGCGCCCCATTGCCCTGTATTTTTATCGCGCGTTTGCGGCCATGTCACATTGGTAAACAGCAAGGCGTTGGAGTTGGCAGGCTATACAGAAGAGATGGAAATTCCTGCTGGAGGAACGGTTGTCCTGCATCCGGAGACAAGAAAACCGACTGGCGTTCTGTTGGAAACAGCAGCCGACATTGTTGCCAAGCATATCCCGGAGCCAACTTACGAGCAGTTCAAGGATTTGTTGAGACAAGCGATTCAGATAGCGGTCAAATGCGGACTAACCAGTGTCCATACCGAGGATCTGCGGACCTTCGGAGGACTGGATCAAACCTGGCAGTTGTACGACGAGCTGTTGAACGGGGAAAAGCTGGGCTTGCGTTGCAATCTGCTCATTTACTATCCGCATGTCAAACGTTTGGTGGAACGGGGCATGTATGCAGGATTTGGGAATGAAACGCTGCAGATTGGTGCCGTAAAAATCTTTGCTGACGGCAGCTTTGGCGGTCGGACAGCTTATTTGTCCGCGCCATACACCGATGATCCGGACAACGTCGGCAGTTACATTCATGATGCGCAAACCCTCTACCAGCTGTTCAAAGAAGCACGGGATGCCCAGATGCCGATTGCGGTGCATACCATTGGCGACCAGGCTTTGGAAATGGTGCTGGACACCTTGGACCAGTTCCCGCCAGTCGCGTATCGGGATCGCATGATTCACACGTCATTGCTTCGCCCTGATTTGCTGGAGCGCCTGAAGAGTCCATCGATCGTGGCCGATATTCAGCCGCGTTTTGTCGTCGGCGATTTCCCCTGGGTAGCCGATCGGATCGGTGCCGAGCGGGCGTCGCAAACCTACGTCTGGAAAAACATGCTGGAGGCTGGCATCATGTGTGCTGGCGGTTCCGATGCTCCCGTGGAACCATTGGCACCTTTGCTGGGGATTCACGCTGCGGTGACGAGAAAGGCGCCGGCAGACGCTCATGAGGGATACAACCCCGAACAAAATCTGACGGTAGAGGAGGCTCTTCGCTTGTTTACCTATGGCGGAGCGCTGGCAACCAACGAAGAAGCGGTCAAAGGAACCATCAGCCGCGGAAAGTATGCGGATATGACCGTGTATTCCAAAAACCTCCTGGAGATCGAGCCGGATGAAATCTTGTCTACCGATATCGAGATGACGATCATCGGGGGAGAGATTCACTACGAGCGCAGTAACGCGAGCAGTACAAGTACCCTATAAAATACGAAGTGTTGTCGAGACCCCGCCTTTTCGTATCTGAAAAGGCGGGGTTTGTTTTCCATTCCCATAAGACCACCTGGTTCGGAATTGTCAAAATGAAGGATTTACTACATTTTCTGATGTGTATTGAAGTGAAATGTTTCAAAAGATATAATATTCACAAAATTACGTTTTCCATGTAACAAAGGAGCTACTGAAATGGAACAGGTAAAGGAACGAATCAGAAAGCAATTTGGCAATCTTACTGCCAGTCAGAAAATCATCTCCAAGATCGCTGTCGACAAGCCCAGTCTGATCGCCATACATACAGCCAAAAAAATCGGAGAGCTGACGAATACGAGTGAAGCGACGGTGATTCGTTTTTGCCACTCCTTGGGGTATTCCGGTTATTCGGAGCTGCAGGATGAGATAAAAAAATCGCTGTTGATGATGGATCAACGAAAAGGTCCGATCCAAAAATACCGCGCCACCGAGGACGCAGTGACGAGGGACAACTATGCCCACCAAGTCATTGAGACGGATATCGCCTTTTTGCAGCATGGCTTGCAGCAGTTCGATTACGAACTTTACCAGCAGGCGATTGACAGCATTATCCGTGCGAACAGAATTGTCGTAGTTGGTCTTCGATGGTGTCACATCCCGGCAAAATGGCTATTCTCCACCTTGAATGCGATCAAGGGAAACACGCATTTATACACAGGGGCCGTCGACAATGCCGATTACTTTTTGACCGAGCGGGATCAGGAGTGGCTGGTGATAGCGATCTCCTTTCCTCGCCATCCGGCTGAGACGATTGGGCTTGTCCAGTCTGCAAAATCACTGGGAGCAAAAGTCTTGGCCATTACAGAAGGGGAGCTTTCACCGATCAGTCAGGCTGCTGACTATCTCTTGAAGGTAACGACTCCTCAGCCGGCTGCCACCAGTGGTATGCCTACTCTCTTTTCCCTGCTGAATGTTCTGATCAAGGGGGTGATGGTGCATGATGCCGCCAACGTGCAAAAGCGGCTGCAGCATTATGATGAGATCAGTTCGAAGCTGTACTCGTTCGTTGGGGAAGATGACGATTTTTCATTCTATTAGTCCCGCCTATATTATCGTGGAGAGGAAGGAATCAGGATCATGACAAAACCTCTGCTTTTTGCGGCAACAGGAGACAGCTTCATTACTCGCGTCCTTCCTTACAAGGACCAGGCTTTTCAGGAGGTATCGCGGCTGCTTCACCAGGCAGATGTCCGCATCACCAATCTGGAGACGACCGTGCACGAACAGGAAGGATATCCAAGCGCGCAAAGCGGCGGCACATGGGCGATGTCGCCACCCGCAGTCCTGCAAGTGATGAAAGAATATGGGTTCAACATGATCGGCTGGGCCAACAACCATACCTTGGATTATCTCTATGGCGGACTGGAGGCCACAGAGCGGTATCTGAACCAATACGGCTTCGTTCATGCCGGGGCAGGTAGAAATCTGGCAGAAGCAGGAGCTCCTCGCTATCTGGAATGTGAACAGGCCCGCGTCGCATTGATCGCTGCTACCTCTACGTTTCATCCCTGGTGGGCGGCTGGCGACCAGAGACCGGATTGCGCGGGAAGGCCAGGAATCAACCCGATGCGCTACATCATGACGCATCATGTTACGAAAGAAAAGATGGATGCTCTCAAAAAGATAGCCGACAGCATCGACATCAATGCCTTCAGCAAGGTCTTGATCGAAGAAGGATTTATGAACGCTCCAGGCGATGATATTTTTCTCTTCGGCACCTCGCGTTTTCGGGAAGCAAAGAGAGATTATACGACGACCGAGCCGCATCCCCGGGACCTGCGCCGGATCATCCAGACGATTGAAGAGGCCAAACGCCGGGCTGATTACGTCATCATCAGCATCCACGCTCACGAAATGAAGGGGGAAGACAAGGAAGTCCCCGCAGATTTTCTACCAGTATTTGCAAAAGCGTGTATCGATGCCGGAGCGCACGCTGTGGTAGGGCATGGACCTCATCTGTTGCGAGGCATCGAAATTTACAAGAACCGTCCCATTTTTTACAGCCTGGGAGATTTTATTTTCCAGACGGAGGCCGTGACGAGCCAACCGGCAGATTTTTTTGAACACTACGGTTTGGATCATCGTCATAATGTCGCAGATGCATTAGAGGCGATGAGTGCGAACTATACCCGGGGGCTCTGCGTGCATCGGGAGGTCTGGGAAGCGGTCATCCCGATCTGGAAGATGCAGGATGGGGAACTGTTGGAAATCGAACTCCATCCGATTGAACTGGGGTATGAATTGCCCGTTCACCGCATGGGGTGGCCGAAGCTGAGCAAGGAGCCCCACATACTAGAGAAGCTCCAAGCCTTAAACGAGCCATTTGGCACACGGATGGAGATTGAAGGTGGAATCGGGAAAATACGGATTCCTTGCAATCAGAAATAGCGAGGTGGAGGAGGTGTCTTTAAGGATAGCCCCGGATCGCTTGAGAGACCTGGCGCTACACGCAGATCGAGCACGGGAAGGGTGGGGCGTTCCCGGATGTGCGGTAGGTATCGTACACGATGACAAAGTCCTTTTCTCGGCTGGCTTTGGTCACCGTCGTCTAGGGGAGAATGCCGACATGACGCCACATACCCTTTTCCCCATCGCATCAGCCACCAAATCATTCACAGCCATGAGCCTTGCTTTGCTTGTGGAGGAGGGAAGGCTGGATTGGGATATTCCCTTGCAGCAATATTGGCCAGCATTTCGGCTGTTCGACCCGATTGCGACCGAACGAATCACGGTTCGCGATATCCTCTGTCATCGATCAGGTCTGCCAAGGCATGATCTGGTTTGGTACAACACGATTCTTACACGCGAGCAATTGCTAGAACGCGTTTCCTACTTGGAGCCTACAGTAGATTTTCGACACTCCTATCAATATCAAAATCTGCTTTATACGGCTGCGGGTCATCTTGTCGAACGGTTGAGTGGCATGACCTGGGAGAATTTTGTAAAAGAACGCATCCTGACCAAGCTGGGGATGAATCACAGCTATTTTAGGGTGGAGGATGCTCGGCACGCCGGACCGACTGCGTTGCCGTATATGTGGAAAGCGGGCAGGGTGACGGAAGTTCCTTTTTTGAACAACGAAGCGATTGGTCCCGCGGGTTCAATGATCTCGTGCGTAGAGGATATGATCAAATGGCTTACCTTCCAGCATCGTGGCGTACTTCCAGATGGTCAGCCTCTCGTCGGACAGCAGCTCCTGTCGGAAATGCATCAACCTCAATTGGTCTCATCGCAGCAAACTCCGTATCCAGAGATCCCGTTTGTTTGCTCCGCCTTGGGATGGTTTGTTCAAAGCTATCGCGGACATAACATGATTTTTCATCCTGGCAATCTTCAGGGCTTTACTTCTTTCGTCAGTTTTTTGCCCGAACAGAAGCTCGGAATTGTCGTCCTGAGCCAAGTGGATCAGTCTCGCCTCCCAGTGGCATTGACCTATGAAATCTACGATCGGCTGCTGGATCTGGCGCCGCTCGATTGGCATGGCAGATTGAAGCAGGAGGTCCAGGCGGAAGCCAAAAAGATGGAAGAACAGCTGCAAAACTTCAAAAAGAGCATCAACAGCATGTATGACCATGATCATCCGCTATCCTCCCGACAATATGGCCGTTATGAGGGGACTTATCATCACCCCGGTTACGGAATCGTTTCTATTGCCCACACGGAGAACAGCCTGCAGATGAAGATGCTCAACAATAGACTCACCTTTCGTTTGACTCAGACAGCAAGGCACACATTTTTCGCACGATATGATGATACTTATTCCCTTCACATACCACTCTCTTTTCAAACCGATCAAGAAGGCGGCATCGTCGGTTTTGCAGCGAAGCTGGAGCCTGCAGAGAAAGCAAAGGAGATTCGTTTTACACGCATGTAAAATCATATTTTCCCATAGGAGTGGTTGGGTATGATGGCCAGAATTACGATGGTAATGCTGTTTGTGTTGTACATGATCAACTATGCTGACAAGACGATCGCAGGCTATTCGGCCGTCCCGATCATGAAGGAATTTTCCTTGACGCAGGAGGAGTGGGGACTTGTTGGCAGCAGCTTCTTCTGGTTTTTCGCGATTGCCGGTATTCTGGGCGCTGCCCTGTCGGATAAGATCGGGACGAAAAAAATGCTGGCGATCATGGCGATATCGTGGACCGTGGTGCAGTTTGGTGCCTATGCGATCGCCGGTCTGCCGATGCTGGTCGTAGCCAGGGTTCTTCTTGGTATCGGGGAAGGTCCGTTTTGGGCAACGGTCGTCAGTCACTTGAACAAATGGTTTCCCGAAGAAAAACGCGGACTAGTCTATTCGACTGTCAACTTTGGCGCATTCGTCGGCGCGGTTGCGTCAGCTCCGCTCCTGGTCTATTTGATTGATACCTATGGCTGGCGCTTTTCTTGGGGATTCATGGGGGCATTGAGCCTGATTTGGTTTTTGATTTGGCTGTGGGTGGGAAAAGAAAGACCAGCCCAAAGCGTGGAAGAGAGCAAGTCAGCTACCACACCCCTGCCAAAAGTAACGTGGTCCGAGATTTCTGGTGTTTTCCTATCCTTGACCTTTGTTCTGTGTTTCCTTGTCTATTTCGCGCAAATCTGGGGCACTACGTTTGCTTCGGTGTGGGAACCAGCCTATCTGGTTCAAGTCATTCAATTAACCAATCAAGAGATGGCGTATTCGATCGCGGGTACGGGTCTGGTAGCGGGCTTGATGACGATCCTGATATCCTGGGGAGGGGATCGGCTGTATAAAAAACATCGCAGCTATCGCAAATCTTATGTGCGAATTGGTGGCATATCGATTATTCTCGGCGGAATTTTCTTCTATTCTGTTACATGGTTCCAATCTACTGTGTTCGTCTTGATCGCGTTATGTCTGGCAAAAGGATTTGCATTTTCGGTAGGGACTGCAGCGTCCGTCATCGTCAGCAGCATGATGCCACTTCGGACGGGGTTGCTCGTCGGAGTGTTGTCGAGCCTGGTCACACTCGCGGGTATCATATCTCCGCTGGTCACTGGTTCCATCGTCCAAAATGCGCCTAATCTGGCTACGGGCTTTAACAATGCCATGATTCTGAACGGATTGATTTGCCTGGTTTTTGGCATCCTGTTCCTGCTCTTCGCAAAAAAGAAGGAAGAGAGAATCGATACGGCATCTCCACTGATACAAGCGTCCTGATCCGTCGGAATATTCGGGATTTCATACAGGGAAACGGAGGGAAGTTCCATGTACCATTTGGACAAAAATTTGAAAAGAAGCGCAGAAACATTCCCGCAGCAGCCTGCTTATGTGTTTCGTGATGTGACTACCACCTACGCTGAATTGGATCGACAGGTAGACTTGATCGCTTCCGGACTGGCTGAACGAGGGATAGGCAAGGGGGATGCTGTAGCCCTCCTGATGGATAACAGGCCGGAATTCATCCAGGCTTACTATGCAATTTTGCGTGTCGGTGCCGCGGTTGTTCCGATGAATCCGAGTTATACACCCAGAGAAATCGAATTCCTTTTATCCAACAGCAAAGCGAAAGCTGTCATTGCCCTATCAGCATTGGAGCCTGTTTTGAGCCCCATGAAGGAGCGGCTGGATCATGTGGCATTGGCTGTCTACACCGAACCGATATACAACGATCTTTCGCTGAAACAACTGGAGAGCGGATACCGCTATGAACAGCCGGAGAAGGATGAGAACGATCTGGCTGTCATCCTCTACACGTCCGGGACCACTGGACAGCCAAAGGGCGCGATGCTGTCCCATCGCAATATGGCTTCCAATGCGGAGGCGTTGGGGATCCTGTTGGAGCTGGAGGCCAGGGATCGGATGGTTGCGGTCCTGCCCATGTTTCATGTCTTTTGCATGTCGGTTTGCGTAAATGGACCCATTCGGTACGGGTCAACGATCTTGATTGCTCCAAGGTTTCATCCAGCAGAGATTCTAGATCTCATTCGCACCCAAAAGGCAACCTGTTTTGCCGGGGTGCCGACGATGTACAACTACATGCTGCAGCTTCCCACAGCGACAAGAGAAGATATGGCCAGTATTCGTGTCTGCTGTTCCGGCGGGGCATCCATGCCTGTCGAATTGTTGCATAAGTTCGAGGGAAAATTCGGTGTTCAGGTCATGGAAGGATACGGCCTTTCAGAGGCGGCCCCAGCTACGGCATTCAATCCGATTCGAGGAGTCCGCAAGCCGGGTTCTGTCGGTGTCGATATTCCGGGAGTTATCAACAAGGTGGTCGATCCGGAAGGGAATGAACTGCCCCGTGGTCAAGTCGGGGAGCTCGTCGTGTACGGTCCCAATGTGATGATGGGGTATCTCGGTCTGCCGGAAGATACGAAGGCCGTATTGCAGGACGGCTGGCTCTATACCGGTGATCTGGCCCGAATGGACGAAGACGGGTATGTGTATATCGTAGACCGGAAGAAAGACATGATTCTCGTAGATGGCTACAATGTCTATCCGCGCGAGGTAGAGGAGGTACTGTATCAGCATCCTGCCATCATCGAGGCGGCGGTGATCGGAATCCCTGACGAAATGCACGGAGAGGCTGTCAAAGCGTATATAGCATGCAGAGAAGCAGTATCGGAAGAAGAGATTCTCTCTTTTTGCAGCGACAAGCTGGTAAAATACAAGGTGCCGCGGCAGGTGGAAATCGTCAATGAGCTTCCTAAAAACAGTACGGGGAAGATCTTGAGACGGACTTTACGGACATCATAATCAGCAAATAGACTGGAAGGCAACGTTTTCCGTTTGCAGCCCAGTCTATTTTTTTGCTTTCTCTCCATATTGAAGGACCTCGAGTAGTCGGATGTCGACCAGTTATGGTCTCGCTGGTTCATTCAAATAATCGCTTACTCTGCCTAACCAGTCATGTACAAGCTCTGTAAACAAATGTGGTTGCTCGATTTGCAGATTATGACCGGCACAGTCAAGAACAATAAAAGAGGAACGAGGATAGTTATCGATCAGATGCCATGCATCTTTAAACCCTACAGAAGAGTCTTGTCTGCCAACGACAAATAAACTGGGATATGGAAAACAGACTGTATCCAATTCAAAAGAAAATCCGTAGGCTGTTTTTATTTTTTCCAAAAAGGGATAGTCCGCCAATTCACAGCCGGCAAGAATTTCGTTTTTATAGCGGCTCCACGTATTCTCGTTTGCGACCACCGCCATGGCTGTAAAGTCCTCTTGTTCCTGCAGTGTCAGTTTGTCCCATAGGTGTTTGTCCTCCATTAACAAGGTTCTGGGGGGCAAATCACGTTTTTCCTTATCAGGGACGACCATCGGACATAGAAATAGAGCGCCTTTTACTTGGCTTCGGCGTTTTTCAATCACACCTCTTGCCAGATATCCTCCATATGATTCTCCAGCGATTAAAAAAGGTTTTTCGGGAAGGACCTGGTCGATAAAGTGGAGGATAACCTCTAGCATTTCATCCGAATTTGCGATGTGGTGATAGTGTGTTGAAAGTCCCATGCCTGGCAGATCTACATACAGTCTGCGAAATCCGTGAAGATTAGTAAAAACAGGTTCCATGCAGCCTTTCATCATTTGATGATCCAGCGAAAAACCATGCAGCATGACAACAGGAAGTCCAGTACCAATATCTTCATAAAAAACCTGAACACCGTAGGAAAGACAGTGCATATGGGACACCTCGCCATTGAAATAATCACAAATCCTGTGGAGACATTCTAACTCCGATTATAGAACAAATGTTCGTGAAGTCAACCCATTTTTAACCTTTACAAGGCTTTATTTCCTTATACGCCACCCGAAGGATGAGGGGTAATGCAGCGAAACGATACGGGCGAAGACAAGACGAGCGACGTATTTACATTTCCGTAGGGCAGGAGGGAATCGATCAATTGACTGAGATGCTCCATGCCAGTCACGGCCGCTTTGAGCAGGTAACTGACTTCTCCGGTCAGACGGTGGCATTCGATAATATCAGGATTTTCCTGGATGGACTTTTCAAAATCGGAATAAGAATGAATGCGCAGTTGGCTCAATTGAATAAAGACAAGCACGTCCCTGCCGATAGCCTTCGGCGAAACTCTAGCCGAGAAGCCTTCGATGACCCCTTTTTCCTCAAGCCGATTGAGCCGCTCCGAGATGCTTGGGCGACTGAGAGAAAGCTTTTTGGATAAATCGCTGATAGAGATTCGACCTTCAAGTTGAAGTAGCTCCAGCAGGCGGATGTCAGTTTGATCCATCATGAATAAGCCCCGCTTTCTATCTAGGTTATTTGAGTGTGATTGGAACTTTTCAGCCCCATTTCACACGATTCGCGTTGGTTGCAAAGTGAAGGAAAAGAATCGTGTAATGATTCATATTGTAATGAGAAAGGCTCGTATTCTATTCATTTTATCATGTCATTCCCACCTTGTCTTGTTTTATCATGAAAGCGTATACAGAAAAATTGGAACACTCACTCTAATCCTACTTTTTGATAAGGGGTGACTGACATGATGGTTTATTCTGAGAACCACAGGAAATCCTTCGACGAAACCACAATCAGTGGAGACATGTACCAGGTGTTGTCAGAGCAGGGTGAACTGTTTTCATCCCTGGATGGAAAGATCGATGATTCCTTGATGCTTCACATGTACGAAAAGATGCTTTTGGTCCGGCTCTTTGACCGCAAATCCGTAAACCTGCAACGCCAGGGAAGAATGGGTACGTACGCGCCGTTTGAGGGACAGGAAGCTTCCCAGGTAGGCAGCGCTTTGGCGCTCTCGCCAGGGGACTGGATGTTCCCGACCTACCGCGATCATGCAGCGGCTATCGTCCATGGACAGGATTTGTACCGCATCTTCCTGTACTGGATGGGCCATGTTGAAGGTTCGATTTGCCCTGAAGGCAAGCGAATCATGCCGCCATGTGTTCCCATCGCAACGCAAATGGTCCACGCAGTCGGCACCGCATGGGCAAGCAAGCGAAAAGGTGAAAAAACGGCCAGCATCGCCTATTTCGGGGACGGAGCGACCTCGGAAGGCGATTTTCATGAGGCTTTGAACTTTGCAGGTGTCTTCAAAACGCCGACAATCTTCTTTTGCCAGAATAACGGCTACGCAATCAGCGTTCCTTTTGAAAAGCAGTCCGCTTCCAAAACGATTGCCCAGCGCGCCGCAGCATATGATATTCCGGGTATTCGCGTGGACGGAAACGATATTTTTGCAGTCTATTTGACGGTGAAGGAAGCTGTCGAGAGGGGCCTGCGTGGGGAAGGACCAACCTTGATCGAAGCGATCACCTTCCG
Organism: Brevibacillus panacihumi; assembly: GCF_003710985.1. GTDB lineage: Bacteria > Bacillota > Bacilli > Brevibacillales > Brevibacillaceae > Brevibacillus > Brevibacillus panacihumi. The sequence continues at coordinate 139,408 of NZ_RHHT01000011.1, forward strand.
CTACGGCGCCCACACCACAGCAGATGATCCGAAGAAATACCGCGATCAGGATGCCATTTCCCAGGAGTGGCGGGAAAAACGCGATCCGCTGGCACGCCTGCAAAAGCTGCTGCAAAAAAAGGGCATCTGGAATGAGAAGCTGGAGGAACAATGGCTTGCGCAGATGAACGAGCAAATCGATTTGCATCTGGAAAAGGCAGAACGTTATCCAAAGGCAGATCCGGTTGGCATGTTTGAGCACGTATACGCCGTAATGCCATGGAACATCCGCGAGCAGCAGGAAGAGTGCCGTTCATTCTTCAAGAAGGACGTGAAGATCTCATGAGCAGAAAATTGACAATGATTCAAGCCATTACGGAAGCTATGGATCAGATGCTTGCCCAAGATCCCCGCGTCATGCTTCTGGGGGAAGATATTGGCATCAATGGCGGGGTATTTCGGGCGACAGAGGGCTTGGTGGAAAAGTATGGACCCGAACGAGTAGTGGATACCCCGCTGGCAGAGGCCGGAATCATTGGTTCTGCCATCGGACTGGCAATGAATGGGATGATTCCGGTGGTGGAGATTCAGTTTCTCGCCTTTATCTATCCGGGTTTTGAGCAGATCGTCTCCCATGCAGCGAGGATGCGCTATCGTACACGCGGGCAGTTTGAGGTGCCAATGGTGATTCGCACGCCTTATGGTGCCGGCATACGCGGTCCCGAGCTTCACTCAGAAAGCGTGGAAACCTATTTTGCGCATACCCCGGGACTGAAGGTCGTTGCTCCGAGCAATCCTTATGACGCCAAAGGTCTGTTGATCGCCGCCATGGAAGACCGTGATCCGGTCCTTTTCCTGGAGCCGACCAAGCTGTATCGCGCCTTTAAAGAAGATGTCCCGGAAGAAATATACCGCGTGCCTCTCGGGAAAGCCAAGGTCGTTTCGGAGGGAGACGATGTGACGATTTTTGCTTGGGGCGCCATGCTGCGTGAAGCCATGCATGCAGCCAAAAAAATAGAAGAAGAACAGGGCTGGAAATGTGAAGTCATCGATCTTCGCACGCTTTATCCGCTGGATCGGGATACGATCCTTTCATCTGTGAAAAAAACGGGCCGTGCCATCATTGTTCATGAGGCTCATCGGACAGCCGGCTTGGGTGCAGAGATCGTGTCTTTGATCAACGATGAGGCATTGATCTATCTGAAGGCACCGGTGAAGAGAGTGACCGGCTTTGACATACCTGTACCGCAGTTTTCTGTAGAAGATGCCTACTTGCCCACAGTGGAGCGCGTTCAACGCGGAATTGTGGAAACGCTTTCTTTCTAATTGAACTCAGGGACCAAAAGGAGGGAGTAGCATGGTGGAATTCAAGCTCCCTGATGTAGGCGAAGGCATGCATGAAGGGGAAATTACCAGATGGCTCGTAAAAGAAGGAGACTTCGTCAAGCGGGATCAGCCTGTTGTGGAAGTGCAAACTGACAAAGTAAATGCTGAATTGACGTCACCCGCTACAGGAGTTGTAAGCAAGATGTTCTTCGCGGTCGGGGACACGGTGGAAGTGGGAGCGACCCTCTACGTGATACAACCAGAGGGAGAGGAAGAGAAAAAAGCAGCGGCCGTTCCTCCTCCAGCTCCCAGACATGCACGGGCGCTTGCGACACCGTATGTCCGTCAAATGGCGAGGGAAATGTCGATCGATCTGGAAGATGTGGTCGGTACGGGACCCGCGGGAAGAGTAGTGGAGTCCGATCTGATTCAGTACGCGGAGCGAAAGAAAGCGGGTCCGACTCCAGATAATCGTCCAAAAGTGCCGGAGGCAAAAACAGAGGCGGCATCTGTGAAACCGTTGCTCTTGGGAGAATCAGAAGAGCGAATTCCTTTGAAGGGGATCCGCAAAAAAATAGCCGAACATTTAACCAAATCAGCTACAATCATCCCGCATGTAACCCATGTGGATGAACTGGAAATGGACGCTGTAAAGGAATGGAGAGACCGGATCAAGGAATATGCCGATCGAAAGAATATCAAGCTGACGTTTCTTCCTTTCTTTATCAAAGCGATTGTCATAGCCCTGAAAGAATTCCCAACGCTGAATGCTTCGATCGATGACGAGACGAATGAAATCGTCCTCAAGCATTACTATCACATTGGGATCGCGACAGATACCGAAGATGGACTCATCGTACCCGTCATCAAGCATGCCGATCAAAAAACAATTCTGGAGCTCGCGGCCGAAATCAGCCAACTGGCATCTCTGGCGAGGGAAGGCAAATTGACTCTTGATCAAATCAGCGGCGGCACCTTTACGATCAGCAACGTAGGTCCAATCGGCGGGTTGCAGGCCACACCGATCATCAACCATCCAGAAGTGGCGATTCTGGCTCTGCACAAGATGGAGCCTCGCATGGTTGTTCGGAATTGGGAAGGTGTGATACGTCTGATGATGAACATGTCTTTAAGCTTCGACCATCGCCTGATCGATGGCGTCACTGCCGTCCGTTTTACGAACCGGATCAAGGAATTGCTGGAGAATCCCAATCTATTATTCGCGGAGTTGAGATAGATGGTAGTAGGCGAAGTAGCAGTAGAGACAGATGTGGTCGTAATCGGAGGTGGCCCTGGCGGATATGCCGCTGCGATTCGCCTGGGGCAATTGGGCAAGTCGGTTGTGTTGATCGAAAAGAATCAGTTGGGCGGAGTATGTCTCAACCGGGGATGTATTCCGTCCAAGGCTTTGATTCATACAGCGGAGCAATTTCACGGATTGACTCACTTCAGAAAAATGGGAATCCATCTCCCGGAGAAAGAGGCCACGGTCGACCTCGGAACATGGCAAATGTGGAAAGAAAGTATTGTCTCGCAACTAAACCAGGGGATCGCACATCTATGCAAAGAGAACGGTGTGACAGTGGTGACAGGCCACGCTGCTTTTCTATCGGAGGATCGCATCGGGGTGGAGACCGGCGGTGATTTCGAGACCTATAAGTTCAAGGAAGCCATAATTGCAACGGGATCGAGACCCTTTATCCCGCCTTTTTTAGAGGTGGACGGGGAATACATTCTGGATTCCACCTCTGCTCTTGCATTGGTTCAGATCCCCGAGAGATTGGCGATTATCGGAGGCGGCTATATTGGTGTAGAATTGGGAATGGCCTATGCCAAAATGGGCTCGCAGGTCACGATCATCGAATTGGCAGACCGTATATTGCCGCAGGTGGCTGGCCATCTGGTACGAGAAGTGGAGCGCAAGGCAAAAAAGCTGGGAATCACGATCAAAACCTCTACTCGCGTGGAAAAGGCCAGCATCGAAGAAAGAGAAGTCCATCTTCATCTGTCCTCGGAATTGCAGGTAGGAGAAATCCTTTCTAGCGACAAAGCACTGGTCACCATCGGCAGAGTGCCGAATACACAGGGTATCGGTTTAGATCGAGCAGGCATCACGACAGATGACAAGGGGTATATCGCCGTAGACTGCAAGTGCCGCACACAAGTTCCCCATATCTATGCCATTGGCGATGTGACTCCGGGACCAGCTCTAGCCCATCGCGCTGCCAAGCAAGGGATTGTGGCTGCAGAAGTGATTGGCGGTTTGCCCAGCGCGGTCGATTCCCCGCATGTTCCGTACGTTATTTTTTCTGATCCGCAGATTGCAGGAGTAGGGTACACCCGGGAGGAAGCGCAGCTCCAGGGCCACCAGGTAAAGGTCGGGACGTTCCCATTCCGCGCAAACGGACGTGCGCTGGCGACAAATGAAACAGAAGGGTTTGCCGAAGTGATTGTGGATGCACAGACACATGTTTTGCTAGGGCTGCACGTCGTAGGCGCGGACGCTTCCAATCTCATAGGCGAAGGAGTTCTCGCCCTGGAAATGGCAGCACGTGTGGAGGATATAGCGCTGACCATGCATCCGCACCCCACCTTGACAGAAGGGTGGCTGGAAGCGGCGGAGGCTGCATTGGGACATGCGATTCATATCGTTAATAAAGGAAAAGCAAGCACGACCGACTGAACATACCTCAGCACCCATGGAGGAGTACGAATGTTGCCAAATTTTGAGACACAACGCCTATTCCTTAGGCCTCGTGTCATGGCTGATTTTGATGCTTGCTATGAGATGGATCGAGACCCCGAGGTGACCAAGTATATCCGGGGGCCGTGGCATGATCCAGCTATGCATAGACAATTTCTAACAGAGAGGCTCCAAAATTCCTGGGGGGATGGATTGGGTTATTGGTCAATCTTTGAAAAGGACAAGCCAACTCGGTTCGTCGGCTGGATTCTGTTGATTCCCACCGAGGAGATGGAGCCTCAGATCGAAATCGGTTGGCGGCTAAACCGTCTTGCGTGGGGCAAGGGCTACGCGACCGAGGCCGCCCGCGTGATACTTGAGCACGCCTTTCAAACAGTGAAAGTTGCTCGGATTGTCGCAGATATCGATTCCCGCAATAGACCATCCATGCGGGTAGCGGAGAAAATCGGACTCAAGTATGTTTGCGAAAGGGAACACGACGGTGCAAGCAGCAAGTACTTTGCGCTGACAGCAGAAGAATACTACAAACTATTTCCGTGAAAACGTACTCTTATGTTTGGTGAGCCACAGTCTACAACCCATGCTTTTTCATTTTTTGCAGGACCGCCGTATGGCTGATTCCCAGATAGGCTGCCGTTTGCCGAATGGATGAATGCTTCTTCAATGCACGGCGTAAAAGGGCTTTTTCATAGGAATCCATCTGCTCGCGGAGAAGATGGGAGGACGTCGGGATATGATCGTGATGTTCAAATGTTTCTTGCTGAAGATCAAGAAATAGATGCTCAGCCAAAATCTCGTTGCCAGGGCAAAGGTAGACTGCGCGCTCCAGTACGTTTTGCAGCTCTCGCACGTTTCCCGGCCAATGATGGGCTTGCAACGCACGAATGGCAGAGTGGGACAACAGCATGTTGGGCCGATTGGAGATCCGTGATATTTTTTGCATGAAAAACTGCGCGAGCATCGGGATGTCATGTATCCGTTCTCGGAGCGGCGGAATATGAATGGGGATGACATGCAAACGATAGTACAGGTCTTCGCGAAAAAGTCCCTTGCTCGTCATCTCTGCTAAATTCCGATTGGTGGCTGTGATGATTCGCACATCAATCGGATTCGCTTGGCTCGCGCCCACCCGGCGCACTTTGCGTTCCTCCAAAACCCGCAAAAGCTTTGCTTGCAGATGCAGGGGGAGATCCCCGATTTCATCGAGAAAGAGCGTTCCTCCTTGGGCGATTTCAAATAATCCGCGCTTGCCGCTTTTCAGGGCGCCTGTAAATGCCCCTTGCTCATATCCGAAAAGCTCGCTTTCCAATAAAGTATCCGGAATGGCAGCACAGTTGATCGGAACAAATGGGCCTGCAGCGCGATGGCTTTCAAAATGAATGGCTTTGGCAAACAGCTCTTTTCCAGTACCGCTTTCTCCTTGCAAAAAGACCGTTGCATCACTCTTGGCTACACGTTTTGCCGTCTCGATGCAAGATCTCATGTTCGCACTCTGCTGTATGATATCCTCAAACGTAAACAACTCGCTTTTTTGCACAGAAGAGAGTAGTTCCTGCATTTGTTTTCTGTCCCGAAGCACGATGACGACGCCTTGTTGCTGTCCTTTTTCAGCCGGAATGATAGGGTGATAGCTGCAAACGAAGGTCATCGGGCTTTTTTGAGCTGCCGACAAATGTACTTGAACACTCGGAAGATCAATCGCTTCCTGCATACATCGCCTTATTTCCGATGCAGCCTCGCCCCACAGCTGCTCGATGGAGTTGTGCAACAACTGACCTGGTTCCATTTGCAGCATGATCTGAGCAGCACGGTTAACCGCAGTGACGCGCAGATGTTCGTCCAGCAGCAGAATTCCTTCCGAGACGGTAGTCAGAATCGTATGAATTCGATTTTCACGTTCCTCGGCAGGGAGGCATGGGACTATCTTCGCCTGTTCGACGCCTGCCACCTGTGCAATCATCTCGATCATTGCTGCGATCGCTTCCGCTGGCACCGAAGGAATTTTGACATAAATATAATGAGGCCGAACTTCCATGCCGATGATGTCTATCTGGTTGACGGCTAAGCACGCAATGACTTCATGAGTAATGCCAACTCGATTTACGCCCTTGATCTCTAAAGTAATCCCCCGCAGAGCAATCCCACCTAACCCATGATTCTCCTTGTACCTGTATCTTCATCATAGCAAAGAAAAGCCCGATACGATATGTACCGGGCGCGTAAACTCAGGCCTGGGAGAGGGCCATGTCCAAATCGTCGATTATATCGTCCACATCCTCGATGCCGACCGACAAACGAATCAGTCCATCTGTAATGCCCATTTCAGCTCTTTCCTCCGGGGGGATGACAGAGTGAGTCATCGAAGCAGGATGCTGGATCAGGGAGTCCACATCACCGAGGCTCACGGCTCTTTTGCATAGTTGAACGTGGTTCATCATGCGAATACCCGATTCCATGCCGCCCTTTAACTCGAAGGAAAGAATTCCCCCAAAGCCGTCCATTTGCCTGCAGGCGAGATCGTGCTGGGAAAAATGGCCCAATCCCGGGTAGTACACGGCTGCTACCTTGGGATGGTGATGCAGAAATTCCGCTACTCTCATCCCGTTTTCACAATGGCGCTCCATCCGTACACCCAAGGTTTTCAGTCCGCGGATAAGCAGATAGGCGTCAAAGGGTGCCAGAATACCGCCCATATCTTTTAGCGTAGTCATGCGTATCGTGTCCAAAATAGGTTTGGGGCCAACCGCGATGCCAGCGATGACATCACCGTGTCCGCCAATATACTTCGTGGCGCTGTGTATCACGAGATCGCAGCCATGCTCGATGGGGCGCTGTAAATAAGGCGACATGAAGGTGTTGTCAACGACGACATAAGCGCCTGCTTCTTTGGCAACTTTCGCGACAAGCTGCAAGTCAACCAGCTTCATGGTCGGATTGATCGGCGTCTCCACATAGATGACCCTAGTGGTCGGCCGAAGTTTTGCGCGGATCGCGTCCTCATCCGTCATGTCACATAGCGTATAGTCCACATGAAAACGGTCCTTCATCAAATTCAGCAAGCCATACGTACAGCCGTAAAGACCTTTGGTTCCGAGAATATGATCGCCTGTTTGAATAAGAGCCATGAGGACCGAGGATACCGCTGCCATTCCTGAGGCAAAGGCCAGGCCTGCTTCTGCTTTTTCCAAGGCTGCCATTTTTTCCTCCAATACCTGTACGGTGGGGTTGCCAAGTCTGGAATAGACGTAACCAGCCTCTTCACCAGCAAAGCGCCTGGCTCCTTCTTCGACAGAGGAAAAAACGAAGGTAGAGGTCTGGTAAATGGGGGTAGCCAAGGAGCCGGTTTGTACATCACTCTTCTGGCCAGCGTGAATCGCTGTTGTGGAAAGGCCGTGCTTTTTCTTGGTTTGACGGTTGTTCATTCGGGAATCACCTCGTGAAATGATGTTGTAAGCGCATACATGCACCATGCATGCCAACAGGGAAAAAGCCGCCATCACGAGATGTTTTGCGATATTGCCATCTATTTTGGAAAGAAAATATTCCATATGGAAAGAAAACGTACCAGCGAATTCGATGAGAGTTCTCGTGAAATGTCAGGAAATTATCGAAGGAACCCCATGAGGAAAGGGTATAATGGATGAGCAGTAGTACAAACTTTACCATAAGTCAAAAGAACAAGGTGATCCCATGACAGAAAATAAAGCGATACATGAGGCAGGCTGGAATTTTGACAATAGTTACGCCCGTCTGCCGGAGACTTTTTTTACAAAACAGAACCCTACACCGGTAAGCGAGCCGGAGTTGGTCATTCTCAATGCTTCGCTAGCAGCCTCCTTGGGGTTGAATATCCAGGCTCTGCAAAGCGAGGAGGGCGTAGAAGTATTTGCGGGCAATAAGATACCCGACCAGGCTATGCCCTTGGCTCAAGCGTATGCGGGTCATCAATTCGGGCATTTTACCATGCTGGGGGACGGACGTGCTATTTTGCTGGGCGAACAGATTACACCGAGTGGGCAAAGATTTGACATCCAGCTGAAAGGTTCAGGCAGAACACCGTACTCCCGTCGTGGAGACGGACGGGCGGCACTGGGACCGATGCTTCGGGAATACATCATCAGCGAAGCCATGCATGAGCTGGGGATTCCGACCACCCGCAGCCTTGCCGTAGCGCTGACCGGTGAGTCTATCATTCGTGAGACAGAGCTGCCCGGTGCCATTCTGACCCGTGTGGCCGCCAGCCATTTGCGGGTAGGCACCTTTCAGTACGCGGCCAGATGGGGAACAGCCGAGGAGTTGCGTGCACTTGCGGATTATGCCTTGCATCGGCATTTTCCGGAGCTGGAGGAGGAAGAGAACCGATATCTCAAACTGCTTCAGGAGGTAATCAAACGGCAGGCGATGCTGATTGCCAAGTGGCAGCTCGTCGGCTTTATACACGGGGTGATGAACACCGACAACATGACGATCAGCGGCGAGACCATCGACTACGGTCCGTGTGCCTTCATGGATGTCTATGATCCGGCCACGGTATTCAGTTCCATCGACACGCAGGGCCGTTATGCCTATGGCAATCAGCCGTATATCGGGGTGTGGAATCTCGCCAGATTTGCGGAAACCCTTTTGCCATTGCTTCATGACAACGAAAAGAAAGCAATCGAGCTGGCAGAAAAAGAGCTTTCGAGTTTTTCCGATCTCTATAAGCAGTATTCGCTAGCTGGAATGAGAGCAAAGCTGGGGCTTTTTCACGAGGAAGAACAGGATCAATCCCTTGTAGAAGACCTGCTCAGCATGATGCACAAGTATCAGGCGGATTATACCAATACGTTCCGCGCATTCACACTGGGTAAACCGGAAGATACAGTCATGTATGGAACCACAGAATTTGCCGAATGGCAGAAGAAGTGGCAGGATAGACTTGATCGTCAGGAGGAATCAAGAGCCTCCGCGCAGCAATTGATGCAAAAAAACAATCCCGCGATCATTCCCCGCAACCATCGAGTCGAGGAAGCGCTCGAAGCTGCGGTAAATCAAGGGGACTACCGTGTGATGGAGAGGCTTTTGGACGTGCTGTCCGATCCATTCGCGTATTCTCCGGAACAGGAAGAGTATGCTGCCTTGCCAGCGGATTCGAATTGTGCGTATCGCACCTATTGCGGGACGTAAAAAAACGATGCCTCCTCAGCAGCTCTCTTTGGCAAAATACGAGATATCATTGTAACAAAATCGACGAAAACACATATAAGTGAACGTTGATATGTATATGTGAGGTTTCGTACAATGAACGTATAGAGCCAAAATGAAGAGGGGATAGACGATTGCTGACCATCAATTTGTTGCTGATCGCTTTTTTGATCGTTGCTACTGCTTTCTTCGTAGCTACGGAATTTGCTATTGTAAAGCTCCGTCCAAGTCGTGTCGACCAATTGGTCATGGAAGGACGGAAGAACGCGCTTGCCGTTCAGAAAGTAATCAGTAACCTGGATGGGTATTTGTCCGCGTGTCAACTGGGGATTACACTGACTGCCATCGGATTGGGGGTTTTGGGGAAACCCACGGTTGAAACGATACTTGGCCCCGTTCTGCAGCCGTTTTTGCCTGAACAAGTCGTTGCGATCTTGTCGTTTGTGATCGCCTATTCCATCGTTACCTTTCTGCATGTGGTGGTGGGGGAATTAGCTCCCAAAACCGTAGCGATCCAAAAAGCTGAGGCAGTAAGCATGCTCTGTGCGAAACCGATCATCTGGTTTTACAAGCTCATGTATCCCGCCATCTGGCTGCTCAACGGATCAGCAGCGCTCCTTGTCCGTTCTTTCGGCATGAAGCCGACAAAGGAACATGAGGAAAGCCATTCAGAGGAAGAACTGCGCATTATTTTGGCAGAGAGCTACCAAAGCGGAAAGATCAATCAATCCGAGTATGGATATGTTCGCAACATCTTTGCGTTTGACGAATTGCTGGCGCGCGAAATTATGGTGCCGCGAACAGATATGAGCTGCCTGCACCTGGAATACCCGCTTGAACAAAATTTGCAAATCATAAAAGAAGAGCAATATACTCGCTTTCCCGTTGTCTCGCAGAACAAGGATCAGATCGTCGGGATGATACACACCAAGGAATTTTTCCTCAAGTATGCTGACGAGCCGAATCTGGACATCACCACCCTCATTCGCCCATTTCTCACTGTTTCCGAAGCCATGCCGGTAAAGGATCTGTTGAAGAAAATGCAAAAGCAAGGCACGCATATCGCGATTCTGGTGGATGAGTACGGCGGAACCTCTGGGATGGTAACCATCGAAGATATCTTGGAGGAAATCGTAGGTGAGATCCGGGATGAATTCGATAATGAAGAAAAAGCAGAGATTGAGATCATGGAACAGAAAAACCATGTGATTGTAGACGGAAAAGTCCTGCTCTCCGAGGTGAACGATCTGCTGGATGTTCATATCGACGAAGACAAACTGGATACCATCGGAGGCTGGCTATACAGTCAGAATCCGAACCTCAAGGAAGGGGTCCAGTGGCACTACGAGAAGCTGGTCTTTACGATCCGCAAGAAAGAGAAGCATCGCATCCGAAAAATCGAGATTCGAAAAACGGATCACCATCCGGTTCATCAACCACTGGAAGCGTAAGAGTTTGCATCGATGAAGGCCTACTGTCTGGAAAAAAGAGACAGTAGGCCTCTTTTTTTTCAAATCAAAACAACACCCGCACGACACGGCTGGGGCGACCTCTCTCGTGAATCACGTGCCGGCCGACCTCTACGATATAGCCGCAATGTTCCAGCTTAACGATAATTCGGTTGGCAGTTCGTACGCTGACCCCGAGCTGCTCTGAGAGCTCAACGGAGGTAAAGTTGCGCTTGTTTTTTTGTTTTACTAAACAATCTATTTTAAATATTGTGTTAATACTGAGGCCAGAGGCTTCTGCAATCTGCACCAGATGCATGTCAAAGATCGTGGGGTTGACGTCATTCGTTTCATTTGGCTCGATCGGTCCCAATATTTCGTCTGGGCTGTATACGACATAAGCTCTGTTGCCACCCTCCATTTTCGCTTTATGCATGCCTATGACTGCATTGGCCTTCGCCATTTTGGCTGTATCGCCGTAGCCAATTCCGATACTGAGTACGTGTGCTGTATTTGTGTATACACTCGTCAGTACATCGATTCGTGCGAAATTTTCTGTTGCAAATTCCAGATTGGAGCTATTGCACATCAAGACATATTCGACATTGCTGACGGTGATGAGAGCACCGTCGATCTTTTGCGCGAAGATCGCGATTTTCTCAGCAATTTTGTTAAGCTCCAGCACTTCTTGCAGAACGGTATTATGAAACACGTAAAAGTCGTCACGGGGACTGACAGAGATGCAGACGCAGGCAATGTTGTTTTCATTCAGTTTTTTCAGTTTATGGCTCAGGAGAATGCGGCGAATTTCATAGATGTACGTATCTGTGCTGGGAGCAATCAAGACACAGGGGACCTTTTTTTCGGTCAGGTAGTCGCTGACCTGGCGCATGTTGGTTGTGCAAAACTCACTGAGCCCGCTTTCATAGTTTTTCAGGTGTTCTTCTTTGGCCCGCTGTACGAAATGGCTGGAATTGGTATCGATCTGTACGATTTGCGGGCTTACCTCCTGTGCTGGTATGCCAAGAGATTTATAGGCGTTCATGATGGAGGCATAGTCAAGCGTGTCTACACTGGCTCGTCTGATGTCAACTCCGAAATGGTAGGATGCCCGCAGCAGGCTGTGAATGAAGTTGGAAGTATCGATATCCACATAGCGGACGGTACTATGATGCTCGATTCTGCTCGAGAGAAGCTTATAGGGCTCTTTTCTGGTGTACAGGATTCCATGGCAGATATCGATGATTTTCTTCAATTCGGCGAGGGCCCTGTCTACATCCTCGTCATTATTGAATTCAATCTTGTACACATCAATATTGGTGAACTTGTGTCTCACGATTTCCTCTATTTCTTCTACGGAGGAAGCATGTCCAATGACTGCAAGCTTGAAATTCATCCGAGTTCCCCCTACGGAGTAGTTACTTACATCTTTATATAGGGACAATTTAAAGTCAATATACGGTCACCGGGAAAAGGTTTAGAATCGAGCTAACCTACCATTAGCCGATTATCAAAAGCTGTGGTCCTTCTTCTACAACCTGCAGAAAGCGAGTGTGAGATTATTTGATTTACATTTCAGGAGAACAGGTCAAGGAACTGCTGGATATGCAAACCTGCATTCGGCTAATGAGCGAGACCCTTTCCGCTTTATCTCGGGGAGAGGCCATCCAGGTGCTTCGAACGGCCATGAAGCTGGAAGGCAGGAATGTTCTGGGTGTCATGCCCTCTGCCTTGCTCTCTCAAAACATTGCCGGAACCAAAATCATTACCGTCTTGCCCGAGAATTTATACAAGGGATTGCCTTCCCACCAGGGGGTTGTCGTTGTTTTTGAAGCAGAGACGGGATCCTTGAAAGCGGTTGTGGAGGGAAATGAGATTACGGCCATACGAACGGCCGCTGTTAGTGCGGTAGCGACGGACGCTCTTGCCCGCCAGGACGCGAAGTCGCTGGCCGTGCTGGGGACAGGCGTTCAAGCCAGGATGCACCTGGAGGCGATCAGACTTGTCAGAAATATTGAACAAGTCTATGTGTGGGATCGAAACATGGCTTCCGCACTGAAGTATTCGGTAGAGATGAGCGAAAAATTCGGGATCGCCATCACAGCTTGTCCGACCTCCGAAGAAGCCGTAAAAGATGCCGATATCATCTGCACTGTCACAGCCGCCAAAGAACCGATCCTTTTTGGAAGGCATGTGAAAATGGGGGTACATATCAATGCTGTCGGTGCCTGCACCCCAGATTGCCGGGAGCTTGATACAGAGCTGGTCAAGAACAGCAGATTCTACACAGACCGCATCGAGTCAGCCATCCATGAAGCCGGAGATTTCCTGATCCCGTTTCAAGAAGGGGTGATTGGCAAGGACCACATCCTGGGAGAAATCGGCGAGCTTCTTCTCGGAAAAATCAAAGGGAGGGAAAAGAAAGAAGATATCACAGTGTTTGAAGCACTTGGCCTTGCAGTGGAAGATTTGGCAGCGGCTGATTTCGTCATCAATCGGGCTGCACAAAATCAGTGAACAGCCATGAATCGGTGATCGCAAGGGGGACAAAAACATGATTGAAGAGCTGTACAACTTCGGTTTGACTAAGGAGCAAGAGAGACGGGCAAAGGAGCTTCACTTCGGCAATATCGTGATCGACATGCTGTTTCAAGGACCGATCGGTACCTACTCCCTGGGTGAGGAGATCGAGCGTGAAACAGAGCAGCTGGCTCTCGAAACATATCCGGACAGCATGGTGCAGCGCGTCCAATTTGCCCAAAAACAGATCAAGAGATGGTATGTCGACGGCAAGCTTCAGGACTTGTACAAAGAATGCTGGTATGAAAGCGGACTGACCGCCGGAAACAGACAGCTGAGTGTGGCGAATAAAAACACGCTGTATTCTTCTGCGATCGACCTGCAGGAAGAATTCGACAAGAAACCATGGCTGATCAAGGTGAGAAGCTCAGAAGATATCGAGTACGCCCACCAGCATAATCTCAAGGCAGGCATTGTCACCTGCCAGGAAACAGACGGCTTTGAAAAGGATCTCAACCTTTTGGAGCAGATGTACCATTTTGGACTTCGTGTCGTTCAGCTTACCTACAACAATCACAATCAGATCGGCGCAGGCTGCATGGAGGAAAACAACGCAGGGCTGTCCACATTCGGCAAAACATTCGTAGCAAAGCTCAATGAGCTTGGAATCGTGGTAGACACGGGTCACTGCGGCAAGCAAACAACGCTGGATGCCTGCAAATATTCCACCAAGCCAGTCATCGCCTCTCATACGGGAGCTGAAAATGTCTATTTCCATTCCAGGTCCAAATCTGACGAGGAGATCCTAGCCATCGCAAACACGGGGGGTGTGGTGGGCATTTTTGCAATGCCATGGTTTATCGCTGAGGATCCGGAACATACCACCATCGAACATTTCCTCGATCATATCGACTATGTGGTCAAGCTCGCAGGGGGAGATCATGTGGGAATTGGAACAGACTGGCCGATGCCGCAGACGAAGTGGATGGCAGTCGCGTTCAAGCAGCTGTTTGCGCCAAGCATCGGCTTCAAGCCAGGAGATGGTCCTTCTACCGAATATGTCAAAGGACTGAAAGACTACCGGTCCTTTCTCAATATCACGAGAGGACTCATGGCTAGAGGCTATCAGGATGAAGAAATCATCAAAATCATCGGCGGCAACTGGATGAGAGTCTTCAAAGAAGTATGGAAATAATCGTACAACCTATAAAAATGGGGGAAAGGCTATGAAGAGAACTTTTTCACTGGTCTTGTCGGTGGCCATCAGCATGGTCCTCTTGATCAGCGGCTGCTCGCAGGGCACTGCATCACAAGGAAATGCATCCAATGGCAACGCCGCTGGTCCGAAATCAGATATTTCTGTCGTTTTGACCAAAATCGGCAATAATCTCGATCCGGCGGAAGCCAATTCCTTGGACACATCCACGATTATGTACCATGTCTATGATACGTTTATCAAGTTTGACAATGACTTCAACATCATTCCGGGTGTGGCAAAAGAATGGAGCCAGCCGGACAATACGACGATCGAGTTTACGATCGGTGAAGGCTACAAATTTCACAATGGAGATCCCATGACGATCGAGGATGTGGTCTTCTCTGTAGAAAGACTTGCCAAGGTTCCGAAAAAAGCTGCCTTTATGAGCATGATCAAAAGCGTGGAAGCCTCCGGCAACAAAGTAACCGTGAAGCTTACGGAGCCTAACAGCGGGGCGATCCGAAACTTCGGGGATGTCTTCATTGTAAGCAAGAAATACTTGCAGGAAGCAGGAGAGAAATACGCTAATGCACCGATCGGTACAGGCCCCTACACGGTAACCGAATACGTACCGGGCAGCAAGGTTGTCTTGAAGGCTTGGGCGGATTATCCGTTCGATAAGACAAAAATTGAAACGATTACCTTCAAAGCCATCGAGGAAGCATCTGCAAAATACATAGCCGTTGAAACCGGAGATGCGGATTTTGCAGGAATTGGAGCGAGAGACAAGAGCAGAGCGCAAAATAACGAGAAGCTTGCTTATTTTGAGGGACCGAGCACCTTCACCGGCTTTGTCGCCATGAATACGACGAAGGAGCCATTTGACAATGTCAATATCCGCAGAGCGATGGCTTACGCTTACAATAATGAAGGCATTAGCGCCATCACACCGGGCAAAACGATTATCGACAGCATGGTGCCCAAGATGTTCAGTACGTACCATTCATCGCCCAACCTCCCGAAATATGACCTGCAAAAGGCAAAGGAGCTGCTCGAGAAGGAAGGATTCCATGCAGGCAACCCGTTGCGTTTCACCGCATGGACATACCAAGGGAACGATCCCGAGCTGGAGGCATTCCAGGCGGAACTGAAAACAATCAGTGTGGAAATGGACATCCAGAATCTGGAATTCGGTGTTTTCCTGGAGAAAATGGCGAACAAAGAGTATCAGCTTCTGGTAGGCGGCTGGAGCGACACGACCGGAAATACGCTCAGCTCCTTGGAAAGCTACTGGTCCGGCAGCTTTGGGCAAATGAATATTACCTTCTATACCAATCCAAAGGTTGAGGAACTCTATGCCAAAGTCAAGGCAGCGACTTCGGAAGCAGAAATGAAAGAAGCCGCCAAAGAAATCCAGGATATCGCGGCACAGGATGTACCGATGATTCCTACCGCTACCAAAATGAGCTACTATGCCATGAACAAAAATCTCGAAAACGTCCAAATCCACACAAGCGGACTCGTTTCTTTTCGAAACGCATCCATAAAATAAGATTCGTCATGCATCAGGGAGGCAATACGACATCGTTTGTCTCCTTGATGTCGGAATCTTTACGCAATACATCGCGGAGGGAGGAGTAACCGTGGGTAGATATATTTTGAAAAGACTTGCTCAGATGATCCCGATTGTGATCGGTGTATCTATTATCGTGTTTTTGCTTCTTTCTCTCAGTCCGGGCGACCCTGCCAAAATGATTCTCGGCTTAAATGCCAAGGAACAGGAATTGCAGATGATGAGAGAACAGCTAGGATTGAATGATCCGATCCCGGTACAGTACTTCAATTACATGAAAAAAGTTGCCGTGGGCGATTTCGGCACCTCTTATTCGACAAAGCAGAGTGTCATTGAGATGATCGGGGTCAGACTTCCCCCCACACTGATTCTTGCCTTTGGGTCATTATTTACGATTCTCATCGTCGCGATTCCTCTTGGGATCGCATTGGCAGTGAAGCAGAATTCACCCTTCGATAACATCATGAGGGTTGTCAGCCTGTTTTTCGCAGCCATGCCTGGATTTTGGAGCGGCATACTTATGATTATCCTGTTTTCCGTACACCTCGGCTGGCTTCCGGCCAATGGCTTCGATACCCCGTCAGCCATGATCATGCCGATCATTTGTTCCTCGATTGCTGGCTGGGCTGTCAATTCCCGGATTACCCGAGCGTCCATGCTGGATGTCATCAGGCAGGATTACATTCGTACAGCACGGGCCAAGGGATTGAAAGAGAGTATTGTGATCCGCAAGCATGCTTTGAAAAATGCCCTTCTTCCAACCATTACCTCTGTTGGTATGGCTGTGGGTGGGTGCTTTGGCGGTTCTGTCATAATGGAAATGCTGTTTGGGATCAATGGAATGGGGAAAATGATGATCGATGCGTTACGACAAAAGGATATTCCTACGATTATGGCTGGTGTGATTATTACTTCCGTTATCATTGCCGTTGCCAATCTTCTGACAGATCTTGCCTATTCCTTCGTTGACCCGAGAATCAGGTCGATGTACGCACGCAGGAAGCAAAGAAAAGAGGTGGCGGGCCATGGCGCAAATTGATTTGACCCTTGCTCCGACAGGAAAGAAGAAAAGCAAAAAGAGAAGCTTATGGGCGGATGCCTGGTTGCGGCTGAGAAAAAACAAATCAGCAGTAGCGGGAATGATCATGCTGGCGACGATCCTGATTGTCATCTATTCCTCGCCGCTTTATCTCGACTATGACAACGATGTCATCAAGCCGGATCTGACGCAGACCTTGCAATTTCCGGCTAAAGGCAAGCTATTGGGTACAGATGAATTGGGCAGGGATGTGCTGGCGCGCATTCTTTGGGGCGGCAGAATCTCGATCGGAATCGGTGTGCTGGCCATGATGCTGAGCAGTATCATCGGCTGTACACTGGGAGCGATATCGGGCTACTATGGCGGAAAAACGGACGGCATAATTATGCGATCCCTGGATGTCTTCATGGCCATCCCCAGCTTGCTGCTCATGATCACGCTGGTCAGCATCATGAAGCCCACGATCACCAATCTGATCATTGCTTTGGCGATCGGAAGCGTTCCATCGGTTTCCCGCATGGTTAGAGCGCAGGTCCTGTATATCAAGGGGCAGGAATTTGTGGAAGCGATCCGAGCCCAAGGCGCAAGCGATTTCAGAATCATTGTCATGCATATCCTGCCCAATGCCATCAGTCCGCTGATCTCCCAGTTTGTGATGGAGATTGCTGGGTTGATCCTGGCGATCAGCGGGCTTAGCTTTATCGGCCTTGGCGTGCAGCCGCCAGACCCGGAATGGGGCGCCATGCTGTCCAGCGGCAGAGAGCATATCCGTGATGTATGGCATGTCACGGCATTCCCGGGGATTGCCCTGGTTTTGACAGTGGTTGCGCTGACGCTTGTGGGAGATGGGTTGCGAGACGCTCTCGACCCGCGCATGAAAAGGTAGGAGGCCCTTATGCAAAAAAAATTACTGGAGATAAAGGATCTTACAATCAAATTCCATACGGATGATGGCGTGGTAGAAGCGGTAAACAAAGTCAGCTTGACTGTCCATGAAGGAGAGACACTCGGAATCGTGGGCGAAACAGGTGCGGGTAAAACTACCACGGCGCTTGGCATCATGGGACTGGTAGATTGTCCGCCAGGCAGAATCGAGGGCGGCAAGATCATGCTGGACGATCGGGATATTTTGCAGCTCGATGAAGACGAATTCCGCAAGCTGCGAGGCAAAGAGATATCCATGATCTTCCAGGACCCGATGACTGCCTTGAATCCGGTATTTACAGTCGTCGACCAGATCGCCGAGGTTATCGCCAACCACCAGCAGCTAGGAGAGAAGGAAGCGGAACAGAAGGCCATCGAGATGCTGGAGCTGGTGCGGATCCCGGCAGAACGAGCCTACGAGTACCCGCACCAGTTTTCCGGGGGCATGAAGCAAAGAGTGGTCATCGCGATCGCCCTGGCCTGCAATCCAAGACTGCTAATCGCTGATGAGCCTACGACCGCTCTGGACGTGACCATTCAGGCACAAGTGCTGGAATTAATGAAGGATTTAAAAACGAGATCCAAAACCTCCATGATTCTCATTACTCATGACCTGGGCGTTGTATCGGAAATTTGCGATCAGGTCGCCATCATGTATGCTGGAGAAATCGTCGAGAGCGGATCCTTGGAAGATATCTTTGAAAATCCTCTACATCCATATACCAATGGTTTGTTTGGCTCCATTCCCGATATCGATAAGGAAGTAGAATTTCTTTCTCCAATCGAAGGGCTTGTTCCTGATCCATCCGATTTGCCCAAAGGATGCAAATTTCACCCCAGATGCAAGTATGCCCAGCATCTGTGCAGTGTCGAGGAGCCGGTTTTTCAGGAATACAGTCCGGGCCATTACGCGAAATGCTTTGTGTATGAAGGGAAGCTCCCGGCAAAAGAGGTGAAAAAGTATGAGTAACCACTACATAGAGGTGAAAAATCTGAAAAAGTACTTTCAGACACCGGGCGGTAATCTTCATGCCGTAGATGGCGTGAATTTCACCATTGATAAAGGGAAAACCATCGGCATCGTAGGGGAAAGCGGCTGCGGCAAAAGTACGACGGGCAGACTCATGACCATGCTGCTTGAACCGACGGAAGGCGAAATCTTTTTTGACGGCAAAGATATTACCAAACTCACCCCAAAAGAAATGGTGGAATATCGCAAAAAGATCCAAATCATTTTTCAGGACCCCTTTTCCTCGCTGAATCCGAGAAAAACCGTCTTTCATTCCATCGCGGAACCCTTGGAAATACACAAGGTGTATGCAACCAAAGCGGAGAAGGAAAACAGGGTATATGAATTGATGGAGCTTGTGGGTCTCTCGGACAGGTTTGTGAATTCGTATCCTCATGAGCTGGACGGAGGAAGGAGGCAAAGGATCGGCATCGCCCGAGCACTGGCTTTGAGCCCTGAATTCATTGTTTGCGATGAGCCAGTCTCAGCACTCGATGTCTCCATTCAGGCGCAAATCCTCAATCTCTTAAAAAAACTGCAGCTTCAGTTCGGCTATACGTATATGTTCATTACGCATGATTTGTCCGTGGTGAAGCATTTTTCAGAGGAAATCATGGTGATGTACTTGGGTCAAATGGTAGAGAAGGCACCGGTGAAAGAGCTTTTTGCAAATCCGAGACATCCTTACACGCAGGCACTGCTTTCCGCCATTCCCGTACCGAATTTGAAAAAGAAAAAGGAAAGAATATTATTGCAGGGCGAGATTACTTCTCCGATCAATCCCAGACAAGAATGCCGTTTTGCGGCCAGATGCAGCTTCGCTACCGAGCAATGCCGCAAAGAAGTGCCGGACATTACCGATCTCGGAGGCGGACATTCCGTTCGCTGCTTGAGAATCCATGAGATCTAGGAGTGATTTAGAATGAGCCATTACTTGTTTGACCGAACATTCGATATTTATTTTACAGGCGTATACAACGGAAACATTACGTTTAAGGAAACATTCGCAGAAATCTGCGATGTAGATAGAAGAACCAGAGCCCAGCTAAAAAGAGAGCCTTTTAACAAAAACAAGAAAAATACGATGATCGATTATCTCAAGCTGCACAGTGAGCTTGCCGCCTATGCAGAAGCCCAGTGGGAAGGGGACAGAGTGACGCTTGCGAACGGGAGTGTGTACAGCCGCTACCTTACCTTTTCGGACCGAATCGACGGCAAAGAGGTGACATCTCAGCTATGGGCTCAGCGAAAAACCAATGGCGTGTTGGACATTATCACAGTGGATGGAAAAATCGTCGCCTTTTCCAATCCGGGACGTGTCTCCTCTGAGATCGCGGTCGTGAAAGGCTATGAGAAGCTGACACCTCTCGTCAAATACGACGATCCCTTGCTATCCAAGGCACAGTATGGAATCAATAACCTCGGAACCGTTTTCGTTCCGACACGGGACGGCGTGAATCTGGCCACAGAGGTTTTTTTGCCAGACGGTTTGCAACCAGGAGAAAAGGTGCCTGCGATCGTAGTCAGAACCTGCTATGGGAAAGAAAGAGACATTCACCGCTGCTGGCACTGGACTGCGAGAGGGTATGCCTTTGTCATCCAGGATGTCCGTGGTCGATCTGACTCAGACGGCATCCTGGAGCCTTTCCAGAATGAGCGAGAAGATGCGGACGACTTGTTCAACTGGATCGTGGCACAGGATTGGTGCGATGGCAATATCGGCATGTGGGGCGCCAGCTACCTGGGCTATACGACCACCGCTGCAGCCACCAGCGGGAATCCTCACCTGAAAACAGCCATAAGTGAAGTGAATGTAGGCTCGCCTTTTACGGATACCGCGAGACGGGGAGGAACCATCTGCTCCTGGCCACTGCTTTGCTGGACTCTTGCCCAGTCGATGAGCAACAGGACAGATTTTGCCGTCTTTGCCGGTGAATCCATCAGTGTGGAAGAGGCGGTTACGCACAGGCCCATTACGGAAATTCCGGAAAAGATCATAGGGAAAAAATCAGGTCCCTGGGATTTGTGGAGAGAGCATTATCACTATGACGATTTCTGGAAGCATTCGGACAATACCCAGCACAGCCACAAGATCAAGATACCCATGCTGATCATGTCAGGCTGGTACGACGGGGATGCGCTGGGGGTGCAGGAGACATGGCGATTCCTGACCAAGCATGATGTCCCGGGCAGAAGGATCATCCTCGGTCCATGGCCGCATAATCTGAATGCATTCCGCGACTGCGAGGATCTGGAGTTCGGCGACAATGCCGTGGACTATGACTTCGACACGCGAATCATCCGCTGGTTTGACCGCTATCTGAAAGGGATTCAAAACGGCGAGGATAAAAAGCCGAGAGCCATGTACTATGTGGTAGGAGAAAACCAGTGGAGAGAATCCGAGGACTGGAATCCGTTGGAGAGCAAGCTGGTGAACCTGTATCTGGCAAGCAATGGCAGTGCCAATTCGATGTTTGGCGATGGAAGAATTGTCTGGCAGCCCGATTCAGAGCCAGGCTTTGATTCTTACATCTATGATCCCCTGCAGCCCATCGGTGAGCGCGGGCATGTGAAGCCTTACCACTGCAACCATATCCAGCTTCGCAGCGATTGTCTGGTCTATGATACGGAGCCTCTTTCTACCGATGTGGCCATGGCGGGGAATGTCTATGCGGAGTTCTACGCCTCCTCCAGTGCAGTGGATACAGACTTTATCGTCCGTGTATCCGATGTCGACGAGAAGGGGATCGCCAGAAAAATTTCCGATAATGTCATTCGTGCCGAGTTCCGCAAAGGGTTTGACAAACCGGAACTGCTGGAACCCGGAAAAGTAGAGAAATATGAGATGGAGATGTACTTCAACGGGTATGTCTTCAAAAAAGGACATAAAATCAGAATCGACATCACGTCCAGCAACTATTACGAGTTTTTCCCCAACACCAATACCGGCATCAATCCGTATGAGGATCCGAAGCCGGTCGTGGCCGAGAATCGCATCTATCATGGCAAAGAGTATCCGTCTCATGTAAAGCTCCCCATTCTGTACGGACTGTAAGCAGTTGGGATATAACATTTTTGGATGCCTCACGTCGATGGGGCATCCTTTTTTAAAATCTCATCGTTTTCCCACAAATCAATCCTAGAATGAAGGAGGTGAACAACCTACCCAAAATTTGAGAGGAGAATTGCATCATGAAAAAAATGGTATCTTCTGTCCTTGCTCTGAGTTTGCTGCTCGGAGGAGTGAGTGTAGCAGGCGCGGAAGCGAAACAGGATAAATCGGCAGCTCAGGCAGTCCACAAACAAAATAAAGAAGCAAAGCAGCAGGAAAAGTGGACGAAGGCAATCGAAGAAGCGACAAAATTGGGCCTGGGTACAGATGGAAAAACACTGGAACAGCTTAAATTGGAGATCAAAGCCAAGCATGAGGAACAACAGCAGGCCCGTCTGGCGAAATTCACAGCAAAAGCAGACAAGCTGGGCATCGAAACAGCAGGCAAAACGGGTAAAGAAATTAAAGCGGCTATCAAGGCTTTTCATGCAGAGCGCAAAGAGGCTCTTTTGAAAAAGGTTAGCGAAAAAGCGAGTAAACTCGGCATTGAAACCTCCGGCAAATCAATCAAGCAAATCAAAGCGGATGTGAAGGCAAAGCAAGCTGAGCAAAAACAGGAAAAAGTCGCGAAGCTCACAGAACAAGCATCGGAGCTGCAAATTGAAACTACAGGTTTGACTGTTAAAGAAGTGAAGGCAGCCATCAAAGAAACAAAGGCAGCTCAGAAGGAAGCAAACAAAGCCGCTAAGAAAGAGGCTAAGAAAGAGGCTAAAAAAGAAGCAAAAAAAGCGTAAAGTCGAATAAAAAATCCTCCCGCCTATATCGATTGGGGAATCTCAAGTCACCTTGCAGGGTGACTTTTCTTTGTGAGAATATGCAGCCTTGTTATACAATTGTTGAGGGAAACATGGATAGGGGAGAGATGGCATTGAATCACTATCGAATCGCGATTGTCGACGATGACCCTAACATTCGTCAGATCGTAGAAGCGTATCTTCAAAAGGAAGGATACGTCACCATCGCTTTAGAAACGGCCGAACAGGCAATGACCTTATGGAAGACAACGCCTCCACATCTGTGGATTTTGGATATTATGCTGCCGGGCATGAATGGGTACGAGTTTTGCCGGAGTATTCGCGAAAAGACAGAGACACCGATCATCATGATTTCAGCCAAAGACGAGGAAGTGGACAAGATTCTCGGCCTCGAACTGGGGAGTGATGATTATTTAACCAAGCCCTTCAGTCCACGTGAACTGGTCGCCAGAGTGAACCGGGCCATACGCCGCGCGGAACAAATGGCGCAGTACGACAAGACAGAACGTCCTGCCCAAACAGAACTTACCTTACAAAATCTTGACCTGCAATTGGATGCGGAGAATCGTTTTGTTTTCTGGATGGGAACAGAGATTGCTGTCACTCATAAGGAATTTCTCATGCTGCGACTCCTCGAGGACAACCCGAATCGAGCATTTTCCAGAGATGAGTTGCTCACCCTGGTATGGGGAGATGACTACTTTGGGAGCGACCGCGTGGTAGACGATCTAATTCGCCGTATCCGCAAAAAAATGACAGGGCTGCCGATTGAGACCGTGTGGGGTTATGGTTACAGACTTCGCGTGGCAGAGGAGAAACGGTCGTTATGAAGCTGCTGCATCGGCTGATGATTGCTTTCGGTCTCCTTTTGCTCATCGTGACGGGTGCCTCCGCCTATTTGATCGACTCTATGCTGCTGGATAACTTGATCGATCAACAAAGGAAGGAGCTGAAGCTAAAGGGAGAATTTTGGGCAGAAAAAGTAAGCAGCTCCTCCCGGACAGAAGAGGAAATGATCGAAGAGCTGAACCAGTTGGTGATGTCCAACAAAAAGGTGGAAATTCTTTTGCTTGGGAAACAAAAGAAAGTCATGTACACCACGATCCAAGCCAACAGCTTGAAAGACTGGATACAGACGCTGGAACGCAGGGCGGAGAAAAAGCAGGACAAAAAGTTATGGCTGGTTGGGGAAGCAGAGTATATCGTCGTTTCGCAAGCGGTGAAAGCAGGCGAATATCAGCGGCTGCTGTTGGCGACTCCGGTGCGCGGTATTAAGGATGTCAGATATGAAATCACCACTAACATTATGATTA
Source organism: Brevibacillus panacihumi (assembly GCF_003710985.1). GTDB lineage: Bacteria > Bacillota > Bacilli > Brevibacillales > Brevibacillaceae > Brevibacillus > Brevibacillus panacihumi. Next base: position 163,492 of record NZ_RHHT01000011.1, read on the forward strand.
TCCTTTTCATTGGGGTAATCTGTGCCATTCTGCTGAGCTTCTTCATTACCAGCAGCCTTGTCAAACCGTTAAGCTCCCTGATGACAGAGCTAAAGAAGGTTCGCGAACGGCAATTTTCCGAGGTCAAACACATCCACGCCAGTGGCGAGATCGGTACCGTTACACAGTCCGTATACTTTTTGGCGCAAGAGCTGGAGCGGTTTCAGGAAGTGCAAAGACAGTTCTTTCAGAATGCTTCTCATGAGCTGAAAACACCACTGATGTCGATTCAAGGGTATGCAGAAGGGATACGGGACGGTATTTTTACAGGGGAAGCAGCAAGCCAAGGTCTCGATGTGATAGTAGAAGAAACAACACGCTTAAAAGGCATCGTGACGGAAATGATTCTATTGGCGAAGCTGGAAAGTGAAGAGAATCTGTTCCATCCTGTTCGCTGTAAAGCGCAGGATGTCATCCAGCAAGCAGTTGACAAGCTGCAGCCCATTGCCATGCAAAATGGCATTACGGTTGTCATCCATCATGACGATACGAATCCCGAGATCTTGATCGATCGGGATAAATTCCTGCAAGCGGTCATCAACATCCTGAGCAATTCATACCGGCATGCCAGCGAATGCGTAGAAATCCGAATGTATACGACCAATCATCAAGCAAGTATAGAGATAACCGATGACGGCGAGGGTCTATCAGAGGATTTGCTCCCGAACCTGTTTCATCGTTTCGTCAAAGGAAAAAACGGAGAGACGGGCCTCGGCTTGGCTATATCCAGGGCAATTGTTGAACGATCAGGCGGCACCCTCACTGCTCGGAATCACGATAGAAGAGGAGCCGTATTCTCGATTGTGATTCCTGTCAGCACCTCCACATAACGTGAAGTAAAAAATGTGTTAGCAGGAGTTTCTTGCCAAATGAAGAAGAAAATGAATAAGGGTATCCGATTTCCAAGGCAGATGTGAGTATGTGACAAACGGACGGGGGAGTTAGGTGCTAAGGATCGTTACGGTACAGAAAGACTGGCAATACGAGCAGGTACATGAACTATTCGTGGAGTACGTAGATTCTTTAGGCGTTGACTTGAGCTTTCAAAATATTGAGCAGGAATTGCAAAACATCCCGGGGGAATACGCTCCTCCTGACGGCTGTATCCTTTTGGCTATCTATGGAGAAGAAGTAGCGGGATGTGTCGCATTGCGAAAACTGGATGAACATCTTGGTGAGATGAAGAGACTGTATGTAAGGCCCGGTTATAAAGGGAAAAAAATCGGGAAAAGCTTGGCCACTTCGATCATTGAGGAGGCGAAAATCCGCGGGTATCACTATATGAGACTGGATACACTTCCTACGATGGAACAAGCTATTTCCCTGTACCGCTCGCTAGGGTTTTACACCATCCCACCATATCGTTTTAACCCTATTGAAGGCACGCATTATATGGAAATGAAGTTGACATAAGCTGCACAAAGACATGGAGAAACGGGAAGGGCTGCATTGGCAGTCTTTTTTTTTCTGGAAATTGAAACAAAATTTGGTCTCATTCGAATAATGGGCGTAGGTAAAAAGATTACGTGAAGTGAGGGACAAAAAATGAAAAAAATTCCAAAGAGCATGATCGTATTGTTGGCAGCAAGCTTGGCGGTAACGGCACCCTTTAGCGCGAGCGCAGCAAGTGTCTTGGCAGCGGCAAGTCAAGAGGGCAGCCTGGCAAAGGCAGACACAAAAGTGATGGATAAGATCAAAAAAGGTTTGGAGAAGGCAAATCGCTTGCTTCCTTATCTGAAGGATTACCCCATCATGGAAGTGGAGATTTCCGAGAAGAGCCAGCTTATCATTGTAAACAAGTACCAGTCGGAGGAGAATAACATTCCAAAAGTAACCCTCTCTTTTGACCAGGAGTCTGGAGAGCTGCTTGGTTTCCTCCAGGTAAAGGGCACCAAAGGGTTCGAGTCCACCTATCCGCCTGACAAAGTGAAAGAAGTCGCGATCTCCTTTATGAAGGAATGGTATGGAGAGGATCTGGGCCGCTACCAGGTAAGTGAGATTGCAAACGAAGGGAAAGCCTCCGTCACATTCCATAAGATGGTGAATGGCGTCCCGTTCCGCAATGATGCGGTCATTCTCAGGGTGAACAGTGAAGGACATGTCGACGCCAAGGCGACGGACGGCAACCGCAAAAGCGTGATACTCAGCAAGCAGCCGAACATTGAATTCGGCGATCCCAAAGAAGCCTTGCCCAAAGAGCAGGTAGAGAAAATGTTAGCTTCTTACATGAATCCGGTCTATGCACGGGATGTAAATGGGCAGGTGAAGCTGCTGTACAGACCGAAGCTAGGTGAAATGGATGCTCGTACGGGAGCGTTCCGCGATTCAGACGCAAGCCAAAGCCAAGTAATCAAATTCCAGTCAAAAGGCCAACAGCCAACTGCGAAAACAAAAGAAGAAGCCGCTGCTTTTCTCGCTGCAAAAACCGGCTACGATATGACGAAAGAGCGTGCCGCCTTCCAGGAAATCAGCGAAGAGAAAGAAATCAATTATTTGTGGCAGACAGATTCGGGAATCATCGGCTCCTTGTACGTCGACAAGCAAACGAAAAAAATCACGAGGTATCAGGTATTGGACAGCAAGCAGAAGAGCGAGTCCGAAAAGAAGCTGAACCCGGAGCAAGCCTTGCAGGTTGCCGTTAAAGAACTGTCCGAATATCTTCCTGCCAACATTACGGAAATGATGCGCTTGGGAGCGGAACATTACGCTCAATACGATCATGACAGACAACAGTACCATTTCCAGTTCAGCTTGATCCATGGCGGGATCCCAGTGGAAGACTCGATGGTGATCGCGGATGTCGATGCCGTGACAGGAAAAGCGGTTCTGCTTGACTGGAGGCTGCCGGACTTAGGGACACTGAATACATCGCTTCCCGACCCCAAGAAAGCCATTTCCCAGGAGGAAGCAGCAAAAATTTATCTTCAGAAGCATCCGTTGAAGCTGTATTACTCCATGGATGGAGACAGCGAAAAGACCGCCAGCCTCGTGTACGTCACGACTGGTGAGGACGAGGTAGACGCACTTACGGGTGAGCTGTATCGTTACGGACAAGAATAGGAAGAACCCGTGTCGGTTCTGGAACGGGGAGGGAGTCCGTTGTCAGATGATCTGGCAAAGCAGATCAGCGAAATCTACGAAGCGTATTACAATGACATCTACTATTTTCTGGTTTATTTTACCGATAAACAAGAGGACGCTGAAGATCTGACGCAGGAAGTGTTCTCACGGCTATTAAAGGCATTGCCGCAGTATGATGGTCGTGTGGCGATGAGAACATGGTTGTTTTCGATTGCCAAACACGTGGCGATTGATCATTACCGCAAAATGAAGTGGCAGCGGCTTTTTTCGGACAATTGGCTGATACGCATAATGACCAAGGAAGGGCTTCCGGAGCCGGAGCTGGAGATGAAGGAAGAGATGCGCCTAATTAAAGAGGCGCTCCAGAAGCTAAAACCGCAGCTTAGGATCGTCGTGATTCTCCGCTACATCGAGGAGTACAGTGTAAAGGAAACAGCCGAAATTTTGTCTATTCCAGAGACAAAAGTGAGAGTGGATTGTCACAGGGCGCTGCAGACATTGAGGAAATTGCTAGGGCAATCGATTGAAGGGGGGATTATCAATGGGATTGCCAGATGAAGAAGATCAACTGATCAGCAAGCTTCGCCAGATCAAGCAAGAGGCCAAGCCGCCACGTCCCGAATGGAAGCAGATTGGCAAGGAACGGCTTATTCGCCAGGCACGAACCGTACGATGGAAGAGGCGGATCACTCATGTTTCCGCCTATGTGGGAACGATAGGCGCAGCTGCGCTGATGGGAATATGGCTCAGCTCGGGCCAGGTTGCCGAGCAAGCAAACTTGAGTGAGTCACAGGCATCCTCGGCACAAGAGAAAAGCGAGTTCTTGCCCGCTGCCCTTTATCAAGAACCAGAACTAGGGAAGCTGCCTCCCTCAGTTGTACCGACTGAGCAACCAGCGGTATCAAAAGAGGCCGCGGCAGGCGCCGAATCAGCTAGGAGAAACGTGCCGACAGATCAAGCCGAACCAGTCGCAAACGTGGATTCTGAGCCGCAGACAACAACACGCGCGGAACGGATCATGACTCCTTTGGAAAAGCGGGCCCAACACTTTTTGCAAGAAAAGCTGGGTGAAGAAAGCAACTACTATGAGATCGATCCCGGGCATTCCAGAGAAACGGAAGGCTACATCGCGTTCCGCAAGCTGGTTCATGGCATTCCGCTTCAGCAGCACAGCGCAGCCGTTGAAGTGAATCCACACACCGGCAAGATGAGTCTCTTGCTGTATCCAATCGAGGAAAACGGCGTGGGAACAACAGCGTCGTCTGAGCAGTCTTCAGTGATCGACAAGACGAAAGCGGCACAGGAGCTGGCTTCCGGGCTGCGGCTTGTGTACGCAGGCAAGGATCGTCCTGTTCTTCAGTACATGTCCGACCCACAACTGGTTATTGATGCGAAGACAGGCAAACGCCTCGCAAACAGCCAGGGAGAAAAGCGAGTAGCTCCCATCAAGACTGAAGGAAAAAGGCTGATCATTACAGATGCGGACAAAGCCGAAGATGTCATGAAGAGAGAATTCGGCATCCCAGTAAGCGGAAAGGCTTTTATGACGATTGACGAGAAGGCCATATCATTTATCTGGCAAATGAGCGACAAACGCGAGGCCAGACTGAAAACTGCTGACGATGGTTCCTTTGTCGGCTATAGTCTGGATGGCTCCTTCGAGCTAGGCGGGAAACCGCTGTCGTCGCTCCAACAAGCCCAGGATGCAGCGTTGGTCCGGTTGGCGAAGTACCTCCCGTCGGATGTTGAAGAAGTACTGGTAGAAAAAGCATTGCAGGAGCGCGGTCAGGCGACTTTTACATTTGTTCCCTTGTATCAGGGAGTTCCTGTAGTGGATTATCCGTATTTCGTTGCAGTGGATATGGACAGCGGGACTGTAACAGCCATCCAGGGAGATTTTTCGAGGGGTTCTTTTGCACTACCTTCTCAGGATAACGCCATTTCACTGGATGAAGCGAAAGAACAGTTTGTAAAAAAAGCGCCATTGGAGCTTGTTTACCTTAATAGTCAGAGCGATCCGGTTCTGGTCTATCAGGTCAGGCTGGATTCCCGAAAGCCATGGGCGATTGATGCTCTAACGGGCAAGACAACAGAATAGAATCAAGTCCATCTTGCGTAATTTTGACTGTAGTCGGGCAGAATACATATCGGGACTGCGCTTGCAAACCCTAGCACAATACCAGGGAGTGAGATGGATGGCTGAAAACAACAAGAACAATCGTATGAATGAAAATGATCGCCAGGATACCAACATGTTGGAAGGCATCGACGCCAGTGAGGCTGTAGGAACTGTGGGCGGTGCAGGTGTAGGTGCTGCCGTCGGTTCCCTGTTCGGACCGCTTGGCACTGTTGCAGGTGCGGTCGTCGGCGGCGCAGTGGGCAATAAGATGGGTGAGGGTGTCGACGGGAACGAAGATACAGCAAACAGAACCGAACAGAATAATCAACGCTAAAAAAAAAAGAATCCGGTTCCTCCTGTTATTGGGGGGAACCGGGTTTTTACATTTTTAACCAGCAATCTGTTTGTACATCCAAAAATACAGAAAAAGAATGAGGATAGCGAAAAGGATCGCATACAGCGGTTTCACCCAGGCAGTCAGGAAGTAGCAGGATGCAATAAAGAGAACCAGCCCGAACGCACCAAGGATCCCGCTTTTTTGTGCCAAGTGAAATTCCTGATCATTCATATATTTGATTTGAAGCGTCATATTGAGCAGCGTGATGATCGGAAGAGTTGTAATGATACCGGAGAGAAAAATGTTTTTGGACTTGCTCAGGTAGGTTGCCAATACGACGAGGGAACCACCCAATATGAACTTTATGACATAGTCGAGCATGGAATGAAAAGCCTCCCAGGTGTAAACGAGAAATGTAGGTTCAATCAACTTGTCCATTATAAGCCTGTTGGTTAAAAAATTGTAGCCATTCGTCTCATTTCATGAAACTGGAACTTGAATAAAGTGGCATGCTAAAAATGCTTATCGGGTTCCATAATGGTAATACCACAGCGACTTGGTGTTTCAAGCAAGCGGATTGATCTACGCATACTCTGGGAGGAAGAAGATGCCAGTCATAGACGTGAATGGAGCTTCACTTCATTACATAGAAAAAGGGTCAGGAACCGCACTGATCTGCATTCATCCCCCCGTATTATCCAGCAAAAATTTTCGCTGTCAATTGGAGCATCTGTCCCGCTCCTTCCGTGTGATCGCTTTTGATATCCGCGGACACGGGCAGAGCAAAGCGTCCAAAACGCCTGTCACGTATCCATTGATTGCAGATGATATCAAGGGCCTCATGGACCGATTGGATTTGAAAAAGGCGTTCTTTTGCGGTTATTCGACCGGGGGATCGATTGTGCTGGAATGCTTGTTATCCCACCCGGATCGCTCACTCGGAGGAATCGTCATTGGCGGCATGTCAGAGGTGAACACAAAGCGTGTAAAACGCCTGATTTCCACCGGAGTGTTCCTCTCGAAGATAAAAGCAATCCATACCATCGCATTGGGAGTTTCTTGGTCGAATTCGATCAATATGAAGCAGTTCCGGGAGTTGTATCGAGATGCGAAACAATGTGATGCCAAAAACGCGGAAGAGTATTACCGGTATAGTTTAACGTATAACTGTACGAAGCGATTGGAAGAAATCAATCACCCCGTTCTGCTGTTGTATGGCCAAAAGGATACGCCCTTCCATCCTTACGCCTTTCTGTTGCAGCAACGATTGCCGCATAATGAACTGTACATGATACCAAACGTGGATCACAGGGTGCCGACCAAGGCATATGAGGACTGCAATGCCCGGATTGAGGCCTTTATCCAAAAGCATGTTACCTAATGGTGGTGACTGTGACGGGCATTTTTTAATCGTCTCTTCAGGCAGACATGGTATAATAAGGAAGTCAGAATGATAGGATAGCCGCCGTTGCCAAGCCAGGGGAGAGGTACCCTGGCTTGTTTCGGAATTATGCAGGGGGATCAACTTGGCAAAAAACAAACCGATTTACGTAGAGAGCACGATCCGGACAACAATCGAATCCTTGTGGAAATACACGCAAACCCCGGAGCTTCATGAGCAGTGGGATTTGCGTTTCACCAAAATTTCATATCTTCCGAAGAGGGCAGAAGATGAACCCCAACGCTTCCTCTACCAAACGAATATTGGTTTTGGCATCTCCATATCGGGAGAAGGGGAAAGTGTCGGTACGACCGAGAAGGATGAGACAAAGACGTCCGTCCTGAAGTTTTGGTCGGACAATCCCATCTCATTGATTCGGGAGGGGGCTGGGTTCTGGAGGTACGTCCCTGGTGAAGAGGGGATCCGTTTTTTTACTCGCTATGATTATCAGACCAGATTCGGAGCGATGGGCAGATGGCTGGATCGTTTGCTGTTTCGGCCGTTGATGGGCTGGGCCACGGCATGGAGCTTTGACGCTTTGCGTCTGTGGCTGGAGAAAGGCATTCATCCCAACATCTCACTGCGGCGCTCGCTAACGGAGTTGATATGTCGGATCATTTCGGCATTCATCTGGATCTATCAAGGGTTGTTTCCCAAACTGCTCTATCCGCATACGGGTGAACTGCAGCTCCTGCAAGCCACTCGTCTTTTCCCGGGGTATGAACAACTTGCTCTGCTATTTGTTGGAGTGGGGGAGATTTGCTTTGGTCTACTTTTCGCTTTTGCAGGTAGAAGCTGGCGAAAAGCCCTTCACCTCTGGAATATGATCTTGCTTGTTGCGCTTGGATTAGGGGCGGTAGCAGAGCCAACCGTTTTGGTGGAGCCTTTTAACCCGGTTACGTTAAATCTAGGCATGATGGCGTTATCGGTATGCGGCATGCTTAGTCTTCCGGATTTGCCCAATGCGTCAGACTGCTTGCGAAAGCCTGAAAAAGAAGAACGCCCCTGAACCATCCGATTCCATCGTGAGGAGTTGAACGAATTTTGAGCTCCATTTACCAAAGATTGCTGGGACCAGACTTTGCGAAGCTTCATCCAAAGATACAAGAACGGTTCGGTTTTTCCAGCCAAGATCATCGCGCCTCCATTGGTCGCGGCATCATGGAAAAAGTGTGGTACGGGAAAGCTTATACGCTTCCTTTTCTCTATGTTGGGACGTGGAGAAACATCATGTTTCCGCAGCAAGGGACGGATGTCCCGTTTACCATCGAAAATTATGCTTACGTAGACAGCTTTGGCCGCGAAACCGTTACATGGGTACGAAAATACCAATTCCCCAATCGTACGCGCCGCTTCGATGCCACGATGATCTACAGTGAGGAAAAGCAAAAAATCATTGATTACCTCGGCACCCATCAGCATTTGGCCGTGGAGATCGAGATGTCCGTAGGGGAAAATGGGGGGATGCGCCTGCAATCCGGCAATCAGTATTTTTACGAGGGATGGGCCGGCTTCAAATTCCCGATGCTGTTTTCCGGTTATGCAGATGTTTTGGAATGGTATGACGAAAAAAGCGGGAAGTACCGGATCGACGTGAAGGTTTCGAATCCGACTTTTGGTGATCTGTTTGGCTATTCGGGAGCGTTTGATGTGGAATATCTGCATGTAGAGCCCGAGCAGATACCCAAAGATGTGAAACCGGTGCGGGAAGAAAGAAGGGAATGAGAAGGAAAGCACTCGATACATGGGAGTGCTTTTTTCTCTTGACTAATATAGGGTATGGGGGTATAGTATAGCCATCTCGCAAAAGAGGGGGAAACGAAATGAGCACGACAATGGACCATGTAGACAAAACAACCCTTCAGGAAGATGCTACTTGTTGTTCGCATGACCAATCCGAGCGAAAAAGCCATCATTCCGATCAAGTAAAAAGCAATGTAATCAGCCGTTTAAATCGAATCGAAGGCCAGGTTAGAGGCGTAAAAGGAATGATTGAAAAGGATGCTTACTGTGATGACGTACTGAATCAAATTGCATCTATTCAATCGGCATTAAACGGAGTAGGTAAGCTGCTGCTGGAGCATCACATGAAAAGCTGTGTAATCGAACGGATTCAGGAAGGGGATACAGAGGTAGTAAAAGAGCTCATGGCCACCATGAATAAATTGATGAAGTAAAACGAAATGGGCAGCTGCGTGCTGCTATAATTTCCGCCCTTTATATAGGGTACAGGGGTATAGTAAAAAGTTGTTGACTTGACATACCTTATGGGGGTATATTGTGATTACCAAAAAAATGAATCGCCAGGATGATAATGAGGAGGGGGTAGTCAGTATGGAAGCAATACAGGCGAAGGGAAATAAGCAAGTCAACCTGCAGATTACAGGCATGACTTGTGCGGCATGCGCCATTCGAATCGAAAAAGGTTTGAACAAAGTGGATGGCGTATCAAGTGCCAGTGTAAATTTTGCCATGGAGAAAGCAAGTGTGGAGTATGACCCGGCGAAGGTTGATGTAGATCGTCTAGAGGAAAGCATTCATAAGCTTGGTTACGGCACAGTCAAAGAAACAGTTGACCTCCAATTGGAAGGGATGACTTGCGCAGCATGTGCATTGAGAATTGAAAAGGGATTGAATAAGCTGCCAGGTGTGAAGCAAGCCACTGTAAACTTTGCTTTGGAGACAGCCCACGTCGAGTATTCGCCAGGCGAAGTATCGATTGATGATTTGCAGAAGAAGGTGAATCAGCTTGGATACAAAGCCAGCTTGAAAACAGAGAAGGAAGCGACTCAGGATCACCGTGGCAAGGAAATTCAGAATCAGAAACGCAAATTGCTTTTTTCAGCCATTCTCTCGTTGCCGCTTTTGTGGAGCATGGTAGGGCACTTTTCCTTCACTTCCTGGATCTATTCGCCAGAAATTTTTATGAATCCTTGGTTCCAGCTTCTTCTGGCTACACCGGTCCAATTTTACGTCGGCAGACAGTTTTATGTCGGGGCCTACAAAGCATTGCGCAATGGCAGTGCAAACATGGACGTATTGATTGCCTTGGGTACGTCTGCAGCCTATTTTTACAGTGTATATCAGACAATCATTTGGTCTTCGGGCATCGAAGGAACTCACCATGTTCCGGCTCTCTATTTTGAGACAAGTGCGGTCCTGATCACCCTCGTAATTTTGGGTAAGCTGTTTGAGTCTCTTGCAAAAGGAAGATCCTCGGAAGCCATTAAGTCCTTGATGGGATTGCGGGCCAAGACAGCAATCGTCGTTCGGGAAGGTCAGGAGATCTCGATTCCGGTGGATGAGGTAATTGTTGGCGATCTGGTTCTTGTTCGCCCAGGGGATAAAGTACCTGTTGATGGGGAAGTAGTGGAAGGAATATCGACTGTGGACGAATCCATGCTGACAGGCGAAAGCATCCCGGTCGAGAAGAAAGCCGGTGATGCCGTGATTGGAGCCACCGTTAACAAAAACGGGGTGCTTCGAGTCAAAGCAACCAAGGTGGGAAGAGAAACGGCTCTTGCCCAGATTATCAAAGTTGTGGAGGAAGCACAGGGTTCCAAAGCACCGATCCAACGAATTGCTGACGTGATTTCGGGAATTTTTGTTCCGATTGTTGTCGGTATCGCGATTGTCGCATTCCTTGTTTGGTACTTCTACATTACCCCTGGCAATTTTGCAGGAGCTCTGGAAATTGCAATCGCCATCCTGGTCATCGCTTGCCCTTGCGCTCTTGGCTTGGCAACTCCTACGTCCATTATGGCTGGATCAGGACGTTCTGCCGAATTGGGAATTCTTTTTAAAGGCGGAGAGCATTTAGAGCAAACACATAAAATTGATACGATCATTCTGGATAAGACAGGAACTGTCACCAAAGGCAAGCCGGAGCTGACAGATGTCATTACAGAAGGAGATGAGACGGAGTTCCTTACGCTTGTGGGAACAGCCGAAAAAAATTCCGAACATCCACTCGCAGAAGCCATCGTGGCTGGGATTCAAGAGAAAGGCATCTCATTAACCGGAACAGAAGCGTTTGAGGCAATCCCCGGATTTGGAATTCAAGCGGTGGTGGATGGCAAAGAGGTGCTCATTGGCACCAGACGCTTATTGGAAAGATTTGAGGTAGATGCGAAGAACGCTTACGATACGATGGCCAAATTGGAAGAATCCGGAAAAACAGCAATGCTTGTCGCAATCAATAAACAGTACGCGGGTATGGTAGCTGTGGCAGATACGATTAAAGAAACCTCCAAAACGGCTGTCGCTCGTCTAAAAGATATGGGCATCCAGGTCATCATGATTACAGGTGACAACAAAAGAACGGCCAACGCGATTGCTGCTGAAGTCGGTATCGATCAGGTACTTGCTGAAGTCCTTCCAGAAGGGAAGGCTGAAGAAGTGAAGAAGCTGCAGGCACAAGGCAAAAAGGTTGCAATGGTTGGGGATGGCATCAATGACGCGCCTGCTCTTGCAACAGCAGACATTGGCATGGCGATCGGAACGGGTACGGACGTCGCGATGGAAGCGGCAGATGTGACACTCATGCGTGGCGACCTGTCCAGTATTCCGGATGCAATCTATATGAGCAGAAAAACTATGAGCAATATCAAACAAAATTTGTTCTGGGCTCTCGCTTATAACTCGCTCGGGATTCCCATCGCAGCACTCGGTCTGTTGGCACCGTGGGTCGCAGGCGCAGCAATGGCATTAAGCTCCGTGTCGGTCGTACTCAATGCCCTTCGCTTGCAACGTGTCAAGGTTCGATAAATGACTCTTGGTTGAGTAAAAAGAACCGTATTCAGAGAGGAGAAAGCGTTATGGGAGAAAAAACAAAAATTGCTGTTGCACCGGCGATCCAAGTAGGAGGAAGTCTTTTTACACCAGAACAGCTTGCTGTAATGGGGACCATTGTGGGGCAAGATGCCAAAATTGAGATGACACCATTCAAGCAGATTTACGTAGAGATTCCCCTTGAAAGCCGCGATGCTATCGTTGACGAGCTCCAACGTTCTGGTTTGGAGGTGTATCCGGCTGGCTTGGTCACGAAGAGTCTGATTGCATGCAATTTTTGCAGAGGTGCTGAAGAGGCCGGGCTGGATATCGCGAAGGAGTTAAACAAAGCCATCGCAGGAATTGAAACCCCCACGCCGATCAAAGTAGGCTATGCAGGCTGTGCTTTAGGAACGAGCGAGCCGCTGTTAAAGGATATCGGTGTTGTAAAAATGAGAGACAGCTTTGACATTTATGTGGGCGGAGATGCAAAGGGATTAAAGGCCAGCCTTGCGAATCTGCTCGTATCCGGATTGAACCAAGCTCAATTAGTTCCCGTGATCACTACGCTGATTGACTTTTATAAGGTGAATGCGAAAGGCAAAGAAAAGTTCAGCAAATTTGTCAATCGAATTACGCTGGATCAGTTGAAACACGTAGTGGAGCAAGTGGATGGCGGCAATGTCAGCGTCAATTAAATTTGTAAACGGTAGTAAGGCTGTCGAGAAAATCGACAGCCGTTTTTTACATAACATTCCAGTGGTATGCCATATTTCCTAATTGTAAGCGTTTCTTAAATCATGGCTTTATTAATGCCAAAACCACAGTCGGCTGCAACCGATTCCATGACAATTGGAGAAGTCGCACAAATTGCTGGTGTCAAAACATCAGCCATTCGGCATTGGGAACAAGAGGGGTTAATCCAATCGAGGAGAAACAAAGAGAATGGGTACAGAGTGTTTACTCGTACAGAATTAAAATTATGAAACAACTTTTGAACGATTTGGAAACTCAGCACTATAAACAAGTGGAACGATCTTTTCAGCTTGCCTTGCAAAAATTCAATTGTCAATTAAGGAACCTGTTTCTTGGGATAGCAGAGCTCATGAAATATGTTGGCTTTTATAAAGTAGATACTGAATAGAACCCCTTGACTCCGTATCTACATACAGGGTTGATAATACCAGATAAGGAGGAAAAACATGAATGGGTTAACGATCAGTCAAGCGGCCAAAGAAGCTGGTGTTCATATCGAAACCATACGATATTACGAAAGGAGAGGACTTTTGCCCACCCCGCCGAGGACAAATTCGGGTTATAGATTGTTATCATTGGAAACCGTGTACGACATTCGGTTTATTAAACGAGCACAGGAGCTGGGATTTACCCTTGAAGAGATCAAGAAGCTTTTGTCCATTTACAAGACAGAGGATTACTTTCCAATAAAAGAAATGCACGAATTTGCGACTGATAAAATTCGTCAAATCGATGAGAAAATCGAACAATTGAACAAGTTCAAATCCATGTTGGAGCTTGTGGCACATCGACCATTTTCTGATCGTACACCAACCAAAGATGAGTGTCCGCTAATCAAAAATTTATCCAATGGAGGGAAGGACTAATGGCAAAAATTGAAGTGTTTATAGCTGGAACGTATCTGTGCGAGGATATCGTCAAGCAAGTAAATGAGTTTGCTTGCTCCAAATGTGATGTAGTGATCTACGATCTATATCCGAGTAACGCCAACACCGAGATGGAGGATTTGGCAAAACAATATGGCGTTCAGTCTGTTCCGTGTGTTGTGTTGAATGGAAATGTGATAGACGTTGAAAAAGTCAAGAAAGAGAAGAGGTCATAAACGAACTACAGGAAAGCAGAGAGGTAGTGCGCATCTCTTGCATGTTTCTATCAAATCTATGAACGACCAAACCGACTCGGACTGTCGAGAGAGCCTTGATTTTCAAGGGTTCTCTCTTCTTTTTTGCCTATAAATGATATTCGTATCCTAACAACCAACCTATATCAACAACGTGAATAGGTTGCTTTCTTTAGTCGAATAATGTGATTGAAGAATATGGAGAAGGAATGATGATATGTGGAAAGCACGGACCAAGGGATCGACTCTTTGATTCTAGGTATTGATGTCGGTTCAACAACTGTCAAAGCAACAGTGGTAAATCCGAAAAACAAAGAAATTCTATGGTCAGATTATCAACCGCACCACACGAAGCAAGCGGAAAAGGTTTTGGAGTTATTAGTAGCCATTGGCAATCAATTTTCTGAAATCCCTCAACAAAACATTCGTGCATTTATCACGGGTTCAGGCGCGGGACCGATTGCTGAGCACATAGGAGCGAAGTTCGTCCAGGAAGTGAATGCCGTTACGATGGCTGTGGAACAGCTTCACCCTGATGTGGGGAGTGTCATTGAACTGGGAGGGCAGGACGCGAAAATCATTATATTTAAAGAGAATGAAGAGACAGGTAATAAACAAGCCCTGACCTCAATGAATGACAAGTGTGCATCTGGCACTGGCGCGACGATAGACAAGTGCATGATCAAAGCAGGCATGCCCATGGAAGAGGTGGGCCGACTTCATTTTGACGACTCCAAACTGCACCATGTGGCAGCCAAATGCGGTGTTTTTGCGGAAACAGATATTGTGAACCTGGTGAAAAGCGGCATTCCCTCTGCTGAAATCATGTGCTCACTCGCGGATGCGATCGTGATGCAGAATCTCTCTGTTCTGACCCGCGGAAATACGCTGCGGCACCGTGTCCTTTTGCTGGGCGGCCCCAATACATATTTGCCTTTTCTGCAAGAATGCTGGAGAAAACGGATTCCGCAGACCTGGCAAGAGCGCGGATACGACTATCCGAAAGACATGCCCATTGAAGAGCTGATCTTTGTTCCTGACAATTCCCAGTACTACGCCGCTTACGGTGCCGTGATGTACGGAATGCATGAGCCGGTTGGCGTGGGCAACTATACGGGGTTGGAAGGTTTGAAGGAATTTATTGCGCACGGTCGGAAGGCAAAGCTGGGTGAGAAGGCAGGTCCTCCGCTCATGCGTTCGGAAACAGAACAGGAAGAATTCCGCAGGGCCTATAGTATACCCAAATTTACACCCGCAACTTTCACGTCGGGGCAAAAAGTACGAGCTGTGATCGGACTGGATGGCGGTTCTACATCTTCGAAAGCGGTCCTCGTCGATGAAAGCGGAGACATCCTGCTCAAGGAGTACCAACTGTCAAAGGGCAATCCCTTGGAAGATACAAAAGAAATGTTGAAGCGGCTCCGCGACAGAGTGAGTGAGCAGGGAGCCGAGTTGGAAATTATCGGATTTGGCGCCACGGGTTACGCGGCCGATGTCCTGGAAAAAACGCTGAAAGCGGATGTCAACATTGTCGAGACCGTCGCTCATATGATGAGTGCTGTTAACCAATTTGGCGATGTCGATGTCATTTGCGATATCGGCGGACAAGATATCAAGGTTCTCTTTATGAAAAATGGGGACATCCGTAATTTTCGATTGTCCAACCAATGCTCGGCAGGAAACGGAATGTTGCTGCAAGCGATGGCCGACCAGTTCGGCATTCCCGTTCAAGAGTATGCGCAGACAGCTTTCAAGGCTGACCTATCCCCGACATTTTCATACGGGTGTGCCGTATTCCTTGATGCCGACCGCGTTAATTTTCAAAAGGAAGGCTATTCCAAGGAAGAACTATTGGCCGGTCTTGCACTGGTTTTGCCGAAAAACGTTTGGCAATACGTCGTTCAAATACCGCGCATGTCCGAACTAGGCCGCAAGTTTGTTTTGCAAGGCGGGACGCAATATAATCTCGCTGCCGTCAAAGCACAGGTCGATTACATTAAACAGCGTGTTCCTGATGCAGTGGTATATGTACATCCCCATCCGGGTGAAGCGGGAGCGATCGGCGCCGCGATGGAAACGCTGCGTGTCGTCAAGCGCCGCGGCTACTCGACATTCTTGGGTCTCGAATCAGCGATTAACCTGTCTTATATAAGCCGCAACGATGAATCTACTCGCTGTACGTTCTGTCCGAACCATTGCAGCCGCACCTTTATTGACTCCGAGACACCGGATGGACAAACGGCACGGTATATCTCTGGCTTTAGCTGCGAAAAAGGAACGGTTGAAGACAAGGAAGCCGTCATCCAATTGACCAAGAAGCGTCAAGAATTAAAGAAGCACTATCCGAATTTGGTGGAATACGAAGCGGCTCGCATGTACCAACACTTCTACGACGCAGAACCACTCCCCGAACCCGATGTACTTGTAGAGGATGTTCAGGTAAAACGCAGTTTGTTAGGCGGGATTCGGAAAAAGTCCTATCAGCGTCCATTCCAACGCTCATCCCCAGCTGAAAAGGAGCGTAGAAGCAAGATTCGTATCGGAATTCCGCGCGTCCTTAATATTTGGTCCACGGCTCCCTTCTGGCGTACCTACTTCGAGACGCTGGGTGTGGATAAGAACAACATAGTATTCAGCGACTTTACCAGCGAAGAAATGTGGCAGGAAGGCGGTAAGTACGGCTCCATAGACCCTTGCTATCCGTCTAAAGTGAATCAGGCTCATATCCATAATCTGTTGTTTAAGCATCATGAGAAAAAGCCGCTTGACTACATTTTTTTCCCATGCATCACCCACATCCCGACGCACCTGCAAAATGTCATGGATTCAGCCAGCTGTCCGATCGTAGCAGGAGCGCCAAACGTGATTAAGGCAGCCTTCACAAAAGAAATCAACTTTTTTGAGACGCGTGGAGTGGCCTATCTCGATCCGGCCGTTACGTTTACCGAACTGTATTTAATGAAGAAGCAGCTATTTGAAGCATTTAGAGACTGTCTGCACATGACAGAGGACGAAAGCGATTTTGCAGTGCAGCAGGGGTGGAAGGCGATGGATCTCTTTGATGCCGAGATGCAGGAAAGAGGCAAAATGATACTGGAACAGGTGGAACAGGAAAATCGGATCGCTTTGCTAATGATCGGCCGCCCCTACCATTCCGATCCTGGCTTGAATCACGGCGTATTGGAAGAATTTCAAGTACTGGGCTATCCGATTCTCTCCATGCGCTCCATCCCGAAAGATGAAGAGTGGCTGCGCCGCTTTTTCCAGGACGATCTGGAGAGTGGGCGTGTGGACTGCGCATTAGAGGTTCGTGATGTCTGGCCGGAAAACTTTAGTTCCAATTCTGTGCAGAAGGTATGGGCAGCGAAATTTGCCGCCCGACACCCTAACGTGGCCGTACTCGATCTATCCAGCTTTAAATGTGGACATGATGCCCCCACATACGGGCTCATCGACTCGATTATCTCCACGGCAGGGACGCCATACTCCGCCTTGCATGATATAGATGCCAACAAGCCAAGCGGTTCGATCAAGATCCGCGTAAAAACCTATGCCCACAGCTTGGGGCTTCATGAAGAACGCTTGCATGACTTGGCACAGAAAAAAGCAGAACTGCAGCAGCGTATTGAACAAAAGCGATTGGAGCTAACAGGCTTGCAAGCGAAAAGACAAACTGACTCCTACGAGCAAACCAATTTTTCTCAGACGGGCAACTAAACAAACAAAGAAATGGAGCGGAACCACCACATGTCAACCAGGAAGGATCTTCCCACCAACCATGAGACAGAACTCTCATCCTATGAAAATGATTTGCTTCGCTTTCAGGCTGAACAGGAACTCGCGTTAGGATTGGAGCAGGCCAAAAGAACCCAGTGGTTTGATCCGGTTCCCCGTCAATTTTTCATGAAGGATAAGGCAACGACTACTATCCTGTTTGGCGGATTGACCATGGCGCATGATTTTCTGGTAGAGGGCGTATTGAAGGGATTAGGCTATAAAGTGCAGCACATGGATTGCCCGGATAACGAGTCGCTTCGTTTTGGCAAGGAGTTCGGAAACCGCGGTCAATGCAACCCCACGTACTTTACTGTAGGCAACCTGATCAAATATCTGCACCATTTACGCGATGTAGAAGGCAAGTCCAAAGAGGAAATCGTCAGCAGCTATCTGTTTATCACCAGCGGCTCCTGCGGTCCGTGCCGCTTTGGCACCTATGTCACGGAGTATCGCAAAGCACTGCGCGATGCCGGGTTTGACGGATTTCGCGTCCTCTTGTTTCAGCAGCAGGATGGTCTGAAGCAAGCTACTGGAGGCGAATCAGCTCTCAAACTGGATACCTCGTTCTTCGTCGGCTTTCTGAAAGCGGTTCTCCTGGGAGATATTTTGAATGCCGTCGCTTATCGGATTCGTCCCTACGAAGTGGAAACAGGCTCTACCGATGCTGCTATGGCTCGCTGCAAGCAGATTTTGTACGATGCCTTGAAACACCGCAAGTGGCTGATTCCCGCGCTGATCAAATGCCGTAAAGAGCTGGAGTCCATTCAGGTAGACCGGACACTGGTCAAGCCGAAAGTGAGCATCATCGGTGAGTTTTGGGCGATGACAACCGAGGGTGACGGCAACTATCAATTACAGCGCTTTCTCGAGCAGGAAGGAGCTGAAGTGGAAGTGCAGTCAATGACCGCATGGATTCTCTACCTGATTTGGGAAGGACGTTACGACACCCGCAAGCGGATGAAGCTGCGTGGAGAGGATTCCGGCCGTTATGGCTTGGAAGGAAAAAATGCTGGCTCGCGTTTGCGGATGCTATTCTTAGCCGATCGTGCAATCCGAGTCATGTTCCAGACCTATGCCAAGACAATCGGTCTTGCCGATTATCATCTTCCTGACATGGACGAGATTGCCGAGGTATCCCACGAACACTACAACAACCATCTGCGCGGCGGAGAAGGCCATATGGAAGTAGGGAAACTAATTCTCAACGTGGCGAAAAAGAAAGTAAACATGACCCTCTCTGTCAAACCATTCGGCTGCATGCCGTCTTCAGGCGTCTCCGATGGTGTTCAATCATTAATCACAGAAAAATACCCGGATGCGATCTTCCTCCCGATTGAAACAACGGGAGATGGAGCAATAAACGTGTACAGCCGTGTCCAGATGATGCTGTTTAAAGCAAAACAGGCGGCACAAAAGGAGTTTGACGAAGCTCTCAGCAAAAAAGACCTTACGCTTGAACAGCTGCGAAACGTCCGCAGTTCCAAATGCACCCATCCATTGCGGGCAAGTCGTCATGTCGTTGCTTGTACAGCAGCAAACGTGGTATATGGTATGAGCGGCTTTTTTAACCGCTATTCCCTGCGGAGAAATAAGGCGGAAGTAAAAGGGGTATAAACACTGTGTCTAGGGCATCGAACGACTTTTATGAGGGCTGGTGCCAGCGTTCTCTCATAAAAGTTATTCGATGCCTTTCCCATTGACAAAATGCTCAGCCCTTGCTGCTATTCCTGGTTATAGAATGGAAAAGGGAGAACGGCTTTGTTCGTAATTGAGTCGTAGACAAATCCAGTGACTTGATTAATAATCAGAACAACCGAGTACATCAATCATTTCCCCCTCAGGGGATGAACACCTCCAAAAAGGGGATATATCATGGGTAGGAACTTTTTGCTTCATCCGCTCGCAGTCCGATACAGTGTTTTTATGCTTGGATTGGCCGTCATGGGTTTTGGGATCGCCATGATGATTAAGGCCAATGTTGGCGTTGCTCCTTGGGATACGCTGCATATCGGATTACAAAAGACCTTTGGATTGACCATCGGGATGTGGTCACAAATCATGGGCGCCAGCATTATTCTCGCGTCCTATGTAATTGGCAAAATAAAGCCTACCGTCGGAATGTTTTTGAACATGATTTTTTTCGGGCTGTTTATCGACTTATTCATGTGGCTGAACTGGGTTCCCATCGGAGATGCAGTCATTGAACGAGTCGTCTTTTTTGCTGCCGGTCTGGTCATTTACACATTCGGTACGGGAATGTATATCTCGCCGCGGCTGGGGGCTGGACCACGCGACAGCTTTATGTTGGCCCTTCATGAACGAATGGGCTGGGGCATCGGCAAAGTAAGAGTCGGGATTGAATGCACGGTCACGTTATTGGGATTTTTGCTGGGAGGCCCGGTATCGCTGGGGACCCTGGTGACGGCTGTGGCGATCGGACCGTTAATCAAGCAATTCATCCCATTGTGGGAAAAAATGATGGCAAAACCTTTCGGAAACGCTTCAGAGATCAGTCTTCATGACTAGCTTTTTTCAATCTCGATGCATCTGTAGACAACCTTCAATTTTCCCTTATTTGAAGTTTTCGGGGTGATAGTAAAACAAGATTGAGGGGTGGAGAACATGAAGTTTTCATACATACTGAATGGGATTGGTTGGGCGGATGTTCATATTGAGTGCGAAGGCAAAACCTATTACTTTGGTCCAAGCTACTTAAGCGAGCCGTTGGTTGACCTTGTTGAAGGGCTGTTGCATGTCATTCCCGGTTGTGTACCGGAAGATGCACGGAGACAAGTATCTACTTTTTGCTGGAATTATGAACCGGTTGGCTCCGAGTGGCGGATCTCTCTGCATGATCATAGCCATTTGAGGATTCATGTTGCAGAGTATGATGATATTGATGCTAAAACAGGTGGCCCAAAACTGGTATTTGATAGAGTCTGTGACCTGAGGGAAATTGTTAGCGAGGTTGTAAAAGCCCTTGAATCAATCATTTTGAAGCACGGTTTTGTTGGTTATCGACAAACATGGTATACCCGTCAAGATTTTCCGATTAGCGGTTATTTGCGGTTAAAGCATTACTTGCAAAAGGGAACGAAATACCCAACTGAAGAAGCAAAGGAAGATGGCTACATTGAATATGAGCGGTCCAGTTTAAAAGACGAGCTGCGAGCGCTACAATCCTTACTCGATGGCATGGATGAGTAGTTTGATTTCATAACCCTTTGTCTTTCCAATCAGGGGAGAGAAAGGGTATTATTTATGTTTCGGGCCATGTATTCGCCGGAAAGGTTCGTGGAGAGGAGAGATTATGTTGAAAAAAAACGAAGAACGAAACATTCCTTTCAAGTGCAAAAGATCTTGGTGTAGTAATCCCTTCATAATCGTAATGATTATGCTTTCCCTGGTTGTTTCCGGATCAATTTTGGAAGAACCACCCGTATTTGCGGCATCGTCAACGGAATCGACCGCTGCAGAAACGACAGCAGCAGTCAAACTACCATCGATTGGTTCACTCAATCTTTCAATCAGATCAGCCGTTCTGGTGGAACCCGTAACCGGTCAAGTCCTGTTATCGATAAACGCAGATAAGGCTTACGCTCCGGCAAGTATGACGAAAATGATGACGGGATACATTGTCGCGGATACAGTCAAAAAAGGAGAAATTTCATGGAACGACGTTGTAACAATCAAGGAGAATGCTTCTAAAACCATCGGTTCTCGTGTTTATCTTGCGCAAGGGGAAACGCACACTGTCAAGGAACTATATACTGCAATGCTCGTACATTCGGCAAATGACGCTGCGGTTGCTCTTGCGGAATATGTATCGGGATCTGAGCAGCAATTCGTTACGCGAATGAACGAGGAAGCCAAGCGCATGGGAATGATCCATACTTCCTACATTAATGCGTCGGGACTTGACCGCCTGGATATGCCGAAGCCATTTCGTCCTAAGGAAAACGGAGAGAATCTAATGTCCGCAATGGGCGTTGCCACACTGGTTACAGCTATCATTCAGGATCACCCTGAAATTCTGGAGATTACCAGTATCCCGTCCTATCAATTCCGTTCGTCAGACAGAGAACCCCTTCGAAACACGAACTGGATGCTGGAATCAAATGCGAGCAATCCACAATATAAACAATTCGCATATGAAGGTCTTGACGGAATGAAGACAGGATTTACCGACAGTGCCGGTTATTGCTTTGCGGGTACTGCAGAGCGCGATGGAATGCGTTTGATCAGTGTTGTAATGGGAACGGAATCGATGACGAAACGATTTACGGAGACGAAAAAAGTGTTGGACTATGGCTTCGATCACTTTGAGGTAAAACAAGTGGCAGCAGCAAACAGCACAGCAAAAGGCGTAGAAAGCGCTCCTGTTAAAGATGGCGTAAACACAGAGGTTCCGGTAATAACTGAACAAGCCGTTCACTTTATTGTCCCGAAAGGCGCCGATCCTTCTCAGCTCCCCATTCAGACCCGTATCGAGGTGGATACGCTGACTGCTCCTTTTCATGCTGGGATCAAGGCCGGAACCATTACGTACACGTACCAAATGGAAGGGATCGATCAAGTCCAAGAGAAAACGGTTAACCTCATCGCTTCGGACCAGATGGAAAAGGGAGGATGGCTCCGCTTGATGTTCCGTTCTATATGGGAATTTTTTGCTGGCCTTTTTTGAGTTTTCAAGGCAAAAAAATGCCACGCAAAGATGATGCAGGGAGACCCTATGTAAAACCAGTCTGGCAGATTTTGTTTAAAAGTTTAAGCCCAAAAAAAGGATACGGAAAGACTCGGCATCGTTCGCGATACAAAGTCTTTCCGTTTTTGTTACCTATCATTTTCCACCCGGTTCGGCCACGAATCTGCACGGCTTACTTGTCGCAGTGGCGAGCCTGCTAGATTCCGCGAAGAACAAAAAACGATGAGGGAGCCGAACCAGATCACGCTTTCGAGGTGATAATAGTGGAAATAAGCGATGCTTTGTGTGCATGAACTAACAGGCTGTATGAAGCTATGGTAAAATTAGGATATGGTTAGGAGATAGGGGGAGTAACATTTGAACAAACATAAATTTGGTGTATCTGGAAGTACGATTTTAACAAATCCAGAAAAATTTGACGAATTATTTTGGGATGATATTGACTTAATCGAAATTGGAGAGTTTCCTAATAAAACGTCTTTCCATGCTTTCTTAGATCTTTGTAGAAAAAAACAAATTCCCTTTGGCGTTCATTCTCCGTTACTGCGAAATGGAAGCAAATACGATCTGCTTGAAAAGGTCTCCACCGAACCCATCGTCGCTCGAAAGCAATTGGAAAAAGAGGCTGCGCTATTGTCACGTCTGGGTGCGGAATATATTTTGGTGCATTTTCCCTATTTTAAGGGTGAAACAAAGGAAGATGTAAACGGGAAGATCGAGAATGGTTTGCAAGAATTGTCCCGAATACAAACTGAATACAGCATACCTATTATATGTGAGCCGAAATTAGGGATTGAACGTTCTGCAAAAGGAATACAGTATCTTGATTCTTTTCCAATGGAAAAATGGGAAAAGTATAACTTGAAACTCTGCATCGACATAGGTGACTATCTACTTGCAACAGGGGATGAAATAGTAACATATTTAGAGAAGTGGAAGGAACACATTAAAGTTGTTCATTTGCACAACGTTGCGTATGAAGGCAATAGATATATGTGGATTCCCGTTCATCCAAGTCATGAGGATGACGGGAATCACTTTAAGATCGCACATATCCTGAGGTTCTTATCGCAATGCAAAGAAATCCATTTTATATTTGAACATACGCCCCATAGCAACCCTAGCAAAGAATTCGTTCGGCAAGGATATATGTGGACGAGAAATATAGTTAGGCCGAGCAGAACTGACGAGTAACCGCTCGACGGATTCAGCAGTTTGTGCACGATGAAATGAAGATTGTAACGAATCATTTTGACAAACGTAATTCCATTTTGATGGGGACGCAAAATATTTCAAATCTCAAAACATGGTGTTCCAGCGGCGTTCTTTTTCGCAGAAATCGCTGAAAATGAGCAAAGGAGAAAACATGAATGATCCAAGAATTGCCCCAATCTCGCGCAAAACGTTTTTGAGCAAAGCGATAAAATGTTTGGGCGGGATTGTTGGGTTGGGTGCAGCAACAGGCGCTTACGCATTTGGCTGGGAGCGAACCTGGCTGGATGTAGTTCGAATTCACCTGACAATACCAGGTTTAGGTGATAGTTATAAAGGAACGAAACTGATTCACTTTAGTGACGCTCATCTCGGACATTATATGGAAACGAGCGACCTGCAAGCAGTCGTCTCTGTGATCCAGAATGAACACCCCGATATCATCTGCTTTACTGGTGATTTGGTGGATGAGTCGATTTCTCCTCTTGCCGCTGCAATTCCGATTCTTGACCAGCTGCAGGCCCCCTTGGGAAAATTCGCCGTGCTGGGAAACCATGATTATCGAATCAATCAGCAAAAATCAGTGCGAGAAGGTTTGGCGGCATCGGGATTTGAAGTTTTGGAGAACAGACATGTAGCCGTAACGAAAAACGGCGAGTCATTATACATGGCAGGAGTCGAGGATGTCTTGCATGGCAAACCCGACTTGGCTCAGGCCATTTCCGACATACCAGAGGGAGAAAAGGTGATTTTGTTGGTCCACGAACCGGATTTTGCAGATGAAGCTGCCAAATATCCGATTCATTTGCAATTGTCAGGTCACAGTCATGGTGGTCAGGTACGATTGCCCTGGTTTGGTCACCTCGTGACGCCTCCTCTCGCTCGCAGATATGTACAAGGGCTGTATCGGGTAGGTCCCGACCAGATGCCAGTCTATGTTAACAGGGGATTAGGAACCACGATATTGCCCGTACGATTTTTTTGCCGCCCGGAAATTACCGTACTTACCTTACAATAGATGGGATAATTGATACACTTATGAAAATGCTCGTTGAACAGAGGAGAGATGGACTACCTGTTTCCTCGTGACGATGCAAATAAAGCGTGGAAGAAGGTGGCGATATGAGTTGGCAGCTTCCAGTGTCCATAAAAGGAATCATCCTCCAACAGGGTCAAGTTATTTTACTTAAAAATGATCGAATGGAATGGGAATTGCCAGGTGGAAGGCTGGAGCAGGGAGAAACGCCAGAAGAGTGTTTAAGAAGAGAAATTCGTGAGGAACTGGCGATCTCTTGTTCCGTCCTGCGATGCGTAGACGTGTGGGTGTATGAAGTGCTCGAAGGCAGGCATGTTTTGATTGTCACGTATCTTTGCGAAACTATGGAAACAGACCGCTTGAAAATAAGCGAAGAACATTCCGAATGGAAGAGCTTTAAAGTTGATAAAATCGATGAGGTTCACATGCCTGAAGGGTACAAAAATTCAATTAAGAAAGCATTGTGCATATAAGGCAAAAAAAAGAGGAGCGCAATAGAATTGCCCCTACCTGAGCCCCGCCTTTTCAACATACTCAAATAAAAACGATTCACCATTCCGATAAAAACGGGGATCATACAACCCCAATCGCTCATCGTCATTTACAATGACGACAAAAGGAGACCATTCGTACAGCGTTTTGGCCCTGGGATTATGAGCGAACAACGGCTCCAAATCCGCATCTTCCCGGGATTCAAGGCTTGCAACTAGCTTCAAATCCGACCAGACTGATCCGTACAACAGCTGAACCTCCTGATCACGCTTGCCTACGACGGTAAACATCCCTGGAATAAAATCCGCTGACAGCGCAGTCTGTTCAAACCTTGCGTTGACACTGTTGACCAGCACAGCCCCTTGCACCGATTGAGCAATGACATGCAAGGCCATCAGCACCCATACGATGCGGAACACACGATGGGATGGAAAGCGGCCGCGGCCCAATCGAGCAAACAGCAAACCGGCTGCCATCAACAGCCAGAAAACCACATCCACGATCGGTATGGTCCCCAAAGTTAGACGAGCAGAGGAGAACGGCTCAAAATAACCGGTTCCCCAAGCATTGAAAATATCGCTTGTATTGTGAATCCAGACAGCCAACATGGCAAAGAGGAACCAAAACCAGCCTCGAACGCGGAACAGTGCTCGTACACTGACTGCGATCAGTGCACCCCAAACTGGTACCATAAATAGTGAGTGTGTAACGCCGCGATGCCACATTTGGTACCTTCCAGCAGTGTCCCACCATGAGGAAATGACGTCGATATCCGGTATCTGTGAACCAGCAATAGCGGTGACCAGCAACGCCCTTTTTTCTTTTTTGGTCATTGTCGATTTATCTAATGCCCCGTAAAGCGTTAAGCCAAATAGCGTATGTGTAACGGAATCCATATTTCCCCCATAATGTAAATGGTTTTGTTCGTATTGTCTCATGCTATGTCATTCCTGTCTAACCCGAGAATTCATTTCATTTTCTCAGTAGAATAACCCTTTTCTAGACCAAGGTTATACCATCAGGTCATGTAGATTGGTCATCACATTCACCATCGAGCCTAATGAATAATACCCTACATTAACGCATTCAAGTGAGTGTTTTGTGTTAATGGAATCCAAATTGTTCATATAGGGGAGTATCGAATGAGTGAACAAAAGCAGAAAGATGCAAAATTAATTTATGATTACATCGTTGTAGGCACCGGTCCTGCAGGGGCTGTTATTGCAAAGAAGCTGACGGACGATAAAAAGACATCCGTTCTCGTATTGGAAGCAGGAGAAAATAATGATAGAGACACACCAATTAGCAACTCTACGTTTGCATTAGAGCTTGAGGAGCTTTATCTTCCTCACTATTTTTGGCAAGGGGAAGGAGTACCGCAGGAGAAAGTAAACGAGCGAAGTTTTGAATGGACGACAGGTCGATTATTGGGTGGGGGCTCTTCCATAAACACACAGCAGTATGTAAGACCTACGTCAGCAGTTTTTCGGCAATGGGAAAAGCTGCTGGGACCTCTTTGGTCACCGATGAATGCGATTAAGAGTTTCAAAAAAATGGAAAATTACAATGGAAAAACAAACAATGAAACTATACATGGCTATAAGGGAAGGATCGACATTCGGCAAGCACCGGAAAATCCTACAGCAATGTCCAAAAAGTTGGTATCTGCCATCGAGAAAGCAACAGGATTTCGAAAAATTCTCGATTACAATGACCCGAAAACTCCCCTAGGGCCCTTTACGCGTTGGCAATTATTTCAGCAACCCAATGGACGGCGAGAAAGTGCTTCCACCGCTTTTCTATCATCAGATATCATGACTCCCGCAGGCCAAGGAGTCAATGGTAGGAAGCTGCGTGTTTTCTTTCAATCAACAGCTCTTCGGGTTTTATTTAAAAATAAGCGAGCGATAGGCGTAGAATTTCTCAAAGAGGGGAAATGCGTGCGTGCCTACACTCGGAAAAAAGTAATTCTCTCAGCAGGTATTAATAGTGCCCAACTCTTGATGCTTTCTGGAATAGGTCCTGCGAAAATGCTAAAGGACGCGGGAATCCCTGTTGTTTTCGCCAACTCCAACGTAGGGAAAAACCTTAGAAACCACACGCTTAACTTCGCTGAGTTTAGCGCCAATCCGAAAGATAACCCAGTTCCTGCTGATGATCCAAATGCGCTATTTTCAGGTGGGGCCTTTTTGCCAGATCCCACTCCAGGCTCAAACAAAACTCGTCGTGCAGTCCAACTTATCGGAATCGGCTCAAAAGAAAAACTGGTAATCGCGATCCTCTTCTTAAAACCAAAAAGCCGCGGTTCCATAAAAATACAAAGCAATGATCCCTTGAAAATTGTGCTGGCTGATGAAGGCTATCTCAATAATGCGGCCGATCTTGAAGCAGTTAAAAACTGTTATAAGATTTATATCAAGAAGATAGCTGCACAGTTAGCTTTGATTGATCGGTCATACCGGCTTATTTCACCTACACTAGACATCATCAATAATAATCGCAAGCTTGAAGAGTTTATCAAAAATAATTTTGACCACAATCATCATGAGCAAGGTGCTCTTCGCATGGCTCCTCTTAGCAAGGGGGGAGTAGTGGATAGCCATGGTCAAGTCCATGGAGTAAAAGACCTGATTGTTGCTGATGATTCGATTATTCCATTCACTGTGGATGGCAACACGTCTGCGCCAGCCTACTTGATTGGAAATACTATCGCACAGCAGCTATTGAAACAAAACTCGAAAAAAAAGTAGAAGAATCGCCCAGGACTGCCCCTGCGGGATAGGCAGGTCGTAACTAATCCTCTGTATAAAATTGGATATTCCAACAATAATAAAACTGCATGTTTTATTCCAAACGTACAGAGGGGCAGATGAAAATGAAAAAGAAATGGTTGCTGGTTTTGCCGTTAGCCCTTGCGCTCCTTTTTAGCATGACTCCTGCAGTAGGATCTGTCCTTGCAAAGGAAGGTGACAAGAAGGATTCGACATGCCTTAGTCCCAAAATGGTGAAGCTGAAAACTGATATGCAGAAGGTCTGGATCGACCATACGATATGGACCAGAAGCTATATTGTCAGCGCCATTTCGAATCGTCAGGATCAGAAGGACGTATTGGATCGGCTTTTGCGGAATCAGCAGGACATCGGAAATGTGATCAAGCCTTATTATGGGGAGGAGGCCGGCAATAAGCTGGCTGATCTTCTGAGAGAGCATATTCTGATCGCTGGGAAAATTGTCGAAGCTGCCAAAGCGGGCAATCAGGCCGATGTAAATAAGCTAGAGGCGGATTGGCATAGAAACGCCGATGTAATCGCCAAATTTTTAAGCTCAGCGAATCCGAACTGGCCGTTTAAAACGCTGCAAGATATGCTATATACGCACCTTCAGTTGATCACGGAAATAGTCCTTGCCTGTCTCAAGGGAGATTGGAAAGCGGATATTGCAGCAACCGACAAAAACGAGATCCATATGATTCATTTGGCGGACATTCTGACAGAAGGCATCGTCAAGCAGTTTTCTAACAAATTTTAAGCAAGCGCGAGGTAGAGGAAGCCATTTTCCTGTCAACTTGGAAAATGGCTTTTTTAGTTGTAACCTCCGACATACTCACCTTTTACATACTCAATTCCCCGATGGAATCATTCCATTCAATGCACACGCGGAGGCAAAAAGACGATTTTCGAATATATGGAAATCTTTTATAATAGGTAGAGTGTTCATTCGGTGAATGATATTGTTCCGCAGAAAAGATTAATTCCGAGGGAGAAGTGTGATGATTGATATTGTAAAGCTTTTTGCAGCCCTGGCGATGGGCTACCTGATAGGCAGCCTTAATACAGCGGTGATTGTGGGGAAAATATACGGCAAGGACATTAGAAGCCATGGAAGCAAAAGCGCCGGGCTTACCAATACTCTGAGGGTACTTGGGAAATCTGCTGCGGTCTTTGTTCTTGCGGGAGATATAGCAAAAGGGGTCATTTCCTGTTTAATAGGCTTGTTCCTTGGCGTTTCCTTTTATTCAGGAGAGGCAAAAGATTGCGTAAGCCTTTTAGCAGCAGGCGCAGGAGCGGTTATCGGACATAACTGGCCGGTATATTTTGGGTTTAAAGGGGGCAAGGGAGCACTTACTGCAGTGGCTGTGCTGTTTATGGTTGACTGGGTTATGGCCCTAATATGCCTTGGCTTTTTTGTCATCATAGTCGCTTTAACCCGTTATGTTTCTTTAGGCACGATATGTGCTACAATGCTTTTTGCGGCCATCTCATTTATTCCGGTTTTTGGCAATACCTTATATTTTACTATATTTGCGTGCTTATTGGCGCTTATGGTTATTTTCAGGCATAGGGAGAATATACAAAGGCTGCTCTCAGGAACGGAAAATAAACTAATTTTTTGATCGCTGCTAACTGGCAGCGTTTTTTTGTGTTCGGTAAGTTTATTCTGGTGAAAAGTAGGTAGACTCCGAACATACGATCACTATAATGGAAATAACAGGTACAGCTAGAAGCAAGCGGATATGCAGATCATTCGTAAAATTGCTTCCCAAGAATCAGCCATTGGCACGCAGAAAGGCGAGAGACGATGAACAAATTACAAGAAGAAGCGCTGGGAGAGATGAAAACGGCGATTCATAAATGGTTTGACGAACAGGAAAATCGAAAGGACGTGGAGGCAACGGTCAAGCGCACCACGTTGCAAATCGGCATCTTCAACTACATCATGCTGGATTATCGTCCGGGCAGGACTCATGTGGACAGTTCGAGATCTAGGGGAAGTGACGCTGGCAGGAGGTCGATGAAGGCTTCGCCTTTTACACGGGAGCAAATCTTGCAAGAGGTTCAGCCTCTGCTGGCGGACATTGTAAAGGAGAAACTGGACAGGCTCGGGACGTCGCCGCTGATCGATTACCGGTTTACCTTCCAAGGAACCTTCGCAACGACAGAAGGGCTTGTGAAAATAACGGTGCTGGAAACCGTATATGAAGAGAAAAGGCAGCAGCTTCTGGACCGAATTCAGTCCTATATAGAGAAAAGACTGGAAAAGGGCTCTTACCCGACAAAGCCGCTGGAAACCTTCTTTTTGGCGCGTCATCTGCTGGATCCGTATCTGTTTCCCGAACCGGAAGTCGCAAGGACGATTGCTATATTTGACCGGATACAGGAGCTGAACAAAGAACGGGTGGAGGCTCTCGCCGAGCATCGAAGAGATATCATCCATTCCTTGACCCGCTGGGCCGAGAACACATTCTTGCCACATTACTATCATGTCATTCGTTCCGAATACGGATCCAATGAATATGAAATCAAGCCGGATGCTGCTCTGGAGAACTTGGATGAACCGAATCAGCCTATCGACCTTCTGTTGTACGGCGCGGTGATGATTATTCGTTACGAGCCGAACTACAGCAAATCCAAAGGCCAGACTTTTCTGGAGCTAGCTAAGCAGCTTGGTTGTGGTAAAGCCGTTCGTATGCTGAAGGAGGGCAGCGACAGCTTCTCGCAAGAAGACGTCCATATGCGAGATGAATGGGTCGAATGCAAGGCTAACGATGTTTTTTCCCTCTTTACCGTTGTTATTCGCAAGGAAGAAGCCGCGGCGTATGAGCGGGCGATTTCGTTTATTCTCTCCCTGCTCCGAAAGGGCTTTCCAAAAAGCTACAAAATCAAGTTAAAATCCAGTGTGAGAGAGGCTTTGCCCATCAAGGGGCTTGCCAAATCAGATACGCACCGTTTTTTTGCAAATGCGTTGACTTATCCCGAACTGCATCCGTTATTGGAGGAGTACGCTCGTGAGGCGATGGTAGAGTTTGAGTGGTACGAAGATACGGAAGACGAAAAAAGCGTCATGCCTGGCAGCTATGCCGTATTCGGGCTGGGACTTTCGGGCGAGCGGTATTTTCCTTTGGTCGAAGCTTACATGGCCCTTGTAGATGACGAGCATCAGCTGATGCATGACAAGTTCACGGCCGTTTTTGCCGCCACCCATGGCGTAACGGAACGATCTACTCCTACCTTGGTCGCCTGCCTGCTGCGCTCCCACGATTCGCTAAAGCTGAAGATTCAGACAGAGCTGGAAAGCGAAGACAAGCTGCTGCTTTTCGTAAAGCACATAGAGGCTTTGTCTGATGACGAGGCCGAGCGGGTGCTGTACCCGATCTGGGGGGAAACGGAGAAGCTGGCTGCATTGGCTCGCAAGGCACAGGAACCGCGCAAGGAGCTGCTGCTTCGTCTGGTAAAGGCGGCGGGTAAAATGTGACTGGTACTATGGGCACAGTTCTAATCATATTCTTAAAAAAGGAAGCAAGAGGAGGGAGTGCTTAAGTTAGTTGAAAAAGGTTAGAGTTCGTTTACGGCCTATTGTAAGCAAGATAAATATGCCCACTGTTTTGAAAACAGCTGTACTTCCAAGTGATTCCGTTGAAAGTTTATTTGTTGCAACCCAAGTAGGAGAGATTTTTTCCATACGAGATGGTGTGATAAGGACATTTTTAGATATTACCCCGCGAATCTTAAAACTAGGTGTCTCAACTGGTGGATATGATGAACGGGGGTTGTTAGGGCTTGCGTTTCATCCCAAGTTTTACTACAACGGCCTCTTCTATCTTCATTTTTCAGTAGCTGGAACACAAGGTCCAGGTGCCCTTCCTGGTGCTTTTGAATCTTTTAAGCCGAATCCGTGTGATCCTCGAACCTTACACCTAAAGTGGATGAATCGAGAAATTCAATACGATCATGTTGATACAGTTGAAGAATGGATTCTCCAATCGAATGGTCGACTTCAAAAACGGCGGACGTTACTGAACATAAGAAGGCCTTTTTTAAATCATAATGGTGTCAATAGCTTAAACTTTTCACCTGAAACTGGAAAACTTGTTTTAACAACCGGAGATGGTGGATCGGGCTATGATCCGTTTCATTTAAGTCAAAATGATATGGAAATCGCCGGCAAAATTATCGAAATTGATGTCGATACGAATTCATTTTTTTATAATCCACCTGTGGTTACTCGTTTTGATGAACTTCCTGTACCTATTCAGGAGACGCTTACGGTCATTGCCAAAGGGGTTCGCAATATCCCAGGCATTTCATTTCAAAGCTTCGGTAATCAGTACATCAAATATGCGAGGTTTGTCGGACAGGATTTGGTAGAGTCGATTTTTTCATTCGTTCATTATAGACCAATACCGGTTACCCAGCTTGTGCAAGCATCATTCATGAATTCTGTATCTGAGCAGGAAGGATTCATCAACTTTGGCTGGCGAGGGTGGGAAGGTGCTTTTCCTACTTCGCTGATTACGGGCTGCCCGACAAATCCAAACTTGGAAGAGAAAAAAATTGCTTATTACAATGATGCAGTACAGACTTCAGCGAGGCGTCTTCCGCCATTAATGAGCTATTTTCATAAAGACCCAAGACCCGATAAATTTGGTGGAACTGCGCTTACAGGAGTCCAGCCCTATATGGGGAATGCGCTTCCCGATTTAACGGGAAGCGTTGTGTTTACCGATCTAGCCAGGAATGAAGGATCTCCCCCTCCAGTTCGAGGTGTTTTAGCTTATACCCGGGCACAAACAGATTGTAAACCAAATGATTTTAGTGTTATTGAAACCGATTATCATTTTGGATCTCAATCTTCTTATTATGTTAGTTTGGGAACGAATCTGGATCAAACGAGATTATATTTGGGGGTTTATGGTTCTACGAAGGTGGCTGATGCTAACCAAGGAACCGTTTTTGAAATTGTTCCATAATGGATAACGATAATATCCGACGTGATCAACCGATTCGGCGTTACCGTACTAATGCGGTAATATGGCAAGAAGAACTGTGAGCCATAGAGTGCGAAAATTACAGAATCGCACTCTTTTTTTGTCCATAATGTTTATTATCAGGTTTTTCTTTTGTCTCAGCCTATTTTTCTAATTGAAGTTACTACTTTACGATTACCATGTTTTTCATTTGATTTGTCTTTCATCTACATGCTATATTAGCTTTCCGCCACATTAGATATGAACCAGTGGCAAACAACCAACATTTGGTCGTTGATGAACCGCATTAAAACATGATATATTGTGTGTTACCAAAAATTGTTGGTTGAATCAGTATTTCAAACATGTTATATTGTTCTTCCGCTTCTTTGAAAAGTGGTTGAGTGAAAGCTTACAATGCTCTTTGAAAACTGAACAGCGAAAGCGTTGATGAGTCTATCATTAATGATTTGCCAGCTTTGAACCAGAAGCAAACTTTATTGGAGAGTTTGATCCTGGCTCAGGACGAACGCTGGCGGCGTGCCTAATACATGCAAGTCGAGCGAGGGTCTTCGGACCCTAGCGGCGGACGGGTGAGTAACACGTAGGCAACCTGCCCATAAGACTGGGA
>NZ_RHHT01000012.1 GCF_003710985.1 Brevibacillus panacihumi
TAACGGCTTGCTGGGCGCGCTGGCCGCTAAAAGCGTGTTCCGCCTTTTCCGTTGCGCCTGGGTCAAGATTCCAAATACCTTGCGCTGGTTTTCCCCATTTTCCTCAACCAGCTTTTTTGGTCTTCCTGCTCTCTTTGTGGGTTGAAAAGAGGGATGAACCGCCCACAAAGCCAAGGCGGATTCATCCCTCTTTCCTCTTATTTTTGAATTCCTGTATACACCCCAATGGCATCTCGCAAAAATTCTGCCATCCCTGGCTGCACAGCGTCGTAATACGCCTTGAAGCGCTCATCCTCCACATACATCTGCGCCAAACCAGCATGTGCTTCCTTGCTGTATTCATTCCAGGTGAAGCTCAGCCATTGCCGGTGCAGGTCTGCTGCCTTCTGTGCTTCTTCGCTTGCGGGATCTCCTGTTTGGAGGGCAGCACCCAGCGCTGCGAGGACCTCGTTTTCCAAGCGCTTCAACTCGTCATATTGCTCGGCGGTCATTCCCATGAGCTTTTGATTGGATCGGTCCACGACGTCATCTCCGTACTTTTCCCGTATCTCTTTTCCGTACTTCTGCTCATTTTCTTCCACCAATTTTTTTGTAAAACCTGCAAACTTCTCTTGATCTGTCATTGTCGTTCTCCCCTCTTTCTGAGCGATTGTCTTCTCCACGTTGGCGATTAAATCATCTAATTGCTTCCTTCTGTCCAGAAGCTGTTCATGATGCTCCTTCAGCGCCTTGTTCTCGTCGAAGGTTGGCGAGTTGACCAGCTCCTTGATTTGATTCAGCGGCAGACCGAGCTCGCGGTAAAACATGATTTGCTGCAATTTATCCACCTCTGCCTGGCCGTAGATCCGATAGCCGGAGGAGTTGATTCTCGCTGGCTCCAGGATCCCGATCTGGTCGTAATAACGCAGCGTGCGTGTACTGATTCCCGCCAGCCGTCCCAGCTTCTGCACGGTGTATTCCACTGTCTTCACCTCCCGACAATTTCACTTTACAGATTGACGTAATGTCAATGTCAACACGATTTTATTTTTCCACGGTGGAGATTTTTCTCATAAAAAAAAAGAGCATTCGAGGTGAAGTTGCGACTCCTCGATTGCTCTATAGGGAAAGGATTGGTTTTTTACAGATTGCCGCGCAGCTCTTGCTCGCGCTCCAGCGCTTCAAACAGGGCTTTGAAATTGCCGTTGCCAAAGCCGCGCGCGCCTTTGCGCTGAATGATTTCAATAAATAGTGTCGGACGGTCCACGATCGGTTTGCTGAAGAGCTGCAGCAGGTAGCCTTCATCGTCTTTGTCCACCAGCACCTTCAGCTTTTTCAAGGTTTCTACGTCTTCGTCGATCTCTCCGACGCGGTCCTTCAGTTCCTCGTAGTACGCATCCGGTACAGAGAGGAAATCAACTCCGTTGGCGCGAAGTTTGGTGACTGTATCGATAATGTCGTTGGTCAGGATCGCAATATGCTGGACTCCTGGTCCTTTGTAGAACTCCAGAAATTCCTGGATTTGCGATTTGCGGCGTCCTTCTGCCGGCTCATTGATCGGGAATTTGATTCTGCCTGTCCCGCTCTGCATGACTTTGGACATCAGCGCGGAATACTCGGTGGAGATGTCGTCATCGCTGAAGTTTTGCACCGCCGTAAAGCCCATGACTTTTTCGTAATAGGAGACCCATTCGTCCATTACTTCCACGTTGCCGACAATGTGGTCGATGCCGATCAAGCCTGTGCTCTCGCTCGGCACCGGAGATTCATAGGCGACATAGCCGGGGAAGAATGGTCCGTTGTAGTTTTTCCGTTCGATGAAGGAGTGAACATTCTCTCCATAGGTGCCAATCACCGCTTTTTTGACAGTGCCGAACTCATCCGAATATTCAGTCGGCTCCATGATCGGAATAGCCCCGCGCGAAATCGCCTCTCGATACGCCTGTTCGCAGTCATCCACGCGCAGCGCTACGTCCTTTACCCCGTCACCGTGCTTTTTCACGAAATCAGCGATGGGGTGGTCTGGCGTCAGGGCTCCACTGATTACAAATGTCATGTGCTTTTGTTTCAGCACATACGACACTTTGTCACGCGAACCGGTTTCCAGGCCAGCGTACGCCACAGCTTCAAACCCGAAAGCTTTTGTAAAGTAATGCATCGCTTGCTTTGCATTGCCGGTGTAAAACTCCAGGTAGTCCCAGTCTTGAATCGGAAAGAAATCGGTGTTGGCCTTGCTCATAGATAACCCTCCATTATCCTTGTCATATTTGGGATTTTCAGGATGACTGATTCGTTACTTAGAGAATATATGGAAAGCGTTTTCTTTCGCAAGAACACCAACCACCGCGAAAACGCAACAACGCTTTTATTGCTTAAAGCATCTGGTACAATGAAGGAAATGTTTGGATGGAAGGAGCTTATGCGAAATGCGTGATTGGAATGAAAAAACAGCGAAGACCTTTGACCATATGGCGGAAGAATGGAGCCGGAAGAGTGATGACATGTGGGAGATGGGCAGCCGCAAGACGATCCTTCCCCTGTTCATGCGTCACGTCCCGCCCATGTATGGTCCTGTCCTGGATGCCGGTTGCGGCGACGGGTATGCGAGCTGCAGGCTGGCAACAGACGGCTACCAGGCAGAAGGCGTGGACATTGCCGGGGAAATGATTCGTCTTGCCCAGCAGCGCGCGGAGAAAATGGGTTTCAAAATCCGCTTCCAGACGGGAGACATTAGCAATCTTCCTTTCGCGGATCAGACGTTTGCCGGCATCCTCTCCATCAACGTCATCGAATTCACCCCGTCTCCGCTGAAGACCCTCCGGGAATTGCATCGTCTTTTACGACCGGGTGGCGTCTTGGTTGCGGGCATTTTGGGGCCGACTGCCGGACCGCGCGGACACAGCTACCGCAGGCTCTATGACGAGACGACCATTCAAAATACCATGCCGTGGGAAGCCAAGCAGTTGGCAATCGAGAACGGCTTTGAGCTCCTGGAGGAAGAGCCTGTCTACAAAGAAGGAGTTCCTTCCGAGCTTGCTGACCGCCTGCCAGTAGATTTGCAGGAGGCGTTGAGCTTTTTGACGCTGTTTGTTTTGAAAAAGAAATAGTATTGGTGTACAGGAGGAATCGCGGGATGCTTCCATTGGAGACGATCTTGCAGGAAAACCAGGTTGAATACGAAATCATTCAGCACACTGCCACGATTCGGACTGCAAAAGAAGGGGCTGCTCTGCTGGGCATCGAGATTGGACAGACAGCTCCTACACTTGTCCTTCGGTCCGAAAAAGAGTTTTTTGCCTTGATTCTTTCCGGAGCTCGCGGTCGAATTGATATGGATGAAATTTCCAATTTACTCAACAGCGAAAAGCTGAGTATGGCTACCCCGGAAGAAGTAAAACAGGTAACGGGCTGCACTGTCGGCAGCGTTCCGCTTGTCGGCCACTCTTTGCCTTGCATCATGGACCGGATGTTGTCCCATCATCCCTTTGTCTATGGCGGGACGGGCAGCCCAACTTCCACGCTAAAAATCAAGCCTGCTGATCTGGAACGGGTCAATCACGTGGTGGCTTTTTTTGAATAGTCACCCCTCATGACAATGAAAAAAACAAGCAGGCGCATCGGTCTGATTCGTGACCGAGTCCTGCTTGTTTAGCTATTTAATCTTCACATACGGTATATTGTTGCGCACGATCCAATCCCATTTGCTTGCCATCAATTGCGCGATCACAGGCTCTTCCTGACCGTAGAGCTCCTTGTAGAGCTGCTGCGTTTCCAGCAAATCGTTATAGGTGAGATAAGGATAGTCGGGACGGGCAAATGTACCGTCCGGATAGTAGGCGTAATGGAGGTCGCCGTTTGGAAGAATCCACTTCTTCCCGAGCTGGACGACTCCCGCCAGCATGATATCAGCCAATTCCTTGTCTTCGGGTCGGCCAAACACTTGATAAAAGCTGTACAGGTAGTTGATCTCCGCAAGCTGATGGTTGAGTGAGACATGCGTGTCTTTATGCGGTTGCGTCGAAGCGTAATCGGCCACCAGCCAGCCTGTCTGGCCGTCTGCGGTATAGTGGTTTTCTTGTGCATGCTGGTGAAAATAATCTGTATATTTGCGTGCAGATTCGCAAAAGTCCGGCTCGTCATATCTCTTGCAGCCCTCTAGCATCTTTTCGGCTGCACCTGTGTTAAATCGCGTATCATAAAAGCCGGCCGGTATTTGGTAATCGTCGCGCAGCCATTGGGACAGCGGCAAGGTTTTCCAATGCCCGTCCGCCTCCTGCTGCTCCAGGCTGGTTCTCAGCATGACGTAGGCCATATGCTCTGCCGCCTTGCCGCCGCCCGTAAATAGTAACGAGTGCAGGATGTAATTATCCGGGATGCGCCAGAATCCATTTTCTGCTGTCGGCTCATAGGTGCTTGGGCTCTTGTAATGATAGCCGTTGTATAGCCATTTGGCATTCTGTGTGAGATCACGTGACAGCCAGATTTGCTCCATTGACCCCTCTCTCCATTGGATCAACGGCTCCCTTGACTCCATCGCCCAAATTTCACTGACATATCCTGCTCGCTTGGGCAAGCGGATTTCCAGGGTGATGCCTCGTGAAGTCTGCACCACTTCGATGGGTATCTCCATTCCGGGCATGGCTTCAACCGTTCCATTCCCGAGCTCCCTATAGACGATCGGCTCCCCGATCCATATGTACTTTCCTGCTGCCTCGATGAATCCTGGAGCGACAGGAAGTGTCTTCACTTCCTGCAGATTTAGATGCCGCCAGTAAGGCTTTTTGTCCTCTCCACTGGAGAGCTCCCGGTAACGAAACGTAGCGAATTCTTCCCGCAGCGGAATCCTGATCGAATAGGGCTCTTCATCAGCCTCCGCCGTCACTTGGTGCATCCAGTACGTCGTTCCGTCCTCAAACTCAAATTCCCTTTTTTTCAAAATGGCACTGCCATCTATATCCAAGGTATCGCGTTGGATCGGTTTTTTCGGATTGGCATTGGTTGGAACATTTGAAGTGAATATTCCCGCAGCTGCTACAACAAGCACAGCAAGCAAAAACAAAATACGTCGAAACATGTCACTTCTCCTTTCGCAAGAAGTTGGTTGCCTGTCGCGGAGCAGACACTAATAGTGACGTGATGGGTTGCAGGAATGTTTCACTTGGGTTATTTTTGTACTCTGAACTTGATCGACTATACTCGGGAGGAAAGGAAGAGGCGGATGAAAGGAAAAAAACGAGGAAAACGCAAATGGCTGCTACTTTTCTTGGTAGTGATCGCTTTTGTCTATGTGAACAACAGCTCGTATTTGGCCCAGCCGCATGACGGAAAGCCGCTTCTGCTCGCCCATCGCGGCTTGGCCCAGACCTTCGATTTGGAAGGTGTAAAAAATGATACCTGTACCGCTACTCGTATCCATAAACCAGAGCACCCCTACCTGGAAAACACTCTGGCGTCGATGGAGGCGGCTTTCCTGGCTGGCGCGGATCTCGTAGAATTCGACATCAAGCCGACCAAAGACGGGCAGTTCGCCGTCTTCCACGATTGGACGCTTGATTGCCGCACCAACGGACAGGGGACAGCCAGCGATTATACGATGGCAGAGCTGAAGCAATTGGATGTAGGATACGGATACACCTATGACGGAGGAAAAACCTATCCCTTCCGCGGCAAGGGAGTGGGCCTGATGCCTTCGATGGAAGAAGTCCTAGCCCGTTTCCCTGACAAATCATTTTTGATTCACATCAAAAGCAACGATCCCGCAGAAGGAGAACTGCTGGCCAAGCACTTGGCCGCACTCCCGGAACAACGATTGGCGCAACTGACCGTCTACGGCGGAGATGAACCGATCGCAGCCTTGAAGGACAGGCTTCCTGCCGTAAGAGTGATGTCCATGGCGACGATGAAAAGCGGTCTGATTCCCTACATTTTGATCGGCTGGACAGGGTATGTTCCCGAAGCGTTGCGCCATACACAAGTCCATATCCCCGAAAAAATAGCCCCTTGGCTATGGGGTTTTCCCCATCGCTTTCAGGAGCGGATGGATCGCGCCGACACGCGGGTCGTTCTCGTCGGCGGCGATGGCAGTGAGTTTTCCAGCGGGTTTGATACGGCTGAGGATGTGAAGCGCCTCCCGTCTGATTTTTCTGGAGTGATCTGGACGAACCGGATTGATCGAATCGCTCCGTTGTACGGTAAGGAATAAGCTACTCGTTCTCTTCTATTTTGCCCTCCAGCCATTCGACTGCGGTGGCATGGCCGCTCACCCAATCGGCAAAATTCAACGTGAAGAAGCGCTCGCCCTGCGCGAGAACCGTAACGATCCTTGCATCGCGATAGGCGTAGGAGAACGTGTGCAGCGTCCCGAACAAATCGGCATAATCTCGAAAAAAGAGCGGCGACTTTTTATCCTTGAAGAGCTGAACCATCTCGTCTTGCGTATAGGCTTTGTCCTGCAGCCCCTGCATATAGGTATTTCGCTTGAGAGAGCCGGCGATAATCGAACGGTTATTTGGGGCGAGCAGATCCGTTTGGAAGTGATTGACACAGGACAAATGCGCTGCGTCCCGTCTGACCTGGATGCCTTCGGGACTGGCCTCAACGACGGCTAGATTGCCGCTCTTGTCCCCGATGGAAAAGTTGTAGCACGCGGCATGAGGCAGCTCCTGTAAAAGATGGATCGCAGCTTCTGCATTCCGGCAGGTGTCCAGGACCATCCGAACTGCTGTCCATGCCGAGATTCCGCGCGTATAGCCCGCATTGCTGACAAAGTGAAGGCCCATCACCAGCCCGTGTTCATTGACGCCGTCATGCCTCCCGATCAGCTGCAGATTATAGCCTGCCGTGGCAAATGCCTGATCCGGCTGAAGCAGACTGAAATACCCATCATAAAAGTCTGGGGAAAAATCATAGTTGCGCACGTAATAATCGCGGGTCAGAATCGCGGAACACCCCATTGCCTCGGTCTTGGGCACGTCATAGCCTCCAAAAC
This sequence comes from Brevibacillus panacihumi, assembly GCF_003710985.1. Lineage (GTDB taxonomy): Bacteria > Bacillota > Bacilli > Brevibacillales > Brevibacillaceae > Brevibacillus > Brevibacillus panacihumi. Next base: position 6,968 of record NZ_RHHT01000012.1, read on the forward strand.
GCGCGCAGACCTGTCCCCAAGTGAGCTCCAATCCTTCCGCAAGCCCTCTCAATTCCTCCAGCAGATGGGGGGCAAACGCAGCGTAGATCGCCTCCATCGCCTGCACATCGATCTGATCCCTCGTTATTTTTTGAAAGGTTTGTACAATCGGATTATGTCTCGCCTGCTCGCCCAGCATTTTTCCTATTTCATAAGACGATCCTCTATGCTGAAGGACCTTTACCTGAAAGTTTTGCATGAAATTCTCCTTTCCCGGTTGAAAATGATGGAAGACCATTCGATCAAGGGTGAAAAAAAGGACGAGTCTCTTCCCCTCGTCCCTTCCAAAAAAAGTTATGATTGCAACAGCTTCTGCACTTGCTCTGCGCTCGCCTGAATCCGCTCTTCCACCTGATTGGCTCCATTTATAAGCTGTTCGTTTTCTTCGCGCCATTCGTCCAGCAGGCTGTTTGCCGCGGTCAGTTCACGAGCGACCCCATCGGCAAAATCCTTCTGTTGATGGATAATGTGCATCACTTTCGCTACTTCGGACTGCACATCCGCGAATGCTTGGACGATGCCATCCATTTTATCGGAAGCTTCCTTGCTGAGCGCAAGGCCGTTTTTGATCGCCTCGCTGTTCTGATCGCTGTTGGCCAATGCGTCTTTGGTTTCATCCTGAATTTTGCCAATCAGCTCGGCAATATGTTTCGTGGAGTTCGCTGTCATCTCCGCCAGCTTGCGCACCTCGTCGGCTACCACGGCAAACCCTCTGCCCTGCTCTCCTGCACGCGCCGCTTCGATCGCCGCATTGAGGGCCAGCAAATTGGTCTGGTTCGCAATGTCACTGATGACCTGAACGATGCTGGTGATCTCGGAGGAACGCTCCTCCAGTCTGCTCATGGAGAGGGAGGTATTCGTCGACTGCTGTTCGAGCAGCGTCATGACCTCTACGACCTCCGCCATCGCTTTCTTGCCTTCCCCTGCCCGCTCAACCGATTGCTGGCAGATTGCTTGCAGCCGTTCGCCCCTGCTGTGGAGCTGACCTGCCGACTGATCGTCGTTTTCATTGATCTGCGAAATGTTGGCGACAATTCGGCTCATCTGATTCCCCAGCATCTCGATTTTCCCATACTGCTCGTGAAGGGATTTTTTGTGGGCCAAAATGTCTCCCAGTTGTTCAAAAATCGTTTGCAATTCTCCCTGCAAGAATGCCTCTTGGTCTGGCTGTGCCGCTTCTACAGCCACTTCTGCCGTCGCAATTGCCCCGGCTTCTGCATTCCCTTTGCTCTTTTTCCAGAACATCTCCAATCCTCTCCTCTACCCGATCGGTTTATCTTCTCGATGTGCGAAACTGCGCGATTCCATGATTCCCGGATGCTGTTTCGCCAGCATTAGCAGGTTTTCCAAATAGTAATAATGGCCCTCTAATATCTCCACGTCCTTGCGCTCAAAATGCTTCGCCTGCAGGTACTGCTGCATCTCCCAGGCGTAACGCTCCAGCTTGTCATGAAAGTCGTTGGCGCGGATCATTTGCTCCACTTCAGGGTACGCTTGCTTCAACCGGACGATCTCGCTGTAGACCTTGCTGCCTTCCAAAATCATCTGGTAGGCCGCTCGTTCCAAGGAGGCCAGTGAAGCCGCTTTTTCCTCCTCACGCTGCTGGCGCAATGCTGACAAGTACGTGATAAAATGATAGACAGTGAGAAACAAAGGACCTAAAAATAGGATGATTCCTGCTTTGTAGACATGCTGATTGGATAGATTGCTGATTAGCAGGAACAGATGAAACAGGATTGCTCCAAGCCAGGCGTAGATAATGACTTGGTGATTGATCGCGCCTGCCGTTTCCTGACGGGAAAAAACAAAGGTTAAACCCAGCAGGTAAAAGGCAAGCAGGGTAAAACTGGCTGAAAACAAGGCCATCTCCATTTCTTGCAGCCAGCCAGCTTCTACCGGGATCTCGATAAAAAACTCGAAGGCTAGCACCAAGAGTGAGAAAAGCAACCCCATAATCCAAAAGCGGCTGACATCAGAGTCGTTTCTCCGTCTGGAGCGATATCGTTCCGCGCGGGTCCCTTTCATAATCCTTCTCACCTCAAAAGCTATGATTCGCCATTGTTCTACATTATTCCTTTCTCGGCGACCAGAATTTGACAAGGAGGCTTTCATGACCCCACAACTTCCATCCGCATTTACGCAGCGCATGCAATCGTTGCTGCAGCATGACTTCGAGGCTTTCCTCGACTCCTATCGCGGGGAAGCTTTCCACGGTTTGCGCGTCAACACACTGAAGGTAGCCCTGGAGTCGTTTCGCCAGATCTCCCCTTTTCCACTCGATCCGATTCCATGGTGTCCGCAAGGCTTCCGCTACCCCGACGGCGTGCGTCCCGGCAAGCATCCCTATCACGCCTGCGGGCTTTACTACCTTCAAGAGCCCAGCGCCATGTCCCCGGCCGAGGCGTTGGGAGCACAGCCCGGCGAGCGCATCCTAGACCTCTGTGCAGCACCGGGCGGGAAATCGACCCAGCTCGCTGCAGCAATGCGCGGAGAAGGTTTGCTCATCGCCAACGAGATCCATCCGCAGCGCGCCCGTATCCTGGCGGAAAATCTGGAGCGCTGCGCGGTGCGCAATGCTGTCGTCACCAATGAAACACCGGAGAGATTGCAGGTGCGCTTCCCCCAGTTTTTTGACCGCATTCTGGTAGATGCCCCCTGCTCGGGAGAAGGGATGTTTCGCAAGCTGCCGGAAGCCATCTCGGATTGGTCCGAGGAGAAGGTCGCAGAGTGCCATCGCATGCAAATGGACATCCTCGACGCAGCAGCACGGATGCTCAAGCCCGGGGGTACCTTGGTCTACTCCACTTGCACCTTCGCGCCACAGGAGAATGAACAGAGCATCGCGAGCTTTCTTGCCAGACATCCAGAGTTTTCCCTCATCGCTTTGCCCCATCACGAATGCTTTGCACCCGGACATCCGGAATGGGCGGAGCCTTCATTGGCAGACTTGCAGATGACCGCAAGACTGTGGCCGCACAAGCTGGAGGGAGAAGGACATTTTTTAGCCAAATTAAAAAAAGACGAACAACATGCGGAAGAGCTGTCCAAGCCCAAACGGAAGGAAAAACGCAACAGCAAAGCAATGCCTGTCGGAAAAAAAGAAGCGCTAGCCGTATGGCGCAGCTTCGCAGACGAGATGATGCCGCAGGCCGCTAGCCAGTACAGCGACGAATCTGCCTTTCTTCTCTTTGGCGAACAGCTTTCCTACTCACCTGCACCTGAACTCGACTGGGATGGCATCAAGGTCCTGCGCGCAGGCCTTCATCTGGGAACCGTAAAGAAAAACAGACTGGAGCCAGGACACGCACTTGCCCTCGCCTTGTCTGCCGAAGAGGTGGCTCGACTCGCAACCTATCAAGCTGATGATCCGGAAATCATCCGCTATTTGCGCGGCGAAGCACTTCTTCGGGAAGGTCCGCCAGGCTGGACGCTCGTGACGGTGGACGGGTATTCCATCGGCTGGGGCAAGCAAGCAGACGGTCAGTTGAAGAACCACTACCCCAAGGGGCTGCGGTGGCTCTAGGCCGGAACCTGTGCCTATCCTGGTGAGAAAGCTAAAAAAAGTCCACGTCCTGCAGATCCGATCATGTCTGCGACGACGTGGACTTTTCCTTCTTCGTCATGATCTCCTGTGGACATCCTGATCGACTACCGTCAATGACCCCGATTTGATAAAGCGGAGAATCTTGGAAATCGAAATGCCCGTTGCGTTTGCGATCTGCATCGCATTGGAATTCGGGTAGGTCTTGACGTAATTCCGGATCAATTGATATTCGTCGTAATCATTCTGCCCGCATACGGAACAGATCAAATCTTTGGCATTCATGGGACTCCCACATTTCAGGCACGATTCCATCATCTCAGTTTCTCCTCATACCTTGTACTCAGGCATGTCCTGGCACATAGGGTTCTCTCTCCTTTACTAGTACCCAGTTTCGGGCATGAGCAAAACCTACTTTCATCCAATCAGTCCTTTTTGCAAAAGAAGAAGCGCAAAACCGATCAGCAATACGCCCACCAACTGATCCAATCGCCGAATCCACAAGGGTCTGAGGATGCCTGAGAGCCAGCGTCCGAACATTGCCACCATCGTCAAAAAGAAGACCGTAGCTGCGATGCATCCGACGGCAAAACCCGCCAGTGACAGATGATCTGCCAGGGCTTGAGAAGCCATTATGGAGCTGAATACGCCAGCCCAAAAAACGATTGTCAACGGATTGGTCAGCGTCAGCCCGATTCCATACCAGAAGCTCCCCTGGCTCGCCTCGCCGCGAGCAGGATGTCCTTGATCCTGCAGCTCCACTTCCGGCTTCGCACGGAAGCTGCTTATGCCAAACCAGATCAGCGTCACCCCTCCTGCAATCAGGACGAGGGTATGGACCCAAGCGATCTGTAGCAGTGCCGTAAGACCGCCGATCGCAGCCAGCATATAGATCGCATCGGCGCAAGCCACTCCCCACACCATCCAGATGGCTTCCCGCATGCCGTGCATAAGAGAGCGCCGCCATACTGCAAGACAAACCGGCCCCACCGAGAGCTGCAGCAGCATGCCAAACAAGAATCCTTCCCAGATGACCATTCCGGTCACATCTCCTCTTTCATCGTTGACAGCACGATCATGGTATTGGTTTTGGCTACCCCTTCGACTTGCTTGATCCGTTCCGAGATCAGAAGCTCCAGCTCACTGGTGTTCTTCAATGCGACTTTCAGCAGATAGTCATAGGAACCGGCTATATGATGGCATTCCCGAACACTCGGCGTCTGGGCGATCATCTGCCGGAAGCCTGCCACATGCTCTGGCTTCTCCAGCTGCACCATGATAAAGGCGAGCAGATGCAGTCCAATCTGTTCCCGATTGATACGCACGGTAAACTTGTCGATGATCTTCGCTTCTTCCAGTTTGCGAATCCGCTCCGAGACGGCGGGAACGGATAAATGGACGTGTTTTCCGATCTCCGAGCTGGTCATTCGCCCGTTCGCCCGCAACAACTCCACGATCTTTTCGTCAATCTGATCCACACGGTTTCCCTCCTTTGGGAACATTATACTGGAAAATGAAATAAATAAATGAATTGTTGGTTAATACGAAAATTTATTACGTGATTTTCTAGTTTGCCTTATTTATTTTTGCCTTTCTTCTTTCGGCAGTTTCGCTCATTTCATTTTTTAACTCGTGTAGGAGGGAGCATGAGGCATGGCCTTTGACCAACTGTAGCGGCGGGGCGGAAAAAGGGGAAAACGCTCCAGGCTAGTTGGATCTTCGCTGTGGGTATCACTGGCCGGCTACACTCCAAAGGCGGAACCGCGGCCAAAAGCAGCCGACTTCGAAGAAGTGGTTCAGGGTTGGCCGCTGAATGCGTGTTCCGCCTTTTCCGTTTCGCCTGGGTCAAGATTCCAAATACCTTCGCTGGTTTTCCCCTTTTTCCGCGACCAGCTTTGCCTGGTCCTCCCACATTTTGTAGGCTTCTCATGGAGAATCTTGAACTTCAGAACAAATACGAAAAGCTATCCCAAAACACATCAATTATCTGGTATGAAAAACGGACCCGACATCTGTCGGATCCGTTTTTTGTAAATATCACCATAATTCTCTCGTTAGTTTGTCTGCGGCAAACCGTACTTGGGTTCACCCAACAAAGGCGTAGACAGCACGTAGATGCCGTGGTTGGAGAAGGCCCACACCAGATTGCGGTCCCATTCCACGAAAATGCTGTGGACAGGATTGGAGTGTTCACTCGTTTCAAATCCGCTGCCATCGTTGCTCAAGTACTCTCCCGACATCTTGGGTACGAAATAAGCGCCGATGGTCGGTTTTTTGAGGTCTTTCAGATCAAAGATTTGGACCCCGGCATTGTAGAAGGCATACGGCATGACCAAAGGATTCGGTGTTCCCGGCTGAATCGCCGCATAACCGCTGCGCTTGGGTCCGAAGCTGCCGCGACGCTGGCAGTAATCCGTAAATGGCGCATTTTCCGGCGGAGTCGGTCTTGGCAAGACATAAGCAATTTTCGGATGGAGCGGATCGCGCACGTCGATGGCATAGATATCCTTGTACGGCTCATGACAATCCTCACCCAAAGGATAACCGCTGTAGTACACCATTCCCGTCTTCTCTACCTTGGTCACATCGATGTTGTCCCCTTCAGTACCGCTCACGCTGACGGGCATGTCGATATGGGATACAGCCTTCATATTAGCCGGATCAGAAATATCCACGATCCAGAAGCCGAAGCCGCCCATTGCCGCATATCCGTATTTTCCGCCCTCTTCGACCGGCTTCGGAATGAACAGCGGCATCCTAGCTCCCATCCAGCTCGTTTTGTTGCCGGCACGCGGATTCTTGTTGTACTCCTTTTCCTCACCTTTGCGTTGCCCGGGAACCCACCATGTAGACAGGCGTTTCGGCTTGGTTGGATCAGAAATGTCAAACGCCATCTGGCCTGCGGAATACAGGTAGCTCTTGTACTCGGTATTGGAGAAGCTGTCGTCCGGAGCGCCTGCAAGGAACAGATACTTGCCGCCATCGTAGACGGGAACATCCAGTCCGCCGGAGCCTTGCTGGACGTCATCTGTCGCATCCGCATTTGGATCGAGCGCTGTCTCGGAAAGAAGCTTCCAGTCTGTCCACAGCGGGCTTGTCACTTCATAAATTCGGAAGCCGCGGAGCATTTTGCGGTTTTTGATCGCCTCGATCTCCTCTGGATTCGTATACTTGTTGGACAAAACGCCATAGCGCGGCACTTCATAGACCTGCACGGCGATCGTTTTGCCCAGCTCCTTGTTGTACTTCACGTTAAACGGTCCGAATTGGTGCTCGACCTTGGTATCAAAGCTTTTGTATGCGATGCGCTTCGCGTTTCTCGGGTCCGTAATGTCAAATACGTTGTACATCGTCGTTTCGTAGTCGTACAAATAGCGCCGTCCCTGCCAGTCGAAGGTGGCCTGCCAGCTATGGCCCCAGCCCGCCACGTACGGATAGAATCCCTCCACTTTCATATTTTTGATGTACTGGTTCTGATCCAGGTACGGCAGGCTTCCCTTGAACGGCTGCGGCCCCTCATTGTCCGGCGTCGCTTGCGGGTGCGTAAATGTCCCTGATTTACGATCGTACCCCCATGTACCGGGTGCTGGCTCCGCGGGCTCTCCCGGCAAAAGCTTGCGTTCCTCCGTTGAATAAGGGGCTGGCACATCAGGAGCATTTGCATTAAGTCCAGTCCGCGGCGCTGTGAACACATCTGATTGCTTGGCTGCCTCGGCATACATGGTGGAAAACGGCAGCACTGCACTTACAGCCAGCGTGGTTGCCAGCGCTATCCCTGCCAGGCGTTTCCTTCTCTCTTTTTTCATCGACCCAATCCCTCCAGACATTCATTTTCAATCAAGCCGTATGCATGATCTGGATGCTTATGAAGGTATGTCCTTGTTGCTGCTTTGCTGGGCTGAAGCTTCGTAGGCTGCTGGATTCGCCTTTTTCCAAATGAAGTAGGCAATGGAGATCAGGATGAGCAGCGGAAAGCCCATGGTCAGGGTGTCTTTAAACTCCGGTTGGAACCATGTGGAGAGGACCACGCAAGCCAAAAGCGCCGCGCCAAAGATCGTCAGGTACGGATAGCCGATCATCCTTACAGGGAGCTTCCTGCCGCCCATTTGCTCCCACTTGCGGCGGAAGAACAGATGTGTGACAAAGATCATGAACCATGCAAACATCGCCCCAAAGCTGGACAGTGAAATCATGACGACAAAGGATTGATCCGGAGCAACGATGTTGATGTAGGAGGCAATCGCAATTCCGATCGTTGATAAAGCAAGCGCTTTCAAAGGAACGCCCTTTTTGCTCAGGTCGCCTAGTTTGGCGGGAGCGAAGCCAGCCCGGGAGAGCGAGAAAACCATTCGCGTGGAAATGTACAATTGGCTGTTCATGGCAGACAGGGCTGCTGTCAGTACGACAAAATTCATAATGCCTGCCGCCCCTGGAATGTTGATAATTTGGAAAACCTTCACAAAAGGACTGGCATCGCCACCTGCGGATTTCCAAGGAACGACCATCAGCATCAAGGCAAGGGTGATGATGTAGAAGAGAATCAAACGCAAAACAGCTGACTTCAATGCCATCGGAACCGCTTTTTCCGGCTCCTTGGCTTCGCCGGCGCTGACAGCGATCATCTCAATGCTCAAATAGCTGAATAAAGAAATGAAAATCGCAATCCACATGCCCCATAGACCATTCGGGAAAAATCCGCCGTTGTTGGTGAAGTTCTGCGGTCCGATCTCCGGGTTGCTGCTGCCGAATACAACGTAGGCTCCAAATACGATAAACAGGATGATAGCTGCTACTTTAATCATGGAGAACCAGTACTCGACACTGCCGAATAAATTGACGCTCGTAGCATTTACGTAAATCAATACGGCGGAAAAGATCGCGATCCATACGATGGCTGGAACATCGGGGAACCAGTATTTCATATAGACGGACATAGCCGATACTTCCGTCCCGATGGCACACACGAGAGAGAACCAATAGGCATAACGGACAGAAAAGCCTGCCCATGGGTTGATGTAACGCTCGGCATGCGCCCCGAAAGAGCCGGTCGTCGGATGCGCCACGGTCATTTCCGCGAGGCAGCCCATCAGCAGCAAAGCGATCACAGCCCCGATCAAATAGCTGACGATCACGCTCGGTCCGGCAAAGCCAATCGCCATCCCGCTGCCGAGAAACAAGCCCGTGCCGATCGCGCCGCCAATCGCGATCATGGCGAGCTGGCGGGTCGTTAATCCGCGCGTAAGCCCCTTTTCCCTTTCCATGATATCTGGAACGTTTGTTTTGTTTGACATTGAATAACCCCCTTTGACTTGGGCGCTAGGCGACGACCCCGCGCTTGTTTTCGAATTTTTCGTACGTCCTCTCAAGCATGATGGTCTTCAAGATCTGCACACTTTCCCAGACTTCTGTATACGTGGTGTAAAACGCAACGGGAGCCAGGCGAATGATGTTGGGAGCCCGGAAGTCAGGGATGACACCTGCTTCTTTCAGAGCTCGGCAAATGCGAACCGCCTCCTCATGCTCCAGACTTACATGACCTCCACGCCGGTCGTCTTCCACGGGATTGGCGATCACAAATCCCATCCCCGCCAGCTCACTCTCGATCAAATCCATCATGTACCGCGTGATCTTGAGGGATTTTTCCCGGAGCTTTTCGACCGTCACTTCTTGAAACATCTCGAGCGACCCGATCAACGGTGCCACGCTGAAGATGTGTGGGGTCCCCGTCTGATACGCTCCCGCCGTCTCGGCAACAGTCAGCGTATGCTCCATGTCAAACTGCTTATCCTTTCTGGAGCTGTACCAGCCAGCCAATCCGGGAACGGTACCGAAGTGCTTGCGATTCACATAAATGCTGCCTACTCCGCCTGGGCCCGCATTGACGTACTTGTAGTTGCACCAGTAAGCGAAATCCACCTCCCATTTGCTGAATTCATGCGGAATGGCTCCTACAGAGTGACATCCATCAAAGCCGATCAAGATGCCCTTCTCGTGCGCTGCTTTCGTCAGTCGCTCGATATCAAGCAGTTGACCGCTGCGATACAAGACCGTTGGCAGGACAACCAGAGCGACCTCCTCTGTCATCGCTGCGATGATGTCCTCTTCCTCGATCATGCGCCCGTCTCTTGAGGCAACCAGAATCAACTGCTCATCGGGATCCAGGCCTTTCAGCTTGATTTGGCTTTGCAGGGCGTAAATATCTGTAGGAAAGTCAAGATCTGTGGCAATGATCTTGGTCTTTTTCCCTTCCGGCTGATAAAAGGTTGCCGCCAGCTGATGCAGGTTCAAGGTGGTGGAGCCCGTGACGATGACTTCATCCGGGTCAGCCCCTACCAGAGGCGCACTCATTTCTCCCAGCTTCTCCGACAGAAAAAACCATGGGTGCTTTCCTGTTGTCCAGCCTTCGATGCCAAGCGCCTTCCAGGAGTCAACCAGCTCCTGCAAGCTGCTCTCCGCTCGTCTGGACATCAGTCCAAGCGAGTTGCCGTCTAAATAAATGCCGGGCAGCAAATAAAATTCGTCACGGTAGCTGGCGAGCGGATCGTTTGCGTCCAGCTCTTGCGCGTAGCTCTTCGTAAGTGGGACAGATGTAGTAGACATGGTACGTCGCCTCCTCAGTCTTAATTTTCTGTATATTCGTGTAATAATTTGGATTATAAAATGAATCCGACGTGATGTCTATATTTATTTTGGTGTATTATTCCGCAGTTTAATAATACATAGCAAAAATATCGAAATGATTATGGACTTCGTGTCGAATTTAAAGTTGCATAACAAAAGCCTTGGGCCGTTATTCCGTAGGACCAAGGCTTTCTGTGTTATTTAGGAGCATCTTTGATTTCAATCCAGGTAAATGGCGTCAACATACATCGTTGTTAGCGTATGGGCAATTTCCTCCAAGGTGTAATCATTTTTCTTGAAGACAATCTCCCATTGATACATTTCATTCGAAAAAAACCAGCTGCGGGCGACCACTTCGGCTTTTAAATCCGTACGAGCCAGCCCTTTTACTTGCGAATACGTAATATCCTTTGTAATGCTTTGAATAAACCTCTGTCTAATCTCCTCCCACTTTTGGTTGATCGTTTGGGAGAGTCCAATTGCCTCCGAAAATACCTTCATGATTTCTCTTTCATTGTCCGCAATTTTTAAAAATTCCAATACTTGGCCTTGAATGATTTGCTTTGCTTCTTCCCTCGTTGCAGGAAAAAAAGGAGTATGCGCGATCTCAAAAAATTTGTTCATGACATCTTCCATCAAAATGATGAGCAGATCATCTTTTCCTTTAAAATGACCATAAGCGGTCCCGTACCCGGTTTTTGCTTGTTCGATGATTTGCTTGATTGTTGTATTTTGAAAGCCTTCCTTTAAAAAGACATGATGTGCCGCGTTAATGATTTTATTTCGGGTTTTCATCGACCTTAAGTGTCGTCCATCTTCTATATTGACATGGTGTTTCATGAATGTACCACCTGCTTACTTTTTCAATAATTGAATCAATTGGGTTCATAATACCATTTTTTTAATAAACTTTCATGGCCTCCTCTTCTTTCCGAAAGTAAAAAACTGCCCATCACCCTGTTGGATGCATGGACAGTTGTCTGGTTATCCTCTTGTTTTTCCTCTGCCAGTAGACGGGCGCTTCGACTGGCCAAAGCCGCCTTTGCCCGCTTTCCCGCCTGCAGCCGGCTTCGGATTTTTTCCAGCTTTTCGGGCAGCGATGGCTTCCGCTTTTTGGCGGTTTCTCTCGTATCTGGTTTGCAGCTCTTCCAGTTCACGAGCCAGCTTCTTCTTGTAGCCCGGTTTTACCTTGGTCTTTTTCTTGATGGCTTCGCGAACAGGGGCAAATTCTTTGTCCTTTTCCTTCTTCTGCTCCTGCTGCTGTTGTTTGCGCAGCTCGACAAAATGAGCTTCCCGCTCTTCGGCGCGTTGGCGACGGCCAGCGTCCAGGTGGCGGCCCGGCTGAAGAATTCGCTCTTCGATGCTCGCCTTCGTCGATTTGGCGAAGCGCGCCAGCAGGTTCTTCTGGCGAGGAGAGATCAGCGAGATGGCCTTGCCCTTCTGTCCTGCACGCCCGGTGCGTCCCACGCGGTGGATATAGCTCTCCACATCGTTCGGCAGATCGTAGTTGATGACATGGGTGACGCCTTCCACATCCAGACCGCGCGCTGCGATATCAGTCGCGATCAGATATTGAAAGCGAATCTCGCGGAACTGCTTCATCAATTGCTCCCGTTTGTTCTGCGACAAATCGCCGTACAGAGCCTGGGCAGAAAAACCGTTTTCCTGCAGACGCGCCGTCAATTGCTGAACGCGAACCTGCGTGTTGGCGAAGACGATGGTCAGATACGGCTGCTCCTGCTCCAGCACATCCACCAGCGCATCTGTCTTGTCGCTTTGGTTGACGACGTAGTAAAACTGCTCGATTTGCTCGACGGTTTTTTGCTTGCCCTCAATCTTCAAATGAGGCGGCTGCTTCATGAAGCGGTGCGCCAGCTTTTTCACCACATCCGGCATCGTTGCGGAGAACAGCAGCACCTGACGGGTGGACGGAGTCCCGATGATTACCTGCTCCACGTCCTCGAGAAAGCCCATCTCCATCATTTTATCCGCTTCATCCAGCACGAGGGTAGAGATGCGTCCAAAATGAAGCGAGCCGCGCTTCATATGATCCAGTACGCGTCCCGGCGTACCGACTACGATATGAACGGTTTCCTTCAGCTTGGACAATTGTCTGTCGATGTCCGTTCCCCCATGCAGCGAGAGAACGTTGACCCCCATGTGCTTGCCGAGCTTCTCCACTTCTTTGGCGATCTGGATCGAAAGCTCCCGCGTCGGGGTCAGAACCAGCGCTTGAATATCCCGTTTGCCCTCCTGCAAGCCATTCAGGATCGGCAGCATAAAAGCTGCGGTCTTGCCCGTTCCGGTCTGTGCTTGTCCGATCACATCTTTTCCTTCCAGGATAAGCGGAATCGCCTCTTCCTGGATCGGCGTTGGTTCTTTATAGTACAGGTCTTGAATCCCTTGCAAAAGCTCAGGTCGAAAACCAAAAGACGCAAATGTTTTTGCCATGTATTGCCACTTCCTTTCACAAACGTGCCGATTCCTGCCACCTCATGCTGCATGGACAACCTGTGTGCCACGTCGGCTACCTTTACCTTCATCCTTCCCATACTATATGAGTGAATACAAAAAAACAACAAAAGACAGGGAGAAACGGATGCTTTTTTGCATCGTCCCCTGTCTTTTTGCCAATAATCATGATTACTTGGCCAATTCGTAGATCGCTTGGGCGTAAATCGCCGTCGCCTTGATCAGGTCTTCCACCAGGATGTATTCGTCCCGCTGGTGTGCGCTGTCAGGCCGTCCAGGAAACAACGGTCCGAAAGCAACTCCGACATCAAGGGATCGGCCATAGGTAGCGCCCCCGATGGCAATGATTCCTGCCTCTTCCCCTGTCTGCTCGGTGTAGACGCGCTGCAGAGTCGTTACCAACGGATGATTCGGGTCTACCCGGTGAGGCGGCAGATGCTCTACTACTTCCAAACCGAAGGCGGCCTCCTGCAAGTGCCCGGACAGGACGCTCGACCATTCTTCAAAAGTAACCGAGTGCGGATACCGGATATTCACCCGGATCAGAGCATCTCCGTCCGCTTGATACTCAAAAACTCCCGGATTGACGGTCAAAGCGCCCATCTCTGCATCTTCATGCGCGATTCCGAGTGCAGCACCGTTATGCTCATGGTACAGGTAGCGATCAGCGAACGACGTGTACAGACTCGCCCGCTCGTCCAGAGACAGCGTACGCAAGAAATGAATCAGCTCTGTTCCGGCATTGACACCTTTTCCAGGGTCCATGCCATGTACAGATACGCCCTCCATCATGAGGACAACCTGTCCATTCCCTTCCTCGGCATGTCCGGTGCGGCCCGCTTCGCTCAAGTATTGGCGGTAACGGTCTGCTATCTGCGAGCCCGTCATCTTCAGCGGTTTCAAGACAGCCTCGGCTTTGTCCGGCACCATGTTCATTCTGCGTCCAGCCGTGAAGGAGACGAGAGCTGCCTCAGCCTCTGATGAAGCCGGAAGATTCAGAGCGCGAAAAGCTTCGGCATTCTGCCGCCACGTCAGATCCGTCAAGCCTTTCTCCGCGTAAATCAGTGGAAAGTCCGCATCCGGGGTGAAGCCCATCGTCGGCATCTCTTCGGTCTCAAAATAGCGTTGGACGCATTTCCAGGAGGATTCTTCGTCCGTCCCAAAGATCAGGCGGACCCTCTTGGAGAGCGGCAACCCCAGCTCCAGCACCAGTTTTGCCGCAAAAATGGCAGCCATAGCAGGACCTTTGTCATCGATCGCCCCGCGCGCGACCAGCTTGCCGTCTACAATCTGCGCAGCATACGGCGGCGTGCTCCAGCCGTCCCCCTCCGGAACGACATCGACATGACAGAGAATTCCGATCAGCTCATCCCCGGCCCCGAATTCCGCGTGAGCCGCATAGCCATCGACGTCTTTGATAGTCATTCCGGCTTGGCGGCATACCTGCAAGGCAAAATCCAAGGCCTCGCGAATTCCTTCCCCAAAAGGTGCCCCCTCCCGTGCCGTCTCGGGATCAAGCACGCTTTTGATGCGCAAAAAGGCTTGCGCCGTCTCCAGCAGTTCCTCTTGCCGTTTTTGGGTCTGGGCAAGCCAGTCAATGTTTTTCGTCATTCGTTTCGATCCCTTCTTCCAGGTTCATTTCCTCGTATTCCTCATCAACATCCAGATCAATCTCTACCAGAGAGAGCAGCGAATCCATCGGCACTTCTTTTTGCGTAAATTCGGCTTGCGCTTCTTTGATTTCGTCGCGGATATTGTTCATCTCGCTGTCCAGCTTGTAGGAAGCCTTGGCTGCTTCTATAAGACGCTGGCGTACATTGGAGGGAAGAATTCCCTCATACTTGTAATTCAGCGAGTGTTCGATCGTCGCCCAGAAATTCATGCCCAATGTGCGAATCTGAATCTCTACGGGAATGGTGACCTGCCCGTCCGCCATATTCAGCGGGTACTCGACTGCGAGATGATAGCCTCGGTATCCACTCTCTTTCGGGGTCGTGACATAATCCTTTTCCAGATAGACACGCATGTCCTGGCGCTTGCGAATCATCTCTACGACCGCCGGAATGTCCTCGATAAATTGGCAGATGACACGCACTCCTGCGATGTCCCGAATCTCCCAGCAGATGTTCTCGTCGATTGGAAATTGCAATCGATTCGCCTTGTTGTAGATGCTTGGGATCGATTTCACTCGCCCCATCGCAAATTCGATCGGAGAGTGCTCTTTTCTTTTGCGCAACTCGTTGCGGATATTTTTCAGCTTTACTTTGATTTCTTCTACAGCTTGCTCGAACGGCAGCAGATATAGTTCCCAGTCTAGTTTGTGCACGCTTTCGTCCCTCCGCCCGGTTACTCCAACATCTTTATCATTCAACATTTTGATTCTGATATCCTCCCAAATAGGAAAAAGAGACCGTGGATCGGTCTCTTGATTGCAAGGTTTTCCCGCAGGAGATCCTCATTCTGATGATTCTGACAATATAAACGATGACAATGATTTCTGCAGATTGTCAGCTAGCGCAGCCAATCGATCCGCAGAACCGACGATCAATTCCATCGATGAACTTTGCTCCTCTACGGCTGCCGAAATCGTCTGCACCCCAGCAGCGGCTTCGCTCGAAGCGGCTGAAACCTGATGGGCGACTGCTACGACCTGTTGCGCCTGGGGAGCCATCCTGCCGCATGTCTGGTTTACGCACTCCAACTCCTGCGAGACGCGCAAGATATTGTCCTCGATGTTTTGGAACATCTCACCTGACTGACGGGCAATCTGTCTGCCGCGCGCAGTCGTACCGGACCCTTCCTCCATTCGTTCGACCGCGTTTCGGGTGTCCTTCTGGATATCGCCAATCATCTGAACGATCTGCTGGGCGGCTTCATTCGTCCCCTCTGCCAGCTTTCGCACTTCTCCGGCTACGACAGCAAATCCTTTTCCATTCTCCCCCGCGCGCGCTGCCTCAATCGCCGCATTCAAGGCAAGAAGATTGGTTTGTCGCGCAATCTCGGTGATCACAGCGATGATTCTCGAAATGTTCTGTGAACGCTGCTCCAGCGCATGGATGACTTCCTTGGCAGCATTGACGGAACGATTGATTTCTTCCATGCTGACAATGACTGCCGTCACAGCCTCTCGTCCCGCTTCGGCATGCCGTTTCATTTCTTGCGAGGATGCAGAGACGCGCTGCACGTTATCCGTCACGTCCGCTACGTCACGGGTTAGCTCCTCCGCCAGGTGAAGCGTTTCCCCCATTTTGTCCAATTGGTTCTCGGCCGAGATCGCGACGCTGTCAACCACGTGGACGATCTGCTGGCTTGAGGAAGCGATTTCCGCGGTGTTGCCGTGGATTTGCAGTACGGAATCAGAGACGGAGGATGCCGCGCTGCGCACCTGCAGCAGGATCGCATGAAGCTGTTGGCGCATCTCGTACAACGATCGCCCCAGCTCTCCCAGCTCGTCTTTTCGCTTGAGCAGTCTCGCCGGGAAGGGACTCGCAAAATCGCCTTTTCCGATCCGTGCTGCTACTCCCAGCAATCCCTGGAAGGACTGGCTAAGCCAATTCGCGGTATACGTAGAGATCAGGACGATGAGCAGCAAGACAATCCCATTGAAGAGAACCATCGCCTGCATGATCTGGTTGGGTCCTTCCATGATCTCGGTCATATCCATCTCCGCGAGAATGATCCAATTGTGCTTGCCCACACTTACCTTGTCGTAGGAAACCAGCACCTCATTGCCGAGGTAGTCGGTGCCCATCTTCGTTCCATCTGATTGATCGGATGAAAAAGCCTCCCGGACGATCTCCGTGTCGACGAGCTGTGCAAGCAGCGTCGGCTGTTCGCGTCCCAGCTCGGAGCGCATCAGCTTGTCTGCGCCGACCAGATAGATTTTCCCTGTCTCCTGCAAGCCCTCTCTTCTGTTCAACTGTCGGGAGATATACTCCAGGGAGGTCTCCACAGCCAAATGGCCAATGATCACTCCCTTGTCATAAATCGGCACCGAGATGAACACGCCGGGGACATCTCCTGATGGCTCATAGCGTGCGAGGTCGGACATTTCCGTGCTTTGCTGCCCTGCTGCTTTTTGCACGGTCTGACCCAGAACCGAATTGGCATATGGCCCCGAGAGAAGATTGGTTCCGAAATCGGCCTGCGGCTTGATCTGATAGATGACATCCCCCCGGTCATTGATCAGAGATGCATTGGCAAAGCCGTAGCGGGAGACCTCCATTTTCAATTCTTTTGCATAGGCGGACTCTGCTTCCTGATAGGCATCAGACTCCCTGCCAAGCTTCCACACCGGTTCAAAGGATTGAATCGCCGTAATGATCGACCCTGAAGCTGCCAGGGTCTCGACATTTCTCGTCCGCTCCCGGAAGTAGTTTTCGACCTGTTCTTTGTTGCTGTTGCGCAAAGATTCTAAGGTGGCGGCACTGCTGTTCAACAATTCCTCTTTGGTTGCGTGATACGAAAACACACCTGCGGCAGTTAACGGCACGATTCCAGCGAACAATAAGGCAATCAGTACGCGCGCCCCTAGCTTCATCAGCAGCCCCCCATGACTTTTTCGTACTATTCTCTCTATGAATATAGTACCAGAAAACGAAAATGGAAGGCTATACCAATCTGCAATTAGGAGGTCTCAAATATCATGGCGATCTCGTCGCACATAGGTAATTTGGAGCAATTAATGCAATCTTTCCATACCTTTTGCGGCAGAGATTCCTTGGCTACAATCCAAAAGCCGCATTTCTCAAAAAACTCCTTTTGATACGTCAGAGCCAGCACGCGGTTGATGCCCAGAACGCGGCATTGCTCTACCAGATGCAAAACGAGGTGTTTTCCTACGCCCATCCCCTTGGCTCTTTCCGCAATCGCCAGCGAGCGAATTTCCGCCAGGTCTTCCCACAAAATATGAAGTCCCGCTACACCGACAACCGTCTCCCCATCATGGGCTACAATAAACGATTGCAGGTGCTCGCACACCGACAGCTTGGTGCGCGGAAGCATCAGCCCTTGTCGTGCATATTCATTAACAATCTCCAGCATCGCATCTACGTCTTTCATTGTCGCCTGACGTACGGTCAGCGCCTTGGTGACACTCATCTTACACTCCTCCACTCCACGCTCAGGAAGCCTGGTACAATATCATAATTATTCATTATAGTATATAAATATACATTCGCAATACGCAGAAGTCTATCCCTTTTTTCATTGTCTTGTCCCCGTTCATTCAAATGAATTCTTTCGAAAGAACAAATTATGGTATAATGACGGATAAGACATCGGTCAGGAAGTGGGTCCAACAGCATAAACGATGAATGCAAACGGAGGTGTACGCGATTTGACGACACGAAGAGAACGTAAAAAACGGGAGACGCGGGAAAAAATCTTCAATTCGGCCATCAAGCTGTTCAAGGAGCACGGCTTCGAGGGGACAACCATCGACATGATCTCCGAGGAAGCCGATGTGGCACGCGGAACGATTTTTCTCCATTTCACTTCCAAAGAAGCGATTCTCGCCAACTGGGGATACGAAAGGCTTCATGAAATTGAGGAACGTCGGGACGAGTGGGACATCGATGATGATTGCAAAGCGAAGGTCTTGCGCATCTACAAGATTATGAACGAAGTCACCATCAACAATTTCGACTTCATTAAGGTTGTCGTGGAGTCTTCGATGAAACACCGCAAAGTGCTGGAATCGGAGAAAAACATGTATTTTGAACTGCGCCAGCTTTTTGCGGATCTGATCGAAGATGCCCAGGAGAAAAAACAGTTGAAGTCCAAGTTCAATCCGCTGGTCGCTGCCAACATGCTCGAAAACATCTACTACAACGCGCTGTACGACTGGGTTCGCAGCGAAGGAGCATGGGCGTTGGAAGAAATCATGGAAGAAAAGGTCTCTATCGTATTTGAAGGGCTGCACACAGATTGAATCTTGTGATCAGCCCTTCGCGTTTTTCTGCGCATGCTTACCCATCCCCTGCCTTTTCCCTCTCTGGGGCACTTTCAACATCTACCAGCCTCGTTTTTGCTTGCGGTCACTATCACAATTCCCTATGATGAAGTTAGCTTGTTTGAAGACCTTGGAGGTAATGACATTCAGATGCGAAATGGAATCAAGCGTGAAGATATTGAATTGCTGGCACCCGCGGGTAACTGGGATTGTCTGAAGGCAGCTGTAGCCAACGGAGCCAATGCGGTATTTTTTGGAGTCGAAAAGTTCAACGCCCGTGCCAGGGCTGAAAACTTTCAGATGGCGGAACTGCCAGAGATTATGTCCTACCTGCACATGTACGGGGTAAAAGGCTTTTTAACCTTTAATATTCTGGTATTTGAAAACGAATTGCAGGACGCCCAGGAGCTGATCGACGCCTGTATCGACGCAGGTGTGGATGCTGTCATCGTCCAGGACCTCGGCCTGGTCAAGCTGATCCGGGAGATGTCGCCTGACTTCCCGATCCACGGCTCTACGCAGATGACCATCACCTCGCCGGAGGCAGTCGAGTTCACCAAGCCGTTCGATATCGAGCGCGTGGTGCTCGGACGCGAAAATTCGCTCAAAGAGATCCGCAAAATCGGAGAGAAAGCAAAGCTGCCGATGGAAGTATTCGTCCACGGCGCGCTGTGCGTCTCCTATTCCGGCCAATGCCTGACCTCGGAAATGTGGGGCGGCCGCTCCGCCAACCGGGGAGAATGCGCACAAGCCTGCCGCTTGCCGTACGATCTGATCGTGGACGGCGTGCAAAAAGAGATGGGCAACATCGCGTACCTGCTGTCTCCCAAGGATTTGGCCGCAATCGAGCTGGTGCCCGAGCTGATCGAAGCTGGTGTCACCTCGTTTAAAATTGAGGGAAGACTCAAATCCCCAGAATATGTCGCCAACGTGGTCAGCAAATACCGCGCTGCCATCGACCGCTATTTCGACGGCATCGACACGCCGCCGAATGAACAGGAAATCCGCGAGCTGCAGCAGAGCTTTTCGCGCGGCTTTACGCATGGCTTCCTGGAAGGAACGAACAATAAAAAGCTGGTAGACGGAAGCTTTCCAAAAAGCCGCGGCGTCTATCTCGGGGAAGTCAAGAAAAAACTGTCCCATGGCTTGCTCGTCGAAATTGCCTCCCCAGTCAAACGCGGGGACGGAATTGTCTTCGACGCTGGTGATCCGACTCAGAAGGAAGAAGGCGGGCGCATCTACGACATCCTCTCGCGCAGCAAAAAGGTAGAGGGCGAGGTATCAAAAGGGCTGTACGAGATCGTCATGGGCCGCAACGACGTGAACCTGAAGCGCATCAACGTCGGCGACCGCGTCTGGAAAACCAGCGATCCCGAGCTGGACAAGCGGCTGCGCAAGACGTTCGAGACCGAAAAGCCGTACCATACCTTCCCTATCGCGGTCCATGCCAGCGGAAAGCTGGGTGAAAAGCTGAAGCTGACCTGGGTGGACCTGCAAGCGCAGCACGCAGTTACCAACCAGTCCCAGATTCCGCTGGAGCAAGCCTTGAAGCGGCCGCTGACACGTGAACTACTGCACGATCAGCTGGGACGTCTGGGCGGCACGCTGTTCCATCTGAATCAGGAAGATTTGACAATCGAGTTGGACGGGGAACTGATCCTTCCGGTGAGCGAGCTGAACCGGCTGCGCAGGGAAGCTGCGGAGCAACTGCTCTATCTTCGCTCCAAGCCTCCTGTCTACCAGAAGCGTCCCGTGAATGCATTCGCAGACGTTCCTCGGAAAAAACAGGTGGAAAAGCCCCTGCTCACTGCTCTGTGCCGTTCCCTCGAGCAGTTGGAGGCGGCCGCGCAGACAGATGTGGACTTTCTCTATGCAGATTTTGAATTCGTGAAGCAGTATCCAGATGCCGTCAAGCTGGCGCATCGCTACAACAAAAAAATCGGCATTGCGACGATGCGCATCCACATGCCGGATGAGAACGGCGTGCTGGCCTTGATCGCGAAAAGCAATCCGGATGCCATCCTCGTGCGCAACACCGGAGCCTTGTACTACTACATGTCCAGACGCGGCGAAATCAATATCCCGCTGATCGGCGACTTTTCGCTCAACATCGCCAACCACAAAGCGGTCGAGCTGTTCCTGGACTGCGGCTTGGAGCGGGTAACGCCGTCCTATGATCTGAACATCCAGCAGATGGTGGATTTGCTGGAAAACGCGGACGCTGCCCAGATGGAATTGGTCATTCATCAGCACATGCCGATGTTCCATACCGAGCATTGTGTATACTGCACCTTCCTCAGCGAAGGAACCGATCATACCAACTGCGGTACGCCTTGCGAGACCTCCCGCGTCTCCCTCAAGGACCGCGTCGGCTTCTCCCATCCGGTCCGCGTCGATACCGGATGCCGCAACACCGTATACAACGCAATCGACCAGTCTGGGGCAGAATACCTGAATGAATTCCGTTCCCTGCAGGTGGGTTCCTACCGGATCGAGTTCCTGGAGGAGGAGCCTGAGCGCGTCAAGGAAGTCATCTCCCTGTATCGCCAGGCGCTGCGCGGAGAAGTGAGCGGAACACAAGTCTGGCGCACCCTCAAGGCGACCAATCAGCTAGGGGTCACCCGCGGACAACTTACCAAATAAATGCGAGACGAGAGGAGATGTTTCCATGGCTGACCTGAACCAACCATCGGTAGAAAACCTGTCTATTCTGATCGAGGGCATCAAAGCAAAGCTGAATATGGCGAATACCGCGGTCATGCGCCCGGAGGACTTCGATCTGGAGCACTACGAGGATCTGTTGTACCTCTACAACATGGTGCAGAAAAAAAGCACATTCGGCATCAACGAAATGACTGCCATCGTCGAAGAGCTGGGCCAAATGCGCAAGCAAGGATCCTAAAACGAGTACAAAAAGAAGAGTATGCGGCAAAGAACGCCTTTGCCCATACTCTTTTTTCTTATGTTTGCTGCTGAGCAACCTTCCCTCTCGCTCTGGCTCTCTGTCTTTCCGGACCGGGCGAATCATGCAGAAAGAAGGCAAGAATCAATGCTGCGGCTGCGAAACAGGTAGCGACCAAAAACGCGTCATTGGTGCCCATCGTCATTCCCTGCAGAGTCGCTTGTCCCATCTGGACCTGGTCTGCGGGATTGATCTGGCGCTCCCTGACGATCTCGGAAATATAGTTCTCGCTTCGGATCGTCATGATCGAGACGAACAGAGCGGTCCCGATCGCCCCTCCTATCGCATTGAGGGTATTGGACATCGCGGTGCCATGCGGATTCAATCGCAACGGCAAGGAATTAAGCCCCGCCGTCATGACCGGCATCATAAGCATCGACAGTCCGAAGCTGCGGAAGGTGTAGATGGTAGCCAAATACCAGAAAGTCGTGCCCAGACTCAGTCTGCTCAATCCAAAAGTCGTCACGATGGTAATCGACAAGCCGATAATCGCCAGCCATCTCGCTCCATATTTGTCAAACAGCCTGCCGTTGATCGGAGACATGATGCCCATCAGAATGCTGCCTGGCAATAACAGCAATCCAGACTGTACGGGCGACAAGCCCAAGATGTTCTGTACGAAGACAGGCAGCAGGATCAAGCCGGAGAACAAGGTCATATTCAACAACAGGCTGATCAATACGGCAATCGTATAGGTCGGCGTGCGAAAGATGCGAAACTCCAGCATGGCGTGCTCAATGGACAATTGCCTGCGGACAAAGATCACCAGACTGATGATCCCGATCAGAATGGGGACAATCACATGGTAGCTCCCCCAGCCATATCCACCTGCAGAGCTGAAGCCGTAGAGGATCCCGCCAAAACCGATCGTAGAAAAGATGACGCCCCATGGATCAAATTTCGGCTTTTCCGTTTCCGTTACATTTTTCAAGAGAAAGGCAGCGGCGATGAGAACGATCAAAGCGATCGGCAAAATGATAAAAAACAAGACGCGCCAGGGGTAATGTTCGACCACCCAGCCTGACAGAGTCGGACCGATTGCCGGTGCAAAGACCATGGCGACTCCGACAAATCCCATTGCCGACCCTCTCTGCTCTTTGGGATACATGTTAAAAATGACATTGGTCATTAAAGGCATCATAATTCCCGCACCGGCCGCTTGAATCATCCGCCCTCCCAGCATGGAGAGAAAATTGGGAGAAACGCCGCACAGCAATGTCCCGATCGAAAACAAGGTCATCGCAGTCAAGAACAGCTGTCGCGTCGTAAATCTCTCCATTAAAAATGCGGTCGTCGGGATCAATACCCCGTTCACCAGCATGTAGATCGTGATGACCCACTGTGCCGTCGAAGTACTGATCTGAAAATCTTGCATCAAATGGGGTATCGCTACGTTCAGCAAGGTTTGATTGAAAAATGCTACGATGGCTCCTGCAATCACAACACCTAGTATAAGTCCCCGGTTATAGCCCGGACCTGAGGCCGCTTGCGTCATGCCATTCCTTCCTTTCCTTGTGTCATGACTGCTATTCCCACGGGAGTAGTATGTGAAGGTGTTGCATTTTCCATTCTCTTACAAGATTAAGTTTGCGTTGGACAAGCTTTAGTGGCGGGGAGGAAAAAGGAGAAACGCTAGAGGCGGGTTGAACGCTTTTTCTCCTCTTTCCTCAACGAGTTGTGTCTTGTATCTCAAATAAAAACAGCGCCCAAATCCGTAGATTCAGGCGCTGCTTGTCGTCATGTCATTAATGATTGAGAATCCCCACTCGGGCTTCCGAGGCAACCAGGTTCTTCGCTTCCTCGCAGCCTTCCTTCCAAAGAAGATAACGGATACTGTCCGCCAGAGCCTCCCAGCTCGCTTCGATGACGTTGGTAGAGACGCCGACGGTGCTCCATTTTTCCCCATCGCAGGCGGATTCGATCAGTACGCGAACCTTCGCTGCTGTTGCACCGTTTTCGTCCAGCACGCGTACCTTATAGTCGGTGAGATGCATCTTGGAGATGCATGGATAGTAAACTTCCAGCGCTTTTCGCATCGCGTTGTCCAGCGCATTGACCGGACCATTGCCGTCCGCTGCCGTATGGACGACTTCTGTATTGACATGAATCTTCACAGTTGCCTCAGACGTAATTGCGTGCGAAGCTGATTTCTCCATGAGAATTTTGAAGGAATCGAGCGAAAACAGATTTTTCAGCTTTCCGGACGCCTCCAGCAGCATCAAGGTAAGCGACGCTTCCGCACCTTCGTACTGGTAGCCCTGGAATTCGCGCTCTTTGATCGTTTTGATGATTTCACGCGCTTCTGCACGCTCCAGGGAGAGGTCGATCCCCAGCTCTTCCATTTTTGCCTGCAGGTTGCTTTGGCCTGCCAGCTCCGAGACCAGCACGCGACGCTTGTTGCCGATCTCCTCCGGCTCGATATGCTCGTAGGTTTTTGGATCGCGCAAGACCGCGCTGACGTGGATGCCCCCTTTGTGGGCAAACGCGCTGTTGCCTACAAAAGGCTGGTTGTTCGGCAGCGTCATGTTGGCGATCTCCGCCACATAGCGGGAAAGCTGTGTCAACTGCTGCAGCTGCTCGCTGCTGACACAGGAATACCCCAGCTTCAATTGCAGGTTGGGTACGACAGAGATCAGATTGACGTTGCCGCAGCGCTCTCCGATGCCGTTGATCGTACCTTGCACTTGTGTCGCGCCCGCTTGCACTGCTGCCAGCACATTGGCGACGGCGACTCCGCTGTCATTGTGCGGGTGTATGCCAAGTGGAACGTGCAGGTTTTTTAATACGGCCTTCACTATGTCGTAGATTTCTGTCGGAAGGCTTCCGCCGTTGGTATCGCACAGGACGATCCAATCAGCCCCGGCCTGCTCTGCCGCCTGCAATACCTGCATGGCATAGGCGGAATTGGCTTTGTAGCCGTCAAAAAAGTGCTCCGCCAGGAAGAGCGTGGTCAAACCCTGTGACTTCAGAAACGATACGGAATCGCCCACCATCCGCAGATTTTCCTCCAGGGTGGTTTTGAGTGCGTCTGTCACATGCATATCCCAAGATTTCCCAAAAATAGCCGCCGCTTTTACGCCGCTTTCGATCAGCGCTCGCAGATTGTCATCCTCTGCTGCCGCAACATGAGGTCGACAGGTGCTGCCAAACGCGGTTATCTTCGCGTGCTTTAGGGGAACCTCTCGTATCCGCTCAAAAAAGGCCATGTCCTTGGGATTGCTTCCCGGCCAACCGCCTTCGATAAAATCAATGCCAAACTGATCCAGCCGCAATGCAATTTTTATTTTGTCTTCCACCGACAAGCTGATGCCTTCACCCTGCGTACCGTCACGCAGCGTCGTATCGTACAGATACACTTTTCTCTCCATGTGTCTCCACCCCATACGAAATCATTTTTTCTTTTTTCAGAATAATCTAACCATTTAAACTCCTGAACACTAGACAGTATAACATAGCCCAGAAGGAAAGAAAATGCGGGAGGAGACGGAAAATCCGCCCTCCCTTCCTATGTCCATCTGCTGTGGACAAAATCAGCTGTCAACCGGATCGCTTCCTCTAATTGAGGTGTGCTTCCCGCAAATGGATGACGCGCGTTGAAGGTATGGTCTGCCCCGTCGATCCAGTACAATTCGCTGTTTTTGGCGGCTGCATGAAGTCGATCAGCCCCTTTTACCAGTCGGGCAAAATCTTCACGTCCCTGGATAATGCGCAATGGCTGATCCATCTTCGCTACTTTGTCCAGCAGATCGTATTCTTGTCGATGGCTGTCCACGTCTTCAATGACCACACGGGTAATCGGCATCTGCTGCCCTGTACGAGCATTGGGGATATAGCCGACACCGTGCTGCGCAATTTCGGCGCGAAGCTTCTCATCGAACAGGTTGACATCGGCGACACCGTTCCAGGTGATGATGCCAGTCACGCGTGGATTTCCTGCCCCGAACAGGATCGCGTCTGCCCCGCCTTTGCTGTGTCCTGTTACGAACAGCTTGTCTTTGTCGGCAACCTCTGGCAAATCCAGTTCATTCGCTTGTATCGCTTCCACCAAAGCTTGCAGATCCGCTACTTCCCGCGCATAAGTATTGCGGCCGAATTTCTCCAGCTCGTCGAAATGGGTTTCGCTCTCTCCGACGCCATTGCAGGAAAAGTTGAAGCGTATCGTGACGATTCCCCTTTTTGCCAGTTCCTCTGCAATGTACGGGAAGCTGCCCCAGTCCTTGAAGCCCTTGAAGCCATGGCAAAACAGCAGGATCGGCTGCCGCTCCCCTTTTGTTCGATCCGCATGCCAGTTTCCCCGCAGCGTAAGTCCTTCCCCGAGGGACAGGGAAAATGCTCTTGTCTCCATCTGCAGCACCTCTCGTTTTTGATCCTTTTCATTTATTATGCAGGCCGTCCAGTCTAAATGAAACAAAGAACTCGCCTGCACGAGGAGAGTTCGGGTTAGCTGAACCTGCTAAACAATTACCCTTTCAATAAAAACGTGTTCCCATCTTCATCTTTAAATTGTACAAATGTTCCCCATTGCATCTGATTGGGTTCTCCCAGAAACTCTACTCCTCTTGTTTTCATTGTTTCATATGTACCTAGGCAATCGTCACAAGCGAAAACAATGGATGCTTTCATGTTTTCTGAGCCTTGCATCATCGAATTGGGATAAAGAACCAAACGGGTTTGGGCACCCTTAGGGGCTACTTCAAGCCAATGTGCATGTGGACTGTTTTTCGCAAGTCAAAAAT
>NZ_RHHT01000013.1 GCF_003710985.1 Brevibacillus panacihumi
TCACAGGAGAGAGCTATCGCCTTCGGCATGCTCTTTCCCACCGTTAAAATTATGAAAATTTAGCCTGGCAAGGCTATGCACAAAATGGTTTCCGAACTCTGCATTTTTTGCTTGCCAAATACACGCAAGGATTAAATAGTATCAGAGAAAGCATCTAGGCATTCAGCTAACGGGTATCGATAGTTCAATGCAATGGAGAAGTCTAAAACTCTATTTTCACTGAACAGCAAGGTTACTTGTATTTAGTATGATCGATGTGTTAGTTATTGTATTATGGGTAATATACTGACTGCCTCAATAGGTATTTATAAATAGAACATAGGAGGATTGAATGTCCTGGAGCAAATTGAAGCAAAATCTGGAGAGTTTTCTCTGTCCTGCGTTATATGGAAGGGTCGAATACCGTGCAACCGGCTATCGTTATTTACCAGATAAAGCAGGCCTTTGTTATATTGCGGTAGATAAAAAGAATGTATTCAATATGAGCGATAAAACTACTTTAATCAAATGGTATCAGACGGAGCTGGAAATTAAGAATGATTCAGATATCCAAATTCCTATCAGCAATGAAGAAATTGAGGCTGTCAGAAAAGATACGAAGGGAACAGTTCCGGAGGATCGTCTAAAAGTAATTGCAAGAAGTAGAAAAATATCAGAATATGCAAAGGAGCTTTTGCTAGCACAAGTATCATTAAGTAAATCAAATTTTAGTGGTGTAGCTAATCAATTTTTATCCATGTCTATAGAAGAAAGCATGGAGAGCAATGATATACTATTGAATATTCTAGCTTTGGTGGACAGACGAGTTGGAAAAAAGCGAATTTTAAACATGGCCGAGAAAATGAAGGTAAAGCATCCAATTGTGCAGTATTTTTATGAACTACGTCTTAGTACCTTATGAAACAAATAAAAATATGCTTCCTACTTAAAATCTCACGAGGAATGTGATGAGGATATGGTTAAGGCAGTGGATCAAGCCTCCTAAAACGAAGAAGCACGATCATTTTAGGAGGGAACCAAACATGATTTTCCATCCCATTGATATGGATACCTGGAGCAGAAAACCTTATTTCGACCATTACCTGAACAACGTCAGATGCACCTTTAGCATGACGTCCAACATCGACATTACCCGGCTGCTTCCTGAGCTGAAAAGAAACGGATATAAGCTGTATCCGGCGCTGATTCACATGCTGACGACGATCATGAACCGTCACACCGAATTTAGGATGGGCTATGATACGGATGGCTACGTAGGTTATTGGGAAAGCATGTTTCCCAGCTACACCATTTTCCATGAAGACGATAAGACGTTCAGCAGCATCTGGACAGCACACCACGAAGATTTTCATGTCTTCCACGAACGCTACCTTGCCGATCTCGCTGTGTTTGGAGAGATCAAGCAATTCACTCCCAAGTCCAATGAACCGCCATACACGTTTCCCATCTCGTGCGTGCCGTGGGTGAGCTTCACTGGCTTCAACCTGAACATTTACAACGAGGGGACCTACCTCTCGCCTGTCTTTACGATCGGAAAATACTTCAGGCAGGCTGACAGCATCTTACTGCCGTTAGCGGTGCAAATGCTCCACGCAGTGTGCGACGGGTATCATGCCAGTTTGCTTGTGCAAGAGATGCAAACTCTAGCTGACGCTGTCGCCACGTGGCTGCCGTGCAGTAAATAAGCGAATAGAAAGTAAAACAGCGACAGCCCGGACATGGCGATCCATGACCGAGCTGTCGCTTCGTTTGTTTGCCTTTGCTTTCTGTTGATCTAGCGCATTCGGAGCAGTTTGACCCCGCGGTGTCTGCTCGCTCGGAACATCTGGCTCTCCCTGCTACTCCTTGCCTTCGGGAGCTGCTTTGGCCAATTCCTGTTCGCGCAGCGTTCTGCGCAGGATTTTGCCCACCGCTGTCTTCGGCAGAGCATCCCGGAATTCCACGATGCGCGGCACCTTGTAGGCAGCCATGTTTTCACGGCAATAGGCGATCAGATCCTCTGTCGTCAGACTGGCATCTGGCTTGAGAACCACGACAGCCTTCACGCTCTCACCCAGGTATGCGTCAGGAACACCAATCACCACCGCTTCCATGACAGCCGGATGCTGGTACAGCACTTCTTCCACTTCGCGCGGATAAATATTGAAGCCGCCAGCGATGATCATATCTTTTTTGCGATCGACGATGTAATAGTAATCCTCCTCGTCGCGGTAGGCGATGTCACCGGTGTACAGCCATCCATCCCGGAGGACCTGTTCCGTCTCTGCCGGCATATTCCAATACCCGCTCATCACCTGCGGACCGCGAATTACCAGCTCTCCGGCTTCTCCTGGCGGAAGCTCTCGCATTCCGTCCTGCAAATCCACGATTTTGGCTTCCGTGTTCAAAATGGCCTTGCCCACAGAGCCCGCCTTTTGTTTGTCAATTGGATTAAAATGCGTCACAGGCGAGGCTTCCGACAATCCGTAGCCCTCCATGATTGTAGCTCCAGTCTTCGCCGTAAATTCCTTGATAATTTCTACCGGCAAGGGCGCAGATCCGCTCAGGCAGTATCGAATCGAGGAAAGTCCGTAGTCTGCGGCTTGAGGATGAGCATTCACCGCGACATACATCGTCGGCACTCCCGGGAAGAGTGTCGGCTTGGTATCACGGATCGTCTCCAGCACCTCATCCCGATCAAAACGAGGGAGCAGGATCAGCTGGGAACCATCCAGCACCCCCATGTTCATACACACGGTCATGCCATACACGTGAAAGAGAGGGATCACGGTCAGAATGCGGTCCTGGACTTCTTCGTCGCTTTTATCATGAGCGCCTTTGAGAATTCCTGAGATCTGGAAGGCATTGTAGACGAGATTTCTGTGGGTGAGCATGGCGCCCTTGGAGCGGCCTGTCGTCCCTCCGGTGTACTGCAGCACCGCAATGTCTTCCGCAGTCAAGGGGACGCTCGACAACTCTCCTGATGCAAACAACGCTTCAAACAGGATGGTGTTTCCGCTGTAGACGTCTCCTCTTGGAGGCAGCTCCACGACGATTTTTTTCAGATTGGCTGCCAGGGACACTTTTTCCACCGCAGGGAGCAACGGCGCGAATACCACGATGGCCTTCGCTCCAGAGTCCCCGAGATAATGCTCCAGCTCGGCAGGAACTGCCATCGGGTTGATCTGAACGACGATCCCTCCGGCCTGCAAGATCCCGTAATACGCAATCGGAAATTGCGGGCAATTGGGCAGCATCAATCCGACGCGATCCCCTTTTTCAATTCCCAGATCTCGCAATCCGGCTGCAAAGCGGCGCACACGTTCTGTCAGCGTCCGATAATCCATCTGCATTCCTTTGAAATACACAGCACTTCTTTCCGGGTAGCGCTCGCAGGTGGATGCCAGCAATTCTGGCAAGGTTACCTGCGTCATGTCTAGTTGTGACATCAACAACACTCCCTTTCACGTGAATAGGCTGGTTCTGTATATATAATTCAAAGATAATGGGTCGAATTCCTCTCTCTTTTATCCTGCATCATGAAAAAACAAGGAAGACGACCGACGCTCGGGATCCATCTTCAGTCCGGATCGGTTACAGGTATCCAGCCCGTCAGCAATGCTCCACCCTCCGCATGATTGCCTGCGGCCAGATCACCTCCGTGCCGCCTCATAATTCTCTGCGAAATGGTCAGCCCTAGTCCGCTGCCCCCCGTAGAACGGTTTCTGGACGCATCGCCACGATAAAGAGGATCAAAAACCCGTTGCAGCTCTTCCGACGAGAAGCCCGGCCCTGTATCACGTATCGTAAACATCACTTTCTTCTCTTCTTTCTGGCATTGAACAACAATATCACCATGGGCAGGTGTATGTCTGACGGCATTTTCCAGCAGATTGTTCACGGCTCGCTCCAATAAGTGCGTGTCACCGATGATGGTGCAAGGTTCTGCAAAATGGCTCGTGATCGAGATCTGTTTTTGCTGAGCAAGCGGGTTCAAACTGTCAATCGACTTCTGGAGTATAAGAGCAAGATCAACAGACGTATTGCTCAATTCCGTCTCCAGATACTCCATCTTGGTAAAGGTGAAAAGGTCCTCTACCAGCATGCCCAGCTGCGCTGCTTTTTCCTTGCAAACCGCCACATATTTCGATCGTTTTTCCGGTGTTTGGGCAATGCCTTGTTCCAGACCATCCAAATAACCGCGCAAGGCGAACAACGGTGTTCGTAAATCATGCGCGACAGCCGCGATCATGAAGCGGCGTTCTTCCTCCAGTGCCACTTGTTTCTGATGAGACTTTTGCAGTCCTTTGACCATCACCTCAAATCCATCGCGGACTTCGGCTATTTCGGTGATTCTGGACAAGGGCAGCTGCACATCCCAATCTCCTGCGGCAATTTGTCTAGCCGCCAAGCTCATCTTCTCGAGAGGCTTTAGCAGGAACCTCCGCATTTCCACTCCGACAATAAAAAAGGCAAGTAAAAGTCCGGCAACCGCCGCAATGATTTGGACCGTATTTGATTTCGGCACGTACATGACAACCTTGCCAAGTACACGACCGTCCTCGATGATGGTGAATCGCTCCGTTGACTGCGAGGCATGATCGTGTTCCGGATTGGAGCGATAGATTTCTTGATCTGACGCTGATAAAAGCGTCACTTCCAGCTTTGCTTCCTGAAGCAGGCTATCCAGTTGGTTTTGCCAATTCGGATCCATCCATTTGTCCGAGTTGGTTTCGATCAGGTTCATCGTTTCGGTCTGCTGTCTTTGAAAAACCTCATGTTGCGGCTGATTTTTTGCAAAGCTCAGCGTGCCTGTTTCCATGAAATGAGCTGTCAAAAAGAACCACCAAGGCATGCTAAGGATGAAAAATAGGCAAAGCATGGAAAATGTACGAATGCGAAGTGTTCTCATGTTAACCTCCCTCGAAGCGATACCCTACTCCCCATACATTGACCAGGTATTGCGGATGATTCGGATCGGATTCGATTTTCTCGCGAAGCCGACTGATATGAACCCGGATCGTATGCTTGTCGCCTACTCCATCCCAAAATTTCTCAAGTAATTGTTCATAGGAAAAAACATGTCTCGGGTGTTCCACAAATAATCGAAACAGCTCGTATTCCCTCGGTGTAAGCACGATGCTGTTCCCGTCCACAAATATTTCTCTTGTGGACAGGTTTGCCTTGAGACGCCCATATTCTACGATCCTTCCATTCGATTGCTGCTGGGTAGTGGAGCGGCGCAATACTGCTTTCACTCTGGCAATAATCTCCCCCGGTGAAGCCGTCTTGACGATATAATCGTCGCCGCCGAGAGTCAGCCCGCGAATCTTGTCCACATCATCGCTGCGAGCGCTTAGGAAAAGGATCGGAACATTGCTCTGTGCACGAACCCGACGGCATAACTCAAAGCCATTTTGACCCGGCATCATGATGTCAAGGATGATGCAATGAATGGTGCTCTCCTGAAACGCTGCCCACGCTTGTTCGGTATCACAAGCAGTAATGACGTGAAAATGTTCATTCTCCAAAAAGTCTCGCAATAGTTCAACAATACTAGGGTCATCATCTACGACCAGTATCGTGTTGAGAGCATTCATGAATATCCCACCTTTGCATTTCCAGTCTATCATTTTTTCTGCAAGAACTATCGGAACCATGCATTTTGTGATGGTTTGTTTACTATTTTGTGATTCTCTTGCCACATCCTTTGAGATATTCCATTGCTATCATTCGAGGGCGAGCACAGAAAAGGAGGATGTCTGAATGCTGACTGTTCAAATCGTACTATTCGATGGTTTCGACCTTTTGGATGCCATGGCGCCTTACGAGGTTTTTTGCGCTGCTTCCACAATCACGGAACAAGAATTACAAGCAGAATTCGTCACCGCCGAAGGTCCGAGGCTCGTGACGAGTGGGATCAATGGTTTAAAAATAGCAGCGACTGGGGGACTTGATCCAGAACGTGCCAGTATCATTCTGGTTCCTGGCGCGTCCGGTTACGTAGAGGGAGATGGTCCTGATTCGATCCCGGCAATTCTGAATCGGGCAGCGAATACACAATTGATCAGCTTGATCCAACAGGCACTCGGGCAAGGAGACGTCGTGGTCGCCACGGTATGCGGAGGTTCCCTTCTGCTGGCTATGAAAGGGCTGCTGGAAGGCAGACCGGCGGCAACCCATCATCTCGGGATGGATGTACTAGGAGCCACCGGGGCTGTTCCCGTCTCCGCACGCGTAGTTGATGACGGCAACTTGGTTTCCGGCGGCGGCGTGACCTCGGGACTCGATGTGGCTCTGTATCTGCTGGAACGCGAGCTTGGACCGCGTATCGCCCACGCGGTAGAGCAATTGTTTGAATATGAGCGAAGGGGAACGGTTTGGCGAGAGAAAGGAATTGCGCCTAGCTATCAGAAGACAAGGCAGGCCGAAGAGCCGAACATCGCGAAGATGACTTCCGGAACTCAACATCACAGCATCGCTCAGACATCTGTCTTTGACGGGGAGTGGGATACGACAATCGCGACACCTGTAGGGAGCCTTCCAGTCAGGCTGTCGATTTCAACTAGGGATGGGTTGATCCAAGGCACTGCGATTCAAGGGGATGAGGTGGTCACATTCATGAATCCGGTTCTGCAGGACAACAAGCTTGCTTGGTCGCTGCGAATCACGAAACCAATGCGTCTCAATCTGAAATTCGAAGTTGCCGCCGACGGAGATCACATGACAGGAATCGCTAAAGCTGGTGTCCTCCCTGCCTCCAGATTAACGGGCATACGGATTTCCTAACAAAGAAGCTATGAAAAAGATGGAGCCTGGAGGTTTTGGATCTGATGAAAAATCGCAAAGCATTATACGGCCTTTTGGCTTGTATCAGCATTGGCTTTATTCTGTACGCCCTGGTATTCAATTTTATGATCGATCCCAGAGCCGAGGAATTTTTAAGCCATAAAACGGGACTGAAGCGCGAACTCAACCTGCCCGTCTGGTTAAACGTGATGTACGTTCATGTTGCATTCGCCTGCATCGCCATGGCGACCGGGCTGCTCAACTTTTCCAACCGTCTGTTGGAAAAAAACCGCAAGCTCCACCGCATCAACGGCTACGTGTATGTATTGTCCGTGCTTATTGTTGCGCTGACTTCCGGGTACATGGCACCTTACGCCACAGGAGGAAAAATAAGCAGCATGGGGTTTAACGCGCTGAATATCCTATGGCTGCTCCTCACCATCACAGCGCTGGTTCAAATCAAAAAGAAACGGATCAACCAGCACCGCAACTGGATGATCCGCAGCTACGCCTTTTGTTTTACGAACATGTTGATTCATCTGATCACCTTCCTTTTTCATCAGGGTATTGGGTTCGTGTACGCTACCAGCTACACGATTGGCCTGTACAGCTCCATTGCGCTGCTGCTGCTTATTCCTCAATGTATCATCCGAATGCTCGAAAAGCGTTAGACCGTGAAAGATAGTCCTCTGAAATGAAAGAGGTCAGCCAGTAAAAGCCGGCTGACCTCTTAAAACCCGATATGAGTCTGTACTTCGCAAGGTTGGGATGAGCAACTGCCACAAGCATGTACCGCGTGCATGCTGTTCGATATGGACGGCACATTCTGCGGTGCTCATCGATCAACGGTTTTACCGCTGGTTGACGTTGGGGATAGGCCGGCCGTGAAGCATGTCGGCGGCGAAGGTGAACGGTTCGCCAGTGTCTTGCGCGGCGGGGATGACCTCAACGTGGTCGGCGTTGGGGAACTCCCGGTAGGTGATGGCGGCGTCACGGGCGTTCAGATCACCAATCATTTTCTTGGTCGTCGGAGGGGTGACGGTGGTTTCGTCCTTCCCTCCCTGGTAGATGACCACGGGAACGTTCATCGTGAGCTGCGAAGGATCCTGGGCGCGCAGGTACTGCATCAGCTTGTCCGCATCCGGGCCCTTTTGCAGATATTGACCGGGCTGCAGTTGCGGGAACTCGTACAGGTCGCCCAGGCAGGCTTTCTTCGTCGCTTCGAGCTGGGGCTGCATCTGCGGCGCTACCAGGTTGTCGAGGTTGATGCTGGAGTCGACCGCTTTTGCTCCCAGGGCCGTAATTGCGATGAAGGGTTGTGGACCCTGCGGAATTTCACCGCCATTCAATACGTAGGTGAAGAAATCTGCCACGCCTGGGCCGGTGGGGGCATAGGCGATCGCGCCACGCAGCTTGTAGGGGCCTTTCGTCGCCGACACCGTACCGGCACCCCACAGTGCAGTTCCACCACCCTCACTATGACCGGCTATGATCCAGTCGTTGGAGAGTTGTTTGCTGATCGAGTGGGCGGCCGTCACAGCGTTGATGACGGCGTCGGCGTTGCTGCGTCCATGCAGGACCGGTCGCGGTGTTGTCTGGCCCCACCCGGAGTAGTCAGTCTGCACAACGGCGTATCCTCGCTTAACCCATTCGTTCAGGAACGGTTGGGAGTAGGCTCCCTCGCCCAGCGACGGTGCGCATTGCGGCGCGACACCAGAAGTGCCGGGGGCCCATGCCAGAACGGGGAAACCGCCCGCCGGCGGGGCACCCTGCGGTAGGGCTAGGCTGCCGTACGTCACCACATCCTCACCCGAAGGAGTGGTGGAGATATACGCGAACGAGTAGCTTGCCGCGGCATCGGCCAGGCGGTGCTGTGGCGCGGTGTTCACCGTGACCAGCTGCCCCGGCTTGAACTCCTGGATCGATGCGGCCGCCGGCGGAACACGATCTTGGGTTGGCTGGCTCGCGTAGGTTGGCTGGATTGCGAAAGCGGTCAATACGGACAAGCTAGCCGCCGCAACAAAACTCGTCACTTTAAACAGCTTTTTGGTTCGATCGAAATGATTCATATTCTCTCTCCTCTTATGATCTTTTTCGAATTTCTTTTTCGCTGACGTCCGTCAAAGACAGCGGCCCTCCTCGATGATAACGCTTACAAAATCTTCGCTTACGTGAAGGCTAGTCCATTTATGCAGGTAATCACACCCTTGATGCAGAATGTTTGAAATACAAAAAACTGTTTTTCTATTTTAACTATTCTAACATACCGGTGGTCAATCCGTGAATAGTTTTGGAAGGATAAGGGCAAGAAAAAAGCATTCCCACGGCGGGAATGCTCTTTTTGTCTGTCGCTTCCTATGTATTCTTCTACTTTGATCAACTGATCGCAGGTTCGTACATGGACAAGGATAAGGCCTCACATGACCTGCGGCAAAAGACGATCGGGACCTGTCTTTGCTTCGCCAGCTTCTTGATATTTTTGCTCAGATTGTGGTTGACGAAGTTGATAAAGACGACGATCAGCTCCGTGTCCGCCGGGATCATCGCCTTCACCTCCGATTTCTTTCTTCCGGAGACGTGATACACATGGCGAAATCCCTTCTCCTGCAGCATGGTCTCGATTGCCCCTACCTTATCCCCGCCAACGACAAGGACGCCAGCCATACCCGATTCCTCCCATCGCTACGCTTGAGTTTTAATTTATATTATTCCGAGTTGTTTAGTGTGTATTATAGCATGCGAGATGGGATTTGCCAAACTTTTTTCGAACCCTGGCAGCTGCTGCCATTTATGCATATTTGATTGGGTAATGGACATTCTTATCCATATAAACGCACAGGAGGAAAAGTTATGAAAGAACATGATCAAACATTAGAAAGTGAAATGACATTAACGAACCGTCAAGGTCATCCCATTTCCGATAACCAAAACATTCGCACAGTCGGAAACAGAGGGCCGTCCACCTTAGAAAACTACCACTTTATTGAGAAAATTTCACATTTTGATCGTGAGAAAATTCCGGAACGCATTGTTCACGCACGCGGAGCTGGAGCACATGGCTATTTTGAAGCGTATGGAAAAGTGGGAGATGAGCCGATCTCGAAATATACCAGAGCCAAATTATTTCAAGAAGCGGGGAAGAGAACCCCTGTCTTCGTACGATTTTCCACGGTAGCTGGCGGCGGCCACTCTCCTGAAACTTTGCGTGACCCACGCGGGTTTGCCGTGAAGTTCTATACCGAAGACGGGAACTGGGATTTGGTAGGAAACAACCTGAAAATCTTCTTTATTCGTGATGCGATGAAGTTCCCGGATATGATCCACGCGTTTAAACATGATCCTGTAAACAATCTGCCAGATCCGGAAAGAATGTTTGATTTTGTATCACAAACACCGGAAGCGACGCATATGATCACCTTTTTATTTTCTCCGTGGGGAATCCCGGCCAATTATCGTCAAATGCAGGGCTCTGGTGTCAACACGTACAAATGGGTGAATCAGGAAGGTGAGGCCGTCCTTGTCAAATATCATTGGGAGCCCAAGCAAGGGATTCGCAATCTGACCCAAAAGGAAGCCGAGCAAATTCAAGGGAAAAACTTTAATCACGCGACACAGGATCTATATGAAGCGATTGAGCGGGGGGATTATCCTGAATGGGAGCTGTTCGTCCAAATCATGAGCGATGACGAGCATCCCGAATTGGATTTTGACCCTCTGGATGATACGAAGCTGTGGCCGAACGATCAGTTCCCATGGCTGCCAGTCGGAAAAATGGTCTTGAATAAAAATCCGGAAGATTACTTTATGGAAGTGGAACAAGCTGCATTCGGCACAGGCGTCCTGGTGGATGGACTCGATTTCTCGGATGACAAAATGCTTCAGGGGCGGACCTTTTCCTATTCGGATACGCAGCGTTATCGCGTAGGCGCGAACTACCTGCAACTGCCGATCAACGCTCCGAAAAAACGGGTGGCGACGAATCAAGGCGGCGGACAAATGCAGTTTAAGCTGGACCGCGCTCCTGGACAAAACCTCCATGTCAATTATGAGCCATCCGTTCTGGGCGGCTTGCAGGAATCACCGAAAAATGGAAAGGATCATGAGCCTCATTACGATGCGAATGTGGTTCGCCAAAAAATTGACCGCACCAATGATTTCAAACAAGCCGGCGAAACGTATCGAGCCTTCGACGATGCAGAGCGTGAGGAATTGATCTCCAATTTGGTGGATGCCCTTAAAATATGCAATCCCAAAATTCAAGAGAAAATGATCGAGTACTTCACGAAAGCGGACCCGGACTACGGGAAACGTGTTTCGGAAGGGCTGGCGCAGGCGAAGGCAAGCCTCGAGCACAACAGTTCTGTCGCAGCAGACAAAGCCGTTAAGGACGCTGAAAATATGGGTCACAAGACAGACGGCTATTAGGCTGCTCGCTGGAACGCTCCCCCACTCAGGACAACAACTTGAGGTGGGGGATTTTTTTGCCTCATAAAAAAGACCGTTGAGCACTCTCGTGACAACGGCCTCTTCCCTTTATGAACGAATATTTCTTTTACCTTGCATATCCGGACAGAGCCTTCGCCGTTTCGCAAATCACGGGAACTACCTGTGATTCCAGCATGTCCGGATTCAGTACGCTAGTCGGCGCCGCCACGTTGATCGCGGCCAGAATCCCGCCATCGCGGTCAAAGATCGGAACCGCTACCGAGCAAATGCCAATCTCGAATTCTTCCTTGCTGATGGCATAGCCCTTTTTCCGAATCTCCTCCAGCTCCTTTTTCAGATCAAGCAGCATGGTCTTGGTCTGGGTGGTGAAGGATGGCAGATTCGTATCTTCGCTTAAAGCCTGCATTTTCTCCTCCGATAAAAAGGCAAGCAGGACTTTCCCCATCGAGGTGGCATGGGCAGGCAACCGGGAGCCGATCATCACATTCAGCGTAGAAAAGCTGGTGCTGGTTGCCGCACGCGCGACGTAGACCACTTCATTTCCGTCGAGAATGCCCATATGCGCCGAAGCCCCCGTCTGGTCGCGCAGCTTCTCCAGGTAGGGGCGCGCAAGATCGGGAAGCTGCATGGTATTCAGATAGGCAAAGCCCAGATCCATCACCTTCGGAGTCAGCTGATAACGCTTGGTGACTTCATCCTGGTAGAGGTACCCCAAATGCTGCAGCGTGTATAGAAAGCGGAACGGAACCGTCCGGCTAACGCCCATTTTGGCGGCGATTTCGACCAGGCTCAATGTCGGTGTCGAGGCATCGAACATTCGTAATATTTCCAATCCTCTGATCAGGGAATTGGAGAGATAGCGGTCTTTTTCTGGTTTCGACATAAGCGCTTGTTACTCCTTTCACTAGCAAACGTGCAATAGGCGGTCTCTCCTATTGTAGTCTTTCTTGTGGTCACGTAACAAGTGCGAACTGGAAACTTTTAGGCTCAGACGGCTTCGCCCTGGTTACAGGCGAAGCCGTCTTTCCTTATCCGATCGAAATATATTCCGTTTTCTTCTTCAGGGAAGAGAGCACACTCAGAGCTGCGAGATAGCTTGTTTTCGGATTGCTTGGCATCGGATCATTCTCCAATTGGATGCTCATCCGGCCAAAAGCGCCAGTCGCCTCGATACAATGCGTATTTTTCGTCGCCTGCGGATCTGCGACAATTTTGACGGTTGTTTTGTCACTGCCGAGACCAGCCAACGACAATACAATCGCAACGTTGATGTTTTTCGGGAACTTGCTGATTGCTTCTGTCGCTGTGCCTTCAAAGACGACTTCCTCTGTCTCCACCTCTCGTCCAATCAGGGAAAGCGGCGGCTTGCGGGTAGTCAGGGAGACAGAATCCAACTGACCGGAGGCAAAAGCGGAATGAATCACATCAAGACCGCCTATCGCCCCAGAAGGCAGCATGATGCGCGCACCGGTCTGACGGCATGCTTCCTGGAGATTTTCATAGAGCTTTTGATCGACCAGTGCGCCTACGCTGATAATAACCAGATCTTTTCGCTTCGCGATGACCTTCTCTGCATACTCATGCACAGCTTGGACCGTCGCAGCTTCTACGACAATGTCAATGCCCGAGTCCAAAAACGCGTTCAAGTCCTGGTAACCGTCGATTCCATAGCGGCTCTCCCACTCTTCGGCTACTTCGGGACGCCGGAGCAAAACAGACTTGACCGTGCTGTTGGGCAGTGTCCGTTCGACATTGATGCTTTGCAAGAGGAAGGTCGCGATGCTTCCTCCGCCGATGATTCCGATTTTCATCAAGCTTCCCCCTTCTGTGCTGCCTGTTCGCGCTCCCGAATGAACGAGCGAACGAGCGAGTTGAATGTCTCAGGCTGTTCCATATAGACCAGATGCCCTGCCCGCGGGACCAGCTCCAGGGTAGAACCGGCGATGCCTTGGTGCACGACTTGGGATTCCGGCACGGGCGTCACCTTGTCATCCTCGCCGCAAATCAGCAGGGTAGGCATTTGAATCGATGCCAGCAGCGGCGTCTGATCTGCGTTGTACAGCGAATACGCTACCGAGCGGTAACCAGCCAGCCGCACCTGGGACATGATCCGTTTGCCCTCTGCCACCAGCTCTGGTGCGGCATGCGGCGAAAACATCGCGGGCGTACGAAGCTCTGCCAGTTCTTCTGGCGGCAGGTTCTCTATATTATGGAGACGATTTTTCAGTTTTTGCTCGTTGGTATCCGGATTGACTCGGCCGCCGCGGGTGCTTGCAGCCAGGATCAAGGCTTTCAGATACTGCGGATATTTGGAAGCGAACTCCATCGCCAATGTGCTGCCCATGGAGTGGCCCAGCAAGTATACCTTGTCCAGGCCGAGCGAGTCCAGAAAGCCTTTGAGAATTTCGGCCAGCTCGCCAAAGGTGCGGAATTCCGGATCGGGATCGGAGCTTTGGCCATAGCCGGGAGTATCCCAGCCAATCACGCGAAAATCATCTTGCAGTCCGGCGTACTGCCGTGCCCAGGACTGCGAGTTATTGCCCAAGCCATGCAGAAGGACGAGAGGAATGCCCTCTCCTGCTGACCGATAGTGGATGCTGAGCGACCCTACTTGCGTCACGGACATTGCGATCACCTCATCTTGGTCTTTTGGTGCGTGAAATGAAAAGACCCGGCGGATGCCGGTCGTCTTTTCATGCTGATAGGCAAATGCCCGTCATTATTTTTGTTGTTCAGCAGCAGCCGCAGCTTTGGCTTTTGCACGCTCAATGCGAAGATTTTCGAGTGCGCTGCCTGGTTCGTATGTTGGAATTTGCGGTTTTGCCGCACCCAGCATAACTGCCATGATCGCTTCTTCATCGCTGTCGTTGCGAACACCGCGGTAGTAGCCTGGAGGAGTCCAGATGCAATCGCGCTCGCCCAATTTGAGCTCATGGATGGTGTCGCCGATTTGTACGCGGGCAGTCACGCTGCCTTTGATCACGAAGAATACTTCTTCTACGTCTTCATGCAAGTGCATTGGGCCTTCGCAGCCTGCAGGCAGGTACATGTTGCTCAAAGTGAAGTGTTCAGCTTGGATCACGTTGCTATCTACGGCAGCTACCGCGCCAGTACCGATATAACGGCATTGGGCACGACGGTAGTGAGGGCTGATTTGCTCTTGGAAAGAAAGTGCGTTATAGTCCAATTTTCTTGTTTCCAGACGGGCTACATACTTTTTCTCAAACTCTTCAATGGAGATGTTTTGTTCACTCATGATTCATGCCTCCTCAAGTGTTTGTGTTTTAAATGAGAAACATTGTTTTGTATTTAAAATTATTATATGCTCATTTTCCCTGAATGTCAATATTCGAAATGGTAAGAAAACATCATTTGTATGCGTTTCCAAACCGCCCTGTTACTGCCAGAAAACGTACTTGCGCTGAATCTTCTGGATCAACAGGTTCAACAGATAGCCCACGAGCGTAATCAGGACGACACATGCCAGTACCTTTTCCTGCATCAGGGAGGCGGACATGTAGGTCAGCAGATAGCCCATGCCTGCGGTCGCGCCGATCATCTCTGTCAAAATCGCAATGATAAAGGCCATCGGCAGCGCGATCTTCAACCCGGTAAAGATAGAAGGCATCGTCGCAGGCAGCAGCACGCGCCAAAATACCTGGCTGCGATTGGCTCCCATGTTCTGTGCGGCCCACAGGTACAGCTTGCCTACGCGGGTCGAGCCGTAATAAGTATTCAGCACGATCGGGAACAGGCATTCCAGGAATATCATCGTGATCTTGGATGCGGAACCAAGCCCGAGAATGAACACGAGGATCGGATAGAGCGCCACGCGCGGGATCGGAAATCCAAGCGAGAAGATCGGCTGCACCAGATCATTCAACAGCTTCGAGCGGCTCATCAACAGCCCGAGCGGAACGCCGACGACGGCAGCCAAGGCGAACCCTGCAAAGACGCGGAACAAGGTGATGGGCAGATTCTCCAGCAGCATGCCGGTGGTGATCAGTTCAAAGGCAACGACAAGCACTTTTGACAAGGAAGGGAACAACCGCTCAGGCATGATTTGCAAAAAGACCACCAGCTCCCATGCCACCACGATCCAGATGAGCGATTGGTATTCGATAAGAAACTTCCATCCTTTTTTCATGATGTTCTACCCCCTGTTCTCCGACCACCAGAGCAATCGCGCACGGACAGCCAGCAAAATTCGATCGAATAAAAAGCCAAGCAGGGCAATGAAGAAAACGGAGACAAACATCAGGTCGGTACGTCCGGCCATGTCAGCCAAGAGGATCATGAAGCCCAGCCCGAGGCCATTGGACGATCCAATCATTTCTGAGGAGAACATCATGACGAAGGTCAGGCCCAGCGATACGCGCAGCCCGTCGAAAATCTTCGGAAGGGAAGCAGGCAGGATGACTTTCCACAGGATCTGAAACTTGCTGGCCCCCATATTTTCGGCTGCCCAGACAAATACTTGCTTGACGCCATGCACTCCGTCCTTGGTCGCAATGAAGCAAGGAAAGAAGGCGGTTAAAAAAATCAGCAGGATGCGCGTCGTATCTGAAATCCCGAACCAGACCATCAAGATCGGCAAAAGCGCAATTTTCGGAACGGGATTGAGCACGTCGACGATGGGCTGGAAAAAGATCCCGACTGGTTTGAAAAATCCGGCCGCAATCCCGAGGACAATCCCCAGCACCATGACGAGCAAAAAGCTGACCAGCGAGCGGTACAAGCTGGACGCTGCATTGGTAAACAGCTCGCCGCTGACGATCAAGGCCCACATCTCGCTGCCCACCACATACGGGCTGGAAAGATACGCGGGTATCCATTCCAGACTGGCAAGAGCCTGCCAAATGGCCAGGAGAACCACGATCTCGATCGCGGCAATTTTTTGCAGGCGTTTATCCATCACATTCCCTCCTCGTCCGATGTACCCTGTTCCTGATGAAGCAAGTCCCAAATATGATTGCGGATATCCATGAACTCCTGGGTCTTATGCACGTCAAGTGTGCGAGGACGCTGGAAGTCGATTTCGATAATCTCTTTTACCACTGCCGGACGGCCGCTGAAGACAACCACGATGTCACTCAGGAATACGGCCTCGTCGATATCATGCGTGACAAACATCACGCTCTTGTTGGATTCCTGCCAGATGCGCTGCAGCTCTACCTGCATCTTTTCGCGGGTCTGGGCATCCAATGCGCCAAAAGGCTCATCCATCAACAGTACATCGGGATTAAATGCCAGGACGCGGGCCAGGGAAATACGTTGCTTCATCCCTCCCGACAGCTCGGAAGGAAGGTTTTTGCGGAAGTCCCATAGATTCACCAGTTTGAGATAATGCTCGACGATTTCATCGCGTTTGGACTTCTCCATCCCCTGGATTTCCAGTCCCCACGCCACGTTGTCAAACACGTTTTTCCAAGGGAAGAGCGCAGATTCCTGAAACATCATGCCGCGGTCGGGACCTGGCTTGTCCACTTCCTTCCCGCGAATCCGAACCTTGCCGCTGGACTTGGGTATGAAACCGCCTACAATATGCAAAAAGGTACTTTTTCCGCATCCGCTCGGACCTACGATGCTGACAAACTTCCCCTCCGGAATCTTCAGGCTGATCTCCTGGATAGCAGTGACTTCCTCTTTTCCTCTGGTGTAGACCTTGCCCAATTTCTCGATCTCGATGGCCGGTGTCTTGTTTTCCATCACTGATTCTCCTTCGCTAGGTAATAGACAGGTGAACGGCCCCTATTATGAGGGAATAGGGGCCGCAACGTTTTGCGCGTATGGCTTACTTAGGCAGATAAGACATGTCGATGATGGAATTCGGATCGACCGGCTTGTCCAACCATTTTTCTGCTACCAGCATTTCCTGGATTTTGCCCCATGCTTCGATGTTTACGGTTCCGTCTACGGAGCGATTATTGTCAGTCATTTTCACGTACAAGGCCGGATCGGCTTGCACTTTCTTCGCATCGATCAATTTTTGACGAGCTTCTTCGCCGTTTTCTTCGTAATATTTGACGGTGTTTGTGAAATCACTCAGGAAGTCTTTGATTGCTTGTTCGTTTTTCGTTACAAAGTCAGGGTTTGCCATCATGACCAGGAAGTCTTCCTCGACGTTCACACCTGTTTTGGAATTGAACACTTCGACGAACTCGCCGCTGGCATTGGCTGTTTCAAAGAACGGCTGCGGGAAAACACCCACATCGATTTTTTTCGATTTTACCGCTTCGCCCATGGAAGGAATCGGAATAACGGCGTATTTCACATCTGTATCCGGGTCCAGGCCTGCG
This sequence comes from Brevibacillus panacihumi, assembly GCF_003710985.1. GTDB lineage: Bacteria > Bacillota > Bacilli > Brevibacillales > Brevibacillaceae > Brevibacillus > Brevibacillus panacihumi. Next base: position 17,514 of record NZ_RHHT01000013.1, read on the forward strand.
GAGCGAACAGCTGCACGCGCCCAAAGGTCCGTCGGTGCCTTGAAGTCAGGGATCCCGATTACTTTTCCTTTCAAATCAGCCATGCTCTTGATGCCGGAATCCTTCAGCGCCATGAACTTGGTGTTGAAGCCTTTGCCAGGTGAATCCTTGACCACGGAGCCGATGACTTTCAACTGGATTCCCTGGGAAGCCGCCAGCATGGTCGCCCCTTGGCCGATAGAAGCAATGTCGATCTGGTTGGCTTGATAGGCGTTCAGTCGGTCTGCATTGGCGCGGAATTGCGTAATGTTCAGGGTGTAGCTTTTTCCTTGATTAGGTGTTAAGGAAGGATCTACCTGCATAAGCCAGAAAGGTTCCTCAGAGGCAAAACCGCCGCCCAATCTAATCTCTACGGGTTGGTTTCCAGCTGATGCCGTCTGTTCAGCAGGTTTTTGCTCTCCTGCTGGTTGTGCTGGCTGGTTGGTCTGCCCCGATCCACAGGCTGCTAAACCGACTGCCAGGCTCAAGATGAACGCGATTTTACCCAAACCTTTTTTCACGATGATGCCCCCTTGTAACAATCAAAGTATTGTTTCGCATGAAAAACACCGTTTTTCATATAAACAATATGTTACAAGCTTATTCACATCCTTGTCAATATTGAAAACCATTAAAATAGTAAAAATATTCTTTGTAAATCAATCATTCACGCAAAAAGAAAAACCACCCCATATATATTGTAGAAAACTTGAAAAATGGGTGGTTTTTTCTTCCGTTTTTTTACTGTAAAACTTTATGAAAAAAGTTTATTGTCTCTTTCCAGGAATCGCGGGATGCGTCCGCATGATAGCCGCCACGAGTATCGTTCAAGAATCCGTGATGCGCTCCCTCATACACCTTGTAGGTGAAGGTTTTGCTTGCCTGCTTCATGGCTTCTTCAAATGCGGGCACCAGCGAAGTGATTTTCGGATCCAGCTCTCCGAAAAATCCCTGGATGGGACATTGGATGGCTTCTACCTGCTCCTGGGTCACCGGCATGCGGCCGTAGTAATTCACGGCTCCCGCAAGCTTGGGCTCAGATGCGGCCAGCATGACAGACAATGCTCCGCCCATGCAAAAGCCGATCGAGGCGACTTTCTCGCCCTTGCTCCACTCATAGTCAGCCAGGAATCCTGGCACGGCTTTGAGGCCTTCCAGCAATTCCGGCAATTTGTTCAAGTAGGCAAACAGATCGGTAAAAGTAGCGCGCAGCATCTCGCGCATTTCTTCGGGCTGTTTTTCCAGTGCCGCTTCGCGCGCGACCGGATCATGCCAGGACGGAGGTGCCAACGTATCCAGAAAAGTCTTGATCTGCTCGATGCGCTCCTCTGTCAAGCTCTCAGGCCGTTTTCCCTCTACAGCGTACAGATCGGGAGCCGCTGCGAGATACCCCGCCTTGGCAAAACGCTCTGTCAAATCGAGGATATGCGCATCCGTCCCCCACAGCTCCTGGATCACCAGGATGACGGGCAAGGGAGCTTTGGCCCGCTCGGGACGAGCTGTATAGAGCCGATGCGTCTTACCATTTTGTGAAAACGTGATCCATTCTGTCTTCAGCGACAATCCTATCCCCTCCTTTTTACTGGCGTGTATCCATAAAAAGCGGAAAGTTCGTCTGCTGCCTCCAATATAGCGGGCAGGACGAAGCTGGTCACATAGTCGAGCGGCAGGATGGATTCGGGAGCAGCCACACTGATCGCAGCGACGAGTTCGCCGCTTTCATGAAAGATTGGAGCTGCCACGGAACGAACCCCCGCCTCAAACTCTCCGCTGCTGATGGAGTAGCCTTGCGCGCGGACTGTTTCCAGCTCTTTCAGCAAAGAGGCAATCATCGTTTTCGTGTCTTTTGTATACGAATGCAGATCCGAGATGAGCAGCAGCTCCTGCCATTGCTCCTTGGGCTGGAAGGCCAGCAGAGTTTTTCCGATGGCGGTCGCATGTGCAGGCAAACGAGAGCCGACCGCAACAGCAAATCGGGTTATGCCCCTGGCTGTTTCGCAAGCGACGTACACGACAGACGTCTCATCGAGAATCCCGATATGCGCGGAACCGCCTGTCTCATTGCGCAGCCGCTCCAGATAGGGCCGGGCTACCTCTGTGATCTGCAAGGTGTTCAGATAGGAAAAACCAAGCTCCAGTACTTTTGGTGTCAATTCATAGCGCTTGGTGCTTTCATTTTGCCTGATGTACCCCATATGCTGCAGGGTAAACAGCAGACGAAACGGGGTGGTTCTGCTCACACCCAGTTGATTGGCGATTTCGACTAAGGAAAGAGTAGGCTGTTCGGGTCGGAACAGCCGCAGAATTTCCAGTCCCCTCATCAGGGAACTGGAACTGTATCGTTCTTTTTCTTCTTTTGCCACCGCTTTGCCCTCTCTCTCATGGAATGGGGGGGAGCATGCCGGTATTACGCATTTCTTATCCTTCAAAACGCTCCAAAAGTTCAATAATCACGTGATAGTCCGATACGGTATCCATATACGCGTATTTGCCATTGCCTGTGAAGAAGTAGCCTTTTTGGATCAGCGGATACCCCATTGCTTCCAGCTCTGCTACCTTTTCGTCTAGATTGTTTACCAGAAATGCGATATGGTGGACGCCCTCTCCCTTGGTGTCGAGATGCTCTCTCCACGTGCTCGGCGAGTCGCCTGGTTCGATCAGCTCGATCTCGATCAACGGCGTTTTGATGAACAGGAAACGGCATTTTGCCTCTGTCGGCTGACCGCGATAGACGACGCGTGTCACTTCCGGCTTGCCTTCTTTCAGCACGTTCGACTTCTCTGCGCCAAGCAAAGAGCAGTATGCGTCTGCTGCGGCATCCAGATCGTGGACGACTATCGCAATTTGCACGACTGTATCACTGCCGAGCAGAGGTTTGATGTCTTCTGCCTTAGCCTTCACCGGCGGGATCGCCTGCGGCTCGTCACGCTCCAGCAGCTCGACCATGGTTTTGCATTTCGGGACGGTGTCCACGTAGGCATAGCGTCCTTTGCTGGAGGTGAATTCACCTGTCTGCACGGTTCCGTATCCGGCTTCGTTCAGGATCGCCAATTGCTTTTTCATATCTTCTGTATCGACCGCCATATGGTGAATGCCCTCGCCTTTTGTGTCGAGGAATTCGCGCATGGTGCTTGGCTCTAGATCGGGCTCGATCAGCTCGATCTGGACAGAAGGCGTATCCATGAAGATCAGCTTGTTTCTTGCTTCTGTAGGCTGGCCGTTGAAGACGATTTTGGAGATGGAGCTGTCTCCGGTCAAAAACCAGTTCGGCTTGGGTACGCCCAACAGCTTTCCGAAGGACTCAGCCGCTTTCTCAATATCATGAACGACAAAACAGATCTGGTTCAGCTTGCTCGTTCCCAAAAGTGCGTTACTCAAGGTCCAGTCCTCCTCTAGCTCAAGCCGCGAACCACAAGTCCTCCGTCGCTGGAGATGACCTCTCCGGTGATCGCTCGCGCCTTGTCTGATGCGAGCAGCAGGTAGGCCCCGACGTGATCCTCCGAGGCCATCACGATCTTCAGTGGGTTGCGCGTCTTAATGCTTTTCGCTTTGGTTTCGTTGTCTACTATATTGACGAACGGGCGCAACGGCGCAATGACGGAGAGTGCCGTCAGTGTGCCTCCCGGAGCTACGGCATTGACGCGGACGTCAGGTGCCAGCTCAAAGGCAAGCTGGCGCAGCAGGCCAAGCTGGGCGTGCTTGCTGGCTGTATACCAGACCCCTCCTCCATCCGGGTAGAAGCTGGCGCCGGACAAGGTGAAAATGATGTTTCCCCTCGTCCGTTTCAGTTCTTCCACTGCTGCTTTGGCGGCAAAGAAGCTGCCTTTTACATTGATGGAGAACAAGATGTCATACGCCTCTGACATTGCTTCCGGGGTGACATTGACGAACTTGGCAAAAGCATCGAACACCCCTGCATTGGAGATGAGGACATCCAGCTTTCCGAACGCTTCGACTGCCGTCTCTACCGCTCGCTGATGATCCTCATAGATCGTCACGTCCCCTGTGATTGTGCGTACCTTTTCACCGAATTGCTGTTGCAGCTCCTGCAAGCCCTCTGCCGAACGGTCCAATACGGTAACAAAAGCGCCTTCCTTCACAAGACCTTCTACGACCGCTCTGCCGATCCCGGAGGCCCCGCCTGTAATATACACGGATTTTCCCGATAGCTCTGCCATTTTAAGTCTTCCTCCCCTATTTGCTATACAAAACGGTCATGACCGT
>NZ_RHHT01000014.1 GCF_003710985.1 Brevibacillus panacihumi
ATTGGGGGGTGGGCATTTCGAAACAACCGACTCCAAAGTGTACAAATCGGGAACGGTATGACGATCATCGGGAATGGGGCATTTGAAAACAACCAACTCGAGAGTGTGACGATCCCGGACAGTGTGACGAGTATTGGGGGGTGGGCATTTCGGAACAACCGACTCCAAAGTGTACAAATCGGGAACGGTGTGACGAACATCGGGACTTACGCATTTGCGATCAATCCCCTTAAAGTGATCATCGGGGAAATTGAATCTCAGGCACAAGACTATGCCCAAAATAATGGCATTCTATTTCTGAATTTCGATCCATGGAGCAGCGGCGGACAGGAGCAAAAGGAAGCGGCGACGACTGTCAAGGCGCTCTGGAGCAAAACGTTCAGCTTGCAATATCAGTGGACAACAACTGAAGAGACTCCGGCTTTGCCAACCGAACCGGAAGGCGACGGCTGGACGGCGTTTGAAAGCGGAGATACCCTTAATCACTCCCTGGATGATGCGCAAACGACAGATAGTACCTGGTATGTGCACATTTATGCCGAAGATGAAGATGGCAAGGAATTATTTACAGTCCATTCCGGAGCATTTCTACTTGAAGTGCCGGAACAGGTCGCCAGGCCGGTGGCAGATCCTTCCGGTGGTGTGGTTCCTTCCGGCACCAAGGTGACATTGAGTACGCCAACTGAAGGAGCGACGGTTTACTACACGACAGATGGCAGCGAACCGACGAGCAGCAGTGCCGAATATATTGCGCCCATCGAAGTGACAACAGAGATGACAATCAAAGCAATAGCCGTGAAGGATGGCATGCTGGACAGTGAAGTGATGGAGGAGCGTTATACGATTGCAATGATACCTGCACCGACGAATTTGAGGGCTTCGGCGGGTGACCGTTCCGTTACATTAGAGTGGGATGTGGTCACGGAAACAGGTAGCGTGACTTACGCGGTCTACCAGGCGGAAGGTACATCAGCTCCTGACGATCCGGCGAACTGGAAACTCATTCAATCGGATGTTACCACGAACTCCTGCAACGTCACGGGATTGACGAATGGAACATCATACGCATTCGCAGTAAAGGCTGTCTCTGCAGAAGGAACCAGTGATTTCTCCAATGCAGCGACAGCGACCCCAAGAGCAACAGGAGATTATGAATACGAAATCAAGACGGATCCTGAGGGCAGTGAATATGTGATCATTACCGGTTATACCGGGACAAATACGGAACTGAGTATCCCCGATACTTTGGATGGTAGGCCAGTAAGAGAAATAGGGGAGAGAGCTTTTTATTTGAAGAGTCTCAACAATGTGATTATCCCGGATAGTGTAACGAGCCTTGGAGATTGGTCTTTTTACGGGAATTACCTTAAGTCTGTAGTAATAGGGAAAGAAGTGAAGGTGATCGGACGAAGTTCATTCGATAGCAATCTACTTGAGGACGTGATTATCCCGGACAGTGTGACAAACATCGGGGACGGAGCATTTCGAAACAATAGGCTAAAAAGCGTACAGATCGGAAACAGCGTAGAGCGTATCGGGGCTCAGGCGTTTGCGAACAACCAACTCACCAGCGTAACGTTCCCTGACAGCTTGTTAATCGTTGGTTCCCAATCATTTTATAAAAACCAACTCCAAAAGGTGTCGATTCCGGACAAAGTGACGACTATCGAGAATTCGGCATTTGAAGAAAACCAACTCACCAGCGTACAGATCGGGGACAGTGTCGAAAGTATTGGGGCGTCGGCGTTTGCGAACAACCGGCTTACCAGTATAAAAATTTCTGATAAGGTCACATTGCTCGGCCCAAGTCTATTTAGGAACAATCCCCTTAAAGTGATCATCGGGGAATTTGAATCTCAGGCACAAGACTATGCCCAAAATAATGACATTCTATTTCTGAATTTCGATCCATGGAGCAGCGGCGGACAGGTGCAAAAGGAAGCGGCGACGAC
>NZ_RHHT01000015.1 GCF_003710985.1 Brevibacillus panacihumi
AAGTGCCGGAACAGGTCGCCAAGCCGGTGGCAGACCCGGCCGGCGGCGCAGTTCCGTCCGGCACCAAAGTGACGTTGAGCACAGCGACCGAGGGGGCGACGATTTACTACACGACAGATGGCAGCGAACCGACAAGCAGCAGTGCCGAATATACCGCGCCCATCGAAGTGACAACAGAGATGACGATCAAGGCGATTGCCGCGAAGGACGGTATGCTCGACAGCGAAGTGATGGAGGAGCATTATACGATCTTGTCTCCCGAGCAAGTCGCCAAACCGGTTGCAGATCCCTCAGGCGGTGCGGTTCCGTCTGGTACAAGGGTGACATTGAGCACGGCGACCGAGGGAGCAACAATTTACTACACGACGGACGGCAGCACGCCGAGCCGCAGCAGTATGGAATATACCGCACCAATCGAAGTTGCTTCGGAGATGACGATCAAGGCGATTGCCGCGAAGGACGGTATGCTCGACAGCCAAGTAATGACCGAGTCGTACACGATCTTGTCTCCCGAGCAAGTCGCCAAACCGGTTGCAGATCCCTCAGGCGGTGCGGTTCCGTCTGGTACAAGGGTGACATTGAGCACGGCGACCGAGGGAGCAACAATTTACTACACGACGGACGGCAGCACGCCGAGCCGCAGCAGTATGGAATATACCGCACCAATCGAAGTTGCTTCGGAGATGACGATCAAGGCAATCGCGATGAAGTCCGGCATGCTCGACAGCGAACTAATGGAGGAACAGTATACGATTGAAACGATACCTGCACCTGCGAATCTGACAGCTTCGGCAGCTAATCGTTCCGTTACATTGGAGTGGGATGCGGTCACGGAAACAGGCAGCGTGACTTACGCGGTTTACCAAGCAGAAGGCGCATCAGCTCCGGTCGATCCGGCGAACTGGAGGCTCGTTCAATCGAATATTGCAATGAACTCCTACATCGTCACCGGATTAACGAACGGAAAAACGTATGTATTCGCAGTGAAGGCTGTCTCTGCAGAAGGAACCAGTGATTTCTCCAATGTAGCGACAGCGACCCCAAGAGCATCAGGAGGTAACAGCGGTTCCGGTGGTGGTGGCGGAGGTCGCGGGTTGTCCAACAATGCGGATCTTGCGGATCTGCAAGTATGGGCGGGAGGCAAACCATTGAATCTAAGCCCTTCATTTGCTTCTGGAACAACGGCATATACGGCACGTACAACATCCGAACAAGTGGAGCTTGTAGTAAAAGAAGCGCACTCCGCAGCCAAAGTCATTCTACAGGATAAAGTCATGGCCGACAGGGCGAAAGTCGATCTGGAGGAAGGCAAAAATACGTTCGTATTAACGGTACGAGCAGAAAATGATGCGGAGAAAAACTATACGTTGACCATTTACCGCGAAACGCCACAACCGTCCGAACCGGCCATTGAATTTTCCGATATCGCCGGACATTGGGCAAAGAACTACATCCTGCGTGCTGTAGAGAAAGGCTTCGTTAGCGGTTATCCAGACGGCACATTTAAACCGAACAATCCGGTCACTCGCGCCGAGTTTACCGTGATGCTGGCAGGCGCTCTGAAACTGAAAAGTGAAGGTACAGCACTTACGTTTGCCGACAACGAACAAATCGGCGAATGGGCAAAACAAGCCGTTGCACAGGCGGTAGAGGCGAGAATTATCGATGGATACGATGATGGCAGTTTCCGGCCGAACAACCGCATCACGCGTGCAGAGATGGCGGCGATGATCGCCCGGTCCCTTACATTGCAGACGAATCCCGGCATGTCAACCGGCATTGCCGATGATGAAGTGATTCCACAATGGGCGAAAGGTGCAGTCGAAGCGATCTGCAAACTTGGCATTGTCGATGGGCGGGGAGGAAACCGTTTTGTAGCAAACGAAATCGCAACCCGCGCAGAAGCGACGGTGATTCTGCTTCGGATGTTGGAAGTCAACAAATCATAACCCCCCGTCCAACGGGTGGTTCAGACTGTCGACAAAGTACCTGTCGGCAGTTTTTATTTTGTCAAGAATCTTTATCTATTCACTGCGTTAATATGTTATAATAATATAAGATATACCGTAGGGTTTGCTGAACGGTTTTCAAACCACAAAAATGTTCCCAAATGTCACCGCCGGGATATAATTGACCCAGGTTCGCCGGAATGAAAATGACCCACCCCTGTAGAATACCTCTCTCTGAAATTACCGACCAAAGTAGCTTCAGAGGGGAGATATATGCTAAGGAGTGGGACTGTGATCAGATTACACGAACTTCAAGCGAGCGGCAAGAGTATCCGCGAAAGCACAAGAGAAACGGGCTATTCTCGTAATACCATTCGAAAATACCTCCGTGCAGACGGAATTCCGGAACCTCGTTCACGAAAGAAGAGAGTTTCCAAGCTCGATCCGTTCAAATCCTTGCTGGATCAATGCCTGGAAAAGGGGATTTTTAATTGTGAAGTTCTGCTGCGTCTCTTGTATTACGATCATCAAGGACTATGTGAAGCCCCGTCGGCCTCCAAAGCATGCACCTGCGGTGCAACGCTATGAGACAGAAGCCGGGTACCAAGCCCAAGTGGATTGGAAGATTTGCGAGTACATCGATTTAAACGGTGAAGTGCGTAAAATCCCCGTTTTTGCGATGGTGTTAGGTTACTCTCGAGCCATGTACATCGAATTTACAAAGCGTTGTGATATCCACAGTTTCTTACGCTGCCTGATGAACGGATTGGAATACTTCGGTGGTGTCCCGAAGACCATGCTGACCGACCAAATGAAGACCGTGATTCTAGGCATGGGCGATGATCGTAAGCCGAGATGGCATCCGTTGTTTGAAGATTTTGCTGCTGCAATCGGCTTGATTCCCAAGGTCTGTCGCGTTCGTCGTCCCCAAACGAAAGGAAAGGTCGAACGAAGTGTTCAGTTCATTGAGCAAAGCTTCATGCCAGGGCGATCATTCACCGATCTTGGTGACCTAAATCGCCAAGCCAGACAGTGGTGTGATGAGCAAAACCGTCGGATCCACGGTACAACTGGAGAAAGACCGATCGATCGCTTGGCACAAGAGAAGCTCGGTATGCTTCCGTCTCCGGAACGCTGGGCAAAGTACCGATTTGAACCGCGGAAGGTAAGCCGTGACGGATTTGTAAGCTACGACGGCGTTCGTTATGGCGTTCCATGGCAGTATAGCGGACGTGAAGTAAGGGTGCGAGACATAAACGGATTCATCGAAATTTACTGTGAGAAGCAGCTCATCGCTCGGCACGAGAAGCAGTACCGATCCCGAATGCTCGTCATGTGTGAGGGCCAATACGCGAATCTGAGTACGGCTCAGGGATATGCTTATCCAAAGCCGCAAGGCGTTCAGATTCCTGTTCAAGACGTGGAAGTGCGTCCGTTGGACGTGTATGAGCATCTTGTAGAGGTGGGCGTATGATCGAGCTGGAACAAGCCCGTCACCGTTTGGAGGAGCTCGGATTGGGCCAAGCGGCCCAATCGCTCGATGCCAAGCTGGAAGCCGCCAGTCGTAGCCAAAGTACGTATCTCTCTTTTCTCATTGAATTGCTGGACGCTGAGATACAAGAGCGCCAGCGCCGAAACGTAGAGGTTCGCATGAAGCTGTCCCACCTGCCTTTTCGGCGCACGCTGAACGAATTCGACTTCTCCTTTCAGCCGGGGATTGATGAGCGACTGATTCGTGAACTGGCGGCTCTTACGTTCGGAATATTTGCGCGTGTTCAAGTCCTGATCTTCCGGAAAGGTACCCAGTTAAATGAATATAGAGATCAAAGATATCCTGTCTAAGAACATTCTTAGCGAAGTGAAAGGTTATCTGGATGTCGGATTTACCCATTCGTTGAATCCGTACAGTGGCTGTGCCTTTTTTTGCACGTATTGCTACGTAAGGGAAATGCCGATTCAACGGTTTAAGGATATTCCATGGGGAGAATGGGTGGATATTAAAACGAACGCAGCAGAAAACTATCTGGCTGAGGTGGTCAGACTACGTCGCAGAAACAAATCTATTAATATCTTTATGTCCTCTGCAACGGATCCTTACCAGCCGCTCGATCGAAAGGTAGCTCTTACAAGAAGGATACTCGAAGCAATGATTGAAATGCCGCCTGACCTACTTCAAATCCAGACAAGAAGCCGCCAATCATTCACCGTTTGAACAGCTACTTTTGCAGCTTCAGGCTTGGGGAATCCAAAAACCCCTGTTGAGATCGCACAAAATGTAATACTCTTTATATCCGGGATCTTAGCCGCTAGTTCCAAACAAGCGCGATAACAAGCAGCCAGCGGGAATGTAAATTATTTTGTGTAAATGGGTTTTTAAGAAATGAAGAGTTACATCATAGGCTTTACATGGAGGGGCGGGCATGATAGGCTGGTTCGCCATGCGATGCATGGTATACTGGCATCGCCCAATCGCAAGAAATCATGCCCGCAGAGGCTCCATGTCAAGCCGGCTCAACAGTTGGATTAGGCGGACAGTTCCGCTTGCAACCGATCCCCAAAATGGATGGCAAGCTGCGATATACATTCTTTCCAACTCCTGACTGGCATAGTCCACTTCCTCGAAGCCTCAATCGTCGCAAGATAGATGATTTTACGCAGAGCATCATCAGACGGATAGGCGGTTTTCGTTTTTGTTACCTTGCGGAGTTGACGGTGATATCCCTCAATCACACTCCTGGTGTAGATCATCTTGCGAATCTCTGGAGGATAGGTAAAATAAGCGGTCAACTCAATCCAGTTATTTTCCCAGGAACGGATAATAATCGGATACTTCTTCTCCCACCTCTCTTTAAAGGCAGAGAAGGCAACTTCGGCTTCTTCTAACGTAAGAGCTTGATAGACTTTCTTTAGGTCCGCCAAGACTAGTTTCTCTTCCTTGAACGGTACATATTTCATGGAATTCCGTATCTGATGGATGACGCATAGCTGAATCTGCGTTCTCGGAAACGCGGCGTTAATGGCCTCTGAAAACCCGGAAAGCCCGTCCTTACACGCAATCAGGATATCTTCGACTCCACGACTTTTCAACTCCGTACACACATTTAGCCAAAAGCTAGCACTCTCGTGCTCGCCAATCCAGATACCCAAAATATCCTTATGTCCAGACATAGTAATTCCTAGAACGCTGTATGCTGCTTTATTGATGATCCGATTATCTTGGCAACTTTAAAGTGAATGGCATCAAGAAATACAATAGGGTAAACGCGGTCAAGTGGTCTACATTGCCATTCCGCTACCATTGGCATGATCTTATCCGTTACTTTACTGACCATCGCTGCTGATACTTCAATTCCATATAGATCCTTCATGTGCTCCTCAATGTCTCGCGTAGACATCCCTTTCGCATAGAGAGCAATGATTTGGTCCTCTAAGCCATTCACGGTAGTCTCGTGTTTTTTTACAATATGAGGTTCAAATTCGCCGTTGCGATCGCGAGGCACACGGAGTTCAGTATTGCCAAATTTGGTTTTTACCGTCTTTTTGCTGTAGCCGTTTCGACTGTTTCCAGTATGATCACCTTCAGAGCTATGCTTGTTGTAGCCCAAATGCTCATCCATTTCAGCTTCAAACAACTGCTGGATCGTGTCACGAAACAGGTCCTTCAGCATCATGTGGACATCCTCAATCGTGCGGCAATCCTTAGCCAATTCTTTAATCGTAAGATCTCTTTTGTCTTGCATAAATGATCATCTCCTTAATGGGAAGTTTAACTATTTACACAAAACTTTTTACGCTCTCCAGCCAGCTCGACACGATGTTTATCTGTTAATTTAGTTTCTTTAGGTACAATGGGACCTACCGTATGAAGCACATAATCTGACGGTAAGTTATAGCCCCTTGTGATCTTAGCCCCACCTGTTGCCTCTGTCTCGCCTTGTATTCGCATGATCGTGCTGCAATCTTCGCGTAGTTGTGGTCCTGCTGCGGAATGAATAGCATTATCGATACAAGCGTGATAGGGCTGAAAGCATCCCAGTAAATACTTATTGGCGGAAGCCCGGGCCTGTATCACGGATCATAAACTTTATTTTGTTACCTTCTTTATAACATTGAACAACAATTTCACCAAACGAGGGTGTGTGTCTGACGGCATTATCCAACAAATTGTTCATCGCTCGTTCCAATAAATGCATATCACCGCTAATGAAGCAGTCATCTACAGTATGGGTCGAGATCGAGAGGTTCTTTTGGCGAGCTAGCGGACTTAAACTGTCAATCGATTTCAGGATGATGAGTTTAAAATCAATCGTTTGCTTGTTAAGATTCATCTCCACATGCTCCATCTTTGTAAATGTGAAAAGGTCCTCTACCAACCGGTCCAATTGCGCCGATTTTTCCTTACAAACCGCCAAATACTTGGTTATTTTATCCGGAGATTGGGCAATGCCCTGCTCCAGACCATCCAAATATCCTCTTAATACGAAGAGTGGAGTCCGCAAATCATGCGCAACTGCTGCGATCACGAATCGGCGTGCTTCTTCCAATTCCGCTTGTTTTTGAAAAGCTTTTTGTATTCCATTCACCATCACTTCGAATGCATCGCGTACTTCAGAGATTTCGGTGATCCTGGATCTAGGCAACTCCACGCCCCAATCTCCTGCAGCGATTTTTCTAGCTGCAAAACTCATCTTTTCGAGAGGCTTAAGAAGAAACCTTCGCATTTCAACACCGACAATAAAAAAAGCTAACAATAGCCCGGCAAATATCGAAATGATCCGAACCCCATTTGACTTCGGAAGATAAATAATGACCTTTCCAAGTAAATGACCGTCCTCTATAATGGAGAACCGTTCGGTAGAAGGCAATATGCCATGGCTCTGCGGATTAGAACGGTAAATTTCTTGATCTGATGCAGATAGAATAGCCGCTTCCATTTTCGCTTGTTGCAACTCATGATGCAATTGGTTTTGCCAATTCGGATCCCTCCATTTGTCCGAATTGGTTTCGATCAGCTGTACGATCTTCTCGATCCATTGTCCTTGCAGAATCTCGGCTTGAGCTCCGTTTTTTGCGAAGCTGAGCGTTTTTGTCTCTATGAAGTGTGTTGTCACATAAAAGATCCACGGCACTAACATTAAGAAAAAGAAAAGCAGTATAGTAAACGAACGAATACGAAGTGTTCTCATCTTAACCTCCCTCGAAGCGATACCCTATTCCCCATACGTTGACTAGGTATTGAGGATGGTTCGGATCGGATTCAATTTTCTCGCGAAGTCGGCCGATGTGCACCCGAATCGTATGCCTGTCGCCTACCCCGTTCCAAAATTTCGAAAGTATCTGTTCATATGCAAAAACATGCCTGGGGTGTTCGGCAAATAATCGCAATAATTCATATTCCCTCGGGGTGAGCACTACACTCTTCCCATCCACGAATACTTCTCTTGTGGATAGATTTAGCTTGAGGCGGCCAAAATCCAAGATTCTCTCACTCATTTGCAGTTGGGAAACAGAACGCCGTAGTACAGCTTTTATCCTGGCTACGATCTCGCCTGGTGAAGCGGTTTTGACGATATAATCATCGCCGCCGAGCGTCAAGCCGCGAATCTTGTCTACATCGTCGCTGCGTGCGCTCAAGAAAAGGATCGGAACATTACTCTTCTCCCGAATCCGGCGGCATAACTCAAACCCGTTTTGACCCGGCATCATGATGTCAAGCACAATACAATGAATGGAATTCTGCTCAAACAATGTCCAAGCTTGAACAGAATCGCAAGCGGTTATAACGCGAAAATTTTCATACTCTAAAAAGTCGCTCAATAGTTCGACAATGCTTTGATCATCGTCAACAACCAGTATGGTACTGATTTCACTCATGAATATCCCACCTTTGAAAACTAGTTTATCATTTAACCCCATGCAACAAACAGAACCACCTAATTTGTGATGATTTGTTTATTGTTTTGTGACCTTTATCCAACTTCATTTGAGATACTCGTTTGTTACGATACTTCTTGTCGAGTCGGACAGCAAATATCACGAGTCAGGGCCCGTTCAACGCAAAAAACGGATGAAGGAGGTTGACATAAACTTTTCCCTAATACGATCCGCAGGTTCGAGGATCAATCGACTGACTTTGAATATGAGGAGGTTTATGGATGTTAACGGTTCAAGTCGTGCTTTTTGATGGCTTTGACCTTCTGGATGCCATTGCGCCTTACGAGGTTTTTTGTGCCGCGGCAATGTATGCTGAAAACGCGTTAAGCGTAGAATTCGTTACCGCTGAAGGGCCGAGAATCGTCACCAGCGGCATCAACGGGTTAAAAATTGAAGCGAGCGGCAGACTGAACCCGGAACGTACGGGCATCATTCTCGTACCTGGCGCGTCGGGTGACGTCGAAGGAGATGGGCCGAATTCGCCCCCAGCCATTCTGTCTCGGGCATTGAATACGGAATTGGCTGGATTGATTGAGCGAGCACTCGGGCAAAAAGACATCATCGTTGCCACGGTTTGCGGCGGTTCCCTGTTACTGGCCATGGGAGGGCTCTTGGAGGGCAGACCGGCGGTAACGCATCATCTGGGCATGAATGTACTTGGAGCAACCGGAGCCATTCCCGTCCCGGCACGCGTAGTGGATAGCGGCAATCTGGTTACTAGCGGCGGCGTTACTTCGGGACTCGATGCAGCGCTGTATCTGGTGGAACGCGAGCTTGGACCGCGTATCGCGCACGCGGTAGAGCAGCTGTTCGAATATGAACGGAGAGGAACGGTCTGGCGGGAAGAAGGAAGGGCGCCTAGCTCTCACAAGGCAGAGACCGACGAAGAAACGAACAATACGGGGATGATTTATGATACCTCGGAAATCAAATTACCCGGAGAATCTGAATTCGACGGGGATTGGGATACGACAATTGCTACGCCTGTTGGGAAACTGGAGGTCAAGCTCTCCATTTCCATAAGGAATGGGTTGATCCAAGGCCAGGCCACACAAGGGGATGAAACGGTCGAGTTTATAAACCCCTTACTTCAGGACAATAAGCTTACCTGGTCGCTGCGCGTCACGAAACCTATGCGGTTAAATCTAAAATTCGAAGTTATCGTGCGTGGAGATGACATGATTGGATTCGCCAGGGCCGGCATACTGCCTGCATCCAAATTAACAGGCAAGCGTGTTACCTAACCCATAAATGCGAATTGGCAATTAAAATGAGGGGATGGATCGCATGAAGGAGTGGAAAATATCATACGGACTTTTGGCCTGCATCAGTATTCTATTTATCCTTTACGCTTTGGTGGCCAATTTTATTATCGATCCTGGAGCCAAGGCGTTTTTAAGCCATAAAATCGGCCTGAAGCGCGAACTAAATCTTCCAGTCTGGATCAACGTTATGCACGTTCATGTTGCGTTTGCCTGCATCGCCATGGCGACGGGGGTGCTGAACTTCTCCAACCGCGTCTTTGAAAAAAGCCGCAAGCTCCACCGTATAAACGGCTACGTTTATTTAGTATCCGTCCTTCTTGTCGTGCTTACTTCCGGATATATGGCTCCTTATGCTACCGGAGGAAAAATAAGCAGTATGGTGTTCAACGCTCTTAATCTAATATGGCTGTTTATCGCCATTACGGCGCTTGTACAAATCAAAAAGAAACGCATCATTCGGCACCGGAACTGGATGATCCGAAGTTACGCCTTTTGTTTTACGAACATGACAATTCATCTCATCACCTCCCTTTTTTATCAGGGATTTGGTCTCATTTACGCTACCAGCTATACAATTGGCGTTTACGGCTCTATTGTGCTGCTGTTGATCATTCCTAACATCATTATCAGAAATATCAATCGATCCAGAAAGGCAGTGGTAGGATGAAAAAAATTATGGGAGTACTCATGTCGTTTGTACTAGTTCTATGTCTAGTTACCTCTGCAGCAAGTGCGAATTCAAAAGAAAATAATGATCCATTCAAAGACAAAAGGATGCATGTTCAAATCGTCTTGTTCGATGGTTTCGATCTGCTGGACGCATTAGCACCATACGAAGTATTCGCTGCTGCGGGAATGTTTTCAAACGGAGCGGTTACTGTGGAATTGGTTTCCGCAGAAGGCAAGCGTTCTGTCCCGAGCGGTCTGAACGGGCCCGCTCTCGAAGCGCAAGCTGCATTAGACCCCAAGCGTCCTGGAATCATTTTGGTGCCCGGGGCTTCGGGCAAGCCAGCGGGAAATTCGGAAGATGCCATTCCAAATATATTAAAGAAGGCCATGATGACGGGCTTGTCGGAGAAATTGAAACAAGCTTTTAACAATGAGGAAGTTATTGTAGCTACAGTATGCGGTGGTACACTGCTGCCTGCGATGGGAGGTTTGTTGAAAGATAGACATGCCGTTACCAATCAAATAGGCATGGAAGCGTTAGGAGCTCTCGGTGCAATTCCGATTGAAGCAAGAGTCGTTGAAGATGGTCCTCGCTTCGTAAGCGGGGGAGGCGTGACTTCGGGTCTTGATGTGGCCTTGTATTTGGTTGATCGTGAGTTAGGTCCTCAAATCGCGAATGCTGTAGAACAGTTATTCGAGTACGAGAAAAGAGGCACGGTGTGGCGAGCGGAAGGCATTGCGCCGATCAATTTTGACGAAAACTAATACCGATCCGATAAGAGCAACAGCGGCAGACTAGGATGCAAAAGACCCTAGCCTGTCCGCTGTTGTTGGCTCGATCACAGGCCAAAAGAATGCAACTGGCCTTGGTTTGGCTAAATTTTCATGAGATTGACTTGCATCTTATACAAAAAAAGTTATCATAGATACATGAAGTCTTTAATTTGAAATGGAGGAGTGCTATGAAAATTCACAAGCAACTGATTATGCGTTTGAGGTGATGTTCTATTTTTTAGTGGCAACAACGCCGGACAAGATTACAAGACCCATCTTATGACAAATTAAAGATATTATATATCCATAGTATATTTAATTGAAAGGAAGATCACGATGGCTATTCAACATGCGAAAGATTCTACTTTTAAAGAGATGGTGCAAACGGAAGGTATAACAGTAGTGAATTTTTGGGCTCCTTGGTGTGGTCCATGCAGAATGTTTGCACCTGTATTAGAGGAGTTTGAAAAGGAAGCAAATGATTCCATTAAAGTCGTTAAAGTTAATGTAGACGAAAATCCGGTAACCTCTTCACAATTTCAGATTATGAGCATACCGACAACCATTATATTCAAAGATGGGCAGCCTCTATATAAAGAAATAGGCATATTGTCGAAAGGTGAACTGCAGCAGCTTGTTGCCTCCAAATAAATCAACAAAAAAGGGGGAGATTCTTTTGACTTATGATTGTGCTATTATCGGCGGAGGCCCGGCAGGACTCAATGCGGCTCTGGTACTTGGGCGAGCCAGACGCAGTGTTGCGTTATTTGATAACAGCCAGCCCCGAAATGCGGTTACACATGCCTCTCATGGATTTATAACAAGAGACGGTGTGACACCAGCCGAGTTTAGGCGTATTGCATATGAGGAGGTTCTGGGGTATCCCTCCGTTGAACTTTTACCTTGGGAGGTAACCGAGATTCACCGGACTGATCACAGGTTCGTCGTCGTGGCGTCAACCGGAAAACGGATTGAAGCACGCAAATTAATGATCACCACTGGACTTAGGGAGATTTTCCCGGATATTCCAGGTTTGCGTGATTGTTATGGAACAAGTTTGTTCAGTTGTCCCTACTGCGATGGTTGGGAGCTTCGAGATCAGCCGCTAATTGTTGTTTCCGAGAACTCTGGAGTGTTTCATATGGCCAAGCTGCTCTATACCTGGAGTAAAGATCTTGTGATTTGTACAAATGGGCATGCGGTTCTGGACAACGATCAAAAACAACTGTTGAAATCCAGAAACATCGAAGTGGTTGAACAAGCAGTAACGATGTTTATCGGTCATGAGGGGAAATTGCGGCAGGTGGAATTTGCGGATGGCACGCGAATCGAGAGAACGGGAGGATTCATTACACCGGAATGGAAACCGAAGGCGTCTTTTCAGGGTTCGCTTGGTTATGAGGTAAATGAGTTTGGCGGTATCGCCACAAATGAGTGGGGCAAAAGCTCGGTTCCAGGTGTGTATGCCGCCGGGGATGCAGCTTACGTAATGCCTTCCCAGTTGATTTATGCCGCAGCAAGCGGAAGTAAAGCGGCGATTGGCATCAACATGGAGCTGACAGAAGAAGATTTCGTTTAGCTCTAAGTGGACATGTCCTTCTCTTGGGGAAAAAGTTCCTTAGAGAGAAGGACTTTTTTCAAAAGTCATAAGTGTAATGATTACATATAACAGAAAGGGATGAAGAGGATGATGACGAACGATTTTTTTAATGATGCCGTTTGGGAAGCAGCTTGGAGGAAGGATCCAGATACAGCGGTTAGCAAAATGAAAAAAGCTGGAATTGATCCAGCACATACTTTTGACCATAGGGCAAAGTCATTTAACGAGCAGGCGTTTAGCGAAGAAGGCAGGCGAAGAACAAAACGGATTATGAATTGGCTGGAAAGTCAGGGTGTGACATTTAAAGATACCTCCATATTAGACATTGGAGCGGCCTCAGGCGGATTTACAGTGCCATTTGCGGAGAGAGGGGCTAGTGTTACTTCTGTGGAGCCTAGTCTTCCATTAGTTGAGCTATTGAAAAGTAATATAACGGGATTAAAGAACGGGAATGTAGAGATTGTGGCTGAGCCTTTTGAAGACATTGATATTCAAGCAAAGGGGTGGGAAAAAGCCTTTGATTTCGTATTTGTCTCCATGTGCCCGGTTATTGCCGACTGGGAGAGTGTGGAGAAAGTGCTGAGCTGCGCACGACAGTATTGCTATATCAGCCTGTCTGTCGGCTCCAGGGAGCACAGTCTGGTAAAAGAGATTTGGCCTTTGGTCACTGATCAGCCCATGAAAACGGAACATTTGGAAATGGCTTATTTGCTCCATTTACTGTATCTCAAAGGGTATTCCTATCAGTCGCTCGTAACCCGGGAAATGAAATCTACAGAGGTACCTAGAGACACGGCGCTCCAGGAGGTGATGGAATGGCTGAGAATCTTCGGTTTGCCTGCGGACGACCAGAACAGGAAAATCATAGCCAATTATTTGGAACGGACCTATCCGACGGATAAGGTTGTCATCCAGCAGGGTGGGCGTTTTGGCAAGGTGCTTATTCAGTTGAAGGATCAGAGCATGTACACCGGTGTCCAAGAATTTTCCCATAAGTAATTTCTTTAACTATATAATGGACAAAAAATATCTGTAATATCTACAAACTGGAGTGTCTGTAGTAAATTGAGGAACGTTATGAAAAGAAAACCTGTAATCATTGTCGCATCTCTAATCGTCGCGAATTTTTTGGCACAACTCATGCAAACCATGCTGAACACGGCTTTGCCACAAATGATGCTTGACCTTGGAATCCAGGTCAATCGGGCGCAATGGCTGATCACCGTCTATCTTCTGGTTTCTGGAATTGTCATCCCTGTGACGGGATTCCTGATCGGAAAATACTCGACGCGAACCCTGTTTTTCGCATCCGCTGGGGCCTTTACGACAGGGACGCTAATTGCCGGCTTCTCCGTCGACTTCACATTGATCCTAAGCGGACGAATTATTCAGGGGATTGGCGCCGGATTGCTGGTACCGGTGTTCCTGAATACGATTATCCTAGTGTTCCCAAAGGAAAAACTCGGGGCAGCGATGGGACTGGCCAGTCTCATTGTGGGACTCGCCCCTGCACTGGGGCCGACGATTTCCGGCTTCGTGATTCAACATCATTCTTGGAGAATCTTATTCTATGGGGTGGCGCCCATAGCGATCGCGAACCTGTTTGTCGCCTATTATTGCTTGGAAAACGTTTGGGATACGCATAAAGCGAAATTGGACTGGAGATCGATTCTTTATTCAAGTTTGGGCTTCGGCAGTCTGTTGTATGGATTTAGTATCCTTAGCGATCAGGGAAAAGGGATTCAGCTTGCGCTGACCTTCCTTATCGTGGGATTCGCACTGTCGTTTCTGTTTGTGAAGCGCCAATTCAAACTGGCCGTCCCTTTGCTTGATTTCAACGTATTTCGTTACCCGAGATTTACTTATGCATCGATTATAGGCGTAGTCCTGTTCATTGTGATGGCCGGGGTGGAACTGCTGCTCCCGATATATGCACAAAATGTCAGGGGACTACTGCCTAGAGAATCGGGGCTAATGCTGCTCCCAGGTGCATTGCTGATGGGGGTGTCCGGAGTGGTATCGGGTAAAATCTACGACCGTTATGGCGGTCGCTATTTGATTCGGATCGGCTTCTTCGGGATAGCCGCCGTAACGGCTCTATTAACGATAGCGCTATCGATTCACGCTCCGTATGGTCTGTTGGTAGGGTTATATGCGTTG
Source organism: Brevibacillus panacihumi (assembly GCF_003710985.1). Lineage (GTDB taxonomy): Bacteria > Bacillota > Bacilli > Brevibacillales > Brevibacillaceae > Brevibacillus > Brevibacillus panacihumi. Next base: position 14,352 of record NZ_RHHT01000015.1, read on the forward strand.
CTTATGACCGGGGTCGGTTTTATGATGACCCCAATTACTGCTTTTGCCATGGCGAGCTTGCCGAATTCGATGATGAATTACGCTTCGCCGATGACCACGGCCATACGTACATTGGGCATGTCAATGGGCGGGGCACTGCTCATCACCCTGGTGACAATTACCGCAGATTATAGCTCATTCTCTTTTCCGATCAATATGCATCAAGGAATTCAAGCCGCGTTTTGGTCACTAGCCCTCGTTGCAGCGAGTGGTTTTCTTCTTACTTTCTTTGTTCCATATGGTAAAGGTTCAGTGGAATCGTAGGTCTTGGAGTGTTGCCAGTTACAACGAATAAAGGAGTAATAAGGGAGGCGATATTTGACATAAGCCAATATAAAAAGTTATTATGGGCACATAAAGTCCATAATTGAGGTGAACATCACGTTATGAAATTTTCTAAAGCGACAAACTATGCTCTTCATACTATGCTCTTTCTTGCCGCATTCCCGCCGAACAAACTTATTGGCGTACAGCAATTGGCGGAGAGACAAGAGGTTTCTCCAACGTATTTATCCAAAATCCTTACCAAGCTGGTCAAGGCAGGAATGATTGAATCGACTTCAGGAGCCAATGGTGGATATCGCTTAAAACGGAATTGGGAAGAAATCTCGTTTCTCGACGTGATTCATGCCATTGAAGGCTCCGCCTCCTTATTCGACTGTGAAATGAATCATGGATCAGAGTGTTTAGTTCAGAAGGTGATGGTATCGGCTGAAGAGAAAATGGAGGACTTTTTAAAAAACCAAAAATTATCTGAGATTGCTAAGAAAATGACGGTAGTTCTTTGAAGAAAAAGTTCAACAATTACACATCCACAACATCACCACCCACGGAAACACGGGTTCAGTAAATGGAACTTTAGCATTCCATGATCAGCAAAGGTTTGCTTTTTGTGATGTATATAACTTCAGAGGTTTTGGGAGAAATGCAAAAATTAAGACGATCACATCGTATGTCATTCAAATTTCTTAAACCGCAATAATGCTATTGTTTTTTTGTTGTATAAGTGTTTTGAGAGACTCATGGAAAGGTCTAACGACATATTGGACGTTTCCATTTGTTTTATAAAAGTTCGTAAAATTGCATTTTTTATTCTAAAAATAGTCCACCACCGCATTTTAGAGGTATTTTGGCGGCATGTGCTAGAGATGTACGTTTAAAATAGGAGTTGTTAACATGAAACCCGAACTAACTTTTGTAAAACATTTCAGGTCGGGTATTTCTTATCGATTGTTAATCTCAAAAGAAGTATTCTACTAATTTACAAAAAAAGAGCCATGTTCGCGCGATGAATCGCAAATAGGTTTTAGATGATAACATTTGGCTCTTTTATTGGTTGCAAAGTTCTTTTAAGTGGTGAGTAATAATTTGTTCCGTTTTTTCAATGGTGAATATATCCGGTCTTAATAGAGCATGTATGGATAAACCTTCAATGACTGCAGAAAGCCTTAATTTTTCTAATTCAATATCTATGTCTTTTTTTACATAGCCTGCCTTTATCAAGATTTCAAGCAGTGCCTCCATTAAAATGTATTCTCCTTCGATGAGTTCAGCTTTTTTCGTGTTCAAAGCTGCACTTGTAAGTGAACGAATGACGAAAACCAGCCATACGCCAGCTTCAGCTTGTTTATCCCGATCTACAGGAACCAATTCTAACAACGTTTCCTGTACCGCAATGAAAGGGTCTTGTGACCATGATTTATTCTTCGACCGTTCTTTCCCGCGAGCAAGAAAATAATCCATGATAAATAATAGTAACTCATCTTGGTTTGAGAAATAATGTCTCAGTGCTCCGTCAGACATTCCAGCCTCAGATGCGATTCTGCGGATAGATGCTTTTTCAATACCTTCGGTTTCAATAATTTTCCAAGCTGTTTCAGCGATGAGCTTTCTTTTGTGATCATGATCAACAATTTTCGGCACTTCAAATCACCTCTTGTTTTATTTAACACACTGTGTTATTATTATTTTATCACAGTGTGTTAAATAAATAAAGGAGGGGAGAAGTTTAGGTGATTGAAATCATTGAATCATTAATTCCTGCCAACATAGATTTCACAACAGCACTCCTCATTATTGTGCTCTGCGCTGTCATTGATATTTTAAGCCCCGGGGTATTGGCGATTACAGCTTATATCCTTCTCATACAAAAAGAAAAAACAGCATCGCGATTGATCGTTTTTTTTATTTTCGACACAATTTTGCTATTTTATAATGGGTATCTTGGTTTATCTTTGAGTTGGGCCGATTCTTGGTTTTATAGAAAGCATGGCGAACAATCAAATTTCAAGTTGGTTTTATACGATTCTTGGAGCCATCTTTGTACTCATTAGTTTATATAAGCCTAAGAAAAAAATGGAATCCCGATTTTTGGAATGGTTACCTACGCAAGTGTCTATAAGAGCGATGATCATACTCGGTATTATTGTCTTTGCGATTGAGTTTACCACAGCTTTACCGTATTTTTACTCGATATTACTAATGGATGGTTTAGCGTTTCATACGGGTTTGTCCATTGGCATTTTACTTGGCTATAACGCGATTATGGTACTTCCTTCAATCTTACTATTGATCGTGTTTATACTATGTAAAAACTGGATAATGAATCAGCTTGAACAACTGCGATCAAAATTAGTAAAAGCTCCGTTGTCTTCTGTATTAGTCGGAGTGGCAGTTATTGGGGCGATTTTATTCAATATTGGCATCAGGGGAGTTCTATCTTGATATTCGTTATGTAAAAAGGAGATGTAGCGTTATGAAAGAGATTGCAAGCGGTGCAAGTTTACTTCTATTGCTTCAGGGAGTTGGAGGGATCATAAACCGATTAACGGGTGGGGGATCAAGTTGGTTTCTCGTCAATTACATCGATGCATTGCAAGGATATGAAATAATAGCCAGTATAATTTTAGTGATATTGGGAGCAATTATTGGTGTGGGTTCTCTTAAAATAAAGGGTAAAGATGACTAACCTATTATGTCTTGAAGACCTCATAGTTATTCAACCACCACAACATGGATGTAACAACCCTCGAGGCATTAGCAGAACCTAACCGGTTGCTATCATTGAATTATTGCGGGAATCCCTCTAACAGTTGGTGAAAATAGCCATCAGTATGGAATCCTGGAACAAGACAATTTATAAGGAAATTGTGGAGCCCGAGAAAATTGTCTATACTGATTATTTCTTAGATGAGGATTGCGTAATATAAATGAAGCTATGCCCGCACCTGAAGTGACAATGGAATTCATTGATTTAAGAGTTTAAATAAAATTGGTCAGTCGTTCAGTATTCGATTCAAAGGAATCCTCCAAGCCGTTCTCGACATGGGATTGCTGGAAGGCATTACTCAAACCGAGGATCGCTTGAACGAGCTTGTAGAAACTCTGAAGTAAATTAAAGTTCGCATTATGAATAGATCGGCAAAAAAAGGAGCACCGCAGAAAGGTACTCCTTTCGAACTCGTGAACGATTTAAATTGCTCATGTGCGGATATGGGTAATTCTTACGATTTATTATTTTCGGTTTTTTTGTTTGCGTGGCTTGGTTTGCCGGAGCTTATGCAAGATCCGAGCTAATTCCCCAAATCAAATTCTTCTTCCCGCGCTCTTAATACCATCACATATATCCATTTCTTTTAATATATTGTTTTATAAATTAGTTCTACTTTTTGTACATAATTTGATTTTATCAGTTGCAGCAACCGCAGTGAGTTGTTACAGCAACCACTTCTCGATCCTCTTCTGCGACCGAGGACGCCAGCACGATGCATGAATGCGGTGTTATACGAATCCCTTTCCCCTACACAGTACCTGCTTACAAAAACTGCAATGGTTTGATCCGGCCTCGTAAACAGCCATAGTTTATGCACAAAAAAACTACGACTGACCAATTAACTCACAGACTTTGCGCTCGATGTTCTGCAGGTAATTTTCAGGGCTTTAGTGCATCGTCAACACAACGAATTCACCGCTTCGGAGGATATAGTCGTTCCAACTTCGACGACCTGTCATCCGTCGGTGCTTCGTTTTCGTTTGACGGAAGAACCCATTTCAGGAGCACAAGCCCCTTTTTTAGTCAAGCTTCTTTCCAGCGACTACTGCTGAATAGCTTGAGCATTTTCAAAAATCCGAACACCGGGCAAATCTAGAGGCGGATCCCACGCAGCGTTTTCTTAATGCCTGAATCCGAGATCTTTGATGGGCTGGAGAAGCGTTTTGAGTTCGCTAGCGGAACCACTTTTTTTAAGTTTTGAGCGGCCAAAATGGTTCCGCTGAACCCTTCACGTACGACGTAAAGGGTTTCATTCCCTTTTTCCGGCTGAACGGCCACCCATGGACAACATGATGCCTTTGTTCTCTTTCACCACGCGCTCAAGTTCCAAACGAATTTGTTCTGTAACCGAAGCTCGAAGCAGCGTTAAATAACGCTCATACAATCTCATTGAATTACGCTCGGATGTTGCTACTCCACGTCCGTTAAGCTCCTAAGTGATTCCAGCGATTGTTAAGTGACGCTTGAAGCGAAGTTCTTCAACGAGGGCAAGAACGTCAAATCCGTATGACGTGTGCTTCATGCAAAGAGCATCTGCCTGAGCAGATCTGAAGTATCTCGATAAGTTCCCGCACTCTTCATGGGGGCTGTGATAAGCCATGTTCCAAACCTGAAACACGCCGCGAAGCGTGGAGATATTCTTCTTCCACGCGGCATGATGACGTTTCAATTTTCTACCGCAATCTGGGCAAGTCTCGATTTCCGCACGAAAATAAATGATTTGCCCGGTGACGATTCGATTTTTTGGTAATGGCATGAGAAAGACCTCCGTCAATTAGCTCTTTTACTACTTCGACAGAGGTTCTGGAAATCCTTGTTAGTTAATTGGTCAGTCGTAGTTTTTTTCTAATCGATAATCTATAAATCATGAATAAGAGAGTCGTATTTACGTTAGATCATCCAACTTTGGCGAATGCTGCGAGCGAATCTATAATAGCCTGCTTCTTCCTTCATGCCAGCAAGTACGGGAAGTATGTTCAAGAAGACTGCAGCAGTTGCGGTCATATACTAGACATTCTCACTGATCGAATAACTTAGTAATGTCGTAACCTGAAGCTTGATTTCACCTCACGATAATTTGCAACAGCATAACTGCCAATGGAATAAGAATCCACCCAATAGGAAACAATGATAATGATGAGATGTGAGAATCTGGAGGTTCGTCGATGGCAAGAAAAAAACAAAATCAATCGATCAAGAATGATTTTTTCGGAGACATTCAATCAGCCCTCGGGTTACCCCCGGACTTGGTCTGCCGATCCTTGTTTGTCCAAGGGGAACAAACCGTGCAGTGCGTATATCTGGAATCGATGGTCAATAAAAAAACGATTGACGAATATATTTTGAAATCGTTCACGGAAAATACGTTTTCCGAAGGGGAAGCGCCTCTTTCCGCCGAAAGCGGTTTTTTGCGCGAATTTTCCTTTTCCGATCCATATGAACAGTTGCGGGAACATGCCGTAAAAGCTCTCCTGGCAGGCCATTGCGCACTAACCGATTTTTCAAGGGAGCGCGTTTGTCTCATCAATGTGACCGAATCCAAACAACGCTCCATTGAAGAACCGAAGTCGGAATCGACCATTCGCGGGCCGCACGAAGGCTTTACGGAAAGCATTCTGACCAATGTGGGGCTTGTCCGCAAAAGAATCCGCAACCCATTCCTCCGGTTTGATAAAATGAACATCGGCAATCAAACCGGGACGACTTTGCTTATGGTGTACATGGAGAACCTCGCCCCGGAATCGCTGGTCCGGGAAGTGCGCGGCAGATTGTCAGCCATCCGGACGGACAGTGTGCTGGAAAGCGCTTATGTGGAGGAATTCATCCAGGACCGGATTTGGTCTCCTTTTCCGACGCTTACCAACACCGAGCGCCCTGATATGGTAGCTGCCCAGTTGCTGGATGGTAAAGTGGCCGTAATGGTGGACGGAACGCCCAACGTCCTGCTTGCCCCCATGACGTTTTTCGAGTTTTTCAGTTCTCCTGAAGATTATTATCAGCGGGCGGACATCGCCACGTTTATTCGCTGGATTCGGTTGATTTCCTTTTTTACGGCCGTGTTCGTCCCTTCCTTGTATGTCGCGGCCACGACGTTCCATCAGGAACTGATCCCGACCCGACTTCTGATCAGTTTGTCCGCCCAGCGGGAAGGGGTTCCCTTCCCCGCCATCTTCGAAGTGTTGTTAATGGAAGTCGTGTTTGAAATTATCCGGGAAGCGGGGCTGCGTATGCCGCGGGCGGTCGGACAGGCGCTTTCGATCGTGGGGGCGATTGTACTGGGGCAGGCGGCGGTGGAAGCCGGTCTCATTTCCGCCGCGATTGTCATTGTCGTAGCCATAACCGGCATCACCAATTTTGTCGTTCCGGTTTACAGCTTTGGCATGTCACAACGCCTGCTTCGCTTTTCGTTCGTGCTGTTGGCCGGCTTTATGGGCCTTTTTGGCATTTTATGCGGTGCCCTGTTTCTGGTTGCCCATCTGGTGTCGCTTAAGTCATTTGGCGTTCCTTACTTCACTCCCGCTTCCCCGTCCATAGGAACCGATTGGAAAGATGTGTTGGTGCGGCTGCCCCGGCCCTGGCTGGATCCGAACGGTCTGCCCGGATATATTCGGAATATGAAGAGAAAAAGGTAATCTGGAGGAACAAACATGACCAACCGGTATGCAGCGGGTCTGTTCATCCTGATGATGTTTACCGCCCTGCTTACGGCTTGCTGGGACAGGACGGAGATGAACGAACTGGCGCTGGTCAGTATGGTGGGGGTGGACAGCGACCCGGAGAGCGACAAAATAACCGTGTATTACCAGATCATCAACCCGCTCAGCGGCACTTCCGCCAAAGGTACGTCGGGAGGCGAACAAGCCCCTGTATACACTTACGAAATCAGTGGATCGTCTTTTGGAGAAATCAAATCTACGATTTACAAAATGTTGCCGCGCAAGTTATTTATGGCCCACTGCAAGGTGCTGCTCGTTTCCCAGCGGGCCGCCAAACAAGACATGCGCGATATTGTCAACTTTATCGAAATGCAACCCAACGGCCGCTCGTCGGTCCCGATGCTGATCGTCGACGGACCGTTATCTCAGGTCATGAGAACATTAACTCCCCTGGAGCGGGTGCCGTCTGACACAATCGATTCCAGGGTCGACCTGCTGATCCGGAATTCGCTCCTAGTGGGAAAACAGATCAAGGTCAGTGATGTGATTGAACGGATGGAAAAGTTGGATACGATCGTATTACCGTTGATCACCGGAATGACAGAGGCACCTTCTTCCAACAGCGGGGAAAGGTCGGCGGATATCGACGCCAATCAAAACAACTTTATCATCCGAGGCGGGGCGGTTTTCCGTGATTATCGCATGGCGGGCAAACTGAATGATACGCAGCTGGTCTGGTACCATTTGCTAAATGGCGATCGAGGTCGCCACGTGCGACAGTTTCAGGTGGAAGGAAAACAGGTATCCGTGGAATTGAGACTGGTTCGCATAAAACGTGAGGTCTTCTGGAAATCCGATCAACCTGTCGTTCGGATCCGCTTGGACCTCGAACTTTCCACTGCCTATACAATCGAGTTCGTCCCGAAGTCTCGGAACGAGGTGGAGAGACTTGAAAACAGACTGAATCAGATCATAGCAGACGAGTCGCTTGCTTTCTATCAAATGATAAGGGAGCGTGGCTGGGATCTGTTAAGCATCAACGACTTGTTGCGCAAACAAACGCCAAATCATCCGGATATCGACCAAGCGGCGAAAAATGCGCAAATTGAGATTCGTGCAAATACCCGGCTGCTCCGAACGGGAAGCATGAGTCAACCTTATGGAGGAACAGGATGAAGCCAATGATTTCCCGATTCCAGTTTTATCTGCTGACAATCAATTATATCCTCGGAACCACCCTTTTCGTGCTGATCGGGCGGCTGGTCGTACAGGCGGGACAGGATGCCTGGCTCATGCCCTTGTGGGCAGGAAGTTTTGGCATACTCGTCGGTCTGTTCTGGATTTTTCTTTTCCGATATTACCCGGGCAAAAGTCTGGTGCAAATCCCGCTGGAAGCTTGGGGACGTTCTCTGGGAACGCTTGTTTCCGTCCTGTATTTTCTTTATTTCTGTATTTTGGCTGGATGGGCTCTTCGAAATTTAAGCGATTTTTTAAATGGAACCATCATGCCGGAGACGCCGAAAACCGTTTTTCACGTCATGTTTTTGCTTGTCGCCTTTTACACGGTCGCTCAGGGGACGGAAGCCATCGGACGATTAAATCAAATCATCACTCCGTTTTTGTTCTTCCCGTTCTGGTTTGTTCTGTTGCTGGCAATGGTGAACTGGGATTGGGGAAGACTTCAGCCAGCTTTCCATTCCGACCTGGGTGCCATTTTGCAATACCATTCCTTTTTGGGCTTTCCCTATATGGAAACTATTGCGCTCACGATATTGTTTCCGCTGGTCAAACAGGGGGCAACACGCCCCTTTTTGCTTGGGTTGATGACCGCTTCCCTTTCTCTTAGCATGACCTTGTTTATGATTATCGGTTTATTAGGAGTGGAGAGGGCGTCACAACTTACCTTTCCAGTGTATACGACCGTGCAGGAAATTTCCATCGGAGAGGTGATCGTCAACATCCATTCCATTATCTCCGTTATTTTACTGATTCTGATTTTTATCAAGCTGTTGGTACTCGTTTACGGAGCTTCCGAAACGCTGCGTCAAGTATTTCGTCCAAAAACCCGGTGGCCTCATTTTCTGGGTTTGACGATTTTGTTGTCGGCGACCGCCTTGTCCATCTATGAAAACCCGATCCAAAACGAGGAATGGGATGAAAAATATACATTCATATATGACAGTTTCTTTGTTCTACTGATCCCCTTTTTGTTGCTAGTGACAACATGGGTCAAACGCACGTTCGAGAAGCGAAAAGGAGGATGAATTGAACATGTTGATGCTTCACATCCTGCTGGCGCCTTTGATAGGTTTGCCGATGTTGGGATTGCTTCGAAAGAGACTTTATCGGGATGCAGCAGTTTTTGGGGCTGTATCTGTTATTGGATACGGATTATGGATTTGTATCGTGAATCATCGTCCTTTTATCATTACGATTTTTATTGAAAGAATGATTGAAATGTTAAAATCCATTTCAACGACGATGATATAAACGTAGAATGAATAGTTTTGCGGGTTCTTCCCAGTTTGTTACCACTATGATCCGCCAATCCTTGTGATAGAACTTTAACAGGAGATATGAAGGATGACTGAAGTGGCAGACTTCACCTGAAAGGTGCTCCTCCCTTTGGGTGATGTGTTTCAGTCAAACACCATTCTACCAAAGATTTGGATCCCTTTTATCGTTATCAAGAACATATGTAACTATACAAAAATCGCTCGAATAGTCAACAACATAACTTTTCCACGTTGTATAACCAAGGATAGCCCCGCCAAAATAAAAGATTTTGTAAAATGGTAAGGAAGTTGTTCATTCCTGATGATTATAGTCAAAGGGAAGGGGGCAAACCATGATCATAGCCACGAAACTTCATATTCCTCGATCGCGAAGCTCGCTTGTTGCGCGTTCCCGTCTCACCCGGCGTTTGCATAAGGGTTGGATTGCACGCTTACTTTGATCACAGCTCCAGCCGGGTATGGCAAAACGACATTGCTCGGCGAATGGGTGATGACGCTGGAAAATCCCGTCGCCTGGGTCTCGCTTGATCAAGGGGATAATGATCGCACGCGCTTCTGGGCACATACCATTGCAGCGTTAAAACAAGCGTATCCGTCTTTTGACCAACAGGACGTGCTTCGTCATGCCGCGGAAGATCCATCGGGTGTGTCGCTGATTGCTGCGCTCGTCAACGGGCTGCATCGCATTCCGCAAACGAAGGTGCTCGTTTGGGATGACTTTCATCATATCGAAGAAGCGTCAATCTTGAAGGGCGTCACTTATCTGCTGGAACGTTTGCCACTACATGTCCATCTCTATCTTGCAAGCCGAAATTCTCCAGCGCTTCCTCTTTCCAGACTACGAGCAGAAAATAGGCTGATCTGGTTGGATGCGCGCGATCTCCGGTTTGCGCCGGACGAAACGACCGAATTTTTTGCAAAGTGCGGCGGTATACAATTATCCAACGAAGATGTGGCGCACATCGGCATACTCCGGGTTTTCCAATGTACATCCATATCCGCTCCATGTGCAAGGAATTTAAAGGGAAATCGTTGATTTCCTTGCACATGAGTTCGATGAAAACGGAGCAAAACCTTTGTCGTTTCTCAATTTTTTATTCGTTCAGCAAGCCCTAAATAGGGCAGCAACATCAGTTTTTTGTCTCTGACCTAAAACTAAAGAAAAAAGCTTCTGGTTTCCAGAAGCTCAGGCTGTCGACTTTCTCGACAGCCCCATTATGTTTACTCATTGGCTAAGCGTTTCTTTGTCACCCATTCATTCCAATATTCTACTTCCTCTACACCTTCTCCTATTGCTTGAATTTTGCCAGTACAATATTCGCATACTAAAAAAAGGATCTTCTTCACGGATAATGGAGCACTGTTTTGGGGTTAATTTATCTAGTTCCCATAAGTAGAAATGTTTATTACAATGATCACATTTTACGATATCATTGTCATCTGCCATTTTTTCCTCCCTGATTATCCTTAAGAAGTCGTTATTTATATGGTACAACAGATCTCCTTCCATTCCTATCCTTCAGCAAATTTCTATCTTTCTTTGCTTGCTTAGATTTTTTTTCATAGTCTAATTGATCTCTTGTGGTTTTTTGTAAATGCTCGTTATAACTGGGGTTGTAACGAACTTTATCAAAAATTTGAAGTCAAAGTTACCGAGATAACGCTGATGTTTTAGCTCCTTTGTAATTGGGCTGCATTTTGGGATGCAATTACAGGATTAGTAATGCTACCGAAAAAGACGTAAATAAGATTGACAAGAACAACAGCCTGAACGACGTCCAGATTTAATAATCAATGGCGCCAATTTTCCTTAAGGCATAGCAGCGAGATTTTATGATCGGGCAGCCTTTGCGAAACATTTATAGCCTTGCAACGTCTTCTCATCATAGGAAGATCTTGTATGCTTATGAGGTGAACTATGTGATTATTTGGATAAATGGGGCGTTTGGTTCCGGGAAAACGCAGACATCGTTTGAATAGAACAGAAGACTCCCAAATTCATTTGTGTTTGACCCCGAAAATGCAGGCTTTTTTATCAGAAAGAACATCCCAAAAGAAGTTTCCAAAGGTGATTTTCAAGATTATACGATGTGGCGTGAGATGAATTACTCGATGTTGAAATACATAAACAGTGAATACAACGGCACCATTATTGTACCGATGACCCTGGTTCATCCTCAGTACTTCAGTGAAATTGTAGGCAAGCTAAGGAATGAAGGAGTCGCTGTTCACCATTTCACGTTATGCGCTTCAAAGGACGTTTTGCTGAAAAGATTGCGCACAAGAGGAGAAGGAAGAAATTCTTGGGCGGCGCGACAGATTGATCGATGTATAGACGGATTATCGAACGAAGTTTTTCGACATCATCTGGATACGGATAACTTGGAAGTTGGAGATGTCGTAGAAACAATCGCTTCGAAGTTATCTATCACTCTTCAGCCGGATCATAGAGGGAAGATGAGAAAGATAAAGGACCGTTTCACCACACAGATAAAGCAAATTCGTTTCTTTGACTAAACCTACATAGGCAGATAAGCAAAGGGAAAGCGGGAGCACAATGGAAAACTTTGAATGGAAATTAAAAGATTATATAGCCTCGAACAATATCAAAGCAGAACATCTCAGTCTGGACAAGTCTTGTCATTCCGTCGAAGAAGCTGCCGAAGCTGTAAATGGCTCGGTGCATGAAATTGTGAAAAATATTTGTATGATAGACGGAAATGGAAGGTTAATTGTGGCCATCGTGAAAGGGGAGGACCGCGCTAGCACATCACGAGTAGGGAAAGCACTGCAGATAGAAAAACCTCGATTGGCGGAAGAAAAAGAGGTTTTGGAAAAAACGGGTTATCCAGCTGGTGGGGTTCCATCTTTCGGTTACAATTCGCTATTCTTAGTTGACCCAAAAGTGACCGAATTAGATTTTGTATATACGGGCGGAGGCTCACCGTATTCATTAGTGAGAATAAAAGTCGACGAGCTGCTGGAAGTTAATCAAGGGACTGTTGTTCGCGTAAGAAAATAGAAGTTCACTTCTTCCCTCGACCTCATCTAGATCGGTGAGGTTTTTTTGATTTGTTCCAGGGAGCGGAAACCTAAGGGCTACTCCGGGTAGGGTAGCCCACGACCGTCAAAAAGCTCGACGATGTAGTTGTATACACGTCCATGTACGTCCGGGAAGACAAACGCAAATACACCTTCTTGGAGCTTCAACGTATCGGAAGATTGCTCGATCCAATACGGGATGTACATAATGTCTAGCGAGTCTTTTATGTAACTGACATTTCTTTCTGGCACCGTGTAATAGAAAGATTTATTGTATACCGGCTTTTCCATACCAAAAACCACTCCTTTGTCAGAACATATCACATCGGAGCGGGACAAGAAAGTGGGTATACGAGTCCCAAATAGGTCGGATTATGCAAGAAGCCATTGATAGAGATACCAACTGACCCATACGCCCAGGAGTATCCAAATGATAATGAAGATTGCACCCATGATCCAGTTCTTTGGTTTACCTTTCGCCAGAAGTGCTTGAGCTTTTTCTCGGCAGTCATGTATCACTTCGTTCGGTATAAGCTTCAGGGCGACCCAAATACCCAGTGGAACTAAAATAATGTCATCTAGGTAACCCAGAATCGGGATAAAGTCAGGGATGAAATCGATCGGGCTGAAAGCATAGGCAACAACGAGAATAGCGAAGAGCTTGGCATACCAAGAAACCCTGGAGTCCTTATAGGCGAAGTATAAGACATATGCTTCTAACTTTAATTTCTTGGCTTTATTTTTTAACACTTGGAAGGTCGTTGCTGCGCGCAAATCAATCACCTCCAGAGTAATGTAACAGACGATATAGCAGCATTCAATTCAACTGCATAAAAAAAACTCCCCACCTAGTAGGGAGTAAAAGTTATGAACAGCTCTCGTGGGAGTGTTTCATCATCTCAGAGTATTTAACAAATTTCATTTCATGGTAAAAATGTTTTTTGTAATAGTAAATATGTTTGGCAGGATCTTTATGCTCGTAAAATTTAGCTAACATTTGATATTCGGATGCTTTCTTAAAATGATAGTCTCTTTTATCCTTATACACCGTCATCACTCCCTGTATTCATGTCTGTGTATCATATGCAACGGTTCGCAATCGAGCAATGGACAATTGTCCCGTTCACAATAAAAATTCACAAGCTGCATCAGATAACAGCAACGAAGCGAAATAGGGCTTCGTGATCTGACTAGGGAGAATTCTCGGCAAGGTGGTTATGCGTAAGGTAACAGCTAGAAAATGGCATCAACAGCTACAAGGGGCCAAATATTCCGAAGTGCTTTGCCATCGATGGATCCATGCTGCAATAACTCCAGGTGAGAAGAATATACTTGAATTTCATCCTTGTAATATTCAGCCAAACACCATCCAGATGGAGTATTGGTAATAGAGAACTTTCTATCTGCGTAAATAAATTCAATTTCATGCCCAATGGAAAGATCGTGTGTAAGCTTCTTGAAAGTATAGCCCATATTCGGCACCCCCTATTGTTTTTGAAAAAAACGGTAATTGTAATATCGAGCCGTCAGGATTACACCTGATGGCTTTTCTATTTTTCTTTCCTTACAAAACCGAAAGCAAACTGTAAGGAAGATCAATGGCTACTGAATTGGAACTTCGTTACAGTAATAACGAGCCGTTACGAGAACTACAGTCAAATGCTTCGAAATGAAATGGAGGATTATCAATGAGTGCATCCGTACTAGATGTAAAAAACGTTCAGAAAATATACGGAAGAAAAGGGGAGAGTCAGTCGCATGCTTTGAAAGGCGTATCGCTGACGATCGGAAAAGGAGAGTTCGTCGGCATCATGGGACCGTCCGGTTCGGGGAAAACGACCCTGCTAAACGTCATTTCCACGCTGGATCGTCCAACGGAAGGCTTGATCGAAATCGCTGGAACGAACATTACACAGATGAAACAGAACCAACTGGCAGATTTTCGTTCGCAAAAGCTGGGCTTTATTTTTCAGGACTTCAACCTGCTGGAAAACTTGACGGTTTATGAGAACATCGCGCTGCCTCTATCTCTCCAGGGTGTACCTTCCAAAGAGATCGGCACCAAGGTAAACAAGGTTGCACAAACACTCGGGATCGATGAGATTTTGCAAAAGTATCCGGTGCAAATATCCGGGGGACAAAAGCAACGGGCCGCAGCTGCACGTGCGTTGGTGCATGATCCGGCCATTCTGCTGGCGGATGAGCCGACTGGCGCGTTGGACTCCAAGAATGCCAAAAGCTTGCTCGAAACGATGACGGACCTGAACGAAAATCACCAGGTAACCATTATGATGGTCACGCATGACGCATTTTCCGCCAGCTATTGCAAGCGAATCCTGTTCATTCAGGACGGAAAGCTGTATAGCGAGCTTCAAAGGACTGGGGACCGTCAATCCTTTTTCAAACAAATTCTGGATGTACTGGCCGAGCTGGGTGCATCACAAGATGTGCACTAGGAGGTACGTTTTATGCTTTTCAAGCTATCACTGTCCAGTATGAGAAAGATGATGAAGGATTACCTGGTTCTATTGGTGGGCCTGGTCATCTCCATCTCGATTTTCTACATGTTCCAAACTCTTGCCCTCAATTCGGATTTCACCAAAGGCAACTCGGTGATTTCATCCATTCAGATCGTGTTCAACGTTGGGGCATTTCTGCTTGCGTTCATCACCGTGTTCTATATTATCTACGCCAACTCCTTCCTGCTGTCGCTGCGCCGCAAAGAGCTCGGCATGTACATGGTGCTAGGGGCAAAAAAAGGGAAGATCAGCCAGATCCTGTTCTGGGAAACACTGATGATGGGGATTGCTTCTCTATGTATTGGAACTGTCGTCGGCGTCGTCTTGTCCAGCGGGATCGGCAAATTGCTGATGAGTCTATTGGAGATTTCTCCAGAGGGGTATCACCCTTTTTACGTGCCGGCGATCTGGATGACCTGGGGATTTTTCCTGGTGTTGTTCCTGATCACCTCTACCATCAACGTCATCCGCTTGGCACGGGCAACTGAACTGGATCTCATTCGAGCCGAGCAGCAAAACGATAGAATCAAACGCAGAAGAATCGGCGCTATTATCGTTGCTTTAATCGGAGTGTTCCTAATCGCTGTAGGCTATTTTGCACTCATTGAGATCTTGGCCCTCCAGGTGCTTGGGTTGATCGTTGGAGCTTTTGCCACGACGATCGGAACATACCTGATTTTTATCTCGCTGCTGCCTGTTTTTGTACAGGCATTGAAGAATAATCAGGAGCTCAACGATCGCCAATTAAATGCATTTACCTTTGCCCAGCTGCGTTTTCGAGTGAACAACCTGACCAAAGTGCTCGGCACGGTCGCGATGCTGATTGCACTGGGCGTCGGGGCGATGGCAGGGGGATTGGCTTTCCAGCAGAACGTAGATCTGATTTCCAGTGCGCAGCACGTCTACGACATTACCCTGCATGATCCGGCAGAAGAGGATTATCAGGCATTGAACAAAATGACGGTAATCGAGCAGAATACGTACCGCTACAAGATGGACGAGAAAGGGTACTACTTCGCAAAGGATGATCTGCTTGCCCATCCGCCATTGATCTCGACCAACAGCATCGAGAACTATTCGTCGGAGAACAAGCCAAAAAGAGTAACAGAGCAGCTTCCTCATCCTGCGTACATCATGTATGCGAGTCCGGATGAGAATCCGAACTTGGAGGCGGTTCCGGCAGAATGGGATCAGGCCATTTCCAGCGAAATTATCATCAGCTATGATATGCTGAGAGGGAAAGCTGTCCAAATCGTGGACCGGGCAACCTATGAGGGAATTGCCGGAAGCGAACACCAGGTGCTGCTTGCCCAAGTAGATGATTATTTGAAATACAAACCAGAACTAAAAGCCATGGATCAGCGGCAAGAACAGTGGATCAAAACGGCGCATCAGGATGAAGAACGAGAAGTGTATCTGTCTACCAAATACAGCACGTACGAAGCGGTGTACGCCTTCACAAGCGGCACCATGTTCATGGGCTTCTTTTTGGGAATCGCCTTTTTGGCAATGATGGCGAGCTGCCTGATGTTCAAAATATTGTCCGGCGCTACACGCGATAAAGACCGGTACAGTATGCTGAGAAAAATCGGCGTGCGTCATTCGCTATTGGTTGGCTCCATTTACAAGGAACTGTTCCTTGTCTTCATCTTCCCGGCTTTGGTAGGTCTAACTCACGTCCTGGTAGGCATGCAGATGTTTTCGTTTATTCTGCTCGACCCTTACGTGAACATCTGGGTGCCAACCTTGATTTTCCTCGCGATCTATGCGATTTACTACTACATCACCGTTCAGCTTTACCGTGGAATCGTATTGCCCAAAGAAGCGTGAATAACCGTCAGGGCTTTTGCCCTGACGGTTTTCTCTTTTTTCACTGGTGCCAAATCTAAACTAGGCTAATTTAATATTGGTGTACACAATAAAATTAAGGACACCGATCAGAAGCTGGAGGCAAAGAGAGGCAGCAGCAAAATATAAGGCTTTTCGTCCCACACTTTTAAATTCCTGGTTTTGGTTAAACATGGAGACGAGCCATATAATTAATCCTGCGGGAAAGAAAATAAAGCTAAAAAAATAAATAATAAATTTTTCAAATTTTTTCATTAGATTTCCACCATTGAGTTTTTGATCATTTTACAACATTTGTATGTAATTAGCAAAAATCCAATATCTTGGACAAACGGCCTTGCTAAATGAACCGTACCCAAAAAAGAGACAAAGACTCGGTTTTTGCAAATTCTAACCAACCAAGCTAAAACCAACAAAAATCCCGATGAAGAGACCAAGGTATGCAATCAAACGATATTCAAATGTATACGGGGAGTCAGAAAGCAGCCACTTGTTCCCCAAAATAATAAAACAGCAGTACAAGATTACAATCAAGATTCCCATTAGTTGCGACTCTATCGGTTGTGACGGAGTTTCATAAGGGAGCATCGGCGGTTCCTTCACGTGTGATAATGTAATTGGCCCGAATCCAAAGATAAGCAAGCCCGAAAAGATACATACAAAAACAGCAGGTATACCTGTAACGAAATTAAGGAAGAAGATCATAATCGGTGGAACTCTCGACATTTGAATCACCTACTACATGTTTGGTAACGATTTAAATTTGCACATGAAAGTGGAAATACCTGCTCATGTACGTAAGGGAGGAAGCCGGGCGATGGAAATACTCGAATAGGCCAAACTGCGTAAATCATAGCAAACGCATACAAAAAAAATCCTCGAAAATCGAGGATTTATAGCCTTCCAATATCTCTACTGACTGCAAACCCGGACATACTCTTCTTTTGCCCAACCTGATTCGCTTCGTAATTCGAAGGAATGCCGATGTCAGGTCCAAATTCATCACTTGCCTCGGCAGTGCCGGACTGCTCTAAAGCCTCAGCGTAGTCACTGCTTTCTTGCAAGCTCTCGTTTGTTTCGCTTCGTTTATTCGGCTCTTCTGAATGAACCATCATAATCCCTCCTTTACCATGACATGTTGCCCCATTATCCGCGAAAAGCCTATTTCGCCCGAGGCGAGCTCTCAAACCCGATTTTCTTATGCGTCCCATCACAGAAAGGCTTTTTCTCGGACTGACCACAGCGACAGAGTGAAAACGATGCTCCTACCTCATACTTGTCCCCGATTCCATCCACTAATTCCACAGGACCGGTAATGCGAATCGAACCATTGTCGTTGATTTTGATCGTTACCTTTTCCTGATCCACCATGTATCCCTCCTTCGTTATTATCATTACCAATTTATTGGGTACAGCAGGGAGTTAGGAAAGAATATTTTGCATGAGCAGTTTGGTTTTCTAACGAAAGAAAAGTAGACTGCCATTTTTTGGACAAGCCTCCTAAAAAGACTTTTCATATATGTAAAATATTTTACCCATCCCTTTTTTCACCTTGTGGTAAGATTGTGAAAAATTCAAACATTCGAGAAACGAAATGAAAATCAGGCTCAAGCACCACCACCAACAAAGGAATGATTCCATGTCCATCCAATGGAACCTCATAAAAGCGGAAGCAGCCAGCTACCTGCAGAAGCTGATCCAAATCGATACGACGAATCCCCCGGGCAATGAGTTGGAAGCAGCTCGTTATCTGGCAGAACTCGCCCGCAAGAACGGCCTGCATGCCGAGATCCAGGAAACGGCAGAGGGGAGGGCCAATCTTCTTATCTCCTACCAACAGCCTGTGGCGCAGGCCTTGGAAGCCCCAGCGAGCAGCTCTCTGATTCTGCTCTCTCACCTGGATGTGGTCGGGGCTGACGCAAAGGATTGGGAGCATGGGCCCTTTTCCGGCGCCATTGTGGATGATGTCCTCTGGGGACGCGGAACGATCGACACCAAGCAGTTGACCATCATGGAGCTGATGGCGCTCATCCTGTTAAAGCGGGAGAACCGCACGTTCGCAAAAGACATTCTGCTCGTCGCCACAGCAGACGAAGAAAGCGGCAGCACCTATGGCCTCCTGGAACTGTTGAAGACGCATGGCGAAATCTTTCGCAACAAGCATGTCATCAGCGAAGGGGGAGGTTTTCCGATCCTGGTCCATGATATTCCCCATTACTTGTGCGAAACAGGGCAAAAGGGAATTTGCCAAATCACCTTCCACGTGGCTAACAGTCAATCGACGCCGTACTACGTGGACAATCGTCCCATGCATGCCGCAGCCCGGCTCGTGCAGCGCATCACGCAATTTCGCTGGGAGGCGGAACCGCCGAAGACCACGGTCTATCTCCTGGACCAATTGCTGCAAAGCTGTGGGCTAGAAGAGGCAATCTCAGCGCCGATTGCAGAAAAATTACGTCTTCTTCAGCTGTTTGTCAGCCCCTTCATGGCAAATGTCTTGCGGGCCAT
Organism: Brevibacillus panacihumi; assembly: GCF_003710985.1. Classification (GTDB taxonomy): domain Bacteria; phylum Bacillota; class Bacilli; order Brevibacillales; family Brevibacillaceae; genus Brevibacillus; species Brevibacillus panacihumi. The sequence continues at coordinate 33,532 of NZ_RHHT01000015.1, forward strand.
GACCGAAAATACGATGGCGCCGACCATCTGGAAGGGGGGCAGGCTGGCCCGACAGCCACAAGGAGAGGCCGTCATCTGTATAGATTGCCGCCTGCTGCCAGGGGTGACAAGAGAGATGGTGGAGGAGAAGCTGGCCCAATTGGCAGAAGACCTGCCCGTTTCCTGGCAGATCGAGAGCTTTTCCCAAGGGTACGAAACGGATTTTGAAAGCCCGTTGTTCGAGGTGTTTGATCAGCGTGTACGGGCGCAGCTCGAGGGCAGCAAGGTAGTGCCGTTCATCGCCACTGGCAGCAGCGACGGTCGCCATCTTTTGCCCTATCGATCCCGTGTATTCGGCTTCTCTCCCATGCTTCCCGATGTCACGTTTGAAAAGGTGCTTCCGCTGGTGCATGGGGTAAATGAGCGCATCCCGCTGGACTCGCTGCTTTTTGGAATCAGGGTTTTATACGAATCAATCGGCCAATACATGACGAGAGGGGAGTAATCAGGTGGTACAGCAAACCTATCAGATCGCAAAAGAAAAGTTGGATCACGCCGTAACCCTGCTGGAAAAGGCGGGGGTGGATTCCTGGCTCGTGCTGACGCGAGAAGGCTCAGACCCAAGCATGCCGCTGCTGTTTGGCATCCGTTCGTTTCATACAGCAGCCATCTTTATCAACCGCAATGGCCAGCATAAGGTCATAGCCACGGTGAGCGATAAAGGAAACTACGAGGGAACAGGATTGTTCGCTGAGGTAATTCCTTATTACTCCAGCCTGGATGAAGTCTTTTTGCAGGAGCTGGAAAAGCAGTCCCCTCAAAAACTGGCGCTCAATATTTCTCATCACGATCATCTGTGCGACGGCTTGACGCTTGGCTTGTACCTGTGGCTGGAGGAGCTTGTGGGCAAAGAGCGCTTGCAGGCAATGGAAGTATCGAGTGAAGCGATTCTAAAAGAGCTGCGCAGCGTGAAATCTCCTGCAGAGATCGCCTGCATACAAAAAGCGGTGGATTACACCATCGAGATTTACGAGGAAGTATTCTCCCAAATCAAATGCGGCATGACGGAAATCGAGATCGGCGAGCTGTTCGTGCAGGGGATGAAAAAGCGCGGCCTCTCGAACGGTTTGGGCAATCCGCATGATCCTCCGCTGGTGTGTACGGTTCGGAATGGGCTGGCCCACCGCAAGCCGGGTGATCACAAGACGATTCCGGGAGATATTGTGATCATCGATTTCTCGCTCAAGTACAACGATTACGTATCGGATATCGCCAGGACGGTGTATCTGCTAAAGCCAGGAGAGACCAAGGCACCGGAAGAGATCCAGCGAGCATTTGACACCGCCATTGAGGCGATTACAGAAGCGATTCAATTCATCCGTCCGGGCGTGAAGGGCTGGGAGGTCGATGCCGCAGCGCGCCAGGTGATCGAAGCGGCTGGCTACCCGACCATTCGCCATTCCACCGGACATCAGGTCGGCAGAGAAACGCATGACGGAGGGACCATCCTGGGGCCGCGACGCACACCGCCGAGACCAGCTGTCGAAGGGACGGTACAGGTGGGAGAGATTTACGCCATCGAGCCTACAGTGATTCAAGACGATGGTCTGCCCTGCATTCTCGTAGAGGAGAACGTACTGATTACCGAGCAGGGAGCGAAAGTGTTGAGCAAAAGGCAGCTGGAGCTGGTCACCATCGCTTGCGGATCATAGGAGGATGCCATGTCTTCGATCGAGTGGACAAACGATTTGGAAAGGGAAACGGTGCAGCACTTCAAAGAGCTGATCCGAATCAACACATCGGCTCCTGCCGGAAATGAGTCAGAAGGCGCGCGCTATCTCGCGGATGTGCTTCGGGCTGAGGGAATAGAAAGCGAGATCGTGGAAAGCGAGCCGGGACGAGGCAATCTTCTCGCCAAAATACAGGGCGGCCCAGAACCCCCGCTGCTGCTGATCAGCCATTTGGATGTGGTGCCGGCAAGCCTGGACCAGTGGATTCATCCCCCTTTTGCCGCTGTCGAAGAAGACGGCTGGATCTACGGAAGGGGAGCGCTGGATACGAAAAATCTCGTAACGATGGAGCTGATGGCGTTCATCCTGTTGAAGCGGGCTTCCAAGGGCAAGGCTTTGAACCGGGATGTCTATCTGATCGCCACAGCCGATGAAGAACAGGGCAGCCGAAAAGGTATGGAATACCTCGTCCGGCACCATCCCGAGTGGTTTCCTTCCGGATGGGTGATAAACGAAGGCGGCGGCTTCTATGTGACGGCTGGCGACAAAGACTACATGCTCATCACGGCAGGTGAAAAAGGCGTTTGCAAGGCGACGCTGTTTGCCACTGGGCAAGGCGGCCATGCTTCTTGTCCTCCAGAGGAGCAGGCCATCGAAAAACTGGCCAGAGCGATCGAGCACATTACCGCCTATTCGTTCCCGGAAGAGATTGTGGGAGTGGGCAAGCGATTTTTGGATATTCTCGGGACTGCTGAAATGGATGCCGCTTTGCAAGATTTGCGCCGCTATGTGCTGCGCAACAGCGTCACCGTCAATGCCGTGGCAGGGGGAGAGCGGATCAATGTCATTGCCTACAAAGCCCAGGCACAGATCGAATTCCGCCTTTTGCCCCATGTCAGCCAGGCGAAGGTGGAAGCGTTGCTTGAGGAATGGTGCACGCAGTTCGGCATCAGCTATCAGATCGACAGCTTTGAACCAGGCTTTGAGAGCAGCTTGGAGGACTCGGAGCTCGTAAATGCATGTGCCTCTCAATTGCGCGAGCATGATCCGGAAGCCACGCTACTTCCGATACTCGCACTGGGCAGAACTGACGGACGCTTTTTGGGTGCAAGAGGGTCGGATGTGTACGGTTTTTCCCCGCTTTTGCCGCAGCTGCCCTTCGCTGACGTGTTGCGAAAGGTGCACAACCATAATGAAGCGATTCCAGTCAGCTCCCTGTTGTTTGGCACGAAGGTGATTGCCGAAACGTTGCGACAAATCTGTTTGGATTCGTAAGGGGGGAATGGAGATGAAATATGTCATCAACCAGCAAAAAATGGACCAAGCTGTACGCTATTTGCAGGACAACAGCATCGACCTGTGGCTGATTCTGACCAGCGAGGGGAGCGACCCGTGTCTGCCATTGATCACAGGCGTGAAGTCGGTAGGGCCGGCGGCATTTCTCATCAGTAAGGACGGCAAAAAATACGCGATGTGCAGCGGCATTGATGCGCAGGACATCGAGGAGTCCAATCTGTTTGATCAGGTGTTCAAATACCCCACGGAACTGGGAGAAACTCTTCAAGCCTTTGTGACAAAGCATCAGCCTAAAAAGATCGCGCTGAATTACTCGCGCAAGGAAAATTTGGCGGACGGATTGACGACCGGGCGCTACCGCTGGCTGCGGGAAGTGTTGAAGGATTGTTTTTCCGGCGAGTTCGTCTCTTCCGAATCGTTCCTGGAAAAGCTGCGCAGCATCAAGACGCCGTTGGAGATCGATCGAATCAAGCAAGCGATCGTCATCACGCAGGAGATTTACGATACGGTCTTTGCGCAGTTGCGGGCAGGAATGTCGGAAATCGAGATCGGGAAGCTTTTCGTCAAGGAATTGGAGAAGCGGGAGGTCGTCAATGGCGTAGACCGCACCTTGTCCATGCCGATCGTGATGAAAGAACGGATCGCTCACCGCCCGCCGGGAGAAGCCATCGTCGCCCCCGGGGATTTGCTCATCATGGATTTTTCGGTGGATTATGACGGTTATGTCTCCGATATCGCACGGACGGTGTACTTCCTCAAGCCGGGAGAAACCAAGGCTCCCGCTCATATCCAGGCTGCATTTGACGCAGCACACGCGGCGATCACAGCAGCAGGCAATGCCCTGAAGCCGGGAGTCCAGGGCTATGAAGTGGATCTGGTCGCCCGCAATCTGCTGCTGAAAAGAGGGATGCCGGAGATCACGCACGCTACCGGTCATCAGATCGGTCGAGATGTCCATGACGGAGGGACATTGCTCGGCCCGAGATGGGAGCGTTACGGGAATGCGCCATATGGGCTAGTGGAGCCTGGCATGGTATTCACGCTGGAGCCTACCATTTTGCCGGAAGACGGGCCGACTTTCATCGTGGAGGAAAATGTCCTTGTCACCGAAACAGGCATCGAATATCTCTCCGTACGGCAAGATGAGTTGATCCTGATTCCAGCGCAGTAATACAGACAAAAAGAAGAAGGCGGTGATTTTACGTGGCTAGCTATATCATTCGTCGGCTGCTGCAGGCCGTTCCCATCATTATCGGGATTACGCTGCTTACCTTTTTCATCATGCAACTGGCGCCGGGGAATCCCATGCAAACCATGATCAACCCGAAAATCCCGCTGAGCGAGATGCAAAAGGTGCAAGAAGAGCTGGGCTTCAACAAGCCGGTCATCTACCAGTATTTCAACTGGCTCAAAGAAATTTTGCAAGGAAATCTCGGCTACACTATCAAGACGGGACAGCCAGTGACGCAATTGATTATGGAGCGATTACCTGCGACGCTTCTCCTTACCTGTACGGCATTTTTGCTCAGCTTTGTCATCGGGATTCCATTAGGCGTCTATTCGGCTCTGCATCGCAACAAAACGCCTGATTACGTATTGACGGTCGTTTCTCTGGTGGGCATTTCGATCCCCTCGTTTTTCTTCGGCTTGGGCCTGATATTCCTTTTTGCGCTGAAACTGGGGTGGTTCCCAACCTCGGGTATGAAAACGATCGGAAAAGACTTGACCGGGATTGCTTTGTTCATCGATTACGCCAGACACATTATTTTGCCGGCCGCGGTTCTGGCGCTGCCCACCGTTGCCGTCGTCATGCGGTTCACCAGATCCAGCCTGCTGGAGGTCTTCTCGCTGGATTTTATCCGGACAGCACATGCCAAAGGTCTGAGCAAGCGTGTGGTCATCTTCAAGCACGCCCTGCGCAATGCACTTATTCCCGTTATCACCATTTTTGGCCTTTCGATTCCGTTCCTGTTTGGCGGCGCCTATATCACGGAGCATATTTTTAACTGGCCGGGCATGGGGAGCTTGGGGATCTCCGCTATCGTAGGACGCGAGTATCCGGTGATTATGGCCTTGAATCTGTTCACCTCGATTCTGGTGCTGCTTGGGAACTTGATCGCGGATATTTCCTACGCGTGGGCTGATCCGCGGATTCGATATTCGTAAGGGGAGATGAAAATGAGCCAACATGCAGATCTTGCAAGCAACCCTGCCGTACCCGAGCCCCTCTCTTCCCTGAAAAAAGACAGCATCGTCGCAGAAGCCTGGAAGCGATTCAAAAAGAACAAATTGGCGATGGTCGGGGCCGTCATCCTCTGTCTGCTCGTACTGGCCGCCGTATTCGCACCGTTGATATCTCCCTATGATCCCTACTCATCGGTAAAAAATCAGGCAGGGATGCTGAATGTAATGGCGCCTCCGTCCGGGGAGCATTGGCTCGGGACGGACAGTCTGGGACGGGATATCGTCAGCCGGCTGATCTATGGAGGGCGGATTTCCTTGAGCGTCGCGCTGGTGGCGGTCGCCATCTCTACCTGCATCGGCGTTCTCCTCGGCTTGCTGGCGGGGTACTACGGAAAATGGGTGGACGCGATCATCATGCGCATTACCGATATCGTGATCTGTTTTCCGGTTCTCTTCCTCGTGATCTCGGTCTCTACCATGCTGACACCGAGCATCTACAACGTCATGATCATTATCGGTCTAGTCAGCTGGACGACGATGACGCGGCTGGTGCGGGGAGAGGTGCTGCGGATCCGGGAGATGGAGTATGTCGAAGCGGTTCGGGCACTGGGACAAAACAATCTGGTGATCGTGTTTAAACACGTATTGCCAAATATCATGGCACCGATCACGGTTCAGGCGACGCTGCAAACGGCGGAAGCCATCCTGACGGAATCAGCCTTGAGCTTTTTGGGTGTAGGCGTACAGCAGCCGATCCCGAGCTGGGGGAACATGCTGCAGGATGCGACGTCGATCATGGTGCTTCAATTTAAACCGTGGATTTGGGCTCCGCCGGGAATCGCCATTCTGCTGACGATTCTCTCGATCAATCTGGTCGGAGACGGTCTGCGCGATGCACTTGATCCAAAGACAAAAAATTAGGAGGTATTTCAGGTGAAAAAAGGATCTTTTCTAGCTCTTCTCCTTGCGGCTGCCTTGGCCGTGGTGACCGGCTGCTCTTCCTCATCCAGTACACAGCCGCAGACTCCTTCCAGTCCGACTGAGACTGCTGCGCCAACAGAAGGCGGAAGTCTGACCATCGCTTCGGAAAGCGAGCCGGGCAATCTTAATCCTCATATCTGGGCCACATCGTCCGATACGTTTGTCACGCACATGATTTTCGATTCCCTGGTCATTCCGGACAAGGAATTGAAAATGGTCGGAAGCCTCGCTGAGAAGTGGGATGTGTCCGAAGACGGCAAAACGTATACCTTTCACCTGCAAAAGAACGTAAAGTGGCATGATGGAACCCCCTTCACGGCGAAGGATGTCGCCTTTACCTTTTCTTCGCTGGCGAAGCCCGAGTATGATGCAGGCGGTTACTGGCGGGTGTCTCCGGTAGTAGGAGCGGAAGAGGTGCATGAGGGCAAAGCGCAGGAAGTGACGGGGATCAAAGTCATCGATGATCACACGATTTCCTTTACCACAACGGAAAAATTCGCGCCGTTTCTCTCGGGACTGTTTATCGGGATCGTGCCGGAGCATCTCTTGAAAGACGTCTCGCCGAAGGAGTGGGCGAAGCACGACTTCAACCGCAATCCAGTGGGCACCGGTCCGTTCCAGTTCGTCAAATGGGAATCGGGGCAGTACATTGAGCTGAAGGCCAACAAAGAGTACTTCAAGGGAGCGCCCAAGCTCGACAAAATCGTCGCACGCTTCGGCGATACCAATACCATGCTTGCCGCTTTCATTAATCGTGAGGTGGATGTGGCCCCGGTGCCGATCGCCGAGATCCCGAGCATCCAATCCCTTGATTACGCAGAACTGAAGGTCGCCAATCAATTGAGCATGTACTACATCGGATTCAATGCGCTGAATGAACATTTCCAGGACAAAAAAGTGCGGCAGGCCTTGGCTTACGCGATCGACAAGCAATCGATTGTAAGCTCGATTTTGGGTGAATACGGCAAGGTTTCGTTCGATGTCTTCCCGATGAATCACTGGTCCCATAATCCGGATGTGCCTCAGTATCCGTATGATCCAGCGAAAGCGGAAGCGCTGCTCCAGGAAGCGGGATATGCGAAGAACGGAAAAGGCATCTATGAAAAGGGCGGCAAAGAGCTGACGTTTACGTTGGAAGTGCCGACCGGAAAAACTGAACGGGAAAAAACGGCGGCTCTAATTAAACAGTATTTTGAGAAGATTGGCGTGAATATGGAGCTGCGCGCGCTTGATTTCCCTACTCTGGTCACCAAGCTGCTGCCGAAAAATGCAGACGGCACGCAGCGCAAGGTAACAGCTGACGACTACCATGCCTACATTCTCGGCTTTGGTGTAGAAGCCGACCCGGATGAGTATCGCAGCTACTTCGGAAGCAAGTACATGCCGCCGAACGGCTACAATTTCGTGAGCTATTCCGATCCCGAGGTCGATCAGCTTTTGGAGCAGCAAGTAGCCGAAGTCGATATGGAAAAACGGAAGGGTCTCTTCTGGGAAGTGGGCAAAAAGCTGGCTGAGGACGAAATCTGGATTCCTCTCTATGAGCAGGAAGCCCCTTATGTTGCCAACAAGCGATTGGTTGGTTTTGATCCTGATTTCCGCGGCCCTACGTTCAATGCGCAGGATTGGGCTGTCACTCAGTAAGCAGGAAAGTCTCCCTCCCGATCGGGTGTGGGAGGGAGATCTACTACCTTTTCACAGAAGGAAGATTGGATATGAAAAGACTGGAAAAAATTCGCGAGTTTATCCGGGAAAAGGGCATTGACGCATTCTTCGTCCAATCGCTCAAGAATCTTTCCTATTTTTCCGGGTTTACCGGGAGCAACGGCTATCTCTTGAATACGGCGACGAAATCTGTGCTCGTCACCGATCAACGCTATTCGGAACAAGCAAGGCAGGAGGCGCCGGACTGGGAGATCATCGTGCACGGACTGGACCCGTTTTCGACCTTGGCAGAAGCGATCGGAAGACTGGGGGCTGCCACAATCGGCTACGAGTCCAAGGAGATCACGGACTTCCAGATCACAGCCTTGCGCGAAGGAAATCGCAGTGTTAAGTGGGTGCCTTTCGTGGATGTCTGCATCGGGCTTCGTTCCGTCAAAGAAGAGAGCGAGATAGCTTGCATCCAAGCGTCTCTGAAAATTGCCGAGGATGCTTTGGAAAAGCTTCTGCCAAGCATCCGGCCCGGTGTGAGCGAACGCGAAATCGCCATTGAACTGGAAATCCTCATGAGAAGGCTCGGCAGTGAAGCTCTTGCGTTCGATACCATCGTCGCATCGGGCACCCATTCTGCCCTTCCTCATGCCAAGCCCTCAGACCGGACGATCCAGGAAAATGATTTGATCGTCATTGACTTTGGCGCTACCTGGAAGGGGTATCGATCGGATATCACCCGCACGATCATCGTTGGCGAGCTGGAGTCGCCGTTGCAGAAAATCTTTGATTGCGTGCATCAGGCGTTGGAGGAAGCGGTGGCGGGGATCAAGCCAGGCTCTACGTGTCACGAAGTGGATAAACTGGCCCGCGATGTGTTTTTGGCGGCTGATCTCGAGTCCTATAGCTTGCGTGGGCTCGGGCATGGAGTGGGCCTGGATATTCACGAATATCCGCGTGTGGTGATGAACAACCAAGCCCGGATTGAACCAGGGATGCTGTTTACAGTGGAACCGGGCGTATATGTGCCGAACGTGGGCGGCGTGAGAATCGAAGATATGGTCGTGGTGACGGCAGATGGATGCCAGGTGCTGACGCGATCTCCCCGCATCATCAGGCTGTAAGGAAGCAGGTGAGTAGGCTTGAGCGAAATGTTGCTGGAAATAAAAGAGCTGAGTACGGGCTTTGACACGGAAGATGGATTTCTTCCTGCATTGGACAAAGTCAGTCTCTCATTGAAAAAAGGGGAGACATTGGGGGTAGTCGGGGAGTCCGGGAGCGGCAAGAGCTTGACCTCCCTATCGGTCATGAATCTGATCCCTTCCCCGGGCAGGGCAGTCAGCGGCGAGATCCTGTTCAAAGGCAAGAATCTGCTGGCACTTGGCGAAGATCAGATGCGCGCGATTCGCGGCAATGAAATCTCGATGATTTTTCAGGAACCGATGACCTCGTTAAACCCTGTCTATTCGGTGGGGGAACAAATCATGGAGGTGCTCCGACTGCACCAAAAGGCAGACAAAAAAACGGCGCGGGCGAAGACGATTGAGATGCTGCGGCTGGTGGGAATCCCAGCCCCGGAGAAGAGAGTGAACGACTATCCTCATCAGCTCTCCGGCGGGATGAGGCAGCGGGTGATGATTGCGATGGCCTTGGCCTGTCAGCCCGATTTGTTGATTGCAGATGAACCGACTACAGCCTTGGATGTGACGACGCAGGCGCAGATTCTCGATTTGATGGGCGATCTGAAGGATCGGCTGCAGACGTCTATTTTGCTGATTACCCACGATTTGGGCGTCATTGCGGAGACAGCGGACCATGTGGCGGTCATGTACGCGGGCCAGGTGGTAGAGTACGCAGAGGTCAAGCAATTTTTCCGCGAACCGCTGCATCCCTACTCGCGTGGACTGATGAATTCGATTCCTACTCTGGAGCAGACCAGGGAGCGCCTGGAGGTCATCAAGGGTGTCGTACCTACCCTGCAGCAGATGCCAAAAGGGTGCCGCTTTTGTACGAGATGCGATGAAAAGCAGCCCCTATGCGAAGAGGATGCGCCGCCGCTGCTGGACTACCAAGGAAGTCAGGTCAGCTGCTGGAAATACACGGAACGTTGGGAACCGTCACCCAGATAAGGAGGGAACCTACTGATGCACAAAGATAACATTCTCGAGGTGAAAAATCTCGTCAAATGGTTCCCCGTAAAAAAGGGCTTGTTTTCGAAGACGAACAGCTATTTGAAAGCGGTGGATAACGTCAGCTTTTCCATCCCCAGGGGAGAAGTGCTGGGGCTCGTAGGCGAATCGGGTTGCGGGAAATCGACAACAGGCAGAGCAATCCTCCGCTTGATCGAAGCGACGCAGGGAGAGGTGTTGCTGGAAGGGCAAGATTTGTATCGCTTGAATAAAGCAGCGCTCAAAGAAAAGCGAAAAGACATGCAAATCGTGTTTCAGGACCCCTATGCCTCGCTCAATCCCAGGCTGACGATTCGCAGCATCATCGGTGAAGCGATCAAGCTGCATCAGGTGGTAGGCGAAAAAGAGCGGGAAGCGTTCATGGAAGAGCTGCTCTACGAGGTGGGCTTGGGGAAGCATTTTCTGAACCATTTCCCCCATCAATTCTCCGGCGGTCAACGCCAGCGCATCGGGATTGCCCGGGCCTTGGCTGTCAGACCCAAGCTGGTGGTAATGGACGAAGCGGTATCGGCACTCGACGTCTCTGTTCAGGCGCAGGTGTTGAATCTGTTTCAGGATTTGCAGGAAAAGTACGGGCTTACCTATCTGTTTATCACCCACAATTTGAGTGTGGTCAAGCATATCTCCAATCGGATCGCCGTGATGTACCTGGGGCAAATCGTCGAGTTGGCCGACAAGGAAGAGTTTTTTCAAAATCCGCAGCATCCGTATTCGCGGGCTTTGATCAGCGCGATCCCGTCGTCCAGCCCGGAAATCAAGCGGGAGCGAATCCTGTTGAAAGGCGATTTGACCAGTCCGGTAGATCCGCCGCAGGGCTGCCGGTTTTATTCCAGATGTCCGGAAGCGCAAGCGATCTGCAAGGAAGTTCAGCCTCCTCAAAAAGAGGTGAGGAACGGGCATCTCGTCGCATGTCATTTACGATAATTACGAGGAAAGGGAGGCAGAATCATGCGAGAAAAAGCGGAAATCGTGATCGTGGGTGCAGGAGTGATCGGTTGCTCCATTGCTTATTTTTTGTCAAAAAAAGGATATTCTGATATTGTGGTGATCGACAAGGGGGGAATCTCTTCCGGGATCACAGGCATTTGTCCCGGGGGCGTACGGCAGCAGTGGGGAACCGAAATCAACTGTCTGATGGCCAAAGCATCGACTGAGTTTTATCAGCGGATCAACGACGAGCTGGAACCGGAATATGAAATCAAGTTCCGCCAGGTGGGATACCTGTATCTGTTTCACAGCGAGCAGGCGGCCAAAAACTATCAGCCGAGCCTGGAGCTGCAAAACAGGCTGGGCATCCCCACCAAATTTATCACTCGGGATGAAGTGAAAGAGATTGTGCCGGGGGTCAATACGGACACCTTCCTTTCCGCTTCTTATTGCCCGACGGATGGATTTGCTGACGATGCCTACCATGTGACGACCAGCTTTGCGGCAGCGGCCAAACGGCGAGGCGTCCGGTTTATTCTCGACGAGGTTCCGCAAATCCTGGTGGAGAACAATCGAGTGGTGGGTGTGCAGACGGGGCGGGGCAGGATTGATTGCAGCTTCGTCGTCAATGCCGCGGGACTAGGCTCCAAAGAATTGGCCGCAACCATCGGAGTGGAGATTCCGATCCAGCCGGAGGTTCGCCGGATTTTGTACACCAATCGGATCGAGGAGCGGATTTTGGAGCCGCTGCTGATCTCTTTTGAGCGCGGTTTCGCAGCCAAGCAATTGACAGACGGAACGATCTATCTCAGCTATTTGGGCAGTGATATGAAGCCGCCGTACAATAGCTTCGATTATCAGATGAAAGCCGCCGAAGTAGGCATGGAGCTGTTCCCGCCCTTGGAACAAGTAGAGTTCCGCACACATGTGGACGGCACCTACGACAGTACCCTAGACCATCAGGCGATTCTTGGAGGGGTGGACGAAGTGGCAGGGTACTACCAAGCGATCGGGATGAGCGGACACGGCTTTATGATGGCCCCTGCCATCGGAGAGACCATCGCGGATACGATCATCGGAAACAAGACGTCTGTTGATATTTCGCCGCTTCACTTTAACCGTTTCCGCCAAAATGCGCTGATTCCAGAGCCGAGGGTGGTCTAATGGAAGGGAGAGAGAACATGTCCAATCAGATTAAGCTGTCTTTTCCCCATCATCAGATCGAGATTTGGGCAGACCTGTTGACGGAAAAAGCACCGATTACGTGCAAGGCGATTTGGGAGATTCTCGAAACGCCTCTGCAGGTATCCTGCAAGCATGCCATGTACACGGGAAAAGAGCTTTCCATCCAGCTTCCACAGGAGCGCTGCGACACAACCCCGTTGCATGAGGTCGCACCCGAAAATCAAACCTGCTTTCCGGCGGTCGGCGATCTCTTGTTTACGTACATGCCGCCCTATGCCTGGAACGGCATCCCCGCACCGATCTATGATTTGGGATGCTTTTATGGGCAGGACTGCCGAACCTTTTTCCCGATGGGCTGGGTGCCAGGCAACCGTTTTGCAGCCATTCGCCAGGAAGATCTCGAAGCCTTTGCGCTCATGGGTGCCAAGGCGATCCAGGAAGGCCAGCAGACGATCATCCTTCAGCGTGCTTAGTGAGCTTCCAGGTCTCATCCTGAACAAGTGATTCCAGACGGGGCAGATCGGTTATCACATAGTATTTGTTTTGCTTCTCCAAAATGTGGTGCCGCTCCAGCCACTTGAGGGTATTGATGACGGTGATTCGTGTGGTGCCGACCAGATTCGCCATCTCCTGATGGGTAAAGGTCGTGGCGATCTGGATCGAATCCTGCTCCAATGGCGTGCCGTAATTGAGCGCCAACTGGATGAGAGTGGCACAGATCCGGTGCGGAGCCTTCCTGTAGCTTAGCTGCAACGACTGCGCGCATAGCATGCGGTATTTGCGGCTTTCAAAATGAAGCAGCTGCTCCACCAAATGGAAGTTTTGCTTCAGCAATTCTCTGAACCGGCCGGTGCTGATTTTGTAGAGAACCGTTTTGGAAACCGTAATGGCGCTGGTGGCATGGGGCAGGTTGCCAAGCGAGTCGTACTCTCCGATCAAGCCGTTTTTTCCAATGAAGGCCAATGCTTTCTCCTCACCGGCTGGCGTGGTGGCATATAGACATACCCTGCCGCTTGCGATGAGATACAAGTGTTCAGCCTCGTCATCCTGTTCGAAAATGATCGTATCCTTTTTACATTCGATCGGGGTCCCGGCTTCCTTCAAAAGTTCCCATTGATCGGGCAGATTCTCCAGCCACGGGGTTGCCTGATAAACTTCTCTGATGGACTCTAGCAATGTATCCACCTCTGCTGTTCGAAAATTGTGAAAGTAGGGTTGTTAAAAAGGATTATATCACAGGCGGGAATTGACAGGGGATAGTGCCGCTTTGAAATGGAACAAGCAACGTAAAACCTCTTGGCAGCAAGAGGTTTTTTCTTATGTCTATGAGACGGGCTATTTCTGGCTTGACGTTTCCAGTACCCGTTCGAACGCATTGCCATTCCATTCGTACACGCGTTTGAACGATGTGCCTGCTGCATTATTGTAATAAACCGTTTCAAAGGATGCATGGCTCCCTTTCGTAAACAAAATGGAGTAGCCACGCTCGGAACTGATGATCTCTTGATCGGGTACTATAGGAAGCTCCTTGATTTTGTCGTCGATGATCGTAAACAACCGATAGATGTAAACATTGCTGGATGCATATTGCCCGATGGCAAAATCGGGATGACCATCCTGGTTGTAATCCGAGAATTGAAAGGAAAAAGGCTTTTGAAAGCGCAATTCCTCGAACGACTCATTCAATCGGGCAGTTGAGACGATTTGGCGACGATCGTCCAGCAATTGGAGCTCAAAGGTTCCTGTCCAATTGGGTCCCAAAAAGGGTCCGGGTTCATGCTCTACGCTATAGAGGCCATCTGTCATCGCGAGGACAATACGGGTGGCTTTGGAAGCAGCGGATGTGGAATCAATCAGACTGTCGGCCAATATCGCCCTATGCTGAGGAGCTTCGGACGTTCCGGCATGCAAAAGGGCGGCGAAGATAAGCGTACAGAGTGGCACTCGCATCATTCAGATATCCTCCAACGTATAGGGTTACTTGTATGACGTCAGAGGAATGGAAATGGTTTCTGGTTGACCACTCCTTTTAATGACGGGGGGCCCATAACATGATCGAGACGCCAACGATGCAGACCATAGCCCCGATCCAGTCGTACATATCCGGCGTTTTTTTGTCAATCCACCATCCCCACAATACTGCCAGAGCGATGAAAACACCGCCGTAAGCAGCATAGACTCTGCCAAACGAAGGGAAGTTTTGGAGAGTAGGAATAATTCCATAAGAAACAAGAATGAGGCTGCCGACGATCCCATACCAAAGCGGCTTCGATTCACGCAGCCATAACCAGACCAAATATCCGCCGCCAATCTCTGCAAGTCCAGCGAGAATAAATAGAAAAATAGCAAGCACGATGTTTCACACCTTCCATTCAGGCAAAATTGCGCCGAGTTTCTTCCAAAAAGGATTGCACTGCCGGAGCCAAATAACGATTTTTCATATAAGCCACATAAATGGTCCTTTCCAGCGCAGGAGAATGGATCGTTTTTCGGACGATGGATGCGTCCATGGGTTCGGATACATAATTTTCGGGAATAATGGTAATTCCCAAATTTTCCCTAACCAGGGTTAATGCGGTTTCAAAACGTTCAATCTCAAATTTGATTGTCGGGGTCGCTTGCTCGAGTGAAAAGGCTCTCAGGATATCTGCCCTTGTTTGAAAACCTTCCGTGCTAATAATGAAGGATTCCTGTTCCAGATCTTTGATGTGAATAGACTCCTTCTGCGCCAAAGGATGATCTCTGTGCAGGACAAGGACCAATTTTTCATCGTATAAAGGGAGTGATTCGATGTCCTCTTCTTCTATACATTGGTTGGTAATGAGCAGATGCGTATGGTATTTCCGCAATGATTCCTTCACTGCCTTTCCACCCAGCACTTCCAACAGCTTAAAGTGAATGTCAGGAAAGCGGTCTTGATAGGTGCGGATGACTTTGGGAATCCAGTGCTTGACGGATTCAATGATGCCAATGATGAGTTCGCCGCTTCCCGTCAGCTTTACTTCTTCCATTTCTTTTTTCAACATGTTCATTTGAGAAAGCAGCAGGGTTGCTTTCGTATATAAAATTTTACCAGCGTCCGTCAATTCCACCCTTCTGGTATTTCTCTCCAGCAGCGGAGAGCCGACCTCCAGCTCCAGATTTTTAATGGCATTGCTTAAGGAAGGCTGTGAAATATGCAGTCTTTGTGCGGCTTTGGAGTAGCTCAACTGATCCGCAACCGTCACAAAATAATGTAATTGTTTGATGTCCAAGTAAATCACCTGCCACTATTTATAGCATCAAGCTATTAATTTATTTAAATTATATATTAGAAATAATAAGTTTGTCATTATATAATCAAAAAACAAAATCTACTTAAGGTTCAGAAAGGGTGAATAGATTGCCTAGGAGTGTTTCAGCTGATGTATGGACCGGTCGGATTGATCATACGGAAAGAAGAAGCAGTTTTCGTTACCATCAACTGGTGGAGCGAGTAGATCTCGAAAACATGCCGATTTCTGCGGATCGCACATGTGCCCTCATCGGGTTTGAGTGTGAAGAAGGAGTCAGGCGCAATCAAGGTCGAGTAGGTGCGGCTCAAGCACCGAATGCAATCAGGCAAGCGCTTGCAAGTCTTCCTTGGAGACAGTCGGAAGGGAAACGGCTTGTCGATGTGGGGAATGTTTCTTGTCAAGGCGACAAGCTTGAGGAGGCCCAGGAGGAATTGGGTCAGGCGGTATTTGAACTATTATCAAAATCGGCGACTCCTATTATTCTGGGCGGGGGACATGAAACCCTGTATGGACATTATGCAGGTGTACGAAAGCATATAGGAAATGATGCTTCCCTGGGGATCATTAATATTGACGCCCACTTTGATCTGCGCTCCTATGAAAAGCAGCCGTCATCGGGTACGATGTTTCGGCAAATCCTGGAGCATGACCCGAATAGCCGCTATTACGTGCTGGGAATCCAGCGGTTTGGCAATACGCAAGAGCTCTTCGATAAAGCGGATGAGCTGGGAGTTCGTTACGTATATGAAGAAGAGATGGCCGGCGAACGGATGCAAGACATTCTGGCATCCCTGCATGCATTCATCGAAAATCATGATCATGTCATGCTTACGCTTTGCACGGATGTTTTGAATGCAGCCTTCGCTCCGGGAGTCAGTGCTCCGTCTCCTTTTGGCTTGACCCCCATGCTGGTCCGATCCTTGATCCGCGCAGTTGCCGCTCATAAGAAAACGCTTTCTTTTGATATTTGTGAAGTAAATCCGGTCTTGGACGAAAACGGAAGAACGGTGAAATTAGGTGCTTATCTGACGAATGAAGCCATCATGGCATTTTTAGGGGGAGACAACTATGACTTTAGCACTTAATCAAGTAAATACGATTTTTCTGGCGGTAGCACTTCTCGTATTGGGAACGTATCTGGTCAAAAAAGCAGGATTCCTGCAAAAGTTCTGTATACCGGCACCGGTTGTCGGGGGGCTGTTATTCGCCATCGTGGCAACAGCCCTGAAAGCGACTGGCGTTTTGGAAATAACCCTGGATACCTCCTTGCAGAGTCTGTTCATGCTGACTTTCTTCACCACAGTAGGGCTGGGAGCAAGCTTCAAGCTGATCAAATTGGGCGGCAAGCTGCTCGTCATTTACTGGATTGCCTGTGGCGTCTTGGCTTTGGCACAAAACGTGATCGGTGTCTCCCTGGCTTCGTTATTCGGCATTCATCCTCTGATTGGTATGATGGCAGGGGCCGTTTCCATGGAAGGTGGACACGGTGCGGCAGGCGCGTTTGGACAAACTCTGGAAGATATGGGAATCCAATCAGCGTTGGCGATCGGGATTGCGGCGGCAACCTTTGGTCTCGTAGCAGGGGGTCTGGTAGGCGGACCGACTGTTAAATACCTGGTTTCCAAATACGATCTCAAACCAACGGAAACAGAAGAGACCGTCGAGACAGTAGAAGAGAAAGCACAACCGATTACGACGAATACCTTCTTCATCCAAGTACTGCTCATCACGTTCTGTATGGCATTGGGAACGTATTTGGGCGAGCTGTTCTCGACAGCAACCGGCTTTGTTCTCCCCGGTTATGTAGGGGCTATGTTTGTGGCAGTCATCGTGCGCAACATCGCGGACAAGCTCAATCCGAATGCGATCGACATGAAGAGCATCAACCTGATCGGCGACGTAACACTTGGCATTTTCCTTTCCATGGCCCTCATGAGCATCAAATTGTGGGAGGTCGCAGATCTTGCGCTTCCAATGCTGGTTATCGTGTTTGTACAGGTTGTATTTATCGTCCTGTTCGGTGCTTTGATTCTGTTCCGACTGCTTGGCAAGAACTATGACGCTGCCGTAATGGTTGCAGGCTTTACAGGACATGGTCTTGGCGCGACACCTAATGCAATGGCAAATATGGCGGCAGTAACGGCCCGTTTTGGACCTTCGCGAAAAGCGTACCTGGTCGTTCCCATCGTAGGGGCCTTCCTGATTGATGTGTTCGGCATGCCGATCATCATCGCCACGATCAATTTGTTTAAATAAGATGAGAAAAGATCCCTTCATGCTGGAGAGACAATCTGGCTGAAGGGATTTTTTGTGGTATGATCAATCTATGAAAAAGGGGGAAGCTATGAAAACAAAAATAAAGAGAGTAAAATTCCAGCCTGAATATAAAAATCCGAAGTATTCGGTCTTTCTCGAAAGTCCGGAGGGAAATGAACTATACATCGAGTTTGATTATACCTACACAAATAAAACATACATGCCGCTAAAAGTAGAATACAATGGGGTGGAAAATGGAGCAAAACTCGCTTGGTATACAAGCAAGGTAGAAAATATGACAGTATATTCATTCTTGGATACAATCGCGAAACAGATCAACAAAAAATACAATTTTACTTCCAAAGATGAATAGGATGACAGGAAGGAATCTCGGGGTAACCACCTTGAGGCAGTGCAGAAACCCCTTTGGCAATCAAAGGGGTTTTTTTGCTTCCGATCGTCACTCTGTTGAAAACCTCTTCTTATATAAAACATATACACCCATAAAGAAAGGAACGGTCACCAATCCGTACCAGAGGATGGAAGTGTATGTAGGGGAAGACCAGTAAACAATGTGAAGCTGTCCTTCTGGATTTTCACGAAGATGCTGCTGAATGACTTTTAGAAACTCTATCTGTTCCTGGTTAGATCGATACAAGTCCCATGTATAATAAGCCCAAAAAATCAGGAGATTTACAATGAGTGAAAAGATGAAGGATCTAACTAACGTTGTCAAAAAACCACCTACTATACCTTTTTTGGAATTATATCACAAAAAGGGAAGATAGGGTATTTTTGGGAAATGCTTGACCATCAGAAAGATCAGTCGTCTTACTGGTGATCCAGAAGGCGTTCCATCAGATCAAGCAATGTGTTTCCAACCGTTTCGGGGTCCTCCAGCATGTGAAAGTGACGGCCCGGAAAAGAGGCCGTAGCAGTTGTGCCTGGGAATGATGGCATCTACAAATATATAGCCAATGATCTTGTGATCGAGACTTTCCCTTACAGAGGGAAGCAAGGAACCAGCGCCGCTATGACCAACCAGGACGATTTTGGAATGAGGAGGTATTGTCCGAAGCGCTTCCGACACGGACCAAGCATGATCTTTCCAGTAACAGGGTGAGGTGTCGTGATTGCGAAGCGTGGGTATGAACACCTCCGTACCCATATTCCTTATGTACTCAGCTACAGGGCGCCAAGTAAAGGGGCCCACAAGTGGACTGTGAAGCAGAACAACGGGGACATCGTGTACGCGCAGGTTCATGGCAGATCCCCTTCCGTACATGCTTTAGACGTCAAAGGCCAGGTTGACAACTTTCCACTCTTCATCGATTTTTTTTAAAGGTTACATGTAAAAAGGTTGGGGGGCTGACTAGCTCAATACAGCAATTCCTCCAAGCGCTGGACATACGCGAGGGGAGTGACTCCGTGACTCTCCATTTCCGCTGGCTCACTTTGATAGGCAATGAAACCGATTCCGCCGTCTTGCGCCGCTTTGCCATCGATCCAGGAATCTCCGACCATGATCCACTCTTCCGCCGGAATGTTTGGATATTTGTCCAGAATATAGTGAATGCCGGAGGGAGAAGGCTTTAATTCCGTCATTTGTTCCCGCCCGGCGATCAAGTCAAAAAAGGGAATGATGCCAGTATCCTGAAGTGCCTGTAAAGCAGCGGAGCGCGCATTGTTTGTCAAGATAGTCAACGTATAGTGATGTCTCAGTGCATCGAGAACATCCTTTGCCCCCTCCTCCAGGGAGGCGCCGATCATTCCTTCTGTTTCGTAAGCGACAATGGTATCCCAGATGGAGGCTTCTATTTCTTCGGTAATCCGGCCCGAATTGCGTCCGAGATCGATCAGCTGCGAGGCGGAATGTCTGGTGTAATCAAGATTCGGATGGATCATCTGATGCTTCACCAGCAATTGAAAGACTGCTGTCTTCATCCCCGGAAAGTTGATACGGGATTGCAAGAGCGTATTATCCATATCAAAAATAATGGCCTTCCGTTCTTTTAGCATGTTAGGCATGTGTATCTCCTCTTTTCCATATAGAGCTTCTCTCAAGCAAGCCCGCGAAATAGCCGTGAGCAGAATCGAAAAAGCAGGGCAGAGAGCGTTGCGACAACCAATTTGCCCAAAGCATTTTCTGCCAAGCCAGATGTGAAATAGGTCCAGGCTTTCTGTACAGGAGAAACTCCTGGCACCCATTGTATAGCGAAGGTCAGACCGAAAATATCGGGAAGACTGATGATGAGATAGGTCACGGCAAAACCGAGGATCAATCGCGTCATTTCTGCACCTCCTTACCAAATAGTAACCAATTCATACTCCCATGCAAAGGGAAAGCTCATGCAACAATGAAAAAGCTGGCAGCGGTTGATTTCCGCTGCCAGCTTTTGTGCACACCTATCATGCTGAAACAATCCAGCCTAATGCCATCTAGCGTGACGGCTGAAACAATCTCTTCAGCACAGCATCTGCTTCTGCCCTGGTCAACGGCTGATCGGGACGGAAGCTTCCATCTGCAAAGCCAAGCATGAGACCCGCATGTTTCACAGATTCAATAACAGGCCCTGCCCAATGGCCTTGGGTATCCGGGAACGTATTGCTATCTACCGAAGCATTCAGTCCGAATACTTTCGAGGCAATCACAGCCATCTCCGCACGCGTCAACCCCTGCTCTGGGCGGAAATTTCCAAGAGCATCGCCAGCGAAAATGCCTGCGGCCGTCAATTGGCTCACTTCTTTTGAAGCCCAATGTGCGGCAGGTACGTCCAGGTAGCTGTTTGACTCCGCGACCTGATTGAGCTCCAACTGGTGGGCGATCAGGGACGCTACTTCAGCGCGAGAGATGTTTTCCGCAGTACGCTCGGAGGCATCGGCTGAGAGTATGGTATAGGTCCCGAATTTTTTCACCTCAATTTCAAGTCCGATCGGATTCTGATTCTGGTCCATGATCACCTGTCCGAATTTTACGCCGGACTCGCCTGCGTCATGGACGACAAACATGGCTAATCCGTTCAAGAAGGCTTGACGCAATTGGGGATCAGCAGGTACCTCCAGGCCTGTCAGCGGGAACAATACCTGTGATTCTTGAATGTTGTAGTTCGATTCAATCTTCATCGACTGACCTACGATTCTCACGTTTCTTCCTTGGGCGAAGGATTGGAACGGCTGGGTCATCATGGCACGCTCTTGCACTTGCTGTAATTCACCAGGCTTGCGAATGGGGATGACGTTGAAGATCAGGTTCTCCTCTACATCCGTCAATTGACCCAATGCTTCCGCAGGCAGGGTAACGCGGGCTCCGCCGCCTGCTTCCATGATCAGTCCGAGTGATTCTTTTTGCAGTTTGCGAAGGGCTTGTCTGGCAATGCTGATCTCTATCTCGTCTGCTGGTTGTTCCGGCAGATCATCGATGCTGATTTTTGCAAAACCGGTCGCATCTGCCGCTGCTTTTGCGATTAGTTGATCCACCTTCGATTCTCGTAAAGTGACAGAGTCAAAGATTTTGCCATTTGCTGCTGATCTGCGGGTGATGTCCACTTGAACAGTCTCCGAGCCAGTTGTTACTTTTGCCTGGCGTGTTTCGGAGACTGCTTTGGAACTGCTAGCTGAATGGGAGCCCCTGTCTCGGTCGCGATCACGATCCCGGTCAGGACGAGGTTTAGGCTCCGGTTTTGGTTCAGGGCTCGGCTCCGGGTTCGGTTCTGGCTGCGGCTCCGGCTGCGGCTCCGGGTTCGGTTCTGGCTGCGGCTCCGGGTTCGGTTCTGGCTGCGGCTCCGGGTTTGGCTCCGGTTGCGGCTCCGGATTCGGTTCTGGCTGTGGTTCCGGGTTTGGCTCCGGTTGCGGCTCCGGGTTCGGTTCTGGCTGTGGTTCCGGGTTCGGCTCCGGCTGTGGTTCAGGTGTCGGAGGATCCTGAAGCGTGATTTCCAGCGTATAGGTCTTGGTAGCACCTCCGCGTGCCG
The DNA here is from genome assembly GCF_003710985.1 of Brevibacillus panacihumi. GTDB lineage: Bacteria > Bacillota > Bacilli > Brevibacillales > Brevibacillaceae > Brevibacillus > Brevibacillus panacihumi. Next base: position 55,152 of record NZ_RHHT01000015.1, read on the forward strand.
TTACGACGATCGTGACATCGTTTTTGCCGACAAGCAATGCAACTTCCTTATCACCGCCAGTTCCCACAGATGTACCTTGGATCGTGATCGTTGCCGTTGGATCTTCCCCAGTGGCGAAGATCGTGACCGTCGATTGATCGCCAGGAGCGGACAGCGTGTATGCACGTTGGCTTGGTTCGAATGCGGGCGTCAAGTCGAGCGATGCTACGGAGAGCTCGGAGAGATTGGTGGACACGACATGAACGGTTCTTTTTGCCTCCGCAGTATTGCCGCTACTATCTTGAACTCGATAAGTAAGAACGTACGTACCGATTCGATCCTGGTCTACGAAGCCGGTGATACTGACCTGGTCAGTAAGGTCGTGATCTCCTTCATCGAAGGCTTGATACCCTGGCTCATAATAACTTTCACCCTTGTGTAAGTACATTGTCTCATTGTGCAAAGTAATAACAGGGGGAATCTCGTCTCTCACATAAAAGCTGGCCTCGGCTGATACAGATTTCGGGTCTGGGATCTGATTCGTTACACCATTGTCAGTAATCGTGTATGAAAATTTCGCCAGTCCCTGAAAATCCGCAGCCACAGTGAAGATGATTTTGCCGTCTATTATTTCGACTGATCCACCATGTAAAGCAATGACATTGGTTACTTGCAGAATCTGCCATTGTTCATCTTCCGGTCCGGCAGAATCGTTGGCTGTCAGCTTGTCAAAAGGAATGGTTACGACGGAAGTTCCCGGGACAACCGTCTCCAGCCTGTCATCTTGTGCCACTGGCGGATCGTTCACCTCGGTAACGGTGATGGTTGCATCGACAGCGGGACTGAGCAGAGCACCGTTCGCATCCGCAGCTGCTTGTACGCGGAAGCCAAATCCTGTGTTGCCGTGCGCATTTTCCGTTGGCATGAAGCGCAGGCCAGCTTGTCCTTCACTCACCGTAATATATTCTCCGTCCTGGATGAGGGTTGTCCCGTTTTTGTGATAAAGCCTACCGCCGGTGATGCCGCTGATTTTGAAGTGTGTGGCCGTGGTGCCGCCAGCATGTGTGGGGCTAATCACCAGTCCAGTTGTTGACATCACGTCCTCAGCCGTCGTCGCAGGAGTGACGATGGGACGATCCGTCAGAGGGACAACCTGGAAAGAAACTGTCGCTGTTCGACTGGTCAGTCCCAAAGCGTCTTCTATCATATATTGAAAGCTGGCAGTACCAACAAAATTGCTTTCGGGTGTAAAGATGACATGAGTCTCGCTTTCGTCCATGTGCACGGTTCCACCGACGCTATTTCCGACCAAGAGAAAAGTCAGTTTTTGGTTGGACTCATTTTCCGCACCTGGGTCGTCATTATCAAGCAGCTTGTCGACAGGGATCGTCAGCTCGCCTGCATTTTCAGCGATGGGGTCCAACGTATCGCTTGTTGCCACTGGTTCGTCATTCACTTCGTTGACTGTGATCAAGGCGTTTGCCGGAGCGCTTAATCCTCTTCCGCTTTGATCTGCAGCGGCTTGCACCTGAAAGAGAAATAGATCACCTGCTGGTGAATTGAGGTCTTCATCTGGCAAAAATTTCAATCCAAGCGCTCCCTGATCAGCAGTGATGAAGCTACCTTCCCTGATCGGAGTGGCACCGTCGTTCTGATACAAGGTTCCGCCGACGATTCCGCTGATCCTGTAATAGCAGGTTGTGATTCCACCCGTGTTGTCAGGGATAATCTCCAGTCCGCCGGATGTTGGAGTGTCTTCATCCGTTTCTGCCTGAGATATGCTGGGGGTTTTGGCTATTTCATTGATGTCGAAGGTTACGGTTGCTGTATCTTCACTGATTTGCGGATCGGGTGAACCGTCCGTGCTGCCGTTGTCTTTTAGCTTATAGGTAAAACGGGCAGGACCATGGTAGTTTCGTGCAGGACTGAAAATAACATGACTTCCGGAGATGCGTACGGTTCCGGCAGTGGGTTCCGAGACCGGATCGATGATCTCCAGGGTCTGGTCACCTTCGTTGTCGGCCCCAGGGGAGTCATTCGCGATCAGTTCCGAGAATGGAATGATTTGATCCCCTGAATTTTCGTCGATGGAAGGCAAAGAATCATGATGAGCAACGGGCTTGTCATTGACTTCCGTGACTGTGATCGTGGCTTTGGCTGCAGCGCTTAGCCCTTTGCCTGCGTTATCCTGAGCTGCTTGTACGTTGAATGAGAACAAATCCCCGGCGAGGGAGTTGGCATCGTGCAACGGGACGAACGTCAACCCATCCGCGCCTTCCTCTTTTGTTATGAAAGAATCGCTCTCAATCTCAACAGTTCCATTGCCCAGATACAGCTTGCCACCTGTAATGTTTGAAATCTTGTAGTGGGTAACAGGGGTTTCGTCTTGGGTGTCTTGCAAGAGATAGAGATCTCTGGCGGGCGTGTCTTCCGATGTCTCGGCGTCATGGATCACTGGTGCTTGGGATGGAGGAGTTGCGTCCTCCGTTTCAAGAAGAAGCTGGGGGTAATTTCTTGCATCCTGATCTGAGAAAAACAGTACTTCATTATCTACTGTCTCGTTTCCCAGCAGAGCAAACGTAACCAGGCCATCTGCTTGATTTTGAACAAAATTGGTCACATCAAACTCAACCCAGCCATCGGATGTCTGTAGGTCAACTTTCTTTTTCTTCTGTAGCAAAGGATCTGTTTCTTTCAGTGGAAATGTCGGGAATGAGGCTTCCCAATTGTCAATACTGGAGCCATATACAGCGATAAAGACGTCTGCATCCTCGACAGTGGAATTGATGGAAGTGATTCTGATGCGAAGGGTTGCTTTGGTAACCGTCTTGCCTTGGAGGTCAGGCAACCTGAACTGGATAGTCGAGCGATCATATTCAAGACTGGGGTCATTCGGTTTGCCAATATAGTTCTCATAAAGTTGATGATCAAAGATACCTTTTGACCATGTGGCGTCTTGCAAGGGTTTCAGTGGAGCAGGGTCCGAAGCGGCCTCAGCTAATTGCGGAGCACAGAATAGTAACGAAGACATTGTCAGAACCGTCGAAACTTTTTTCACATTCCCATCTCTCTTTCGTGATCTAAAATGTTTTCTCATGATGGATTCAATACCAATACAAATCACGAACCAGTTTCACGGCAGAATGAGTGGGAGAAAAGGAGTATGATTATGATTATGGGCATTCAGACCTGAAAAGGCGAAATTTGTCGATTGTAATTTTATCAGAATCGTGAAAAAAGAAATAGAAAATTTTTCGCTTATGTCATACATTTTCCACAAGAAAAACCCTCCTCGGTTTTTCTCCCGGGAGGGTCGACTTTCGAAGCATAGACTGCCATGTTTCCTTCCTCAATAAAACGCCCACTCCAAACCTAACGCTACGACAATGCTGATCAGGATATACACCACACCGTACCCGACGTTCCAGCCCGCCATGCGGAACGGGTTGATTTTCAGCTCGCTGGATAAAAGCGAGACAGACAGGTTGAACGGGCTGTACATGATGGTGGATAGGCCGCATGTCACAAGGACGACAGCGAGAGGCAAGGTTGCCACCTGCGGCAGGATCGGAACGAGAAACTCGGCCAAGAAGGTTTGAGAAATCAAGGGATGAAAGCCGATGAACGCCGTTACCAAAAAATAAGCCCCGATAAAGAGATAGAGAAAGACTGGCGTCTCGGCTGCGTACTGGAAGAGCGGCTCCAAAAACGACAGCATCCCGGAGATTGCCAAAACCCCCACGAACAATCCGGCACTCAAAAACATGAAAAAGTAATTGGCCAACCCATCGACGCGCACCTTCCAATGCGGAATGGTTGCAGACAGAAAAATTTTGGTCTTCTTCAGGCATGCTGCCCAGAAGATAGAAAACGGAACCAGCAGCAGGACTACAGAGAACAGAAAGCCTTGCCCCAGCATTTGCTGCGTAATCGTTACCAGAACAATGAACAGAAAGAGCATGCCCAGCATCTGCGCCACTTTTTTGATGACCTTTTTGAGATCGACTTCCTGCGTCTGCGTCATGGACACCGGGATCTCTTTGTAGCGGCGGCCGGACAGGACAAAGTCCACACCCGTGGCGATCGCTGCGATCCCCAGAACGATGGGAAGAATCATATAGTACTGCGCTTGGGTAATATCGATCGATCTGCTCACGATGACTTCCATGGGGCTCCACGTCAGGCACAGGGCGTAGGCGCGAAGCAGATTTTTCGTGAAAAACTGGTTGATTTCATCCCTGGACATGGTAGGAAGGGATGGCTTGACCGACTGGATCAGCAGGGGCAGGGCAGCCATATTCAAGAACACGCCGAGAAAATGGCAGACCAGAAAGCTACGCTTGTACAGACTGGTCAAGCGCGTCACCCGGTCCTGCAAAAGTTGGCTCAAGCTTTTGTCGTAACGCCCGATCCGAATGAGCGAATTGATAAAGGGCAGGACGACAAAAAGCGACAGAAGGCCCAGCATGGATTGAAACTGCAGGAAAAACGTGTACCACTCCAGGTCGTTGTAGATAAAAAGAAAGATCCCGAGCACGAGAAAAACAAAGCCTGTAATGCGATGCAGACCCCTTGCATGAAAGGCGGAAATGAAGCAGGTTATGACTGCAATGACGCCGATCGTGTAGCTTAGGTACAAATGAGGGATGAATTGCGACAGCATGTACAACAGTATCAAGGTAGTATACAAGAAGACCCGCATTTCATGACTTCCTTTCATAGACGAAACAATAGGTGTTTTCTGAAAATTGTATTGACACCGCTTTCATGTGGAGAATATAATGCTACTAGATCGATCTAGTGCATGAAATCTGCACAAGAAAGGTGGAGTCAGTACAAATAATTTCTCTATTTTATTAGATCGATCCAGTTAAGTCAATATAGACTGCGAGCATGTTCGTGCAGCTCATATCACGGGGCGAGCATATATTTTTTGAGTATTATTAGATCGATCTAATAAAAGGTGAATAACAACATGGTGGTGGGATCAGGTGTTGGAGTTGTTTTTAGAGAAACCAAAAGAAATGAAAATCAGGGAAATGGAGCCTCTTGCAGATCCTGTAGGGGATGAAGTGAAAATCCGTGTCATCTACGGCGGGATCTGCGGTTCCGATGTCGGTGTCTATCTCGGGAAGCTCAAGCATGCTGTCTATCCTCTGCGACCGGGCCATGAATTGGTAGGCACGGTCATCCATGCGGGGCCGGACGCCTCTGTCGAGGTAGGAGCAAGGGTTGTCATTCTGCCCAATACGTTTTGCGGGGAGTGCAGCTACTGCCGGAATGGAGACACCAATATATGTGAGCGCAAGAAATCGCTCGGTGTCAATATGGACGGCGGTTTTTCGCAGGAGTTCCTGATTTCATCCAAATACGTGCTGCCTCTCCCGGATGATCTGCCGAACGAAAAAGCGGTGCTCATCGAGCCTTTTGCGGTTGTCGTGCATGCTTTCAAGAAGGTAAAAATTACGAAGGAGACTACAGTCTGCATTATCGGCTGCGGCAATGAAGGCATGCTGGCAGCGGCATTGGCGCATCATCTGGGAGCGCGGGTCACCGCTGTCGATATCAACCCGCACAAGCTGGAACTGGTAAAGCAGATCGGGGACATCCGCGCAGTATTGCCGGAGGATTTGGCTCTCGAATCCAGGCGCTTTGATGTGGTGATCGAAGCCGGAGGCACAAGCAGCTCTGTGGAGAATGGCATACAGCTCGTCCGTCCAGGCGGTTCCATGGTCGTCATCGGTTTGGCGCCAGAGGCGATCCTCCCTGTGGCCTATGTGGTTCGCAATGAACTGACCCTTTACGGCACGATTATCTATAACTTCCCTTCCGATTACCTGCAAACGATTGAATATTTGCGTGACCCGCATTTTTGCGTCGATGCAATTGTTTCAAGTATCATGCCGTTCACATCTTTTCAGCAAGCATTTGAAAACGCTTTAACAGGCAATTATGGAAAAATCATTCTGTCCTTCAACGGGGTGTGAAACTGGCAGACAGGCATGAATGTTGGGAGAGCGACGTTTGCAGTCAGGGGGGGATCGCCAAAACCTAAAGAGAGGCATTGACCAATAGGTGAGTTAAGCAAAGCAAAATAAAAAAAGCGAATGAGGTGGATGTTTTATGAAAAAGTTTGTTATTTTCTCCGTGTTGACCTGCATGCTCGCTCTGGCTGGATGTTCGTCACAATCTGCAGCTCCGCAAGGCACTAACGGCAGTGGTGAACAGAAAGCCGCCGAGACCAAGGTTGTCAAGCTTGCGGTCGTGACAGCCCAGGACAGATCGCTGACCAAAGGCTTGATCAAGTTTGGCGAAATTCTCGAAAAGGAATCCGCGGGCGCTTTCAAGGTGGAAGTGTATGCCGACGGGAAGCTGGGCGGGGACCGCGCAGTATTTGACGCGATGAAGGTGGGCACGATCCAGGGTTCTACGATGTCCAGCGGACCGATTGCCGTCGACGTCGAACGCTTTACCGCGCTCGACCTGCCGTTCCTGTTCAAGGATGAAAAGACGGCGTACGAGATTTTGGACGGACCGATCGGAAAAGAACTGCTGGATGAATTGCCGGCTGCAGGCGTAATTGGTTTGAACTACTGGGAAAATGGCTTCCGCAACCTGACCAATAACAAGCGGGAAGTCAAAACAGTCGACGACATCAAGGGTCTGAAGATTCGGACATTGGAAAATGAGCTCCACATCGACATGTGGAAGGAAATGGGTGCTACCCCTACGCCAATGGCTTTCACCGAGCTGTTTACCGCATTGGAGCAGAACGTAGTTGATGGACAAGAGAACCCGGCCGGGAATGTCACCTCCTCCAAGTTCTACGAGGTGCAAAAATACTATACCAAAACAGGCCATGTGTACAACGCAAGTCCGTTTTTGCTGAGCAAGAAATTCTGGGATTCGCTTTCGGATCAGGAGAAAGAATGGGTCAAGAAGGCAGCCGACGAGGCGAAAAACTACCAACGCCAATTGAATCAGGAAGAGACCAAGCAGGCAGAGGAGTACCTGGCGAACAACGGCATGACAGTCACTGAACTGACGGCGGAAGAAAAGCAGCGCTTCTTCGAGGCGATGAAGCCGATCTATGATAAATACGCTGCCAAACTGGGAGAAGACCTGGTCAACAAACTGAGAGAAGCAAACAAATAGAGACGGGGGTTCATTTTCTTCTCGAGGAGGGGCATCTATGGCGAAACTTTTCTCCCTGTTTTCCAAAATCACAGATGTGTTGATGGCGATCTGCTTGTCCGGCATGGCGATTCTAGTCTTCGGCAACGTCGTGCTGCGCTATGCCTTCGACTCCGGCATTACCTGGTCGGAGGAAATGTCCCGCTTCTTCTTCGTCTGGCTGACGTTTCTCGGGGCGATCGGGGCCTTGAAGGACAATGGTCATCTTGGAGTCGACATGTTCATTAAAAAGCTGCCATTGCAGGCGAAAAGAATCGCCTTCACCATCAGCAATCTCATCGTTTTGTACGTGCTATGGCTTGTCCTCGACGGCAGCTGGAAATTGACCCTGGTCAGCACGACTGCCCATGCGCCTGCTACGGGACTGCCGATGTCCTTGATTTACGGGATTGGAATCGTCATGAGTGTGGGGATGGGAATTGTCGTACTGCATCATTTGTATATCGCTTTGTTTCATAAGGACCGACTGCATGAATTGATGAGGACCAGGGAGTCTGAAGAAGAGATCATGCTTGAAGCATTGGACACAAATCATAATCAGTCTGTGACGGGAGGGAACCGGTAGATGACACTGGTTGTATTTGCGGGTTCGCTGCTTGCCGTCATGGCGCTGGGAATGCCGATTGCGCTGGCGTTGCTCGTCAGCGGAGTCGCCCTGATGATTTTGCTGGGCCTGTTCGACAGCCAGATTATCGCGCAGAACCTGATCAATGGAGCTGACAGCTTTCCGATGATGGCGGTGCCGTTCTTCATTTTGGCAGGGGAACTGATGAATGCCGGCGGGATTTCCAGCCGGATCATCAACTTCGCCATGTCGATCTTTGGTCATATTCGCGGAGGACTGGGCTATGTGGCTATTCTCGCCAGCGTTCTGTTTGCAGGTCTGTCTGGTTCTGCTGTAGCGGATACCGCAGCACTCGGAGCCATCCTGATTCCGATGATGATCAAAGCGGGGTATGATCGCAACCGTTCGGCAGGTCTGATCGCAGCCGGCGGGATTATCGCTCCCATCATTCCGCCGAGCATTCCATTCATTATATTCGGGGTGACGAGCGGAGTATCGATCACCAAGCTGTTTATGGCGGGGATCGTCCCGGGGCTTCTGATCGGAATCGGGCTGATGGTTACCTGGTGGCTGGTAGTCCGAAAAGACGATGTCCAAGTATTCCCGCGCAAGACACCGAAAGAGATTTGGCTTGCAGCACGCCAGGCGATCTGGGCACTGATGCTGCCAGTCATCATTATCGCCGGACTGCGCGGAGGGATCTTTACGCCGACGGAGGCTGCGGTCGTGGCGGCATTTTACGCCTTGTTTGTGGGGCTATGCGTCTATCGCGAGCTGAAATTGGGCGAGCTGTACAGGGTGCTCGTCGCTGCAGCGAAGACGACAAGCACCGTCATGTTCCTGGTAGCAGCCGCGATGGTGACAGCCTGGCTGATTACGGTGGCCAATATCCCTGACCTGATGAACCATCTGCTTGCGCCGTTGATTGAGCATCCGCTGCTTCTGCTGCTTGCGATCAACGCATTGGTCTTGATAGTGGGGACTGCCATGGATTCAACCCCGACTATCCTGATCCTGACTCCTGTGCTGATGCCAATTGTGAACGCAGCAGGGATTGACCCTGTGTATTTCGGAGTCATTTTCGTCCTCAACAACTGCATTGGTCTGTTGACGCCTCCAGTCGGCACGGTTCTGAATGTGGCATGTGGCGTAGGAAAAATCGGAATTGATGACATCATGAAAGGGATCTGGCCGTTTTTGCTGGTGGAAGTGCTGATCCTCCTGTTGCTCACCTTGTTCCCGTCCATCGTATTGGTGCCGCTGGAGTGGTTCATGTAGTCGCCATTTCAAACCATAATTGCTTCTATGCCAATGTTTGAGACAATGGTAAAATATTGATGTTCATTGACTACATGCGGCAAGCAGGTGATTCCAATCGAGAAACGGGAAAAAAGACGCCGCGTTACGCTTCAACAGGTAGCAGAACACGCCGGAGTCTCACGCGCTACCGCTTCCTTGATCGTGCGCGGCAGCACCAACATTTCCGAGGCTACCCGCAAGAAAGTACTGGAGTCGATGCGGGAATTAGGCTATGTCTATGATCGTGTCGCCGCTAATCTGCGGTCCCAGCACTCGTCAACAGTCGGGTTGCTCATTACCGAGATCGACAACCCGTTCTTTTCCGAATTGCTGGTCGGTGTCCATCAGTCGCTAGATAAGGATGGCTATACGGTTATTCTCGGAACCACCTTTGACTTGAAGGACAAGCAAGACACGCTCTTGTCCACCATGCTGGAATACCGAGTCGGTGGGGTGATCCTGAGTCCAGTCTCCAAAAGCACGATGGAAACCATCGAGCGTTTGCGAAAATGGGACATCCCTGTCGTGCTGGTCGCCAAGGACATTCCCGGGTCCAATTGTGACTACGTGGGAATCGACAACGTCGAGGGCGGAAAACTGGCCGTGGATCACCTCATCAGATTGGGGCATCGACGGATCGCTTTTCTCGGGGGACCATCGGAGTCTACGGCATGGAAAGACCGGAATCGCGGCTATTTGCTCGCACATGAAGAGGCCGGTTTGGCCGTCGACCGATCTCTGTGGATTGAGGGACATGCCACTGTGCAAGGTGGGGTAGAAGTATTGCGGAAGGTCCTCAACAGCCCGAATCCGCCGACTGCGGCATTTTGCTACAACGACGTCGTCTCGTTTGGCGTCATGCACGGCTTGAAAGAGGCGGGATTGACTCCCGGCAAGGATTTGGCCATCGTGGGCTTTGACAATATTAAAGAGGCAGCCATCTACAACCCCAGTCTGACGACGATCGCGGCCACCCCCGAGCTGGTCGGAGCGCATGCCGCAGATCTTTTGCATCAGCGTATACGCGGATTGGACGAGGGTCCCCAGCGGATTATTTTGAAGCCACAGCTCGTGGTGCGTGAATCATGCGCCTCCGGATTGGCTGGTTCCGCTTTCTGAACAAAAAATCCAAATCGGTACAAAAAAAGTCTTCAGATCCATGTTGGCATTGGGTCTGAAGACTTCTTTGTTTTTCTGTTTCCTCTACACCTCAATAGAAGCAGGTACGGTTACTACGTTTTCATTAATCAAATATACTGCGATTCGGCTCGTATATGTCCCACGCCAGCTTCAATGACTCGACGATCTGATCGGCTACGGACTCGGCGTCCAGCTCGCTGGTCGTAATCCGGGAATGATGGATATTGTAGGCGGACCGTCTGTTCAGGAACAGCTCCTCGATTTCATCCAGAGACTTGTTTTGCAGAATTGGCCGGCTGTCGATGATCAGCGGAATCCGTTCTTTCCAGGACTCCCAGGACAGATCGAGGAAAAAGACGATGCAGTTGGCCAGGCAAGCCTTGCGCACTTCTTCTTGAAGATACGCCCCTCCGCCCAGAGACAGAATCTTGACACGAGTATTTTTGCAAAGGGAGACGATCAGCTCGCGCTCCATCTTGCGGAAGCTCGCTTCTCCCATTTCCTTGAAAATCTGGGAGATCGGCATCTGATGAATGCGTTCGATCTCCTCGTCGATGTCGATGAAATCCCGGTACAGCTTTTTGGCGACAAGCTGGCCGATGGTGGTTTTGCCGGCACCCATGAAACCGATGAAGGCAATGTTTTTCTCGCGAATCGATATATCTATATTTTCAGTCATTTTTTTACTCTCTTTCCTTGTTCTTGTAGCTCACTGGCGAACTTTATAACGTCCATTATGAAGCGAAAAAGCAGTTTGTGTCAATGTAAATTGGCCGGATTTCTTTATTGATTTACATTCCTAAAGCTGGGTGGAAAAAATACGCAAACAGAGATGGAGGAAAGGGCAATTTTCGAAAAATTGATATTTGTTTGACAAGGTGAAAGTGGCCTGATTATAATCTACTGTATCGATATAGTATATCGAAATACTAAATCGATACACTAATTGTTTTTACAGTGCTTTTGCGCAGAAAGTCAAACAGAGATGGGAGTGATTGGGCTGTGAAACCATTGCGAAAGGGAAATGCGGTTTTGGTTGTCAGCGCCGATGAGGCGGTCAAGTGGATTCCCTCGGGAGCGACTATCACTTTTTGTGGCGCCGGTGGCGGTTTGCTGGAGCCGACACAGGTGATCGATGCTCTTGCTCGGCGTTTCCGGGACACCCAGGAACCGTGTGATCTCACATACTGGCATTCGACAGGCCTGGGAGATCGTGCAGAGCGTGGGATGTCCCCGCTGGCTCAGCCTGGAATGGTCAAACGCATTATCGGCGGACACTGGGGACAGTCGCCACGCCTTGCTGAAATGGCGGAACGAAATGAGATTGAAGCCTACAATTTTCCACAGGGTGTCATGAGCCAGCTGTTGCGGGCTGCAGCAGCAGGACATCCGGGAATCCTTAGCCATGTTGGTTTGGGAACCTTCGTCGATCCGAGGCAAAAGGGAGGGAGATTGAACGAGCGGACACAGGAAGAACTCATCCGACTGATGGAAATCGATGGAGAAAAATGGCTGTTCTATCCGGCAATACGGCCTGACGTCGCGATCATCCGGGGAACGACAGCCGACACCGAAGGATATATCAGCATGGAAGACGAGATCGCTTATCTGGATGCGCTGGCGATGGCTCAGGCTGCTCACAACAACGGGGGAATTGTCATCGCGCAGGTCCAACGCCTGGTCAAGTCGCGCACGCTGCATCCGAAGTCGGTCAAAATTCCGGGCTATCTCGTGGATGCGGTCGTCGTGGATCATGATCAGCCCCAGTTGTACGCCGGTTCGGTCAATCGATTTTTTTCCGGGGACTATGTCATGGAGACGGGAGAGGTCATTCCGCTTCCGCTTAACGAGCGCAAGGTAATCGCTCGTCGTGCCCTACATGAAGTGAAGCCAGGCGATGTCGGAAATGTCGGAGTGGGGATCTCGGACGGCATCGGAATGGTCGCTCGTGAAGAAGGCGTGAGCGAAGAGATGACATTGACGGTGGAGACGGGTCCAATCGGCGGGGTTAGTGCCCAAGGCATCTTTTTCGGGGCAAGCGTGAATATGCAGGCATTGCTGGACATGCCGGCGCAATTCGACTTTTACGACGGCGGAGGGTTGGATGTCTGCTTCTTGAGCTTTGCCGAGGCAGATCAATCGGGACATGTGAACGTCCATAAGTTCAACGGAAAAATCATGGGGACAGGCGGGTTTATCAATATCAGCCAGAACACGAAAAAAGTGATTTTCAGCGGTACCTTGACGGCTGGCGGATTAAAGACAGAAATCGAAAACGGGAGTGTGCGGATTGCCCAGGAGGGACGCTTTCAGAAACTGGTTCCACATGTGTCAGAAATCACATTTAACGGCATGGATGCCCTTCGTCGCGGACAGGAAGTCATCTACATAACAGAACGTGCCGTCTTTCGTCTGACGCCAACAGGCCTGGAGCTGTGTGAAATCGCTCCGGGACTGGACGTGGAGCAGGACGTCATCCGTCACATGGGTTTCCGGCCGCAGATAGCGGATGATCTCAAAGAAATGGACCGCCGCCTGTTCCTGCCGCAGCCGATGGGGATTCGCAACGAGTGGATAAACAAAACGAAATGAACGAAAAATCCGAGGAGGAATGAACATGAGTAACGTATTGCCTTTTCAAGTAGGGGACACCTGCTCTTTTTCCAAAACAATCACAGAGACAGAGGTGTATCAATTCGCCGACATCACCGGAGATTACAGCCAAATGCATACCGACGAAGAATTCATGAAAACCACCAAATACAAGACGCGGATCGCGCACGGCATCATCTCGCTTGCAATCGGTTCCACGGCTTCGACCCTGATCCAGGTGCAGGCAAAAGCAAGCCTGCCGAGCGTCTCTTACGGGTATGACCGACTGCGCTTTATCAAGCCGGTCTTTTTTGGAGACACCCTTACAGCCAAGTACACGATTATCGAGGTAGATGAAGCGAATTTGCGAACGAGAGCCAAGGTGGAAGTGTTTAACCAAAACGACGAGATCTGCACCTATGCAGAGCATATCCTGAAATTTTTCCCAGTCTAGCAAGCTATTCGTAAAGGAGGCTGTGATATGTTCCGTTTTCGCAAAACATTCACTTTTCTGATCGTTTCTGCTATGATGTTGACCGCAGGATGCGGATCGTCAACCAGTACATCTGCCGGACAATCCGCAGTGGATGACTACCCAAGGCAAACAATAACGGGTGTGATCCCTTGGGGGGCCGGCGGCGATACTGACACGATCACACGTGCAATTGTGCCGTTGGCTGAGAAGAATTTGGGGCAGTCCATCGTTCTCAGCAATAAAACAGGTGCCAATGGGGCGATTGGTTTGCAGTATGTCGCAGATAAAAAGCCGGACGGCTACCATCTGCTCTTCACGGCTGAAAATGCAGCGAGCTACGGTGTGCTGGGCATTTCCAAAACGGATTTTGCAGACTTTTACCCGATCAATATTATGGCGAGTGCCGTACCGGCAATTATTGTCTCGACAGAGTCTCCTTATCATACGATCGATGATCTGATTCAGGAAGCGTTGGCGAATCCAGGAAAAGTCAAAATGGGTTCGACCGGACAGGCTACCATGGATTTCATTGTCAGTACCATGCTGAGCGCAGCAACGAATGTGGAGTTTAACATGGTTCCTTTCGAAGGCGGCGGACCGGCCTTGACGGCAGTACTCGGCGGTCACGTCGATGTAACAGTGACCGGATTGACGGCAGCGTTGGAAAACATGAAAGCCGGAAAAGTGCGAATCCTCGCAGTCGTGAACGAAGAGCGTGTCGAACAGGCCAAAGACGTGCCGGCCATTTTGGAATCGGTTCCAGACATTAAGAAGTTTTTGCCGTGGGGTCCTTTTTACGGCGTCTGGGTCAAAGCCGATACCCCTGACGAGATCAAGCGCAGACTGGTTGCCGACTTTGCAAAAGCACAGCAAGAGCCGGAATTTCAGGAATTTTTAAAGCAAAGAGGAGCTGTCTCGTTGGGGTTGTCCGGTGAAGAAGCGGTGAAGTTCTGGAAGGACTGGCAATCGACGACTGCATGGCTGCTGCAAGATGCGGGAGTGGCAAAAGTCCATCCAGAAGAACTCGGAATCAAGAGAAAAGACTAAGCAAGTAGAATCGAAAGCAGTCTGTGGGGGGAGCAAGGTGAAAATAGCGATTCTGGGATCAGGGGCATTGGGCAGCGTCATCGGTGGTGTCTTGACCGAAGCGGGATCAGAAGTGTATCTGATTCGGCGATCTGCGGAATATGTCCACATCATGAACAGGGAAGGACTGACCCTGCATGAAGGCACCCATAGGCGTAATGTCCGGGTGCGGGCAACGACAGACTGTTCGTCGATAGGTACAGTCGATCTGGTGATCGTGTTGGTGAAATCCTACCACACGAAAGAAGCGATCGAGATGGCTCGCCCGATGATCGGGAAGCATACCATGGTGATGTCTTTGCAGAACGGACTTGGCAACGAAGAAATGATCGCAGAGGCAGTAGGGAAGGAGCATGTGCTGGTCGGGCGGACATACGTCGGCGGGGTTATGCTCGATCCTGGACAAGTCAGTGCTGGCACGAAAGGCAAACACACCTATATTGGCGAGCTGGACGGTCAGGTAACCGAGAGGGTCAAGCGCGTAGCCGATGTGTTCAATCAGTCCGGCTTGGAGACGACGGTCAGCGACAATATCATGGGGATCATGTGGGACAAACTGCTGATCAACCTAGCTACCGGTGCCTTGTGCAGCATTACTAGGCTGCCGTACGGCGGATTGTACAGCGTCCCGGAATTGCGGAATTGCGCGCTTTCAGCGGTAGCAGAAGGGATCGCAGTGGCGCAAGCAGCAGGGGTAGAGCTATCGATCCAAGCCCCAGAGCAAGCCTGGATCAAAGCCGCCGAGGGGTTGCCGGATGATTTCAAGCCTTCCATGCTGCAGAGTATCGAAAGCGGAATGCCGACCGAAATCGATTTTATCAATGGCTCCGTCGTGCGCTGGGGAGCGAAGTGGGGTGTACCGACGCCGGTCAACAGTGTGCTGATGGCCTGCGTGAAGGGAATCGAATACGGGTTGAGGCATAAACGCTCTTGACCGGTCTGGCTCATCTGAGGAAAAAGCGCTAGAGGGGGAGCTTTGGGTGTATCCAAAAAAATCGTATGTGGAGCATGTCGCCTTTTCTGTGAAGGATATCCACTGGCATATCCGCTTTTTTCAGGAGGCATTGGGCTTGCCGCTCGTCAATGTCGATGGGACTAGAGAGGAGCCAAAACAGGCTTGGCTGCTGGGTGGCCTGCAATTGATCGCGGATAGTGATTTTTCCGGCGGTCAGGGGCGGTTGGGTCATATCGCCATCATGACAGAGGATCTGGAACAGGCGTTGGAAGAGGTGTACGCCTGGGGCTGCACTTCTCTACCAAAAGGAAAAAATTGGGTCTTATTGCCGGACGGGCTGGTTCTGGAGTTCATTCAGGCGAAACCGGGCGCCATCGACAAGCTGTTGGATGTGGAAGTAAGCTATAGAAAGTGATAGTTGCATAAAGGCTGTCTCCCGAGGCAAATCTTTGGGTACAGCCTTTTTTGCTTTCATGGAAGGCAGGGGAGGCACGAAGCGGCGCGGGACCGCCGTTCCTTTACTTGCTGTTCTTTTTGGTTTAGGATGAATTTGTGCTGTTCTATATGATTACGAGGTGGTACCCAATCGTGAAACAGAAAAAAAGAACACGTGTGACGCTGCAGCAGGTAGCAGATCACGCAGGTGTATCGAAGACGACTGCCTCCTTGATCGTCAGAAACAAATGTCAGAATATTTCTGAAGCTACTCAAAAAAGAGTCCTCGCATCGATGAGCGAACTGGGGTATGTATATGACCGCGTCGCAGCCAACCTGCGCAGCCAAAGCTCATCGACCGTAGGGATGATTATAACGGAAATTGCCAATCCGTATTTTTCCGAACTTCTGGACGGGGTTCATCAGGAACTGGACAAGCACGGCTACACGGTCTTGCTCGGGACGACATCCGAATCGGGCAAAAAGCAGGACAGCCTGCTTTCTACGATGATGGAATACCGGG
Organism: Brevibacillus panacihumi; assembly: GCF_003710985.1. Lineage (GTDB taxonomy): Bacteria > Bacillota > Bacilli > Brevibacillales > Brevibacillaceae > Brevibacillus > Brevibacillus panacihumi. The sequence goes on from NZ_RHHT01000015.1 coordinate 71,395, forward strand.
TGGGCGGCGTCATCCTCTGCCCTGCTACGAAGAGTTCGATCGAAACGATCAACAAGATGGTGAATCTGGGAATTCCGGTTATTCTGGTCGGCAAGGAGATCTCGGGAACAGATACGGATTATGTCGGCGTTGATTTTAGACCGGGAGCCAAGATCGCTGTGCAGCATCTCATCGCAAAAGGGCATCGTCGCATCGCATTGCTGGGAGGCCCGATGGAAGCTCATTCGTGGAAGGACAGAGAGGCCGGGTACCGTGAGGCTTTTGAAGAAGCCGGACTGGAAGTAGACGAATCGTTGATGATCGGAAGTACCATGACGAGAGAGGGAGGGCTGGAAGCGGTAAGGGAAATCCTGCGTCATCCCGAACCGCCGACTGCCATCTTCTGCTATAACGATGTCATTGCTTTTGGTGCGATGGTAGGACTGAAGGAGGCGGGGCTGAACCCGGGCAAGGACATTGCAGTTGTCGGCTTTGACGATATTAAAGAGGCGGCAACCTCTATTCCCAGCCTGACGACCGTTTCTTCGTCTCCGCAGTTGATCGGTACTTATGCGGCAGACCTTCTCCATAAACGAATAGAAGGGCTGGATATGAAGTCACAGCGTATCATACTGCAGCCGCAAATCGTAGTCCGTGATTCCAGTGCATACGAGATCGGGTAGAGGAGGCAGCGATACATGGAATGGCAGCAGCTTGAGTATTTTCAGGCATTGGCCAAGCATCAGAATTTTACCAAGGCAGCGGATGAACTCGCATTGACCCAATCGGCACTCAGCCGCTCCATTGCCAAGCTGGAAGAGGAGCTGGGCGTTCCCCTGTTTGATCGCAAAGTAAGGGGCGTGACGCTGAATCAATATGGAGAAATTCTGTTGCCATATGTGAACCGGGTCATTCAGGAGATCAACCAGGCCAAACAAGAGATCAGGGATTTGGACAATCCATATCAAGGCACGATCTCTCTTGCCTTTATCCATACCTTGGGATCAAGCTTCGTCCCCGATCTGATCAGTGTTTTTCGCGAAAAATACCCCGGCATCCAGTTTCAGTTGACCCAGGACTCGACCCGCAAAATCATGAATCTGCTGGAGGCTGGCGAAATCGATCTGGGTCTGTGCTCGCCCAATGAGCAGATGAAAAACAAGTATATCGAATCGGTCGTGGCGATCGACGAACCGCTCTATCTGATCGTGCCGAAGGAGCATCGATTTGCTGCACGGACAAAAATTGAACTGCAGGAAGTGGCGGACGAGCCATTCGTCTCCTACAAGCATGAGAGCGGCATTCGCGAAGTGATCGAAAGGCTTTGCCAGGAAGCGGGCTTCAAGCCGAACGTCACGTTTGAAGGCGTCGGGGATGAGACGATCGCGGGGTTTGTGGCTGCCAACTTCGGCGTAGCGCTGATTCCGTATATTCCGGGGCTGGACATGGAGAAAATTTCGATTCTGACCGTTACCAAGCCAGTATGCAAACGCGTGATTCAGATGGTCTGGCGCAATGATCGCTACATGTCCCCGGCAGTCGTCCAATTCAAGAGGTTTCTCAAGCAAAGTCACGGCATAATCAAATAACCAATTCCTAAAACTCATGGATACCATGAGTTTTATTCATTTTATTCCTAGCAAAGTAACAGCTATACTGTGAGCAAGAGATTTCATGAGAGCAAAGAGAGGTGGAGAGACCGATGAGCAGGAGTGCATTGAGCGCCTATAAGGATGGAGCTGTCTGGTGGGATACCTCCATTAGCCAAATCAAAAAAAATGAAATTATCATCCGCGGTTATCCGATCGAAGAATTGATTGGCACCCTGTCGTATAGCCAAATGCTGTACCTCCTCCTTTGTGGAGAGGTCTTGAGTGAGAAAAAAGCGCGTTTGCTTGAAAGCGTTTTAGTAGCCGGTGCTGATCACGGACCGAGAGCTCCCTCGATTGCAGCAGCTCGCATGGCAGCGACTTGCGGGATTTCGTTCAACTCCTGTGTAGCTACAGGCATCAATGTGCTGGGCGACATTCACGGAGGAGCAGCGGAGAAGGCCATGGCCTTGTTCTACAAAACAAACGCAAGACTCGAAGCCGAGCCTGATCTGGGATTCGATGAAGTCATCGCGGAAGAGCTGGATCTTCTCGAACAGAAGAAAGAGAAGCTGGGCGGCATCGGTCACCAATTGCATGATGACGATCCGCGCATCAGAAGATTGTACGCGCTTGCAGAGGCTCTGGTCGAAGAAGGAGAAATTTCAGGAAAATACCTGAAAATTGCGGAAACGTTCAGGAGTCAGCTGGAAGCGCGCAAAAATAGAAAAATGACCATGAACGTCGACGGGGTGGCTGCAGCGATTCAATGTGAGCTGGGCATACCGGCAGAATCGGCGAAAGGAATCTTTGCACTGTCCCGCGGGATGGGTATCGTAGCCCATGCGCTGGAAGAGTTGCAAAATGGCTTGCTGATCAAAGGGCCTTGCCCGAATCGCGACGATCTGGTCGGGTATTCCGGTCCAGCACTCAGACATCTGCCACAGGAAGAAAAATAAAGCCCTGAACACTCCAGAAGATAAAGCCGAACAACAAGGTGGTGAACAAACGAGTGTTGGAACTGTTGCTAAAAAAGCCGTTCGAAATGGAATTGCGAGAAGCAAACTCACTGCCTGGCCCTGTCGGCGACGAGGTGAAAATCAAGCTGATTTACGGCGGGATCTGCGGCACAGACCTGAGTGTGTACAAAGGCGGACTCACCTATGCCACCTATCCTGTCCGTCCGGGACATGAGCTTCTGGGCACGATTATCGAGGCAGGAGAAGAAGCCCGATACCAGCCCGGCACCCGGGTAGTCGTTCTCCCCAATACATTTTGCGGAACCTGTGTGAAATGCCAAGCGGGCAAGACGAACATCTGCCTGAACAAGAAGTCGCTGGGGATCAACATGGATGGCGGTTTTTCAGAAGAATTCGTCATTTCCTCAAGGTTCGTATTGCCTGTCCCTGATGATTTGCCAGACGAAAAAGCCGTCTTGATCGAACCGTTTGCCGTCGTGGTCCACGCACTGAAAAAGGTGGAGATCCAAAAAGGCACCTCCGTCGCGGTGATCGGCTGCGGCAACGAAGGAAAACTGGCGATCCTGCTCTCTCAATATCTGGGCGCAGAGGTGACGGCGATCGACATCCAGCCCAGGAAGCTGGAAAAGGTCAAAGAGCTCGGACCTGACATCCGTACTGCTTTGCCCAAAGAAGTCAGGGGAGAGACGTTTGATGTGGTCATCGAGGCGGCCGGTACGAAATCTTCCATAGAGGATGGGATCAAACTGGTCACGTCAGGCGGAGCCATGGTCATGATCGGAATCACGCAAGAATCAAGCTTGCCCGTGGCCCATGTCGTGCGAAGCGAGATTACCCTCTACGGCTCGATCATCTACCAGTTCCCGGATGACTATCTGCAGACGATCGAATATTTGCGCAACAAAGCTTTTCACGTCGAACCGGTCGTCTCCAAGATCATGCCGGTGTCAGCTTACAAACAAGCATATGAAAACGCTTTTTCTGGCGACTATGGAAAAATCATTCTCGATTTCAGGGGTGAATCTATCAAATGAAAAAAGATCTGATTTCGCATCAACTGGTCAAGTATTTGGAGGATCGCGGCGTCGAGCATCTTTTCGGACTCTGCGGCCATACCAACATCGCGGTGCTGACAGCCCTCGAATCCAGCAAGATCAAATTTGTGAACACGCGTCATGAGCAGATTGCCGCGCACATCGCAGACGGCTATGCCCGCGCGAAAAAACAGACGGCAGTCGTACTCAGCCACCTGGGACCTGGTCTCACCAATGCGGCCACCGGTGTAGCCAACGCGGCTCTCGACTCGATCCCGATGGTTGTCATCGCCGGGGACGTGCCAAGCCACTACTACGGCAAGCATCCACACCAGGAAGTCAACATGCATGCGGACGCAGCCCAATACGAAATCTATCGTCCTTTCGTCAAACGCGCGTGGCGTGTAGATCGTCCTGACCTGTTCCCGCAAATTCTCGAGAAAGCATTCCAGCTGGCGGAAAGCGGCAGACCAGGACCGGTGCTGGTATCCGTGCCGATGGACATCTTCTCCATGGAGATCGAAGTCGAACTCTTTGAAAAAGTGAAGCAGCACACCAGAACCCTGCACAAGCCGTCACTGGATCAGGAGACAGCTACCCGCATCGTAGAAAAGCTGATTCAAGCGAAAAATCCTGTGTTGTACGTCGGCGGAGGAATCATGCTTGCTGATGCTGCAGCAGAATTGCAAGAGCTCGTCGATCACCTGAGCATTCCCGTGGCGCACAGCCTCATGGGCAAAGGTGCGATCTCGGACGACCATCCATTCACCTTGGGCATGACAGGCTTCTGGGGAACCAAATTCATCAACGACACGACCCGCAATGCCGATTTGATCCTGGCTTTGGGTACCCGTTTTGCCGAAGCGGACGCCAGCTCGTGGGAAAAAGAATACACCTTCGATATTCCGAAAACCAAGCTGATCCACATCGACATCGATCCAAGCGAGATCGGCAGAAACTATCCGGTTGATATCGGCGCCGTCGCTGATTTGAAGCAGGCCTTGAAAGCAATCAACCGCGTGGCCAAAGAACTGCTGCCAGAAGGCAAGAAAAACGAAGAGCTCAAAGCGAAAATCGCTGCCAACCGTGCCGAGTTCCAGGGAGCCAACAAGGAGCATATCGCATCCAATGCCTTCCCGATGACGCCACAGCGCATTTTGCAGGAAGTACGCGACGTATTGCCTCGCAATGCGATCATCACAACCGATGTGGGCTGGAACAAAAACGGGGTAGGGCAGCAATTCCCGGTCTATGAGCCAGGCTCTGTCCTAACGCCAGGCGGATTGGCGACAATGGGCTTCGGTGCTCCTGCTGCCTTGGGTGCCAAGATCGCGCAACCGGATCGCGTCGTTCTCTCGCTTGTCGGCGACGGCGGCTTCGGACAAAACCCTGCCGTATTGGCGACAGCAGCAGAAGAGAACATCCCTGTCGTCTGGGTGATCATGAACAACTACGCGTTCGGAACGATTGCTGGCTTGCAAAAAGCACACTTCGGCACGACTCTGGGCACCTTGTTCAAGCGTGACGGGCAGCCGTACTCGCCGGATTACGCAGCAATCGCCAAGGCATATGGCATTGATGGGGTCAAAATTCAATCGGCAGATGAGTTCAAGTCTGCGTTGGAGACCGCTATTGCGTCCAACAAGCCTTATGTGATCGACGTTCAAATGCAGAATATTCCGACTCCAACGGCTGGACATTGGAATATTATGGATATCTATTCTCCAGACAAGAAAGTACACCACGTAGCAGTCGAGTAATTTCAAGGAGGAAAAAGAAAGATGGCAGAGACAAAAGTAAGAGCAACCGAACTGACACCAGAACAACAGCAAGAGCTGGATCAAGCTTTTGAAAAGGCAAAAGCGGCGCTGGCCATCATCGAAACTTACGACCAGGAGCGCGTAGACCGTCTGTGCCAAGCGGTTGCTTGGGCAGTCGCCAACAAAAAAACATTTGAACGCCTGGTGAAAATGGGAATCGAGGAGAGCCGTCTGGGCGATCCGGAAAGCCGCATGAACAAGCGCTTTAAAATCCGTGGAGTTCTGCGCGATGCCCTGCGCCAGAAAAGCGTCGGCATCATCGAAGAGATTCCGGAAAAGGGAATCGTCAAATACGCGAAGCCAGTCGGAATCATCTCCTCGATCGTACCGACTACCAACCCGGACCTCACTCCGGCAGGCACCGCGATCTATGCGATCAAAGCGCGCAACGTCGTGATTTTCTCTCCGCATCCGCGTTCCAAGAACACCTCTTATGAGACTGTTCGCCTGATGCGTGAAGCATTGGAGAGAGAAGGCGCACCAGCCGACATCCTGCAATGCCTGACCAACGTCAACATCCCGATGACCAAAGCCTTGATGGCGCGTGCTGACCTCGCTCTGGCGACAGGCGGAAAAGACATGGTGAAAAGCGCGTACAGCTCCGGTACTCCCGCATACGGCGTAGGGGCTGGGAACGCAACCATGATCATCGACGAGACAGCCGATACTGCTGATGCGGCACGCAACACCATGCTGAGCAAAACCTCCGACTTCGGTTCTGGCTGCTCTGCAGACGGAAACCTGATCATCAGCGACAAGATCTTTGATGAGATGCTGGAGCAATTGGTCAAAGTCGGCGGCTACCTGGCGAATGATGAAGAAAAAGAAATGCTGCGCAAAGCGATGTGGGATGACGAAGGACATCGTCTGCCAACAACGGTAGCGCTGGCTCCGCAAAAACTGGCGGAAGCGGCAGGCTTCTCCATCCCGGAAGACCGCAAATTCATCATCGTGCACGGCGACGGAATCGGCAAAGAGTATCCGTTCTCCGGCGAGAAGCTGACAACCTTGCTGGCTGTGTACAAATATGAAGGCGAATTTGAAAATGCGCTCGATATGATGCGCGCGATCTATGAAGTGGGTGGAAAAGGCCACTCTTGCGGAATCTACTCCTTCAACGACGATCACATCCATCGCCTGGGACTGGCTGCGCCAGTAAGCCGGATCATGGTGCGCCAGCCACAATCCAAAGCAAATGCGGGAGCGTTCAACAACGGCATGCCGATGACGTCCAGCCTGGGCTGCGGAACATGGGGAGGCAACATCGTATCCGAGAACGTCCACCTGAAGCACTACATGAATACCACTTGGGTATCGCGTCCGATCCCGGAAGACAAACCTTCCGATGAAGAGCTGTTCGGCGAGTTCTACGATCCTGAGCTTGAAAAATAAACGTTTTGCCTGGCATCCACTATCACGCGAATGGAGGAAACAACAAGGTGAATAAACAATTTTCCCTAGCTTACTTGACCGTGTTGGGCTGTCCGCCAGATGAGATGATTGAGATTGCCGCGCGCGCTGGTTATGATTTCGTCAGTCTAAGACCCATTTACATGGGTCTTCCTGGCGAACCAAATTACTCTTTATCCGACAACCCTGACCTGATGAAAAAGACAAAGAAAGCGCTGTCGGATACAGGCGTGAAGCTGCTCGATATCGAATTGGCCCGCATTTATGACGGTCTTGACCCCAAACGATACCTCCCTGCGATGGAATCCGCAGCAGAACTAGGGGGACGGCATGTTCTCAGCAGCATTTGGACGGATGACCGCAATTTTGCCATCGAAAGCTTTGCAGAGCTTTGTGATTTGGCGAAACCTCTGGGGCTTACGGTAGAGCTGGAATTCGTGCCGATCGCGAGCGTTTCTACTCTCGCGGGGGTTCTGGATGTTCTGCATACTGTCAAACGGGATAATGCAGGTGTGATGCTCGACATGCATCACTTCCATCGCTCTCAAGACAAGGTAGAGGATCTGGATGCCGTCCCACGCGAATGGTTCCGCTTCCTTCACCTGTGTGATGCCCCGGCCGAAATCCCGACATCCAAGGAAGAAATGACGCATATCTTGCGCGAAGCCCGGCTGTACGTTGGCGAGGGCGGCATTGATGTCGCAAGCATCGTGAACCGCATTCCGGAGATTCCTTGCTCTATCGAATTGCCGAATACCCAACGTTCCAAGGAACTGGGGTACGCGGAATTCGCCCGTCAGTGTCTGGTTACAGCCAAGGAATACTTCGCCAAGCACCCTCGCGAAGAGCAGGATACCCTCGATAAAAAAAAACTAGTTGAAGTATAGGTGATAGAATATGAAAAAAATTCTAATGCTGCACGGCATCAATCATGACATGTTTGGCAAGCGTGATCCGGTACAATATGGAACCGTTACGCTGGATGAAATCAATGAAAAAATGACCGCACTGGCCAAGGAACTGGGTGTGGAAGTCGAGTTTTTCCACTCCAATCACGAGGGTGAGATGGTTGAGCGCATTCATCGGGCATTCCAGGAAGAGAAGGATGCCGTCATCATCAACGCAGGAGCCTGGACGCACTACAGCTACGGCTTGCGCGACGCTTTGGCGATCCTGACCGTGCCGATCATTGAGATTCACATGTCCAATATTCACGCGCGCGAACCGTTCCGTCACCACTCTGTCTTTGCGGAAATCGCCAAGGGGCAAATCTGCGGTTTTGGAGTCGATAGCTACCTGCTTGGACTGCGTGCAGCGATTGCTTCGATTGCCGATTAAAAAAATCTTCATAATAAAAAAGAAAATAAAAGTAGAAAAAACAGATTTCTATAATATAATCAAATTTATAAAATTTTTAGATCTATTAAAATAAGGGGGTTTCATTTATGTTACGCAAGACTATGATTTCTGTAATCGCTTTCAGCATGCTGGCATTGGCAGGCTGCTCGCAAGGCACTTCCTCCGGCGGAGCTGCTCCGTCCGAACAGCCGCAAGCTGCCCAAGAGGGCGCTAAGTTCCCGAACGGCACAGTAACTGGTGTTGTTCAATGGGGTGCAGGTGGAGCGTTGGACACCATGTCCCGCAAAATTGGACCTCTGGCTGAGAAGTACATGGAAAGCGGCTCTCTCGTTCTTACCAACAAGCCAGGTGCTACGGGCGCGATCGCAACGCAATACGTACATGACAAAAAAGCAGATGGCCACACGCTCCTGTTTGCGGCTGAGAACCCTGCCCTGTACGGCGTAATGAAAATCTCTGACGTAGATTTCAAAGACTTCTATCCAGTAAACATTCTGGCTCGCGGTATCGCGACTGTCGTTGTTCCAGGTGATTCCAAATACAATTCCCTGGAAGATCTGATCAAGGATGCGCAAGCGAATCCTGGTAAAGTGAAAATGGCTTCTACCGGACCAGGAGGACTTCCTTTCACTGTCACGACCATGCTTGGAACCGTTACCAACACCGAATACAACATGGTTCCATTTGACGGAGACGGTCCTTCCCTGACTGCTTTGCTCGGTGGACACCTGGATGCGACAGTTCTGGGTCTGCCTGCTGCGATTGAGAACGCTAAAGCTGGCAAAGTGAAAATTTTGACTGTCATCAATGATGAGAGAATCGAAGAACTGAAAGACGTTCCTGCTGTAGTGGAAACACTGCCTGATATGAAGAAGTACCTCCCATGGGGACCTTTCTATGGCGTATGGGCGAAAAATGGCACTCCAGATGACGTGAAAAAAGCTTTGGTTGACATCTTTGCAAAAGCTCAACAAGATCCTGACTTCCAAGACTTCTTGAAAAACTCTGGTGCCATTTCTGTAGGTATCTCTGGTGATGAAGCTGTGAAGTACTGGAAAGACTGGCAGTCTACTACAGCATGGCTGCTGCAAGATGCTGGTGCAGCGAAAGTGAGTCCGGCTGATCTGAACATCGAGAAAAAGAACTAGGGTGATGACATGGTAGCGGGAAAATATATTTCTACACTCCTGATTGTTCTCAGTCTTGCAGTTGTGGCAATGTCGTTTAACATCGAAGGACAGAGCGTGTTTGATCCTTCATCTCCTGCCTTTTTTCCCGCGTTAGTAGGCGTGGTCATGCTCATCAGTGCTCTTATGATTGCCAGAAGAGGGGTTCAATCCCCCTCTTCTGCGCAAGAAGAGGACAAGGCGCCAAAACCGGTTGCAGGAAATGAAGATGATGAAGAGCTAGAGAAAGACATGTATGAAGTTGAGAACATTACACAAAAAGGCATTAACATTCGCTTGATTTTATTTACATTGCTGGTTGTCTTGTTTGCAGTCCTGATGAATTACTTCAACTTTATGGTTCTCTCTTTCCTGTTCCTCTTTGGAGCAATGCTTCTGCTCAGCAGGGAAAAAGTGCTCAGAAGCCTGATCCTCTCCGCAGTATTTGCTGTAGGCTTCTACTACATTTTCGTCTATGTCTTCCACTTTGTGTTTCCTTCGTAAGGAGTGTTAATCATGCTAGATCAGATTTTAGTACCTTTTACGGACTTACACCTGCTGCTCCTGATCGCTCTTGGTACTCTGTTTGGCGTCGTAAAAGGTCTTTTGCCTGGGCTGTCGGTTACGATGGCGGTCACTCTGCTGGTCTCACTAACCTATACGTGGGACACCATACCAGCGATCGTCACGATGATTGCCGTGTTTTACGGCGGTGTTTACGGCGGAGCACGCTCTTCTATCTTGATCAACGTTCCTGGTTCGGCTTCTTCGCTGGCACATACCTTTGACGGGTATCCGCTGACGAAAAGAGGGGAAGCAGGCGTCGCTATCGGGATTACGACGATTTACGCTGTGATCGGTGGAGCGATCGGTCTTTTGTGCCTGGCTCTCGCTGCTCCGTTTTTGGGAGAACTGGCTCTTGGCTTTGCTGCACGAGACTACTTCCTGATCATGTTCCTCGGATTGCTTCTGGTAGGCGGGCTTAGTGAGGGTTCTATGGCAAAAGCCATTTTCGTGGCTGGCATCGGTGTGACTCTTGGCATGGTGGGGATGGATTCCCTGACTGGTGTAGAACGCTTTACCTTTGGAAATCTGGAATTGAAAAGCGGCATCAACTATATCGCGTGTATGCTAGGCTTGTTTGGATTGTCAGAAGTATTCGTCCAATTGCACAATTTGGGAAAAGTAAAAGCCGATGTGATCATCGGAAAAATACTGCCTCCTCTCATCTATTTGATCAAATTTTTGCCTCTTACAATCCGGACAGCCATTATTGGGGTTGTTGTCGGGATTCTGCCGGGCGCCGGCGGAGAAATCTCATCCTTGATCGCCTATGATCATGCCAAAAAGACAGTGAAAAACCCGACACGTCCATTCGGGAAAGGCGCTTATGAAGGTCTCGTCGCTCCTGAGGTAGCGGTTATGTCTACAAATGGCGGCGCTATGATCCCAATGTTGACTTTGGGAATTCCGGGAGATGCGGTTACAGCTGTTTTGATCGGTGCCATGACCATCCACGGTCTGAAACCAGGTCCTATGCTCATGGTGGAAACTCCAGAATTGTTCTGGGTCATTCTGGGTGCAGCACTCGTTTCTCTAATCTTCATTATTGTTTGGGGACTTTCGGCGATTTCCTTCTTTGCCAGAGTCATTCTGATTCCCAAGTACATTCTGATGCCCATCATCGTCTTCTTTACCGTAATTGGTTCTTACGGAATTAATAACAGTGTTGCGGATGTCTACTGGATGATTGCCTTCGGGGTCATTGGATATTTGCTCAAGCTGTACAAATTCCCGACTGGGCCGATGGTCTTGGGTATTATTCTTGGACCGCAGATGGATGTGTATCTGCGCAGAGCGATCATTACGGAAGAAGGCAGCGTTTGGGGCTTCGTATCCAGTCTGTTTGTCCATCCGATCAGCTTGATCCTGACTCTCTTTGTCCTGTTTACACTGCTCTCACAGACCAACATGTACAAGAAAATGACGAAGCAGCTTTTTCAAAAATTCTCGAAAAAATCTGCATAAGAATCGTTGACAGACATCTCCATCTAAGATTGCCCATACGTCATAGTGCCCTCCGTTCCAGGAGGGATTATGGCCTCGCAATGTGCTCAAAACAGGTTTACGTGTAAGGGAGTAGGTTGAAATGAAAGGTATCGAGGTACCAGGCTTGGACAAAGCCGTTTCAAGACTCATTTTGGGAACGTCCGGTTTATCTACCGATCCACAAGCTGCTTTTGAAATGCTGGATACTTTCGTCGAATTGGGCGGAAACACGCTAGACACTGCTCATCTGTACAACAGGGGAGCCAGTGAGCGGATGATTGGAAAATGGATGCAAGCCCGGCAAAATCGGGATCAAATCACGATCGTCGACAAAGGCGGCCATCATTTCGTAGCAGAAGACGGTACACATGATGCCTCGGTGAGCAGGGTAAATGCCAAGGAGATTACTCGCGATCTCATGGAAAGCTTGGAGAGATTGCAAGTAGAGTACATTGATGTGTACGTGCTTCATCGCGATGACACATCTGTGCCTGTCAGCGAATTGATGGACATGCTGGAAGAGCATATTCAGGCAGGCCGGATCAAGCGTGCGGGAGTGTCCAACTGGAGCTATGGCAGGATCGAGGAAGCGAATCGATATGCGGATCAAAAGGGCTACAAGCGGCTGGTGCTAAATAGTCCGTCTTTTAGCCTGGCGAAAGCGAACGAACCTCGTTGGCCCGGCACCGTCTATATCGACAAGGATTACGAGAACTGGCATGTACGTACGCAGATGCCTCTATTCTCCTGGGCTTCTCAGGCAACCGGCTTTTTCACAGGACGTTTTTCTCCTGAAGTTAAAACCAATGCAGACATCGTACGAGTCTATTACAGCCAAGACAACTGGGAACGTTATCGCAGAGCTGAAGCCTTGGCGAAGCAGAAGGGAAGCCAATATACCCCGAATCATATTGCTCTTTCCTATGTATTGCACCAACCATTTCCCACTTGTGCTGTCATCGGCCCGCAAACGGTTGCCGAACTGCGCGACTGCTTTACGGCCCTCCAACTTTCCTTGTCTCCAGATGAATGCAAATGGCTAAACCTCGAATTGAATGAAGAAAGATAGGTATAAAAAGCAGGGAGAGTTCGCTCTTCCTGCTTTTTATGCTTCTATCGAAACTTGTCTGTTTTCCTCGTATTACTATTTTTTATATGCTCATGAAAGATTCTTATTGGCTATATAGAATGATTAAAAGTAAAATTTTTATGAATATACTGAAAAATCAAATAAAAAAGGGTTTTAGAAAGTGAAAAAAAGAACAAGACACTGGTTGGTCCCAGCTTTGGTTCTTTCGCTGCTCTTCTCCGCTTGTACGCCAGCTAGTCAAGAGAACCCGGAGCCGGGCAATGAGCTTTCGAAAGGCGAGATTGTTGTTGCGGTTGTTTCAGAGCCGGATTCCCTTGATGTCCATAAAACATCATCGATTGGGGAAGCGACGGAGCACCTGTACGCGACGCTGTTCGAACGAAGTGAAAATGGGGAAATCGTTCCGGGCTTGGTCAAGGATTATCAAGTCGCGGATGGGGGAAAAGAGATTACCTTCAACCTGAAAGAGAATGCGGTCTTCCACTCAGGAAAACCGATCAATGCTGAAGCAGTCAAAAAATCGTTTGAACGATTCCTGGAAAAATCACCGTTCAAGACAAATGCAGGTTCGATCAGCAACATCGAGGTGCTTGGCGAATATTCGTTCAAAGTTACGTGGAGCGAGCCGTATGCCCCGTTCTTCAGCAACGCCACTTCGGCTTACCTGGCGCCCTTGGATGTATCGACGTTGGACGAGCAGGGAGAAGGCTTCGACAAAAATGCGAGCGCAGGCGGACAGCTCCAGCTTACGGAGGTCAAGCGAGGGGATTCCGTCGTCTACAAGCCTTTTGAAAAAGCGGATTGGGGTGCCAAGGGTACTCCCGGCTTCAGCAAAGTAACCTTCCGCTTCATCCCTGATGATGAGACCAGAATCCTGGAGTTCAAGAAAGGCTCGGTCAATGTGCTGCTGGATGTTCCCTTCCAATACATCGAGGAGCTGGAAAAAGAGCCGGGTGTGGAATTGGAAAGAGTGTCGGACTATGTGATGAATTACCTCGGGTGGAATAACAAATTGCCGATCTTCCAGGATGTCCGCGTGCGTCATGCGATTGCCCTCGCAGTGGATCGTGAACCGATCATTCAAACAGCGCTAAGAGGTGCAGCAAAGCCTGTCTTCGGACCTTTGCCAGACGTAGTAAACGGGCATAACCCTGCGATCGAGGAGAAAGCGCGCAAAAAATATGCGCAAGACAAGGAAAAGGCCAAGCAGCTTCTGGCGGAAGCAGGTTGGAAGGAAACGAACGGGGAAGGCATTGTAATGAAAGACGGCAAGCCGTTCTCCGTAGAAATGTGGGTGCAAAATGAGCCTGTCATGCAGCGGGTGGCGCAAATTCTTCAGCACCAATTGCGGGAAGTCGGCATCGATGTCCGAATCACCGTCAAGGAATCGGCTGCGATCATCGAACAAACGCCAAAAGGCGGACACCAAATGATTCTGTGGAGCTACGGCTGGTTCGATGCTGATATCTTGTATTTCCTCCTCTTTGGCAAGGGGAAATCGACGCGTCTGCATTATGAAGTGGATGAATTGGATGCCATGCTGCAAAAAGGAAGAATCGAGATGGACCCGGACGCTCGCTATAAAATTTACGAGGAAGCCCAAGATTTCCTGGTGGAGCAGTCTCCGTGGGTTCCACTCTTTGTCAGGGAGAGTGTCACCGCAACCCGGGGACTGAAGAATTTCAAAAAGCATCCGATTTCCAACCGTATTATTTGGGATGACGTAGAGGTAGTCGAGTAGACAAGTTTTTATGACGAGGGGGGCTTGGATTGCCGTCTTATCTTCTCAAGCGATTGTTGACGATGGGTATAACCCTGATCGGCGTATCTCTGCTCGTATTCATGATGCTCCATCTCATACCGGGAGATCCCGTGAGATATATCCTGGGGGACTTCGCCACGCCGGAATCGATTGCCGAGCTGGAGAGCCGATTGGGTTTGGACAAGCCGCTGCCCATGCAGTACCTCCATTATATGGCCGGAGTGATTCAGGGAGATTTGGGCACCTCCTACGTTACCGGATATGCTGTCATGGAAGAGATTGCGAATCGTTTTCCGATTACGGCCCAGCTTGCTGTGTACAGTATTCTCTTTGGCTCTGTCTTCGGCATTTTGATCGGAATCATCGCGGCGATGAAGCAGAATACCATTCTTGACCAGCTTGTGATGGTCATTTCTTTGATCGGCATATCGGCCCCCAGCTTTTGGATCGCCTTGTTCTTGATTCTGCTGTTTGCCTACCATTTGGGGTTTTTTCCCATATCGGGCTATAAAGGCTTTTACTCGCTCATCCTGCCTTCTATCACGTTGGGATTGGGTACAGCCGGGAATATAGCGCGAATGACGCGCTCCAGCATGCTGGAGGTGATCAAGCAGGATTATATCCGTACGGCGCAAGCAAAAGGGGCCAACCTGTACCGGCTGATTTTCCAGCACAGCTTGCAAAACGCGATGATACCTGTCACCACCTTGATCGGCTTGCAATTTGGAGCCTTGATGGCAGGAGCGGTCGTGACAGAGACGGTGTTCGCACTCCCCGGCATGGGAAGCCTGATCGTTTCCGCGATTGCTACCCGAGACATTCCAACGGTGCAAGGCTTGATTTTATTCATGGCGTTCCTCTTCATCGTCGTCAATTTGTTGGTGGATTTGATTTATACCAAACTGGATCCGCGTATCCGCTATGAATAGAGATGGCACGGAGGGGAGTTCTGGCAGATGCTTACCAAAACCGAAACGAATGTACAGCCAGCCAAATTGGATGAGATGGAGTCTGCATCCGTCTCTTTCTTTGGCATGGCATGGAAGAAGCTGAGAAAAAACAAAGGAGCGATGATTGGGGGATCGATCCTGCTCTTTTTTATCCTCACCTCTGTATTTGCTCCGGTTCTTACCCATTACCCGGTCAATGAGATGCGGTATGACGAAACCTTGAAGCCTCCGAGCCGAGAGCATTGGCTCGGAACCGATGAATTCGGCAGGGATATTTACACGCGTATTTTGTACGGCGGCCGCGTCTCGCTGCTCATGGGGCTTGTTGCGGTCTCGATTGCAGGAAGCGTCGGGGTATTCCTGGGTGTTATCGCGGGCTATTACCGAAGGCTTGATCTTTACATCATGCAGCTGATGGACATCCTCCTGGCTTTTCCGTCTCTCTTGATGGCGATTGCGATCGTAGCGGTGTTAGGCGTCGGGCTGACCAATGCGATGATTGCCGTAGCCATTTCGGTCATTCCTTCTTTTGTCCGGGTGGTCAGGGGCTCCGTGCTGGCGGTTCGCGAAAAGGAATACATCGAATCTGCCAGGGCACTGGGTGTACGCGATTGGAAAATCATCGTCCGCCATATTTTGCCTAACATCGCCTCACCGATCATTGTGCTGGCTACCCTGCAATTTGGGGTAAGCATTCTGTCGGCTGCCGCTCTGAGCTTTCTTGGCCTTGGCGCCCAACCGCCCAATCCGGAATGGGGCGCATTGGTTTTTGTGGGCAAGTCCTTCCTGAGCCAGGCTTGGTGGATGACGCTCTATCCCGGTTTGGCGATCATGCTGGTTGTCCTTGGCTTCAATTTACTAGGAGATGGCTTGCGCGACGCTCTCGATCCCAGAATCAAATAAAGACAGACTCGTTCATGAGATGAAAGGGGGCGCCAGACGATGGCTGTGACAGAGGAGAAAGAGCTGCTTCGGGTGGAGCAGTTATGCATCAACTTCAAAACAGAAGACGGCGGGCATATCCAGGCCGTGAAACAGTTGAATCTGACCATAAAAGAAGGGGAAACGCTGGCCTTGGTAGGCGAGTCTGGATGCGGCAAAAGCGTGACCTCGCTGTCATTGATGAGATTGATTCCGAAAAATGCGGGATTTACGGAAGGGAAAATCATCTTTGAGGGCAAAGATCTCAATCGAGTCTCTGAGCGGGAGATGCGCTCCATTCGCGGCAACTCGATGTCGATGATTTTTCAGGAGCCGATGACCTCCTTGAATCCCGTGCATAAAATTGGCAAGCAGATCGGGGAAGTCATTTATCTGCACTCTTCTTTATCCAAAGCGCAAATCAGAGAGAAATCCATCGAGATGCTGAAAAAAGTGGGGATTCCTCGAGCAGAAAAAATCATGGACGAATATCCGCATCAGCTCTCAGGAGGCATGAGGCAGCGGGTCATGATCGCGATGGCGATGGCATGCACGCCGAAGCTGCTGATCGCGGATGAACCGACTACGGCGCTCGACGTCACGATTCAGGCGCAAATCCTGGAACTGATGAACGAGCTGAAGAAGGATTTTCAGACCGCGATTCTCTTGATTACCCATGACCTGGGAGTCGTTGCGGAGATGGCGGATCGCGTCATGGTGATGTATTACGGTCAAATTGTCGAACAAGCCGACGTGCGTACGCTGCTGAAATCGCCAAAGCATCCCTATACGATCGGTCTTTTGAACTCAGTGCCTGACATGGACGACGAAAGCGATAAACCGCTTGTCCCCATCATGGGGAATGTACCGAATCTGGGTGTGATTCAGGCAGGTTGTCCCTTCTATGCGAGATGCCCGCAAGCCTTTCAAAAATGTCATCTGGAAAATCCGCCGTTGTTCAAGCTGGGGGAACAGCTGGTCAGATGCTGGCTGTACGAGAGTCAAGAGGTGATCGCATGACGGATGCCCTGTTGGATGTAAAGGAATTAAAGGTGTATTTTCCCGTAGGCAGCGGAATTTTCCGGAGGCACAGCCATTTCGTCAAGGCGGTTGACGATATTTCGTTTCGCGTGCAAAAAGGCGAAACCTTGGGTATTGTCGGCGAAAGCGGATGTGGAAAATCGACGATGGGCAGAAGCATTCTGCGACTGATCGAACCTACTTCCGGCTCAGTCAAATTCAAAGGGCATGAAGTGACAGCGTTGACGAAAAGCGAGCTGAGGAGATTACGCGCAGACATTCAGATCGTTTTTCAAGACCCGTACGCTTCTCTCAACCCCCAATTGACGATAGAGTCGATTCTGGGAGAAGCGCTCTCCACGCATCAGATCGGAAACAATGCGAAAGAGCGCAAGGAAATGGTAGCGGAGCTGTTGAACAACGTCGGCTTAAGTCCCAGGCACGCGGGGCGCTACCCCCATGAATTCAGCGGCGGACAGCGGCAACGGATCGGAATCGCGCGGGCCATCGCTGTCAATCCTGCCCTGATTATTGCGGATGAGCCAGTATCGGCATTGGATGTTTCCGTACAAGCGCAAATATTGAATCTGTTTCAGCATCTGAAAAAGACGTATGAGCTGACCTACATTTTCATCGCGCATGATTTAAGCGTAGTCAAACATGTCAGTGACCGGATTGGCGTGATGTACCTTGGAAAAATGGTAGAGCTGGCAGGGAAGAAGCAACTGTTCCAGAAGCCGCTGCATCCGTACACCCAAGCTCTCATGTCGGCCATACCGTCTCTCGATCCGGATGTGAAAAGAGAGCGGATCATCTTGAAAGGAGACGTCCCCAGCCCGATCACGCCGCCGCAAGGATGTCATTTTCACCCGAGATGCCACTATCGTATAGAAGCCTGCGAGCATGTGAAACCGCGCCAGATCGAAGTGGAGCCTGGCCATTTTGTGAGCTGCCACCTATACGATACAACCGATAACCTTACCGAGAAATGAGGAGAGCGCATGGCAAAATCTTATGACGAAAGCACCATTCCATCTCTGCAGGATCAATTGGATGGGATCATCTCCCGGGTCGAGCAGACAGGAGCTTCGATCGGAGTACTGATCAAATCCTTGGATCGTCCAGCGGACCAAGCGATCTTGTATCCCCATGACGCAGACAAATTGTTCACGCCTGCCTCCAACACCAAGATCTTGACCGTATTGACGGCTTTGCTGCGTCTCGGAGGAGAGTTCCGCTATCAGACCGAAGTAGCCTGCACAGGCGATTTGCGAGAGAATGGCGTGTTGAAAGGCGATCTGTACATAAAAGGGTACGGAGATCCGACCTTGCATACCGGTGAGCCGTTTCAGGTGCATGCGGGAGTTTCCCTCTCTGATATCGTCGCTTCCATCCGGCAGAAGAACATCCGTGAAATCAACGGCAACATCGTGGTAGACGCATCTTATTTCGATGATCAACGCCTGGGAGACGGGTGGGCTTGGGATTATGAATCGGAGTATTACAGTGCCCAGACCAGCGCCCTTTCCGTGAATCGCGGAGTCGTTCAGGTGCATTATCGTCCGGGAGAGGCGCCGGGAGACAGAGTAGAGGTATCGCTCACACCCAAAACCAGCTATGTTCAGCTGCGTGTAGATGCCAAAACAGTCCCGGCTGGGGAGCCCAATACACTGCAAATCGGCAGACAACGCGGTACCAATGAAATTTGTGTGTCGGGAAATCTGCCAGTTGCAGTGGAGGGCAGCCATTTTGTTACCGTCGATGATCCTGCGCTTTTGGTGGGAACGCTTCTGAAAGAATTGCTTGAGGAAGCGGGAGTGGTGCTCTCAGCCGCATGCCAGGTACAGCAGGGAATCGTGCCTGATCAAAGCGATCAGATCGCTTTGTGCGAATCGGCTCCTTTGAAGGAGATCGTCAAGCATTTGAACAAGACAAGCGACAACCACTACGCCGAAATGCTGTTGAAGACGATGGGCGCAATTCTGAAAGGGGAAGGAAGTGCCCAGGCAGGCATCCAGGTCGTCAGGGAGACGTTGCAGGAGCTGGGCGTCGACAGCAGATATGAATTGCGCGACGGGTCCGGCCTGAGTCCTTACAATCTCATCTCGCCCAGGCAAGTCCTGACTGTGCTGGAGGCGATGATGGATACATCGGAGTATGAAAATCTCCTTCATTCCTTCCCGATCATAGGTGTGGACGGCACGCTGGAATCACGCCTGAAGGACCATCCTCTTTGCGGCCAGGTGAAAGCAAAGACGGGTTCCTTGGTGTCCGTGAGCAGTTTATCGGGATACGCGACCCTTCCATCAGGGGAGAGAGTGGTGTTTTCCATCCTGGGCAATCGCTATCCCGGAGATACCGATTATTTGAAGGAACAGGAAGACAGGATTCTGCAAGCATTGGCAGCTTTTTAAAAGAACAGCCTATCGACCCGAGGACTAAGTCTTGGGGAAGATAGGTTTTTTATTTTTTAAACTTTTCAGAAAACTGCTATTGATAAACGGCGGAATTGGGCATATAATCCAACTAGAGTTATAACTTCAAAAATCGGCAAATGATAAAGTCTAAACTTCACGATGATCTGATTTTGAAAAATCGGAGGGTGAGCGAGCATGAAAATTGTCATTGCGGAGGTCATGCACGAGACCAACACGTTCTCAAACGTCCCTACGACGCGGGATTTGTTTGAGCTGTGGGAATGGGCCAAGGGAGAAGAAATTGTAAGCGCTCACAGAGGGGTGAGGGATTTTCTGGGGGGAATGGTCGATGCAGCGGAAGAGCGCGGCATCGAGGTAGTCGGGGCGTTCGCCGCCAGTGCCTATCCCGCGGGAACCATCACCAGGGAAACCTACGAGGCTTTGCGTGATGAGCTCTTGTCTGGAATCACAGCAGCAGGGAGTGCAGATGCCATCTGCCTGTCGCTGCACGGAGCAGGGGTAGCAGAGGGGATCGACGATCTGGAAGGAGCTCTGCTGAAGGCTGTCCGCCAACAGGTAGGCTATGAGATTCCGCTCGTCGTGACACTGGATCTGCACGGCAATATCACGGATCAGATGATTGCGGAGGCCGACATCCTGCTAGGGGTTCATCTCTATCCGCATACGGACTGCTACGAGCGGGGGAAGGAAGCCGTGGAGCTGGCGGAAAAAATGGTGAAGGGAACGCTGGTCCCACGGATGTATCGAGCAAAATTGCCGCTGATCGTGCCGACCTCTACCACCAATATTTCTCCGGCAAAAGACATCAACGAGGTCTGCTACCAATGGGAGCAAAAGCCAGGCGTCGTGGATTGCGCGTTCTTCCACGGCTTCCCTTACACCGATATTCCAGAACTTGGCGTTACGGTGGTGGCCGTAACGAACAATGATGAGAAGCTGGCGCAGCAGGCTGCTGAAGATGTGGCGCGGGTCATCTGGGAAAAGCGCGAGGAGTTTTCCCTGGACATTCTCTCACCCCAGGAGGGGCTGGAGCTGGCAAAGGCTGCGACGGCCTATCCAGTCGTCATCAATGAAACCTCTGACAATCCAGGGGGTGGAACTCCGGGAGACGGAACCTATCTGCTCCGCGCCATGCTGGAGGCCGATCTTGAGGACGCCTGCTTCGGCTTTATCTACGATCCGGAAGTAGCAGCACTGGCTCACGAGAGTGGGGTAGGTTCCACCATCCAGGTCAGACTGGGAGGCAAGACCGATCAGCTTCACGGTGCCCCGATCGAGCTTACCGCGTATGTCAAAGCACTGACAGACGGTTCGTTTATCACCTCCTCGCCGATGGGCAAAGGATCTCCTGTCCATCTCGGCAAATCGGCGCGTCTGCAAGCCAATGGCGTGGATATCCTCGTCTGCTCGGTCAAAACGCAGGTGCTGGATGAACAAGTCTTCCTCCTGCATGGCATTGATGTGAATAAGTACAAAATCGTCTCCCTGAAGTCCAGCCAACACTTCCGCGCCAGCTTCGAGCCGATCGCTGCGCAGATCATCACCGTAGATTCGCCAGGGCTGACTACTTTGCAGTTCGCGTCCTTTGACTACAAACGCTTGAACAGGCCCGTCTATCCGCTTGATAGCGTCTCACTGCCTTAGACGGACGAGCCAACATTCTAGAAAATAGGTGATTTGATGGAGAGCATGCAAGACAGAATTCGCAAATCATACGAACAATTAACCAACCAGCAAAAAACAGTCGCAAAATACCTACTCGATGAACCGAATCAGGTTGCTCTTCATCCGGCAAAAGTCATCGGGTCCTTGACCGGGACCAGTGAAACAACCGTTATCCGTCTCTGCTACTCGCTGGGTTACTCGGGGTACAGCGAACTGCAAAACGAGATCCGCCAGTCTTTGTTGTTCCCCGTGATACGCGAAAATGTAGTGCAGACCTTTCACGACTCGGCTTATGAATTCCAGGATAGCGATGATGTGATTTCCTTTACGATGGAGCAAGATCTAGCCTTTATCCGCAAAACCTTGGCCGACCTGGATCGGCGCGTCTTTGACCAGGCGATCCAGGCGATTCTTGCAGCGCGAAAGATCGTCGTTCTCGGAGGCCGCACCAGCTACGCTCCTGCCTATTGGCTGTCCTATGCCCTAAATATCGTCAAGGGCGATACCCATCTCTACAGGGGACAGATGGATGACGCCAATTACCTGATCTCGGAAGCGGATGAGGGGTGGCTGGTGATCGTTCTCTATTTTCCGCGGTATTTGCAGGACACCTTGTTTTTTGCCAAGGCTGCCAAAGAAAAAGGAGCTACCGTCTTAGGCGTTACCGACCATGATTTGTCTCCAATCGGCCCTGTCGCAGATGTTCTGCTGAAGGTCTCCACTCCTTCCCCGGCCACACTAAAAGGGATGTCCGCTATTTTCACGCTGCTGAATGCCGTAGTGAGCGGTGTCGCGCAGATGGATCGGGAACAGGTGCAGAAACGAATCAAGCGGTACGATCAGACGAGCGAGCAATTTTATCCGTTTGTTCAACAAAAAGAGTAAGATCATTCAGGGCAAGGGGGCGTATGGCATGATGAAATGGAGAAGTTTGGCACCGATCGGACTTGGCATGGCGTTGTTGTTGGCAGCCTGTTCTTCCAACACGAGTGTCAGCCAGAACAATTCTTCGACACCGCAGCAGCCGGCCGCAGCTACAGAAGGAGGGACGCTCGTCGTGGCTGCCCCGGTGGAGCCGGATACACTGGACTCCCAAAAATCCACCTGGCTGGACAATACCAACAGTCAAAGCTATGATTCCTTCCTCAGCCGCGACATGCAGGGTAAACTGGTCCCGCACCTGGCAGAGTCGTGGGAAGTATCCGATGACGGGAAAGTATGGACCTTGAAGCTGCGTCAGGATGTGAAGTTTCATTCCGGTGCCCCGTTGACAGCAGAAGCGGCCAAGGCATCCATCGAACGCTTCGCCGAAATCTCACCGGTGAAAGATTTGGCAGGCCCCATCGAAAAAGTCGAAGCAGCCGACGCGCATACGGTGAAGGTTACTTTCAAGGAACCGTTTGCCCCGTTTGCCAACATGCTCCTCGGAACCTTCATCACGCCACTGGACCCCGAGCGCCTGAAGGAAAAAGGAGACCAATTCGGAGAAGCGCCCTCGGCCACAGGACCGTTCATGAACCCGGAAATCAAGCGCGGCGCGTCAGTCACCTATGTGAAAAATCCGGATTATAAATGGGGCCATGTGTATGCGGACAATCCGGGTGCGCCGTATGTGGATAAAATCATGTTCCGCTTCCTGAAAGACGATGATACCCGAATCCTCGAGTTCAAAAAAGGCACCATTCATGTCTTGCAAGAAGTCCCCACTACGTATGTTCCGGAATTGCAAGCGATACCCGGCGTCAAAATCGAAACCAATATGGAGCAGGGCATGAAGTATTTGGGCTTTAACAACAAAAAGGACGTTTTCAAGGATGTCCGCGTCAAGCAGGCGATTGCCATGGCTGTCGACCGGGAACCTATCGTCCAGTATGCGTTGTCTGGATTTGCCAAGCCGATCTTCGGACCGCTGCCGCCAACCATTCCGGGACACAGCGAAAAAATCGAGAACATGGCCAAAGAAATGTACGGCTACAACGTAGAAAAAGCAAAACAGCTCCTGGCAGAGGCAGGCTATACAGACAGCAATGGCGACGGAATTGTGGAAAAGGATGGCAAGCCTTTCTCCTTGGAACTTCTATTAATGGATGATCCGGTCTTGCAACGCGTCGCGCAGATTCTGCAAAACCAGCTTAAGGAAATCGGCCTAGACATCAAGATCGCCGTCACGGATGCGGCGACAGTCAAGGATCGGGCCATCAAAGGAAATCATGAACTTTTCCTGCTCTATTTTGGATTGAATGATCCCGACATTCTCTTTTTGCTCATGGAGACAAACAACTCCAAGCGTGTCCATTATTCCGATCCGAAGGTAGATGAGCTTTTGACCAAAGGACGCACCACTCTGAACGAGGAGGAGCGGATGAAAGTCTATGAGGAAGCTATGGAGCTACTGGTGAAGAATCCACCGTGGGTGCCGTTGTATGTCACGGAATCGGTTACCGCAACACGCAACATCGAAGGGTACAAAATAAATCCATTCACAGGCGATATCTTGTTTGGAGACATCAAGATCACCAAATAAAAAGGGAGATGGGGCGTTTGCATCGATATCTATTTCGAAGACTGCTGTCGCTCTTGGGAACGCTGCTGGGCGTCACCATTCTCATCTTTCTGTTGGTACAACTGATTCCTGGGGACCCCGTGCAATATCTGCTCGGGGACTACCCCACGGAAGAGGCCATCGCTGCGATGAACGCCCAGCTCGGTCTGGACCAGCCCTGGATCATGCGCTATTTCAGTTTTCTCGGCAAGCTGCTGCAAGGCGATCTGGGGACGTCCTACATCACAGGGATAACGGTCTGGCAGGAGATTGAGGACCGGTTCCCGATCACACTTCAGCTTGCTTTGTACAGCATCATCCTGGCGACAGTGATCGGCATAGTGGTCGGCATGATAGCAGCGGTGAAGCAGAATACGTGGGTGGACCGCCTCGTCGTCTTTTTTTCCTTGCTCGGAATTTCGGCGCCAGGCTTCTGGATCGCATTGTTTCTGATCTGGATTTTTGCATATCAGCTTTCGATTTTCCCCATATCCGGCTACGACGGATTCTATTCGCTGGTTCTCCCGTCGATCACGCTTGCATTGGGTGGGGCAGGGATGATTGCCAGGATGACGCGATCAAGCATGCTGGATGTGATCAAGCAGGAATACATGCGGACCGCACAAGCCAAGGGCGCGCCGCGGACGTCGGTAATCCTGATGCACGGCTTGCAAAACGCCATCATTCCCGTCATGACTCTGATCGGACTGGAGTTTGGCTCCTTGTTGGCTGGAGCCATCGTGACCGAGACGGTTTTCTCTTTGCAGGGATTGGGCAGCCTGGCGATCGAAGCCATTGGCAAAAGGGATATGCCGACCATCCAGGGAATCGTGTTTTTCGCAGCCGTCCTGTTCGCCTTGACCAATCTCTTGGTCGATTTGTTGTACACCCTGTTCGATCCGCGGATTAAATACGAGTAGGAAGGAGCGGGAAAACATGAATGGAAACGCGAGTCAACTTGAAATCGCAGATGAGAGCAGGACATCGTCTCCGAGTCGGGTTGCCGAAAATCAGGTGGCTCCTCCTCCGGTATCCTACTGGCTGCAAGTGTTGAAGCGTCTGGCGCGCAACAAAACGGCGATGTTCGGCGCCGTGATCTTGCTTGTGTTTACGATCGGATGTGCCAGTGCGCCGCTGATTGCCCCATATCCGATTGATGAGATGAATTTCAAGGATCGGCTGATGGCTCCAGGTTCTGCACATCTTCTGGGGACGGATGACTTTGGCCGCGACATCTTTTCCAGACTTTTATACGGAGGCCGCATCTCGCTGTTGACAGGATTGGTCACCGTAACCGTCGCGTCCTTGATCGGAGTTACCCTCGGCGTGATTGCTGGGTACTACCGCAAAGTGGAGCTCTACATCATGCAGGTGATGGATATTTTGCTTGCCTTGCCTGCCTTGCTGTTGGCAATCGCCATCATCGCGGTGCTGGGACCGGGTTTGACCAATGCCATGATTGCCATCGTCATCGCCGTAATCCCTTCCTATGTGCGGGTCGTCCGGGCCCAGGTCCTCTCCATTCGGGAAAAAGAGTACATCGAAGCCGTACGGGCATTGGGAATCCGCGACCGGGTCATTTTGGTGAAGCATATCCTGCCGAACATCTTGTCCCCCATCATCGTCTTGATGACCTTGCAATTCGGCACCAGCATACTCGCTGCCGCAGCGCTCAGCTTTCTGGGTCTGGGGGCACAGCCGCCAGCGCCGGAGTGGGGGGCCATGGTCTACGTCGGCAAGGCATTTCTGGGGCAGGCATGGTGGATGTCTATCTTTCCCGGCTTGGCGATCATGCTGGTAGTCTTGGGCTTTAACCTTTTGGGCGATGGACTGCGCGATGCGTTGGATCCTAAATAACCGTTGGGACAGAGAGGGGAACATATTATGAACCTGCAGCAAAAGCTGGAGTCTGTATTGTCGGAAAGTTCAGGAACCTTCGGGGTGGCTGTCAAGCATATGGGTACCGGTGAAGAGGCTCAGATTCGGGCCGAACAGTATTTTCAGATGGCCAGCACGTTCAAGGTGCCGATCCTGGCAGCTCTCTTTCGCGATGCGGATGCCGGCTTAGTCAGCCTGGAGCAGAGGTATCGTCTGAGCGAAGCGGATCTGGTCCCGGGCTCGGGGGTATTGAAGGAATTTCTTCCGGGGGCAGAGGTGGCTCTGAAGGACCTTGCGACACTGATGATCATCGTCAGCGACAACCTGGCTACGGACAAAGTGCTGGAGATCATCGGCAAGGAGCGAGTGGAGGCATACATGCGAGAGTTGGGCTTGACGCAAATCTCCATCAAGCACGATTGCTGGGAGCTGCTAAGCATCGGAGCGGGGATGGCCGGGGAGAAAAAAGGGGCTGAAGGCTTTCGGAAGCTGACGGAATCTTTTCAGACGTCGGGTTTTGATCCCGACAGCTTCATTTTCCAAGCGTCACCTGAAAACAATGTGGCGACACCGGCAGACATGGGCAGGTTGCTGGAGCTGATCGGCACGGGAAAATTGGCGTCTGAGCAAGCGTCCGATGGCGTGCTCGATATCATGAAGCGGCAGCAATTGCGCAATCGCATCCCGTATCTGTTGCCGGATGAGACCATCATCGCCTGCAAATCCGGTACGGTCGGTCATGTGGTGAATGATGTCGGCATTGTCTATCTTTCCGATGACAAAGGGGCGTTTGCCATCGCAGTGCTTTCCTCCGGGAATCCTTCCGTCAAAGAGGGAGAGCGTGTGATTGCCCGTCTGGCCCAGACAGCCTATGAGCATTTCGTCCAGGAGTAAAGCAATCGCAAGGATAGGGGGCTGTACGATGAACGAGAAAAAGACCGTGTTGGATATCGACCGGCTCTCTGTAAAGCTGAAGACCGAGCGAGGCATGTTTACGGCAGTCAATCAAGTCAGTTTTGAGATTCAACCGGGAGAAACCGTAGCATTGGTCGGGGAGTCAGGCTGTGGCAAAAGCCTTACTTCCCTGTCGATCATGGGATTGATTGCAAAAAAGCTGGGGGTCGTCGAAGGCAGCATCCGCTTCAAAGACAAGGTGTTGAACCAGCTGCGGGAGCGCGAGATGCGGGCGATTCGCGGCTATGACATCTCGATGATTTTTCAGGAGCCGATGACCTCGCTCAATCCCGTCCATTCCATCGGTCGGCAAATCGACGAGGTATTTCGTCTGCATACGAGTGCAAGCAAGCAGGAAAGACGGGCCCAGACCATCGAGATGCTGCGAAAAGTGGGGATTCCCCGCGCGGAGAAAATCGTCCATGACTTTCCCCATCAGCTTTCCGGGGGGATGAAGCAGCGCGTCATGATCGCCATGGCGATGGCCTGCCAGCCGGACCTCCTGATTGCGGATGAGCCGACCACTGCACTCGATGTCACCATCCAGGCGCAAATCCTCGACCTGATGAATGACTTGAAACGCAAGGCAAATACAGCGATCCTCTTGATCACGCATGATCTCGGGGTCGTAGCGGAGATGGCGGACCGCGTCATGGTGATGTACTACGGAGAAATCGTCGAAGAAGCGGATGTGCAGACCTTGTTTGCCTCGCCCAGACATCCTTATACGGTCGGTCTGCTGCAATCGATCCCGAGTCTGGACAGGGAGAACAAGCGCTTGACGCCGATAGAAGGAAATGTGCCGATTTTGGGAGAGGTGCAGGATGGCTGTCCGTTTCGCTCCCGCTGCACCCATGCCATGGAAAGATGCGCCCGGGAAAAGCCGCCGATGATTCACGCAGGCAAGCATGCCGTGCGCTGCTGGGTGTATGCGGATCAGGAGGTGGCGATATGAACGACACGCTGCTGGTCGTGGAAGACCTCAAAACCTATTTCCCTTTGAAAAAAGGGTTGTTCGGACAAAAGACAGGTGAGATCAGAGCGGTGGACGGCGTCTCCTTTCAACTGCGGCAAGGCGAAACCTTGGGAATCGTCGGAGAAAGCGGCTGCGGCAAATCGACGACAGGGCGCAGCATTCTGCAGCTGGTTCGACCGAGCGCAGGCTCAGTCCGATTCGGAGGAGAAGAATTGATCTCCATGCCGCCAGCCAAGCTGCGAGGGATGCGCAACCAAATGCAAATCATTTTCCAGGACCCGTACGCCTCCCTGAATCCGCGTCTGACGATCTCCACCATTTTGGCGGAGGCCCTCTCGGTAGGAGAGAAGGTTGCGAATCCGACAGAGATGCGCGAGCGGGTACTGGCATTGCTCCAGCTCGTCGGTCTGAATCCGAATCACGCCGACCGCTATCCGCATGAATTCAGTGGTGGGCAAAGACAGCGCATCGGCATCGCACGCGCCATCGCTGCTAGACCCAAGCTGATCGTAGCCGATGAACCTGTGTCGGCGCTGGACGTCTCCATTCAGGCGCAAATCCTGAATTTGCTGCAGGATTTGCAGGAGGAGCTGGGACTGACGTATTTGTTCATCTCGCATGATCTCGGTGTCATCAAGCATATCAGCGACCGGATCGCCGTCATGTATCTGGGGCGTATCGTCGAGATTGCCGACAAGCGGCGACTGTTCGAGCAGCCCATGCATCCGTACACGCAAGCATTGATGTCCGCAGTCCCGATCCCCAATCCCAATCAGAAAAAGGAACGAATCGTACTGGGAGGCGATGTTCCAAGTCCAGCCAATCCGCCGGTAGGCTGCGCCTTTCATCCGAGATGCGCCCAGGCGATGGAGATTTGCCGACGTGTACGGCCCCAGGAGCTTGAAATCGAACGAGAGCATTTTGTTGCTTGCCATCTTTATGGGTCATCAGAAAAGGAGCGATAGCATGAAGATCGAGAAAATTGAAGTAAGACGCTTGCACCTGCCGCTGAAGCACGCATTCGAGACGAGTTTTGGTGTACAGACGAAACGCGATTTCCTGCTGGTCAGTGCGCATGGGGAAGGAGAGACAGGGTACGCGGAAAGCGTAGCCATGCCGTTTCCCTTTTATAATGAAGAAACGACAGATACGATCATCTACATGCTGGAAACCTTTCTGATTCCGCTGGTGCTGACCAGTCCGATCGAGAGGCCGGAAGACGTGGCCCGTCTCTTTGCCCCGATACGCCGCAACAATATGGCGAAGGCAGCCATCGAAGGGGCGGTATGGGATCTGTATGCGAAGCAGAAAGGAATGACCTTGGCTCAAGCACTTGGCGGCGAACGCACGGAAATCGAAGTGGGCGTCAGCGTGGGGATCGAACCTTCAGTGGAGGATGTCGTGCGGAAAGTAGAAGGCTTTGTTGCCGAGGGCTACAAAAAAATCAAGGTGAAAATCAAGCCGGGCTTTGACATTGCCTTGATTGAAGCTCTTCGCAAACGCTTTGGCGACTCGCTGCCGCTGATGGCAGATGCCAACTCGGCGTATACCCTGGAGCAGATCGACATCATGAAAGAACTGGACCAGTACAATCTGATCATGATCGAACAGCCCCTCGCACACGATGACATCGTCGATCACGCCTTTTTGCAAAATCAATTGAAGACGCCAATATGTCTCGACGAAAGCATTCATACAGCGGAGGATGCCAGACGTGCCATCGAACTGGGGAGCTGCAAGATCATCAACATCAAGATCGGACGCGTAGGAGGACTGACGGAATCCAAAAAAATCCACGATCTCTGCCAGGCGCACAACATGCCGGTTTGGTGCGGAGGCATGCTGGAGAGCGGGATCGGCAGAGCGCACAATATAGCAATAACGTCATTGCCGAATTTTACCATACCAGGCGATACCTCTACGTCCAACCGCTACTGGGAGCAGGACATCGTCGTTCCCGAGGTGGCTTTCCTGAAGCCAGGCATTCTGGCTGTTCCGGGAGGACCGGGGATTGGCTACGCGATCAATTGGTCGGCGGTTCAAGCCCTGCAAGTGCAGGAAAAAAGCTACACAATGGCGGATGTAAAATCCTGATTCCGAGGTGAGCGAACAAATGAATCAGGTACTGGAATACCGAACCGTTACATCCGCTGCCCGGATGGCCGAAATCGAAGAGCTGCAATGCGAGATATGGGGAGAAGGAGTCATGACTCCGGCTGCCCAGCTGTTGGCTGCGTCTCACAATGGCGGAGTCGTGATCGCAGCATATGATGGAGACTTGCCAGTCGGCTTTTGCTATGGTTTCGCCGGATTTCGGGAAGGCCAAGGATTTCTTTGCTCGCATATGCTGGGAATTCTGCCAGAGTACCGGGACATGGGCATCGGCAAGAAGCTCAAGCTGATGCAGCGTGAATGGGCCTTGGATTACGGATACGACAGGATTGTCTGGACCTATGATCCGCTAGAGGCGCGCAATGCCTACCTCAACTTGTGCAAACTGGGCGGCAAGGTGAGGAAATACATGGAATCTTACTACGGTGATATGCATGACGGCATCAACAAGGGATTGCCGTCAGACCGCTTTTTGCTGGAATGGGAGTTGAATGGCAAGCGTACCATGGCTGGGATAGGCGGCGGGAAAAACGAAGAGCCGACTTGGAGCTCGTACCCGCGGCTGCTCGATTGGGAGCTTGACGAACAGAAGCTTCCTCGCCCATTGATTCGGGAAGGCTTGGGTGAGTATCCGGGCATTTTGCTGGGTGTACCTGCGTCGATTCACAGCCTCAAGCATGACGCTCTCCAGGTGGCGATGGATTGGCGCTTAGCATTGCGCGACATGTGCAAGTCGGCTTTTTCACAAGGGTACACCGTGATCGGTTTGCTCAAGAGCGACGAACCGGTTCACGCGTATGTGCTAGAAAAAAATGTCGAGGGGGAAATGTGACATGCATCCATTGGAAGCGTATGCACGAAAACTGATGGAGGACGCCAAGCTGCCCGGTGCCTTTATCGGGATTGCCAAGGATGGGGAGCTGCAGTTTACAGGAGGGCTCGGGTACCGGGATCAGGAAAGGCAGACGGAGATTACGCCAGATACCGTATTTGGCATCGGTTCCATCACCAAGTCCTTTACTTGTGTCGCGATCATGCAGCTGCAAGAGGCAGGCAAGCTTTCGGTTCATGATCCGGTCGTCACGTATTTGCCGGAATTTCGGACGAAAGACGAAGAGCGGACGAAGCGGATCACGATCGCTCACCTGATGTCGCATACCTCTGGGCTGCCGTCGCTGCCCACGCTGTACTACGCGATGCGGCGCAGCATGGAGATGGATCCTGCCGTGCAGGAAAATCAGAGCAGCGTCGATCTTTCGGCTCATGCGCCTATCGATACGTATGAGCAACTGATGGCGTTTATTGACGGGCTGGAAGTAGAACTGCTTGGAGAGCCGGGTACGGAGTTCAGCTACAGCAATGACGGGTACTCGTTGCTGGGTGCGATCATCGAACGGGTCAGCGGACAGTCGTATGAGAGCTACATGAAGGAGCATATCTTTGACCCGGCTGGCATGGAACATACGGTCTTTCTGATAGAAGACCTGGGAGACTACGACAACATTACCACCCTGTATACAAGCAAAAAGGGCGACGAGGGCAAAGAAGTTTTTGCAGCTCCTCTCTGGTGGGATGCTCCTTCGATGCGGGCAGCGGGTTTCATTAAGTCTACAGGCAGGGATATGCTCGCCTATGCCGAGATCTTCCGTACAGGCGGGATGGTTGGGGACGTCCGCATCTTGTCTGAAGAAAGCGTCCGTCAGATGATTGGCAACTATGCAGGTTTGGAGCCATCCCGCCACTACGGCTACGGATTTATGGTGACACCGAATTTTCGCGGGGGGACATTGATCGAGCATGGCGGCGCGATAAAAGGAGTGGCCGCTCAGCTATGCATCATACCCGAGCAAGGAATCGCCTGCGTTGTCCTGACTAATCTGGACGGCTCGCCTTCCGCGGAGCTTTTGGCGGCGGCCATTAACACGGCCCAATCACTTCCGGTCGAAGAACCCATCGCGCTGTATCCTGACTATTCCGTATCTGCGGATCTTTTAAATGAATTCATTGGCGAGTATCGGTCCGGAGAAGGGGAGAAGGTTCAGGTTTCCTTGAATGACGAAGGACTCGAGCTGCAGTTCCAAGGCATGACCCTCCCGCTGCGTGCAGTGAAGGAAGACAGCTTTGTCTTTAAGCTGGGGACAGGACAGGAGAGGTACATTCGCTTTATCCGCAGCAATACCGGCGAAGTCAGTCGCGTGGCGTTCCATTTCCGTCAACTGATCAAAGAAAAGGAGGAGGCATGAGATGAGCGTCCAGACATGGGAACAGACTTTTGAGTCATACGCCCAGGACTTGATCGATGAAATGAAAGTGCCGGGAGCTTTCGTCGCCGTTGCCAGGGATGGGCAGTTGATCTATGAAAAAGGCTTTGGCTATCGCGACCGGGAAGCGAAAATTCCTGCCGATCTGGATACGGTCTTCGGCATCGGCTCGATCACCAAATCGTTTACCTGCGTCGCCATCATGCAGCTTCAAGAGCAAGGAAAGCTGTCCGTGCATGATCCGGTAATACGCTATTTGCCCGAGTTCCGCACACCTGACGAAGAGCATACCCGGCAAGTGACGATTCACCATTTTATGACTCATACGCCGGGACTTCCGCCGCTTTCTTCGCTGATCCCTGCCACACAGCGCAGCATGGAGGATGATCCGGCAGCAGAAGAACTGCTGAAGCACCCCGAATTCGCCGGCAAAGAGCCGATCGATACCTTTGAGCAATTGATGGCTTACATCGGCGAACAGCCGATCGAATTGTTGGGTCCGCCGGGCACGGAGTTCAGCTACTCGAATGATGCTTACGCCCTGTTGGGGACCATTATCGAACGTGTCGCTGGGCAAACCTATGAAAGCTATGTGCAAGAACGAATTTTGCAGCCGCTGGGGATGAATCGTTCCGTCTTCTTTGTCGAGGAGCTGGGAGATGACAATCATTCCACCCTATACGCAGCCAAAGATAAGGACGGCGTGAAAGAAGTGTACCGCGCCCCCCTCTGGTGGGATTCGCCAACCATGCGCGCAGCGGGATTTCTCAAGGCGTCTGCGAAAGACATGCTGCGGTATGCGGAATTGTTCCGAACCGGCGGTATTTCGGGTGGCGTCCGCATCCTCTCCGAGGAAAGCGTCAAGCAGATGGTATCGCCTCATGCGAAGGTGGATGCCATCCGCGGCTATGGGTACGGACTAGGGATCATCCCTTTTGCGGAAGGGGTGACACTCGTCCAGCACACGGGAGGATTAAAGGGAATCACGGCACAAATGCTGATCCTGCCGGAAGCAGGCTTGACAGGCATCGTCTTGACCAATATTGGAGATGCTCCGATTTCGGAATTGACGCTGGGATTGCTGAACAACCTGTTCTCCCGTCCGCCGGGGACCCAGTATGCGAGCTTTGCGGACTATGAAATCCCGATTGCGCAGATCAAGGAGTATGAAGGGACATTCAAGTCAGGTGAAGGCGATGAAGTCCAGATTCGGACAGATCAAGATGCTGTACAACTGCTTCTTGGCATGGGAAGTGAGTCATTGCCGCTGCGCCCGATCGGCAAAGATGAATTCCTGTTTACACGACGAGGCGTAGATACGCTCGTCCGCTTTGTCAGGAACCAGTCGGGAGAGATCAAACGCTTCGCTCTGGGCTCGCGTCAATTGCCAAAAGTGGAAGCGTAATCAGAAGGGAGGGGGGCTACTCGTGAAAGTATTTATTTCCTTGGATATGGAAGGGATTTCGGGTATAAGCGAATGGGAGGATGTGATGCCTGGCCGCAGGCATTACGAAGCGGGACGGAAGCTGTTGACGTTGGACGTGAACGCGGCGATTGAAGGAGCTTTGGAAGCGGGCGCGACACAGATTATTGTCAACGAATCCCACGGTCCGATGAACAATCTGATTCTGGAAGAGCTGCATCCCGCGGCAGACGTGATCCGTGGCTTTTTCAAGCCGCTCTGCATGATGCAGGGAATCGATGAAAACTGTGACGCTGCCTTTTTCATCGGTTATCACGGGAAGGCAGGATCAGGCGAGGCCGTGCTCAACCACACGCTGTCCGGGCTGGCCATCCATCGCCTCATATTGAATGGAAAAGAAGTGGGAGAAGCAGGCCTGAATGCTGCCATCGCAGGAGCTTTTGACGTACCGGTTGTTTTGGTGACCGGGGATGAGCAGACGGCTCGGGAAGTGGAAGAGGATATTCCGGGCGTCTTTACCGTTGCCGTAAAATCAGGCATTACCGGGCTCTCCTCTCTGGCCCTTCATCCTCAGCGGGCACGAGAGCTGATCCGCCATAGAGCCAAGGAAGCACTGCTGAACCGAAGTGCCGTAAAACCGATCCAGCAGCAGGAAGAGAATACCCTGGTTGTCGAGTTTACCCGCTCGCAATTTGCGACAGCCGTTAGCTGGATGCCTGGTGTGGAATTGATCGACGGCCGAACCATCCGCTACAAGTCGCAGAATGTCGCCGAGATAATGCCCGTTTTGCAAGCGATGCTGCTAGTGACGAGCCAAGTCAATCGGATGATCACAGGAGCCTAAAATTTGTCCCAAATCAACGCTCAGCCTTTTTCAACGATTTGTTGAATGAGGTTGAGCGTTTTTTTCTTCTTTTGGAAAATTATACGCGCTAAAGCGCGAGAAATAGTGGAAGATAGTATACGTGCAACGATGAATACGCCAAAGATTTGGCGTATTCAAGTTTTCTAATGTTACAATAAAAAGATGATACTATTGATAGAGAATGGAAAAGTCGCGAGGGGGAACCACCATGAAGGCTATTCTAGTCGACGATGAGCGATTAGCTTTGAGCCACCTCAAGCAAATTCTGGAAAAATATGCAACGGATATAGAGTGTGTCGGAGAATTCTCGGATCCTACAATCGTGCTCGAGCAGATCAAAGAGCTACAGCCCGATGTCGTTTTTCTCGATATTCAAATGCCCGAAATTGACGGTTTGCAACTGGGAGAGCAGGTACAAGCAGCTTTTCCGCACATACTGATGGTTTTTGTGACTGCTTTTGACCGTTTTGCCTTGCAGGCATTTGACCTATATGCGCTGGATTATCTCTTGAAACCCGTGTTGCCAGAACGTCTCCAGCAATCCGTCCAGCGTTTGCGCGAAAAGATGGAGGCGGGCAAAGACAGGCAAGTCGTCTCAAGAGAAACAAAGATCTGCTGTTTTCAAAATATCCGCATTCAACTGCCAGGCAGGGAACCGGAATCGCTCAGATGGGGCTCTGCAAAGGCAGTGGAGTTATTCGCGTATTTGCTGCATCATCGAGACCACGTGATTGACAATCAACACTTGATCGAGCTCTTGTGGTCGGACTATGAGGAGTCCAGGGCGGCACAGCAGCTGTTTACAGCCATCTATCACATCCGCCAAACCTTGCAGAACAACGGGATGGGAACCGTCACCATCCGCAGCGGCGAGTTCGGCAAGGGATACATGCTAACGCTCGGTGAGGCGCAAGTCGATACGGAGAAGTGGGAAATGCTGGCGAATCAAGCGCAGCAGCAATTTCCGCAGCAGATTGAGGTTTGTGAGCAAGCATTCAGCATGTATGAAGGAGATTATCTGGGCGCGTACGACTTTTTGTGGGCAGAACCGGAGCGCGAAAGGCTGCGGAACCTATGGCTGAGTCTCGCCGAAAAATTGATCTATTACTATTCTCAGAAAGGAATGCAACGGGAAGCGATGGAGGTTCGTCTGCGTGTCCAACAACTGCTTCCCGTACAAGCCGATTGATGCACAGGCTGAGTATATGCCCCAAGCCCCGCTGTTTTCACGCAGCGGGGTGTTTTTTGTCGAAAAATCATGCTGACTTTTGAAGAAGGAAAACATTAGACCAAATATTCAAAAAATTATAAAATAGGACGAAAAACAGAAGGTGTGAGGAACATGTACGACCAGGAAATGGACAACCGTTCTTATTCGCGCAGAGAATTTCTCACCAAAGCAGCCATGCTTGGTCTAGCTGCAGCGGTCCCGGGCAGCCTGTTGGCAGGCGCCGATCCTGTCAGCGCCCAGGAGTCTGCAGCATCCCAGGCAGCGGCAGGCACAGCGGCAGCACCGGCGGACAGCCTGTTCCAACCGGGCGGTACGATTGTCGATGTGCCAGGGGTCAAAGTTGGACAAATGCAGGATCTGAAAGCCATGACAGGGTGTACAGTTGTAGTGTTGGAGGAAGGCTCGCCATGCGGCGTAGATGTGCGCGGATCGGCACCGGGGACAAGAGAGACGGATTTGCTGAATCCGATCAATATGGTAGAAAAGGTAAATGCCATCGTTTTGACAGGGGGAAGCGCATTTGGCCTCGACTCCGCGAGCGGGGTCATGCGCTTTTTGGAGGAGCAAGGCATCGGACATCCGGTAGGAGTCGGTGTTGTGCCGATCGTACCGGCAGCCGTGATCTTTGATCTGTCCTTTGGCAGCGCCAAGGTTCGACCCGATCAGAAGATGGGATACGAAGCTGCCAAAATCGCCAGCAAGAATCCCGTCAAGCAAGGAAATGCAGGAGCGGGGACAGGGGCGACAGTAGGCAAGCTGGCTGGTGGCAAGCGGGCGATGAAGGGAGGATTGGGCTCCGCATCCGTCCGGCTGCCAAATGGTCTGGTCGTAGGGGCAGTGGTCGCAGTCAATGCCGTCGGACAGGTCCAGGACCCCGTTACAGGGGAAATCCTGGCGGGAGCACGCGACGACCAGGGGCAGATTCGCGATGCCTTGTCCTGGATGATTGAGCAAAGCGCACCGCCTGTTCCAAGCGGCACGAATACGACGATTGCCGTCGTCGCCAGCAATGCCAATCTGAACAAGACGCAAGCCAACAAGGTAGCGCAGATGGCGCACAACGGCCTCGCGAAGTCCATCTTTCCCGTCCATACCATGAGTGACGGCGATACCATATTCGCGGTAGCTACAGGCGGAGTGGACGCATCGGTCAACCTGGTCGGGACCTTGTCTGCTGAGGTTCTGGCGGCAGCTGTCGTCAATGCCATCAAAGCGGCGGAAGGGGCAGAGGGGCTGCCAGCTTACCGCGATCTGGCCTCCCGCTAATCCTTGGACTGCGTTGGCTCCGTCACGTACGCGATATATCCAATGCCATCCGTAACATCGGCGATTCGCGTCTCTTTCCCGAATTTTCGCAACGTCCAGAGGATGTATCCATCTCCGAATGCGCCGAGAATCATGATGATGCTCCACAAATACCAGAAGAGGGATTGCGCATAAAGAGCGATACAGTACGGAATGATCCCGAGCAAGAAGCCGGGAAGAATGACCGCCAGACGATAGTAGAAGATCGGAAGCGGTCGTAAGCAGCAGGCGTAGAAAATCATTTTTTTCCACACCACGCCAAAACGAATATCGGACCAGGCTGCTTTTCCACTCAGATAAAACCCAAGCCCGTGCAAGGCTTCGTGGACGACAATCCCCACCGCGATCAAAAGGATAAAGAACAGAAGGTCCGGCAGCGTAATGGAAAAATGAATCTCCTCACCATACAAGAATATCGATATCACGAAGAACAGAACGGAAAAGACAGCTCCGTAAACGTTTGCCTTCCAAGGCTGCAAGGTGACATGCTGCTCTTTCACATGTGTTTCCAAGAATGATACCCCTCCCAGTCGTTGTAAACGTGATGAAAGCCCTTCCCTGACAGGAAGGGCTTTTTTCGCATGAGTCGGTCTTTTGCTACAGCCAAGCATCCGGGAGAAGCTCGCCGGAGGCTACTATTTTAGCGTTTCCTTCCATGATTACTTCCTGTGCCAGCCCATCTGCAAGCTGATAGGAAATTTGCAGGATGCCGCCCCGAGTATGGACGTTGACAGGAGAATCTGCCTCTACCAGCCCCAGCATTCCGGCAATGACCGCCGCGGCTGTCGAGCCGGAGCCGCATGCATAGGTCTCCGCTTCGACTCCGCGCTCGTAGGTTCGGATCTGCAAGGTATGCGGGTCCAGGACCTCGACAAAATTGACGTTGGTCCCTTGAGGGAAGTGAGTTTTATCATAGCGAATCTGTCTGCCCCAGTCAATGATTTGCCGATCGGAAATCGCTGCGAGGCCGTCGACGAACCAGACCGTATGGGGGACCCCGACCCAGCCGTAATGATACAGCGCAGATGGACCATCTGTTGGATAGGGCTGATTCAGCTTCAGCTCATTCAGTACGACATCAGGATAACTTACGCTTACGAGCTGTGATTCCGGTTGAATGTGCGCATGGTAGAACCCTGCCAGAGTTTCGAACCACATCGTGTCCTTTGCTATACCGACGGCATGGGCGAAGCGGGACAAGCATCTCGCTCCGTTGCCGCACATCTCCCCTTCGCTGCCGTCTGCGTTGAAATAGCGCATCTTGAAGTCCGCACGATCGGAGTGCTCCAGCATCATAAAGCCATCAGCCCCCAGCGAGATTCCTCGCGCGCATACGCGTTGGACAAACTGGGACAAATCAAAACCGTCCATAATCCCCTGGCGATTGTCGACGACGATGAAATCGTTGCCGCAGCCGTTCATTTTCATAAAAGGAATCTTGAGAGAGGTCACGATTGTTCTCCTTTACATGGAAGCCGTTTCTTCCTGGCCGAGTATCTTCTTCTTCATCCACTCTTTCCCGTCGACGATGCGTGCGACCATCATGCTGGCGACAGTATCACCGGTAGCGTTGACCATGGTGGCAGGCGGATCGACTAATGTACCGAGCATGGCGATGATAGGCAGTGCCTCAGGAGGAAAGCCGTACATGGTGACAATCAGCATCTCTCCGATAAAACCGCCGCCCGGAACACCGGACATGACGACCCCGCTCAATACGGCGATCATGATCGCGGTCAGATAGGTGTCCAAACCGTGGAACGGCATATTAAACAGTCCGAAGATGAATGAAATTTTCAGGATTGCGCTCAGACAGGATCCATCCATATGGGCGGTAGCTCCGAACGGGATGACAATCTCCCGCACGTCCTTGGGAACGCCGATTTTTTCGGTAGCTTCCAAATTCACCGGAATCGTGGCGACGCTGCTGCCAGTGGCGAAGGAAGTAACAGCGGGAGAGATCGCATTTTTCCAGAAGAGGCGAGGTCCTCCCTTGCCCATGGACAGATAGGCGTATATTGTGAAAGCGATCAGAAAATAAAGGAAAGAGATCGGATAGTAGATGACCATCGCTCTCGCATATGAGCCCAGCAGGTCGGGACCAAACACGCCGACCAGGTTGGCGAAATAGGCGCCAAGACCGATGGGAGCATAGTACATCAAAATCTTGATCATCTTGATCATGACGTCCGACAGGGCATTCAATCCTTCCGCGACTTTACGTCCCTTCTCGCCAGCCAGACTGACAGATAATCCAAATAAGATCGAAAAGACAATGAGGGCAAGCATGTTCTTGCGGGATAAAAGATCGCTGAAATTGGACACGGTGAAGGCTTGCACAAACTGGTCAGCCGTGTTGAGCTGGTTGATTTCTTCCGGTGCCTTCAGTTCCACGTTGATTCCTTCTGATGGCGGAAAAATCGAGACTCCGACCAGCATGAGGATGGATGAGATAATGCCGGTAATCACGAAGACGGCGAGCATGACCCCGAGGATTTTTCCCAACCGCTTTAAGTCGACGATGTTGGCTACTGCGCTGCTGATGTTGACGAAGACGAGCGGGACGACAATCGTAAACATCATGTTGATGAAGATGTCGCCAAAGGGCTTCAAGGCCTCGGCGTCTTTGCCCATCATGATCCCGATGACAGCACCAAGCGCGATACAGATGAGGAGCATAATGGGATAGCGATACGATTGCCAAACACTGCTTTTCGTTCCTGCAACCATACAAGATTCCCTCCCTATCAAAAAAATCATAAAGTCTAGTATCATTATACAGACTTTCTTTTTAAAATCTTCAGAAAATAATTTGTGGTGACAGAATCTTTTTTGGTTGTGCTACCATAAGACTGGTAGGAAAATTTTTCAAGGAAGAAGTCAGCAGATGGGGAGGAATTATGGATGAAAGCCGTGATGGTCACTGCTTTTGGCGGCCCGGAAAACATGATCTATACCGACACGCAGCTGCCTTTGATTCATGCCAAGCAGGTTCTGATCCGGGTTGCAGCCACCAGTGTGAACTTTGCAGACATCAAGGCCAGATACGGAAAAAAGGGAGGAGGCAAACTTCCGTTCATTCCAGGCTTGGATGTGGCAGGGGTGGTTGAACGCGTAGGAGCGGAAGTAACGCATATTCAAGCGGGTCAAAAGGTCATCGCATTCCCTGCCAACGGCTCGTACGCCGAGTATGTGGCTGCGGACGAGGATCTGACCTTCGCCATTCCGGATCATCTGGATTTCCGAACAGCAGCAGCGTGCCCAATCGTCTCCTTTACTTCCTACAAGCTGCTCGCGGACGTAGCGAGGGTAGAGCAAGGAGAGACTGTACTGATCCACGCGGCGTCAGGCGGAATCGGGACTACGGCGATTCAACTGGCAAAAATGCTGGGGGCAGGGCTGGTTATCGGCACTGTCGGCAGCGAGAGCAAAGCGCAATTTGCCCGGGAAGCAGGAGCCGATACCGTCATATGCCATCAGCAGGAGGATTTTGCTGCGCGGGTCAACGAGCTTACCCGCGGAGTTGGAGCTGATGTGATCCTCGACTCGATCTCCGGACGTGTTTCCGAACAAAGCATGGCTTGTCTGGCCCCCTATGGCAGGCTCGTCCATTTCGGCAACGCGAGCGGTGAAGTGGGGAATTTCCAGACGGTGGATCTGCATGCAAGTTGCCGTTCGGTACTCGGCTTCAGCTTTGGTACGACACGGCAAAAACGCCCGCATCTGCTTCGACCCGTAGCGGAACGAGTCCTGCCCCTGATTGCGGACGGGAAGCTGCAGATCAAGATAGGTCGCACGTTTCCTCTGCAGGAAGCTGCTTTGGCGCATGAATGGGTTGAGAGCCGCCAAAGTACGGGAAAAGTAGTGCTGGAGGTTAACCAAGGGATCAGTGCGGGTCTGCAGGAATAAAATCATTCATAGAAAACTCTCATTCGATTGCCTTGCAATCA
Source organism: Brevibacillus panacihumi (assembly GCF_003710985.1). Classification (GTDB taxonomy): domain Bacteria; phylum Bacillota; class Bacilli; order Brevibacillales; family Brevibacillaceae; genus Brevibacillus; species Brevibacillus panacihumi. The sequence continues at coordinate 112,124 of NZ_RHHT01000015.1, forward strand.
GGGATGAGAGTTTTTTACTTTTACTATAATATATATTCGCTATTAAAATTTCTTATAGCAAATCGCTCGAAACCAATATATGCAATATAGGACTATTGTTTACTAGCACTTGACGGATTCCATTACTTTCAAGCTATAATTGACTTATAATTTAGATTTATCAAATATTTATGAAAATGCATCTGCATGCATGAAAACATCCACGAAGGAGAGGAGTGAGCAAATGGGTCGTTATATTGTGAAAAGGATTGTCGCAGGACTCATAACCATGTTCGTACTGACAACCGTCACCTTTTTCCTCATGCATGCGATCCCGGGGGGACCGTTCAGCCCCGCAGAAGAACGAAAAGTACCGAAACAGGTACTGGAAAAAATCGAAGAGAAATACGGTCTGAATGACCCGATTCCTGTACAGTATGTGAACTACTTGAAGAATCTGGCCCAAGGGGATTTCGGTCTTTCGTTCAAACAAAGAGACGTGACCGTGAATGAGATCATCGAACAGGGGTTTCCCGTTTCCGCCAAAGTCGGGAGCATAGCCATCGTTGTCGCATTGCTGGTGGGAATTCCGCTCGGGATCACGTCCGCGATCAAAAGAGGGAAGTGGGCTGACTGGCTCGCGATGATTATCGCGACTGTAGGAATTTCCATTCCCAGCTTCGTATTATCGGTGCTGATGCTTTTCTTGTTTGCTGTCGTGTTGAAGGTCTTGCCGACATTCGGACTTACCTCCTGGCAGCACTACATTCTTCCCGTTGCCGGACTTTCGTTTGGCCCCATCGCCTACATAGCGAGATTGATGCGCTCCAGCATGCTCGAAGTGATGAGATACGACTACATCCGCACGGCCCGTGCCAAAGGTGTGCATGAGCTGAAAGTCATTTGCAAGCACGCATTGAAAAATGCCATTATTCCTATTGTTACCTATTTGGGCCCATTGGTGGCCATACTATTGACCGGGAGCTTTGTCATTGAGCGGATTTTCTCCATCCCCGGGATCGGCAGGGACTTCGTGACAGGGATCAGCGACCGTGACTATTCTGTCATTTTAGGCATGACGGTCTTCTTCGGAGCATTCATCGTCGTCGCCAATATCATTGTGGATGTTCTCTATGCGGTGATTGATCGTCGCGTAAAAATGGATGAGTAGGTGATGATATGATTCATACGGCCCGCATGAAAGAAAGAGAAGATGGCCCGTTCTCCCCGGGCGCTGCTGCTGATCTTCCAGACGACCTGTTTGAAAAGCTGGATGAATCCGATCGGCAAGACAATGAAGAGATTACTCGTCCGAGCAAGTCATACTGGCAGGATGCCTGGTCTCGCTTTCGCAAAGATCCTTTGGCGATGATCGGCTTATGCGTCATCGTCGTGATGGCGGTCGCAGCCATTTTCGGACCTATATTTTCTGAATATACATACGATGGTCAAAATTTAGAAAACGGGAACCAACCTCCTTCTGCCGAGCACTGGTTTGGAACGGACAAGTTTGGACGAGACATTTTCGTCAGAACGCTGTACGGTGCGAGAATCAGTCTCTTGATCGGGTTTGTCGCTGCAGCCATCAACATGGTGATCGGCATCATCTACGGCGGCATATCCGGGTATTTTGGAGGCAGAGTCGACATGCTGCTGATGCGCATCGTCGATATCATGATCGGGGTGCCGGATCTGCTCTACATCATTTTGGTGATGATGTTCCTCGGCAACAGTATCCAGAGCATCTTGATCGCCTTGTGCCTGACTTCCTGGATCGGGACGGCGCGTATCGTCCGCTCGCAGGTCGTGACGCTCAAGCATCAGGAATACGCACTCGCTGCACGGTCCATTGGTTCCTCCAATCTGCGCATCTTGTTTAAACACCTCATACCCAACAGCATTGGGCCGATTATCGTGACCGTTACCTTCCTGGTTCCATCCGCGATCTTTTCCGAAGCGTTCCTGAGCTTTCTCGGGATCGGGATTCAGGTGCCGATCGCAAGCTGGGGCACACTCGTGAACGACGCCATCCCCACTTTGTTTACCCAACCGTACCAGATGCTGTTCCCTGCGCTCGCGATCAGCGTAACGATGTTTGCGCTCAATTTTATCGGCGACGGGTTGAGGGATGCGCTGGATCCACGTCTGAAGAAATAGGGGGGATAACCTGTGAAATTGCTACAAGTCAACAATTTACGAACCACCTTCCATATCGAAGCAGGGCAAGTTCAGGCCGTTCGCGGGATCTCCTTTCATGTCGAGAAAGGGGAATCAGTGGGAATTGTCGGAGAGTCGGGCTCTGGAAAAAGCGTCTCCATGCTGTCGATCATGCGCCTGTTGCCTGACAACGCGAAAATCGAAGCGGACCGCCTTTTGTTTGATGGCATAGAGATCATGGATATGGATCATAAGCAGATGCGCCGGTTGCATGGCAACGATATCGGAATGATTTTTCAAGACCCGATGACTTCGCTCAATCCTTTGTTTACCATTGGCGATCAGCTTATGGAGCCGATTCGCATCCATTTGAAGCTTTCCAAGGCAGAAGCAAAGAAAAAGGCCATCGAAGTACTGAAAATGGTGGAGATCCCGAGTCCTGAAACCAGGCTCAATCAATATCCGCACGAATTTTCCGGGGGAATGAGGCAGCGGGTGATGATCGCCATCGCAATCTCTTGCAACCCCAAGCTGTTAATCGCTGATGAACCGACGACCGCGCTGGACGTGACGATCCAAGCCCAGATTCTCGATTTGATGCGGGATTTGAAAAAGAAAAGCAATACCTCTATTGTACTGATCACCCATGATTTGGGCGTCGTCGCCAGTATGTGCAGTCGGATCATTGTCATGTACGGCGGCCAGATCGTAGAGGAAGGCACGACGCGGGAAGTCTTCTACAATCCGCAGCATCCCTACACATGGGGACTGATTCGTTCCATGCCCAAGGTCTCCGAAGGGGAAAAGAAAAAGCTGATTCCGATCCCGGGGAGTCCGCCTGATTTGTTGGCCCCGCCGCAGGGATGTGCGTTCGCTGCCCGCTGCGAGCATGCGATGAAGGTTTGCACGAAGTATTCTCCGGCCGCCATCTCTTTGAGCGAGAGCCATCGGGCTGCATGCTGGCTGATGCACCCGAAAGCTGCAAAAGCAGAAAGAGAGGTGATTGGCTCATGACCCAAACGACTGAAAATCTGATCGAAGTCAAACATTTGAAGAAGTACTTTGATGTGAAAAAAGGCTTGTTCAGCCGCAGTGACCGCCAGCTCAAGGCGGTGGACGACATCAGCTTTTCAATCAAAAAGGGAGAGACGCTGGGACTCGTCGGAGAATCAGGCTGCGGCAAGACGACAGCCGGACGAACGCTGCTACGGCTGTATGAGCCTACCTCCGGACAGATCCTTTTCCACGGCAAGCCGCTGGAAAAGCTAACGCACAAAGAACTCCTGCCTTACCGCAAGAAAATGCAGATGATTTTTCAAGATCCTTACGCTTCTCTTGATCCGCGCATGACAGTGGGAGAGATCATCGGGGATCCGCTGGATGTGCATCGAATCTGCAAGGGGAAGGATCGCTCCGACCGGATCCGTGAATTAGTCGAACTGGTGGGCTTGAAGCGAGATCACATCAATCGCTACCCGCATGAATTTTCCGGAGGACAACGCCAGCGGATCGGGATCGCCCGCGCCCTCGCTGTAGAGCCCGAATTCATCGTCTGCGACGAGCCGATTTCGGCACTGGACGTCTCGATTCAGGCGCAGGTCGTCAATATGCTGGAGGACCTGCAGGAGAGATTCGGACTTACCTATTTGTTCATCTCCCACGACCTGTCGATGGTGCGGCATATCTCCCACAAAGTAGGGGTGATGTACCTGGGCAGTCTGGTTGAGATCGCGGATGCGCATGAGCTGTATACCAACATGCAGCATCCCTACACCAAAGCGCTGCTCTCCGCCGTACCTATCCCTGACCCGGATCTGGCAGAGAAGAGTGAACGCATTCATCTGCAAGGGGATGTGCCAAGTCCGCTCGACCCGCCGCCGGGCTGCGCTTTTCAGACGCGTTGTGCCTATGCCGTTGCGGCTTGTCGGGAAGTGAAGCCTGAATTAAAAGACATGGGGAATGGACACCAGGTAGCTTGCCACATCGTTTCCTGATCACGTATGGACGCAGGGACATGCCACAGATGAAAGCTGTCTTCCAAGACGGATTTTCATACATTACAGAAAAGAGGGGGAAGAAAATGAAAAAGCTCGTTGGCCTTTTTTTCAAATTATCTTTGGTTGCCACCATTATCGCGGGCTGCAGCTCCAGCAATACGACTGCACCCGGCAACACCAGCACGCCCAACACGAGCAATACGACAGAGAACAAAACCGAATCGCCGCCGAAAGAAAAGAAAGTCGTCTATGCCTTGCCTGCAGAACCGGAGACCCTTGATCCTACCTTGAACGTCTATTCGCGCTCCTCCATCGTCATGCAGAACCTGTTCAGGGGTTTGTACAAGATCAATAAGGATGGTCAGCCTGTTCCTTCATTGGCAAGTGACACCCAAATTGATGAGACAGGAACCAAATACACGTTCAAGATCAATCCGAACGCCAAGTGGAGTGACGGCAAGCCTGTCACCGCCCATGATTTTGAATACTCCTGGAAACGCGTGCTGAACCCGGATGTTGCCTCGGAAGCCGCGTTTGACCTCTTCTATCTGAAAAACGGACAGAACTATAATGAAGGAAAAGCAACGGCCGATGAGGTAGGGGTAAAAGCGGTGGACGACCAAACCCTGGAGGTACAGCTGGAAAATCCAACGACGTACTTCCTGAATCTCCTGTGTGCGACGTCGTACTATCCCGTGCGAAAAGACGTAGTGGATGGCAATGACGGATGGACGAAGACACCAGAAACGTACCTGGTCACAGGTCCGTTCATGCTGACAGAGATTCACCCCAAACAAAAATACGTGCTGAAGAAAAACCCGAACTACCTGGAAGCTGACAAAGTGCAGCTAGACACGTTGGAGATTGTTTTCATTGAAGCTGCGGAGGCAGAATTGGCTGCGTACACCAATGGAGAGATCGACGTTTCGGACAACATGAACAATGAATCGATGCAAAAATACAAAGATTCGCCCGAGTATTTTGCAGCCGACCGTATCGGTACGTACTACTTCGACTATAATACCAGCGTCAAGCCATTCGATGACGCTCGTGTCAGAAAAGCGTTCGCCATCGCCATCAATCGCGAGCAAATCGTGAGAAACGTGCTGCAATCTACGGAAAAACTCGCTTATGGCTTTGTACCGTACGGCATGCCTGATCTCGTCGATCCTTCCAAGGAGTACCGCGATGTCGTAGGAGATCTGTTCAAGGAAGACGTGGCAGAAGCGAAGCGCTTGTTGGCCGAAGCAGGGTATCCGGACGGAAAAGGCTTGCCGGAGATCGAGTTCATGACGATGTCCGGACAGACGGACAGGGATATCGCGCAGGCGCTGCACAGCATGTGGAAAGAAAACCTGGGCGTCGAAGTGACGATTAATATTTTGGAGTCGAAAATTTATTGGGATGAAATGAGAATGGGCAACTTTATGATTGCTCGTGACGGCTGGACCGGAGACTATCTGGACCCGATGACCAACCTGACCCTGTTTGAGACTGTCAATGCTGCAGACGGACCTCGCTGGAGCAACAAGGAGTACGACGCCTTGCTGCAGGAAAACCGCGAAATTCAGGACCAGGCCAAACGTTCCGCAAACTATGCCAAGGCTGAGAAAATCCTGATGGACGAAATGCCGGTCTTCCCGCTCTATTTCTATCAGGATACCTATTTGGCGAAGCCGCATGTGAAAGGCGTCATGAAGAACTATATTGGACACACCTATTTTGAATACGCTTATATTGAGTAGAAATTTGTGAAGCTCGCTGATCTGATTCGGCAAGACCCCTGGCTAATAAGTCGGGGTCTTTTTCTTTCCCTTCCTGCTCTCTTGTACGCTGTTGGTTGAGGGGGAGTGCAGGTCATGCATACGAGGAGCGTCGGGAGTGACGTATGAACGAATATTGATACGTGCGAATACCCTCTAAACTATGGTATAATTTTCTCGCCAAAACAAGTGTAAGGAGCATGTGACGTGGATAAAAAACTGATCTTCGGCCATAAAAATCCGGATACTGATTCGATCTGTTCTGCATTGGTCTATGCAGACCTGAAAAGCAAGCTGGGAGAAAACGTCGAAGCTGTTCGTTTGGGCAGCGTAAATGGCGAGACCCAATTCGTCCTGGATGCTTTCCAGGTAAAGGCTCCCCGCCAGGTGGAAACGGTAGCCAATGAAGTGAAGGAAGTCATCCTGGTCGACCACAATGAGCGCCAGCAAAGCGCGAATGATATTGAGCAGGTGCAAGTCGCAGAAGTGATCGACCATCACCGCGTCGCCAACTTTGAGACCAGCAACCCGCTGTATATGCGCGTTGAACCCGTTGGTTGCACGACGACAATCCTGAAGAAGCTGTACCAGGAGAACGGCGTGGAGATTCCCAAAGAAATCGCTGGCCTGATGCTGTCGGCCATCATTTCGGATACGCTGCTGCTGAAATCGCCTACCTGCACGGAGCAGGACGTAAAAGCTGCCCATGAACTGGCACAGATCGCCGGTGTAGACCTGCAGACATACGGACTGGCGATGCTGAAAGCAGGTGCAGACCTCAGTGAAAAAACAATTGCCGAGTTGATCTCTCTGGATTCCAAGGAATTCCAGATGGGAAGCGCAAAGGTAGAGATCGCCCAGGTAAATGCCGTCGATGTGAACGATATTCTGGCTCGTCAGGAAGAGCTGGAAGCGGCATTGAACGCCATTATCGAGAAAAAAGGACTGGATCTGTTCGTCTTCGTGGTGACGGACATCCTCAACAACGATTCGGTTGCCCTGGCGCTGGGGAAATCCGCGCAGGTCGTAGAGAAGGCGTACAATGTAAAGCTGGACGCAAACAAGGCGGTACTAAAAGGTGTTGTATCCCGCAAAAAACAAATCGTTCCTGTATTGACAGATACGTTCCAAGCACTGTAAAAAGTGGGGCTGCCAAGATGTGGCAGCCTCTTTTTCTTTCATGTGGTACAGTTAAGATACGATCAAGCTTGTGAAGGAGGAATTTTTTGTGAAACCACAATCTATCCTCGATTTGGGAAAGCGTGTCCATCTGATAGACGGCTATGATTGGGGCCTTCCGGAACGCACCGGGACCTACGTCATCGCTGAGGAGCAGTTGACGCTGGTGGAGACTGGGCCAAGCCCATCTGTCCCCTATATACGTGAGGGCTTGTCAGCTCTCGGTTATTCGCCCGATCAAGTGAAATACATCATCCTGACGCATATTCATCTGGACCACGCTGGGGGTGCGGGTCTGCTCTTGCAGGAATGCCCGCAAGCCGCGATCGTGGTCCATCCCAAGGCAGCGCGTCACTTGATCGATCCAAGCCGCTTGATTGCAGGGGCGAAAGCGGTCTATGGGGAGAAGTTCGACGAGCTGTTTGATCCCATTATTCCTGTGCCGCAAGAGCGGGTGCTGATTCGCGCTGATGGGGAAAAGCTGGAGATTGGACCGTCCTGCACGCTGGAATTTCTCGATACACCGGGACATGCGAATCATCACTTCAGCATCTATGATCCCATCAGCAACGGAATGTTTACCGGAGATACAGCGGGCGTCTACTACCGCCCCTTGAAACGGGAGGGTATTGATTTCTTCCTGCCGTCCACCTCCCCCAACCAGTTTGATCCGGATGCGACTCTTCACTCCATAGCTCGTTATCGCGAACGCCAGCTCGACTGCCTGTACTTCGGACATTTCGGCATGACGCAGGAGGTAGAGGAAGCGTATCGGCAGGTGGCAGAGTGGCTGCCTGTCTTTGTTGCGGAAGGAGAGCGGACCTTGGCAGCTGGACTGGGGCATGAAGAGCTTTGCGAGCGGCTCCTCGCCCTCGTGTCTGATTCCCTGTTTTCGCGCGGCATAGAGAGAAACCATGACATTTTTTCGATCATCAGGATTGATTTGAGCGTCTGCGCGATGGGCATCGTAGATTACCTGCAGAAGCGCGGAATGTGATCCAGCTTCTTTTTTGCTGGCAGGAATGCTATGATGGTACATGATGAATGATTGGCCACAGCTACATATGCGTTGCAGCCAACAGGTGCCTCGTCCATTCGGGAGAGGTGAAAAGGGAAGCCGGTGCGATTCCGGCGCGGTCCCGCCACTGTAAATCGGGTTGCATTCTCCATGCCACTGTTTTCGTGTAAAACGGGAAGGGGAGGGTGTCTGATACCCGCAAGCCAGGAGACCTGCCTGTTGGAGATAGCCTAAGGTTCCTTCGCGGAAAGGATCGGCTGTTCAGAAAGCGACGGATGGCGGCGAGATATGTTTGCGCGTCTGTTCATTCCCGTCCGACTACATGAGCCAGCCCTTGTTCTCCTTCGCGGATGCAAGGGTTTTTTGCTGTAACTGCACAGGATGGGCCTGCATGAGAAAGGAAGAAAATCATGATGAAGCATTTTGTAAAGTGGGGAATCCCAGCACTGCTCGCGTTTTCTTTGGTCGGCTGTTCCGGGCAAGGAGAGCCTCAGACACAACAGCCTTCTGCACCAGCTGAACAGACAGAAGCTTCGCAACCAACTGGCAACGATCAGGCCGCGCAGCAGACGGTGTACCCGCTGACGATAACGGATGCCACGGGCAAGACGATTACGATTGAGAAAGCGCCGCAGCGCATTGTCTCCACATCTCCGGCAGAGACGGAAATCCTGTTTGCTCTCGGACTTGGCGAGCAGGTGGTCGGCGTGTCTGATTATGATGACTATCCGGCTGAAGCCAAGGAAAAACCGAAAGTAGGAGGGGTCGTCAAGCCTAATGAAGAAGCCATCCTATCCCAAAGTCCGGACTTGGTCGTCGGCGGCATTTCCATGGATAAACAGGTGGCGGAGAAAATGCAATCGCTTGGCCTCCCCATGTACATTACACATCCCAGCAGCGTCGAAGACATCATGAACAATATTTTGACGATGGGCCAAATCACCAATCGACAGGTGCAGGCGGAAGAGATCGTCGCGGGGATGAAAGCCGATATTGCGCGTGTGACCGAGGCAGTCCAAAACGTCAAGCCGGAAGAAATGAAAAAAGTATATCTGGAATTTGCTCCTGGCTGGACGGTCGGCAAAGGCGAGTTTATGGATGAGTTGATCACCATCGCCAAGGGAGTCAATATTGCTGCGGATACGCAAGGCTGGAATCAGATCAATGAAGAGAAAATTTTGCAGGAAAATCCGGATGTGATCCTGTATGCCAGCGGAATGACGGATGAGAAAACGGGGAAAAAGCTGGAGCAAATCATCCAGTCGCGCAGCGGGTGGAATACGATCACGGCCATTAAAGAAGAAAAACTGTATGGAATGGACGAAAATATGCTGTCTCGTCCCGGGCCCCGCATCACCAAAGGGCTGATTGAAGTAGCGAAGGCGATTTATCCCGATCTGGTGAAGTAGCATGAAGGGACGCCTCCTTTTTTGGAGCGGAGTCGGGGGGCTTCTCCTGCTTCTCTCCATGGTCCTCAGTATTTCGATGGGTGCCGCCAATCTGCCGCCTTCGCAGGTTTGGCTGATTCTGCTGCATCAGGTACCGGTAGTCGGGGACTTCATCACCGTCTCCTGGCCGGAATCCGCTGAGCAGATCGTCATGAAGGTCCGTTTTCCACGGGTAATCCTGGCGGTATTAGTAGGGGCCTGTCTTTCACTTGCCGGGGCTGGCTTTCAAGGAGTTTTGCGCAATCCGCTCGCTGACCCCTACACGATGGGCGTCGCATCCGGCGCGGCCGTGGGCGCAGCATTTCTCATACTATTCGGGCTGCATATCTCATTCCTGGGACAGTGGAGCATCCCCTTGGTCGCCTTTCTGACGGGCTTGCTCAGTCTGTGGATTGTGCTGCGCCTGGCAAATACCCAAGGTAAGCTGCAGACCGAGACATTGCTTTTATCCGGGGTCGTCGTGCAGGCTTTTCTCGGCTCATTGGTGTCGTTCATGGTCTCCCTGTCTGACAAGGTCGTGAACGAGATCGTCTTTTGGCTGCTGGGCAGCCTGTCGTTTCGCGGCTGGGCATACTCCTACGTGCTGGTTCCCTATCTGCTGATCGGACTTGTGGTGCTCGTCAGCTACGCGCGTTCCCTCAATCTGTTTGCATTGGGAGAGAGGCAAGCAGCCCACCTCGGCGTTCATGTCGACCGGACCAAGCTGCTCGTGCTGATCATCTCGACCATGCTGACAGCGGCTGCGGTCTCCATCTCCGGGATCATCGGCTTCGTCGGGCTGGTCGTGCCGCATCTTGTTCGATTGATGATGGGGCCGGACTATCGTTTGCTGCTGCCGATGTCCACGCTTTTCGGCGGTATTTACGTTCTGTGGGCGGATACCTTGGCGAGAATGCTGCTCAGCCCAACCGAGATACCGCTCGGCGTGATTACCGCTTTTCTAGGTGCGCCCTTTTTCGCCTATTTGCTGCGGATGAGAAAACAGCAGGGGAGGGGATAGAGAGATGATACAGGTAAAGGGACTGCGCAAGTCCTACCAGGCAACTCCCGTTCTTCGCGACCTTACGTTTGAAGTAGCGAAGGGGGAGTTTTTCGGAGTCATCGGACCCAATGGCAGCGGGAAATCCACTCTATGCAAGCTGCTTTCGGGAGTAGTCGGTCTGGATGCCGGAGAAATTATTCTGGACGGCAAAGAGGTAGGCGGCTATTCGCGAAAGGAATTGGCCCGCCTTTTGGCGGTGTTGGAGCAGGAGGCTTTGCCGCCAGTCGGGTTTCTTGTCCGCGAAGTCCTGGAGATGGGCCGCTTTCCGTATCAAAACTGGCTCGGAGAGGATACGGAAGATGCCCAACCCTTGATTGATGAGATCGTTCACTTGTTGCGTCTGGAAGATTTGGAGCAGCGGTCGCTGGAGCATTTGAGCGGGGGAGAGAAGCAGCGGGTGGCTCTGGGCAAAGCTCTCGTGCAAAAGCCGAGAATCCTGCTTCTGGATGAACCTACGACGTATCTCGACATCGGCTATCAGATTCAGTTGATGGATATCGTGCGTAGTTGGCAGAAGACCACACAGGTGACAGTTGTCGCCGTACTTCACGATCTCAATTTGGCTTCTCTGTACTGTGACCGCATTTTAATGCTGAACCAGGGAAGGCAGATTGGCGTGGGGACACCGGAGCAGATTTTGCGCAGCGGCTTGATCGAGGAGGTATACGGGGTTCGACCGATTATTCTGGAACACCCTGTCCACCATTTGCCGCAGATCATGCTGCAAAGCGTCAGACCATAAGCGGGAAAAGGCGGGAGGGATTCGACATGGTGGTGATGGTGACAGGCGGAGCCCGCAGCGGCAAAAGCACGTTCGCCGAACGCTATGCCGCTCATCTTGGCAAGCGCGGGGTCTACGTGGCGACTTCTCCTGTGTTTGACGAGGAGTTGTCTGAGCGTGTCGCGATGCATCAAGCGCGCCGGGAGATATCCTCTTTTCCATGGGAGACGATCGAGGAACCGTATGATCTGACAGGGAAGCTGGAGGAATTGGCGCAGCGTCCGGATGTGTTGGCGGGTGAGACGGTGCTGTTGGTAGATTGCCTGATCCTCTGGCTTTCCAATTGGCTGGTTCGCGATGAGCAGCAGCATGATCTAGCGTTTTTGCTGCAAAAGGTATCGGAACTCCGGCAGGTGATTTCCTCCTTTCCGGGCACGCTGCTGCTCGTTACCAACGAGGTAGGCTATGGAATTGTGCCGGAGTATGCGCTGGGACGGATTTTTCGCGACGCGGCAGGCATGATGAATCAACGGGTGGCAGAAGCAAGCGAGCAGGTTTTCTTGGTCACAGCGGGTATTCCGCAGGAGATCAAAAGCAAAGCTTTTCCCTTTGTGTAAAGGGCTGCTTCAATTTTGCCTTTTTTTGTGATATAATAGAAAAAAAAGCAATGGAAGGGATAAGGATACCATGCGTCCCTACAGGACGGTTTGGAAACAATTTGACCTCTCCTATATCTAGCTTCGTAGTAGTCGATCGTCACTTGGGCGGTTAACCTACTACGAAAGCGAGGCCATTTGTATGAGTAGCGACTTACACTTGCGAATATCCTCCGTAGTTGGTTGGCAGCCCTTGCCAAAACCGACAAAAATGCGAGGAATTCATGATGAGGAGAGCGCTGCAGTCGATTCAACACTACGGTATGATTTTGTTTGGAGCTTGTTTGCTTGCTTTTGCTTACTATCACATTAATTATCAGAACCACCTGTCAGAGGGCGGGTTTGTCGGTCTGGGACTTTTGGCGAAATACGCCTTTGATGTGTCTCCAGCACTGATGATGCTTGTATTGGATATTCCTTTGCTCTTGGTGGCTTGGCTTGTAAAAGGGCGCCAGTTTATCTGGAACACGGTCATTGCATCGTTGGTGTTTACAGGCTTTTACGAAGCGTTTGAAATGTTTTCACCCATCGTCATGGACATGAGCTCCATGATGCCGGTCGCTTCCCTTTTGTCTGGTGTGTTGACCGGACTTGGTACGGGGCTGGTCCTGCGATTTGGCGCAGCGACTGGCGGCGATGATATTTTGACCTTGTTGCTCAGCAAATACACAGGTCTTACAGTCGGGACAGTCTTTCTTTTGATGGACGTCATGGTTCTCAGTTTGTCCTTCTGGTACGTACCGATGAAGGAAATGATCTATACGATCCTGGCTGTATTTATCTCCAGCCGCGTGATCAACTGGAGTATGGGAAAGGGTGCTGCTTCTACGGAAGAGGTACAGCCAGCCCATGGACATGGGCGTGTTTCCCTGCATCATCGATAATGAACGTGAAGTGCATAAGTACGTGCATGGCATATAGCAAATCTATCAGCCTTGATAGGCAGCAACACCCTTTCATGAGACAGGCGCCGCCCGCGGAATGGCCAGTCATCATGAGGGGGTGTTTTTGTTTTTTGCGACTTCCGGCGCATATCAGACTCGGCCCTGACATCCGATACCAGAAAAGAGAAGAACAAGGGCAAAGGAGAAAGCACGATGACAACCTACTACTATTTTACCTGCACAAAATGCGGGACCAGAGGAGGTTCTTTGGAGAGTCAGGCATGGGGTTGGGGCAACTTCGACATGATCGAATCGTTTAAATACCTTGCCTACCATATTGAAAAATGCGGAGAAGATTCGATCCGGGTCATTTCCGAAGAAGTGGAGCAGTACGTGGATCTTTTGCACGATGAATACAATCAGTTTTTGGAGGAGACCAAGCATATTTTCCCCCATTCCAAGGACTGGGAATTTCTTGCTCACGCGAAGACTTTGACGGTAGATGAGCTAAAACAGAGATGGGTGGATGAACAGACCATTTCGGTCTCTGATGAGCGTGTGAAAATAATGGGTCAACTGCAGGGAATTGAGATCGTAAAGGAAGGACCTGGATACTTCCATTTTCTAGGGCGTGTCGCTTGCCAGAATGGCCAGTCGTGGAAAGTTCTGGCCCATACAAGGGAATTGCCTCAGATGAACCAATCCTATATGATCATGGGAGTGAGGCTGCAGCATCCAGAGTATGGTGAAGTGCTGGAAGTCCAAAAACTGCTGCAAACGTCCCAGAAAGCGTAAAGTGAGAGGAGAGTCCTCATGCAACTAGAGTTGGTAAAACAGTGTTTGGAAAAGGTACGCCAGGTCAATCCGTTGGTTCATCATATCACGAATGTGGTTGTCACCAATTTTACAGCGAATGGCTTGCTGGCTTTGGGAGCATCCCCTGTCATGGCCTACGCCAAGCAAGAGGTTGCCGAAATGGCGCGGATTGCCGGCGCGCTGGTTCTCAATATCGGAACCTTGAACGAAACGGAAGTGGAAGCCATGCTGATAGCCGGCCGATCTGCGAATGAGCATGGCGTGCCCGTCGTTTTGGATCCGGTAGGGGCAGGTGCGACGCAGTACCGGACACAAACGGCACGAATGATCATGGAGCAGGTCGACATTTCCCTGATCCGCGGCAATGCTGCGGAGATTGCCCACGTATTGGGCGAAAAGTGGGAGATTAAAGGTGTTGATGCCGGTCAAGGAGATCAGGACGTAAGCGTGCTTGCACAAAAAGCGGCGAGACAATGGGGGACGACGGTTGTAATCACAGGAAAAGAGGATGTTATTACTGATGGCGAGCGGATCTTACGGGTCGGCAACGGTCATGCGATGCTGACCAAGGTGACAGGTACAGGCTGCCTGCTCTCATCCGTGATCGGAACCTTTATGGCTGTGGAGTCGGACACCCTCGTGGCGGGAGCGGCCGCGCTGGTTTGTTACGGGGTAGCGGCTGAAAAGGCAGCAGAAAAGGCGGCAGACGAAGGGCCGGGTAGTTTTCAAATTCAGTTTCTCAATGAGCTGTACAAGATTGACGGGACTGACGTATTGCGGATGGGGAAGCTGAAGCGGTAGATACTGGATGACATACGCTCGTGGTCATGAGCTTGAAAAGACAGACGAGTTGTGTTAGATTATTGTCGTTGCCTGCACAAATCAGGTGCAGGTGCATGGATGGATGTCCGAGCGGCCGAAGGAGCACGATTGGAAATCGTGTAGGCGGGGTCAACTCGTCTCGTGGGTTCAAATCCCACTCCATCCGCCAGATTACATGTGCCCTTAGCTCAGCTGGATAGAGCGTTTGACTACGAATCAAAAGGTCGGGAGTTCGAATCTCTCAGGGCACGCTTGTCTTCCTTCGGAGGATAGTGGAAGAATGGAATATGGCGGTCGTGGCGAAGGGGTTAACGCACCGGATTGTGGCTCCGGCACTCGTGGGTTCAAGTCCCATCGATCGCCCCAATTTTGATTTCACACTTTTGCGGTCGTGGTGGAATTGGCAGACACACCATCTTGAGGGGGTGGCGGGGCGACCCGTGCGAGTTCGAGTCTCGCCGACCGCACCATACGGTTTTATAGATAAGATAAAGCCCAGCGTCTGGCCGTCAAGGCCTGATCGCTGGGCTTTTTTTATATCGAATATCTAGTAGGAGCCGCTTTTCTCCCGGAGGCGTCGCGCCGGGAAGATGAGCTTGCGCCACTTGATCTGTGGTACGGCTATGGCCGCCAGAATCATCAGGACACCGCTCCATTGCAAGAGATCGACCTGCTCATGCAGCACGAAGTTGGCCAAAAGGACCACCGCCGGCAGTTCCATGGCGCTTAGAATCGTCACGAGTCCATTGCCGAGACGCGGAACACTGACGGCCAGACAAAAAATCGGAATCACGGAGCCAAAAAGTGCTACCAGCAAGGCATACGGCAACAGCCCGTCCAACAGTCTGCCATTGATGAGGAAGGCTGGAGGATACACCACAGAGAGAAGCAGTGATGCGAGACAGATCGAGATGGCGCTGCGCAGATAAGGATTGAGCGTCGGCAGGATACGTCCGCTCATGAATATGACGACTGCGAAGGAAAAGCCAGAGAGCAGACCGCATACCAGCCCGAACAGATTCACGTTCCCCAGGCCATTGCCGCCAAGACCGCTGGCGAAAATGGTTCCAATCGCAATGATGAGAATAGAGATCCATTTTTCCAAACTGGGCCACTTGCGGTTGGCGATGGCTTCGAGCAAAATTCCAAACCAGGTAAACTGAAAAAATAAGACGATGGCGAGAGAAGCAGAGAGATGGCTAACGGCCTGGTTGTAAAGAAAACTGGCCAAGGCCATCATCAGGCTGACAGGAATCAGTGTCCACACATAGCGGAGGCGAAACCGTTCCTTGGAAAAAACTGCTGAGAGCAGTGCCATAATCAGACCGCCGAATAATAGTTGACCGCCGCTCAGCTCGATCGGTGTGTACCCGGCCGCAAATCCGAGCTTCATGACCATGGAAAGGACGCCGTAACTGCAGGCTCCAAGCAAAACAAGAAAAACAGAACGCCAGTATGTCATGGATGAACTTCCTTTCATATGACTAAACTAGTTCGAATAAAACTATTGTACTATGGAAGGATTATTGGTACAATTAAAAATTTGCATCCTTTATCCTGCTACTGTGCTAACAGGATGACGAGCCAGGAGCAACAGCCTTCCCTGCGAAGTGCAAGTTGCAATAGCGGGAAAACAATCAATCCGCTACACTAGAACATGATGCAGTTATTCGTGGCAAATATTGGGGGCTGAATAAGATGAGACGTGGGGTCCTGTATGCAGTCATCGCGTATTTGGCGTGGGGATTGCTCCCGTTGTACTGGAATGTGTTTGCGGCAATGGGCTCATTGGAGATTCTTGCCCACAGGATCGTCTGGTCGTTTGTTTTTGTAGGTTTGCTGTTGGGTGTCACCAGACGTTGGCGGCAGATGAGAGGGGCGATGGCAGGGACAAAAGGGAAAATCGCCATGATGTTATGTTCGCTTTTCATCTGTGCGAACTGGCTCATCTACATTTGGGCGGTCAATCACGGAAAAGTGATGGAAACGAGCTTGGGCTACTATATGAATCCTTTGCTCAGCGTGCTGTTTGGGGTTGTGTTCCTCAAGGAAAAGCTCAAACTCGGGCAGTGGGTCGCACTGGGGCTTGCCGCAGCAGGGGTACTCTACATCACGTTCCAATACGGGGAGTTTCCGTGGGTGGCGATCTCGCTTGCTCTCTCATTTGCCTTGTACGGTTTGACGAAAAAGCAGCTTCAGGCGGATGCGTTGAGCGGGGTTGCGTGGGAGACGCTGTTGGTCGTACCAATTTCGATTCTCTATCTGAGCATCCTCCAAGGCAACAATACGGCGACAGCATGGGCAATGGAGGGCTGGCAGATTGCTCTGTTGATGCTCGCAGGGGTCGTCACAGCCTTGCCGCTTCTGTGGTTCGCAGAGGCGACGAAATATTTGCCGCTTTCGACTATTGGCTTTATTCAATATCTTTCGCCGACGATCTCTTTGCTGTCTGCCGTCTTCTTGTTCGGCGAGGCGTTTACGACATCGCATTTGATCAGTTTTTCCTTGATCTGGGCAGCGCTGGTGGTGTATACGGCCAGCTCGCTTCGCAAAAAACCGCAGTCGGCACCCTTGCGGACAAATCCTTCATAGCGAATCCAAAAACTCCTGACACTTGGGCAGATTGCCGAAGATGTCAGGAGTTTTTGGATGGTCGTATTTGTTATGCTTTCTCGCGCTGGCGATACGCGCCGTGATGGGTCGGACCCACATATTGATTCAAAGCGAAGGAATGGCGGATTGCTTCGGTAATGAAATCCTTGGCGACGAGAACCGCATCGCGTACGGAGCTGCCTTTTGCCAGCTCGGCGCAAATCGCAGCGGCAAACGTGCAGCCTGCCCCGTGCGTATAGGTCGTGTTAAAACGCTCTGCTTCCAATACTTCAAATGTCTGTCCGTCGTAAAATACGTCAACCGCGTGCTGATGCTCCAGTTTGCCGCCGCCTTTGACGACGACATTGGCTGTCCCCATCGCATGGATGCGCTTCGCGGCTTCTTTCATGTCGTCGACGCTTTTCAAGGCACCCAGTTGACTGAGAATGCCAGCCTCGAACAGGTTCGGGGTAGCGATGGTCGCATGAGGAAGGAGAACCTCGCGCAGGCTAACCGCGATCTCGGGATGGAGTGCTTCATCGGCTCCCTTGCAAATCATCACGGGGTCAACCACAACATTTTTCAGTTGATACTCTTTGATCTTACGTGCAGCTAGATCGACCAGATCGGTAGAGCCCAGCATTCCGGTTTTCACAGCGTCTACGCCGATTCCAGCAAGAACGGTTTCGATTTGTTTTTCCAACACGGCTACGTCAATCGGAAATACCTCGTGGAACCAGCTGTTGCGAGGATCTTGCGCCACAATGACAGTAATGGCAGTCATCCCGAATACGCCGAGCTCCTGGAAGGTTTTGATGTCCGCCTGCAGACCGGCACCTCCGCTGGTGTCAGATCCTGCGATGGTAAGTGCTTTGCGAATAGTCATGTACGATTATCTCCCTTTGTTACCGCATATGAAGGTGCGGATCTAGTCCTTTCTCTTTATTGAAGAGGAAAAAAAGTGGGATGTCAATATCATACCCTGGATACGAGTAAAAGCCTCCTCCATGATGGAGCAGGCTAGTTGATTGGTATTCTGAAATCTACATGGATACTGCGTGATGGAAGGAGAAGTGGATCGGCGTGGACATGCTTTTGGAACGTTGCTGTGCCAGCTTTTTTGCCGCTTTGGCAGCTTCAAACATGCTTGGTGCTTTGACGATTTCTACCCATTGGCGTGTGGCGGTCTCAAATAAAAAACGGTACATTCTCATCGATTATCGCCCTCTCGTCTATTCTTCACATCTATATTGTATCAAGGAATTGGCAGCGATTGTTAAAGCTGATGTTACATAATCATGAAAAGTTTCTTGCATTATTATGAATTTTTAAAAATGGTATAAACATGCGTTACATTTTTCCATTATCATACGTCTTAGTATTGTACAGCAATTTTTTTCCTGGGAATTTCGCAATTTACACAAATGGGGTGCAAACAAACAGATGGCAAACGCTACGGGAGAACTGACTGTGAAGGAAGTGAATCACAGCTATGGGACAGGCAAGATCAAGGTTCCGGTGCTGTTCGATATCAATCTTCATATCAATCAGGGTGAATTCGTCGCGCTCTGCGGCTCCTCCGGCTCGGGGAAATCGACGCTTTTGAATCTGCTGGCTGGCTTGACCAAACCAGAGCAGGGAAAAATCTTTGTCAGCGGAGAAGAGATCTCGCGTTTCAACGAGAACGAGCTGTGCTTGTTTCGGCGCAGGTGCATGGGGTTTATCTTTCAATCCTACAACCTCCTGCCTAATTTGACCGCTTTGGAGAATGTAGAGCTGCCCTTGATCTTTTCCGGGGTCAGCGGGAAAAAAAGGCGGCAGAAAGCAACCGAAATCCTGAATCGCGTGGGACTGGAAGGACGGATTGACCACAGACCGAACGAATTGAGCGGCGGGCAACAGCAGCGTGTCAGTATCGCGCGCGCGTTGGTCAATCAGCCGAGCATTATCCTCGCTGACGAGCCGACCGGTAACCTGGACAGCAAGACCGAGTTGGAAATTTTGGCCTTGATGAGAGAGATGAACCGGGAAAACGGGACGACCTTCATCATTGTTACGCATGAACAAGAAGTGGCGGAGCGATCCGACCGGGTCATTTACATGCAGGATGGAAGAATTGTAGAAAAAAGAACAAGGCCTGCGTAGAGGTGTGGGTATGAGGTGAACACGAAGTGAAATGGACTGATTCTTTTCGAATTGTATGGCGAAATCTTTGGCGCATGAAGCTGCGTACGGCTCTGACATCCGTCGGGGTCATGATTGGGACGGCGGCCATTGTCGCGATGATTGCCTTGAGTCTGGGACTGAAGGATAACGCGGTAAAAAGCCTGGAAAACTTCGGAAATTTAACCGAATTGCCGGTGGAACCGATGTATTGGAATGAGGAACGAAACGAACCAATCCCGGATGACGAACGGAAAAAGCTGAACATGGCAGCCGTTCAAGAGCTGAAGGCCGTTCCCGGGATCGCTGCGGTCATGCCGATGAAGCGGCTGTACGAACAAGCCAAGCTGAAAGTAGGCAGGCGCGAAGGCTACGTCGAATTGATCGGTGTAGATGTGCGGGAATCTGCGGATTACCGGAAGAACGATATCGAAAAAGGAACTTATCTGAGCGGCTCCCCGCAGGAAATCGTGATCGCCTATGGCGTAGCGCGGGAATTGCGTGATTTGGAGAAGGAAAAAAGGGAAGAAAGACGTCGCAATGCAAGCGGCGGGCGGCAAAGCGGAGGCGGAGGTGTGGAATATTGGGGACCTCCACCGGATATGGGAGAAAACCAGCCAACCCTCAACCTCGTCGACAAGGCGGCAACGCTCATCGTGACGCGAGAGTACCGCGTTGATGACGAACCGAAATATGAGAAAAAAGAAGTGCGGGTGCGCATTGTCGGTCAGCTCATACAGGCAGAGGGGAATCGGTACCAGGATATGCGCTCGGTATATGCCCCGTTCGAGATGATCAAGGAATTGAATGATTGGGTCATGCGCAGCAGAGGCGATGAGGGATCTGTCTCGCCTCGCTCCCGAGAGCAGGCCAATCAGCAGAATGAGCTGGTATTCGACCAGATCACAGTCAAGGTCGAATCCCGTGAACAGGTGGAGAGTGTCGTCAAAGCCCTGAAAGAAAAGGGCTATGAAGTCTGGTCGCCCGCCCGTGAACTGGAGACGATCAACAACTTCTTCTTCGTCATCCAGCTCGTGCTAGGCGGAATCGCAGCGATCTCCTTGCTCGTCGCGACGATCGGAATCGTCAATACGATGATCATGTCGATTCTTGAGCGGACGAAGGAGATCGGGATCATGAAGGTAATTGGAGCGACCGTGTTCAACATTCGCTGGCTGTTCCTGATGGAGTCCGGCTTTATCGGACTGATCGGCGGTCTGGCGGGATTGGGAATTGCATGGGGGGCTGTGGAGCTCGTCAATTTCCTGGGATCCTCCAGTGATGTGATGCAAACCATGGGCATGGGCTTTGGTTCAAGCGAAGAAAGTTCACGCTTGGCCTACATTCCAAGCTGGCTGGCGCTCTTTGCCATCGGTTTTTCATTTATTATCGGCTTGCTGGCGGGAATTTTCCCGGCAATTCGGGCATCCCGACTCAGTGCGTTGCAAGCCATTCGATCTGAATAAAGAAATGTGGGGAACAATGCGATGAATAAGAAAAAGTGGATCATTACTGCGGCAATTGTGGTATTGCTGGGGGGAGGAGGCTACTTCGGATACTCTTACCTGAATGCTACCCCGTCAGCAGGGGAGGAACCAGAGATGGAACCACCTTCCTTCCCGACCGTGACAGTAGAACGGGGAGAAGTGAAAAAGACGATTTTTGCAGGCGGCACTGTCGCTGCCAAGGATCGTGAAGAAGTGAAGCCGGAAGCTGCTGGCAAGATCGAGAAATTACTGGTCAGCGAAGGGCAAACGGTGAAAAAAGGGGACACTCTATTCACGATTGACAGCACAGATGATTTGCTGAGTGTGCAAAAACAGGAGCTTGCGATTACGCGGGCCCAGAAAGAATTGAGTGAGATAAAGGATAAAAAGGACCGCATTAACGCTGACAAACCGGGGAAAGTGACCCAAGTGTTGGTAAAAGACGGGGAAACGGTGACGGAGGACACAATTGTTGCAAAGGTGCTCGATACCGACAGTCTGAAAATTGTCGGCAAATTTACCGCCTATGAAGTCGAGCAGTTCCATGTCGGCCAAAATGTAAAAGTGTTTATGACAGCCTCCCTCGTGTATTTGGATGGAACGATCACTAAAATTGATATGACAGGTTCCAAAGGCAAGTTGAGCGACGGGGCGCATGATGTGGAAGTAGTCGTAAAGAAACAAGGAGCCTTGTACCCCGGCGATAAGGGCGTAGTGCAGTATACCAATGAAAAGGGAGTGCTGTTTGCCAGCCAATCCGCTTCGGAATTTACACTTCCCGAAGAAGAGGAAATCAAAGCAGGCACAAATGGTACTGTCGATGAAGTGCTCATTGAAAAAGACGATGTGGTGAAAAAAGGACAAATGATTGTCAAGATGGACGTCACCGCAGCAGAACTCGACCTGAAAGATAAAGAGCTGTCGCTTAAGGAATCCTTGCTAGCCTTGGAGCAAAAGAAACGTGAAATCGCCAAGAAACGTGTGGAAGCGCCAATCAGCGGGGTCATCACCAAGCTGAATGTCAAGGAAGGGGAAACGATAAGCGGTGGTGAAGCAGTAGCCATCATCATGGATACCTCTTCGGTCTATTTCATGGCAGCTGTAGACGAAATCGACATTCCCGCGATTCAAGTCGGGCAGGCGGTTGAAGTCTATGTGACGGCATTCGGAAACCGTCCTTTCCAGGGGAAAGTGGTGGAAGTGCCGAAGGAAGGAACCAAAGAGGATAAGGCAGTTCGCTTCGAGGTAAAAGTGGAATTAAGCGAATCGTCCGAGATGAAGCACGGCATGACAGGCGACTGCGATATCTTTATCGAGCAGAAGGATAATGTCCTTAGACTGCCGCTCAATGCAGTCGAAGTCATGGAAGAAGGCAAAGGCAACGTCATGGTCAAAAATCCGGAAAACGGCGAGCCAATGCCAAAAGAAGTAGAGATTGGTGTAGAAGGAGCAGACTTCATCGAGATTACAGGAGGATTGCAGGAAGGCGATGAAGTCCTGATGATGGGCGGCATGTAAGGGTAGCAACATAGACAAGTATCCCCGGCCTCGCGTCCATGGAAGCGAGCCGGGGGTATTTTTTGTTTTCCTCTTTCAACTGTTCTGCTCCGGTTTGCGTGCGATGATGCGAAGACGTTTGTAGTCGACGACCCAGCCCTTGTCTGAATACAGCGAAGGGCGAACCAATTCCGTGACATGCTCGCAGATCTCTTCCTTTTCAGATGCGTCCATCCCGGCAAAGAAAGGATCGGCAAAGGAGTCGAGCCAGTGGCGAAGTCCCGAGTCGCCGTCCGGCATTTCTGTAGGACGATCGAAGTGGGAGGCAAGAGTCACACGAAAACCCTTTTGTTCCAATAGGCTGGCGTACTCCCCCAGCGAGGGAAAATACCAAGGTGACCGTTCTGCGGCGTCAATCCCTTTTTGGGCTAATACAGTATGCAAGGCGTCGACAACGAGACGGCAATTGTCTTTTCCGCCCATTTCGGCAACGAACCTGCCGCCCGGAAGCAAAGCGTGCCAGATGCTATGTACGACTTCTTCCGGCCGTTTCATCCAATGAAGCGCGGCATTGGAAAAGACTGCGTGGTACGGTTGGTCAGTGCGATACGTGTGGCCGTCTGCTACCTGAAACGATAAATGCGGGTACTTTTTTTGGGCAGATGCAATCATCTCCGGTGAAAAATCAATTCCGGTCACAATCGCACCGCTACTCGCCAGTTGCTCTGTAAGATCTCCCGTACCGCAGCCGAAATCCAGGATGCGTTCTCCCGTCAGCGGCTCTAGCCATTCAATCAATCCTCTGCCATAATGAGAGACAAAGTTCATTTTTTCATCGTAAAATGCCGCGTTCCACTGTTGGGGTTGACTCATGGCGACTCCTCCTTTTCTTATTGTTGTATCAGGCTGCGTGCATATTAGTCAAATCTATAAAGATTATAAAGTGTATAGCTTTAACCTATACAAAGATGAAATGTCAGGGATTTCCTCTTCGCGAACGCAAGGAAATAATGGGAAATTGTCGAATATACAAGAAACATAATGCTGGGATACAGAAAGTGAGAGGAAGACTGTGAGAAAATGGCTTGCATCCGTGCTTCTGGTATGCCTCGCAACAGGCAGTTATTTTTCAGAAGCCACCGTCTCCCCTGTATTGGGTGCGACAAAAGCCGTGAACTCGGATCGCTCGGCGACCAAGTCGATTCAGATGCCGGTACACGAACAAATTGTATTTAACGACTATCAGGTAGTAGGCTTGAGTACCGAGGGCTGGAATTGGGTGAGGAACGATGAATTCATTTTGCCGCCGCAAACGCCATTGGACATTGATGTGATTCAAACTACATACGGCAGTGGCAAGACTCAAAATAAGATAGACGTACTTCTCGATGGTGCGGCATTGCCGGAGTTTTCGTCGGAAATGTCCGATGATGCATCCACCCTGCGCTGGGAGGTTCCCCGTTTTACGATACCTTATGAAAAGCTTCCAGCAGGTAACCATACATTAACCTTTATAGGATCTGATGGGTTGGGGGAGAAGAGTACGGTCCATATTCGCTTTCGTGTGGAGGCGCTCCATTACCCGCTGATTTATCAAGGCAGCAATCCGGTAGGGCAAACGATTCAGAGCGGTTCCCATGAAGCTATTTTTGGTAACTACGGCGCGAAGGTGTACAACTCCAATGAAACTGGTTCTTGGAAGCTGACGAACACCAAGAACAGCAGTATGATCAAAGCTGAGACAGGCAACGTCTTCTCTACGGGGGTACTCATCGCAGGCGACTACGAGCTGTCTTTTATTCCTGATGACCTTAACCAAACGCCGTGGCAAGTAGAATTGCGGGTGGGTCCTCCCATTCTATATCTCGGGACGGATGAAAATGGTCAACAGCTTGGCAACAATCAAAAAATCACAGCGGAAAAGGCACCGGGAACAGTTCAGCTATTTTCACCTGCCCCTGGACGCTGGTGGGTGGATGGCACGGGACAGACATTGGTGAGCGCTCAGCATTTCGAAGTCGTGATCCCGGAGAAGCTGGAGGGGATGACGATGTCCGTCAACTTTGAGCCGGACCAATCACTGGGGACGGAGAGATCATCCAACAGCATGATCTCGGTTCAAATACAGGTTCCAGGGTCTCCGGCCGGATGTGATGCCAGCTCCGTACGAGCCACTTTGGATGTCATGGTGCAAAACAACGAAGGTTCGTCTTTGCTAGCAGAGCGGGAAAATTTGTACCCTTCCGATATCACAGTCAAGGTATATCAGAACCCGATCCATAAAATCTGGGTAACGACAGCAGCAGACTATCTGAAGCATGGGGATGGCGCCAGTGAGGAAGGACCAGGGGTCTGGGCTGTGGACAATGTAGTCGTGGATAGCGCTTATCTCAATGGGGATCATACAGCGCTGGAATTGTCCCGCTTCAAAGAAGGCCGTCATAAAATCAACTACTACAGCAAGGCCAATCCTGAAGTAACCTGGTGCGGGTATATCCAGATCATCGAGGATTCGCCGCCCACTGCTTCTACCCCTACCTGTGATATTGGAGAAAATGGAACGGTTCCTCCTTCGACAAAGATGAAGCTCAAAGCCGAATCGGGAAAAGAGTTCGTCGATGGTGACAAAATCACAGTAGAATCCAGCGAGGATCTGGAAGCCCTGCAGTTACTGGCAGTTCATGTGGAGAATAAGGGGATGAAGAGGGTCAAACGCGAAAAAAATAAAAATGACCGTCGCTTTCTGTACGTCTCCGATTTGCAATGGGAATATGGCGTAATTCCGTTTGGTGCCAACTACGAATACGGAGCTGGTCCGATATCGTCGAATAACAAGGTCATCATTAAATATGACGATGAGATCATCAAGACGATCAAACCGAAAAGCTCGGAAGACAATGAACCGGGCGGAAGGGAAATACTCGACCTCCCTTCGATCATCGCCAAAGACGGGCGCAGCGGCGAGTACAAGGTAGAGGTATACAATACCTTGACCTACAGGACGTGCGATATTGTCTCCCGATACAACTCCTATAAAAAATATCTGGAAGACGTCGATCAAGAACAAAAACTGGTGCTGACTGTCGAGGTAAAATAACAGGGTACAGCAGGGGCTGACCGAAGAGTAGAGGAAACTACTTGAGGGTCAGCCCTTTTCCATTTCACTCATAAAGGAGGCAGTTCATCCTCGCGTGTGAGGGCGAAGATCAGATGGTCCTCCCATACTCCGTTAATCTGCAAATAACGCTTGGAAAGCCCCTCATGGCGAAAACCGTTTTTCTCCAAAACACGGATAGAAGCCAGGTTGCGCGGCATTACCCCTGCTTGTACACGATGCAGGTTTATACGAGAAGAAAAAGCATATCGGACGACCAAGCCGACGGCGGTCGAGGTATAGCCCATGCCATTATGCTTTTGGTCGAGAAAGTAACCGAGTGTCGCGTTCTGCCAAGCACCGCGTACGATGTTGGACAATGCAATGCGGCCGATCATCGTGTCGCCCTTTTGAAGAAAGATTCCGAACGCGTAGCCCCTGTCTTCCTCTGCATCCCGCTCCGCTTGCTTTAACTGCTGGATTTGTCCTTTCAAGGTAAGATGGGATGCGGGGCGAATCGGTTCAAAAGGCTGCAAAAAATCGTGGTTTCGGAGCCGTATCGAAAGCATTTCCGAAGCGTCATGCACACCAAGCGGACGCAGATACAGCCCTTTGTGTCGAAGGGATTGCATCGACGATCTCCTTTCATTCTCAGACTTGGAACGAAAGTGTACCACATCTTCCCATTCTATGTAAGTGGGAATCTGCAGTGAAAAGCTCTTCTGTCGGGATCATCAAAATCATTGATTTACTCCTATAAAGCGATCCTTCGTGTAGCTTTGACCATGCAAAATAAACTCCGCAGCCATCGGGGATACGCATTGACTGTTGCGGATGGCAATCACAAGCTCCCGGGTAATTTTCGGTCGCAGGGGAATGGAGACCACCTTTGGCAAAACCTCTGGAATATACAGCTGTGGCAATATTGTCACCCCAACCCACTCTTGGACCATGGCCAAAATCGTCGAGGCATCCCGGACTTCAAAGGTAACATTCGACTGCAGGCCGTTTTCCTGCAGCAGCTTCTTGATGCAGTCATCCTTCGGCATGATAAAGCAGTTGTTTTTGATGTGGGAAAAGCTGAGGAAAGGCTCATCCTTAAGCGGGTGCTCCTCGGGAACGAAGACCATCATCTCGTCGCTGGTCAGCGGGAAGGTGGTCATGTCTTTTTCCGGAGAGGTGGTAAAGCTCACATCGACCACGGAGCTCGTGATCCAACTATTGACCTCTTCATACTCTCCTTCAAATAGCACGATTTCCACCTGGGGAAACCGTTTGCGAAACGAACCGATCAATCCGGGCAAAATTTTGTTGGACACGCTGTGAATGGAACCGATGCGCAAGGTGCCCGTCTCTACCCCTCGGGCAGCGGAAGCTTCCTCCTTCATGCATGAAGTGAGACGCAAAATCTCGCGGGCATGCCGGAGCATCCGTTCACCAATGCTGGTCGGCGCAACCCCGTTTCGGCTTCGGTGGAAAAGGGGAACACCGAGGTCGTCCTCCAGGCTGCGAATCATTTGCGAGACGGCCGATTGGGTGAATCCCAGCGCTTCTGCCGCCCGTGTGATGTGCCGGGTTTCGGCAACGGCGATGAAGACCTGCAACTGTCCCAATGTCATAAGCTCCCCTCCAATCATTAGTGTATTCTAATGAATGTTATTATAAGGGATAATTTTACTAATAGTAATCCTTGGATTTATACTTGCCTTGATCGAGGAAAAAGATAGATCAGGAGGATGAATCGATGCACCCGGAATGGCAAAAAATCAGCAACGATTTTATTAAAGCGACATCTTACGCAATTGGCGATCTGGAGGAAGGGTGGGCTGCCAAGTACGACTTTGCCAATAGACCGCCGACGTATTTGCGATATGAGGAGGCGCTCGTTCGCATTCCTTTGGGAAAACCGGACTTTTCAGCAAGTCCTCCGCTTTGGGAGCTTCTGCAGCAACGACGTTCCCGAAGGAATTTTCTCAAAACCCCAATGACGCTGAACGAGCTGAACGTCTTGCTGTGGGCAACACAAGGGATTACGGCCGATATGGGCGACTACCAGATTCGCACCGTCTCATCAGCAGGAGCACTCTATCCGATTGAGACGTTCATGCTGATCAACAATGTGGAGGGACTGGCAAGCGGTCTCTACCACCTCGATGTGGAGCAATGGTGCCTGGAGGGTCTGAAGCTGGAGGACGTTACCGAAATCGCCTATCGGTTTACGGAGAATCAGGAAATGACACGCAGAAGCGCAGTCAACTTCGTCTGGACGGCGGTTGTGGAACGCACCCGCTCCAAATACAAGGAGCGAGCTTACCGGTATATCTGGTGGGATGTGGGACATGTTGCCCAGAACCTGCACATTGCGGCCAATGCGCTCGGCCTTGGCGTGTGCACCATCGGTCATTGGTTTGACAAAGAAATGAACGAGTATCTTGGCATCGACGGCACTGAGCACCTGTCAGTGCTGATGGCGTCTGTAGGAAAAGTGGAGGGGAAAGACTGGCTGCATGACCGCCGTCCAAGTTAATGAGTAAAAAAGAGGAACAGTGTGACAAGCAATGAGAAAGCAGTTGCCACCAGCAGACGAATTTGGTAGAGTTAAATGAAATTCAATAATCGAATCTAAATAGAGGTGCGCTGAAGATGAGTAGATCTTTTCGAAAACTGCCAGGGGGCGGGAAAAGAAGGAAAGGCTGATGCGCCGAAGCTTTTGCCACACCCCTTTAGCGGCAGAGGCTGGGATTGACGTGAATAACCAAAATCCTGTCATCTAAGGCCTTGTGCCTTTTGTGGAGTGCTATTTACGATTTGCTTGCGAGAAATCAAAGGCAATGAGATAGCGCATGCACTCATTGCTTTTTTTACATGCTTTCTAACTAAAGGAGGATTTACCTAATGAACATGATGAATGCCCATGAAATTATCGCGTTTATTCAGAAAAGCGAAAAGAAAACACCTGTGAAGCTCTACATAAAGGGTGATCTCGCAGGAATCGACTTCGGCTCCAACTCCAAGTCTTTTATTACCGGCAATACCGGAGTCGTGTTTGGCGAATGGAAAGACATCGAGCCTGTATTGACACAGCATGCGGATAAAATCGAGGATTACGTGGTAGAAAACGACCGTCGCAACTCCGCTATTCCCTTGTTGGACATGAAAGGAATCCAAGCCCGCATCGAACCGGGCGCGATCATCCGCGATCAAGTAACCATCGGAAACAACGCCGTCATCATGATGGGCGCTTCGATCAATATTGGAGCAGTGATTGGGGAAGGAACGATGATCGACATGAACGCGGTGGTAGGCGGCCGCGGTACGATTGGCAAGAATTGCCACGTAGGAGCGGGTGCAGTCATCGCGGGGGTTGTGGAACCGCCATCGGCAACTCCAGTGATTGTAGAAGATGACGTACTAATCGGTGCCAATGCGGTCATCCTGGAAGGGGTTCGCGTAGGAAAAGGCTCCGTAGTAGCTGCAGGCGCCATCGTGATTGACGATGTGCCACCGAATACTGTAGTGGCGGGAACTCCGGCGCGCGTAATCAAGCAGATCGACGACAAGACCCGTTCCAAAACCGAAATCATGCAAGAGCTGCGTCAGCTCTAAGGGAGAGACGACACATGGACTGGCGTTCGCTCGATGAACAGTACATCATCTCGACCTACAAACGCTTACCGATTGCTATAGCCAAAGGATCAGGAAATTACCTGTACGACACGGAAGGAAAAAGCTACCTGGATCTCTTTACGGGTCTTGCAGTCAATGTCCTCGGACATTCTCATCCAAAGATCGTCCAGGCCTTGCGTGAACAAGGCGAACAATTTCTGCACATCTCCAACGTCTTTCTCAATCAGCCGGCGATTCGATTGGCCCAAAGACTCGTAGAGAGAACGATACCCGGAAAGGTCTTCTTTTCCAATTCCGGTGCAGAGGCGACTGAGGCGGCGATCAAGCTGATCCATAAGTGGACGAAGGCGCAAGGAGCCGGCCGTGAAGGAATTGTCGTCCTGCGCAACAGCTTTCACGGGCGTACGCTCGGGGCGGTCCGCCTGACCCGCCAACCGAATGTCTACCAGGACTTTCCGCAGCCGACCTTTCCTGTCTTTGAATTGGAGGTGGAGGATGCAGCAGGTCTGCGTGCCCTCTGCCAAGAAGCCAAGCCTGCTGCGGTGTTGATGGAGCCAGTCCTTGGTTCAGGTGGGGTCATTCCGCTCTCTGACGATTTCTTGCGAGAGGTGGAGGCGATTTGCCGCGAGGAAGGCATGCTGCTCTGCATGGATGAAATTCAGACCGGAATGGGCAGGACGGGCAAGCTGTTTGCTTACCAGCACGCGGGGGTGACGCCTGATCTGATCTTGTTCGCCAAAGGGGTCGGGGGCGGTCTGCCGTTGGGCGGATTGATTGCAGGGACCCAACTGATGGATCTGTTCAAACCTGGCGATCACGGGTCCACGTTTGCTCCATCTCCTCTGTCGGCAGCATTGGGCAATGCTGTCATGGACGAATTGCTCAACCCGTCGTTCGACGCCCAGCTCCAAGAGGTGATTCAATACCTCTGGAATGGACTGGAAAGCTTGCGCGAGCGTTTGCCGCAGCAGCTTCAGGCTTTGCGGGGAAAAGGGATGATGGTGGGGATTCCGCTCACGGCAACTCCGGAAGAAGCAAGCCGCTTGCAGCAAAATCTTCTGGATGAAGGCATCCTGGTCGACGTTACACAGAAGACCGTTGTGCGCCTCCTGCCGCCGCTGACCTTGACCACGAAGGATGTAGACTTCTTCCTTGCCGTATTCAGCCGCCAGCTGAAGGCACTTTCCAGCGAGGAGGAGTAAGCATGAGCAAAACTGCATTTGTCCAGATACGCCGGGATCTTCACCAGATCCCGGAACCCGGCTTCGGGGAAGTGAAGACACAGCGTTATCTGCTTGACTATCTGGAACGTCTCCCGCAGGAACGCATCCAGATCAAAACCTGGCGCACCGGGATTCTCGTCCGTTTGAGCGGGACGAATCCCAAGCGGACGATTGCCTGGCGTACGGATATGGACGGCTTGCCGATGGTCGAGGAGACGACCTATCCGTTTCGTTCGGTGCACGAAGGCTTTATGCACGCATGCGGCCACGACATGCATATGGCGATTGCTCTCGGCCTGTTGACCCATTTTGTGCAGGAACCGATCGCGGATGATCTGTTGTTTGTCTTCCAGCCCGCAGAAGAAGGACCTGGCGGAGCACTGCCGATGATGCAAAGCGAGGAGTTCGACGCCTGGAGGCCGGATTGCATTTTCGCCCTCCATATCGCACCAGAATATCCGGTTGGGCAAATCGCGACGAAGCCAGGCATTTTGTTTGCCAATACGTCCGAATTGTTTATCGATCTGTATGGCACAGGAGGTCATGCTGCCTATCCGCACAAGACCAACGACATGGTGGTAGCAGCCAGTCATCTGGTGACGCAACTGCAATCCATCGTAGCTCGCAATATCGATCCATTGGATTCTGCAGTCATCACAGTCGGCAAAATTGTCGGAGGCACGAAGCAAAATATCATTGCAGAAAAAGCGCGACTGGAAGGAACGATCCGCACCTTTTCGATGGAATCCATGCAGCGCGTAAAAAGCCGGATCGAAGCACAAGTGAGAGGGATCGAGGCAGGATTTGAATGCCGTGCCGAGATTGATTACGGCTGCGGGTATTGCCAGGTTTTCAATGAGGAAAATCTGACTGCTGCCTTCATGGAATGGGTTCGAGAGGCATGTCCAGACGTGGAGCTGATTCAATGCCAGGAAGCGATGACGGGTGAGGACTTCGGCTATTTTCTATCCGAGATACCGGGATTCCTGTTCTGGCTGGGCGTCAACACCCCATATGGCCTGCACCATGCCAAAATTGAGCCGGATGAAGGGGCGATCGAAGTCGCGATCAGTCTGGTGTCACGCTATTTCACCTGGCTTTCGACCCAACCGGTTGAAAGCGATCAAGGAGCTACTCGTTAAGGGTAGCTCTTTTCGTTTTGTCAAGGGTATGTAGACTTATTCACAAATTTCTGTGAATAAGTCTTTCGTTCTGCTTTCCAAATGTTGTGGATACTGTGGATATTGTTGAAAAAAATTGCGAACCTGGCACAACTATTTGCCTGGTTGAGCGTCTAACTTTTTGGGAAACAAATTCGGAATAATCCGCGCAGTTGCGCACACATATTGGAGGATTGTGGAATGAAAAAAAGATGGTTATCAGCCCTGGTGGTATTGGCGGTAGCAGGCGTTGGCAGCGTTGGCAGCACCGCTTTGGGAGAAGGGGATATGCGCGTTTTCCTGGGTGGTGAGCGAGTCGCTACTAACTTGCCGGCATCATCTGCGGAACCGTTGGAAGAGGTTATCAACAGCATGGGCGGTTTCGTTGATTATGACGAGCATACCGGAAAAATGGAAATTATCAAGCCAAACGTGAATATACTGGTACTCGAAGGAATCCAGCAGACGCGCAATAAAACGATCGTGTTCAGCAATCCGGTGAAAGGCTACAGCGACAAGGACGTTCCGCGCACCTTCAACGTCTTTGTAGAAGTGGACGAAGCGCCGGTAGCGAAGGATCTGCGCATGCGTGTCGAGTTGATTGCCCCGGACGGAAAGACAGTTGATCGCGGCAAAGAGTGGAAGTACTCGACTCAAAACGCGAACAGCTTCTATTTCTCGGAGCCTTTCGTTTCGACCAAGCTGGATAAATACGGAACCTACAAGGTGCAAGTGCTCATGAAGTACGACCATGCCAAGGACTATATCGTGGTAGGCGAAAACACGTTTACAGTCGGAAGATAAAGAATATTGCCTGGATGCGTTTTCACAAAACTTGTTTTCATGGTATAATAGCTGGTAAAAGCTAAATATTCGTCCAAAAAGCAAGTACATGATAGAAAGGAACGATGGGAGCAGATGGAGACAAATCCCGCGCGGTCATCCACAGATATAGACGGCCCGAGTATTCGCATTGCCTGGAAAGATGAGCATTCGATTCAGGCAATATGGAGCATGACGAAGGAGTTCGAGGAGGATATAGCTCGAAAATTCGCGATTCCTTTTGCCGAACTGCCATTCGTCTTACGCCTGTTCGATCTGACTGACCGCCAAGAGATACGTGAGGACGGCAGTGACCTTTACACTGATTTTGATATCAACCACCAATCTTCGGAATGGATTCTCTACGGCGTCACGCAAGGCTTATCCTATTGTGTCGACTTAGGGATCCGCATGGTGGACGGAAGGTTCTACTCGCTGTCGAGATCTCAAATGATTTGATCAACGTGCTCAAACCAAAACAAGGCTCCGCTGTCTTTTGCGGAGCCTTCGTTGCACCTTCCTGATAAGAGGCCCTCTTTTGCTGGGTCTCTTTTTATTTCTTTTCGTTGTTTCTCAATAGATCCAGCATTCGCAACGTAACGGCAAATACAGCCCACACCGGCATCGGCTCATCCAGTTTGCTCAGCCATTCCGGGGATGTGATCAAACCTTCTGACAGGGCACGTTTGCCCAGATCCATTTTCCATGGCGGGTAAGGAATGGTTTCCTCGGGAGCGAACTGGTCATACCGTTTCAGGTCGTAGGTCTTGATCAGGTTCGTCAATTTTTCGGCGTATTGGGGATCGGTGGCATAACCGGCTTTCTCCAGCTCGATAGCGGCCTGTTCGGGGGTTTTGGCGGTCAGGACCTGCGCGTACTTGGGTTGCAATAAAAATTGGGCGTGATCATCGAAGGACTGCTGGAAGTTGTAGTACGCTTTGAAAGCGGAGGTTCGATCCACCGTTTTCCCATTTTCCACCTCTTTGCTCACGATCGTCACGGAGCCTGCGGGGCCGACCCCTTTGATTCCGAACAAATTATAGGAGGGACGCCCTGACTGAGGATCGACCGGGATCTTTTTTCCCCAGCCGGTTTCGAGGATAGCCTGGGCAATCGTTATAGACGGGAACAAGTGAGTCGTTAGATAGGACAGGCGTGCGGGACCAGACACCTGATCAATGAAGGACTGCATGCAACCACCTCTTTCTGAAATGGGTACGGTCTTGCTTTACTATCCTATGAGGAAAGAAAAGGGGGCGGAATGGAGGTACAAGCGGAAAAAAGAAAACAACCGCTGCATGGCGGTTGCTTGGGAAAACATCAAGGTTTTCGTGGCTGAAAATACTGAACGCGACGATTAAAGAGGTGAAGCTCTCCTTTATAATCACGAGCCAGGTAGCGGCAGAATTCATTCGCTTTGCCTTTGTCGCCGTGGGTTGCAGACTCAGGCAGGGATACCTGAACGTACTGCCGTTCTTTCCCGTTCTCTACTTTCGAGCCGACGCCGACGACGATCGCTTTATACATATTGGGATCTTTCCCTTTCAACAAAAACCAAGAGCCTTTGCCTTCAGGTCGCTCTTCCAGTTCATAGGGAAACGCAGAGTCGGCATAGGACCAACCGAGCTGCTCGCCGGTTTTTTTGGTCATTTCGATGTATCGTTTAAATTTTGCTTTAACATCCTCAAGATCAGCATGAGTGGCTGTCGAGCCCTCTACGAAATAAATGTAAGCGGATTGCAGGTTCACGATTGCCATCACTCCTCGAACGTGGGAATACTTTGTTTAGTGTAGCATTGCTTCCACTCTTTGGCAATCTACCAAATGTGAGTTAAAACAATTGCGCGTCTTTTCTGAAAAGTGTAAAATATAACTATTATTTATATCCGTATACATTAGCAAGATATTGGATCATGGAGGAATAAGCCATGCAGGAGGTCTCAATCCGTAATGTTTTTGAAGCGTTGAACACGATGCGCGCCATCGATGTGGTCAACAAGGAAGACTGGGAGAAAGCTGCCAAGGAAGCGGAACTCGACTCCTCCGTGCAGTTGAACATTCTCTGGATCATCTATTGTTATGAGGGCGTCCGTGTCACCCAGATCGCCGAGTGGACCTTTTGGCATCCGTCATCGATCGTCATCCATATTAAGAAATTGATGGACAAAGGAATGGTGTTGATCGAAAAGTCGGAGCTGGATGGTCGGGTGGTTCATGTCTATCCTACCGAAAAGGGAAAAGAAGTGATTGAAGCTAGCCGCCGGAGTGTTCCTTCTATTTTTCGCCTGACGTATGCCCTGGAGAAAATGGAGGAACGATACAGTACAGCGGTAGTAGAACTGTTCTTCGAGTGTTTGTCATTTCTTGCCCAATCCTTGCACGGTTCGGAGAAAGTCCGTTGGATCCAGGAAGGGGAAGATCGCATTCCCAATCAACGCCACTTGATCAGTTAGGAATTAGGGGGTGGAAAAAAAGGGTAATTGCATTATACTTATAAATACATCAAATGGGATTGCAGGAAACAGTTCCCCGCTTTGATGGAAAACTTCAGACGAGGAGGGATTGCTAATGGAGCATTTCGACCACTTGTATGACGAATCAGAAAATGCGAAGGTACGTTTTCTCGGATTCGCCTCAGAGGGAAGTCGGCATGACTTCGGGATTGTCTACACTCACAAGTTTTACGGGAAGCCACTGGTCATCTGTATGCAAACCGGGCAATCGACACTCCTTTGTTCGGAGGATGCGGTGAATCCAGGTTATCTGCAAAAGATTTTTCGCCTCGATTCTGCGAGCGAAGCCGAAGCCCTCGCTCAGTTTTTCCAAGAATATTTACCTACGATTTCCTTTGAAGACAACCAGTATTAGGTAGCGAGCAGAAGTTTTTCTTCTGCTCGTTTGTTTTATTTGCTGACCCAGGGGAGAGGAAAAATGATATGTACAAACATAAATGGCCTGCAGCAAATCCAGTAGCGGCAGTCGTCCTGGTGCACGGTACCGGAGAACATCACGGGAGGTATGCGCATGTTGCCCGCTACTTGAATGAACGTGGTTGGGATGTGTACACGGGCGATTTGCCGGGATACGGGCAATCGCCGGGGAAAAGGGGACATATCGACTCGTTCTCCCAGTACATCGAAACGGTACATCAATGGACAAAGGAAGCGGTAGAACAGTCGGATGGCCGGCCGGTCTATCTTATGGGGCATAGCCTGGGAGGATTGATCGTCACAAGATATGTCCAAACACAAGCAACCGCCTCAAAACTTAGTGGAATCATTCTGACTTCACCGTGCTTGGAGCTTGTGCTGAAAGTACCCGAGTGGAAAAAAAGATTAGCCAAGGTGTTGGACCGGATCTGGCCGTCACTTGCCTTGTCTAATGGCATATCGCCGGACATGGTCTCACGAGATGCGGAGGTGCAGGATCTATACAAGCGGGACCCCCTCAACTGTCACAAGGTAAGTGTCCGGTGGTTTGAGGAACTGCATCGAGCCATGGGACAGGCTTGGGAGGAGGCAAACAAGCTTGATTTTCCCATCCTGATCCTGCAGGCGGGAGACGATCTTTTGGTGGATGCTCGGGCTGTCGAGCGATTTGCAGACCGTATCCAAGCTGAAAAAGAGTTCCATCTCTTCCCGCATCTTCGTCATGAAGTGCTGAATGAACCCGAAAAAGAGCAAGTGTTGGAGAGAATCGTTCAATGGATGGAGAAAAACGGATCAGATGCGTGAATGTGACATACTAATTACTTAAAAATGTGTGAATTTCCCGTATTGACTCTAATTAGAGTGACATATTATTATAGATATAACATCTTAATTGGAGAGATAAGAATTCACACTGCCAACGGCAAGGTGATGACGGAGGGGACCAGAATGGGGACAATCGTTTGTCAAACTTGCGGTTCGATCATTGAGCATTTTGAAAGCAATCAAGTGAAAACGCTTTATGCCATTTGCGATTGCGAAGGTTGCCTGAAACAAAATCAAGAGGAGATTTCCTGATACAAAATGACAGGGCTCAAGTGAGTCCTGTTTTTTTTTGACAAGCTTTTGTCGATGGGACATAATAAAGAAGAGAGATAATTGCTGTAAAAGGAGGAATATTTTCATGAAGCGAAAACCCATCCAGGGTTTGTTGGCAGCAGTGATGCTGGTCGGCACCCTGTGGGGCGGGACGCCAGCACTTGCCAGCAGCGTTGGAACCGAAGTGAAGATTAACTCGGGACAACCGGCAGTTTCCAAGACGGGATTCGACATTTCGAATAATTATGCAGTATGGATCGCTGAAGGTGAAAAGGCAGTCACCCTTTATGATTTGAAGAAGGGGACAGAGACGAAAATCGGCGACAAGAAGTCTGACAAAAAGAATCCGAAGGTAGATGGAAATTACGTCGTATGGACTGATTCTCGCAACGGCGATTCGGACGTGTTTCTTTACGATATTTCCAAAGACAAGGAAAAGCGGATCACCACAAAGTCCACTGCTGGCTCCGATGTGGAGATCTCCGGTAAATATATCGTCTGGACGGATAGCCGGCATAACGGAACAGATATCTATCTGTACGATATCAATACCGATGAAGAGACCCGCGTATCAACCAGCGGCAAAGCAAGCAAGCCAAGCGTGAGCCCCGATTATGTAGCGTGGGAAGACAGACGCAACGGCAACTCCGATATTTTCTACTACGACATCGCGGAAGAGACAGAATACGAAGCGGATGTGAGCAGCGGACAGCAGGTCAATCCTGTTATTGACAGCGATGTTATCTTGTATGAGAGCCCACGAGGCGAACAGCTGTACAAGTTTTCTATCGATTCTGGAAGAGCCAAAAAAGTGACCTCTGATTCAAGTTCAAAAACAACTCCACACCTGTATGAAGATACATACATTTTCGCGAGCAACAACAGTCTCATGCTTGGGGATATAGACAAGAGCTCCACAGAGCGAATTGCTACCCGCATTTATTCCAAGCTGCAACCGCGAATTTACGGTGATTTGGTTCTTTTTGCTCGTACGGACAGCGAGGGTAAAGTGCGATTGAGCCTGTATGACCTCGATGACGAAGAAGAGGTAGAGATCGGCGGCATCGCAGGGGAGCCTTCCTCGCCGGATGGTTCCGATCGCTATGTCGTATACCTTTCCACTTCTAAAAGGACTTCTACTGTGGTCCTGTACGATGTAGAGAAGGGTTCGAGCACTGCGATTACTGATGAAGATGCGGATCCGATCAGACCGCTGGTAAGCGATCGTTATGCAGTCTGGTATGACAAGACCTCGAAGGCTCTGATGGCATATGATATCCGCAAGGGCAAAGTGAAGAAAGTAACGGACAAATCCGTAAAACCGTCCAGAGAATATTATGAACTGGATGGCAACAACCTGCTCTGGGTAAACGAAGACCGCAGAAATGAACTGATGCTGACAAATCTTTCTACGGACGAAGAAGAGGATATTACTCGTTTGGGCAAAGACCCATTGAGCCTGGATATTTACGGTGATTATATCACGTGGGTATTGGAGGACAGCCGAGACAAGGCGTCTGTGTACCTGTATGATCGCGATATCAATCGGGAAACCAAAATCGTTTCGGGCGTACAGGTAGAAAAGGCATCGATCGGCGACAATTTTGTCGTATGGAGCGAATACACGACCGGCAGAGACGCTTCATGGGATTTGTTCTATTACGATATAAAGCGTGGCAAAATAAATCCGGTGACCAGATGGAACAATGGGGACCAACTAGATCCGCAAGCTTCCCGCAGCATGGTGCTTTATTATGACAACCGTTTGTCGCCGAAGCCAAAAGATTTCTACTACGAGCTGTATGACATCGATAAGGATTCTTTCAGCAAGCATTACTGGAAGGACGACGCGAAGATGGATATGCCCCGCATAGGCGGAAACCGCGTGGTATGGATCGACGAGCGCGATGGTGATCCGTACGTCTATACGATGGCATTCGCGAGTGCCCGTGAAGACGAAGATGACGATGATGATGACGGGGACGATGACAATGGCGGCATCGATCACGGCGATTATGTGGAATATCCATTCTTGGCCGCACTGGAAGGGGATGTGTTCTTTGACATCCTGGACCAATTCGATTACGACCAAATCGCTTTCGTGGTGTTCCCTGGAACCAAAAAGGAAAAGTCGGTTTCCTTCCTGGAGGCACTGGATGATGCAGATCTCTTATTCGACTTGCTGGATGAGGCAGATATGAGCGATATCTACGTTCGCGCCTACAAATAAGAGACAAACTGAATTGAAAAAAGAGCAGGGTGCGGGACCGAATTCGATCCCCAACCTGCTCTTTTTCTTTCCCGTCATCCAGAGATCGCCGTTTGTCTCTTGACCACCTTGATCGTCTTCAAGGTCTCATCCTCCGGTCCTTGGACAGGAAGGCCGACGCGGATGTTCTCCTGGATGTAGGCAATGTTTTCTTCCGTTATCACTTCTCCCGGCAGGAAGATAGGAATCCCGGGCGGATACACCATGATAAATTCAGTGATGACCCGGCCTGCCGCTTCGGCCAAAGGAATTGTCTCTGTGGGCGAATAGAAGGCATCCCGTGGCGTTGACGACAATACCGGAATTTCGGGAAGAGAAATGGTCGGTTGTTCCTCCGCCTGCACGTGAGCAAATTCGACTGAGAGATCACGCAGGGCATTGACGAGGGTCTGTATCGTCTCTTCGGAGTCTCCAGCCGTAATAAAGCAAAGGATGTTGTAGAGGTCGCTCATTTCGACTTCGATGTGGTATTTGTCCCGCAGCCAATTCTCTACCTCCCAGCCGGTAATCCCCAAGTCCCGTACATGGATCAAAAGCTTGGTCGGGTCCATTGCATAGGTAGCGGGCTTGCCGAGGATTTCACGCCCCACACAATAAATCCGCGGAATCTCGTTAATCATCTCTCTGGCTTTTTCTGCGAGCTGCATCGCTCGCTCCGTCATTTGACGACCGTTCAGGCTCAAGTGCTGGCGAGCCATATCCAGTGAGGCAAGCAAAATATAAGAAGTGGAAGTGGTGGTCAGCATGCTTAGAACGGTTTTTACACGGTCCACATCGACCAGACCTTCCCGTACATTGAGAATCGATGTCTGCGTCAGCGAGCCCCCCAGCTTATGGACGCTTGTCGCTGCCATATCTGCGCCTGCTTGCATGGCGGAAATCGGAAGATCCTCATGGAAAGCAATATGCACACCGTGTGCTTCATCCACCAACACCGGGATTTCATAGTTGTGCGCTGTCCGGACAATCTCCCGCAGGTTGCCGGCAATTCCGAAGTAGGTCGGGTTGATCACCAGTAGGGCTGCAGCATCGGGATGCGCCTCCAGCGCTTTTTGTACGGATTTAACTGTAATGCCGTGTGAAATCCCGAGCTTTTCGTCCATCACAGGGTGAATGAAGATTGGATAGGCGCCTGCAAAAATAATCGCTGACATGATCGATTTATGCACGTTGCGCGGTACGATAATTTTGTCTCCCGGGCTGCAGGTCGCCATGATCATCGCCATGATCGCACCGCTTGTCCCTTGAACGGAAAAAAATGTATGGTCAGCGCCGAAAGCTTCGGCGGCCAATTCTTGTGCTTCTTTGATCATCGCCTTCGGATGATGGAGGTCATCGAGTGGCGCGATATTGATCAGGTCAATCGAGAGAGCGTTCTCGCCGATAAATTCGCGAAAAACGGGATTCATGCCCATGCCCTTCTTGTGGCCCGGAATATGAAATTGAATCGGGTTCCGGTTGGCATGCTCCAACAACCCGCTGAACAAAGGTGTTTTCATTTGTCTCACTACGATCGCCTCGCTTTACAAATCAAGAATAGAAGGGGGTAAAAACAAACAAATTGAGTATAGCAAAAAAGGGGGGGAAAGCAAGCGAATTTTTATTCATTAATCCCATGGCGGCAGGAGTTCGCAACATCTGCCGAGAAGTTTACTCCAAATGGGGTGATAGGCATGAAAACAAGAGTCACTGAGCTTTTGAACATCAAATATCCGGTCGTCCAGGGCGGTCTTGCCTACCTGGCCTATGCGGATCTGGCCGCAGCTGTATCGAATGCGGGTGGACTGGGCCAAATTACAGCCATGTCTTTGCCGTCGGAAGCTGCGCTGCGAGAGGAAATCCGCAAAGTCAAATCGCTGACCGATCAGCCATTCGGCGTCAATTTTGCGATCGGGCAGTACAACCGTTCCTATGAAGGGATGGTGGATGTCGCACTTGAAGAAGGGGTCAAAGTCGTATCGGTAACAGGCGGCAATCCCGAGCCCCTGATTCGCAGACTGGATGGACACGATGTGAAAAAACTGGTTCTTGTCGCTTCTGTCCGGCAAGCGCAAAAAGCGGAAGCCATCGGTGCTGACGCCGTCATGGCAGTGGGGCAGGAGGGCGGTGGGCACCTGGGCCGCGATGACATCGGCACCATTGTTTTGATTCCCCGTGTCGTGGATTCAGTCAAGATTCCGGTTCTGGCCAGCGGCGGGATCGGGGATGGAAGGGGTATTCTTGCTGCTTTGGCACTGGGCGCTGAAGGTGTCGAAATGGGCACCCGATTTATTGCTACGAAGGAGTGTATTCACGCCCATTCAGCCTACAAAGAGGCGATACTGCAAGCCACCGAGCAGGACACCGCTGTGATCAAGCGAACGCTGGGGGCGCCCGCACGCGTCATCCGGACAGAAGGAGCTGATCATATCCTGCAGATGGAAAAGGAAGGCGCAGGATACGAGCAATTGAAACCATTTATCAGTGGTGAAAACAACCGCACCTTTATTTATGAAGGAAATGCACAAAAAGGCTTCGGCTGGGCAGGTCAGGTGATTGGCCTGATCGAGGATGTCCCGCATGTCCAGGAATTGTTCGACCGTATGTTTCAGGAAGTGGAGAAAACGTATGCTCGCTTGCATGATTATCGCAGCAAGTAATGGCAAGGAATCTCGTTCGCCCGCGCCTTAAAGGTGATGTGACCCTTATTGTGCGCAGAACCTCGACATCTGAGACGAAACGAAACAAAAAAAGAACAGGCACATGCTTTTTGAAAGAAAGCGGACCTGTTCTTTTGCATATATTTTTTCATACGGGGAGGGATGCTTCGGTCGTTGGCTGGGCGATGCGGTACAGCTTGGTCAATATCGCAAACGTCTCATCCAAGCGGGCCAGCAATGCTGATCCGTCAGCCAGAATGGGGTCGTGTCGATCTATATTGATTCCACAAAGGATTTCCGCTTTTTTTACCGTTGCCAGCCTGTCCACGAGTTTTAGGATGCCTTCTTTGCCTAACTCGGCCGAAGAGGTGCTCGCCGGCTGCATGTGGTCCGGGGACCAGCGGAAATCATCGGGTACGAAAGACAAAATTTCCTCCAGATGGGTTCGCATGGCTTCACTTACCTGGACTTTTGCTGGAGATTCGTAGATCACTGCATACCAGACGAAAAGATGTGTTCCCCACAAACCGACTTGAAAATGCGGGTGTTTTTTGTATCCGCGCTTGTCAGCCGCCCAGGCGACCCAGGTATCGTCAGGCGGGTTCACTGTCCGGCGTGCATGCTTGGCTACATGGGTGAACATCTCATTGCCTGTCGCCATGGAGAGGGAAGGAGCGTAATGCTGGCCGAGTGCTTCCAGCTTTGGTCGTATGATGCTCTTGATGCCCTCCATTCGAGCATCCAGACCCTCTATGGAGAAAACGTCAAAATCTTCTTGCGTAAATCCGGAAATAACGGACATGTTTCACACCTCTATTCAGACAAATCTTGCGCGGCCTGTTCCGAGAAGAAAAGGGCGCGCTTCCCTGTCAAGGGAGCTTGGAATCCTCCATATGATATCATACCAAACAGCAAA
This sequence comes from Brevibacillus panacihumi, assembly GCF_003710985.1. Lineage (GTDB taxonomy): Bacteria > Bacillota > Bacilli > Brevibacillales > Brevibacillaceae > Brevibacillus > Brevibacillus panacihumi. The sequence goes on from NZ_RHHT01000015.1 coordinate 154,123, forward strand.
AAAATACATGCCGGGAAATGAATAGCAATGCAGTCATCGGAATAATATGATATACCACTCACTCCCTTACCAGGGCCCTTTTTATCTGAGTATTCTGCGATCGGGAGGGGCCTGAATGCACCTGGACCACGAACTGGAGTATTTTAATCTGGTTGTTTGGCTGAATCGAAAAATGCTGCATGCCATGTTGCAGGCCCTGGTGGAAGTCGGGGTGGGCGTCTCTTGGAGGGAATCTCCCGAGAAGTTTCACCTCCTGGTGAACACCGCTGACGGCAGATCCGAATGGATCATGGAAAGGCTGAACGGTTCCTACAGACTTCATTTGGCTGGTGTCCCTGTGCAGGATACACGGGTCGCGATGGTCCTGTACCGTTTTGTCGAACAGGTGAAAGGGCATGCTGTCGTCAAAGTTTGCGTCGATGACGACAAGGTATTGATGAAGTACATTCGGTATGGTGAAGCCGTCAGAATAGTGGAAATCAAAGGAGCTGAGAAAAAAGTGATCTACGAAAAATCGTGCAATGTGACCATGGATCAGGTGATTGCCGCCTTGAAGAGAAAAGACTCGGAAGAACGAATTCCGGTATTGCGTCTCGAGCTGGATTATGAACTGGCGACCTTGTACGAAGCGATGACCCACGAGGATCAATCGCAGATGAAACGTTCGACAGAGCGCTTGAAACAGCTTCGCAGAGAAATGTTGTTGCTTGAATTATAGGCGGAACTGGAGGATGTCATAAGGACGATGAGCTTGACACAAATGTATATGGAATAAAAAAAGCGACATCTCATGATGAGGGTGTCGCTTTTTTTGGTTCCTGAAACGGGACCATTTTCCGGTATGGCAGTCCGTCTTCCCGCACATGATATTTGAACCAAAGACTTGGTGCATGTACAATAGAGGAAGCATTTCAACAAGCTTGTCTGAAGCAAGGAAGAAAGGAAGAGTACGTTTCATGGAATACCTCCTATCGCAGGCACCCCTGCCGCTGTTGTTGTTGGGTGTCCTGGTCCTGTTTGTGATTTTACTCTTTTTCATGATTATGCAATCAGTGCGGATCAGCAGGCTGCGCAGGTCGATGAACCGGCTTCTTGCAGGAACGAATGGAAGCAATCTGGAAGAAGGCCTGCATCGGATGCTGAATTCGCTTGACGAAGTAAAAAAATTGCAAAGCGACCAGCAATTCACCATCAACCGTCTATCACAGCGTATTGCTTCCCAATGCAGCAATGTAGCTATCGTTCGCTACAACGCCTTCCAAGAGACGGGAAGCGATCTGAGCTTTTCGATCGCCATTATCGATGACGCAAAAAATGGCGTCGTCATCACCAGTATTTTTGGACGTGAAGAATCCCGGGTGTACGCCAAGCCATTGAGAGGCGGAGAATCGGAGTATGCTCTATCTGAAGAAGAAGAAGCCGCGATTCGGAAGGCGTTGAACTCGCAAATAGGAGCATGATTCCCAGCAATTCCAATGAAACGATTAGAATACAGGAGCATGAGAGAGTTCTTTTCCTCTCCCTCCGGTTAAATCCGGATATTCCGTCTTTTTGCGAAAATTCATGGAGTATTTGCTCAAGACTTTTTATTCGTCATGATGTATAATGGATTTGTCAAGGATGGCTGTTTCGTAAATACAAAAAGTAGGTGATCCGCCTTCAATACCCAAATCGATTCTCGATTACCGGGGCAAGCGCAAGGCCAGGTTCTACAACGTTCCTTCGTTGACACTTAGCGTCTCTCCTCATGTTTGGAAGCTGATGCGGTCATTTGGACCACGCAAACCAAAAGAATTGAGGAGATATTATGGCACAGCGTTTAGCAACCAATTACGCCAAGGCCTATTTTACGATGAGTGAGGAAGAGTTGGCACAATTTGTCTCACTCTTCGCCAATGAACATGTTTCAGTCGATGTCAAAGTATGCGACAACGGTGATCGCGACGTTATTCTGACTGACAAAAGCGGAGAGATTCAGTTGAATTTCCTTCGCGCAGGCAATCGCTACTCCTGCGACAGCTCGTATCTCATTCGAGATCGCCAGCTTGCGGAAGCGATGCGCAAAGCCATGAAGACGTTCCGCGGCCAAGGGATCGTTCACCGCATCTATGATGGCTTTACGATGGTGTACCACTACGATCAAGGATCGGTGGTCAGCATTCGGGAGCTTACCGGTGACGAGGAATTGTCCGTCTTTGAAAATACTGCGAGCTATGTATCCCAAGAGCTGGAGCAGCTTTTCCGGCAGATGGGCAGCGAGCAGGAGATAGAGTCGATTCGTCAAGAGACCGACCGTTGGCTGGATCTGCGAAATTGGGCGAGAAGATCTGCCCCGGAGAAGCTGACTGCAATTGATGAGCGACTATCCGCATTGTCGAAACGATTATTTGAATTAGAAGTGTAACGATAAAAAATGGGCGCGCCTGGTGCAGCGTCCATTTTTCCTGTTTTGGCTTGTTTCCATCTACATTCTAAAAAATAGGGTATTGTCAAATAGGCATAAGCATGTTATGTTTGTTTTCGTTGGAAACAGGATTAGGAACCAGGATTCACTTTAAAGGGTGGATAACAAGAGAGAAACCGCCCCCGTTAGTGAATGACGCAGGTCCTAGCGATGTTTAACATTACACTTGCTAGGAAGGGGGAACCGAAAGATGGAATACTCGACTTTCGGAAGACACGTTGCTGTTGACACATGGGGAGTTCAGTTTGACTTGTTGAACGACGCAGAATTTTTGAAAAAGGAAATGATTGAGGCTGCTGAAGCGTCAGGCGCTACGGTGCTGAGCGTACAATCCAAGCAGTTTTCTCCTCAAGGTGCTACCGTTCTGGTTCTTCTCTCGGAAAGCCACCTGTCCATTCATACCTATCCAGAGCGCGGCTTTGCTGCTTTGGATTGCTACACTTGTGGGGAGACTGTAGACCCACAGGTTGCCATTGACTATCTCGTATCGGTATTGAAACCGGAAAAAACCTACGCGAAGAAACTCGTTCGCGGCACAGGTGAACTGCAAGTAGTCGAGCCTGAAATGAAAGTGGCTGAAATGGCAAGCAAGTAACCCATTGAGTAAGTATTCAAGAGGTGCGGAACTTTGTCCGCACCTCTTTTACGTCAAAACCTGCTGTTGCGAGGAGTTTACTCTCGGCTCATCTTCGGACCTGTACCAAGATCGTTGAGCATGACGGAAAAATTGTGTACGAGCGAGCTCTGACCGGCAAGAGGATGTACGGGAGCGTTGTTCGCCCGATGCGTAGCTTCCCGATAGATGGCTGCTTTCATCGCGCGCAGGCGGGCAAACATTTCAGGATCGGCTGTTACATGGATACGCAGGCCGGGTGTGGTAGCCCTTGCTGCAGAATGCACCTGCTGCTCGATGACTCTGATCTGCGGCTGGGCGAGGTTGTCACGCGTGACAATCCCGACAATGGCATCGGTGCCGTGGACAACGGCACTTGTGCGGATAACGCCGGGAACATCATTGGCCGCCCTGGACAAAAGCTCTGCCTGGTTTTGATTGAAGCCATTGGATGTAAAGCCTCTGCGGTAGTTCTTTTCGTTTGTATCTCGGACTGTGGATTGATAATCGTGGGCAATGCTGCCAAAACGATTGGCTGTATACGGATCCTGCACGTTTTGCGTCTTGGCTCCGTTTTGCGATCCCTGTCCGGTTTGTCCGCCAGGCGTACTGCAACCGAATAGGGATGAAGCCAGGAGAAAACTGCTTATGGCTATGGGCCAGTTCTTGTTCAAAGGGGATCACCTCAAGCTTAGTATGGCAAGAAGAAGCCCCTTTACTCGGCGGGTCAAGCCGTTAAAACTACCCATTGTGCCAAGTTTCACGAACTGTTAATATGAAAGGTATGCAAAATAGAGGAGGTACACATGAAGCGTCTTGACAAACGCAACATTGCCATTATTGCCCACGTTGACCACGGGAAAACCACACTGGTCGACAAGCTCTTGATTCAATCAGGTACGTTCCGCAGCAACCAGCACGTAGAAGAGAGAATGATGGACTCGAATGACTTGGAACGGGAACGCGGGATCACCATTTTGGCGAAGACCACTTCCGTTAAATATAAAGACTTCACCATCAACATTCTGGACACACCGGGTCACGCAGACTTCGGCGGTGAAGTAGAGCGGATCATGAGCATGGTGGATGGCGTTCTGTTGATCGTCGATGCCTTTGAAGGCTGTATGCCGCAAACCCGTTTTGTGCTGAAAAAGGCATTGGAAGCCAAAGTGACTCCAATCGTGGTAGTAAACAAGGTGGACCGTGACAACGCGCGTCCGCAAGAAGTGATCAATGAAGTGTACGACCTGTTCATCGACTTGGATGCGACAGAGGAACAACTGGAGTTCCCGATTGTCTACGCATCCGGTCTGCAAGGTATTGCAGGTCTGGAGCCGGATAAGCTGGAAGGCGACCTGCGTCCGCTGTTTGACGCGATCATTGAGCATATGCCAGCCCCTGATGCCGACGAATCGGCTCCGCTGCAAATGCAGGTAACGATGCTGGACTATAACGACTTTTTGGGTCGCATCGGGATCGGTCGCATCTATCGTGGGACCATGAACGTAAATGAAATGGTTTCCGTTACCAAGCGCGACGGATCTGTAAGTAAAGTGCGGATTCAAAAGCTGTTCGGCTTCTCCGGACTGCAGCGCGTTGAGCAAAAGACAGCCAAAGCTGGTGACATCGTCGCCATTGCAGGTATCGATGACATCAACGTGGGCGAAACCGTCTGCCATATCGACCATCCGGACGCTTTGCCATTGCTGAAAATTGATGAGCCGACCCTGCAAATGACGTTTTTGGTCAACAACAGCCCATTTGCCGGGCGGGAAGGGAAGCACGTTACTTCTCGCAAGCTGCGCGATCGTCTGATGGCGGAGCTGGAGACGGATGTATCTCTTCGTGTGGAGGAAACAGATTCACCAGATGCGTTCATCGTATCTGGACGCGGCGAATTGCATCTGTCTATTCTGGTGGAGAATATGCGCCGTGAGGGCTTTGAGCTGGCCGTATCCAAGCCAGAGGTCATCATCCGAATGATTGACGGTCAAAAAATGGAGCCTGCCGAGATGCTGGTAATCGACGTTCCAGAAGAGTACACAGGTGCTGTGATGGAGACTTTGGGTTATCGCAAGGCCGAGATGGTCAACATGGTCAACAATGGATTTGGCCAGGTGCGTCTCGAATTCATCATTCCATCTCGCGGCCTGATCGGGTACAGCACAGAGTTCTTGACGATTACCCGCGGTTACGGGATCATGAACCATTCGTTCGACAGCTATCGCCCATTGGTGCAAGGAGCAGTCGGCGGTCGTCACGCAGGTGTATTGATCTCCCATGAGACCGGAACAGCGACTACGTATGGCCTGATGTCCGTGGAGGATCGCGGGATCATGTTCATTCATCCAGGTACAGAGGTTTATGAAGGTATGATCGTTGGCGAGCACAACCGCGACAACGATCTGACCGTAAACGTATGTAAGGAAAAGCATGCGACCAACGTTCGTTCTGCGACCAAGGATGAGACAGTGAAGATGAAGACACCACGCATCTTGACGCTCGAGGAAGCATTGGAATACTTGAATGATGACGAGCTGTGCGAAGTAACACCGCAATCCGTTCGCCTTCGTAAAAAATACCTGAACAAATCCGATCGCGAGCGTTACGAAAAGCAAAAACGCTGGGAAGCGCAGCCACAAGCGTAGGATGATAAACCAAGGGGCAGTCCCGAAAGTCAGAAATGACTTGGGGACTGCCCCTTTTCTTATTACAGCAATGCTTCAATATCCGCTGTCAATTCTTCCGGCTGCGTCCGAGCACCAATCCGTTTGACGATTTTCCCGTCACGATCGATCAGGAATTTGGCAAAATTCCATTCAATCTCCTGTTCTTCACCTGGTGCATGGGCTTTCAAATATTGATAGAGGGGATGCGCGTTCTCGCCATTCACGTCAATTTTGGCGAAAAGCGGGAACGTAACTCCGTAGTTGGCCTCGCAGAAATGAGCAATCTCCTCTTCACTGCCCGGTTCTTGTCCGGCGAATTGGTTGCAAGGAAAGCCTAGTACGACAAAGCCTTGCTCCCGATAGCGGTCATACAGGGCCTGCAAGCCTTTGTACTGTGGCGTCAGCCCGCATTTGCTCGCAGTATTGACGATGAGCAGTACTGTTCCTTTGTACTCTTCCAACGTGGTTTCTTGTCCCGCGATGGTCTTGACGGCGAATTCGTAAAGACTCATTCGATTCCCACCTTTTTCTTGTGATAGAGACATCATAGCACGCGGGTGGAAGCACTCGCCAGCATGGAGAAAAGAGTATCGCCCATTGCAGCGGGAGTTTTGACAGGGCTTTCGGCACCTGATAAAGTGAAAAGGATAGAAGACATGTAGGAGTGAACCCAGATTGAAGATCGGATGCCATATTAGTGTCGGAAAAGGCTTGGAAAAAGCAGTTCTGAACGCGATCGAATTGGGAGCCGAGTCCTTGCAGGTGTTTACCAAAAACCCGAGAGGATTGCGCCCGAAAAAAGTAGATTACAAGGATGCCGCCAAAGGCGTCGAGCTTTTGCAAAAGCATGGCCTCACCCTGGTCTGCCATACCCCTTATATCACCAATCTCTCCACACCCAAGGAAGACCTGCAGGAAGTGACGATTCGCTCCATTCTGGAAGATCTGCACATTGCGGAAAGCTACGGGGCTGTAGGGGCCGTCGTTCACTGCGGCAAGCACGTGGGAGAAGGCGAGGAATACGGGACCAAGCGCATGGTTGAGACACTGGACATGATTTTGTCCCAATACGAAGGTCCGGTAAAGCTGCTGTTGGAAAATACGGCTGGACAAGGCTCCGAGCTTGGTTTGACCATTCCGGAGCTGATGGAGATTCGCGGCGCCACCCGCTACCCTGAAAAAATCGGCTTCTGCTTTGATACCTGCCACTCCTTTGCCGCTGGACAGTGGAAATTGGAGACGTTTGATCAATTAACGGAGCAGATGAAAGAGACAGGCTACCTCGACCACCTTGTGGCGATTCACTTCAATGACAGCAAAGCCCCGTTTGCCAGTCAAAAAGACCGTCATGAGAAGATCGGCAAGGGAGAGATCGGCAGTGAGGCGCTGGCGAAGTTTTTGGTCTCTCCTCTGTTTGACCATCTGCCGGTCGTATTGGAAACGCCTGTGGAAGATGAAAAGGAATATGCTGAAGAAATGGTCTACCTGCATGGCTTGCGCGAAATTGGCTTGTCCCAGGTGAAACAGGAGGGATAAGACAATGGATTGGCTCGTACTCGCATCTACCTATTACCCCGCAAATCCGGAGCAGCTGACTGCTTATGAAAGCTTTCGGGTGATGGTAGACAACAACCGGACATGGATTATTTTTGTAGAACTGATTCTGGTGTATTATATGGGGTTTGCCACACGGATTCGCATGCCGATTTTAAAGACGATCTTGCTGCTCATCTTCTTGTTTGTCGGCTCGTTGATTTTTGCTATTTTGGATACGGGACTCCCGGTAAAAAGTTCATTGATGGTCGCCATCGCGATTCTCGTCATTGTGAAGGTGCGGATTAAACCAAACACCAACCAGAGAGGGTAGGGGGAGTGTAGATGAAGCGGGAAGACGCCCTGTTCAATTGGCTGCAAATTCAAGTCGTAGCCGATGCCAGGCTAAATGACAAGTCTGCCTTGGATACCGCCGCTTTTTTTCGCGAGGTTCTGCGTGAGGATCATGGGATTGAAGACCTGTCCTATCGACGGGAAGGGGACTGGTACGTCCTGACCGGTACGACGAAGACCGAAGCTTCAGAATCCAGATACCCTGCGGAAACCGTAGATGCACTGTTGGTTGCCATTGAAAATGAACCCCGTTATCAGGCTTGATATACGGATGGCGATAAACTCCTTCCAGCTACCTGTTCACAGGGATGCCGGGAGGAGTTTTTTTATCCTTCAGGAAGTTTTTTCGGGTCTTGTCAATACGCCAAGTTTTTCTATAGTTCCTGCAACCTTTCTGCCATGCGTCCCGTCAGTAACTGTGCCCAGGGTGAGGTTAGATAAAGGGATAGAGACATGAAGGAGGAACATCTATGAAAAAAGTGTTGACCAGACCCGTTGTGGCCGTCATGACGACAGCCGTATTGATTGGCGGGGTGACGCCCCTATTGGCGAATGCCAATGTAGAGGCGACGTCAGGAAACGTCAAAATCTCAGTGGGTACGATCACAGCCACTCCGCTCGAGAACAAGGAAGTAGCAGCCGCTGCTGTCAAGACATCCAATCAGTCGGCACAGGTGACAGCCAGTGCCTCTCGGGAAATGACTCCTTCGGCGACCAAAGTAGTCATGAATGACGAAGGCAAGAAAATTACCCGCTACAATCTGCGCGAATTGGCCATGCATGATCCTGATACCCTGGATATTTTGCTGAAGCAACAGGCTGAACATCTGTACATTATCGTGGAAGAGCTGGACCTGGATACTCATCTGCAAACGTTTATGCAAGACCATCCAGAAGAATGGCTGCGCATTTATCAGGAGCACTATCGCGATATTTGGCTGGAAGTTCGTTTCCTGGAAGATCAGGAAATCGTCAGCGTAGATGCCGAGACAAGGGACAACAAGGTTTACATAAAAGGGGTTGTAACACCTGATGTAACCAAAGTGATCATCACCAAGCCAAATGGGGACACAATCTCTGTCGTGCCTTCGAGTAAGCATACGTTTGCAGTGAGCTTCACTTGGGACGCGAGCATGAAGGACAAGTACGCTGCGGTGAAAGCATATGCAGACAGCAAACTGGTAGACAGCAAGAACGTCAAACTGAATGCACAAGAAGCGGAGAACCTTCTCATGCATGTGCAATCCGTCCTGGATGCCAAAAAGTCCGAATTGAAATTGCGCGGCATCGTCATGCTTCCTGCCGATAAAGTCACGGTTACCTACAACGGCGAGAAGAAATCAGTGAAGGTGCAGAAGCTCTGGGATGGCGTAGGCAGCTTCAATGCTACTCTGAAAGATGTGGAAGCAGCAGGCAAAGAAAAGGCATTGGTAGAAGTCTACGATGGGGACAAAAAGCTTGAGTCCACCTACGTAGATGTCCAGGTAGTCAACGAAAAGGACAAACCGGAAACCGGGAAATACACTCTCACTGGCACAGCCTCCCTGTTTGCAAATGATAAGAACATCAAAGTAAACGGGACTATCTCTGGCTGGGACAAAAAGCATAAGAATGTGAGCCTGGTCATTGTGGCACCGAATGGTGAAAAGAAAGTCGTCCATCCGAATGCACACGGCCAATTTACCTTTACCATCTCGCATAAAGGAAACAAGTATGCCTTTGACGGTAAACCCGTTCAACTGCAGCTCTATGTAGACGGCAAACTTGTTCTGGAGAAAGAGCTTGAGTATGCCAAGGAAGCTTGGAATGACAAGCAGAAGCAGCCACAGGGGAATGCTTACGGGTATTGGAAAAACAAGGACAAAAAAGCAAAGAAAAAAGATGATAAAGACGAAGATGAAGACGACGATGACGAAGAGGATGAGGATTAAGACTGTCAGACTTACCGATAGGATTCGATGTAATCGATAATCTGTCTGATGTAATCCCCGATGATTGGAATCGAAAGAAATTGGGAGAGCAGCGAACCGAATAAAGCCAATACAATCGCCGTTCCGATCGTCAATCCAAGGCCCCGGGCAAGACCTGCTAGGAAATTCGTCCAAAGCAGCTTGCGCGGGGCTGTGTAATTTTGGATCACATCGGCGAGGCGGACATCTTCGAGAAACATGGCGATTTTGTCCATTCTTTCGTTCAGTTTGCGAACCTCCGCAATCTCCTGCAAAAGCTCGTCGATTTGGTCCAGCAAACGTTCGGTAGGGGTCATCATCTAGCCTCCTTTTCCTTTTGATCGTACTTGTTGCAGGGCACCTGCTGGTTACAGTTGCTAGCCGCCTTGCAGGGGGAGTACAATGAATGGAGATATCTTTTTCGGGAGGATACAGGCATGGCTGAAACTGTTTCCCAAACATTGTCCGAAGACTTGTTTGCGCTGTTGCAACAGGAGCGATTTGTGACACTGGCTACGATTGACCATGAGACGGGTGCGCCCTCTCTTCATTCCCTGTCCTGGATCTACGCCGTTTCGGCACAAAAGATCCTGCTGGCTATTGACAGCCGTTCTCGCATTTTGGCGAATATCGCGAAGCATCCCGAAGTGGTTATCCAGCTGATCGGGGGCGGTTCTTCTTATGCCCTGAACGGTGTGGCGCATGTCAAGGCACAGCGAATCGAAGAAGTACCGATCAAGCTTGCCCTCGTGGAAATGCAAATTTATGCCGTCCGAGATATTATGTTTTATGGTTCCCGAATTTCGGCAGATCCACAATACGAAAAAACATATGACAAAAAGGCGGCTACAAAGCTGGATCAGCAAGTCATGGCGGCTTTGAGAAAAGCGGATTTGAATTGAAAAAAATGGATTGACAAAAGGGCGACTATTCCGGTAGTATTAGCATCATTAACACCTACAATTACATCGTTTATTCTTCTTATCCAGAGAGGCGGAGGGACTGGCCCGATGATGCCCGGCAACCAATCACCTGTATAGCAATATACAGGGAGATACTGGTGCTAATTCCTGCAGAGTGTTGAACTCTGACAGATAAGAAGGATTTGCTTACGGTGACGTAATCAAAGCCTTCTTTCTGAGGAAAGGGGGCTTTTTTCATGCCCTCGCAAACGATTGAGGGGAGCGGGATCAAGATGCATTTGGAGACAAAGCTGGTTCAGTCAGGAGTAGGCAAGGACGAAACAACAGGAGCGATCAATTTTCCCGTCTATTACGCGACGGCTTACCGCCATCCGGGGATTGGGGAAAGTACAGGATTCGACTATACGCGGACGGGCAATCCGACGCGTGCCGTTCTCGAAGAAGCAATCGCTGCGGCAGAATCCGGGGACAGCGGGTTTGCGTGTGCTTCCGGGATGGCAGCCATCCATACCACGATGGGCTTGTTCTCACAGCGGGACCACATCATCGTATCACTGGATTTATATGGCGGAACCTACCGTTTATTCGAGCAGGTTCTTACACGCTACGGGCTTTGGTTCACGTATGCAGACCTGCGGGACCTGGATTCGGTAAAGGCAGCAATCCGTCCGGAGACAAAAGCGATTTTTGTAGAAACCCCTACGAATCCGCTGATGCAGATCACGGATCTGCGCGAAGTGTCCCAATTGGCAAAAGAGCATGGCTTGCTTACCATCGTGGACAACACGTTCATGACTCCGTATTTCCAGCGTCCGCTGGAGCTTGGCGCAGATATTGTTCTCCACAGCGGCACCAAGTACCTTGGCGGCCACAACGATGTTCTGGCCGGCTTGATCGTGACCAAAGGCGCAGAGCTGTCGGAAAAGGTGAAATTTTTACATAACACGATTGGAGCCGTGCTTGGACCTCAAGACAGCTGGCTGCTCTTGCGGGGGCTCAAAACACTGGCGCTGCGCATGGAGCGGCATCAATCCAATGCCTATGCCGTAGCGACGAAGCTTCTTGGGCACCCGGCTGTTTCAGAAGTTTTTTATCCCGGCCTGAGCGAGCATCCCGGCCATCTGACACACGCCTCCCAAGCGAGCGGCTTCAGCGGCATGGTCTCTTTTCGCGTGAGGTCCGCCGAACAGGTTCCTGTGGTGCTGCAAAATCTACAGCTTATATCCTTTGCGGAAAGCCTCGGCGGTGTTGAATCGCTGTGTACCTACCCGGCAACCCAAACCCACGCAGATATCCCGCAAGAGATACGCGAATATGTAGGGGTATGTGATCGGTTGCTGCGGTTGTCGGTCGGCATCGAGCATCCCGACGATCTGGCTGCAGATTTGACACAGGCTTTGGATGCCAGTCTCGTCGCAGGGGGGCAGCTGCGATGAACTTTGCTACGAAAGCCTTGCACGGCGTCTCATGTTTTGATCCTGTCACGGGAGCTTCTTCGGTGCCGATCTATCAAGCATCGACCTTCCATCAGGCCGATCTGGATGCTCCCGGTCTCTATGATTACGCCCGTTCAGGCAATCCGACCAGGCATGCCCTTGAGGAAGCAATTGCTGTACTGGAAGGCGGCACCAGAGGTTTTGCCTTCGCTTCCGGCATGGCGGCGATCTCCAGTGTCTTCATGCTGTTCTCGGCAGGAGAGCACATCATTGTCGCCGAGGATGTGTACGGCGGGACGTTTCGCTTCTTGACCCAAGTGCTGTCGCGGATGGGGATCGAAGTGACCTTTGTGGATACCACCTGCATTCATGCGGTGGAGAACGCCATAAAGCCCGAGACGAAAGGAATTTACTTGGAGTCACCCTCCAACCCTACCCTCAAGGTGACGGATCTTGCAGCGGTTTGCCGGATCGCCAAAAGACATGATCTATTGGTCATGGTGGACAACACGTTCATGACGCCGTATTATCAAAAACCTCTTGAACTTGGGGCAGATGTGGTGATTCATAGCGCGACCAAATTTATCGGAGGCCATAGCGACGTAGTAGCCGGTCTGGCTGTCACGAAAGATGAAGTACTGGGGAAACAGCTGTATTTCATTCAAAACGGAATGGGAGCCATCCTCGGTGCTCAGGACAGCTGGCTGGTGATGAGAGGGCTGAAGACACTCAAAGCCCGCCTGGATGTCAGCTCGAGATCAGCGGAGCGCATTGCCCATTGGCTTTCCCAGCATCCGGCGGTGAGCCGCGTTTATTATACGGGCCTGTGCACGCATGCAGGACACCATGTACAAGCGAGTCAAGCAAGCGGACACGGTGCTGTCCTTTCGTTTGATGTTGGGAGCCGTGAGCGGGCCAAAGCTGTGTTTGATCGGGTCAAACTGCCGATTGTGGCGGTCAGCCTCGGTGCTGTAGAAACGATCCTCTCCTATCCTGCTGCGATGTCCCATGCTGCGATGCCGCCAGAGGAAAGAAGCAAGCGGGGAATTACAGATGGGTTGATCAGGCTGTCTGCCGGATTGGAGGACACAGAAGATTTGCTGCAGGATTTGGCGCAGGCGCTCGACGCTTTGCATGAACTTCGCATCTCTGACGATAAAAAGACATTCTCCCGGGTATAACCCTGGAGAATGTCTTTTTTGTCTTGTCACGGATTTGGCTTGCGGTTGACATTGATTTTGTCATTGCCTTGTGGCTTTGACCTGCCGTTGTTGTTGATGCGCTGTTCGTTCTCCCTGGAAGGCTTTTGTTCACGCTTTTGTACCCGTGCGGGGGTCTGCGGGATGATCCGGCCGACGATATCTGCCATCTCCTCCGCAAAACCGCTGACAGGGCGTCCGTTCCGGATGTCAGCTCCCATTTCGCGCAGTCGCTGAACGATGTCAGGGTCTGCTGTCACCAGGGCCGTAGCTCCTTGAGGATCTTCCTTCAAGGCCTCGGCGACGGAGTATTTGATCACGCCTACTTGAGGGCGGTCCAGATGAGCATTGACATCAATTCCGACGACGGCATACTTGCCCACTACGACGGCGGTAGCTCCATTTACCTTAGGTACGCGCTTCGCCAGCTCGACCAGGCGATCAGCAGTAGCTTGCGCTGATTGGTTTTTTACCGGCCCCGGGTTTGTCTGCTGGACACGCTGCGTTTTGGGGGCATTTTGATTCTGTTTGGGTGCCGCCTGATTGGCTGGCGGTTTATTGCTTGTAGTTGTGCATGCAGTTAGCAAGAGACAGATACTGAGAGTACCGATCGCGATCCGTTTCACATACATTCTCCTTTACTGGTATACCTTCCAAAGGAGGGCAGGGTTTAGGTGTATTGTGTTCGCTAGCGACGGTTTTCATTCTGTATGGTCCAAGACTATCTGCGAAAAGACGCACATAGACTGTAATACATCAGGCCTCTACAGCAGCGCATCCCTCCAAAAATTGCATAGGGTATATAAGATGGGTAATAGGAGGCGAGATTTTGAAGAAAATCTACGTACTGGACACCAACGTACTCCTGCAAGATCCTCGGGCGATGTTTTCCTTCGCTGACAACGAAATCATCATACCCGCTGTAGTGTTGGAAGAGATTGATTCCAAGAAGCGTTATATGGATGAAATTGGGAGAAATGCCCGCTATGTCTCGCGTCTTCTGGACAGCTTTCGTGAGCATGGTCATCTGCACACCGGTATTACCCTCGAGACGGGTGGATTGTTTCGTGTAGAACTGAACCATTCATCCCTTCACAAGCTGCAAAAGCAATTTACGGAAATGACCAATGACAATCGGATTTTAGCTGTAGCACTTAATTTGCAGGAGGAGGAAAATCTCTCTCCCCAACCGCGGCCGGTCATTCTCGTCAGCAAGGATGCCCTGATGCGCGTGAAAGCCGATGCCCTGAATCTGACGGCGGAGGATTTTTTGTCCGACCGGGTAGTAGGCGAATTTTCAAGCCTGTACACGGGTTATCAAAAAATGCTGGTCTCGTCGGAAGTCATTAAATCCTACTACGCGACCCGCAAGCTGCATTTACCCATCTGTTTTCCGCGTCATCGCTTCCATCCGCATCAATTTCTGATCTTGAAAGACGAACTGAACCCGTCCATCTCCGCGATCGGGAAGGTGGACACCGAAGGAAAGACGCTGGAAATGCTGGTTTCAGACGAAGACCCGATCTGGGGAATTCGGGCGCGGAACGTCCAGCAGCGCATGGCGACCGAATTGCTGCTGAGAGACGATATTCCGTTAGTAACCATGACAGGAAAGGCAGGTACTGGAAAAACATTGCTGGCTCTGGCGGCAGGATTGCTGCAAATTGAGGACCAGCAGAAATATAAAAAATTGTTGGTGGCAAGACCCATTGTCCCTTTAGGAAAAGATATCGGCTATCTGCCAGGCGAAAAGGAAGAGAAGCTGAGGCCGTGGATGCAGCCGATTTATGATAATCTGGAGTATTTGTTCAATACAAAACGCCCGGGAGATCTGGATAAAATCCTCGCCGGGATGGGCAGTTTGCAAGTGGAGGCCTTGACCTATATCCGCGGCCGTTCGATTCCCGAGCAGTTTATCATTATCGACGAGGCGCAAAACCTGACCAAGCATGAGGTCAAAACGATTCTGACCCGGGTAGGGGACGGTTCGAAAATTGTCCTGATGGGCGATCCCGAGCAGATTGACCACCCCTATCTCGATGAAAGCAACAACGGGTTGACGTATGTAGTGGAGGTGTTCAAGGATCAGAAGCTGGCTGGCCACATCCGGCTGGAAAAAGGGGAGCGAAGCGTGCTCGCACAGCTCGCCGCGGATTTATTGTAACAGACGCGCATAATGACAAACGAACGGAACATACTAGTTATTGTCGAGCCCGATGATTCATGATTAAACCGGTGCAAACCTTTTAGGAGGCGAAGAGCCGTGGATAACCATGATGAAGCAGACGACGAAAGTCGGATTGGCGGAAACCGAATTCTTTAGGTAACTTTGCTCTAACATGGAGGTTGAAGTGCCAAAGAGAATAACCGGAATACCCCATAAAAGCATATCGGGCTCGACAAGGACCGCTCCCAATTTGGGAGCGGTTTGTTCTTTCTTGCGATTCTGTTTTTGGTCCCGCGCCCATAGACTTGTACCAGGGAGGGGACAGCTATGGTTACCTTGGACTCATCCATTGCTTTTCTCATTTATATTACCGCCGTATCCAGTGCTGCAGCAGGGGTGACAGAGGCGTGCAAGTCGGTCATCCCGTTTCTTACAACGGATTATGAGCCGAAGGACGATTGCTGGGAAGATCACAACGAGGCGGCACGCTTTATGAACTACAAACGCTTTTTCAATCTGCTGATCTCCGTCGTTGCTGCCGGGTTCATTTTTGGCGCGATAGGACTTGACCCTGCCAAAATTCTGCTGGGAGACGAGATTGCCTATGTCGAAAATCCCTGGAAAGTAGGGACCTGGATGTGGGGGATCGTCGCTGTGTTCGGCTCCCCATTCTTTGCCTCCATCTTGAAAATTCTGGAGGGCTTGAAGAAGCAGGTGGAGACGGATCGCCCGCCAAATCGTCCAAGAAGAAAGGTGACGGGACCCCGGGATGAAAAATAGTGACTCTTGCCCCATATGTGCGTGTGGGGTAAGATAGCCTTGTACAGACGGACAGGAGAAGGGGCGCGACAAAGGAAAGGTGTGCGGCGATGAAGGACTGGAGACATTGGCCTTGTGTCATGCTCGTCTTGATTGCAGGGGTCATGCTTGCGGCTTGCTCTTCGGACGGAGGGCTTTCTCCCTCTTTTGATCCGGAAAATCAAAAAGAATATGGCTTGAACGGAATGTACGTAGGACAAAACATTAAAGAAGCGATAGACATCCTGCAGCCGGACAAGGCCGATTTTATGGATATGCAGACGCGTGAGTCCTATACCGTCGATCGGATGGCGGCCGGGGAAGGCAATATGGTCATGGGCATGATGCTGGTGGGCCGTACGCAAGTGATGGTCATGGTGGAACGCGGCGTGCTCCAATCGATCATGCTGGCTGGGGTTCCGGAGGAAGAAGCCGAGAAATTCAAGACCAATCGAGGCTTGGTGATCTACTCCAGCGAACAAAGACTAAAAGAACTATATGGCGAAGCGGCAGGAGACAAAGAGATCATCTACAAGGGAAGCAAGCAAGAAGCCAGCTTCGGGATTGTGAATGATCAGGTGGTCTGGTTCCGGTTTGATCGTCTGTAAGGAAAAAGTGCGTTCTTTGGTCGGAACGCACTTTTTTCTATGCCCAAATGCCTAATTTTCTCCCCGATGCAGCCAGTGCAAGGATACGCCGTATCTTTTTGCGATTCCTTCGGCGAGATCGGTCAGACTCCGGTCCAGGATATAGGATGCCAAAGAGTCACTGCTTGCCGGAATACTGCCTAGCAGATGCTCGGTCAACTGCTGCAGGGCCGCCCAGCGATCCTGTTCCTTTTCCGCCTGGTCAGCAAAACGGAAGAGCGCCACTCGATCCGCATAGAGATAACGCTGCTCACTCGCACTGACAAAACCCACATCCTCGAAATGGGTCAACGAAGCATCGGCCGGGAGATACAGCAGCGGGAAAAACTCGCCCAGCATATCTGCTTTCTCAAGGATGGCGGTCAGCTTTTCGCATTCCTCCTCGTTTGCTACAATAAACAGCAGTTCTTCGCGGTCGAAGACGTTGACATGGTCGCCGATTTTATGTATGACTTGAGCATAGAAGCCCGGAAGTTTGCCTGAAGGTACTTGCATTTCTATACCGTACATGGTTTGCATCACTCAATGCACCGCCTTTTGTCCAATCTCTTCTTATCGTATCAAAAAATCAAGGAGGTTCCTATGAGCAAACAAGCGCTACAAATTGAAAGCTACGCCTTGGGAATGTTTCAAACCAATGCGTATGTCCTGACAAACCCTGATACAGGGGAAAGCATCGTGATCGATCCCGGAATGGAGCCGGAGGTTTTGCTGGATGCCTTGACCCAGAAAAAAGTGGTCGCCATTTTGCTGACCCATGCACACTTGGACCATATCGGCGGTCTGAATCAGGTGCGTGCCATGACCAAAGCACCGGTCTACATCCACCCGATCGAACAAGAGTGGCTGACCAATCCGGATTTGAACGGTTCAAGCCGTTGGAATTTGCCGCAGCCAATCGTCTGCGAGCGCGCCGAGCAAGAGCTGGAAGACGGTCAAGTATTGGAGCTGGCTGGCCTTACGATTGACGTTCTGCACACGCCGGGCCACTCCCCGGGCAGTTGTTCCTTTGTAATCGGGCAGCATTGCTTTGGCGGTGATGTCTTGTTTGCGCAAAGCATCGGCCGCACGGATTTGCCCGGCGGCGATTATGAGACGTTGATGGCAAGCATCCAGGATAAATTGTTCGAGCTGGATGACGAGACAATCGTCTATCCCGGCCACGGACCCAAAACGACCATCGATACGGAGAAGACCTATAATCCCTATGTAACCGGCATGCTGCGGTAAGTCAGAAATCAGGGTGAGCAGAGGAATTTGTCAGCAAATGGCGAAAAGATATGGGCAGTAATGAAAAAGGAGCGACAGTCATGAGAAGTAACAGGCGTTCCCGGGCGTGGGTGATCACCCTGTCTCTCGCCCTGCTGGCAGGGTGTGCACCAGTGCCTGCCAATCCGGAGGAATCTACCGCCTCAAAGGTGCAGTCGCTACCGCAACCAGTGTCCGTACAGACGGGAGAGTCTTTGCCCAGCGAACCTTCGCCTCCTCCGCCCATCAGGGAAGAAACGGAATCCCGATTTCCCGAAGTGCGTATATCCGTAATGGCAGTCGGCGATATCATGGTCCATGATCAGCAATTGGAGGGTGCCTGGAATCCCGCCAGCAAGTCCTATGATTTCCTTCCATCGTTTGAGCATGTGAAGCCCTTGTTTCAGGAAGCGGATTGGGTGATCGGCAATCTGGAGACGACAATGACTGGGAAAGAGGCACGCTATACGGGCTACCCCATGTTCAATTCCCCTGAAACGCTTGCCCAGACGTTGGTTGATGTCGGTTTTACGGCAGTATCCACGGCGAACAACCACTCCCTGGACCGCAAAGAGCAGGGAGTAATGAAAACGATTGAACATTTGGACCAGTCAGGCCTTTTGCACACGGGGACTTTTCGCAGCGCCGAGGAGCGAGACGAACCGCTTTTCCTGACCAAAGATGGTCTCACGATGGCTTTGCTTTCCTACACCTATGGGACCAATGGCATTCCGATCCCCGAGGGCAAACCGTATCTGGTCAACCTGATCGACCCGGACTTGATGAAGAAGGACATCGCCCGTGCGCGGGAAAAGGCTGATCTGGTGGCGGTAGCGCTGCACTTCGGCGATGAATACGCGCGATTGCCGAACGCCTTTCAAAAACAGACGGCGGAGCTTTGCCTGCAGTATGGTGCGGACCTTATTCTCGGAGCACATCCGCATGTCGTGCAGCCATACGAATGGAAAAAGGTGACACTGGAGGACGGCCGTGAGCATACAGGCTTGATTGCGTATTCGCTGGGCAATTTTATCTCCGCGCAGCGCTGGGATTACAAGGATGTAGGGGCGATTTTGAAGCTTAGCTTGTACAAGGGAGAAAACGGGGATGCAAAGATCGAAAGCGCAGAAATGATTCCGACTTATGTTTATTTTTCCCGCCAGAAAGGCAAACGCAGCTATGTCATCTATCCCGTCCCGCAAACGTTGGAGAAGCTTCAAAATGGGGAAAAAGGACTGTCCCTGTCCAAAGAGGCCATCCAGTATATGAAAAAGCTTAACGTAGAAATCCCGGTCCATGTGAACCTGGATCAGTCCAAACCAAAAGCCAGCTAATTCGATAGCTGGCTTTTTGCCGTTACGGTTTGCCCCAACCAAACGGGAGGTTTAATTTTAGCTGGAGCTTCAATACCTCATCCATCATGCTCAGCTGTTCTACCTGGATATTGGGCGAAATCAACTCCGGGTAAAAGCCGAGATCGTATAGCTTCTCCATTTCCTCGACTGTAGAGCGAGGCAATTCAAAACCGTCAAAATACAGCGATTCGATATGAAATTGCAAATGGGTAGGAGAAACCAGCTCATAGGCTCCGATCAGCTTGATTTCCATGTGATCGTAGGTCCCTTGTACCACCAGCTTGTTGTCGTCGAAGCTGAATTGGGATTGCTTGAACATCTCGTCTTTCGAGCTGAGGAACTGATTGAACTCGTCTTGATTGATCGTCAATGTATGGAGGAATAGGCCGTTGGATTGAATCCGCTCTGGAGTGGCCAGCTCCGGGATTTGCCCCATGACGCCAGCCAGCGTACCGAAAAACCTCTGGAAGGCAGGCAATCCGCGCTGTTGCCAGTCGATAATCAGGTGGTCCATCAAAGCTTCGACCCGGGTAGGGTCCTCCAGTTTTTGGACGTTCTCTTCTTTTTGCTGTTGGATTGCGATCATTTCGGCAAGCTGCAGCTCGTATTTTTCCCGCAGCTGTGTCAATTGTGCCAGGCGATTTTGCTGATCGGTTTGCATTATAGCCAGTCTCGCGCGTTCTTCCTGAAACATTGCCAATCTTGTGAAATCACGCTCGTAGAGATATTGGATCATATCCATCATGATCAGCAGTTGATTGAAGTTCTCCGCCTCAAACAACAAGGTCAATAACGTAGCTCTTTCACCTGTATAATAAGCACGCGCCACTTCACCGGCATGGCGCCGCATGGCATCGATTATCAGCTTCTGCCGCTGCATGTCCATTTCAAGGCGGGCGATATCGTTCTGGGTGCGTTTTTCTTCTTCCTTAATCAATGTCAATGTCCGTTCCAGTTCTTTTTGCGTAAAATGCTGCTGCAAAATCAGTTGCTCCAGGGGAACCGCTTGCTCTTCCTGGGCAAAAACGCTCAACGGACACAGAACCAGAAGCAGAATGAGCAGGAATTTGCGCATATCTTCACCTTTTATAGTATGATGGGGGACAAAGTGCCTTCCACTTTCTTTTATTGTATGACTTCTTTACGTATTATAGCCTTATCAGGCTGAATTTGGGTAGCAGGAGTAGAGGAGAATGGGTCTAGTCGAATGGATTCGCGAGGAAATAAACAGCGCGCCTGCAAAAGCAATCCCTTTTGCGCGCTACATGGAATTGGCTCTCTACCATCCAGTCTGGGGCTATTATATGACCGACAGGCAGAAGGTAGGGAAACAAGGGGACTTTTACACCAGTGCCGTCGTCCACCCCGTATTTGCGGAAACCTTGGCGGACGTGGTGGCAACGATGTGCCGTGCGGGAGAGTTTGCCAA
This sequence comes from Brevibacillus panacihumi, assembly GCF_003710985.1. GTDB lineage: Bacteria > Bacillota > Bacilli > Brevibacillales > Brevibacillaceae > Brevibacillus > Brevibacillus panacihumi. Next base: position 174,907 of record NZ_RHHT01000015.1, read on the forward strand.
TCCGCACTTCGTGGAGATTGGCGGCGGGACGGGGAGCCTGTGCCGTTATTTGTTGGATCGTCTGCGTGAAAGTGAGCCGGAGCTCTATTCGCGCATCCGAGTGGTGATGATCGAGACCAGCCCTTACCATCGCGCTTTGCAGCAGGAGAGTTTGCGGGACCATGAAGTGGAGAAGGTCTGGTACGATTCCTTGGGTGATGCTGCGAGGGAGACAAACGGAATCGCGGGTGTCGTGCTGTCCAATGAATGGCTGGATGCGTTCCCGGTACATATCGCAATGAAGCAAGCAGGAGGCTGGCGCGAGGTATGGGTGGCGTCAAGCGATGAAGGCTTTGTCGAGACCTACCGGGACCCGGTGCCTGCCCTGGCTGATTATCTCAAATGCATGGAGGAAGAGATCCCGCGCGGTGTACGGATCGAAGTCAATCTCGCGATGGATCAGGCTGCCCGCGACGTAGCTCAGCTGTTGGACGCAGGCTATGTGATCACAATCGACTATGGGGATTTGCAGGAGGAGCTGTACCACCCGAGCCGCAAAAAGGGGACGCTGATGTGCTTTCATCGCCACCAGGCGCATGATGATCCCTACCAGCACGTCGGTGAGCAGGATCTGACCTGCCATGTGAATTTTTCCCAGTGGATGAAGAGCGGGGAGGAAAACGGTCTGCGCGTGCTCGACTATCTGCGGCAGGATCAGTTCCTCATGCGAGGGGGTCTACTTCAAAAAGCGGTGGCCCATGCAGATCGCGACCCGTTCACCAGCCAGGCCATGAAGCGGAATCGGGCAATTGTACAACTGCTGGACCCTGCTGGTTTGGGAGGGCGTTTCCGAGTGGTGGTTCAAGGGAAGAACGTGCGGGAAGATGCCGCCTATTATCCGACAAATTAAAAAAAGATGCTCGTGGCGAGCATCTTTTTTTCTTACATGATCATTTGCAGGAATGCGTGTTCTTGTGGTCCTACTGGCATTACAAAGAATGTATAGTAGGTGAAACCTACGAAGGACACGAACATAAAACCGAAGAAAATGTTTAAGTATACCCGCTCCGTCAGGTTCATGTAGCTGAGTGCTACGAAGAAAGCGGTCAAACCAAAGAAGATCAGTGCCATTGGCCACAACTGTGCCCAGAACGCCATCAGCGCGATCACAATCGTCCAGAAACCAAGAACGCGATACATACGATCCATCTGTATCCCCCCTTTTGCGTAATCGGCAATATTTACAAGATTCCTTCCCCATTATATAGGACAGGTGAACACGTGTAAACGGGAAGGTATGACGGTTTTTTGGCAAAGCGGTATTCAGGTTGGTTTATTTATAACGGAGAACAGTATAGTTGCAGGATTTGCAACCGCATTGCATCGATTCGTCCTCACGTAACTCAATGTTCCCCAGGTACGTCTGGAATATTCCCGTCAGCAAGGCATTGTGCATTTTGCAGATGGAATCGGGGTATTTTTTGGCTGACTCCGAAAAGGTGCAATTTTGTACACGAAAACGAAGGCAACCGTCCTCAATCACTTCGATTTCCGGCTTCAAGCCCTGAGCTACGACAAGACGGTGAATATGATTCATTTTTTCTTCCAGAGAAGCGCTTTGCACATGCAGACTGCTTTGGGCGACTGCCCGTTTTGCCATCTCTGTACCCATTCGATATCCCATGTTGATCAGCGCTTTTTCACCGGCCTCGCCGAGCGAGAGAAGACTTTCGATGGCGATGTCCGCAAGCAGCTGGTAGTCACGAGGAGGGAACTGCAGGCTTACCACCTGATCAGACAAAGAGTAGAGGCGACTAGGGCGTCCGCCTTTTCCGCTTTTGTCCGAGACGGCCTTGAGGAGATGGACGTCTTCCAGTTTCGTTAGATGAAGCCGGGCCACGTTGGGATGGATGGAAAAATGATCGGCTACTTCCTGAACCGTTATCGGGTTTTTGCTGTATGCCACATATTGATAAATGGAAAAACGGGTGGGGTCAGCTAAAGCGCTGGTTAACTTTTGTGCATCATCGTATTCCATGCTGGTACCCCCTTTAATGAGACATCTGTATAAGTGTATCCGATTTTCCCCGGGTTGTTAAGGTTGCAGTGTGTTTTCGGCCTCTTTGCCTCGAAATTGCATCTATATTTTATATTAACTACTATTGACATAGTGTTAATGAGACCTTTATAATCCGAAGTAAGAAAGGTTTTTTTATTTGCTTACTTTTATAAAGTGACATATCCAGTTTACACCAAAATGGATATGCGATATAGGAGACGGAGGGGTAACTGATGGCAGTTGCTGAACGTACACGCACTTCAAAAATTACGTTTTTCACGTATCCGAGCTGTACATCCTGTCGCAAGGCGAAGGCATGGCTGGCAGAAAACGGAGTCAATTATGAAGAACGGCACTTGTTTAAAAATCCGCCGACAGCAGAAGAACTGCTTGATATGATTAAAATGACAACCAACGGACTTGATGAAATCCTGTCTACCAGAAGCCAGCGCTTCAAAAACCTGGACGTGGACATCAACGAAATGTCTGTAAAGGAACTGCTCGAAATGCTGAGCGAGGAACCACAGCTCCTGAAGCGTCCGATCCTGACTGACGGAGAAAACCTGATTGTCGGCTACAATTCTTCTGCGATGAAAAACTTACTTTCCTAAATAGTAAAAGGAGGGCCAAGGCCTTCCTTTTTTATTTGTATCTGTTGCCTGTACAATAGAGAGAACAGCAGAAAGGAAGCGATGAAGAACATGCAGACGATTCTTTTTGAGAAAAAGACAGGAATCGGGGTCATCACGCTAAATCGCCCCGAAGTACATAATGCCATCAGCATCGAGCTTGTGGACGAACTGAGTCAGCTGCTTGAGCAATGCCGCACTGACGAGCAGGTGAAGGTGCTCATCCTGACCGGGGCAGGCAAAAGCTTCGTCTCCGGTGGGGATCTGCCGCAGTTCATCGCGGCGCGGGGAAGAGAGCAGGCAGAGCTCCTGCTGGGGAAAGTAGCCAGCATGCTCTCGATGATGAGTCATTACAACAAGCCGATCATTGCCATGATCAATGGCTCTGCTGTCGGCGGGGGATGTGAGGTCGCGGGTGCTGCCCATTTTCGCTTTGCCAGCGAAAAAGCTGTTTTCGGCTTTATTCAAATCGGCATGCACATCACCACGGGATGGGGAGGAGGCACGAGACTGCTGGATTTGCTCCCTACGTCCAAGGCCTTGGCACTCTTGCTTACCGGGGAGCGGATCACGGCCGAGGAGGCGAAGAGCAGCGGATTCGTCGATGAGGTGTACCCTGAGGACCGGTTGAGGGAGGAAGTGGAGCGTTTCGCGTTGAAAATTGCCGCCCAACCGCTTGCAGGGATCGAGGCCTACATGAACATTCTGAAATGGAAGCGGGAGGGACTCGATCAGGAAGAGCGGATCAAGCGGGAAGTAGCACAGTGTGCAGGTTTGTGGGGAAGTGAAGAGCATAGATACGTGGTAGACCAATTTCTGTCAAAAGGCAAAAAAGGATAAATAAGGAATTCGGAGGTTTCTCCCGTTTAAACATTTATTCGCTTGGACATACTTTTTCTAGTAGAAAGCGATTCTACAAGAATAGGGAAAAGCATAGGATGAACTACATCATCCTTTTTAAAGGTTACGGGAGGGACTTATATGGTAGCTTCCAGGCAAGACGCGTGGACGGAAGATGACGATCTGGTATTAGCAGAAGTCACTTTGCGTCACATTCGAGAGGGCGGCACACAGCTAGCCGCTTTTGAAGAGGTAGGACAACGGTTAGGGCGGACTGCAGCAGCATGCGGTTTTCGTTGGAACAGTTGCGTCCGCAAGCGATATGATGCAGCCATTTCCATCGCCAAGAGCCAACGTCAGCAGTTGAAGAAGCTGGGACGAATCGCTGCGCCTGAGATTGAAGAGGTCCAGGCAGTATCCGTACCGCTCAAGCCGCCATTGACACAAACAGTGGGAGCGGTATCGGCTGCAAGCGATGAAGAGCAGCAGATCGAGTCTGTCATCCGCATGCTGGTAAACCAAAAAGATTTGCTGCGTCGAGTAAAGCATTTGGAACAAGAATTGGAAGGAAAAGAATTGAAAATAAAAGAATTGACCGAGTCCCTGGAGCGTGCCAAAAAAGAACTGGAGCAGGTACAGGATGTCGGGGAGGATTACCGGGCGCTCGTCCAGATCATGGATCGCGCACGCAAGCTCGCTATTTTGCAAGAAGAAGACAGGAGTGCGTCCAAGCCCATTTTCAAAATGGATGAAAACGGGAACCTGGAGCGCGTAGAAAAGTAGCGACGAATAAAAAAAGAAGCGGTCTCGCACCGCTTCTTTTTTGCATCGCATAATCATTTCAAGGTAGGTCTAATCTTGCAGAGAGACGTTTTCAGGCAGCCACACATAAGGGTTTTCGCCACGGTCCCGCATCGGGTTGTACTTTACAGGTGTAAAGCCCATTTTCAGCCAAAACTGATCGGCACGACAGCGGGAGTTGGTTTTGATCGGGGAACCGAAGCTTTTTGCGTGGTTGACGAGAGCCGTACCATAGTCCTTGCCGCGGTAGTCGGGCAGCACTTCCAGCTTCCACAGCTCGTAATACTCCTGCGATGGCTCAAAATAACGGTCGTACTTGGCGTCAATTTTATAAAGGCTCATACGGGCGACGAGCAGGTCATTATCGTAAATGCCATAAAAAGGAGATTCCGAATCGTTCTCCACAATATTTGCCTCCAGGTCTTCCTTCATGGAAAGCTCCTCCAGGCCAAATTCGCGAAACTTCTGGAATTCTTCCAGTGTCTTGTAATTGATTTGTAAACGCTTTACTTCAAACATGCTTGGCCACTCCTCTCAAAACCCATTGTCTAAAACCACTTGCGCATACCTGTATTATACACCATTCTCAGGCAAGAAAAGAGGTTTTCTTCACATCTGGCCCAGCCGAGTTTTACGTATTTGAAGTGCATGTTGGAAAAAAATATATTTTCATCCTAGAACTATGAGCCGACTCATGGCAAAATAGATACGAGATGAAGTTGCGTGTTCGGGGGCAGTCATCCTGCAAACGCTTTCAGTCCATTTGCTCCCAATGCGCGTAAATGAGAGGAGGATCGTATCATGAAGAAGGTCTTGATTGCCAACCGTGGCGAGATTGCCCGAAGGATTATTCGCACTTGTCGGGAAAAAGGGATAGCGACAGTGGCGATTTACTCCGACGCGGATCAAGGGATGCCGTATGTCCGTGAAGCGGATGAAGCTGTGCATATCGGTCCGCCGCCTGTTCCGCACAGTTATCTGAACATTGAGGCCATTCTTGCTGCTGCCAAGGAATGCCAAGCGGATGCGATCCATCCAGGGTATGGCCTGTTGTCGGAGAATGAATCGTTTGCCCGCAGAGTGATTGAAGAGGGCATTGTATTCATCGGACCGACTCCAGAAGTGATCGGACAGATGGGGGATAAACTGACGGCGCGCAGGATCATGCAGCAGGCAGGAGTTCCGGTGGTTCCAGGAGGCGATCAGCCTGTCGAGACCGGGGACGAAGCTGTACAGATGGCGGTATCCATCGGCTTTCCCGTCATGTTGAAGGCTAGCGCAGGAGGCGGCGGGATCGGCATGCAGATTTGCCGCGATGAAGAAGAGCTTCGCCAGGCGTTCCAATCCGCTCGCGGACGGGCGAAAGCGTATTTCGGCAACGATGCCATGTACGTGGAGAAATACGTGGAAAGGCCGCACCATATCGAAGTCCAGATCGCTGGAGATCAGAATGGTCAAGTGATCCATCTCCTGGAAAGAGAGTGCTCCATTCAGCGCCGCCATCAAAAGGTGGTCGAAGAAAGCCCTTCTCCCTTCCTGGATGAAGAAACACGAAAAGCCTTGTGTCAGGCTGCCGTGCAAGCGGGAAAGGCTGTTGGCTACACAGGTGTGGGCACCGTGGAGTTTATCGTTGACGAGCAGAAAGCATTTTACTTCCTGGAGATGAACACGAGGCTGCAAGTCGAGCATCCGGTCACAGAGGAGATGATCGGCCTGGATCTGGTCGCGCTGCAACTGGAAATAGCCCAAGGCAAGCCGCTTTCTGTCGAGCAAGAGGACATTCACGCCAAGCGCCATGCGATCGAATTGCGGGTCTACGCAGAAGATCCCGTATCGTTTTTGCCTTCACCCGGCACGATTACGCTGTACCAGGCCCCTGATCTGGAGCATGTCCGCATCGATGACGGCGTAGAGACAGGGACAAAGGTAACTCCGTTCTACGATCCGATGATTGCCAAGGTCATTTCCTCCGGCGCCACTCGCGAAGAGGCGATTCAACGGGCCAGGAAAGCCATGCAACAATATCTGGTCACCGGAATCAAAACCAACATCCCGTTTTTGCTGGAGGTATTGGAGGACGAACGCTTTCTTGCAGGGCAGTACAATACATGGTTTATCCAGGAACGAAAACCCAAATCGACGATCTAAAAGGAGTGTAGTCTGATGAAACAAGTAGCAGCGAATATGGCAGGTACCGTATTTAAAGTATTGGTCCAAGCAGGAGACGTCGTGACAGCAGGCCAGGATCTGATCGTGCTGGAATCGATGAAGATGGAGATTCCGTTTGCAGCCGAAGGAGCGGGAAAAGTAGCAGAAGTAAAGGTGCAGGTCGGCGATTTTGTCAATGAAGGCGACATCCTCGTCGTTCTGGAAGAATGATTGGCAGTTTTTTTTGACCGCAAACCAACTGAGCGCTCGCTTGGAAAGAAGGTGTGCAGCGTGCATGTGAAAATTGTGGAGGTTGGCCCGCGAGACGGGCTGCAAAATGAGAAGGAGATCGTGCCGACCGAAGTCAAGATTGCATTGATCGGGAAGCTGGCTGCCTCTGGTCTGACGACGATTGAGGCCACTTCTTTTGTCAATCCCCGCTGGATTCCGCAGCTGGCAGATGCTGAGGAGGTATTGGCCAGGCTTCCACGCGGGAAGAGCGCAACCTATACGGCTTTGGTCCCCAATCTGCGTGGACTGGAGCGAGCGGTGTCGAGCGGCTTGCAGGAGATTGCATTGTTCATGTCAGCCTCGCAGACCCACAACCAGAAAAATATCAACAAGACGATCGAGGAGACCATTCCTGTCCTGCGAGAGGTGGCACAAGCAGCCCATTCTTACGGAATGCGCGTGCGCGGCTACATATCGACCGTATTTGGCTGCCCGTACGAAGGAGACGTTCCCGTCGACAACAGCCGCCGCGTAATGCAAGCCCTGCTGGAAATGGGCGTTCACGAGATCTCAGTGGGAGACACGATTGGCGTCGCCACCCCCAAACAGGTGCGCCATATTTTCGGGGAATTGGTGAAAGAGGCTCCACCTGAGCGTCTGGCTGCCCATTTTCACGACACCCGGGGAACCGGCCTTGCCAATGTCGTAGCAGCACTGGATGTTGGAATCCGCATTTTTGACAGCTCGATCGGCGGACTGGGCGGCTGCCCATACGCGCCGGGAGCGGCAGGAAACATTTCTACCGAAGATCTCGTCTACCTCCTCCATGGCATGGACATCGAGACAGGGGTCGACCTGGAGCGGTTGATGGAAGCTGGGGCGTACATCCAGCAGCAATTGGGGCGCGAGCTTCCTTCCAAGGTATTGAAGGCGCATCTCGCTGCCGACTGCGCAAGTCAGGGCGATGCATAGAGCAGGAGGGATCCGTTTTGAGCGTTTTGTTGCAAAAGGAAGGCGCAGTCGCCGTTCTGACCATCGATCGGCCGCATGTGCACAATTGTTTGAACTTCGCGGCATTATGCAGTCTGCGTGAGCGAGTTGCACAGCTTGCTTTGGACAGGGGGACTCGTGTGGTCGTCGTCACCGGCTCGGGGGAAAAAGCATTTTGCGCTGGAGCAGATCTGAAGGAACGCCGCGGGATGGAGCCGCAGCAGGTGGAAGCCTACATCCGGATGATCCGCGAAACCTTCAGTGAACTGGAGCGTTTGCCCAAGCCCGTGATTGCGGCGGTGAACGGCTTGGCTTTAGGCGGAGGGACAGAGCTTGCCCTGGCCTGCGATTTGCGCGTCATGAGTGAGACGGCTCAGATGGGACTGACGGAAACCTCGCTTGGAATCATCCCCGGTGCGGGTGGGACACAACGGCTCCCTCGCTTGGTGGGCAAAGGATTGGCCAAAGAACTGATCTTTACCGCACGTCGCGTCCTTCCGGATGAAGCGCTGCGCATCGGCTTAGTCAATCGCGTAGTGCCTGCCGAACGGCTGATGACCGATTCGCTCGAGCTGGCGCGGCAAATCGCGGAGCAGGCGCCTCTTGCGCTCGCTCAGGCGAAGGTAGCGATCGACTGCGGGTCAGAGGTGGAATTGGCGACAGGGCTGATGATGGAGAGCCAGGCCTATCAACTCTTGATACCAACCAAGGACAGGCTGGAAGGACTGGCGGCATTTCAGGAAAAAAGATAACCTGTATATCGTGGAGAGTGACAAGGAGGAAGCCATGAGCAAACAAGCGGACGAGAAACTGTACGAGAAAATCGATCAGGTGAAGCAGGGCGGAGAGCCCAAATACCATGCCAAGGCAAAAGAGCAAAACAAGCTGTTTGTCCGTGACCGCCTCAAACTGCTGTTCGATGACGAATTCATGGTAGAGGACGGACTGTTCGCCAATGTAATGGCAGGCGATCTGCCGGCAGATGGGGTCGTTACCGCCATCGGCAAGGTAAATGGACAAACCGTATGCGTGATGGCCAATGACTCGACGGTAAAAGCAGGCTCCTGGGGAGCGCGCACGGTTGAGAAAATCATCCGTATTCAAGAGACGGCCGAAAAAATGCAGGTGCCGTTGATCTACCTGGTGGATTCCGCCGGGGCGCGAATTACGGATCAACTGGAGATGTTTCCAGGACGCCGGGGAGCGGGACGCATTTTCTATAATGAAGTAAAGCTGTCCGGCAAAATTCCCCAGGTATGCATCCTGTTTGGGCCGTCTGCTGCGGGCGGCGCTTATATCCCGGCTTTCTGCGACATCGTCATCATGGTCGATAAAAATGCCAGCATGTACCTCGGATCGCCGCGCATGGCGGAAATGGTCATCGGCGAAAAAGTCACCCTCGAAGAACTGGGCGGGGCCCGCATGCATTGTACAGTGAGCGGCTGCGGTGACGTCCTTGCCGCGAATGAAGAGGAAGCGATTTCGGCAGCTCGTGAATACCTTCGCTTTTTCCCTGCCAACTACACGCAGAAGCCGCCCGTCCTCGAAGGGAAGCTTCCTGTTCCGACTGCGAAGGAAATAACGGCGCTTGTCCCTGAAAATCAAAACGCGCCATTTAACGTGCACGAACTGATCGAAGCGCTGGTAGATGAAGGCTCCTTCTTTGAAATCAAAAAGCTGTTCGCCCAGGAGCTGGTGACCGGTCTGGCCCGTCTTGACGGCAAGCCGGTCGGGATCATCGCCAACCAGCCGCGAGTCAAAGGCGGCGTGTTATTCGTCGATTCGGCCGACAAGGCGGCGCGCTTTATAACCTTGTGCGATGCGTTTTCGATTCCGTTGCTCTTCCTTGCCGATGTGCCAGGCTTTATGATTGGCACAGCGGTCGAACGGGCAGGGATCATCCGTCATGGCGCGAAAATGATAGCGGCGATGGCGGAAGCGACGGTACCGAAAATCTCCGTCATCGTACGCAAGGCATATGGAGCTGGCTTGTACGCGATGGCGAGCTCCGCGTTTGAACCGGATGCCGTACTGGCTCTGCCGGGAGCACAGATCGCGGTCATGGGACCGGAGGCTGCAGTCAACGCCGTCTACAGCAACAAAATTCAGGAAATAGAAGACCCGCAGGAGCGCCAGGCTTTTATCGCCCAGAAGAGGAAGGAATATCAGGAGGATATCGACATCTACCTGCTCGCTTCCAATCTGATTGTCGATGCGATCGTTCCTCCTGCCGAGCTTCGGCAGGAACTCATCTCGCGCTTTTCGGTCTATCAAGGTAAAAACCAGCTGTTCTCTGAAAGAAAACACCCCGTCTATCCGGTATAGCCCTGTCAGCAGACCGCTTCTTCGCGAAAGAGGCGGTCTGCCTGTTTTTTACGTTAAATTTTTCGACAATTTTGATCTTTTTTTAACCCAATCAATTGCTCAATCTCCTAATCTCTGTTATTCTTTAGATAAGTATTGATTAATGTGGGTGAACAAATGCGATCGGAATCGATTCCTGTCAAGACGGTAGTGATAGGCGGCGGTGCGGTAGGGCTGTTGTATGCTGCCAGACTTGTTCTGAGCGGACAGTCAGCGTCAGTCGTGACTCGAAGTGCTCTTCAGGCCGAACAGATCAACCGACAGAAAATGACATTTCATTCTCTGGACGGGCAGGTTTTCTCCGTTCCGCTCGCAGCAAGTCCGATTGAACAGGGCTTGCCACCGGGCAACTTGTACCTGCTTGCCGTAAAACAAAACGACTTGCCTGGATTGTTGCCGTTTTTGCGGCAGATCCCCAAAAATGCTTCTATCCTGGCCTTGCAAAACGGTATGGGACACCAGGAATGGCTGGCTGAGAAGCTGCCCGACAGAATTTGCTACTTCGGGATCAACGCAGAGGGAGCCAGGCGCTTGTCTGGGACAGAAGTGATTCACACGGGAAGCGGCTCGCTTCGAGTCGGTCCCTGGAATGAGGAGGCGGGTCCCGATCCTGTAATCTCGGCTTTTCTTGAATGGGCAGGGTCCGTTCAAATTCAATCCACCTATGAAGCCTCGATCCAGCCGTTTGCCTGGCGCAAGCTAGTGGCCAACGCGCTGATCAATCCGTTAACCGCGATTTTTGATATTCCCAATGGAGCTCTGCTCGAGAATCCGTACACCGTGAGCCTGATGCGCGATCTTTTTGTGGAAGCAGCGGCTGTCGCAAGTCATCACGGACAAAAATTGGGGGAAATGGATTGGCAGGAAATCTCTGTAATTTGTCGAAATACTTCACGAAATCTTTCCTCCATGTTACAGGACGTGAAACGACAGAGGCGGACGGAGGTAGAGGCAATCAATGGCTATCTCGTCCAAAAAGGAAAGGAAGCAGGGATTCCCACTCCGTTGCATGAAAGCTTGCTTCGCGTAATCCTTCTCAAGACGAGCATGGGAGAAGAGAAGGTGGGAGGCGACAGATCATGACCTTTGTGGCAAATGTCTGGTCCTACTTATGGGGCACACTCACCGTCATACCTTTCCTGGGTTTCCCGATCGTCTATTATCTGATGTGGGTCTGGAAGCGGGACAAGCGGTTGGCGGGGAGGTGGGCAGTGAATATCACGAATCTTTTGTTGATTCGTTCGGTTGTTGTCGCCTATGGCGAGATCTGGCCAGATGCCATGTCTGCCTGGTGGTGGATCGTTTGCTTTTACCTTGTCTTCATCGCTGTCCTTGGCTGGATGCAAGTGCGCTGGAAGGGAAAGCTGTCCCTGGGAAAGATCAGTTTTTCCGTATGGCGTTTGTCGTTTCTCTGGTTTGGACTCATCTACGTAGTGTTGATTACGACAGGCATTTTCAAAACAATGAGCGTCGTATAAACACTGGTGACATACATAATCGTTTCTATTCCGATAAAGAAAGAAGGTTGGAAATATGCGACTTCCCATCGAGACCATCGGACACAAGATACGTATGATTCGGAAAGAGCGCGGCTTTACCCTGGAAATCATGGCGAACAAAACGGGGTTAAGCAAAGGGCTGCTCAGTCAAGTGGAGAGGGGGATTTCACAACCGTCATTGGACTCCCTGTGGAAAATCACGAAAGCCCTCGAATCCCCTATCATTCATTTTTTTGAGGACATCGATCAAAAGCAGGTGCATGTCGCAAGGCAACACAAGCGCAGACAATTGGTGTTTCCCGAATCTACAGGTACCTATTCGCTGCTCTCCATGGGAGGAAGCGCCAAACTCGGGATGCTGGAGGTCCGGCTCAAGCCAGGTGAAATGGCCGTAGACAAATTCGTGCAAACCGAGGGTGAGGAATGCTTTACCGTCATTACGGGAACCGTCGTGGCCCGTTTTAATGATGAAGAGCATGTTTTGGAGGCTGGCGACAGCATTTCCTTCGACAGTGCCAAAAACCATTCCGTCGAGAATTGCGGCGAAACGGAAGCCGTTTTGATCTGGTGCGTCACGCCGCCACAATTTTAAGACAATTCCACCTTACACTTTGACAACCCATTGATATGGGTTGTTTTGTTTTTTCATGGGAGGGAGCATGATATAATTTGCAAAAGAACACGGCCCTAGGAAAGGTGAGCATGTCATGAACGTTGATCATATAGCTATTCCGTTAGCCAATCGGCTGGCGCAGGACTACCAGGAGGGAAAGGAATCCGCGGTCTCCTTTTTTGCCTACCAGCCGTATCGAACCGAATCCTATCGGGAACGGCTGCAATGGCTGCGCGGACGGCATTTTTCCCATCGAGAGAAGCTGGCGGATGGATTATATACGTACAACAAGGAAATCGGAAATCACGAAGAAGCACTCAAGCGAATCGATGCTCTTAAAAAACCGGACACCTACGTGGTCATTGGCGGGCAACAGGCTGGAGTGCTGACAGGCCCGCTCTACACGGTCTATAAAGCAGTCCATCTGATCCAAGCGGCTCAAAAGCTGTCGCAGGAGCTTGAAGTAGAGGTCATCCCGGTCTTTTGGATCGCGGGCGAAGATCATGATCTGGACGAGATCGACCATGTCTTCTGGTTGAGTGAAAAAGAACGGCGCCTGCACAAAGAAAGGTTGAAGCTGAACAAAAAGGGACGTTTTTCCGCGAGTCATGTAACAATGGATGCGTCAGCCGTCGAAGCTTTTCTCCAGGCGTTTTTCGACGGGCATCCGGAGACTGTGCATACTTCGGAAATCCGCGGCTTATTGCAAGAGACAGCCTCCAGTTCCCAGTCACCCGTAGAATGGTTTGCACGGCTTCTCGCGCGGTTGTTCGGCAAACACGGACTGGTGCTGGTGGAGTCCTCGTCTCCGTACATTCGGGAGCTGGAGCAGCCTGTTTTTCAGAAGGTGATCGCGAACAATGAGCAGATCTCCCATCTGTTGACAGAAGCGGCAACGCGAATTGCTGATGCAGGATACCCCTTGCAGCTTGAAGTGGGCGAGCATCAGGCAAATTTGTTCCTCTATGAAGGGGGAGAACGCTTGCTTCTGGAGCGTTTTGGAGATCGTTTTGTCAACAGGCGATGTACGTACTCGCGCGAGGAGTTGCTGAAGCTGGCAGAGGAAGCGCCGCAACGCTTCAGCGCCAATGTAGTGACCCGCGGTCTGATGCAGGAGCATCTCTTTCCGACGCTTGCCTTCGTCGGGGGGGCTGGAGAAGTTGCGTATTGGGCCTTCTATCGGGAGATCTTCGCTGCCCTCGACATGCGGATGCCCATTGTCCTGCCGCGCATCTCGGTCACGCTGCTGGAGGGAGCGCTGGAAAGACTGCTCGCCGGTTTTGACCTTGACCTCGCACAGGTGCTGGGCCAAGGAGAGGCATGGCAAGAAGCGCAGATGAGGACGAGGGAACAGCGGCCGTTGGATGAGCGGTTTGCCCATGTACGGGAATCGCTTCTCGATCTGTATCGACCGTTGGTAGAGGACGTAGTCCGGCTGGACGGAGGTCTTCGCGGCATAGCTGACAAAAATCTGTCTATTTTGCTTGGACAGGTCGATTTTTTGGAGCAGCGCTTGACCCGTTCCCTGCAAGAGCGTGAGGACACAGATCAGCACCGGCTTTGGCGCTTGGAGGCGAATCTTTTGCCGGAGGGCGGCTTGCAGGAGAGAAAGATCTCCTTTTTTTCCTTCGCCAATAAATACGGCTTGGCCCTGGTCGACCGACTGGTGCAGGCTCCGTTTACTCACGATGGAAGGCATCAGGTCTTCCACCTGTAACCAGATTGTATGGATATCATTTCCTGCTGATATGCTGAAACATTCTCGACAATATCTGCGTCAAACCCAGTACAGGAACTGCCTGTGGAAGGGGAGAGGATCTAGTGCAGATGAAATGGCGACAACTCGGCAGACGATTCATCATGAAAGCTCTCGTGCTCTCGATCGCTCTGGCAGGTACGGCATTTGGCAGTGTCAGCGCGGCGAAGGCTAGGTCGATGGCAGCAGCGTCTGCGGTTTCTTTTACAGATATTCATGGACATTGGGCTTCCCGAGAAATTGTGGAAGCGAATAAAAAAGGATGGATTCGCGGTTTTCCTGACGGAAACTTCCGTCCCGAGCAGACGATCTCCCAAGAAGAGTTTCTCGTAATGATTGAACGGGTGATTCCTTCTTTTCCTGGGCATGAACCCGATTCTTTTGCACGTGAAACCTATTTGTCTAAAGCGGAGGGACGGTGGTCCTATGGAACGTATGCCCATCTGCTCAGCGCCGGGATCATTCCGTCCGGAAAGCCGACTGAGCCCCTCGATCGGCTGGAGGGAGCGAGGCTGATGCTCGCGGCATTGGGACAGCAGTCCGAGGGGGAGAAATACAGGGGAACCAAATCCCGCTTCTTCTCTGACCTTCCCGTAGAAGAGGAGTATCAAGTCATGACCGTCTATCCGGCGTACAAGCTCGGGATCATTACTGGCTATCCGGATGGTACGTTCCGAGCGAATGAAAAAATTAGCCGGGCACAGGCTGTCGTTCTGATTTCGCGTCTGTCCCAGCAAATCGAGGATTTGTTCCCTGGTCAGGTGAGCGAGGAAGAGAAGCAGGGCATGAGGAAGACGGTCGCTTCGTTCATGGAGGAAGTGATGGACAAGCAACGCATCCGCCGCTATGACGAGCTGGTCAGCTACGTGAAGAAGAAAGAACTGCCGGCTAGCCCGCAGTTTTTACGCGAGCATTTTTCCTTCATGAATTACGAGGTCTATGATTTCGTCCGCTTTCCTCAGTTCAATGAGCTGATCTATTATGCCAAGATCGGCAACGGCAAGTACCGCATGACCGTCCAGTATTACTCCGGCGAGCCGGGTGGCAGTGTAGACCGCACCTTCTATCTCTCTTCGACAGACGGCAAAACGTTCCAACTGATCGGAAAAGACGAATAATACCGCATAAAATGAGGCGGAACCGAATGTAGAATGCTCTACAAAAGGTTCCGCCTTTTTGCGATCAGGTACACCATTATGTTTCCATATGCGAGAGCTGCTTTTTCCCTCCTATAAAGAACAGCACCGCTGCGATTGCCAATGGATAGAGGGCAGGCCAGCCGAGGAAAGGGTACAAGCCGACAGTAAAAATCAGCGATGTCCACGAAGCGATCAGACCGATCCGATTGCCGCGCAACAGCTTGATCCCAGCCAGGCATCCCCCGATATACGTCGCGATAAACGTAGAATTGGGGAGTGCGATGAGGCTCGACAAGTTGACGAGCTGGAGCTGTAGAGCAGTCAGAACAAGGACGAAGCAAATGCTCAAAAAGGCCAGTCCCCCAACGGGCGTGCGGTGCTTGGGATGGAGAATCCCAAACCAGCGCGGGGCGAACCCCTTCTGGGACAGCGAATACGCAATGCGCGAAGCCGCACCTACATAAACATTGGCGGACGCGATGCAGATAAACAAGGCGATCAGAGCTACGAACCAGCCGCCGACAGGTCCGAGAGAAAGCTGGATCATGCGGCTAAGTGAAGCGGCTGTAATTCCGTTTCCGTAACTGTGTGTTGCAACGGTCATCAAGGCAACCAGGAAGTACAACAAGGCAATGATGCCAGCGCTCCAAAAAACGCCGCGAATCGCGTTCCGGGGATCGACCATCTCGCCTGACAGATGGGTGACCGCTTCCCAGCCGATAAAGCACCAGAACATCAATACCGCTGCTTGAATCACACTGAGCCAGCCGTGTGGGACAAAAGGAGTGAAGTCGGCAGCAGAGGCATGGGGAACCGCCGCGACGATCGCCAGAATCAGGATGGACACAATCAGCGACACCACGATGGTCTGTACCCGTCCGGCTACCTTCAGACCCATGGTATTCATCCAGAGAACAGACAGCAGGATCATGCCTGCACACAGGGTAACCTGCCAATCGTTCCAATTGAACAAAATGGCGATATAATGAGAGCCGATTACACTTAGAATCGGAGCGCCAAGCGGGACGGAAAGCAGAAAAAACCATCCGACCATATTGCCGAAGCGTTCGCCGTATGCTGTTTGGACAAAGGAAGAGACGCCCCCCGAGCTGGGATAACGAGCGGAGAGCAGGCCCATCGTGACACCCATCGGAAGGACCAGAATCGACATCAGCAGCCAGGCCAATATAGAGGCCGGGCCCGCGATTTCCGCAGCCAGTCCGGGTATTAGCAGCACGCCCGAACCGAGCACTGAGCCGATGTACAAGGCAATGATTTGCTGGAGTCCCAAGGTTTTGGTCAGTCTTGCTGAAGTTGCTGCGGTAGATTTCATTTTGTTCCCTCGCTCTTTTCATTTCATGATGGGATTAGCGTAGCATAGACATTGGAATCAGTGTTATCTATAATTACAGATACAATCAATCGGAAAAACCGATTCGAAAAGAGGGAGAGCATGGATACTCGCTATTTGCAAACGTTTCGGGAAGTAGCCAAATGGCAAAGCTTCACCCGTGCCGCAGAGGTTTTGGGCTATGCGCAATCCAGCATCACCACGCAGATCCAGAACCTGGAGAATGAGTTTGGGGTGGTGCTGTTTGAACGCTGGGGGCGAAAAATCAGACCGACTCAGGCTGGCGAAGTGCTGCTTGCCTATAGCGAGCAGCTGCTTGCCATATTGGATGAGGCGAGGGGACAGCTCTCGGATCAGGCTCAATTGGCAGGAACGCTCACGATCGGGACCGTCGAATCATTGGCTGCCTTTTATCTGCCTCCCTACCTGCAAAAATTTCGTCAGGAGCAACCGCAGATGCGCGTGCTTTTGCATCCCGGGATTTGCCATGAATTGCGGCAAGGGGTGAAGGAGGGGACGTATGATTTTGCCTTTATTCTGGATCGATGGCAGGAGCAGCCTGATCTGGTGAGCTTGAATTTTGGTGAAGAAGAGCTGGTGGTGATTGCAGCGCCTGGCCATCGTTTGGGGCAGGCCGAAAAGGTGGAGGCAGAAGATTTTTCCGGAGAGAACTGGATTTTCACGGAACAAGGCTGCAGCTACCGCATCATGATGGAAAACGTCCTGCGCAAAGCGAACGCAGCCGTCCACTCGTCGCTGGAATTCGGAAGCATGGAAGCGATCAAGCAGTGTGTCACCTATGATCTTGGCATTGCCCTCGTCCCGAAAATCACAGTCACAGATGAAGTGAAGAACGGGACATTGATTATTCTTCCGTTTTCCCATCCGGAGGTTCGCGTCTTCCGGCAGCTCGTCTACCATCAGAAAAAGTGGATGCCGCAGGCAATGCGCTATTTTATCGGCCTGCTGAAGGCGGGAGATCTGGATCGAACGAACCGTACACGGAAGAATGCTCTTTAACTTCGAATTGGCTACAAGAGGAAAAACAGATGATGGCAGAAGTTGCGTATGATATGATAGAGACTAAGCTGTTTTTGAGATGAAGGAGGTTCATATTACCGTGAACAGTGTAGAGGAAAGCATTGTAAAAGATATGGGACTGGCTCATAATGGCCATCTGAAAATCGACTGGGTAAAGGAACACATGCCCGTTCTGAACCGCATCCGCGAACGCTTTGAAAAAGAAAAGCCGTTTGCCGGCCTGAAAGTGGCAATCTCCCTTCACCTGGAAGCCAAGACTGCCTATCTGGCGAAAGTGGTGCAAGCTGGAGGCGCGGAAGTAACCATCACAGGTTCCAACCCGCTCTCCACGCAGGATGACGTCTGCGCAGCGCTGGTGGAGGATGGCATTCGCGTATTTGCGAAGTACAATCCAGATCCAGCCGAGTACAAAGAGCATCTGATCAAAACGCTGGAAACTCGCCCTGACCTGATCATCGACGATGGCGGCGATTTGGTGACAATCCTGCACAGCGAGCGTCGCGATCTGCTGGCGCAAGTACGCGGTGGCGCAGAAGAGACGACGACAGGGATCCTGCGTCTGAAAGCTCTCGAAAAAGAAGGCAAGCTGGAATTCCCGATGGTTGCGGTAAACGATGCTTTCTGCAAATACTTGTTTGACAACCGTTACGGCACAGGCCAATCCGTTTGGGATGGCATCAACCGTACGACAAACCTGGTTGTTGCCGGTAAAACCGTTGTGGTCGTTGGCTACGGCTGGTGCGGGAAAGGTGTGGCAATGCGTGCAAAAGGCTTGGGCGCAAAAGTCATCGTCACTGAAATCGATGCGATCAAAGCGGTAGAAGCGTATATGGACGGCTTTGAAGTAATGCCGATGAGCGAAGCGGCAAAACACGGCGATTACTTCGTGACCGTTACCGGAAACCGCGACGTGATTCGCAAGGAGCATTTTGAAGTGATGAAAGATGGCGCAATCCTGTCCAACGCAGGCCACTTCGATGTCGAAGTGAACAAAGTGGAATTGAAGGAAATGTCGACTTCCACGCGCATTGTGCGCAAAGACATCGAAGAATTTGTCATGGCAGACGGTCGAAAACTGTATCTCCTGGCTGAAGGCCGCCTCGTGAACCTTGCTGCAGGTGACGGACATCCTGCCGAGATCATGGACATGACCTTCGCACTGCAAGCTGTTTCCCTTGCTTATGTGAACGAGCAATACAAAAACATCGGTAAAAAAGTCCTGAACGTACCTTACGAACTGGATGCGATGGTTGCTCAATACAAGCTGGAAGCTCTGGGAATCGGCATCGACAAATTGACCGACGAGCAAAAAGCGTATCTGGACAGCTGGGTCGAATAGTCCCGCGAAAACCGTCTTTTCCCGGAAAAAAAAGAAACGAAAAATCCTGCATACACATGCGGGATTTTTTTTGTATAATAGCAAGTAGGTAGCAAAGTGGGGAAAAGTGGGGGAAAGTGGTGCCCCTTGATCGGAAAGTGGGGGATTGGGCATGTTCATGGGTGAATATCAGCATAGCATCGATGAAAAAGGCCGCCTGACCATCCCCGCGAAATTCCGTGAAGGACTGGGCAACTCCTTTGTCATGACCCGTGGCTTGGACCAATGCTTGTTTGCCTACCCGCTGGACGAATGGAAACAACTGGAGGAGCGTCTCAAAACATTGCCTTTTACCAAAGCAGACGCTCGTGCTTTTACACGCTTCTTCTTTTCGGGAGCGACTGAATGCGACTGGGACAAGCAGGGAAGGGTAAATATACCCCAAAATCTGCGTGACCACGCCGCCATTCAAAAAGAATGCGTGGTCATCGGCGTGTCCAACCGCGTCGAGGTCTGGAGCAAAGAGCGCTGGGAGGCGTACTTGGCAGAATCAGAGGGCTCGTATGGAGAGATCGCTGAAAAACTGGTTGATTTCAATTTGTAGCAGCAAGAAGAACGGGAGTGACGATCTTGTCGTTTCATCATGTAACCGTATTGCGGGAAGAAGCAGTCGCAGGCCTCAACATTCGCCCTGGCGGCATCTATGTGGATTGCACCCTGGGAGGGGCTGGACACAGCAGCTTGATTGTCTCTCGTCTGACTGAAGGTGGGCGCCTGATTGCCATCGATCAGGACGACTGGGCACTGGATCATGCACGCGAACGCTTCTCTTCCACTATGGATAAAGTAACGTTGGTAAAGAGCAATTTTCGCCATCTCAAAGAAATTGTCAGCGATTTGGGCTTGGACGGAGTAGATGGCATCTTGTTTGATCTGGGGGTCTCTTCCCCGCAGCTGGATGAGGGAGAGCGAGGCTTCAGCTATAATGCCGATGCTCCTCTGGATATGAGGATGGACCAGCAGGCACCCTTGACCGCTTACACCATCGTCAACGAATGGGATGAGGAAGAGATCGCAAGGGTGATCTGGGAGTACGGGGAAGAAAAATTTTCCCGGCGAATTGCCCGGCAAATCGTAGAATATCGAAAAAAACGTCCTGTCGAGACGACTGGCGAGCTGGTGGAAGTGATAAAAGAAGCGATTCCTGCAGCCGCAAGAAGGACAGGCCCACATCCGGCCAAAAGAACGTTTCAAGCGATTCGGATCGCGGTCAACGATGAACTGGATGCCTTTCGAGAAGCGATCAGTGATGCGATCGACGTATTGCGTCCCGGGGGAAGAGTCAGCGTCATTACCTTCCATTCGCTGGAGGATCGCATTTGCAAGCAGGTTTATCAGGATTTTTCCAAAGGCTGCACCTGTCCGCCGGCCTTTCCGATTTGTGTTTGCGGCAACCAGGCAATTGTCAAAGTGATCACGAAAAAACCGATTTTGCCGTCTGAAGAAGAGCTGGAAATGAATCCGCGTGCGCGTTCGGCGAAGCTGCGCGTCGCTGAGAAACTGTAACCGATCACATGGGCTCAACGAGGGGGTAAGAAAAGTGAGCTACTACTACCGGGGCAACCTGGCTATGGAGCTGGAGCAAGAGCAGCAGACCAGCACGGTAAAAAAAACAAAACGAACCATTCGGCTAAAACCGACCATCCCTACTAGAGAGAAACTCCTCTATTTGTTCGTAATCTCAATCACCGTTGCTGGTCTTGGGTTTGTCGGAGTTCGATACTCTCAAATCTCCCAGTACAATTACGACATCCAGAGCGTCAAAAAAGAGAATCGGCTGATGGCAGAACAAAATGCCGCCCTGCAGTTGCAAATCGAACAGATGAGCAACCGGGATCGCATCCAGGCGGAAGCGGAGCGTCAAGGCATGATGTTTAATCCCGATGCTGTGCATGTGATCGGAAAAGCGGGCGCAGTAGTTAGCCCGGTACATGCGGGAGGATCCAACCAATCAACCAAGCAACCATAATGTTACTTGCCACTCGCCAAGTAACATTTTTTTCTTCGGGTGAAAAAAGGGAAACGTTGATACGAACTTCCCGATACTGCATGACTCGCAAATCGCGTAAGTTACATAATGGAATACGTCTTGCGTATGGAGTGAATGACAATGGATACAAAACGGCGCGTAAACTGGCGGATTCTTTTGTTTGCCCTATGTGTGATCATTGGCTTTTCCAGCCTCAGCATGCGGCTTTGGTGGCTGCAAACTGTGGAAGCTGCCAAAATTATGGACTATGCCCGAAGTCAGTGGGACTGGGAAAAGACATTGAAGCCAAAGCGTGGGGCGATCATGGACCGCAACGGGGAGATTCTTGCGTATGAGGGCAAGGCCTACACAGTGAATGCGAGACTGAAGCCCATGAATGAAAAGGATCAGGATTATGTGAAGGATCCGTATTATACGGCGACGACGCTCTCCCGCATCCTCAATGCTCCGATGGATTATATTTTAAAGCGCATGACCACTTCCCAATCCAACGTCATTGAATTGGGAAGCTGGGGGCAAAAGATCACGGAAGAGCAGAAGAAATTGATCGAAGAGGCGCAATACCCCAAGCTTCCCAGCGGAGAACAGGTGAAAACGAATCAGCTTCCAGGGATCTATCTGACGGAAGCGACGAGGCGCTTTTATCCGAACAACAGCTTTGCCGCACATGTCTTGGGATACATAGACTTGTATGACAACCCGAAAATGGGCTTGGAGCTGCAGCTGGACGAGCACCTTCGCGGCGAAAAGGGCGAAATGGCGATCATGACGGACGGCGCCGGCTATCAGCTTCCAGACGGGGAGCACAAGTACAAGCCCGCAGAAGACGGCAAAAATGTCTATCTGACCATCGACCGGCAAATCCAGGACTATGTCGAACAGGCACTGGACGCGGCGGAAAAAGAATTTAAGCCAAAGGGTCTGATGGTCGTCGTCTCGGATCCGCAAACGGGAGAAATTCTGGCGATGGGCAATCGTCCGCAGTTCAACCCGAATACCTATTACAAAGGAATCACCAACTTCACGAACCACGCCGTCACCTCGATGTTTGAGCCTGGCTCGACGTTCAAGATCATTACGCTGGCGGCGGCGATCGAAGAAGGCATGTTCAATCCAAATGAAGACTATCAATCCGGGACGTACACAATCAAAGGGCAAAAGCCGATTCGCGACCACAACAACGGCCGGGGCTGGGGCAAGATCAGCTTCCTGAAAGGCGTACAGCGCTCAAGTAACGTGGTGTTTGTCATATTAGGGTACGAACGTTTGAAGCTGGAGAAATTGAAAGCTTATTTCGAGAAGTTCGGTATCGGTTCCCTGACAGGGATTGAACTGCCCTACGAGAAGAGGGGGAATATTGCCAACCTGGAAAACCCGCGCTCACCCCGTGACTGGGCGGTCACGACATTTGGGCAAGGGGTGACGGTGACGGCGATTCAGCAGATAGCGGCAGTTGGCGCGATCGCCAACGGCGGAGAATTGTTGAAGCCGCATATCATCAAGGAGATGCGTGATCCGCATACGGGAGCCGTCGTACACCGTACCGGAAGGGAAGTCGTTCGTCGCGTGGTGAGCACGGCGACAGCCAAGCAGACGCGCGATATTCTGGAGACAGTCGTGGAAGATCCCGATGGAACAGGGAAAGCCTATCGCATCCCGGGCTACTCCGTAGCAGGGAAGACCGGAACGGCGCAAAAATACGAGGGAAACAAGATTCTGGAAGGTCACTACATCGCTTCCTTCATCGGTTTTGCTCCAAAGGACAATCCGCGCCTGCTGGTCTATGTCGTCGTGGATGATCCGAATACCTCTGATTACACGACCTATAGCTCCAAGATCGTCGCTCCGATCTTCAAATCGGTCATGGAGCGCAGCTTGCAGTATCTGCAGCAGCAGCCAGATATGCAGTCGGCAAGCGGAGGGGACAAGAAGCAAGCGGCTGCCCAGCAAACTGCCTTGCCTCCCGTCAAAGAGCTGACGCTACCCAAATTTATCGATATGGCTACGACGACAGCACAGCTTCGTGCCAAGCAGGATGAGCTTGAAGTGACGGTAGTGGGTACCGGGACCAAGATCGTCGAGCAGTATCCGGCGCCGTATACCAAGGTCGTGTCCGGGCAGAAGATCACCTTGATCACCGACCGGGTGGAAGGGACGAAGATGCCGGATCTGACTGGAAAATCCTTGCGCGATGTCATGGAGTTCGCTTCCATCTTGCACATGAACGTAAGCGCAACAGGCGTGGGCTTCGTCGATTCGCAAAGCATCAAGGCAGGCACCTCGCTAAAAGGAGGGGAAACCCTGATCGTGACGTTGAAGTCAGAGTCGGAGCCTGCACCGCCTGCACCTGTGCAAGATGAGCAGGCAGGCCAGGACGGAGCCGAATCTCCTGACGCCCAGGCGCCGCCAGAGACTACTGGAGCGTCTGAAGGGCAGTCGGAAGAAGCTGACAACCAAGACGGTACCGACAATCCCCAGGAAGGCGATACAGGGCAAACAAGCGCCTCCCCTTAGTTCTAACAAGTCCCCCCATAGAATAGGGTAGAAAAGAGACAACCTATTCGAGGGGGGACTCGTTTGCGAGTATCCAACGCTACTGTACGCCGTCGCATTTTTGTCGCTTTGGTGGTTGGCATTGTTCTGTATGCGGCATTGATTACCCGATTGGGGTATGTACAAATGATAGAGGGTCCAAAACTGGCAGAGATGGCAGGAGATTTGCTGAAACGCAATATCAAATTTCAGCCCAACCGCGGCCGCATTCTGGATCGCAACGGCAACGAACTGGTAACAAACATCACCGTACCGACTGTCATTGCTGTGCCTGTGCAAATCAAGGACCCTGAATCGACCGCAAAGCAGCTTGCTGTTATTCTGGAACAAAAAGAAGAGGACATTTTCAAGGCGATAACCAAAAGAGCAATGAGCATTGATAAAATTCCGGGAGGCCGCAAAATTTCAGAAGAGAAGGCCCGAAAGATTCAGGATTTGAACCTGCCTGGGATCTATCTGGCTGGCGATACCAAACGCTTTTATCCCAATGGTACGATGGCTGCCCACATCCTCGGGTTTACAGGGATTGACAATCAGGGATTGACGGGCCTGGAGAAAATCTATGAACCATTTCTGAAAGGAAAGGAAGGCTACATCGCCTATCCTTCCGACGCGAAAGGCCGTATCTTGCCAGGCGGCTCCGAGGAATATGTCGCGCCCATCGATGGAATGGACATGTATTTGACCATCGACAGCACGATCCAGGCATTCATTGAACGAGAGCTGGATCAGGCGGTCGTCGCCTATCAACCGGACGACGTTCTCGCGATTGCCATGAACCCCAAGACCGGAGAGATCCTCGGCATGGGGAGCAGGCCGACCTTTTATCCGGATCAGTACCAGAACTACGATACAGAGGTCTACAACCGCAATCTGCCGATCTGGAAGACCTATGAGCCAGGTTCTACCTTCAAAATCGTCACCTTGGCTGCTGCGCTCAACGAAGGCGTGGTCAAGCTCAATGAAGGCTTCTACGACCCGGGCTACATCACTGTGGCGGGAAAAAGGCTGCGCTGCTGGAAGCGGCAGGGGCATGGGCAGGAAACCATGCTGGAGGTCGTCGAAAACTCCTGCAACCCGGGCTTTGTGACGATGGGACAACGACTGCAAAAAGAACGCTTGTTCGAATACATCAAGAAATTTGGTTTTGGACAAAAGACGGGTGTTGATCTTATTGGCGAAGAGAATGGGCTTCTTTTCAAGCTCGATCGGGTAGGTCCGGTTGAACTAGGGACGACTTCTTTCGGCCAAGGGGTATCGGTGACGCCCATTCAGCAGATGGCAGCAGTCTCGGCGGCCATCAACGGAGGCAAGCTGATGAAGCCTTACGTGGCCAAAGAATGGCGAGACAGCATCACACATGATGTCATCGGACGGACATTGCCAACAGAGGTGCGGCAGGTGATCAAGCCCGAGGTGTCCGAGCAGGTGCGGTACGCCCTGGAGAGCGTGGTGGCGAAAGGGACAGGCGGAAGGGCCTATATCGAAGGATACCGTGTCGGAGGGAAGACCGGGACCGCCCAAAAGGTAAGGAACGGCCGCTACGTCGATGGCGAATATATCGTGTCCTTTATCGGCTTCGCACCGGCGGATGATCCGCAAATCGTCGTCTATTTTGCTGTAGACAATCCCAAAGCCCTGGCTTTTGGCGGACTGATTGCGGCGCCCAGCGTCAAAAACATCATCGAATCGTCACTCCAGCACTTGCAGGTGCAGCCGCGCAAAGACGGGATTTCCAAAGAGATCAACAAGGCATTGGGAGAAAGGGCCCCGATCGAAGTTCCTGATATGGTCGGTCAAACCTTGAAGGATATCGCGACCCTGTACGAGACCTTGCCATTGGTCGTTTCCGGCAAAGGAAAATACGTCATTTCCCAATCTCCGGCTCCAGGTGTGAAAATTGAAGACGGGGGAAAAATTCGCATCTACCTTGGTGACAAATAAAGCAAATAGCTATAAAATGAGTTTTTGGAGGCGGAGGAGAGTAGGCTTTTCTACGGGCGCTCACCTCCGCTCTTTGCAAAAAACGCTAGATTTCTGTCTATACTAATGGAAAATGGGGTGCCTGTCATGTTGTTACGAGATCTGCTCTCACCTCTGTTGCACAAAAAGGTTCAAGGAGATGACAGCATAGAAATAACGGGTTTGACAGCAGATTCGCGCCAGGTAAAGCCCGGTTTCCTGTTCATTTGTCTGACAGGATATACAGTCGATGGACATGATTATGCCGCCAAGGCTGTTGAGTTGGGGGCTGCAGCTGTCCTCGCCCAAAAAGAGCTTGATCCCGCGGTTATCCGAAGCCAAGCGACGGTCATCACCGTATCGGATACGCGCAGGGCGATGGCTCTTTTGGCTGACCGTTTTTACGAATCGCCAACCCGCGAATTGAAATTGATCGGCGTGACCGGGACGAACGGCAAAACCACGACGACGCATCTGATCGACAAGATTTTGCGCGACCATCAATACCAGACAGGTTTGATCGGAACGATTCACATGCGGATAGGCGACGTAAGCGAAGAAGTGAAAAATACGACACCTGACGTTATTGATTTGCAAAAAAGCTTTCGACGGATGCGCGATGTGGGGACGGATTACGCAGTCATTGAAGTTTCCTCCCATGCGCTGGAACAAGGACGAGTGCGCGGGTGTGATGTACATACCGCTGTCTTTACCAATCTCACGCAGGATCATCTCGATTACCACAAAACCATGGAGAATTATCGCTTCGCCAAATCCCTGCTGTTCGCCCAGCTTGGCAATCACTACCAGTGGGATCGCATGAAAACCGCCGTGCTGAATGCAGATGACGAGGCTTCCCAATTTTTTGCGACGGTTACTCCTGCCCGGGTCATTACGTATGGCATCGACCAAGCAGCGGATGTGGCCGCAAGCGAGATTAAAATCACGAGCAAAGGAACGTCGTTTGTCGCAACCACTTTCGCAGGCACGATCGAGCTGCAGCTCAAGCTGATGGGAAAATTCAACGTGTACAATGCATTGGCGGCGATGGCTGCTACCTTGGCAGAGGGCATACCGCTGGAAGAAATCAAAGCCAGCCTGGAGTCGATTCCAGGGGTCAACGGCCGCTTTGAAGCCGTAGAGGCAGGGCAGCCTTTTGCCGTGCTGGTGGATTATTCCCATACGCCTGACAGTCTGGAAAACGCCTTGCAAACCGTAAAAGAATTTGCCAAGGGTCGCATCATGTGCATCGTGGGCTGCGGTGGCGACCGGGATGCAGGCAAGCGCCCGATTATGGCCAAGATTGCAACAAAATATGCGGATTACAGCGTCTTAACCTCTGATAACCCACGATCTGAAGAACCGCAAGCCATACTGGACGACATGCTCGCAGGAGTGGCGGATGTAGACCAGGAGCGTTATACCACCAGGGTTGACCGCCGTGCTGCCATTTTCCATGCCGTGTCGCTGGCGAAGCCGGATGACGTGATCCTGATTGCCGGAAAAGGGCATGAGACGTATCAAATCATCAAGGATCAGGTATTGCCGTTTGACGACCGTGAAGTGGCGCGGGAAGCCATTGCCCAGTACTACCACGAATAGAGAGAGATGCGTCTGAATAGCATCGAAAGAAAGGAGGGTCGGGCATGTTCGCTGACAACGTACTCATCGTCACGATCGTCGCCGCGTTTCTCATCGCCGTACTCATTGGTCCCTTATTCATTCCCTTTCTTCGCCGCCTGAAATTTGGGCAGGCGATCCGGGAGGAAGGACCCCAGTCTCATCAAAAGAAAGCTGGAACTCCCACAATGGGTGGTACCATCATCCTTTTGGCACTTATTTTTACTGTGTTGAAGTTTGCAAATTCCTCCATGGAAGTAACCTTTCTTTTGCTGGTGACGCTTGGTTACGGTTTGATTGGATTCATGGATGACTTTTTGAAAATCAGAAGAAAACACAATCTCGGACTAACTGCAAAGCAAAAATTTGCCGGACAGATCCTGCTGGCGATCGGTGCCTACATTCTCTTGATCATGATGGGGCATGATACCTCCCTGCATCTGCCGGGCACCCCTTGGAAGCTGGAACTCGGGTATTTTTATTTCCCATTCCTGTTGTTTCTGCTTGTGGGGACGACCAATGCGGTCAATATTACGGATGGACTTGACGGCTTGCTGGCAGGTACGGGAGCCATTGCTTTCGGCGCCTACGCGATTATCGCCTGGTTCGGTCAAAACTACGACACGGCGATTTTCAGCGCGGCTGTCGTCGGCGGCGTCCTCGGATTTCTCGTCTTCAATGCCCATCCGGCGAGAGTGTTCATGGGGGATACCGGCTCACTCGCGTTGGGAGGAGCTTTGGCGGGGATTGCCATCATGACCAAGACAGAGCTGTTGCTCGCAATCATCGGCGGCGTATTCGTCGTCGAGACGCTGTCTGTCATCCTGCAGGTAATCTCCTTTAAGACGAGAGGGAAACGGATTTTTCGCATGAGCCCGCTCCATCACCATTTTGAACTGACAGGTTGGTCGGAGTGGCGCGTGGTGGTGACGTTCTGGCTGGTGGGAATGTTCTTTGCCGGCTTGGGCGTATATCTTGAGGTGGTGACGATAAAATGATGGACTACCGGGATCGGCATATTGTGGTATTAGGAATGGCCAAAAGCGGTGTAGCAGTGGCAAAACTGTTGCACCGCTTTGGTGCTCATGTTGTGGTAAACGATCAAAAGCCGCGCGAGGAAGCAGCAGGGGCAGAAGAGCTGGAGGCCTTGGGAATTCCGGTCATCTGCGGCTACCACCCTCATGATTTGATCCATGACGGGGTCTCTTTGGTTGTCAAGAATCCGGGTATCCCGTATGAAGCTGCTCCAGTGGCGCAGGCAATGGGACTGGGGATCCCGATCATTACCGAAGTAGAGCTTGCCTACCAGATCTCGCAGGCTCCCATTATCGGGATCACCGGCTCCAATGGGAAGACCACCACGACGACGCTCGTAGGGCTGATCCTGCAGCAGGCGGGGGTTGATGCTCTGGTCGGAGGCAACATCGGAACAGTACTGTGCGGGCTTGCACAGACCGCGACACCAGAGCAATGGCTGGTAGCCGAGTTGAGCAGCTTTCAATTGGCGGGTACATCCAGTTTTCGGCCGCGTATCGGCGTCATGATGAATTTGTACCCTGCTCACCTCGATTATCATCACTCGCTGGAAGCGTACCTGGAGGCCAAGCTGCGGATGTTTGCCAACCAGACGAAGGACGATATCGCGATTCTGCCGTACGATCAGACGGAGCTTCGGCCGCACTTTGAAGCGCTGAAGGCGAGCAAGTACTTTTTCAGCAAGCAGCAGCCGGTAGAGCGCGGTGCTTTTGTACGGGACGGCATGATCGTCTACGCGGACGGAGAAGGGAACCAAGAGGAGATCATCGCTCTTGATTCGATCACGGTCCCGCATGTGGACAATGCTTTGGCAGCGATACTCGTAGCGCTTCTGGCGGGTGCGGACAAGCAGTCAATCGCGCAGGTGCTGACGACTTTCCCAGGCGTCGAGCATCGCATGGAATACGTAACCACCATCGATGGTGTCAAATACTATAATGATTCCAAGGCGACGAATCCGGAAGCCGCATCCCGCGCATTGCAGGCGTGTACGGAGCCGGTAGTCTGGATCTGCGGCGGCTTGGACAGAGGGGTTGACTTCAAGGAGCTGATCCCGGTGATCCAGGGGCGGGTGAAGGCAGTCGTGGCTTTGGGCCAAACTGCCGAGATCTTGCTGCAGCGAGCCAAGGAAGCAGGGATTAAAGAGCGAGTCCATGTCGATACTGTGGAAAAAGCCGTTCTGACAGCTTCGCAGTTGGCCGCATCGGGTGACGTCGTTTTGCTCAGCCCAGCGTGTGCGAGCTGGGACATGTTTCCTTCGTTTGAGGTCAGGGGGAGCATGTTTAAGGACGGGGTGCATAGACTTAAAACAAGCCTAGCATAACGTCCCGCAGCATCGAAGAGATTCAGCTACAGCCAAGTCCGGGACGCATGAGAAAGGATGACCTGCCCCCATGAGCAAGGTTCGCTCTGCTCCCGACTTCGTAATTATTTTTGCAACACTTTTTTTATTAGGAATTGGCATCGTGATGGTATACAGCGCGAGTGCCATCGTAGCGCAAAAGTTCAATGATCCCTATTTCTTCGCCAAGCGGCAATTGATTTTTGCCATCCTCGGCATCACATCCATGTACATCACGATGAATATTGATTACTGGGTGTGGAAGAAATGGGCCAAAGCGGGCTTTTTCCTGAGTCTTGGGCTTCTGGTGCTGGTTCTCATCATCGGGATTGAAGTAAACGGCTCCAAAAGCTGGCTTGGAATCGGCGCGTTCGGCATTCAGCCGGGAGAATTCGCCAAGCTGGGCGTTGTCGCTTTTCTGGCAAAATGGCTCTCCGACAACCAGAAGCAAATTGTCCTGTTTCGCAAGGGGCTGGCTCCCGCCTTGGGGATTCCCCTGGCGTGCTTTGGCCTGATCATGCTCCAGCCTGATTTGGGAACCGGGACTGTACTGATGGGGACTGCCATCGTGATGATTTTTGCTTCCGGAGCGCGGATCAGCCACTTTGTCGGTCTGGGCATGATCGGAGTCGCCGGCTTCGTCGCTCTGGTCATCTCCGCACCGTATCGAATCAAGCGGATCACGTCTTTTATCGATCCCTGGACGGACCCGCTCGGAGCGGGCTATCAAATCATCCAATCCCTCTATGCGATCGGCCCCGGCGGCCTTTTGGGCCTGGGATTGGGACAAAGCAGACAAAAGCATTTGTATTTGCCGGAGCCGTACAATGACTTCATCTTTTCCATTATTGCGGAGGAACTGGGCTTCATCGGAGGCACACTAGTCCTGCTCTTGTTCCTTCTGCTTCTGTGGAGAGGGATGCGCACGGCGATCACGGCTCCGGATCTGTTCGGCAGCCTGCTGGCGCTCGGGATTATTGGCATGATTGCGATACAAGTGATTATCAATATCGGCGTTGTTACGGGGATGTTTCCGGTGACGGGAATTACGCTTCCGTTTTTAAGCTACGGCGGCTCGTCCTTGACGCTGATACTTACAGGCGTGGGTGTGCTCTTGAACATTTCCCGCTTTTCGAGGTAGAGAAAGATTCATCCTGTATGGATGGGACGCATGTAATGAAAGCGGCGTAAGTGTCCGATACAGGTAAAAAAGGGTGTGACTGGAATGCGTGTCGTATTGACAGGCGGAGGTACAGGTGGACATATTTATCCGGCGCTTGCGGTAGCGAGAGAAATCTCTCGCCAGATGCCGCAAGCTGCCTTTTTGTATATTGGCAGTAAAAACGGCTTGGAGGCGAATCTGGTTCCACGCGAGGGAATTCCGTTTCAGTCCGTCGAAATCAGCGGCTTGAAACGGAAACTGACTCTCGAAAACGTGAAGACGTTGTGGAAATTTTGGCGTGCTGTCCAAGATTCGAAACATATGCTGCGAGAATTCAAACCGGATGTCGTGATCGGTACAGGCGGATATGTTTGCGGACCTGTCGTGTATGCGGCAGCGAAGCTGGGAATACCGACCATGATCCATGAACAAAATGTCGTCCCCGGCTTGACGAACAAGTTTCTGGCACGCTCGGTCAGCACAGTGGCGGTTTGTTTTGAAGAATCGCTGTCCTTGTTTCCTGCCTCCAAAACGGTGTTGACAGGCAATCCTCGCGCGACTGAAGTCAAGCATGGCAACAAACAGGCGGGGCGGGACTTTTTGGGGATAGATGCGGACAAGCGAATCGTGCTGATCATCGGGGGAAGCCGCGGTGCCCGGGCGATCAACGAGGCGGTCCTGTCCGTCATCCCGCAGCTGGGAGCGCTGGAGCGCACGCACGTCGTATACGTCACCGGTGAGGTCCATTACCAGACAATTTCGGATGAGCTGAAGAAAAAAACTCCCTTGCCGGAAAACATTACGGTCCTTCCATTCGTCCATAATATGCCGGATCTTTTAGCCGCTACCCACGTGCTCGTCGGGCGGGCAGGGGCGTCTACACTGGCTGAAATCACGGCGTTGGGCGTACCGGCGATATTGATTCCGTCTCCTTATGTCACGAATAATCATCAGGAAAAAAATGCTCGCGGTCTGGAGCGGGCACATGCAGCTCGCGTAATCGTGGAGCGGGAATTGACAGGAGAACGGCTGGTATCTGTCCTGTCTGAGCTGCTCGATGACCCGAACGAGTGGGAAAAAATGCGCAAGGGCTCGCTCTCCCTGGGGATGCCGGATGCTGCGGCCGAGATTGTGCGGCAGCTGCGAGAAATTGCCAGCAAAAAATGAACGGATGGGCGATTGTCACGCCGATCTGGGCGTTCGCATAGTATGGAGCAAACACGTGATAAGAGCTGTATCCGACCTAGATAGTATCAGGAGGTTCACAAATGAAACAAATTGCAGATGAGTTAAAGCAAGCAGGGATCGAGAAAGTGTGGACTGATGAACCTCTCGCCAATCATACGACATGGCGGATCGGGGGTCCTGCTGATTTGTTAATCCAACCCAAGGATAAGGAATCCTTGAGGACAGCCTTACAAATTCTCCATCGCCATGATATTCCTTGGAGTGTAATCGGGCGCGGTTCCAACCTTCTGGTGAGGGACAGAGGGATACGCGGAGCCGTGCTCAAGGTGACTGAGGGCTTGAGTCACTGCGAATTCAGGGGCGAAGAGGTGTGTGTGGGTGCCGGATATTCCATGATCCGCCTGGCGATGGAAACAGGGAAAATGGGATTAACAGGTATGGAATTCGCGGGAGGCATTCCTGGTACGGTAGGCGGCGCTGTCTACATGAATGCTGGGGCGCACGGATCGGATCTTTCACGTATTCTCATTGATGCCGAGATCCTCTTCGAGAGTGGCGATATGAAAGTGTTGACCAACGAGGAATTGAACTTCAGCTATCGGACGTCTTTGTTGCAGCAGCAAAAAGGGATTGTCGTGGAGGCTCGCTTCCGCTTGCAGCAGGGTGATCGCAAGGAAATCGCGGCCACACTCGCAGCAAACAAGGAGCGGCGGCGTCAGACACAGCCTTTGCAGATGCCCTGTGCCGGCAGCGTATTCCGCAACCCCCCGGGTGATCACGCCGGGAGATTGATTGAGGCAGCGGGATTAAAGGGATACCGATACGGAGGAGCTCAAGTTTCGGAGATACATGCCAACTTTATCGTCAACCGCGGAGGAGCAACGGCAGCCGACGTCCTCACCTTGATCAAACACATTCAGGACACGATCCGGGATAAAAACGGGATCGACATGCACCCAGAAGTACTGGTGGTGGGCGAGGGGTAACACGGAGGTGAAAGTTTGGAGACTTTTGCGATCGAAGGCGGAAGACCTCTGTCCGGTTCGCTTCGGATCCAAGGAGCTAAGAACGCTGCTCTTCCGATTCTGGCTGCGGCTGTATTGGCGGAAGGGCAATTCTATATCTATGACGTTCCCCATCTGCGAGACATTGAAGTCATGCTGGAGATCCTCACAGCCTTGGGTGCCAAAACCAGGCTTGACGACGGATGTGTCGATCTGGACACGACGTCTGTCTCGTTGCCGATGATCCCGGATGATTTGATGGGGCAGATGCGGTCATCCATATTCCTGGCGGGACCTTTGCTGGCACGTCTGGGAGAGGTCACGATCTCCCGGCCTGGCGGATGTGATATTGGAGAGAGACGCATCGATCTGCATCTGGCAGGCTTGACTGCTCTGGGAGCGAAAATCGAAGAATCGGAAGGCTACATCACATTTCGGGCGAAGCAGCTTCGCGGCACCAATATTTTTCTCTCCTTTCCAAGCGTGGGTGCCACCGAAAACATCATGATGGCAGCGGTCCTGGCCAAAGGAACGACGCGCATCTGCAATGCAGCCAGAGAACCGGAAATTGTGGATTTGCAGAATTTCCTCAACGCGATGGGAGCCCGCATCCGGGGCGCAGGCACTGACACGATTGAAATCAACGGTGTTCCCCGGCTGCGTTCCGTCAGCTATCGGATTATTCCCGACAGAATCGTCACTGGTACCTTCCTTCTGGCCGTCGGAGTCGCACAGGGGCATATTGAGTTGACCAACACCATACCGGAGCATCTGACGGCATTGATTGAGGTTGCACGTAGCTGCGGTGTTGAAATCAAAACCCGCCATGATATAATGGAAATCAAATGCACCTCACGTCCTCGCGCTTACGACCGGATCATTACTTCTCCATACCCGGGCTTCCCTACTGACCTGCAGGCGCAATTAATGGTTTTCCTGGCACAAGCGAGAGGAACGAGCGTCATCAAAGAGACGATATTTGAGGGAAGATTTAAACATGTGAATGAATTGGCGCGAATGGGCGCATCCATATACGTAGATCTGGGCTCTGCCATCATACGGGGCACCAATAAATTGACAGCGACGAGTGTGGAA
The DNA here is from genome assembly GCF_003710985.1 of Brevibacillus panacihumi. Lineage (GTDB taxonomy): Bacteria > Bacillota > Bacilli > Brevibacillales > Brevibacillaceae > Brevibacillus > Brevibacillus panacihumi. The sequence goes on from NZ_RHHT01000015.1 coordinate 208,676, forward strand.
GCGACAGATCTGCGGGCAGGAGCAGCACTGGTTTTAGCAGGGCTGACTGCTGAAGGGGTCACTACGGTGAACCAGATCCATCATATCGACCGGGGGTATGAGCGGCTAGAGCAACAGTTGCACCAGCTTGGTGCCGATATTACACGGGTGTCGATATAGGAAGGGAATGATCAGCGGCATACTGCTATGCCGCTTTCCCTGTTTTTTTAGATTTACAAAAAATTCCATCTCTCAAGTGAGGGACGATGGGAAATTGCAGGCATCTCACGCCTAGCATGAGCGAGGATGGTTAGGACGATGGCGGCATTCGAGGAACGCATTCCCCAAGTCAAGCAACAACGTCCCCGCCGAAGGGGAAACCGCAAGCTGATTGTACTACTCGTGCTTTTTTTTCTTACAGTTCTCATCATTGTATTTATTCGTTCTCCATACAGCAAGGTGCAGGAAATTCAGGTGTTCGGAAATGACATCTACACAGCGGAAGAAATTGTCGCCAAGTCTGGCTTAACCCTAGATATGCAATTCCTCAATGTCTGGGAGGGAAGCGTGAGAAGCAATCTGAAGCCGCTTGAAGGAATCAAGGACGTTGCCTTGACTCGGCAGTTCCCGGGCGTCATTCAGCTGCATGTCACCGAATTAAAACGCGTCGCATTTTGGAACGGACAGGATGGAACACGCTACCCGCTCCTCGAGAATGGCTATGTCCTCAAACAGGTGGATTTTTCCAAGCGGGTGGTGGACAGGCCCTTGATCAGCTCCTGGTCCGCGCCAGAGCTGCTTCCGAATTTGGCCAAAACGCTATCCAAGCTTTCACCAGCGGTATTGGGTGAAATTTCCGATATCGCGCTGACTCCAACCGTGTATGATAAACAACGTGTGCGTCTTTTTATGCGAGACGGCAATGAGGTGCGCAGCGTCGTCTACAAGCTGGACAAGATGATGAATTGGTATCCGGCGATCGTGAAGGAGTTGCCAAGCGATTCGAAGGGTGTGCTGTCGCTCTTTGAGCAGCCTTGGTTTGTCCCATACGGGAAGGGGGAAGCTGCTGTTCCGTTGCCTGACCACGGGGGACAAGCCCAAAATCCGCAGTAAACTAGCAAAAGGGGAAAGCAGAAAATGAATCGTCGCAACAAGTTTCATGTGTATTTGACCATCGTGACGTTTTGTACCGGCTTTCTGGTGGCGACCTCGATCGAGACAACCAAGTTGATGCGGAAAGAACGGATGAACGATCAGCTGTTCCAACAGGAAACCCAATTGAACGAGCGGATTCTGGCGGAAAAGGAGCAGAACCGGCATCTTGAAAATCAATTGCTCGATTTGCAGCGTCAGGTCGGGAAGGTCGAGGAAGCGATGGCGACTCGCAAAGCAGAAGCCGCGGAGATTCTCAGCCAGCTGGAAGCGGCGCGGATGCAGGCTGGCGTCGTTGCGGTAGAAGGACCAGGCATAGTCGTAACCATGCAGGATTCGCAACACGCGGCGTCCAGTCCGGATATTACCAACTATATCGTGCATGAACATGATGTGCGTCTTGTCGTCAACGAGCTGCGTCTCGCCGGAGCGGAAGCAATCAGCATCAACGGACAGCGCCTGGTGAGCAACTCTTCCATTCGCTGCATCGGACCGACGATTATTGTAAATGGGGTCAAATCCGCCGCTCCATTCGTAGTGTCGGCAATCGGAGATCCGGAAACATTGGAGGGAGCCTTGAACCTGCCGGGAGGAGTATTACAAACCTTGCAGGATTTCGTACAAATCGATGTTGCCAAGCAAAACTCTATTCAGTTGCCAGCTTTCGTAGGGGATGCCAAATCCAAACACTCCTAGTTGAAGGATGCGTTTAACCATGTTGCAAAAAAGCCGTAAAATCACGTTTATTCTTGCTATTATTAGTGCTATCATAGGTGTGATGTTAACCGTTCAATTGCGCAGCAGTTTGGACCCGGTGCACAAGGAATCCAGAAGTATCGCAGAGCTTCGGGCCTCGCTGCAAAAAGAGCTGGAAAAACATAAAAACCTGCTAGCCGACATCTCCAAATACAATCAGTTGTACTACCAGTACGAAACTGCACTGAGTGAGGATGAGAGCCTCTCTGTCATGAAGGAAGAGCTGGCGCGCAATCGGAAAATGGGTGGAATGGTTGCGGTAGAAGGACCTGGGATTATCCTCAATATCGTGGATCAGGTATACGATGAGCATGTCATGGACGAGCATGTGCCAGTGCCAGTGATCGGCGGGTATACAATCGATGACGAGGATTTGCGATGGCTGGTGAACATCCTTTTTGCGAACGGTGCGCAAGCCGTCTCCATCAATGGACATCGCTTGATTGCCACGACAGCCATTCGCAATGTAGGGGATGTGATTCAGATCGACACAAGAACGGTTCAACCCCCTTATGAGCTGAAAGCATTGGGAGAACCCGAAGTTCTATTGTCAGCTTTGAAGCTGGAAGGTGTGGAGGAGTACTTTCAGCTTTCCAATAAACATGTAATTGCCGAGAAGCAGGACAATCTGATGATTCCAGCCAACACAGAAGAACGTCGCATTCGCTTCATGAAAACGGTGAAAGAAAAAGGAGATTCGTAACCATGTGGCTCCCGCTTATCGGACTGATCGTCGGTCTCGTCGTCGGCTTTTTGCTGGATTGGCGTGTGCCTCAGGAGTATAGTAGCTATCTTTCCATCGCTTTGTTGGCAGGATTAGATACAATCTTTGGGGGAATTCGTTCATTCCTGGAACGCACGTTCAATGTGCGTATCTTCTTGTCCGGGTTTTTCTTCAATACACTGTTCGCAGCAGGTCTTGCCTTTATCGGAGGTTTCTTGGGCATCGATCTGTACCTGGCTGCCATCGTCGCCTTTGGCGTTCGCTTGTTTAACAACTTGGCGGTTATCAGGAGAATAGTTCTATCTCGGTGGATCAATCAGGAAGAGTAGGACGAGTAACTGGGAAGAAGGTCATATTTTTACAAAAATTCAAGATGAAAAAAAGGGAATGGTAGTCCTGTGTGGAATAAAATATGCAGGTGTTCTCATGATTACAAGACAGAAGACGTAGCAGGGGAGGTGTCACAGGTTTGGTAAGCAATGAACTCATCGTCAGCCTAGATATTGGGACTTCCAAAGTTCGCGTTATGATCGGCGAAGTCAACAACGGTTCCATCAACATCATCGGTGTCGGCCAGTCGCATTCGGAAGGGATTAAGAAGGGTGTTATCGTCGACATTGACCAAACCGTGCATGCCATCCGGGAAGCTGTCGACCATGCAGAGCGCATGGTTGGCGTTTCGATCGAAGAAGTATATGTAGGAATCACCGGAAATCATATCGAGCTGCATGAAACACAAGGGGTTGTCGCTGTATCAAGCGAGGACCGTGAGATACGGGAAGAAGACATCCAACGCGTCATTCAGGCTGCGAAGGTAGTCGCAATCCCACCAGATCGGGAGATTATCGAAGTAGTACCAAAGGAGTATATTGTCGACGGGCAAGGGAGTATAAAAGACCCACGCGGGATGATCGGGGTACGGTTGGAGATGGAAGGAACCATTGTAACCGGATCCAAAACGGTTGTACATAACATCGTGCGTTGCGCGCAACGCACCAATCTGCGCGTTGCTGGTATTTTTCTACAACCATTGGCTGCTAGCACAGTCGCTCTTTCCAAGGATGACAAGAACATGGGTGTCGTCCTTGTAGATATTGGTGCTGGGTCTACCACGATCGGTGTCTTCGAGCAGGGTAAGCTGGCTGCCACTACTGTGATCGGAATTGGCGGCGATCATATTACTAGCGATATCGCACTGGGATTACGTACACATACGGAAGTTGCGGACCGGGTGAAGACGAAGAATGGTTGTGCCTTGATCGATGAAGCATCCGAGGATGTCAAATTCAAGGTCAACCGTATTGGTAGTGAAGTGGAAAAGCAGTTTACACAAGTAGATTTGGCCAATATAATTGAGCCTCGTGCAGCCGAAATATTCCAACTCGTAGAGGAAGCTGTCTACAAATTGGGGTATCGCGACGAAATTGCCGGAGGGTATGTGCTCACCGGGGGTACCGTCGCAATGCCTGGAATGTTGGAGTTGGCAAAGGAAGAACTGGATGCTCCTGTTCGTATCGCGATACCAGACTACATTGGAGTTCGCGACCCTGCCTACACCACTGGAGTAGGCCTGATTCAATATGCCTTGCAGTTGATGGAGCGCCGCAGCATAAGCGTCACCCCCTCATTCAAGGGCACCCAGAAAAAGCAAACCGTCACGAAGTCAAGAGACAGCAACGGCGGTTTAATGGAAAAGGTAAAAAACTGGTTTAGTGAGTTTATTTAACAGCAAGAATACCCGCCGCTAGACGCGGTCGCTCATCCTTGAATATGCCTCACATCGAGGTTTTCTTATGTTGAATTGGGGAGGACTAGCAATATGCTGGAATTTGATATGGACATGGAATCCTTTGCGCAGATTAAGGTAATTGGTTGTGGTGGTGGCGGAAGCAACGCCGTCAACCGAATGATTGAAGGCGGTCTGAAAGGCGTGGAATTTATCACGCTGAATACCGATGCTCAAGCCCTCCAGCTTTCCAGCGCGGACATCAAGCTCCAAATCGGAGAAAAACTGACACGCGGTCTTGGGGCAGGCGCCAATCCGGAAATCGGAAAGAAAGCGGCTGAGGAAAGCCGTGAATTGATCGAAAATGCTTTGCGAGGCGCTGACATGGTATTTGTCACAGCTGGCATGGGCGGTGGAACCGGTACGGGTGCTGCACCAGTCGTCGCGGAAATTGCCAAGGAGCTGGGAGCTCTTACGGTCGGTGTCGTGACACGTCCGTTCTCTTTCGAGGGTCGCAAGCGTTTCAACCAGGGTGAATTGGGAATCGCCGCTTTGAAAGAAAAAGTAGATACGCTGATCGTGATTCCGAATGACCGGCTGTTGGAAATTGTTGACAAAAATACACCGATGCTCGAAGCATTCCGTGCAGCAGACAACATCCTGCGCCAGGGTGTGCAGGGCATCTCGGATTTGATTGCCGTTCCTGGATTGATCAACCTCGACTTTGCTGACGTCAAGACCATCATGACAGAACGTGGCTCTGCCTTGATGGGGATTGGTCTGGGCAGTGGCGAGAACCGTGCGGCAGAAGCGGCACGTCGTGCGATCTCCAGCCCGTTGCTTGAAACATCTATCGACGGCGCTCGCGGAGTTCTGATGAATATTACCGGCGGAACCAACCTGAGCCTGTACGAAGTGAATGAAGCTGCTGATATCGTCTCTTCTGCAGCCGATCCGGATGTAAATATGATTTTCGGTGCGGTCATCAACGAAAATCTGAAAAATGAGCTGGTTGTGACTGTTATTGCAACCGGTTTTGAAGAGAATCAACGGCAGTCGGCGGCAGTCCGCCGTCCGCAACAGCCGGCGGCTACACCGAATCGTCCAACTCCGATTTCGCAAGCCCCGAGCTCCAATCGGTCCAACAGCGCCACTGAAGAAGAAGAAGAAAAATCCTTCTTCACGATGAGCAATCTGGACAACCTGGATATTCCGGCTTTCCTGCGCAATCGCCGCCGGAATAAAAAGTAAAAATAAGTGATCACATGCTAAAACCTTGTCTCTGTTAAAAGAGGCAAGGTTTTTTTGTTGATAAAAAGCAATTTTCACTAAGGTGTCTGTTTATTATGGCTTGATGACATGACCTGGGAATGCAGGTGGCAACGACGAATTGTCTAAATCCGATATCGCAATGCCTCGCGGACAGCTTAAGAAGGAGAAGAAGAGTCAAGATGTTTGATTTTGAGTTAGTTTTTTAAAAACGCTTGGCGACCAGTGAGAGCTGGTTGAGGAAAAAGGGGGGAATCAGCAAAGGCATTTGGGATCTTGACCCAGCCGCAATGGAAAAGGAGGAACACGCATTCAGCGGCCAACCTTGAACCACTTCTTCGAAGTGGCTGCTTTTGGCCGCGGTTCCGCCTTTGGAATGGAGGCGTCCAGGGATTACCTCCAGCAAAGATCCCAACCCGCCTGAAGCGTTCCCCCCTTTTTCCTCCCCAAAGATACAGCCCGATGACCACCATACAAGGAAAAAGGCCACTATCAACAGCATAAATCTTCTACAAAAAATCCAAAAAAAGTCCGTCAAGAATTGACAGATTTTACATACACATTGATATATACTGCTTTTAACCGGAAAATGCGTCCTTCGCGATGTGTCCAAAATGGAGGGATACAAGGTGATTGTGTATCTTGATATTATTTTACTCCTCAACATCGCGATTGATACCTTATTACTCTGGTTCACAGCGTTTTTTCGCAAAGAGCGCGTAGTTTGGTGGAGGATTGTCACTGCTTCCGTATGCGGCTCGATGTATGTCCTTTTTTTCTTTTTTCCGACCTTCTCGCTGATCTACCAATGGCCGGTCAAGCTGCTCTTCTCCATCGTGATCCTGTGGATTGCATTCGGCAACAAACGCATTTGGGCATTCACACAGAATCTGATCATTTTTTATTTCGTCTCCTTTGTCTTTGGAGGGGGGGTGTTTGGCTTGCAGTATTTCCTCGCTCCCCAAAACGAGATTCTGGGTGGATTGGTGGTGACGCATAACGACGGGTTTGGTGTAGGATTCAAGCCCACGCTGGCCATCCTCGTCATCGGTTTTGCGCTTGTTTTTGTTTTGGGACGCAGAAGCTATCAGGCGATCCAGGAGCCCAGGAGAATGGAAGCCTTCCTGGCAGATGTCGTGGTGACTCTGGAGGGTGAGAGAATCATTTGCAGGGGGCTGATAGACACGGGGAACCAGTTGCATGAGCCGATCACGCGGATTCCAGTCATGATCATGGAGACGCGCATGCTCGCTCATCTCTTGCCGCCGCCGCTTCTCCGACAAGCCGATGAAAACGGTGGAGTGTGGGAAAAGCTGGACGGCTGCTGGGAGGATCTACCACAGGAGTGGCAACCACGTGTACGTCTGATTCCTTACCGGAGTGTATCGCGAGGAATGGACTTTTTGCTTGCGGTCAAGCCGGATTCGGTCACGATCGTACAAGACGGCATGCACTACGTGACCCGCAAAGTGCTGATTGGCCTCAATCCCATCCCGCTCGCTGCTGACGGCAAGTATCAAGCCATCGTCCATCCCGCAATGATGGAGACCTATTCACAAGAACCTACCGTAATTCTCGAACAGGAGGGCTAATCATGTATGTAAAACTTCGCCTACAACTCCAATTAACCTGGTACCGTTTCCTGATGTGGATTGGTGCAAAAGCAGAAGAAGTCTACTATATCGGCGGGAGTGAGGCCCTACCTCCACCACTGACCAGGGAAGAAGAAGAAGTCTTGCTGATACGCCTCCCATCGGGCGATCCAGCCGTCCGGGCGATGCTGATCGAACGCAATTTGCGTCTCGTCGTCTATATCGCCCGCAAATTTGAAAACACGGGGATCAACATCGAGGATCTCGTCAGCATTGGCACGATCGGACTGATCAAGGCAGTGAACACCTTCGATCCCGACAAAAACATCAAGCTGGCTACGTACGCCTCCCGCTGTATTGAAAACGAAATCCTGATGTATCTGCGCCGCAACAACAAGATCCGCTCGGAGGTCTCCTTCGACGAGCCGCTGAACATCGATTGGGATGGCAATGAACTCTTGCTGTCGGACGTACTCGGGACAGAGAACGACACGATCTACAAGAACATTGAGGACCAGGTAGATCGCAAACTTTTGAAAAAAGCGCTGGATAAGCTCTCGGAACGGGAGCGGATCATCATGGAGCTGCGCTTTGGCCTTGCAGGCGAGGAGGAGAAGACCCAGAAGGACGTAGCCGATCTTCTTGGCATCTCCCAGTCCTATATTTCCCGGCTGGAAAAGCGAATTATAAAACGGTTGCGAAAAGAATTCAACAAAATGGTCTAACGCATATTTTCCCAATCGAAGGAGATACTGTTCCTAACACCGAGCCAGATAGTGGTAACTGCCACTCTCTCGTCGGCCACGCGTCAGCACGCGGCCTTTCAAGACAACCGGGTTAGGAACTTTTCTTGCTTCGAGGAGGGAAAGACGTGACGCGCAATAAGGTGGAGATATGCGGGGTAGACACCTCCAAACTTCCGGTACTGACCAACAAAGAGATGAGAGAATTGTTCGAGCGTCTGCAAAGCGGCGAACTGGCAGCCCGTGAAAAACTGGTCAACGGCAACCTGCGTCTGGTACTCAGCGTGATCCAGCGCTTCAACAATCGCGGAGAGTACGTAGACGACTTGTTTCAAGTGGGCTGCATCGGATTGATGAAAGCGATTGACAACTTTGATTTAGGGCAAAATGTAAAGTTCTCTACGTATGCAGTACCCATGATCATCGGTGAAATTCGTCGCTACCTGCGCGACAACAATCCGATACGCGTATCCCGTTCCTTGCGGGACATCGCCTACAAAGCCTTGCAGGTACGTGACAACCTGACAAACAAGCATTCACGCGAACCGACCATTACCGAAATTTCCAACGAACTGAATGTAGCCAAGGAAGACGTCGTCTTTGCCCTGGATGCCATTCAGGACCCGGTCTCCTTGTTTGAACCGATCTACCAGGACGGCGGGGATCCGATTTACGTCATGGATCAGATCAGTGACGAGAAAAACAAGGATGTGACATGGGTCGAAGAGATCGCGCTGCGGGAAGGCATGCAGCGGCTTGGCGAGCGTGAGAAAATGATTTTGTCCATGCGTTTTTATGAAGGAAAAACCCAGATGGAGGTCGCCGAGGAAATCGGGATCTCACAGGCCCAGGTATCGAGATTGGAGAAAGCGGCCATCGCCCATATGCAAAAGCATGTTCAATCGTAAGCAGCCTACGGAAGAGAGCCCGGCGGAGAGGAGCAATCCGCCCGGGTTTTTTGTTTCCTCCTGCATGTCAACGGACATATTCCCCAATCGTTTCATATACTGAAGTAACGCAAGAAAAGTAGGTGAGGTCATCCATGGTGAAAATCTCTGACTTCCAAACAAAAGAAGTGGTCAATATTTTAGATGGCAGGCGCTTGGGGCAAATATCGGATTTGGAAATTGATCTGCGCCACGGTCGCGTGGAATCCATCGTGATCCCAGGACCGGGAAAATTCCTTGGCTTTTTTTCCTCGGGCAATGATTACGTCATTCCCTGGCGCAATATTGTGAAAATCGGCAAGGATGTCGTGCTTGTACGAATGGAGGAAACCTTGCGGGTAGAGGCGAAGAACACCAGTCCTGACGAGTACGGTTGAGGGACCGAAGAAAGGCAGGGTTAGCCTTTCTTTTCTTTTCGGCTATGGTATGATTAGCCATATGAGGGAAGGTGAAAGGATGAAAGAACCGTTTGTTCGAGACGAAGAAAAACCATTGATGCATCTGCAGGACTGGGAGGAGCGATTTCCCGGCTTGGTGGCCGGTTTTACGATTCGGACAGGAGGGGCAAGCGGACAGCCGTATGATTCATTCAACCTTGGCTTGCATGTCGGCGATGAACCTGAACAAGTAGTAGCGAACCGGCGTAAGTTGGCCGCAGCGCTGCAAATGCCTTTTGAAGCCTGGACGTGCGCGGACCAGGTGCATGGCAGGCAAGTGTGTCAGGTCATGGCCGGTGGGGCGGGCAGAGAAAGCCTCCAGGACGTCATTGCAGCGACGGACGGATTGTATACGACCAAGCGCAATATCTTGTTGACCTCGTTTTATGCGGATTGTGTCCCGCTCTATTTTTTGGCGCCTGATACAGGGGCGATCGGCCTGGCACATGCCGGATGGAAGGGAACGGTTCAGCGTATTGCCGAGGAAATGGTCCAGGCGATCGTACAGCGGACAAAGACGCGGCCAGAGCAATTGCTGGTGGCGGTGGGGCCCTCTATCGGGGGATGCTGCTATGAAGTGGATGAACGAATCATGGAGCAGGTACGTACAAGCGTAAAGGACTGGGAAATGGCTGTCTCGCCTGCGCAGAAGGACGGCAACTGCATGCTGGATCTGCGAAGTTTGAACCGACTGGTTTTGCTCGAGGCAGGCGTGGAGGAATCCCATATCCTCATGACAAACTGGTGTACAAGCTGCCGTACCGACCTGTTCTTTTCCCATCGCAAGGAAGCGCGGGAAAAGGGGACAACAGGCCGGATGGCTTCCTATATTGGCTGGAGACAGAAGTAAAGGAGTGGAGTGAGCAACATGAGCATGAATACAGAGCAGGAAGTATTGAAGCGGCGCCTGGAAGAGATCGAAAAGAGAATCCAGGCTGCTTGCGAGCGATCCAATCGCAAGCGGGAGGACGTCAAAATCATTGCTGTTACCAAATACGTAGGAGCAGAAACAATCGGCGATCTGCTCTCGGTAGGCGTGGAGCATATCGGCGAGAATCGCTTGCAGGACGCCCTGCCGAAATACCAGCAATACGGAGACAGAGGCATCTGGCATTTCATCGGCCATCTGCAGACAAACAAGGCCAAAGAGGTGGTCGGACGTTTTTCCTATGTGCATTCGCTGGATCGGATCTCGCTGGCGCAGGAGCTCAATAAAAGGGGAGAAGCGTTGAATCAGGTCGTTTCTTGCTTTTTACAGATCAATATCTCCGGAGAAGAGACAAAATTTGGGCTTAGTCCTGATGACGTATTGGCTTTTTTGCAGGAAACCAGTAATATGAAACATATAAAGATCGATGGATTAATGACAATGGCGCCTGTTGTCGATAATCCAGAAGAGGCGCGTTTCGTTTTTCGCGGGCTGGCGGAGTGGAAAGATCGCATCAATGAATGGAACTTTTCCCATGCGAAGATTACGGAGCTTTCGATGGGAATGTCCAGCGACTTTGAGGTTGCGATTGAAGAGGGAGCGACATATATCCGGCTCGGCTCGATACTGGTCAAGCCTGAGTAAGAAATGAACGGCGATACATAAGCATAAGAGAGAGGAGGAAGGCGAATGGGAGTCATGAATCGACTGATGGGGTTCTTGGGGTTGGACAGCGAGGAGTACATCGAGGAAACCGTGGAAGAGCAGCGTGAAGAGCAGCAGGAGTCTTCTGCCAAACGGCAAGCGACAGGACGAACCAACAATGTAGTGCCGTTCCAGGCAAGGGAAAAGGAGGGGATTCGCTTGATCCTCTGTGAACCCCGCCATTACAGCGACGCACAGGATATCGCGGACAACCTGCGTCATCGCCGGCCGGTCGTGGTCAATTTGCATCGCGTCGAAAAGGAGCAGGCGAAACGGATTATCGATTTTCTAAGCGGTACCGTCTACGCTTTGAACGGTGACATTCAAAAAGTAGGGGACACGATTTTTGTCTGCACACCTGACCACGTCGATATCCAGGGTACGATTTCGAGTGTCATAGAGGAGTAGCAACCTACGACGAAAAAAAGGGTGAGTAAATGAATTACCTCTTTACGATTCTGGATTTTGCTTTTACCGTGTATCAGTACATGATTATTGCCTATATCTTGATGTCATGGGTTCCCCAGATGAGGGATACGGGAATCGGGCAATTGCTCGAACGGCTGGTCGAGCCCTATCTGGCGCCGTTTCGCCGCTTTATCCCACCGCTTGGATTCATTGATATTTCTCCGATCGTGGCCTTGATTGCCTTGCATTTCGCCCGGTACGGCCTGTTTTCCATTCTGTTCAAGATCATGTAGGCGGGATGGGTTGACAGATGAGTGTATTTGACCATTTTCGAAAAGAAGAACGTCCTTTTGTAGAGCGGGCGCTGGAAATGCTGACGCAAGTAGAGCGGAAGCAGGCCATGCGCCTTACTGATTTTCTCGATCCCAGACAAATGTCGATTTTTCAAAGTCTCGCTTCACAGGTGCAGGATGTGCAAGTATCCGCAAGCGGCGGGTACGAGGGCGCCGAGCGGGTACGTGTCTTGCTCCACCCCGATTACTTGCCTGTCGAACCGGAGGATTACAGGTTGGTTCTCTTGCGGATTGTCGCAGACCAACGCTTTCATGCATTGCAGCATCGCGATGTCATGGGGGCGCTGCTTCATGTAGGATTGAAGCGGGAGAAATTCGGAGATATGCTGGTGGACAATGACGGCTGCTTTGTAGTAGTAGCGGAGGAGGTAGCTGATTTCGTCTGCACCCAGGTCACACAGATTCACCGGACTCCAGTATCCTTCGAGCGGTTGCCTTGGGAAGAATTTACGCCCCCGGCTCCGCGTTTTACGGAAAAAATGATCACAGTACCCTCTCCGCGGACGGATGCAGTGCTAGGCGAGGTGTACCATTTTTCACGAGCCAAAGCCTTGGTCCCCATCCGCGCAGGCAAGGTAAAGGTGAATTGGAGGGTCGTAGAAGATCCCTCGCATCCCTTGCAGACCGGAGACATGGTTTCACTGGCAGGATTCGGCCGCTTCAAAGTCCTCGATGTGACGGGACCGACCCGAAGCGGCAGACTTCGGATGCTGGTAGGGCTAGTCGATTAGGGGAAGAAAATGGGCGATGGGCTAAAAATTTGCGGTATCAGAAGGAAAAGCGGTACGACTTGTCGAAATGAAGTGGAACGATTATCGGGAAAAGTGGGGGGTTCATGTGTCTTTAACGCCGCTAGACATACACAATAAAGAATTCAGCACTGGCTTTCGAGGGTATAATATCGATGAAGTGAATGAATTTTTGGATCAGGTCATCAAGGACTTTGAACTCCTGATCAAGGAAAAAAAAGAAATGGAAGAGCGCATCGCCATTTTGAATGAGCGAGTAGACCATTACAAAAGTCTGGAAGAAAATCTGAGCAAGTCTATTCTCGTCGCGCAGGAGACGGCTGAGGACGTGAAGTCCAATGCGCGCAAGGAAGCGCAGCTGATCCTGAAGGAAGCAGAGAAGAACGCAGACCGCATAGTGAACGAAGCGCTCGCCAAATCTCGCAAGATTGCCATCGAGATTGAAGAGTTGAAAAAACGGGCGTCCGTCTACCGGATGCGCTTTCGCACCTTGCTCGAAGCCCAATTGGAAATGCTGGAGCATGGCGCTTGGGACGATATTGAACAGGCTGATTCTGCTGTTGCTGTGGAATAAAAGATTGACGCTTTGTCGATGATGAGACTATAATGGATTACAAATTTTGATATTTGGATGAAACGATGAACGGGACGAGTACGTAAGGTCCGCTGCCAAGAGAGTCGGGGTCAGGTGAAAGCCCGTCCAGCAGCCTTGCGGAATATCACCCGGGAGTTCAATAACCGAAAGCCGACCCCAGCATCCTTGGATAGGCAAGTAAGTGCGCGAGTCATTCCCGTTACGGAATGTAATGAAGTGAAGCGAGTCTTTGCCGTCTCTTTTACATGCGGCATAACTCGTTTAATCAGGGTGGTACCACGGGAGCTTTCTCTCGTCCCTATTTGGGGATGAGGGAAGGCTTTTATTTATTTTTATAGGAGTGAATGAGGCTATGGATTACAGCAAAACGCTTCAATTGCCAAAAACCGAGTTTCCGATGCGCGGCAACCTGCCAGCGCGTGAGCCGCAAATGCAAGCGGCATGGGATGAGAAGGACATCTACCAAAAAGTACAGGAGCGCACCAAAGGACGCCCTCCATTTGTTCTCCACGACGGTCCTCCATATGCGAACGGGGATATCCATATCGGCCACGCCTTGAATAAAATCATCAAGGACATGATTGTCCGCTACAAATCTATGGCGGGTTTTGACGCTCCCTATGTGCCAGGTTGGGATACACATGGATTGCCGATCGAGCAAGCGATCATTAATGCACAAGGGCTGGATCGCCGTTCGATCGAGGTAAACGATTTCCGCAAGCGTTGCGAAGAGTACGCATGGTCCTATATCCACAAGCAGCGTGACCAGTTTAAACGCCTGGGTGTTCGCGGGGATTGGGAAAATCCTTACGTTACGCTGTTGCCGGAATATGAAGCGAATCAAATCCGCGTCTTTGGTGAAATGGCAAAAAAAGGATACATCTACAAGGGACTGCGCTGCGTCTACTGGTCGCCTTCTTCGGAAACCGCGCTGGCTGATGCCGAGATCGAGTACAAAGACAAGCGCTCTCCTTCCATTTATGTCAGCTTCCAGGTCGTCGATGGCAAAGGCAAGCTGGATACCCAGACAGGCGTCGTGATCTGGACAACAACTCCTTGGACACTGCCTGCCAACCTGGCTATCTCTCTCCATCCGGAATTGGAGTACAGCGTAGTGAAAGTGGCAGATCGCCAATTCCTCGTTGCCAGCGGCCTGCTCGAGACAGCGAGCAAGGAAATCGGCTGGGAAGACGTAGAAGTACTGGCAACGCACAAAGGTGCTGATCTGGAAGGGGTACTGACGCAGCATCCGTTCTACGACCGCACTTCTCCGCTCATTCTGGGCGAGCATGTCACACTCGACGCCGGTACAGGCTGCGTTCATACGGCTCCTGGTCACGGGGAAGACGACTTCATCATCGGTCAAAAATACAATCTTGGCGTGCTCTGCCCGGTAGACCATGAAGGAAAAATGACCAGTGAAGTGCCCGGATTTGAAGGCTTGTTCTACGAGGATGCCAACAAGGTCGTCACCGAGAAGCTGAAGGAGAACAACGCGCTGCTCAAGCTGAGCTTCTTTACGCACTCCTATCCGCATGACTGGCGCACCAAAAAACCGGTAATCTATCGTGCGACCGAGCAATGGTTTGCGTCCATCGACGGCTTCCGTGAGCAGATGCTGGAAGCGATCAAACAGGTGAAATGGATCCCGCAATGGGGTGAAACTCGCTTGGCTAACATGATCGCCGATCGCGGTGACTGGTGTATCTCTCGTCAACGCGTGTGGGGCGTACCGATTCCGATCTTCTATTGCAAATGCTGCAATGAACCGATCATCAACGATATGACGATCAACCATATCGCAGAATTGTTCCGCAAAGAGGGCTCTTCGGTCTGGTTTGCCCGTGAAGCGAGCGAGCTGGTGCCAGAAGGACTGGCATGCCCGAAATGCGATACGAAGGAATTCCGCAAAGAAACCGACATCATGGACGTTTGGTTTGACTCCGGTTCCAGCCATCAAGCTGTACTCAGAGAGCGCGGCATGAGCTGGCCGGCGGATATGTATTTGGAAGGCTCTGACCAATATCGCGGTTGGTTCAACTCCTCCTTGTCTACAGGGGTTGCGGTATATGGCACAGCGCCGTATAAATCCGTATTGAGCCATGGCTTTGCCCTCGATGGCGAAGGACGCAAAATGTCCAAATCGCTGGGGAATGTCGTCGTGCCGCAGCAGGTCATCGACAAGCTGGGTGCAGATATTCTGCGTCTGTGGGTGGCTTCGGTGGATTACCAGTCTGACGTTCGTATTTCCGACGCGATTTTGAATCAGATCGCCGAGGTGTATCGCAAAATCCGCAATACCTTCCGTTTCCTGCTGGGTAATCTGGACGGCTTTGATCCGGCTCGCGACCGTGTAGCCTATGAAAATCTCGGCGAATTGGATCGCTTCGTTCTCGCCAAAGCTGCGCAGGTGACACAGCGAGCACGCAAGGCATATGACGAATACCAGTTCCATACTGTCTTCCATGCCGTTCATAACTTCTGTGTGATCGACTTGTCTTCGTTCTATCTGGACATCTGCAAAGACAGACTGTACGTGGAAGCGCCAAACAGCACGAAGCGCCGCGCCGCCCAAACTGTCATGTACGATTGCTTGCTGACGCTGGTGAGACTGGTAGCTCCGATCCTGCCGCATACCGCTGATGAAGTATGGAGCTTTATCCCGGGCGTAGAAGTGGAAAGCGTGCAACTGACCGACATGCCGGAAGCGGAAGAGAAGCATCTCAGCTTCTCTGGGGAAGCTCTCCAAAAATGGAATGCCTTCCTGGAAGTCCGTGACGAAGTGCTCAAAGCGATGGAAGAGGCGCGCCGCAACAAGGTGTTCGGCAACTCGGTAGACGCCAAACTCGCTTTGTACCCGCAAAACGAAGAGGTTGCAAAAACCTTGGCTGCCATGGACGATCTCGCGGATCTGTTTATCGTGGCTCATGTGGATCTTCACAGCCAAGATGCTGCAGCACCAGCCGAAGCCGTCCAATTGGAAGGAATCAGCGTGGTTGTAGCGGCTGCAGATGGCGTCAAATGCGAGCGTTGCCGTGTGGTGAAGCAAGACGTAGGCTCCCACTCCGCACATCCTGCGATTTGCGGACGCTGTGCTGACGTCGTGGAAGAGCATTATGCTCATGTTCATGAAGAATAAAAATAGCTTGATCGAGCCTGTCTTTCCCAGCTGGGGAAGACAGGTTTTTTCATGAAGGCTTGTTATATGGAAAAAAGCAAAAAGCATGGTACGTCACGAAGACCCCATGCTTTTTTGCTTGATTCATCTACATTCCCACTTAAAGTACCATGCTCTCCAAATCCCTCTCCACCTGCGTAATCACTTCGCAGCCCTCCTTGGTCACAATGACCGTATCTGAGTGACGGAATCCACCCAGCCCCGGGACATAAAACCCTGGCTCGACGGTAAAGACCATACCTTCCTCCAATACAGCATGTTCATCAAAGCGGAAGAAGGGAGGTTCATGAACATCCAGGCCCATGCTGTGACCCGTGCGGTGAATGGCGTACTCCCCGAATCCAGCCTTTTGAATGATAGACCGAGCGGCGAGATCCACTTCGCACATCGGAACTCCTGCCTTGACTGTATCCAATGCAGCTTGCTGGGCGGCAAGCATGACGGCGAAGGCTTCCTTTTGCCTGTCGGTGGCTTCGCCCACGAAGCACGTCCGCTCGCATTCAGCAATATAGCCGTTTAGAAAGACATGGTGCGTATGAATAAGGATGTCTCCTCGCTCCAGCTTTCGTGTATTGGAAAACACATGCGGCAGGATGGAGCGCTCGATGCCCGATGGGGTCATGGCGTTTACTCCGGCGATCATTTCTGGATAACGGCGAGAAACCTCCTCCAAGGCAGCCAAGTGCCCTGCTTGATCAATCTCCAGTTCCGTCGCACCGGGCTTGACCGCACCCAAAGAAGCGCGAACAGCCAGGCTGACCAATTCACTCGCTTGACGCAGCAGACCCAGTTCTTCCTCATCCTTCACGACGCGAGCCTGCAAAAGTTCAGAGGAGACATCGACCAGCTCCCAGCCTGCCTCCTGCAGCGCTTTTTCCAGCTTCATCGACACAGACGAGAACTCGACTCCCAGCTTTCCACCCTGACCATATGTCTGCAAGTACGAAAGCAGGGACTCGACTGGATTGGTTCCTTTCTCCGCTTTCTCTGGATGCTCATAGTAGGTGATGATGCGATCTACCTGTGCGAAGTGCTTGGCGTGATCTTCTTCCAGTCCCGGCACGATAAACGTACTCTCTTTTTGCGAGTAGATGTAAAAGATCGGGCGAGAGTAAATGATCGCTTTAAAACCGCTGACAAAGTACTGATTGTTGGGGGAAGTCAACAATATGGCAGTAAGGTCATGCTCTTTCATCAATTTTTGCATCATTTCTCTACGTTTTGTTTTCATTTTGTCCTCCTCCTGGGTCATTTATTGTTGTCTCGATCGTTTGAGCGTTTTGCTAGGCTTGGGACGACTTGGCGACAGAAGACGAGGCCAATAGCTTTTTGGATTGTCCCAGCAGCAGTCCCATGACGAGCGAGAGAAGATTGCCGACGATGAGATAGCTGAAAGCGACGTTGTATGATCCGTCAAAGGCTTGGATCAGGAAGCCCATCACAGCAGGCGTGAGGAAGGAGGCGAGATTCGCTCCTGTATTCAGCATGCCGAATGCGCTTCCCATGATTTGGGAGGGCAATTGCCGAAGCGGCATAGCCAAAATACCCATATAGGCCACTTGAAAGAAGAAAGCGGCGATGATTTGCGCGGTGATCGTCAGCACGAGCGATTCTACGGTAAACATTGCGTAGATGCAGATCGCTGCGATCAGATTGCCGTAGATGATCAGGCTCCTTTCGCGGTTCGCAAAGACTTTGTCTGCCAGCCAGCCGCCAGCCAGATAGCCAACCATACCCGCCAACAGAGGTAGCGAAGCGTAGATGCCTGCGTCCAGCAGGTTGATCCCGCGGACATTCGTCAGGTAGGAAGGCACCCAGCTGTTCAATCCCCACATCGCGGTATACAAGCCGAACAGCGCGATCAAAATTTTCCACATGGCAGAAGAGGTAAACAAGGCACGAAGCGATACTTCTTGCTCTTGGGTCTCACTGACGCCTGGTTCAGCTTGCTTGTCTCGGAGGAAAAAGAAATAAACTACGGCAAGGATGATTCCTAAAATCCCCAAAACAATATACACGTTTCTCCACCCGATCTGGGTGATGAAATAGGCGCCCCCAGCACTGGCGAGAAAACCGCCCAGCATGATCGCGACCAGCAGGATCGATTGCGTGCGCGACCTTTTTTCCGGAGGCACATTTTCGCTCATTAATTTGGTTGCAGCTCCTGGGAATGCTCCCTCGCCGAGTCCGAAAATAAAACGAATGACCAAAAGAGAGGTCAGGGACCAAGCCAAACCGGACAATCCTGCAAATAAGGAAAAGACGACAATGGTAGAAATAATGGCGATTTTGGAACCATAGCGGTCTGCCAGCCAGCCTCCCGGAATTTGCATGAGGGTATACCCCAGATAAAAAATGCTCAATATGACGCCTAGTGAAGCAGGATCCAGCTTCAGCTCTTCCCCGATGGGAACGATGGCAATATTGATGAACATGCGATCCAAGGAAGAGATAAACCAGCCAAAGAATAGAAGTGCAATCAGCTTTCCTCTTTGTTGCGTCGCTTCAACTGTCAAATAGATCCCCCCGTATAAAAAAGCTATAAAAGATGATGGCGATCTCCTGATCAAAAAAGGATTATTCCTAGTATAAAAGGCTTTCTGTAATTGCGGAAATATTTAAAAAACCTATAATAATACCTTACAGGTATAAATGAGGATTGGGGGATCACATGGAACTCAGACATATTCGCTATTTCACGGTTTTGGCAGAAGAGCTTAACTTCAGTCGTGCGGCAGAAAGATTGCATATTGCGCAGCCTCCGCTCAGCAGGCAAATCCAGCAGCTGGAGGAAGAGGTGGGCGTTCGATTATTGGATCGTACCAAGAGGCGCGTCGAATTAACCAATGCAGGAAAAGCGTTTCTGGAAAAGGCATACCAATTGATCGATCTGGTAGAGGATGCCTGTGATACGGCACGCATGGCAGCCCGGGCAGAGCATGGAAAGCTGATCATCGGGTTTACAGGGACTGCCCATAATCTGCTGCCCGTCCTTGAGGTGTACCGCAATAAGTATCCAGAAGTCAGTTTGAATCTTCAGTTGATGGGAACGACAGCCCAAATCGCGGCTCTGCAGGATAAAAGCATCGACGTCGGAATTCTCACGCCACCAGTCACCAATGAAGAAATACTGGTAAAGAAAATCAAGTACCCGCCTTTGGCTGCGATCTTGCCAAAAAACCATCCTCTTGCCTTGAGGGGAGGGGCTGTTTCGATCAAAGAATTAGCTGCTGAATCTTTCGTGATTACACCACGGTCGATTGGGCCCGGCTTTTACGATGCGGTTACCAGAATTTGTCACGAGGCGGGTTTTTCCCCAAATATCACAATCGAAACGCATGACCTGCAGACGGTTTTTGTCCTTGTATCTGCAGGCATGGGAGTATCTATTGCACCTGCGATCAGCTACGAGCCGGGGGGAGTCGTCTTTCGGGAATTGGCAGATCAAGATATTACGATGGATGGGGGAATCGCCTACAGACGGGAGGAAACATCGGAAGTGGTGCATTCATTTTTGGACACTTTTTTGGAATACATCACGTACAAGCCATTTTAAAGGGTCCTTATGGCGCATCGGTTATTTCCGGTAAGGCCAAGCCATACTACCTGTTGAGGAAACCAAACGAAGGGTGGTATCCGGTGTGGACCAGAACAAGATGGCCATTCTCAAGGAAAAATTGCTGGACGAAAAACGGGAGATCGAAGAACGCGTACAGGCCCATTACAGCATGAGGGAGCAAATGTCTTCAGCTATTCAAGAGTTTTCCATGTACGATAACCATCCTGCTGACATTGGGACGGAAATGTTTGAAAGAGAGAAGGACTTGGCGCTAGATCTCCTGGATCGGGAAACGCTGCGGGAAATCGATCAAGCTTTGCAAAAAATGGAAGAGGGGACGTATGGTATTTGTACCGTATGCGGGACTGAGATTCCGCTTGAGCGTTTGGAGGCATTGCCGCATGCTCTCACCTGCAAAGAACACGCGCCAGCTCCCAACCGGAATGACTCGCGGCCCATTGAGGAGGAATTTCTCCAGCCGCCGTTTGGCAGGACCTCTCTGGATGAAAAAGAAGGGCAGAATGGCTTTGATGGGGAAGATGCTTGGCAGATCGTCGAGGCCTGGGGCACTTCAAGCACTCCTTTTTCATTTGTAGATAACGACAAGACCGACTACAAGGAAATGTACATCGAAAGCGATGAGCCGGACGGTTTTGTGCAAGCAGTCGAAGAGATCGGGTATACAGGCATTGATGGTTATCACGGGCCGGACAGTGTTCAGTTTATGCGCAGCGGCACTTATGAGGAGTACATGCGAAAAGGCGAAGGCAAGGGAAACTTCCTGTCTTACGAAGACTATGAAGCAGAGCGTGCGGAGCGAGAAGGCCGCGATGATTTGCTGTAGAGGGAGGGCAAGGCCGGATTATGCAGATCGAGCGCGTTGAAACTTACCCCCTGCTGTATCGTTTGCCGAAAGCCTACGGAGATGCCAATGGATACAAACGCTACCGCACGACGTACTTGATCCGTATACTCACAACATCCGGAGTCGATGGCTGGGGAGAGATTCTGGATTGGCTGCCTACCTTGGACTTGGGTTTTCGCGAGCGAATCATTCCCTATCTGATCGGAAAGCAGGCGACAGACAGGTTGTCGATCACCGCCGTGTTGAAAAAATGGCATCAGCGGTCGGCAGCGGGGGTAGGCATGGCTTTGACAGAGATCGTGGCGAAGGCTTCGGGGCTGTCAGTCTGCGACCTGTGGGGTGGTCGCATCCATCCCGCCATCCCGGTCTATGCTTCTTTTCAATCGTATCGGGAGGAACCGGAATGGATGAGCACGTCGATTGCACAGGTCATGGAACAGGTGGGTGCAGGCTTTAAAAAAATCAAAGTCAAGATCGGTGGGCGCTCTTTGCGCGAAGATCAGAAGCATATTGAAGCACTGATGAACTCGCTAGGTCCGGATGTTTGTGTAGCTTTGGACGGCAACCAGAGCTATGACTTGGCGGCAGCCCGGGACTGGGAGCATCTGATATCCCGTTACCCCAACTGGATGTGGCTGGAAGAACCGATGCCGCTGGATCAGGTACAGGAGTATGTGAAATTGCGGGCTTGTCTCCCGATTCCGTTGGCAGGAGGCGAGAATCTGGTTCGTCCACCTCAATATTTGCCATTCCTGCAACATGGCGCGCTCGATATCTATCAGCCGGACCCGATGCATGCAGAAGGGCTGGAGTCGTACCGCTCACTGGTAGAGCTGGCAAGGCAATTCAGCCACCGTGTCTCTCCGCATTGCTATGACGGCAGTCTGTCCCGTCTGTATGCCATCTATGCTCAGGCCTGTCTGCCGGCATGGAGCAAAATGAACAGCCAGCAGATCGAGCCAGTAGAGTGGGATGTGATGGAGAATCCCTTTACGGAGCTTTTCCCCGTCAAGCCTGTCCAGGGGGAAGTGAAGCTGCCGGACGGTCCCGGGATCGGGGTAGAGCCGTATTGGGAGCGAATTCATGCCTTGCGCTGGGATGGCGAAGTATATGTGTAAAATAGAGGAGTGGCAGTAACGAATGGCGCAAAGTACAAAAAACCTGATCGGCTTGTCAGGCATCCCCCTGATCATGGTGCTGGGAAACTCGATGTTGATTCCCGTCCTCCCGACCATGCAAGCCAAAATGGATCTAAGCTCGTTCCAAACCAGTCTGCTCATTACCTCTTTCTCCATCTCCGCCGGGATCGTGATTCCGCTGGCGGGGTATTTATCCGACCGGTTCGGACGCAAAATCGTCATCATTCTGGCCTTGATCCTGTATGGTCTTGGCGGACTATTGGCCGGTCTCGCGTCCCTGTGGATGGATAATCCGTACATGCTGATCATGGCAGGACGCATTTTGCAGGGGATTGGGGCAGCGGGAACCGCTCCCATCGCGATGGCCTTGGTCGGGGACCTGTTCGACGGAGCGCAGGAGAGTCGTGCTTTGGGGCTTATGGAGACCTCGAACGGGATCGGGAAGGTGCTGAGCCCCATCATCGGCTCACTGCTGGCCCTGATTGTCTGGTATATGGTTTTCCTCGCTTTTCCGATCCTGTGCGGCATCATTTTGCTGCTCTTTCTCTTTTTGACGAAGGAGAAGAAGCAGGAGCGCAAACCGATACCTGTCAAGCAGTACATGCAATCCATAGGAAAAGTGTTCAAACAGCATGGCAAATGGCTGATTCCCGCTTTTTTTATCGGGAGCATCTGCCTGTTCACCCTTTTCGGTGTCTTGTTTTACCTCTCTGACCTGTTGGAGAAAAAACACAAGATCGACGGTGTGATCAAAGGCGGATTTCTCGCGATCCCTCTGCTGATCATGAGCATCGCTGCTTATGTCACAGGGCTGATCATCAAGAAAAAGCTGAAGCTGATGCGCATGTTCGTGATTACCGGGATGTTTCTGCTGGCTGCTTCGTATGTGATCGCCTCATTTGTCAAAGGGGCATACGCCTTGATCGGAGTTCTGGT
This sequence comes from Brevibacillus panacihumi, assembly GCF_003710985.1. Classification (GTDB taxonomy): domain Bacteria; phylum Bacillota; class Bacilli; order Brevibacillales; family Brevibacillaceae; genus Brevibacillus; species Brevibacillus panacihumi. Next base: position 231,416 of record NZ_RHHT01000015.1, read on the forward strand.
TATCGGGAGCGTTGGAACGGGGATGATTTTGCCTTGCTTGAACAGCATGATCGTCGGCGCCGTGCAAAAATCAGAGCGCGGGATGATTACTTCGCTGTACAGCGGAGTTCGTTTTATCGGCGTCGCAGTGGGTCCGCCCGTCTTTACCTGGCTGCTAGGCATCTCGCGTACGGTGATGTTTTTCACCATCGCAGGTCTTTCTCTGGTATTTGCTATCGTCGGGATATTCTTCCTCAAGCCGCAGCAGACGCAATCCCAGCAACAGTCGCAGCAAGCTGAATCGAACAAGGAGGATCTGGCGGAAGAGGAAAAGAAGCAAAAAGAACAGCAGGCCTGGCGACAAATCTCGGAGGCGATGGGAATTGAGCCTCAGTCAAAGGAAGACAAACGAAAAGCAGAGGCGATCAAACACTACGGGTTTGATCCGGGTGATCTGATCGACCATCTCCTGAACGGGGGCAAAAAAGAAAAAGGGAAAGAGTAACAGGCAACGACCGAAACATGTTCGGTTCATTGCCTGTTTTTTTGAGGAGATCTACGTGGCAAAGGGATGACGCAATGCGCGGTCGAGCGCCAAGGGGTACACGTCATCTTGCAAGATCCTGCTGAACAAGGGATTTCCTTTTACCGATACAGGAACATCCTCGAAGATCACAGTCTCCGTGACATCTGTTCCCGTAGGAGCATCGCAGCGCAGCACCCGGGCGATATAGATATCCTTGCGCAGCTCTTCATTAACGGTATATTGTCCGATCCGCTCGATGCCGTCCAGGATGGCCCCCGTCTCTTCATAGGCCTCCCGTACCGCAGCAGCGAGACTGCTCTCGCCAGGCTCGATTTTTCCCCCGGGAAGTTCAATCCCGCGCTGACGGTGGCGTGTAAATAGCAGTTTTCCTTGCCAAAAGGCAAAAATCAGCACATGGCGCGCCTCCTGCAAGCTGTATTCCTTCGGGTCAAACGTAAGTGTAACAGGTAAGCCGAAGTCGTCAGAAAAAGCGTACATGCTTCGTTCTCCTCTGTGCAATCTCATTCATTCTTTCAATCAATCGATGTTTTCATGCTGGTGCTGCAGACCAAGGGAGATATGCTTGACGGCCTTCATCGCCTGACCAACAGCAAGGGATATGCTGGAGTAGGCCGCTCCATTGGCCACATCTCCAATCGCGTAGATCCACTCTGGAACGGATCTTTGCGTCTGATCCGTCTTGAGGTAATGTTCGTCAAAAACGGGCAGCGAGGCAAATGCCTGACTGTTTCCGCGCACGCCGATACGGGGCAAGACCCAATCCACTGTAATAGACTTTGGAGCCTCTTTTTTTTCGGAGCGCAAATCCAGCCGGATCCGTCCATCCTTCATGGAGTAGCCTGATGCCTCCGTTTCCCACATGATCTGAAGGTTGGGCAGCCGATTGACGCGCTCCACCCACTCGGAGCGGGCCCGCAAGTGATCGCTGCGGACGAGCAGATACATGTGACGCGCGTACGCAGCGAGGTTGGATGCGCTTTCCAATGCACGATCTCCACCGCCGATCACGGCAATATCCTGACCTTCCACGGTCGCTGCCTGCGAGGTCGTGGAAAACCAGGGTGACAGCACGCGGGGGCAATCCGCAAGCGCAGGTATGATGTTTGGACTTACACCTGTCGCGATGATCAGGTAATCGGCTCGATAAACTTGGTGTGAAGTATGTACTTCATGTGTTTCTGCATCGATTCGGAGTATCGTTTCACCCAGGCGAGGGCGAAGCTCCCGAATCGCAGGGTGCCCGAGCAATTCCTCAAGCAGGGCTGCCCCATTGGGATAAACCCGTGGCGGGAAGTCCGGGATCTCATTGTGAATCTGGGATAGCTGCCCGCCCAGAACATCTTTTGATTCCAGAAGGAGACAGGATAATCCCAATCGTCGGCACCAGATAGCCGCGGATAATCCGCCGATGCCTCCGCCCGCGATCAGCACCTGTACGTGTTCCACTCTCAGTCCCCCCGATTCCCGTGAAGTCGATCATACATCCATCCAGGTTTTTTCTTTGTTAGTTTTAGACTACCTGTTTCGCTTGGTGAGCGCAAGACGTTCCGTTGCCTTGAAAGACATTCGGCAGAGTTCTACAAATACTCGTTCAGATGTGTTAAAATGGACATAATTTTCCAAAAAGCGCAAAGATGATCGAAGCGAAGATTGGGCCCTCTTTTAAGGAAAAGGAGCTGAAGCCATGCAAACCAGGAAGGAAAGAACACCAGCGCCTACGACCAAAACAAGGCAAAAAAAGCGGGGCAAACGCGGGAAAAAATGGTATTTGCTCCTTGCGAGCTCCCTGTTTCTTTGTTTGCTGATCGTCGGAGTGGGCTTTGCGCTGTCACAGATGGACAAGACGCTGCAGGTCGTCACGGAGGATCCTTACAAACTGCCTGAACAGCCCGTCGTCACTGTACCTTACGAAGAAAAGAAAGCTATTTCGTTTGTCATCGTCGGGGTCGATACACGAAAGAACATCGGCATGCTGAATACGGACGTCCTGGTTGTAGCTGTCGCCAATCCGGTCACACAACAATTAACCATGGTTTCCCTGCCGCGAGACACACGTGTTGAAATACCGGGATATCCGGGCTACCACAAAGTGAACGAAGTGTTTGCCTTGGGGGAGAATAAACGCAAGGAAGCGGAAATCAACAAGCAGCCGGTAACGGAAAATGGGATGACCTTTTTGAAAAAAACGCTGGAACATATGCTGGGGATTCCAATCGAGCACTATGTCCAGCTTGATTTTGAGGGCTTTACCGCCGTAATCGACAATATCGGCGGCGTAAAGGTAGATGTGGATCGGGATCTGGTCTACGAGCTGCCCAAGGAAGGCGTATACCGAAATCTGAAAAAAGGAACACAGGTGCTGAACGGCGAGCAGGCGCTGGGTTTCGTCCGCCACCGGATTGATCGGCGCGGAGAGGCCTACAATTCCAGCGATTTTGACCGGAACAGAAGACAGCAGCAGGTAATCCGGGCAGTTGTCGACAAAGTCGTATCAATTGATGGGATCTCCAAATTGACGACGATATTGGATACTATGAGCAAGCATGTTCGCACCGACCTGTCGCCAGACCAGATAAAAGGGCTTGCCCTTGATTTTGCGACGATCTCTTCTGACAAGATGGTGTCCCTCGACAATGGAGCGGTGTGGAAATCACCGTATTCGCTCTGGCCGCAGAAGAACATGCGCGATGTGCGGGAGGCACTCAAGGCGGAGATGGTGGGAAGCACCTGGACGGCGAAGAAGCTGAGCGACGCGGCCATCGTGGAGCTGGCACAGTGGGAACCGCCGAGCAAACCAAAAGCAGCATCGCAGGCGTCTGCTCCTACCACCCCGAAGAAAGAACCGGTGAATCAAAACCAGTCTCCGCCTGTCACTCAGCCTGCGGATACATCTCAATCAGAGGCACCGATCCTGTCTCCTCCGCCAGACGATCAGACAGCACCGGACGGTGTGGATCAGTCATTCCCAGCCGATCAGCCGCCTCCTGATATACTGGCACCGCCTGCCCCTACCGAAGAGATAGTTGATCAGGCTGGCCAAGGGTAAAAGAGAGACGGTCCAAGGAATGGTATCAGGTATTAGTAAGCAAATCAGTATGCCTGGTTGGCTAATCATGCAATGGCAAAGAAGGTACTCGCCCTGTTAACAAACAGGAGCGGGTATTTTTTTTATTTTTCAAATTCACTGTACTATTTTAAAATAATAGTATATCAAATCTGTATAGAAAGGACGGGGGCAATGGCGGGAGAAAATGATCTTGTGTTGAGGGAATTAATGGAAAAAAATCAAGAACTGGAGATGGTGTTTCAATCATCTCATGACGAGATTTTTGTGACGGATGAGACCGGGACTTGTATTCGGGTAAACCCATCATGTGAAAGACATTACGGATTGCAGGGGATCGAGTTACTCGGTAGGAACGTCTACGAAATGGAAGAGAAAAAGATCTTTTATCCTTCGGCGACGGTCATGGTTCTCAAGGAGCGAAAACCTGTCACCATGATTCAATCCACGTCAACGGGCAGACGGCTGCACGTAACCGCCAATCCTGTTTTTGACGAATCAGGCAATTTGCTACGAGTGGTTTCCAACTCGTTGGATATTACAGAAATTCTTACGTTAAAAAAACAGGTCGAAGAAATGGAACGCGCGATCAAGGAGTATAATGGGCAGCTCGAACGATTGCGTCAATCTCATTTTGGACGCAAGGGTGCATTGATTGCCAAGAGCAAAGCCATGAAACGTGTTCTGCAGCTTCTGGAAAGGGTCTCGCAGGTAAATACAAGCGTCATGCTGCTCGGGGAATCAGGTGTCGGCAAATCGGAAGTGGCTTTCTGGCTGCACAACATCAGCAATCGGAAGGAAGAAGCGTTCATAGAAGTGAACTGTGGTGCCATTCCGGCCAGTTTGTTCGAGTCGGAGCTGTTTGGCTATGAACCAGGAGCGTTTTCAGGTGCCCTTTCCTCAGGCAGAGTTGGGCTGCTGGAATCTGCAAACAACGGAACGCTGTTTCTGGATGAAGTGGGGGAACTGCCGCTAGAGCTTCAAACCAAATTGCTCCAGGTCATTCAGAATCAATCGTTTATGCGTGTAGGCGGCAGAGAGTTGAAAAAAATAGATGTACGCTTTATCACAGCTACGAACCAGGATTTGGAGAAGATGGTGTCGGAAGGGACGTTTCGCAAGGATTTGTACTATCGCTTAAATGTTGTCCCGGTAAAAATCCCGGCATTACATGAACGTACGGAAGATTTGATAGAGCTGATCTTTTTGTTTATGGAACGGATCAATCAAAAGTATCAATTTCAAAAAACGCTGTCACCCTCTGTCCTGGATCAATTGCTTGCTTACCATTGGCCGGGAAATGTCCGGGAACTGGAAAACGTCCTCGAAAGAATCGCCATTACCTCGGATAGCAGCGAAATACTAACGGACAGCTTGTTCGAGATATTACGCAGCGATGAAAAATCTCAACACATTCAAAGGGCCCCAAAACAGGACTACCTCAAATCGCTAATCAGCGACCCGGAACGTACACTCGACAACATGCTTTCACAAGTGGAACAAGAGATCTTTTCTCATTATTTGAAGGAACTAGGCTCGATGAGAAAAGTAGCGAAGAGGTTGGGAGTGAGTCAAAGTACGATTAGTCGAAAATTAAAGAATGCGAAGAAGTGAAAGTGATTCAAATTTGCATCAATTTGCAAAAATGAATCAATCATACAAAATATCGTTGCAAAATTGAAACAATTCTTACTCCTGCCTTTTCAAAAAGCCCGATTTGGATTCATTTTTCCCATGCTGTTGTTTTGGCACGCGTCTTGCTTATGTATTAGACCAACAACGGTATTGGAGGGTTTAGAATGATTCATTACATCAAAGAAGAAGCTGGTCTGCAGGTACAAGAGAAAGCTGAACTGGAACATACGGTTTCTGCAATCATAAACCGTGTACGTCAGGAAGGGGACAGCGCGCTAAAAGACTTCTTAAAAACATTTGATGGCGTAGAACTGGACGACTTGAAGGTATCCGAAGACGCCATTGCGAAAGCAAAGTCAATCCTGCCGCAAACGCTGCTGGAAGACATGTCTTTCTCGATTGAAAGAATCAAGGCGTTTGCTGAAGCGCAGCGCCGTACGTTGACAGAATTTGAACAGGAAATGATACCAGGGGTCTTTCTCGGCCAGCGTGTCATTCCGATTGAGTCGGTTGGCGCCTATGTACCAGGCGGTCGTTATCCCCTGTTATCCTCAGCACAAATGGGAATTATTCCGGCAAAAGTAGCTGGAGTCCAAAAAATCCAAGTATGTTCACCGCCTACCAAAGACGGAGAAATTCATCCAGCCGTGATCTATGCTGCACATTTGTCTGGTGCGGACGAGATCTACCGGGTGGGGGGAGCACAGGCGATTGCTGCATTAGCATATGGAACGGAAACCATACAACCGGTAAACAAGGTTGTAGGTCCGGGTAATCGGTTCGTTACAGAGGCGAAACGGCAGGTATCGGGCATCGTTGGCATCGACATGCTGGCGGGACCAAGTGAAGTTCTGGTAGTAGCCGATGAAACGGCTCGGCCGGATTATGTAGCCTCCGATCTTCTCGCGCAAGCTGAGCATGATGTGGATGCGCGTGTCATTCTCGTGTCGACGAGTCAAAAGCTTGCCGATGCCGTTCAGGCTGAGATTGCCGAACAACTGAAAACACTGCCAACAGCAAAAGTGGCAGAAGCGGCCTGGATTCGCAGAGGGCAAGTCATCGTGACGGATACCCTGGAAGAGGCCATTGCAGTAACCAATGACATCGCACCGGAGCATCTGCACGTACAGATCAAAGACAGTCGAGAGCATCTGCAGTCGTTTATCAATTACGGCTCGCTCTTCTTAGGTGAAAAGTCGTCTGTCGTTTATGCTGACAAAGTCTGCGGTACCAATCATATTTTGCCAACGTTGGGTGCAGCGAAGTACACAGGTGGCGTCTGGGTAGGAACCTTCCTCAAAGTCGTGACGCACCAATGGATTGATGATCAAGGCGTAAAAGCATTGGCGCCGCATTGTGTTCGCCAATCGCAAAGAGAGGGATTGATTGGCCATCTACGTTCTGCCAATATCCGTCTAACTGGCAAGCTGGATGTCGAATAGTCGATTTTCTGCATGATGCGTAAAACCAACTTCAGATGAGAGATAAGGGGTGCTTTTGATGAAGAAGAGATGGACAAGCATTTTATCAATCGGTGCGCTAACCATGAGCTTGCTTGTGGCAGGCTGTGGTGGCCAAAGCTCAAGCGCTGAGAATCCGACTCCAGGCTCCGGGGCTGCGACGAAGGGGACACTGGAGCAGATCAAAGAAAGGGGCGTCTTGATTGTAGCATCCTCGAACGACGTTCCATTTGCTTATATCGACAAAGATACGAAGGAATTTACCGGCATTGATGCTGAGATCATCAAAGAAGTTGCCACCCGCTTAGGCATTCCGAAAGTAGAAATGAAGGAAGTAAAGTTCGAGAATATGCTGATCGAGATGAACAACAAGAACGTCGATATGGTAACGGACGGCATGTACGTGAAACCAGAGCGTGAAAAGATCGCAAACTTTACGCACCGCTGGTACAAGCAAGGGGAAGGCTTGATCGTACGTAAGGATTCTGACATCAAGGGATTGGATGATCTGAGTGACAAAGTAGTTGGTGCCCAAAAAGGGACAACCTTTCTTGAATATCTCGAGCAGCTTCAAAAAGAAGGAAAAATAAAAGAAGTCAAAGTCTTTGGTTCGCAAGCAGAGCTGCTCCTAGCGACCAATACGCAAAAAGTGGACGCTGTTGTAACCGATAGCGCAACGGCCGCCTTTACGATCAAGAAAGATCCTACCCTGAATCTGAAACTGGTCTCGCCCTATACGCCTCATTTTGACGGTGTCATTGCCGCTGCTGTTCGGAAAGACGATCAAGACTTGTTAGATGCCGTGAACGCAGAAATCGACAAACTCAAAGAAGAAGGCTTTATTTTGAAAGTGCTGGAGAAATACGGTTTAAGTGAAGACAATATGATGCCTGTCGAGTAATAGGATTGGCCGAAATATGCGGGGGGAAGTGCAGAGATGCGCTTCCCTTGGTTAGCGGGGGGTTAGTGGAGTGAATCATTTGGACTTTAAGACAGCTTTTGAACAGCTTACACCTTCTCTTTTGGAAGCATTAGGGCTGGTCGTTACCTTGGCGTTACTCTCTTTCGTCTTGGCCTTAACGATCGGGATGCTGGTAGCTTTGGGCAGACTATCGAAAGTTCGTTCACTGCAGGTTGTTTTAATTGCCTTTTTGGAAATCGTACGAGGTACCCCGCTTCTGGTACAGCTTCTTTATGTCTACTATGTATTGCCTGAGATTATCAGCTACATCGTAGGGATTTGGGTACCCGGTTACCATATGAACATTAGCGCGTTTACAGCGAGCATTATCGGTCTTGGGGTCAATTATGGCTGTTACCTGTCTGAGGTTTTCCGTTCATCGATTCAAGCGATTGACAAGGGACAATTAGAGGCAGCAAAAGCACTGGGTTACACAAGTCGGAAAGCTATGTGGCATATTGTCATTCCTCAGTCGATTCGGATCGCTCTACCGCCGCTCGGGAATTATTTCAATGCCATGTTGAAAGATACATCGTTGTGTGCATTTATCACACTGGGTGAAATTATCCTGAAAACTCAGGCGTACGCATCGCAAACTTTTTTGACCATTGAGTCGTATACGATAGCGGCTTTGATTTATCTGATCGTCAGTATTCCTTTGGGACAGGCTATCCGCATCATGGAAAGGAGGCTGCGTCGACATGTCTAAGATCATGGTAACTATTCAGGATTTGCATAAAAGGTTCGGAGAGAACGAAATTCTAAAGGGGATTGATCTAAGCATCAGCCAGGGAGAAAAAGTTGCCATCATCGGCCCATCTGGATCAGGAAAATCAACGTTTCTTCGCTGTATCAATTACCTTGAACAGCCTACGTCTGGAACCGTCATGATCGAAGATAAGAAGTTCGCTGAGCCTAATCAAAAGGCCAATGAAAAGCATGTGGCTAGCCTGCGCCAGGAAGTCGGGATGGTGTTTCAGAGTTTCAATCTTTACCCGCACAAGACTGCTTTGGAAAATGTGATGGCTGCACTCATCACGATCCGCAAGATCCCAAAAGGACAGGCGATCAAAATTGCCGAAACATTTTTGCAAAAGGTAGGTCTAGCCAATCGTAAGGATCATTATCCAAGTCAACTTTCGGGTGGTCAGCAGCAACGTGTGGCAATTGCTAGAGCTTTGGCGATGGAGCCTAAGGTGATGTTGTTCGACGAAGCCACCTCCGCTCTTGACCCGCAACTAGTCGGCGAAGTACTACAGGTCATCAGAGAGCTGGCGAATGAAGGTATGACGATGGTTTTGGTTACCCATGAGATGAAATTTGCCAGGGAAGTAGCGGATCGAATCATTTTTATGGATGGCGGAGTGATCGTCGAAGAAGGGGAACCGGATACATTTTTCACCAATCCCAAGCATCCCAGAACGAAAGAATTCTTGCAGCAAGTCGGCAACTAGAGAGGAACGTAGGAACAGGCAAAAAGCTTTCACATCCCACCAGAATGTGAAAGCTTTTTTTCATTCAAAATAGTCGCTCTTGCTTGTAGTGAGTCGAATTACTGGAATGACAGGCTGGTCAGGAGCGCGAATTCCGCATTGCAAAAACGAGCTTGGGACCGTTATCGCCACTCTGGACAAATTGAAGGTATTCCTTTGTCTCCATGCCATAGAGCGCCAGTTTCCCTTCTGAATTGTAGTGAACACCCCACCCGTACTTTTTCGGAAGCATGGATGCGCGCATGCATGGATGTTTTTTTTGAAATAACTCCTGTCGAATCACATCCCCATTAGCTTCAACATCTTCGCTTGGAATTTGCTTATGACGGATATGTACCTCGTAAATGAGGTCTTCAATCGTAAAACGATATGGGTTTTGAGTTAAAAGTTGATATTGAAGGAAAGGAATAGATGGCTTCTCGTCGTTTTTATTCGCCGGAATCACTCCTGCCTGTACTGGACAATCTGGAGATACCATCACGAAAGTATCGATTAAATTACTCAACAATAACACCCGCTTTTTGCAAATGGTAATCGATCTCTTTCTAGAATAATACGGCAAATAAGGATTTGTCCAATCGAGAACAAACTCTCGTCAGAAAGTTTTATTTCCCGGACAAACGCCTACTGCATACCCTGATAGGGAGCAAGGACATCCGGACGAGAGGGGAGGTAAGGCAAGTGAAAAATTTGCAGGAAACCATGAAACAATTGCAAAAAGCATCCGAGAGCCTGTCTCGATTAAGCATCGACCAGGAGCAGCCCTGGAAGGCATTGAGCCAGATGAATCAAATATTGGACACCAACTTTTGGGAGAATCTGGTCGTGCTCAGCAAGCACGCCACTCCGGCGACACAGACAGCGCCCCAGGAAATCGTGACGAAGGTAAAGAAAGCGCGAAAACGAAAAGCGAAGGAGGAACCCGATTCCATTTCCGTAGAAGAAACGCCTTTTTTTCCCGTCACAGACATTTTCCAAACGGATCACCTCGTCATCGTCTGCTGCGAGCTGCCCGGATTTGCTCGTGACAGCCTGGAGGTGACACTGCTTGATCAGCAAGTCCTCGAGCTGAGGGGACGCATTCGCGAACACGTCTACACGCCGTCCCGGGTACAGAGCGAGCGAACAGCGGGTTCCTTTTGCCGCAAGATAACGCTGCCGGTGACGGTCAGCTCCAAAGGGATGAAGGCGCAGTATCAGGACGGACTGCTCGAATTGTACCTGGTCCGCGACCAAAACCTTCGGGAGCGGAAAACGACCTTTCGCGCCAAATTGTAAGAGGAGGAAAGAGGCCTTCTCTTTTCTTTTTTCATGTTTCGGGCTTGTCCAGACGTCTAGTGGCACAGTGCCCTGCTGCCCGGCACTGTGCATTAGATATTCCCCGCGATAGGCTGGTCTACGGCGCTAGTATCCAACGTATTCGTAGCACTGGCTCCATTGACCGTGTTGACAATGTTTCCTGTATTACTCCCGCCAGAACCAGAGTAGTTTTTGGTCGCACTTTTCGGGGAGATATTGAGGGTATCTCCAAAATTGACGGTTCCCTCGTTGCTGTTAATATTCACTGCGCCTATGATCGAAGGCAAAGATCAACCCCTCCCTTCACCCTCGTACACCTGTAGATCAAGGCTTCTCTCGCAACAAGTGCCGAATGTTTTTCACACGGGTATCGAGTGTGAGACAATCATTGGAACCAATCTGCAGGACAGCGGAAGCGGCCAGAATAGAGGCACTGATACGGTGGACTCGGATGGTGTTATCTTCCTGGCATGTGGTGATGTCAAACGGCTCGGGCGGTTCTGGCAAGGGCCGGGGAAGAGAGAAGAGAGGATAGGCTGCAAAAGGGAACTCATGCTGATAGTAGATGGCAGGTTCGCGCTGAACAGCAAGGACATAGGAGGCAGCCTCCACCGTGCGGGAATCCCCTATCTCCAACACGGAGGTCTGGTCGATACTGATGATCGTTAACGATTCTACTTTTGAAGTTCGCCCGGACATCTTTGGACCTGCCCCCTCTATTCGGATGCGGATGGTTCGGAAGAGATGGGGGCAAGGGTCACGCCTACGATCAAGTCCTCGGGAGGAACTTCAATTGCACTGAACAGATAGACCTCACGCGTATCGCCGATCATCACCATGGCAGATGTCGCTAAGTTAATCGTATTTAGACTTCCGACACACATCTTGCCGTTCGTTACCTCATAGCGCATGACTGCTGTCTCCCTCCATCTGTCGTGGCAAATGCTGAATAAAGGAAACACAAGTATTTTCAATATCACGTTTTACTTTTTGGACAACTTTTTCCACCCACGCGTCTATTTGCTCAGGTTCCAATTCATCAGTGTCCAGTTGCCCCAGATAGTACCGAATACGAGGGTCGATCTGTTTTTTGATGTCTTCCAGTATAAATTTGCGATAGGCCGGATCTAAGGGATACCCACACTCCTCTTCAATCCGCTGGAGAAGCTTATAGGCGTCCTTATCCAGAAAGCGGTAGACGGCTTTTTGAACACGCTCGAACAATGGCTGGCCCGTTTCTTCTTGTTGCTGGCCTTCTTGCCCTGATCCGATGGACATATCGCCAATCGCTGAATCATTGCCTTTTGGATTCAACCCGATGTTTAAGGTCCCCTCCAATTTTTCTACTTTCAACAAATCGAAATGATATTCGTTTTTGATCACATTTGGCACTTGTTTTTCTTTCCACTCACTCATGCCCTGATGCAGTTGATCAAGTTGCTGCTGCATGCTTTCCAGCCTCTTGCTTTGGGCCAGCAGGAAATCGCTCATTTGTTGAAAGTACTGCATCAGTTCTTGATTTGGATACATGACGATCATCCTTCTTTTCCAAACTGCCAGCAGGTCAGGCTGCTAGCTGGGGTCTACCAGAGGAACACGGGGAACGAACTCCTCTGTAGGAGATTGCTCCGGCTGGAAGGTGGTTGGAGGGGCAGGTTCTGTAAATCCGCCCGTATTGTAAAGCTGGGCAGACGGCTTGATCATGCCTGAGCTGCCGATTTGACAGACAGAAGAGTTGGTCAAACTGTTTATGTTGAAACGGTGAATGACAATATGCTGGGTCACAAAAAAATTCATCGCTGATCCCGTTCCTTGGCCGCTGCCTCCAGGATTTCTTCTACAAAGACGGGAATGGCGGCGTTCCCGGAATCATTCACGTAGATGTTCGAACGGGGAATATGGAAGTACAGATTCGTCCCGGAATTGAAAGACCCGCCGCCCGTAAAGGTCTGGACATAGCTGATCGGCATAATGTTGCGCACATCACCGGCGTTGAAGACGCCAGACATACTGTTCACATTGATAACCCCTACAATCGCTGGCATCTCAGACACACCCTTCGTTCAGAAAATCCTTTTGTATTCTATGTGGAAACCAACTGGGTGTTCATACCTGTTTTTAGCGACCGCTCTATGCACAAGGGCATAGAGTAAAGAAGCTTCCACGTTTTTGCTTAAGGAAGGGAAAAAAGGAGGACAGCGCAAATGAGTCTAACGATCAAAATAAACAACAAATGCCTGAAAGTAGACGAGGTTGAAGTGACCAGCATCGCCCAATCGTCTCTACTGCTGATCGGCGATGCCGAGGTGATCGATTGCCAGACTGTATTCGACACTCCGAGGGATTCGCTTATCATAAGCAAGCAAGTGCCGCTCCAACCGTATTTGCAAGAAAACGGGGGTGAGTAAAGGAGCCTTCGGCAAGGGAGCGAATGGGCTATTTCTGTCCCCGGCATTGGTATATAATAGATTGTGCAAGACGCATCGATAGAACCACAGACTCTAGCGCCATCACCGCTAGAGTTTTTTTGCCGGGCAAGCCCGTTTTTCACGAAGGAGAGAAGACGTTTTGAAAACACTCATCATTGCGGAAAAACCCGATATGGGACGAAACATCGCAGCCGCAATCGAGCCGAAAGCCAAGAACTTCCGGACTTATCTGGAAGGCGACCGCTACATTATTACCTGGGCGATCGGTCATTTGGTGGAATTGGCAGAACCGGATGCCTATGATGAAAAATACAAAAAATGGAATATAAACGACCTGCCGATTATTCCCGATACGTTCAAGCTGGTCCCGAATCGCAAAACCAGGGATCAATTGAAGGTGATCGCTCAATTGGCGAAGCGAAGCAATCTTCTCATCAACTCCTGTGACGCCGGGAGAGAAGGGCAGCATATCTTTTCGCTGATCCAACGCCATCTGAAGCTGAGACAGCCGGTCAAAAGGCTCTGGATCTCTGACCTGACGCCTGAGACCATCCGCAGAGGGTTTGCCGAACTAAAAGACGGAGCGGAGTTTGAAAACCTGACAAAGGCGGCTCGAGCCCGCAGCGAAGCGGATTGGCTGATCGGGATGAACGGTTCGCGTGCTTTTACCACCAAGCACAATGTACTCATCTCCGTCGGAAGGGTGCAAACTCCTGTACTCGCGTTGGTTTATGATCGGCAGAAACAGATAGAAGCGTTCTCCTCGCTGAAGTATTTTGACGTGGAGGGTCATTTTGCGCAAAGTGAAACCAGCTACAAAGGCATCTGGCAAGGAGAGCGGATCACCGACCAGAAAAAAGCCGAGCAGCTTGCACAGAAAATTAGGGGCAAGCAGGGGCGTATCGCGTCTTACGAAGTGAAGGACACCAAGGAATTTCCGTTCCGGCTCTACGATTTGACCTTGCTGCAGCGCGAGGCGAACAGCAGATACGGGTTCTCAGCCAAAAAAACGCTGGATCTCGCGCAAGCGCTCTATGAGAAGCACAAGGTGATCTCATACCCGCGGACGAATTCCAACTACGTGACGGAGCAGAACATTCCCGAGATGCATAAAGCGCTGCAAGCCCTGCAAGGCACAGCCTACGACGAATTCGTGCGCGGCGCAGACCGCAGTCTGGTCCACAAAGGAAACCGCTTTGTCTGCAACCCGGCGAAGGTCGAGGATCACCACGCGATTTTGCCAACCAATCGCAAGGCGAAGGGACTATCTGCAGACGAGCAAAAGCTCTACGATTTGATCGTCCGCCGTTTCCTGTCCCAGTTTTACCCCGCAGCGGAGTACAAGCTGCATACGGTCATGACCGAGGTGGAAAAGGAAAGATTCAAGACGACGGTAAAAGAGCTGCGCAAAATCGGCTGGAAGGCGATCTACGCCGATCAGAAGAAGGAAAAGACGCGAGGAGCACGAAATGCAAACAAGGAGGATGAAGAAAAAGAAGAAATCGAGGTGAGCGAGCCCTTCACTCTGAATCGTGATGAAGCGGTGCATTGCGCCGATGCGCTCGTCAAAGAAAAGGAAACACAGCCTCCCAAGCATTTTACGGAAGGAACCTTGCTGAAAGCCATGGAGAGCGCCGGGAAGCAGATCGAGGACGAGGAACTGCGCGATGCGATGAAGGAATCCGGCTTGGGAACTCCGGCGACCCGCGCAGCGACCATCGAGCGTCTGAAAAAGGTGGGGTACATCGAGATGCAGGGCAAGAAAATCCTGCTTACCCAAAAGGGGCGCACCGTCATCGAGCTGATTCGCGGAGCGGGAGTGGAGCTTTTGACCTCACCTGAGATGACCGGACATTGGGAGCGCAGGCTGAATGAAATCTCCAAGGGGACAGCTTCCGATGATCGCTTCATGGAGAATGTGAAGAAATTCGCGACCATGATCGTAGACAAGGTCCGATTGCAGGCTCGTGCCGACAAGGCCTCGTTCGAGAGCGCGGAAGGGCCAGCCAAGACACTGGGGCGGGAAAAAAGCCCGGCAAAAGCAGCGAGAGCCAAGACCACAGCGAAAAAATCATCGGCTGCACGAGCAGCTGCTTCTACAGCTACAAGCGTGATTGCCGGATGTCCGCGTCCAGGCTGCAGCGGTTCCATTTTCATGGGAAGAAAAGGCTATGGCTGCTCCAATTACAGTGTCGGCTGTTCCTTTGTCATCTGGAAAGAGAACCACGGCCGAATGCTGACGGATTCCCAGGTCAAAGCGTTGATCGAAAAGGGCAAGACAGGGAAAATGAAGCTGGTACGTGCGGATGGGACCCCAGCGGAAGGACGGCTGATCCTGCAAAACAAGGAAACGGGTGAACTGGCCATCCAACCGTGAAAAACTCTGTGAGGATTCATGAAACTTCTGATTCCCTTTCACGTAGATACTTAGTAATAAAACGGTTAAACCGTTTTGTTCGACCGCAAGCGGTCGGATTCACTCTTACGAAAAACGACAAGACGTTTTTCACTGAAAAGTGCGGCACATCGTCGCTTTTCTATAAAATGTTCCAAGGAGGAAAAATCCATGTCCATTTTTAAAAGACTACGCGATTTGACCATGTCCAATCTGAATGCGTTGATTGAAAAAGCCGAAGATCCAATCAAGCTGACTGATCAGTACCTGCGCGATATGCAGGATGACCTGGAAGAAGCGGAAAAAGCGGTTGCCGCCCAAATCGCACTGGAAAAGAAATTCAAGGTCCTGTATGAAGAGCAGGAAGCATTGGCGAAAAAACGCGAGGAGCAGGCACATGTGGCTGCCCAAGCGAAAAACATCGACCTGGCTCGCCGCGCTTTGGAAGAAAAGAAAGCAGCCGAGCAAAAAGTGGCCGAGTACAAGGCTGGCTACGAAAAGAACAAGCTGGCAGCCGACAATCTGCGTGATCAGTTGGCAGAAATGAAAAAGCAGATTACCGAACTGAAAAACAAACGCGAAACCCTGGTTGCGCGCGTCAATGCGGCAAAAGCGCAAAAAACCATCAATCAAGCGATGTCTGGTCTTGGAAACAGCTCGGCGATGTCCGGACTGAAACGCATGGAAGAGAAGGCGTTGCAGATGGAAGCGGAAGCCGAGGCGAGTGGAGAACTCTACAAAAAAGAGACCTCCCTGGACGAAGAGATCGCCAAGCTGAACAAAGACCAGCAGGTAGAAGACGAGTTGGCAGCCTTAATGAAAAAATACGAGGGGTAAACCGCTGATGCGGTTCCCCTTTTTTTCGGCCTTGCCGACTCGGGCAAGCGGGCGATGAATAATCAATTGAATCGTACGAGGTGAGGAGCTTGGAGTGGAATGAAGTTCTTGCCATGCTGGTTTGGACCGGTGCAGGCGGGCTTTTGCTATGCGTGTTAATGTGGATTGATTCCTTGTTCACAAAATACAAGGATTTGGAAGAAATGAAAAAAGGCAATATGGCTGTGACGATCCGTTTTGTGCTGAAGCTTTTTGCACAAGGGTATATCCTGTCGCAGTCCATTAACCATGCGAACTTGCTTTGGACAGCGTTGCTTGTGTCCGTGATCTCATTCGTCATTTTATTTGTTCTGGAGAGAATCGTTGAAGTCATTTTCCGCATGGCGGGTGGACTCAATCTGGAAGAAGGCACACAACAGGGAAAGGTGACGCATGCGCTATTGGCCGGTTCCCTTCATGTAGTCGGCGCGATGATCATCGCTGCGTGCCTGTAATCACAGCAGGGGGTAGTTTGTCATGAGCTTGTTCAAACGGATTACAAACTTATTTGCCAAACATGAGCCGCCAGCAGAGGAGAAAAGCATCCTGACGTTGGCACCGGGAGACGTGGTCGAGGTCTCGATGGTCACGTATCAGGTGATCGGCAAGGCAGCCAATGCCAGCCGCAATGCGAACATGCTGACCCTGCAGGACGGCAACCAGATTCGCTACCTGTACATTGAAGATCGCGAGCGAACCATATATCACCTCTATCACGAGATCGACGGCAGGCTGGATTCGGTAGATGAAGTGCCGACGACGATCGAGATGGATGACGTGGTCTATCATCTGGAGGAACAGTACCACGGACGAATCCTTGTAGTAGGAAAAGCTCCTTTTTCCGCTTCGGGAGAGCAATATATTTGGCAGTTCCAATCCGACCAGCGGCAATTGCTGCGGATCGAATGGCAGGATGGCCGTTTCATGCTGTATGAAGGAGAGAGCGTTCTTCCTGCTGATGTGCAGGTCTTGCGCGGGAGCTAGGAGGTGAGGCATATGCCCCGTGAGTGGGTCAAATTGATAAAGCTCTTTTTGATTCCCGCCATTTTTTTGATGGCGATGGCTGGCGGAAATGATAAAATCGCGCCGGATATCAGCGATGTCTATGCGCTGGAATCCGTCAGTGCAGCCGATGGCGGTCAATCCTCCCGCATCTACCGTGTCGAGAACAAGACGGTGCCGGAGGTAGCCCAAGAGCTGGTCGAGCAGGAAAAGCCGGAAGAAATGTCCGCAGAAGATTCACAGCATATGTTCCTGGTCTACTCGGATGCCTGGTATCACCTGCAGCAGGATACGGAAAAACCGACTGATACCTTGATTCAGGTCGACACGAAGGAATTTGTCAAAGAGAACTACGAGTCGTCGTTCCTGAAAGCCTATTTCGTCGCATCCGTACTGAACGATATTCTGGATGGCATGAGCGACCATGGCGGCAGCTATCGCGGTTATTCCAGCAAAGACGTGAACAAACCGGGCGGGAAGTACAGCACGCCGGATAAAGCTGCGCCGCCGCCTGTCACCAAAGAAGGCACCGGCAGCATTATCAAACGGGGACAAAAATCAGCGGAAACAGGGACAGTAGGCTCGGGCGGCAGCTTGTTCGAGAAGCCCGCGAGTTCTTCCAGTCAAAGCACAGGAAAAATTATTCGCAATTCGTCCTCGGGAAGCTCCTCATCAAGCAAAGGATCGATTTTTTCACCATCACAAAAATCCCCGCCAAAAACCAAGGTCGGAGGATCGGGAAGAATCACCAAACGACGTTAACCCGCCAGCATCTTGGTCTTATCCCCGTCAAGTGGACAGTTCAAAACAAGCCCTTGCTTTACGCAGCCTCAGCTCGGTATTGAACTGGGCTGAGGCTGCGTAAACGAGCTTGAATCCGTTCGTGATTGTAAAAATGAATGTAACGTTCGATTGCTTTATTCACCTCTTCTTCGGTTCCGAAGGAATCCAAATATATACATTCTGTTTTGAGGTGGCTAAAAAAGCTTTCGATACAAGCGTTGTCCAGGCAGTTTCCTTTTCTCGACATACTTGGAGTTATGTTATACGCTTGTAATAGATTCTGATATGCTCTGGACGTGTACTGGCTTCCCTGATCGCTATGTAGCAGGACGCCATTCACGTCTCTTTTTTGTGTCGCTGCCTTCACAGTATCTAAGACGAGGGACAAATCATTCTGTTTGCTGACCTTATAGGCAATTACCTCATTATTGAAAAGGTCGTAAATGACAGACAGATACAGCCGTCTCCCGTTAAAAATGATATAGGTAATATCTGTAGCCCATTTTTCAGTAGGTCGTGACGCAGCAAACTCACGGTTCAACTTGTTTTCTGTTATCACGATTGGCTCTTTGCGTCCATAATACTTTCGTTTCCTGCGAATACGTGATTGGATCCCCAACTCTTTCATCAGTCGGTACACACGCTTATGATTAATTCGAATGCCATGGACCCGGTATAGCCACATCTTAATTCGAGGATATCCGTATATTCCATTGACCCGTTGATGACAATGCAAAATCAGCTTTTTTAACTCCTGGTCTTCCGCGTATTTTCTCGTCGGGTTCTTCTGTAAGTGCAGCCACTTATAATAACCACTTTTTGATACTTGAGCAATTTTGCATAGTAACAGAACTGGATAACGATCCGCCATCTCAGCAATAATCCGAAAAATTACTGTTTTTCCCTGATCCTTCTTCTTTCCCCCTTTCTGGCTTCTAAGAGCTTTTTTAAGAATTCTACCTCCGCTTCAAGACGCCTAATTCTTTCATCTGAAGTCATGGGGTTTTTACGAGGCCTTCCCTTGCTCATCCCTCTGGCTTTGCCTCTTTGGTCTACCAATCCTTGTACGCCGTGATCTCTGTATTTTCTAACCCATCTACGGAACATCCGTAAATCCAAACCGTAGGTTTCTTGAATTTGTTTATACGTAGCTCCTTGTTCAAACCATTCCACTACTTGTGTCTTAAATTCAAGCGAGTATGTCATTTTCCCCATAAAGAATATCCCCTCCAATTAAACAGTAATGGTCTTTCTTTTTACTGTCTACTTAAAGGGGATAATATCATCTATATGGCGGGTTTTCTTTTTTTGATTAGGGGCGAAAAGATTGCTTTACTGTCTCTTTGCCACCGATTACTTCTACCTCTGCGAACATCGTTTGCTTGAAAGGGATGGAATTTTCAGAAAAGTAAATTGACGAGGATCATCGGAATTGCTAGTCTATGGATAATAAACCATATAAAAGGAGAGGAACCCTATGCATGTTGCTTTGCGAATCGACGACACGCTGCGCCGTGCTGTATTGCTGTATCCAGATGTGGAAGCCGTGGTCGAGGGAGATCGCCGCTGGACGTACCGGGAATTTCAGCAGGAAGTGCATCAACTCGCCCGCGCGATCCAGAGAATGGGTGTGGAAAAGGGAGATCGGGTGGCTGTCCTCTCTCCCAACACGGCCGCAATGCTGCAGCTTTTCTATGCCTGCTTCCAAATCGGGGCGGTCGTCGTTCCGCTGAATACGCGCCTGTTGCCGCATGACTACCAGTACATCGTCGATCATGCGGAAGCGAAGCTGTTTTTCGTGGACGAGGAGCTGATCCCTCTCGTGGAGCCGATAGTAGATGATGTAAGGAGCGTGACACACCGCATCTGTATAGGGCTTGGAGGGCAGGCGACTGTAAAAGGGGAGTGGGACTGCTATGCTGCTTTGCTCGAACTGGAAAGCAGCGAGCCTTGCGTGGTGGATATCGAAGAGACGGACCTGGCAACGATTCTTTACACAAGCGGCACGACGGGCAAGCCAAAAGGAGTCATGCACTCCCATCGCACCTTGTACTTCAATATGCAAAACACCATGTTCCATCTGCATGCCTCCGACCAGGATGTTCTTTTACATACCCTCCCGATGTTTCATGTCAATGGCTGGGGTACTCCTTTCTCCTTTACGGCCGTCGGAGCCAAACACGTGATGCTGCGCAAGATCGATCCGCCGCTGATCCACGCCCTGATCCAAAAGGAGGGCATCACCGTCGCGTGCATGGCCCCGACTGTGTTGAACATGCTGATCAATGAACCGCGGTTTCAAAGCGAAAAACTGGAGGGACCGATGCGTGTGGTCATCGCTGGCTCTGCGCCGCCGCCGGCTTTCGTGCGCACGGTGGAGCAACAGCTCGGCTGGGAGTTTATCCAGGTATACGGCATGACGGAATGTGCGCCGCTGATCACTGTCTCCCCGATCAAGCATCATCTGCGGGACGAAGAGGAGGAGACCCGCTTTCGCAGGAAGGCGAAAGCAGGCATCCCGATGCTCAACGTCGAGATTCGCGTCGTGGATGACGAGGACCGGGATGTGCCGCGAGACGGCCAAAGCATCGGGGAGGTCATCGCGCGCGGCAACATGGTGATGGTCGGATACTGGAAACAGCCGGAAGCCACGGCGGCGGCGATCGTGGACGGCTGGTACCGGACTGGCGACATGGCGACGATCGATGCCGAGGGGTATATCGATATCGTGGACCGCAAGAAGGATATTATCATCAGCGGAGGAGAAAATATCTCGTCGATCGAGGTGGAGGGCTTGCTGTATGAGCATCCAGCTATCTTGGAGGCAGCAGTCGTTTCGGTACCTCATGAGAAATGGGGAGAGGTGCCGTTCGCCATTATCGTCCCACGCCCAGGCATGACCGTCGATGAGGAAGAGTTGCATCGATTCTGCCGCGAGAGGATGGCGGCATTTAAATGTCCCAAAGGCTTTCAGATTGTGGATGAGCTGCCGAAGACGGCTTCGGGGAAAATTCGCAAAGTGGAGTTGCGCAAGCCGTTTTGGGAGGAGAAGGGCAGGATGGTGAATTAGACGATTGTTCGGATGTGTGGGGAGGAGAAGTCGGTGCCTGTGGGCATCGGCTTTATCCTTTCATTCGCATCATTTGAATGGTTTAGCGGGATCGTTTTGAGATGGATGAAAAAAAGACCCCTGACGAACTCAGGAGTCAATACGCTTCTTACCAGCCTTCGATTACACCATTGTCCGTTACAGTAAAGTAGATATTTTTCCGTGCGCCCCAGGTCTCGTCCTCACTAATGACCATAAATGCCTGCAAATCTAGTTTGTATTTTCCTTTTTCGAGCGAGTCGAACGACAGCTTTACTTTCTTTTGATGCTTGATAATTCCTTTGTATAATTCCCCGCTTGCCACCTGATGGATTTTTTCATTTTCAATCCTGGATAAGACATACGTGCTCTCAACCTCATGACGAGGGCCGCTGGGCTGTTTTACTATGATGTCGAGCTTGACACTGTCTTTTTTGGCTTTTTTAAACTGAGCAGAAAAGGATAATTGACTGAGGTCTTCAGGAGCCATAGATGAACTGATCTGTTGATGACTAGTCTTAGCCAAGGCGACTATCGAAGCGAAAGGAGATAGAGCCAGAAAGAATGCGAGACAACATACTAGATATTTCATGTTGGCCTCCTTAGGGATTACATAATTTTACATACTTTCTTTAAATTACATCAGCCTAACGGGTTTGTAAAGGAGATTTTCGAAACTGTTATTTGGGCTATTGATTTTTCTAATCTTTTCATGAATCTTCAATCACGAATTCATTTCAGTTGTGTTTGGCAAAATAAAAGTACACACTTTGGCAACCGAAAAGTGCAGAACATTTCCGAATATGAAAAAAGCT
>NZ_RHHT01000016.1 GCF_003710985.1 Brevibacillus panacihumi
CAAGGTGGTTGAAGTAGGGAAGAAGGAAGAATCATATGAAAATGCGAGAATAAGGGAGAAAGACTCTAATTTTGAGGGGTTAAACCGGTATAGTGAAAGTAGACCGAAACGAGGGGAGGGGTAGCCGATGGCAAGAGAACTCCAATTTGATGATGAAGGTGTCATTTTAACATTAACGGGAGCGACCGGATTCTTCGCTTTAAAATTCAATCTGAAAATGCCCTACAGTACAATAAAAAGTGTATATGTCGATTATTTTGACGCTCCGCGATGGATGCTCAGGATGCCTGGAACTTCCATTCCTGCGCTACATATTTTCGAAGGGAGCTTCAAATACGCGGATGAATGGTACTTTCTTTCTTACGAGAGCAGAGTCCCCCTTTTAAACATCGAGCTAGAAGGACATGAGAAATATAAGTATGTGATTTTTGAGATCAATGATCCTACCGGCGTTGCAGCCGATATTCGAAGACGCTTGGCAAAACATTCTACTAACGGGTAACGTTAGTTGGCGAACAAATGATATAGCGGCGGTCTAAGACTTTCCTTTCCGGGTCTTACACCACCGCTATTTTTTATACAGCACTAGACGCAAACATGTTTTTCATCCGACACTTGCTGGTCATTCTGAAGCAGATGAGCCGCGTATTCCAGCGGTCTGCGCACGGCTTCAAGATACCGTCGCCACTGTCCCAGCTGGCGAAAAATGTCGCGGCCAGGCTTGGGATTCATCTCAATCAGCCAGACATTTCCCTTCACATCAATGCCTATGTCCATACCGAATTCCATCATCTGGCCGAAGTGCTGCTCGATCCTCGATACCGCATGCAGCGCCAGATCCTTGCACTCGCCGATGATCTGCCGCGTCATCTCGTAGCCAAAATGCTCCGTGAGAAAACGCGCCGCTGGGACCGCCCTCCCTCCGCTGTGCAAATTGGAGGTGGAGGATCGCTTTGCTCCCAACCGGATCGCCATCCCAGTCAATTTCCAGGTTCCCGTCCCGTCCTTCTGGGCGAGCAGCCGCGCATCTACGGTTCGTCCCGGCACCAGGGAAAGCTCCAAGCCCTGCTGCAGAAAAAACTGCTCGTTTCCCTGCTTCTCCTGCTTCATCCACATCTGGAGCCGTTGATGCAAAACCTCGAGGCTGGCGATTCTTTCGGATATCTTCTTTTTTTGCTTGGTCTGCCCTTGCAGATGAAAGCCATCTGGCGTTCTTACGACCCGCAGGATGCTTCGGCCACCTGTGCCATTGGTTGGTTTGACATAGACGACCCGATGCTCCTGCAATAAAAGCGACAATGCTTCTCGGGAATACTCCAGCGTCTGCGGCAGCCATTTTCTCAGAATGGGATCTTGCTCCAACACACGGTGAACGGAGAATTTATTGGCGAAGCGGCTGTTCGCGTAACGAAACAGCTGTTGTCGGCGAAAGGGCAGATACCCGGCATGCTTGGGAACCGGGTAGTAGCGATAACGGTCGATGACAATATCCGGCCAAGCGTACCAGTTGCTTTTCCAGCCTGTCTGAGTTGGCGTATACCCTCTTATTTTTCTCGCAGTGAGATCGACATCTTGTGGACTAAAGAGGAAGACTTCCAGATTCATTTTCTCCCCCTCTCTGACCATCAGACGCAAAATGCCAGGCTCGATAAAGCCCTTCTCTCCTCTGTAGGTAAGGACCCCGATCCTTTTTTTCACTGACAGCAACACCCGCCTTTCTTCTTCACTTCCGCCCTCATCCCCTTGACAGTTTATGCTGAAAATGAAAAAAGCGCCTTTGCCTGTACTAGGCATTAGCGCATCTTTGGACTCCTCGTCTACATTTAGGACGAATGTTTTTCCAAATAGAGCAAGGCTGTACGCCCCAACAATTCCCCTGCGACCAGCATGGCGTCCTCGTCGATGTCAAAGCGTGGATGGTGATGCGGGAAATTGGCAAGCTTTTCGGGATTGCCTGCTCCTACAAATAGAAAGGCTCCGGGTACTTTGCCCAGATAGTAGGAAAAGTCTTCCCCGCCCATCAGCGGTTTCATCGGTTTGACGCGCTCCGCACCAAACGCAGACAAGGCAGCCTCGCGAGCCACCTGCGCTTCCTTCTCGCTGTTGATGACCGCAGGATAATCGCGAATATAGTTCACCTTCGCGGAGGCTCCCATCATCGCTGCAGTTCCCTGGGCGATCTCGGTCAAGCGCTCCTGCGCCCGATCCCGCACTTCAGGCAAAAACGTGCGGACCGTTCCCGTGAGGCGGCAGCTGTCTGCAATCACGTTGTTGTTGTCACCGCCGTGGAAGGTTCCGACCGTTACGACGACACTCTCCATCGGGCTTACATTGCGGCTGGCGATGGTTTGCAGGGCCCCGACGATCTGCGACCCGACGACAATCGAGTCGATCGTTTCTTCTGGTACAGCACCGTGTCCCCCGCGCCCTTTGACCTCGATTACGAAATCATCGATGCTCGCCATGATCGGACCGTGGCTGATGAACACCTCGCCTACCGGCAGCATCGACCACAGGTGAACGCCAAAGATCGCATCAACCCCGTCCATGGCTCCATCCCGAATCATCTGGCTGGCACCGCCTGGCGATTCCTCCTCGGCATGCTGGAAGACAAAACGGATCTCCCCTGCGAACTTATCGCGATGCTTGGCAAGAACACTGGCAAGGCCGAGCAATTGGGACGTATGCGCGTCATGTCCGCAAGCGTGCATGACCCCGGGCACAGTCGACTTGTACGGCACTTCCTTTTGATCCTGAATCGGCAGGGCGTCAAAATCCGCTCGCAGCGCTACAACAGCTCCGGGACGGACGCCTTTCAGCACACCGATTACACCGCGGCCGCCCACACCTGTACGAACCTCGTCCAGCTCCAGCTCTCTAAGAATTTCAGCGATCATGGCTGGCGTTTTCTCTTCCTGAAAAGAAAGCTCCGGATTCTGGTGCAGATGGCGGCGCCAGCGGATGATTTGCGGTTCCAACTCTTTTAATTCTTCAGTAAGTTGTTCATGCAAGGACATGTTGATTCCCTTCCTCCCCTAACGATCCTGATTCTTTTCTCTCATCATAGCAGAAAATCAGCAGGATCAGGATGGAAGATTAGACAAGAGGATAAATCTGCTGCTTTCTCCGTTCAAAGACCGAAATCGAGGCAAAGCCCGCCCGTTTGAGAGATTTGTATGCTTCCTCGGAGGATTTCCCCACTTCGTCCGGATAAATAGCGCCAGACGAAGGCGTGACAGCTACCTCATGCTGGGCCAGAATCTCCAACAGACGGTAGCCGGGACTCATTTCTCGAAAAGGAGCGAGGCTACGGTGCCCCGAGGTATTGATCTCTGTCGCCACCTGATAGCGCTTGAGGGAGCGGGCTACCCGCTGGTAGGAAGACAGCAGGGAGGCCTCCTCCGGCCGATACCCGCATGCTTTTACGCCGTCCAGATGAGCGATCAGGTCAAATAATCCGCTTCCCGCAGCCAATTCGACCAGATCGAAATAGCGGCTGTACAAACTCTCCAGGGGCATGCGCCTGATATAGTCCCTAGTTTCCGGCAAATGAACAGCCATCCCCTCTACAAAATGAACGGCACCCATGCAGAAATCCCAGTCATAAGCGGTCGTGATTTGGCTAAGAGCCTTCTCTTCCCCCGGGAAAAAATCCAGCTCGATCCCGACTCGCAAGGAAATGCCGTCTGCCTCCCAGCGATTACGCTGCGCCTCGAGAAAATGGGCATAACGATCCAGCCGTTCGCAGCAGACCTGATCCAGCCATAGCCTCTGTTTTTTTCCCAATTGACCAGAGCTTCCGCGCAGTTGCCGTTCGTATAGGGATTTGAACTCGACAAAGCGGTATCCATGCTCGACCACCCCGATGATCCGAACTCCGCGCTGTTTTGCCTTTTCCCTGTAGAGATCCAGCCAGGCGGTCGAATAGGGACCTTCCTGTACCCGCTCCTTCATTTTTTTAACCAACCCGTCCAGCCAGGCGCGATAGCCCGGCCCATCCCCTGATAACGTGTCAGCCAGTGATCCAGCCGTCTGCTGCAGCCAAGTTAGCGAGTACGGCCCCTCTTCCAAATGCACGTGAAAATCTACCTTCATCCCGATCCCCTCCGCCGGGTAAGTCCCATCTTCTTACTTGTTTGTATGTGGAGGCGATCGGGCATATGTCAAAGCAGGTTAGTTCATGTCGTTTTTTCTTTCGAATACGTAAAAGGTATGCGGATAGCGGTTCTTCTCGTCCACAATCCCCTCTTGTTTTTCGACCAAGGTATAGGCATCCCGGTCCCACGGCGGAAAAAAGGTGTCCCCCTGCACATCCAGATCGATTTCGGTAATATAAAGCCGATCTGCGGCATCCAAAAACTGGCGGTAAATCTCTGCGCCTCCGAAAATGATCACATCTCCGAGCGCCAGAACATCTTCCTTGGAATGAACCACCTCTACACCCGGCATGTGAAAATCGGGATTGCGCGTCAAGACGACATTGCGCCGGTTGGGGAGAGGTTTCCCGATTCCCTCCATCGTCTTGCGTCCCATCACAATGGTTTTGCCTGTCGTCACTTCCTTGACATGCTTCAAGTCCGCAGGAAGATGCCAGGGCATGACTCCATCCTTGCCGATCACCTGGTTGTTCGCGTAGGCGACGATCAGGCTAATCATACCGCGACCTCTCCTTTGATATGGGGGTGTGCCTCGTAGCCGACGATTTCGATGTCTTCAAACGTAAAATCAAAAATAGAGGTAACTTCGGGATTTAGCACCAGCTTGGGCAGCGGTTTCGGCTCACGGCTCAATTGCAGCTTGACCTGCTCGACGTGATTGAGGTAGAGATGAGCGTCTCCCAAGGTATGGACAAACTCTCCGGGCTCCAGTCCCGTGACATGAGCCATCATCTGCGTCAGCAGCGCGTAGCTGGCGATGTTGAACGGCACCCCTAAAAACGTATCCGCACTTCTCTGATACAGCTGGCAGGAAAGCTTGCCTTTGGCGACGTAAAACTGGAACAACAGGTGACATGGCGGCAAAGCCATCTCGTCCAGTTCCGCCGGATTCCAGGCGCTCACGATGAGACGGCGCGAATCGGGATTTTTTTTGATTTCATCCACGACCCACTGAATCTGGTCCACGGTCTTCCCGTCACGTCCGGCAAAGGAACGCCATTGCTTGCCGTATACGGGTCCCAGGTCGCCGTTTTCATCCGCCCACTCGTTCCAGATGCGAACCCCGTTCTCCTGCAAATAGCGAATATTGGTATCCCCGGAAAGGAACCACAAAAGCTCGTGAATGATCGATTTCGTATGTAGTTTCTTGGTCGTGACCAACGGAAAGCCCTCACTCAAGTCAAAGCGCATCTGATGGCCGAAAACACTGATCGTCCCGGTCCCGGTCCGATCTTCTTTGGTGACACCCTCGTTCAAAATGCGCTGGCACAGATCCAGATATTGTTTCATTTCCCTACACTCCTTCCAATACTCAATAGTAAACCATAATAGGCCGTGCCTGCCAGCCAAAAAAACGCCGTCCGCTCCTTTGCTCAGGAGCGACGGCGTTATTCCATTTGTCGTCTACGTATTGTTCACAGCCGTACGCGAAACATTGGACGCTTGCTGGCCGCGCTGGCCATTGACGATTTCAAAGGTGACCAGCTCCCCTTCTTCCAAGTTGCGGTAGCCAGATCCGTTGATGGCCGAATAGTGAACGAATACGTCTGGCCCTCCGTCCCGTTCGATAAAGCCGTATCCCTTTTCCTTGCTGAACCATTTTACTTTCCCCTGAATCATTGCATTTCCTCCCTGTACAAAGTGAAGCTCTACGCTTACCTTATCCTATGCGGATGAGAGGGATGTGGAGATAGCGTTATGAAAATAATCGGGTTACTGGCTGGCCACGGGAAGGGCTGCCGGCAATAACACGGTGACACTGGTCCCTTCGCCCGGCCTCTTCCCCGTCAGCAGCCGCCAGTATCTGATATCCTTTCTTTTTCAGGTAAAAACGAAGCAGTTCGCGAATATGCGTATCTTCATCCGCGACCAGAATCGTCCCTTTGGCAATAATAGTCAACCTTGATTTAAGCTTTATAAACGAATTATTTAAATGATTCAAATTTACAAAACAATTAAACAAATTTACACTATGGTCAACGGATTATTTTAGGGATGGTGTGACAATGGGTACAAAATCTGCATGTAACTGGATGACTCTTTGGGCGTCGATTTTATTCGTCGTGATCCTCGGTTTTTCCAGGCTCTCCTACGGCATGTTTTTGCCTGGGATACAGAGGGAGCTCGGTGGGAGCTACGGTCAATTGGGCATGTTAAACACGGTCAATTTTATCGGATATTTGGTGGGGACCTTATGTCTGCCTCCTCTGATCGCTCGGTTACCGGACCGCAAGCATGTGATCAATCGACTGACGTGTTTGTTGCTTGCAATCGCTATGATTGGCTCGGCATTTAGTGAAACTTTCATCCAGCTCGGTCTATGGAGATTCTCAATCGGCCTCCTATCTGCCTTCGCCACGGTGTTAGTCCTGTCCATTGCAATGGATGCCATACGACCGGCGGAACGGGGAGTAGCATCGGGTCTTATCTGGCTGGGCGGGTCGGCCGGCATTCTTTTGACGGGTTTATTCGCCCCCTTTACCATTGATCCTTCTCACTTGCAGGGATGGCGATATGCATGGGTGGCCATGGGCGTTTTCGGCTTGATCGCAGCGTTCGGCTTCGAGCTCGTCACCAAAAAACAGGGACCTGCAAAAATACCCCAGACGGAATCGAAGCCACCAGACCAAGGAAGCGTGAATGTGTACCGTCTCTTGCTGAACCCCAAAGAGTTCTTGTTCTTAATCGCTTCTTATTTCTTCTTCGGCTGGGGATACATCATCTATTTCACGTATTTGATTCCCTATCTTGTGAGCAAAGGCATTCCGTCTCTCTATGCCGGGTTGATCTGGTCCGGAATCGGTTTTGCGGGTTTGTTTAACGGATGGATCGGAGGCAAAGCTATCGATCGATGGCCGAGCGGATATACGCTTGCGGCGGGATTAATCCTGGGGACGATCGGTGTGAGCGGCGTCATTACGGATCATCTGTTTTTTACGGCATGGGGTGCTGTCACGGTTGGATTGGTTTCCTTTCTTACACCGCCACTCATGACGACCGCGCTTCTCCGGCGCCATGTCCCTCACAGCGCTTACGCGGCATGCCTTAGCATAGCCACTGCCTTTTTTGCCTTAGGGCAGATTATAGGTCCCATCGTTGGTGCCGTGATGGTCGAATGGTACGGCTTGCAATTCGGTGTTGCATCCAGCGCACTCTTCTTGGCGATAGCCGCCGCGTTGGCTGGTTTGTATGGACAGCAACAACGAAAACAAGAGGTCCGCGATTTGCCATTATGACGAAAGCTTGTACGTTACCGTTACAGATTTGATTGCCGAATGGAAAAACGATCCTGCCAAGGAAGTTGGGCGAAGTTGGGAGTGACGCCACCTCTTTGATTGTGTGTGCGTCATCCCTGGGTGCACCAAAAAAGCACGGGGGTTTCGTCCCCCGCGCTTTCCTATATACCCAACTACTCCAATTCGGATGCGACTCGATTCATTTTTCCTGCCAGTTCGTCCAAATCGACTTTCATCTCCAGCGCCGCCAAAAGGCCGGTGAAGTAGGAATTGACCTGCTCCTTCACACGGTCACGCTCGACTTTCACGACCTCGGCGAACAAGGTCGAAAACTGGCCTTGAAGCTGCTCGCTTCCCTGTGCTACGTAAGCTGTGACAGGCTCCTGCAAGCGTTTTTCCAATTCCTCGCGCATTTTCACCCTGCCGTCCTGCTCGAAGAAATCCTTGGTGTTCTTGAACAAGGACAGAGCAGGCTGCAAGGCTTGGGCAGATACAGGCAGCTCTTCTGCAAAGGTCAAGGTCTCTACCTGCCGAGGCTGGTACGGGGTGAGGGAAAGACCCGCAGCATAGCCCTGCACGTCACGCTGCCAGCTCTGGACGAGGGTAAGACCCTGCTTGTTCAGGAACTTTTCCAGACGCAGCGTCGTAGCCCGCAGCTCCTGCGCCAGATCGTAGCTGATGGAGCGCAGCAGATCGGTGAGGCAGCCTTGCAAAGCCTGCTTCATATTGCGTCCGTCTTCCTTCAGCACAGCCGGATTGAAAGCAAAGCCGTACAGTTCGTTGAAGCGGAAGAAGAGGCGCTGCTTGACATAGTGGAGCAGCTCTTCCCGTTCTTTGTCCAGATCTCTTTCCAGCGATGTGACCGACAACGCATCGACGGCTGCCAGTGCGGCTGCTTGAGCCTCGTTCGCAGCATCGCGTCGAGCCTGACGCTCGCTTTCCCCCGATTGGGCCATTCGCATGAATTCCGTCAACGTCTGATGAGCGCGGCGAATCTCGCCCAAGGCGGCATTGACCGCAATCTGCGTAAGTTCGTCAATGGTGAAACGCAAGAAATCCTCTTCAAAATGCGCCATCCCCGACAGGGCAAAGGCTTCGCCAGCAGGCATAAGCTCTTCCCCTTCAGCGGATTGCGTGCGCTGGCGATAGACTTTTTCTGCGGAAGCATTCAGCTTGCCAGCCTCGTGCATCCGCGCCAGCAGCGCCGTCTGGCTAGAGACGGGATAGATGCGCGGCAGACGGATGCCGCAGGTAAGCAGATTTTTTTCCACGTGAGTGATGACGCCTTGCAGTTCTTCCTCGGATGCAGCCAAATCGGCCGCGTTCACGATAAAGAACATTTTGTCCATCTCAAACGTATCCTTGACCCGCCCCATCTGCAGCAGAAACTCGCGGTCCGCCTGGGAGAAGGCGTGGTTATAGTAGGTGACAAACAGCACGGCATCGGCGTTTTTCATGTATTCGAACGCAACACCGGTGTGACGGGCGTTGATCGAATCCGCACCGGGGGTATCCACCAGGACGATTCCCTGGTCGGTCAACGGGCAGGAGTAGAACAGCTCGATGTACTCGGCGAAGCATGCTTTCTCTTCCTTAGCGACAAAGCTTTTAAACGCCTTCATGTCGACGAGCAGCTGTCCGCCGAGATGTTCCGCCATCTCCCCGAGACCTTTCGTGACCGCTTTCAGGAAGGTGTAGTGCGGTTTGGCTGTAGGAGGAATCTGCGTCACATCGATTTTGTTCAGCTCATCCAATGCCCCTTCAAGGTCAGCCGCAGAGTGGCCGAATACAGCCAGCGAACGCAAGACATCCTGCTCGACTGCATCTCTGCTTTTCAGTACGACCCGTACGGTGCCATGCGGTTCGGTGTCCGTGGGCGGCATGATCTTGTTGATCGCGGCCGTCGTCGGGTTGGGCGATACCGGCAGCACCAGATCACCCATCAATGCATTCGCGAAGGAGGATTTGCCCGCGCTGAACGCCCCGAACAAGGCTACGGTAAAGCGATTGGCCGTCAGCCGCTCCGCGCGGTCCAACATCGCTTGCGCCTGGTTCTGCATGCCGGGCACATTGATGATTTCTTTACTTGTACGCCGCAAACGCTCGGCTGCGGCAAACAGCTTCTCTCTCAACTGGTTCATAATCGTGGGCTACGCTCCTTCTTGCAGAATCGCCTGCAACTGTTCTTTGGCTGCCTGTTCGCTCGAAGCGAGCTTCGCCAATTCCTGGTGTACTGCTGCCAACTCGCGCAGCACGGACAGTCGCTTTTGCGCCTCTCCGCTTTGCACTTGCACTTGCTGCTCCAACTGCTTTACGACCTGCTCGATGAAAGCAAGACCTGCTCTGCGGTATTCCAGCTTGATCCCGTTGGAAAGGTCGTTGCAGTAATTCATTACGTATTCGCGGGAAACCGCTCCGTTCTTGATATGGGAAGCAAGGAACTCGCCCG
Source organism: Brevibacillus panacihumi (assembly GCF_003710985.1). Classification (GTDB taxonomy): domain Bacteria; phylum Bacillota; class Bacilli; order Brevibacillales; family Brevibacillaceae; genus Brevibacillus; species Brevibacillus panacihumi. The sequence continues at coordinate 9,843 of NZ_RHHT01000016.1, forward strand.
TCAATTCCACCTGGGTGGCGTGGACAGCGGCATGATAGGCTTCGTCGCGCATGTCGTATGTCTGCGGCAGCTTCGCCATCAGTTCCTTGAAATGGAAGTCGAGATTGCCGGCTACCTTTTCGCGCAAATCGGCCAGCAGAGCCTCTTCGCGGCGCGCCCGCTCCTCTTCGGTTTTCTTTCCGGCGAACAAAAAGCCCGTTTTGAATCCCGGCTTGCGGCTTTCCAGATAGCTCTGCGCCGCTTCCGAGGTGCTGTAGTAGGTGAGTCTTGCGTTGTCCAGCAGCGTGCCAAGCTCCTTTTCCATCTGCTTGCGGGCTTCGTCTGTACGGGAAGCCATTTTTTCTGCTTCCGCCTCCGCCTGTTGCAGGGACGCTGTTACCATATCCGAATCCCGGCTGTCGACTCCCTCCAGGTTCAGGGCGTCGAGCTTGTCTTCCAGCTTCCGCCGCGCTTCCTCATTGCGTCCCTTCAATACCTGCACGTGTTCGTCGACCAGATGATGGGCTGCGCTGCGCACACTGTCAGCGACGAGCTTTTCACGGTCCGCGATCAACTGGGACAGGAGAGCGGAAAACGCCTCGTACTGGTTCTCATCGTGATCGGGTTCTGCCAAAGAGGTGTAAAAAATCCCGTCCGGGTGAATATTCCACGTAGCAAACGCTTCCTCGACACTTTCCTTGTAGGAGTCAAAATCAAGCTCGAAGTCGATGTGCTTGTCGATCATGTTCACGACCAAATAAACCGGTTTTCCCCGGTCCTTCAAGGTTTTCGTGAAATTGAAGTTCTCTTCTGCCTGGACGTGGTTGTAGTCCATCATGTAGATGACGACATCAGCCAGGTGCAAGGCCGATTCTGTCGCGATCTTGTGAGCGGCATCCGTCGAATCGATCCCAGGCGTGTCGAGCAGACTGGAATGCTCATCTAAAAATGTGCCGGGGTATTGAACCTCTACCCATTCCACTGTATCTCCGTCCACGGCGAACTGCTTCAGCTTCTCCATCTGCGTATCCGGGTCAAAGGTGACGACTCCGGTTTCTTTTGTATAGACGCGGGCGGCCTTCTCTCCACCGCGAATTTTGACTACATTTGCACTCGTCGGGATTGGATTGGAAGGAAGCAGCTGCACGCCCAATAAGGTGTTGATCATCGTCGACTTCCCTGCGGAAAAGTGACCGCAGAACGCGATGTTCAACTCCGCCTGACTGGTTTTTGCAGCCAATTGTTTCAGCTTCCCTGCTGTAACTCCATCCCCGTTTTCATCCATATACGCAGCAGCCCGCTCCCAGACCTCTGCCATGCGGGCAAACGCTGTCTGCGGCTCTAGCACATGCGTGTGAGGCATCTTTACCATCCTCTCCAATAAACCTGCTCTCTTTATTCTCTCTCGTATCTACCAAGCCGAATGTACCATACCTGCAGGGGTAGTTCAATTATTTGTGTGAAAGTTTGCACGTGGAACTTTCATCCGCAACTACATCCTATTCATCTTTCCGAGAAGAGGTCGATAGGAAGGAAGCGGAAGAAAGCCCGTTCGTCCATCTCGCTGAACGCACGGGCTTCCCAAATCCTATTTTTGCGCTACGAGGTCAGCGAATGCCTTGGCGTAGGCAGGCAGGTCAGGCGGTCTGCGCGACCCTACGATATGCCCGTCGACCACCACTTCTTCATCGATCCAGATCGCACCCGCATTCTCCATATCGTCCTTGATCCCGGGTGTTGACGTCGTCTTTACGCCCTGCAGGATCTTGGCCGAAGCCAGCACCCATCCCGCGTGGCAAATATGTCCGATCGGTTTTTTCGCTTCATGCATGTCCTGCACAAAGGAGAGAACCTCCGGATAGCGGCGCAGCTTGTCCGGCGCCCAGCCGCCTGGCACGAGCACGCCGTCGTAATCGGCCGCTTTCACCTCTGCCATGGAAAGGTCCGTCTCGCAGGGGACACCGTATTTGCCGAAGTATACATGATTCGCTTTTGGCCCGACGAGATGCACCGCAGCACCTTCTTCCCGCAGCCTCAGCACAGGATACCACAATTCCAAATCTTCAAATTCCGCCTCGACGAAGCAGACGATTTTCTTTCCAGCCAATTGCATGGAATCAGCCTCCTACTTTCTCTTTCTTCCATTGTAACAGGAACACCTGGGATGTGCATGTACCCGTGAAATATAAAAAAGTGAGAAACAGGTTTCTTACGCTGTCTCCCACCTTATAACGAATGAAAAAAAATATAGCTGGTGCCGGTAGAGGGACTTGAACCCCCACGGTTTCCCTCACGATTTTGAGTCGCGCGCGTCTGCCAATTCCGCCATACCGGCATTGTGAAACCCGTCACATGATTCGACAGAATTCGTCACGTTTCGATATCACTTTTCTACTATAACAAGGATACGTGGACGGCGCAAGACCTTTCTTTTGAAAGGCTTCCCGGCATTCAAGTGGATATATGATTGCGGCTTTGCAGCCATCGTTCGAATTCGGCAGGTGTACGCACATGATCGTCTAATACAGCAGAATAGATATCGAAGCTTTTCACTTGCTTCCCGTATTCCGTTCGTGACGCCCATACGGATTTAATGCTCAAAATCGAGACAATCGCTGATGGAGTAAGACGACCGGGCATTGTGCGAATATGCTGCAGATCGGGTTGTTTTTCTGGCTCGTCCACGAACCAAATATCCAGCTCCCACTCGTTTCCGCTTTTGCACTGATATTTCAAACCGATAAAATAACCGTCTGGGTAGACCGGATCAGTATTCCAACTGCCGGTATCGTTGATGAAGTTCATATGCCGAACCCCAGGATGGGCCATCAATCGTGAAGCAATGCCGGAAATGGCAGCGATGTCCAGCTTGGAGCAAACGACCGTCATATCGAGGTCTCTCCAGGTCATTAAACCAAGGGCGGCACTCCCCACTTTAACAGGCGCACCCGCTGCTTTTAGCAATTCGGTAAGGTTCAATTCTTCCGCTACTGCAGCAGCTTCTGTCTGCAACTGCAGTTGGCGGGCAAGCAGATCTTCCCGTTCCATCATTTTTCGCTCCTTTCCCCTATGTACGAAACGGATTCACCTTTTTTGAAAGGCTTTGCCATAGTGGTCGACAGCAAAGCTAAATAATACTTTTATCATAAATAAAAGAAATGTGATCAACATATACGGCTGGATATTGGGCAGCAACGGAATACAACCTACGCCGATGGACAGAAGCAAGCCAAGAATGGATAAAATATTTTGTTTTTCGCCAAAAACATCATGCAAAAACGATGAAATCCGTACTTGTTTCATACCTTTGCACTCCAAAAGCATATTTGGGATGATTGCCCGTCTCGCTTCCTGTTTCGCATTGCCAGCATAACGGGAGTGTCCAGAATGATGAATTCGCCATTGTAAAGTCCCCCTCCTTCCATCCGCGATATAGATATACAGGAGAATCATCTTCACCTCCTTTTCTCCTGCGAAAATGGCTGCAGTTATCTTCTCCCCCGGCATGGCGCACAGCACCCCGCGAGTATCCGCCGTCTTCCTGGCTTGTCGAAAGGATAATCGAGCGGATGCCTCCCTGCCACAATCCAGCGTCCATTCGGCTTTTTGAAGAGTTGGTAGACGCGAAAAAAACGATCGCTCGGATCAAAGGCAAACCACGCAGCAATCGTTACACGTCTCGGGGACTTGGATAACACCTTGGTTTTGACGATCGGGGGCGCTCCGATGCCATCTCCCACAGGGATTGCCAGTTTGCCGCGAATGCGGCGCAGGTCGAGATTGACGATCACCCGGTTTGCCAGGCATCTCGTCATGCTTTTTTGCAAAAAACGGCGTATCTTTGCCACCGATTGAAATCGTTTGGGCAAAATAACCCCCCGCTCACCTACACGTTTTCTTGCTGAAAATACGATGGTCCAGAAATCACTTTCCGCGTCTCTGATCGTCTTCACCCATCTCTTTCGCATCCGGCATACCTCCTTCCTACATGGGTATGCTGAGCTTCCCGCCCCCGGTTGGGCCTTTTTCAGGGTTGGGCCGCAGGTGTATAACTTTGACAGGAACGGACAAAGTAACAGAGTATGATGAAAACTGGTTAGGAGGATACGCATGCCAAGTCAAATCAATACGGATTCGCTGAAAAAGGCCGAGGTCTCTGCCACGCTGGCCAAAACGATGATTACGCAAGCCATTGAACAATCCGCTGCTAACCCTCAATTGGCCGAAGAGGCTCTCAAAACAGCTTCCACGGAGATCGCGCAGGCGCAAACGATGATTTCCCAGGTTCAATCTACCATTCAGACCCAACAGCAACAGCAACAGCAACAGCAACAACAACAGCAGCAACAGCAGCAACAAAAATCCTGATTGCCAGAGAACAGGCGAAGGGTTTGGCAACAGTTGGCTGAAAGCAGCGTTTCGAGTGCAGGAAAAAAGCCGCACATCCCGATTCTAGATGGGTCAGGGAAGTGCGGTTCTTTTATTTGTTTCAAGGACGGATATACAGATGGATATATGGTTGACGAAATTGGCACAGATATAATACTATGAGTACCATATTAGTATTATTGGTACTTAAGGAGACGAAACGGATGGATAAGGAACATAAAATAAGAAAACGCATCTTGGATTATGCCCAGCAACAGTTTGCAACAATCGGTTATTCCAAAGTTTCGACCGCACAGTTTGCGTCCGACCTGAAGATGAGCAAATCGACCTTTTATAAATACTTTTCGAGCAAGGAAGAACTCCTGTTTGCCGTAATCGACGATTTCTACCATTCCTTTGAGCAGGAAATTCAAAGCATCATCAACGACGATAGCCTGGAGATCACGGAGAAAGTCCAGTCGTTCATTCTTAGTGTCAGGAAGCGATTTCGTCACTTGCATGTCTCGGTCGTCGAAGACTTCCGGCGGGCCGTCCCGGAAGCGTATGCACATCTTGAGGAACGCCGGAGAAGTCTCATAACGGGAACGCTGATCGGCTTGTTCGAACAAGGGGCGAGGGATGGATTTTTCCGTTCTGATATTCCACCGATGATTATTGCGAATGTGTTGATTCAGGCGATGCAGCATTTGGAGCATCCGGAGGTGATCGGCGAGTTGCCGTACAGCTTCGCTGACATGTTTCAGCAAGTATTCTCGATCGTCATGGAAGGCAGTTTATCGGAGGAGGGTCGCAAACGTTTCCGCTCTTGATCACATGCATGGAAAGAGGTGAAATGGACAATGAAAGCAATCATTATCGGCGCTGGCATCGGAGGGCTGAGCACAGCTATTGCTTTGCGCAAAATCGGGATGGATGTGAAAGTATTTGAAAGCAAGCAGGAAGTGCGTTTCGCAGGTGCCGGGCTCGGAATCGGGGCGAACGCAGTCCGGGCATTGCAGCAGCTTGATGTTGGCGATCAAATCCTTCGGGCAGGAAAAGCGTTGGATGAGCTTCGCATCCTCACACCTGCAGGGAAAATCCTGCAGCGTACGGAAACTGCGGCAATTAGCCACAAGTACGGACCCGATAATGTCTCGATTGAACGGGGAGTGCTGCTGGAGTTGCTTATGAGCGCTTTGGGTCCGGAGAAAATCGTCCATACCGGAAGAACTTGCAGGCATTTTGAACAAAATGACTCCGGGGTGAAAGTGTGGTTTGAAGACGGTTCAACGGAGGAAGGAGATTTTTTAGTCGGTGCGGATGGTGTTCACTCCAAGATTCGCGAAGCTCTGCTGCCGAACGCAATACCACGTTATGCCGGATACACTTGCTGGAGGGCCGTTGTACAGGCCGAACCGGACCTGCTTCATTATGATCCGAATGTGTTTATCGAGACATGGGGTCGCAAGGGACGCTTCGGGTTGGTTCCCTTGTCGAACAACCGAATCTATTGGTTCGCCTGCTTGAATGCCAAAGCCCCAGATTCCCCACTCAGAACCTATACGGCACGGGACTTGATGAAGATCTTCGAGGGCTATCATGAACCCATCCCTCAAATACTGGCGCAAACCTCTGATCATCACATGCTGCAGCATGATATTTATGATCTGCCGCCAATCAGCCGTTTTGCGTTCGGACGCGTCGTGTTGCTCGGTGACGCTGCTCATGCCATGACGCCCAATATGGGGCAAGGTGCCGGACAGTCTGTGGAAGACGCCGTCATCCTGGCAAGTCACTTGAAACAGAGTCCAGTCATAGAAGAGGCATTGGTAAGATATGAACGCGAACGAATCGGCCGAACCGGGCAAATTACCAGAATGTCCAACCGGATCGGAAAGGTAGCACAGCTGGATGGGCACGTTTCCATCGCCCTTCGCGATGGGCTGTTCCCCCTTGTTCCGGCAAGGATTTTGGAAAAGCAGTTGGAATATCTGTATGAAGTGAGCCTTGATGGATTGTTGTAACGCAGATCGATTCTTGTCTACAATAGAGGGAAATGTCTGAAAGAAATGAGGATGATCCCATGCCAAAGCTAAACGGCATCAATCATTTTTTGTTTTCTGTATCCGATCTTGAGCGGTCCTTTTGTTTTTATCGCGATGTCCTTGGGGCGCGTCCCCTCGTTCGCGGCAGGAAGCTGGCCTATTTTGAGTGGAATGGATACTGGCTGGCTTTAAATGAAGAAAGCGAGATTCCCCGCCGTGAGATCCATGATTCTTACACACATCTGGCTTTCTCGATCGACGAGGAGAGCTTCGATACCTGGCGTGCGCATCTGGAAGCCCATCAGGTGCATATTCTGCCTGGACGGGAGCGGGATGAACGGGATCGGCGCTCTATCTACTTCACCGATCCGGACGGACATAAATTTGAATTGCATACCGGGACTCTCGAGGATCGCCTCGCGTACTACCGGGATGAAAAGCATCATATGACCTTTTTTGAGTAGTGGATGGCGGCTATCGACCAGATCTACGGCCCACGCCTCTGATTTGCTTGCGAATCGAGCGAAGCTCAGCCGGGTTCAATCGTCTGGTCGAATGGGGACGACGACGCGGATGTAATCGAGGTGTCCGAATACGGGCCCTGCTAGCTGTACCACGCGCCACACGAACGCCAAATGCCTGCAACGCCCATTGAACGGGGAACGAAATGGAGAGACGCCCATCTTCGGAACCGGCAAAATTGACAGCGGCAGCACGGTTCCCTGACGTCAGCCAGACGGAGCCGGAATCCCCAGCCAGCGAAACGGCCCGTGAACCGCGAATCACGGTCTGATTGCGGAATCGAATCTGCCCCAGTCCCCCGTAGCGGCCGTAGTCAACCATGATATCGGTGTGAATCGAGACGACCACACCTCTGACAAAGCCGGAGGAGCGTCCCACCTTTTTCAGGCGGCTTCCCAATGCATAGGAGCGCACTGACCCGGGGATCCTGCCGATTCTGGCATAGCGTGGGGCGAGCAGACGCTGACTGCTCGGGATCGCGATCGCCGCATCGAGGTAATTGACCCCGCCACGTCTCAATCGGACATAGCGGTACATCCTGCCGATGCGGTCTCTTCCCGGACGTCCGCCGTCCGCTCCTCCCGGCTGCAGGACTTCCGTATAGCCCCCGGAATTGTTCCGGTTCAACACATGGTTGTTGCTCAGCAAAAACCGCCGTGCCCGGTTTGCAGCCTGCGCGACGATCAAGCCCGCTGTTCCGGATATGCCGCGCCTCCCTACGCTGTATCCGGCTATGACGGGACGAATTCGGCTGCGAAGTCCTCTGCCTGTCGCTTTCGGTTTGACGAAGGGATGGCAGCAGCAGCGGCCGGATTTGACGATCCTCACCGGTACACGTACGGAATTGCCTGTCTTGGCGGTGGTGACATGAACGCAGGACGGGCATTTCTTTTTCATGGAAGCTTGCGAGTGCAAGGTGTACAAGACGACACATAATCCGCCCGCTCTGTTCACTCCGTTGGCAAATCCCACTCCAATCCCCACAACTCCCGGCAATTTGCCCCAGTCCTTCACCAGTTTCTCCTTGGCACGCAAGGCGTGTTGCAGCGTCGCCATCGTATCCCTCCTTCTTCGAATGTAAGCAAAGTTCTCTTCCTCATCGTATGTTCGATGTGGCCAGGTTCCTCGGACAGATGCAGCGGCTCGGAAAGCCTTTTTTTCAACAGAAAAAAAAAGTGCTCCACAAGCAGGACAACTGCTCGGGAACACCCTCTTCTTATTTTACGACGCTTCGGAAACCGTTTGGTTGTTTTCTACCAAGGCCTGCTTGAGGTTCTTGTTCCAGTGAACCAGCACCAGATTCAATACGACGGCTGTCAGGGAGCCTGTGACAATGCCGTTTTGCAACAGCATTTTCAACATTGTCGGCAGTTGCTCGAACATGCCCGGCACAGCGGCAGAGCCAAGCCCGACCGCGATGCTGCACGCGGCGATCAGAAGATTTTCATTTTGACGCAGGTCTACTTGGGACAGGATGTTGATGCCGGAAGCCACGACCATCCCGAACATGGCGATCATCGCTCCACCCAGAACTGCGTTAGGGATGACCGTGGTTAACGCGGCCAGCTTCGGCAGCAATCCGAGAACGACGAGAATGCCGCCCGCTCCGATCATGACGTCACGGCTTTTGATGCCGCTCAGTTGGACAAGACCCACGTTTTGCGAGAAAGCGGTGTAAGGAAATGCGTTGAAGATTCCCCCGAGAACGATCGCTACCCCTTCTCCCCGCAGGCCCTTGACGACGTCCTCGTTGCTGACTTCTTTGTTGGTGGTTTTGCCCAATGCGAAGTACACCCCTGTAGACTCGGCCATGCTGATAATATTCACCAGGATCATTGTAATGATTGCTACAACACTAAACTCAGGAACGCCAAAATAGAAAGGCTTGACGACGCTGAACCAGGAGGCTTCGACAACCGATCCGAAATGGACAATTCCCATCATATAGCCCGCTACTGTACCTGCGATCAACCCCAACAGAACAGAGATGGCCCGGACGAATCCTGTCGCAAAGCGGTTGACCAGCAAAATGATGATCAGCGTGCCCAATGCCAACAGCAGATTGCTTGGCTGTCCGAAATCAGGGCTGTCCTGGCCCCCAGCCGCATTGTTCATCGCTACGGGAATGAGTGAAAGACCAATAATGGTTACGACGGAGCCTTGCACCACCGTCGGGAAGAATTTCAGCAGCTTCCCAAAGAGAGGAGCAGCCAGGACGACGAAGATCCCGGAGATGATGATCGCCCCGTATGCAGTAGCCAGATTGCTGGTCGAAGCGATGGCGATGATCGGGCCTACAGCCGTAAAGGTACAGCCAAGCACGACCGGGAGGCGAATGCCCGTGAACCGGGTGCCGATCACTTGCAAAAGTGTCGCGATCCCGCATGTGAACAGGTCTGCAGCGATCAGGTAAGCGATTTGAGCAGGGGTCAGCTTCAACGCTGCTCCGATAATCATAGGAACGACTACAGCGCCTGCGTACATCGCCAGGACGTGCTGGAAGCCCAGGGTAATCACTTTTTGTTTGGATAGCATGACGGTTCGATACTCTCCTCTATTTGCGCGTATTTTTTACGTGATAAAACGCGGTCGCTCCCCTTTGCGTTGCCTCGATAAAGGTTTCCTTATACTAGGCTGGAAGCGGGTTCGATAAACTCGATATGCTCCGTGGACATGGACTGAATCCGGGCGAGGGATTCGATGCGGACACCCGCTTGTTCGAGCAGGCCGCGCCCCTCCTGGAAGCTTTTTTCGATGACCGCTCCGATGCCGACCAGATGAGCTCCAGACTCCTTGATGATCTGAGTGAGTCCGACCAGTGCTGCACCTGTAGCAAGAAAATCATCGACGATCAAAATCCGATCCTCCGCAGACAAATACTGGCGAGCTACGCTGATCTGATAGGTCTCCTGACGTGTGAAGGAGTGGACAGGTGCCGCGTATACCTCTTCGGACAAGGTGATTGCCTTTTTCTTTTTCGCGTAGATGAACGGCACCCCGAGCGTATAGGCCGTAGCCATCGCGAAGTGAATCCCGCTCGCTTCAATCGTCAGCACCTTGGTGATGCGCTCCCCCTGGAAACGTTCTGCAAAGGCTTGTCCGATCTGCATGGTCAAGAGCGGGTCCACCTGATGGTTCAGGAACGAATCCACCTTCAACACAGATGGGGAAAGAACTTTTCCATCCCGCATGATACGTTCTTGCAATTCTTTCATGACTGATTGTCCTCCCTTTATCTTCCCAGCTTCACTGTAACGCAATAAAGCCCAGAGCAGACAGGTCCCTGGCTGGTTACGCAACAACCAACACCAAGTGAAACCTGTCCCTCTGGGCTTTTCTCCCTCAGGTGTAGCACATCTCGTGCCAGCGTCGCTCGGACCAGTCTTTTCCCTATCTAAAAAATGGAAAAAATCGACATAGGAAAAACGGAACCCTAGACGCTCTTTCACTCGTAGTCAGGCGATTTACGGTCACCCGGTAGAAACTGTTGGGCCTTATTCCCAAGATTATACGAGCATACAGTATCTTGTTTCGATACAGACCAATCTACCATATCTCATGAAGTGGTATCAAGCGTTATTTTTTTGCAGGCTGCCAGGGCAGCCAAATGCAAAAGCAAAACCCCCGATCCAGATTGATCGAGGGTCATAAAATACGTGGTTATTTCTTTTTCTGGCGTTGGCCCATCGTGATTTTCTTCCACTTTGCCTTCTCGGCCGCCCGCAATGCCGCATCTTCCTTGCGCGCCAGATGCGCCAATTCCCGTTGCAGCTTGCGGTAATTGTCGTAGCGCGATTGGTCCAGTGTACCGTCAGCCAAGGCTGCTCGAATCGCGCAGCCAGGCTCGCGCAAATGCTGGCAATCGCTGAAACGGCAGGACTCCCCGAGCGATTCGATATCGTCGAAGGCGTCGCGAAACCCTTCATCCGCTTCCCACAGCTGCAGCTCGCGCATTCCCGGAGTATCGATCATCAAGCCTCCGCGCGGCAAAAGGAACAGCTCCCGATGCGTCGTCGTATGGCGTCCCCGGTCATCTCCGGCCCGCACCTCGCTGACGCGCTGCATCTCGGCACCGCTCAGCTTGTTGATCAACGTGGATTTTCCGACACCGGAAGAACCGAGCAAGGCGACAGTCTGACCTTCCCCCAAGTAGGGTACGAGCTGGTCCAAGCCCTCATCTTGTTCGGCACTGACGACATGCACCGGTACCCCGATCGCGACGGACTCTACCTCCGCGATGCGGGCTTCCAGGTCGTCGCACAGATCCGCCTTGCTCAGCACGATGACGGGAGCAGCCCCGCTCTCCCAAGCCAGGATGAGATAGCGCTCCATCCGGCGCAGGTTAAAGTCGTGATTCAACGCATTGACGAGGAACACCGTATCGACGTTGGTGGCGACGATCTGCTCCTCTACCGTACTTCCCGCCACTTTGCGTGAGAACTTGCTTTTTCGGGGAAGCAAGGCATGGATCGTCGCTTTCTTCTCCTCCGGCCGCGGGCTGATCACCACCCAGTCGCCCACAGCTGGATAATCCTCTCGACCGGATGCCTCATAGCGAAGCTTTCCTGTCACCTCGCCCAAAAGCTCGCCATACTCGCTTATGATCCGATACATTCGTTTATGTTCCAGCGTAACGCGTCCCACGCTGTACCCTTGCTCGGCATAAGGGGCAAAATGCGGCGTAAAAAACGCATTCCATCCCATTTTTTGTAAAATAGACTTTTGTTGCTGCTGATTCACCTACGGATTCCCCCTGTAAATGGTTTCACACTTTCCACCAGTCACAGTCGAATCCTCATCTGGTAAACGGGCTGTCGTTCGTTTAAAAGGAGGATTCCTGCGACCCGATTCCTGCAATTAGCTGTTTGTTCATGTACTTAGTTCCCATAATACATCGCTCCTTTTTCTACAGAACCCATTACCTTAGATGAAGGCAGTATGGATCTTGCGTATTGTTTCCCAGTTATTGTAACACGAAGTTTGCGGAATGCAACAGCGGCTAATCGCCGCCGCCACCGCCTCCATCTCCGCCTCCGCTGTCACTGCCGCTGTCGCTTCCCCACCAACTGTCGGAGCTTTTGCTCGGCTTGTCATCTGAATAATACGAAGAGCCGCCGGAATCCCCTGATGCGTGATTTCCACGCTTTTTCTCTTTATTGGCGATAGTGACCACTGCCAAGATGACGAACAATGCCAAAAACGCGAAGACGATCCCGATTGCCATCAGTCCCATACAGCACCTCTCCTCTCCATCCACATTTTATCTGCTTCTTTTCTTCCTCAAGACACGTCCAAAGATCAACAGGATGGGCGACAAGAGAATCGCCGCCGTGATCAGAGAAGCGCGTATCGAGTAACGATTGCCGACCCAGCCCACAAAAGGCCCACCAGCAGTCTGTCCCAGCGCATCCGTCTGCCCCATCATCGAAATGATGGTAGCCCGCACCCTGCTCTCGATGTTCTGATTCAGCCAGGTATCAAACAAGGGCTGCGTGAGCGAGTTCAGCATCCCGATCAACAAGAGGGAGACCAACGCCCATGTAAACGTCGGCGAAAAGGCAAACGCCAGAATCGCAGCGATGCGAATAAAGGTCAGTACAAACATCCCAACCATGACAACTCTTTCGTTGTTCATATCCAGCCGCCGTTCTCCTGCACGAACGACAAAAATGCTCAGGAACGTCGAGACTGCTGCAATCAAGCCAAACCACATCGCCATCGACAGGTGGGACTCCGGTATCCCGATCTCCGAGATGAGATGCGCCTCCCACAATCTGTCATACCCTTCCGACGCCGCTCCGCTAAAGAGCGTGACGACGAGGATCAGCAGCAGCATCGGTTCGCGGCGGATCACCTTTGCTCCGCTCAACCACGTGGTCTTCATCTCCTGCCAATGGGACGAGTCTGCTGTCCGCTCGGGACGGACGAAACGATGTTCCTTCATAAAAAAGATCAGGAACAGCCCCACCCCCAGATAAAGCAATCCCCCTACAGCATAAGGAAGATGTGTTCCCAAGGTGGAAAGACCGACACTGACCGCAATCCCCAACAGCGTCCCCATCAGGGAATAGCTTTTGGCCCGCAAGAAAAGGCTTCCCATCTTCTCTGTGCCGACTTCATCGACCACCCAGGCGGTATCCGCCCCACTGATAAATGTGTAGCCAATCCCGCAAATCAGCTGGCTGAACAGTACCCAGACAAACACTCCTACGTACGGGATCAGCGTCTCCAGACTCGGAATAAAGCCCTGTAGCACAAATCCTGCCCCAAGCGCAAACATGCCCGCAATGACAGACAGACGCCGGCTGTAAGTATCCGCTACAACTCCGGTAATCCCTTCAAAAATCAATACCGTCACTTCCAGCACCATGCCGACGATCAGCAGCTCCAGCGGATTTAATCCCAGCGTGGCGATGTAGTAGATTGCATACGTCGTAAACATCGTGCTATTGGCCAATGACTGCATAAATGCCATGATCATGTATACCTGTGACGCGTGAAAATTCATGTTTCCCCATCCACCTTTTCGGCAGACGACACGCCACGTCTCACTTGCTATTCAGTTGTCAACGACCGCGGAAGGCAAATGCGTACGTGTCGCCTAGCTTTTGTTTCGTCCTTTGGTTTGTACTGGTTTGAACGCATGTGAAAATGTTTGCATGCTTGTACACCTCCTGATTGAATTCCTTACATTATAATGGAAAAACGCACTTCCTGGATAAGAAAGTGCGTTTTTCATCGTGCTCTTTATTTAGGCGTTGTGATTGATTACTTTTACCAGACTGGAGATCGTGCCGGCATGCATCGCTTCGTGGATGAAAGCAAAGTTGCACAGCTCAGCTACCGTCTCAAAACGCATGGGCCCCATTTCAATCGGTTTGGGCAAAGCCCCTTCCAACGATTCGGGCGACAGTTCGGAGAGTTTGTTCAACTGCTCTGCGAGAACAGCCAACAGTTCGTCTTTCGTCGGCGGAGTGATGGTCCAGTCTGCTGGTTTCGTCCCCATTTTGAAAAGCTCCTCGTAAGAATCTGGAAGCTTGATGACGTCCAGAGAACAGAGTGCAAGGATGCTGTTCTGCACGACTGCGATATGACCCAGATTCCATTTGATCGTGTTGTTGAAAGGAACAGGCTGTACATCGTAAAGCTCCTCTGGAATCATTTGTGCCCGGTGAAGCAACACACTGCGAATGGTTTTTCCTGAAGATAAAATCGCGGATGACATGAATGGACACCTCCATGAAATGGTAATGGGTTACCACTCCCATTGTACACGATTTTATGGGCTGCTAGGCTTTTTTTCGAAAGAGACTGACGAGCGAAATTAGCAAAGCCAGTCCGGAGAGAACCAGCGGCAAGGTGCTGCCGGTTCCGGTCGAGCTGCCTTGTGCCGCGGCTGGCGCTGCTTGCTCATCGGTGTGTCCGTGATCGTGTCCATGACCAGCATCCCCCGTTCCTTGCCTGATCGTTGTCACGGAGGCAGGCGTCTTGGAATCCTGATCTCCCGTCCATTCTACGACCTCACCATCCGTATAGGTCTGGTAGGCTTTCCAGGAAAGCTCTCCCGCTTCCTTGGGATTGGCCCCGACGAACGCAAATTCCATGAACTCATGCGGCCCGATGCCACCGTCTGTCGCCGTCCAGATCAAGGCTGTATTGCGCCCCTCTGCGTCTTTTTCGAATTCATAGCTCCATCCGGGTACAGGTTGGACGGTGCTTACCTTCACTCCAGCCGGAAACTCCAGCTTTACTTTGACGGTGTTCGCGTCTTTTTCCACCGGAACGCGGACCGTATACTTTTCATAAGCACCCGTTGTGGTCTCCTTGGGATATACATTCACATGAGCCTGAGCACCGGCGGCTGTCATCCAAACCACACCTGCCACCAAGATACTGCTCATCCATTTTGCCTGTTTCATCCTTATTCCTCCTCGACTTGATTTAACCGGGATACGGCATTTGGCTCATCCACAATCCTGCGAAAATAGCCAAAATCCCAAAAACAACTTCCCAGCGCAAGCGCTTTTCGTTCAACACATGTTTTCCAAGCCAGCCATTCCTCTGTCGATAAGCGACAATCAGCATCAGCAGGACCAAGACCAGCTTCACCACCAACAGATCGTTCCAGATCAGCCAGTTTTCCAGCATCTTATTAAGATCAGTCTGCACCCACAGCATGAGAATGCCTGTAAGCAGGGAAACCAGTGCTGCCATCGCGACAAGGCGCAAAAAGAAGCGCTTGAATGCTTCATTCCCTTGATGTGCCTGCGATCTGTGCAAAAGCAGGTAGGCGAGTGCTCCCAGCCACAGGGCAATGCTCAGGACGTGCAGCACACGCAGCAGCAAAGCCAGCCACAAGGGGGAAAGCCCCCAGGCATGGCCGCCAAATGCTTGCGTGCCGATCAGCAAGAGCCACACCGCGACATACCAGCCTGTGATCATGCCAGGTAGCCCCAACAGCAGGAGCAGCAAAGCAGATACCAGCAGCATGATAGCAAAGGGAGATTGCGACAAGACAGAGACATTGCCTTGCCAGAGCGCAGTTGTCAGGGAAGCCGCCGGAAGAGACGCATCGTAGACGAACCACAATGACGTCAGGCCGATGAATATCAACAGCCAGCCGATCTGTCTGCCTCTTCCCAAGGATTGCGCAAAGGACGGCAGGCCGTAGCGTTGAGCGAAACAAGCCACCAGATAAAAGCCGCCTCCGACGAGCAAAATACCCTGGGTCAGGAATCGGAGAAGGATCAGATACGTCGGATCCGATTGCTTCTGGGACGGCTCAGCAACATGCGCACTCTTTTGTCCCAGGGAAAAGGTCAGCCGCTCTTCCACCGGATGTCCGTCCTCCGACACCACGGAAACCATTGCCGTATACGTCCCTTCTGCCAGATCAGGAGGCAACGAGACATGGACGCGCGTCGCGTCACCTGGCTGCAGCCTGGGCCGCTCCAGCTTGACTTCCTCTCCGTTCCAGTCGTACAGATGAATCTCGACCAGATCAGCCTCCAGGACCTCTGTGAAAGCAAACGAGAGTTGTCCCGGGTTATGGTGCAGCAGTTCTCCTTCTTTTGGCGAGCTGTCCACCAATCCGGCGTGGGCCTGGACATTTCCGATCCCTCCCATGAGGATCAGGAGAAAACAGATGATCCGGAATAGGATCTTCGTGCTTTTCATGTTCATTTCGATCACCTTCCGCTTCATAAGACTAGCAGAATGACGGCTTGTTCCATATGGCTCACACGGGCTATTTTCAAGGAGTATCGCCAAAAAAAGAAAGACCCAGACCGGATTATCATCCAGCCTGGGCCTTTGTGCATCTATTTATCTGCCGCTCTTCATTTCTGTCCAGTAGCGGTCGTACTCTTGCAGGGTATCCCCTACGTCGACCAGCCACTCTGCCCGAGCGATGTCTTTCGGGTCGAGGAAGATCATTTTGTTGGAGCGGTACTCTTCGCTGTGCAGAGGATACGCCTGTTCATTCGGGTTGCTGTATCCGATGGATTCGTAGTTCTTCACGCTAACTTCCGGGTCCATCAGGTAGTTGATGAATTTCTCAGCCAATTCCTTGTGTTTGGCTCCTTTGGGAATCGCCATGGTATCCGCCCAGATGGTTGCCCCTTCTTTCGGGATGACGTAATCCACATTCGGATTCTCCGCTTGGATAAACGCAGCGTCGCCAGACCAGACAGAGCCGATCCACGCTTCTTCCGCGATCATCTTCTGCTTGATGTTGTCAGTGTCAAACGCGATGACGCTCGGCAGCAAGGTCTTCATATCGGCAAATGCCTTCTCCAGCTCGCCTTTATCCGTCGAGCTGTTGGAGAAACCGTTTTTGATCAAGGCCATTCCCATGACCTCACGCGGGTCATTCAGGAGAATGACACGGCCCTTGTACGCTTCGTTCCACAAGTCATTCCAGCTTGTCGGCTGTTCTTTGACATAATTTTTGTTGTACGCGATCCCGGTAATACCCCATGTGTAGATGATGGAGTGCTTGCTGCCAGGGTCAAACGGCGGCGTCTGGAATGAGGAGACGATGTTTTTCAGGTTGGGAATGTTGTCTTTGTTAATTTCTTCCAGCAACCCAAGCTCGATCATGGTCGCGACCATGTAGTCGGAAGGCTGGATCAGATCGTAGCCCGATGCGCCTGCCTGAATTTTGGCCAGCATCTCTTCGTTGCTGCCGTAGACGTCGTAGTTTACCTTGACGTTGAATTTTTGCTCGAAGTCGGCGATGACTTCAGGATCGAAGTTGTCAGCCCAACTGTAGATGTTGAGCACTTGGGCTTCCTGCTCCGAAGACGAGGAACAGCCTACGGCCGTAAAAGCGAGTGCGGCGGTCAAAGCGCCGATCATGAGTGATTTGAAGCGTTTCAATGCAGATCATCCTCCTATCAATATGGGATCGTCTTAGAGTCCTTGCGTCTGAAGAGCTCAGCTATGATCACCAGAAGTACGGTACTTGTGATTAACAGTGTAGATAGAGCATTTACCTCTGGCGAAACTCCCCGTTTCACCAGCCCGTAGATATACAGCGGCAAGGTAGTCGAATTCGGACCCGCCACGAAAAACGAGATTATGAAGTCGTCCAGCGACAAGGTGAAGGACATCAAAAATCCTGCGACAATCCCTGGCATAATCAACGGCAATATCACGTAGCGAAGCGTCTGCCACGGAGTCGCGCCCAGATCCTGCGACGCTTCCTCCAGATCCTTGCCCATATCTGCAAGACGAGCGGAAATGATGACCATCACAAACGGAATACTGAAGGTCGTATGCGCCATGATCAGCGTCGCCTTGCCCAAATCAACCTGGAACTGGCTAAACAGGATGAGCAGCGCCAATCCGAGCATGATCTCGGGGATCACAATCGGCAGATAGATCAGGCCGTTGATGATATTTTGCCAGCGCAGCGAATAATGCTTGATCGCCAAAGATGCGGCCGTTCCGAGAACCGTAGCCAGCACGCTGCTGATGAGGCCGATCGACAGGCTGTTCGACAGCGCCTGCATCACCTGCCTGTTCTCGAACAAAGAGATGTACCACTTCCATGTAAAACCGCTCCAGACCGCATTGATCCGCGATTCATTAAACGAGTAGAGAATCAGGACCGCAATCGGCAGGTAGAGGAAGATGATCATCAGCCAGGAAAATCCCGACAACGCGTTTGAGCGCTTTTTCATGCTGACCCCTCCTTCGCACCGCCGGCTTGGGTAGCCTTGAAGTAGAGCAGGATCAGCAGCAAGGACAACAGCATCAGCACGATGGACAACGCAGATCCGAACGGCCAGTCACGCGCTGAGAGGAACTGGTTCTGGATGACGTTGCCGATCAGGGCCGACTTCGCTCCCCCCATCACATCCGGAACGACGAACATCCCGATCGAGGAGACGAAGACCAGGATCGAACCCGTCACTACGCCCGTCTTGGTCATCGGCAGGGTCACATGCCAAAATGCCTTCCATGGCGTCGCGCCCAGATCATAGGCCGCCTCCAGCTTGCGGTAATCCATCTGCTCCAGTGATACGTAGATCGGCAGAACCATGAACGGCAGGAGCGTGTAGACCATCCCGACGAGCACGGAGCCGGAATTGTACAGAAGCGTCAGCGGCTCGTCGATCAAGCCAAGTGACTGCAAAATGGTATTGACGACCCCTTGCGAGCGCAAAATGATGACCCATGCGTAGGAACGAACCAGGAAGTTGATCCAAAAAGGAATCATGACCAATAACAGCCAAATTTGCTGCTTGGACTTCTCCAGCCTGGAAATGTAATAGGCCAGCGGATAGCCGCACAGGATGGAAAATACCGTCGTCAATACGGCGACAACCAATGTATCCCAAAAAATCAGACCGTATAAAGGATCAAAGATCCGTATGTAGTTGTCAATGGTAAATTGATAGACAACTTGGCCGTACGTGCCTCGCTCCATGAAAGATAAGGCCAGCATCAGGATCATTGGCAAGACGAAGAGCGCCCCCATCCACACAAGTGTCGGCAGCGCAAGGAGTTTGATTCGCTTTGTCTTCAACAAGAAAGCACCACCTCGTCCGTCTGTGACCAGCCAATCGCCACTTGATGATCCACCTGCCAGTCATAGCCTTCGTTGGCGTATTGATGGGCCAAGACGCTCATTTCTGTTCCATCCAAGCGAATATAAATCTTTCGCAGATTTCCAAGAAATACGACATCCGTGATCCGTCCCGTCTTCTTGTGCTTCTCTGATTCCACATCTCTTGGATACAGCTTCAATTTTTCAGGTCTGACCGCTGTACAAGCCCCTTCCTCCTGGAAGATGTTGTTCTCGCCGATAAACGTGGCGACGAACATGGTTTGCGGTCGGTTGTAGATTTCGGCAGGGGACGCGATTTGTTCAATCCGGCCTTTGTTCATGACGGCGATCCGATCAGACATCGCCATTGCCTCTTCCTGGTCATGCGTCACGTAGATAAACGTGATGCCCAGGTTTTTTTGCAGATTTTTCAATTCCAATTGCAGGCTTTTGCGCAGTTGATAGTCCAGCGCTCCCAGCGGCTCGTCCAGCAGCAACACTTTGGGGTTGTTGATGATGGCTCTGGCGATCGCAACCCGCTGCTGCTGGCCGCCGGAAAGCTGCTTGGGAGTGCGCTTTCTCAGCTCGCTCAGCTGCACGTATTGCAACACCTCTTCCAGCCTCTGCTGCTGCTCGGCTCCGTTCACCTTTTTCATCTTCAGGCCAAACAAAATGTTTTGTTCGACCGTCATGTGAGGAAACAGCGCATACTGCTGGAACACCATGTTCATATCTCGCTTGTACGGGGGAACCTGGGAGAGCGGCTTGCCTTCGAGGTAGATCTCTCCGGACGTCGGCTCTTCAAAGCCCGCAATCATACGAAGCAAAGTGGTTTTTCCGCAACCACTTGGACCCAGCAATGTCAAAAACTCCCCTTCTTCTATAGAAAGAGAAAAAGGGGGAACTACGACAGAGCCGGCAAATTGTTTTTCAATGGTATCCAATTGTATGATTGTTTTCATCTTGTCATCTCACCATATGTAGAAATACTCATGCCAATCTAGGTAAATATATCGTGTATGATTCTTTTTGTAAACAGTTTCAGGGCAGGAAAGCAATTTTTCCTTGGACTATTTTCCATTAAAAGACACCGGATGTCCTCGCACCCGGTGTTTCTTCCTTCTGCACCGCCCTACCCTTTGGGCAGGTATTCGCCATACAGACAGATGATATAGTTGACTCCCAGATAGGGCTGCATATTGTTGTGCGGCTGGTCATTCCCCGCTACACCAATCGCAAGGGGGCTCATGGCTGTCCCTTCAGCAGATGGGGAATACGCTAGAATGCCTCCCCGGATGTTCGTTGTATTGGCCCAGACCGCTTGGGTAGGATCAGCAGTATTCGCCTCCTGGATCACCCGTGGAGTATGCGTGTGGGCAGGAATTTCCTATGTCCGAAGAGCAACCGAGCTTGTCCCCGTTGTCTGACCGATCACCCGCGGTGTCAGACCGGGCCCGTGACCGAAGTGCATCGGTGCTTTCCCCCGCAAATCTGGCAGGCAAAATGTCGTTTTCCCGTTGCCGCCATACTTAATTCCCAAAATACTGTATAGAGCCGTATTACTGCTAATTGGCAGCTCTTGTCCATCGCAAAATGCCCAATTCTTCGGAGCAAATTGTCCAGCAAATATTCGGATTTCTCCGACAAACCCATCCATGTCCCAAAACCTCCTTTATCATGAATCTCGCGGGGGAAATATCCCTCGCATGCAAATGCAATAATTGAGCACCGTGTAAGGCTGCATGTTCGGGTGGGCCTGTCCCTGTCCACTCACTGTCAATGCTTGTCCATGCATTACGGTATTCACACTGTCATAGTAGAGTTTTGTCGTCCCATTATTGGCCCACCGTATATTGTCAGCAATCTGTGCAGTCGCAGGCGCATTCGTGCCAAAAGCCTGATGCTGATGGGCCGGCATTTCCTGGCTTGTCAGAGCATGGCTTTCTTCTCCGCCCACGGCTCCTGCCCGGATGCCCGCTCCTGCGTGAATGGGTACTCGGCCGCGCAGATCCGGCAGACAAAAATAGGTTCTCCCATCTCCTCCATAGGTCGCCCCCAGTAAAGAATAGAGTGCTTGATTCGTGATAATCGGCAATTGTTGTCCATCACAAAAAGCCCAGCCAGGCGGGGGATAATCACCCGCGAACAGTCGAATTTCACCTAAAAATGGCTCCATGAAATTTCCTCCCGTTTCATGTGATTGATCTTTAGCCTGCCGGTGGATACATACCAGTGACTGCGATAATAAAGGTAATGGCAAGCGAGGGCATCATATTGTCATGCGGCTGATTCCCGCCCGCAATCGATAGACTGTTTGCATCCATCAACGCTGAGGACCCTTCCGCCGCTGTGGAAAATACTTTTGCACTTTGCGACCATACTTGGTTTAGCGGTGTGTTGGAGTCCCCCTGAAGCTTGGAGGCATGGACGCTATGCGTATGTGCCGGGAGCTGGGGCAAGGAGAGCGTGACCGTCTCAGCTCCTGCTTTTGTACTGAGATCGTATTTCGTGCCTGTCACAGGGTTCGTCCCCCGATGCACAGGAAGTCTTCCCCGCAAGTCAGGCAAGGCAAAGGTCGACTGCCCATCGCCTCCATAGGTGGTGCCAATCAAGGCAAACAAGACTTCGTACTCGGCTATGGGCAATTCTTGTCCGTTGCACAAGGCCCACCCTGCCGGGGCATAATCTCCTCCGAACATCCGGATTTCTCCAACATAGAAATCTTCCATCGTCATTCTCCTCCATCGCAACATCTGCTTGTTTGAGAAAGTGCCGGCCAGGGGTTGACCGGCACCTTCCTTCTGGATCATCGAACGACAATCCGCACCTGCGTTTCATATCCTTCATAACGAACTGTCAGGATGGTTTCGCCTGTTTGCAGCGCTTTTACCTTGCCATCCTTGACCGTGGCGATGCTTGTATCCTCAATCTCCCAGTCCCCGTCGTCAGATACAATCTCGTCATATCCCTTTTCATACTCTGCATAAAGACGAAGCTGCCGGGATTCCCCTTCCTCCATATTCAAAAAGAGCGGGGAAAGCCTGATTTCCCGAATTTCCTTTTCCTCCATGACCAGGACGCGCACGGTAATGCTTTTTCCGCTGTAACGAGCCGTGATGGTCGCTTTTCCAGGTTCTCCTGCAATAATTTCTCCCTCGTCCGTGACACGGGCTACATCCGGGTCGCTTGATGTCCAGGAAGCAAGCTCGGTCAATTCAGGATCGTCGCCGTTTTTCGTCGTGCCATACAAGCGAAGCTGCTTCTCGCCACCCTCCTCCAGAATCACATTCCTGCCTGCATCGATGGTGAGCGAGCGAATCGATTCTCTGGATATGGTGACGGGGATGATTAACTCTTCTCCCTGGTAGCTGACGGTAATCCAATCTTCGCCCTCCTCTTTGCCCGTCTTGATGCGTCCGTTTTCGAATGTGACGAGACCATTCTCGGAATGGAAGCGGGTCTTGGGATCTTGATTAATCTTTGTGCGAATGCCATCTTCCCTGTAATAGATGCTGACGCTGGCCGTAGTTCGAGGAGAGAGCCAAAGCGCGGAGTCCGATGCTGCCAGGGTTCCTTGTCTGTCGTTCTTTTTGCGGACGGTTATCGCTGCTGTATCCGTTTTGCCGCCGTCTGCAGTCGTGACGGTAATGGTCGCCTCTCCTGCTTTATGAGCTGTCACCACTCCGTCTTCATCCACACTTGCCACTTTGGGATGGCTGCTCGACCAGATCACGGCCTGGTTGGTAGCGTCGTCCGGCTGCACGGTGGCCTTCAGCCTTTGGGTTTCCCCCACCAGCAGCTTTAGAGAATCCCGATCCAGCTTGACTGCTGTTACGGGAACTTCCTCTACTGCTTTTTTCACTGTTACTTTCGCAGAGGCGGTTTTTTGGCCCTCCACGGTGGTTGCCGTGATGACGGCATCGCCTGGTTTTTTGGCTGTTACCATACCGCTGCCATTCACCATGGCCACATGCGGATCGCTGCTCGACCAGATCACGGCCTTGTTCGTCGCGTTACTAGGGGAAACAGTCGCAATCAAGGTTTTGGACTCGCCTCCGAGCAGGGTAAAGCGGTCTTCATCCAACGAGATTCCCGTCACGGGCACCCATGGCGTTGGATCAGAGACGCGCAGCACAATGCTCTTCTCCAGAGAAGTGACGTTACCCGCCTCGTCACGCAGTTCCAGCAGGACTTTTTTCGGGCCATTTCCGTTGGGAAGTGTCCAGGAAACCGAGCGGCTGTATGCTTGCCAGTTGCTCCATGTGCTGTTCTCATTCGCGATGCGCATTTTGATCTGTCCGAGATTGTCCGTTGCGCTGATGGACAGATTCACCCGTGGGGAACTGGTCGTCCCAGCTCCCTTGTTAATCGTAAAGCTTCCGCTTGGGGGAGCTGTATCTAGAATGATGCTTTGGGTGTAGACTTGGCTTTCGTTCCCTGTCTGGTCGCGAAATTTGATCGAAATGGATTTTGTACCATCTATGCCTGGCAGTTGCAAATGTTTCGTCGAGGAGAATGGTTCAAAAGTGCTCCATGCTCCATCTGTGTTGTAAGACATTTGCAAGGCGTCAGCGGAACCGTTTGCCCAGATTTGCAACGTGACGTCCCGTGATGCTGTATACGGGGAGCCATTGTTGATGGTAAAGCCGCCGACAGGTGTAGATTTGATGATCGTAAATTGAACGGTTGTGGCATTTCCGGCTTCATCTGTCACCACCAGTTTGTATTCCCCTTCAAGCGAGACAGTATGGCCGTTGGGAATGATCTGTCCGTTCAGCGTTGCACTTCCTTCTGAAAAAAAGATCGTCTTGTCGGTGCTGTACACTGCTTGATTCGTAACGCCACTTACGATAGGGGGCGTTGTATCCAGGATGATACTGGCTGTCTTGGTCGTCTGGTGTCCCAGTACATCCACCAGCTTGACGTATACGGTTTTTACGCCGTCGCCGCTGCTGAGATTCCAGGTTTTTGTGCCAACATATGGTTCTTCTGGCGTGAAACCCGATGATGTGTCATTGGCAAAAGACATCTTCATGCTCGTCAAATCTTTTGCGGTAATGGTTACATGTACTTGGGTCTGATTGGTGAAAGCCGCTCCGCCATTTATCTGAACTGCCGCCACAGGAGGCGATTTGTCCACGATAAACTGCAGGGTGTTCGTATTGCCCGCGGAATCTGTCACGATTAAGTCGTACTGGCCTTCTTGGGTGATGGTATGGCCGCTGTCAATCAGGATACTGTTTAAGACTGCCGTAGCCCCGTTCGAATCTGAGAAGGCTACGGTTACATCGTTCTTATATGCTCCTCCCATTGAGACGCCAAAAATCACAGGAGCTATGGTATCAAGAATAATGGCTGCGGATTGTTTGGCTGTCACATTGCCTGCTGCATCGCGGAACACCGCGTACACAGTTTTGGTCCCGTCTCCAGGGGTCAACTGCCAATGAATGGGACTTTGCAGATCATTCCACGTCGTAAAAGGACCGTCTTCCTGATTGGAAATACTTACCTGAACGGGGAGGCTTGCTTCGCTCGCACCAATGTCCACATACAAGTCGACATCTCGTGATAAGGTATAGGCTGTTCCGTTATTGATGGTGAATGTTGTCACGTCAGGCGGAGTTTGATCCAAGTAGATGGTTCGCGAAACAACCTGCGATTCCAGCCCTGCGGAATCCCTCGCCTGTACATACACTGTCTTTAGACCCTCGCCAGCGGAGAGATTCCATTCATACTCAGGCGTATAGGGCACCCAGGCGTAAGTCCACTCATTTTCCACATTGGAGAGACGTATTTGAACGCTGTCTCCAGCATCTGGGTCTGTGATCAATGTCTTGATCGTTACCTTCTGACTGCTTGTCGATGCCACGCCATCATTGATCAGGAACGACTCGATAACAGGAGATTCATTCTCGTCCAGGACCTGAATGGTAAAAGGCTTGGAAAAGGTCCCGCCTGATGAGTTTGCGACGTGAATCGAAAATGTGTACAAGCTTTTGGTTTCATAGTCCAAGGGGCGTTTCGTCAACAGGTAGTTTTCTTGGATGCTAAATGCTTCTGCATCCGTTCCGCTTAGGGTGAAAGTAAAGGTTTCATCTGGGTCAGGGTCTGTCGCGGTGAGGAGACCGATCGCCTTGCCAGCCTGACTGTTTTCGGGGACTGTATGGTTGGATAAGTGGATGTCTGTAGGTGGTGAGTTGAAGGTTACTTCCAGATAGGTATCGAGTTCTGGATTCATTTCAACGCTGTCATTAAAAAAGAATAATGTCCGAGTTCCGTCGTCGCTAACCGTATTTCCTTCCAAGACAAAGGTTGCTTTCTTACCGTTTGCCTCAAATTTCGGTTTTACGTAGCTCGTAACGTCAATCCGGTGCCTTCCTTCAGAGGCTACTGAATACCTGGGGGCAACCTGGCTGCCCTTTACAGGCAAAGATCGGCTGCTATCCTCCATCCAATCGTCATGATCTGAACCGAACAGGTCCAAAAATGGGGGTGAGCCCCTGTGTTCAAGACCTCTGACATTGAGACTCAGCATGACGGACTTGATCCTAGCGTCGGGGTTTTGATTCATATGCTGCTGAATCAGGTCCAGATTGAATCGGATTGCCCCTTTCATAACCCCGAAAGCTTTTTCGTTACCAATGAACATGATGTTATCCTGGGTAGGCAAGGGTCCCGACTCCCCTTCTGGATAGCCAGCTATGTCGTCCACAAACTTGTCCGCCTCTGGCCTGATCTTCAGAGTTTGCGGATCAGCAGCCATGGCAGACTGTTGAACCGCCGCAGCCGGAAACAAGCTGAACACCAAAACGAAAACGAGAAAACGCGCAAGATTCCTTTTCATGTATCCTCCCCTCTCTCTTTTAAAAACTGATCGGATTTACAAGATACTGGTTGATTATATATGGAACCCGGCACTCTTTTCTGTAATCCTCATCACAATTGCAAAAAAGCGTGTCGGAAGTTTTCTGTAGTTAAATTCCATAAAATGTCATAAAAAGGCAAAAAGTCCCGTCAGTAGAATACTCTACTCACGGGACTTTTTCCTTCTGTTTCTACCAGATTATTTGTTTATTTTGTCACCAGTTCCAGCGCTACCGGAATATTGCTCTCCACTTTTTCGCCTTTTGCCACTTTCACTGCGGTTTGCAGGGCAGTTTCACCGATTGCCGCAGGTTTTTGCGCGACTGTAGCTGCCATTTTTCCGTCTTTTACGGCTTTCACCGCATCATCCGTAGCGTCGAAGCCGACCACCAGCACATCCTTGCCTTGCGCTTCTACCGCTTGCAATGCGCCCAATGCCATTTCATCATTGTGTGCAAATACCGCCTGGATGTCTTTGTTTCCTTGCAGGATATTCTCCATGACACTCAGGCCTTTGGCACGGTCGAAATCAGCAGGCTGGGATGCGACTACCTTGATGCCTTCCTTGTTGTCTACCGCGTCGTGGAAGCCTTGGCCGCGGTCGCGAGCAGCAGATGTTCCGGCGATGCCTTGCAGCTCGACGATGTTGCCTTTTCCGCCCAGTTTTTCCAGGATGAACTCGCCCGCCATTTTACCGCCTGCCGCATTGTCGGAAGCGATGTGGGAGACCACTTGGCCGCCTTCTGCCGCACGGTCAACGGTGATGACCGGAATATTGGCTTTGTTCGCCGCTTCGACTGCGGTCACGATCGCCGCGCTGTCGGTCGGATTGATCATCAGGACGCTGACTTTCTTCTGGATCAGGTCCTCGACACCGCTGATTTGTTTCGCTGTATCATCCTGCGCGTCTACGACCAAAAGATCGACGCCGGCTTCCTTCGCCGCTTTTTCCGCTCCTTCTTTCAAGGATACGAAGAACGGGTTGTTCAACGTGGATACAGCCAGACCGATTGTCACCTTACCGTCAGCGTTGCCTGTCGATTGCTCCGGTGTATTGTTCTCCAAATTGGACGTAGTGGAACAGCCAGCCAAAACACCCAGCACCAGAGATGAAGCCAGTGCCATTTTCAAAAGCTTTTTCATGAAAACCATCCTCCCTTGCTTTCTCGCTGTCTATTTCTTAGCTTTAGATCGGTCGATCAACACTGCCAGCAAAATGACCGCCCCTTTGACTACCGACTGGTAAAAAGAGGAAACGTCCAGCAGATTGAGACCGTTATCTAACACACCGATGATCATCGCACCAATCAAGGTACCGACAATCCAACCATTCCCCCCGGACAAGCTGGTGCCCCCGAGTACGACGGCCGCGATAGCGTCCAGCTCGTAGGAAGTACCCGCTGTCGGCTGAGCCGAATTGAGCCGGGACGTGAGAATAACCCCGCTGATCGCGGCAAAAAGACCGCTGATCGCATACACCATGACTTTTACCTTGGACGTGCTGATTCCAGACAGGCGGGTCGCTTCTTCATTGCTCCCCAGTGCGTAGACATGACGTCCAAACGTTGTATGGCGCAAAATAAAATACAAGATCGCAAATGAAATCAGCATCCAGATGACAGGCATCGGAATCTCCAGGAAAAAGCCCTTCCCGAGAATGGCAAAATCAGAGTTAAGCCCGGTAATGGGTCTTCCTTGGGTATAGACCAGTGTCAGACCGCGAAAAATCGTCATGGTCGCCAGTGTCGCGATAAATGGCGCTACCCTTCCTTTGGCAATCACCACACCATTGATCGCCCCCATCACGGCACCTGCCAGCAATCCGATGAGGATGGCAAGCCAGGTATCCATGCCGCCTGCCATCAAGCCCGCGGAAATCGCGCTCGATAGCGCCAGGATGGAACCGACAGACAAGTCAATGCCCCCGGTCAGGATGACAAAGGTCATCCCGAACGCAATCAAGGCGTTGATCGAGATCTGGCGCAGCACGTTGAAAATATTGCTTACGGTCAAAAAGTCGTTCGTGATAACCGACAAGACGATCACAATGAGTGCCAGCCCCAATAAAGGGCCCATTTTTTTCAAAAAGTTAAACGGCATGACTCTTCCCTCCTGTCGCCGCATGCATGATCAATTCCTGTGTCGCCTCTGCCCGAGTGAACTCCCCGGTGATCCGTCCTTCATGCATGACCAGGACCCGGTCGCTCATTCCGAGCACCTCTGGCAGCTCGGAGGAAATCATCAGAATGGCTACCCCTGTTTTGGCGAGACGGTTCATAATGTCATAAATTTCCTTCTTCGCCCCAATATCAACGCCACGCGTCGGTTCATCGAGGATGAGAATTTTCGGCTCGGTCGCCAGCCACTTGCCGATGACCACCTTCTGCTGGTTGCCGCCGGACAGGGAGCCGACGATCTGCTCGCCGCCTGCTGTCTTGATGAGCAGCTGCTTGATCGCATCATTGCTGAGCTCATGCTCATGTTTTGGCCGCAGCACGCCAAGCGAAGAAACTTTGTCCAGATTGGGCAAGGAGATGTTTTCGCGGACGGGGAGAGACAACACCAGCCCTTCCTCTTTACGGTCTTCCGTGACCAGGGCAATACCGGCGCGGATAGCATCGATCGGACGAGTGATGCGCACAGGCTGATGATCGACGAAAATCTGACCCTCGGACACATGCTCCAGTCCGAAAATCGCTTTGGCCAATTCCGTGCGTCCGGCTCCCATCAGCCCGGCAATCCCCACTATCTCGCCGCTTCGGACCGAGAAGCTGATCTTCTCCAGTTTTCCTTTGACGCAGAGATTGTCCACACGCAGCCGCTCATCCCCGGATTCGATCTGTTCTTTGGGAAAACGATCCGTAATCTCGCGTCCCACCATCATCCTGACGAGCTCATCCATATTGGTCGCAGCTGTCTCGACCGTGCCTACGTATTGCCCGTCGCGCAGGACGGTGATCCGGTCGCTCACCTGGAAGATTTCCTCCATCCGGTGCGAGATGTAGATCATGCCGACGCCTTTTTGCTTCAAGGAGGCAATCACTTGGAAGAGGGCGTCGATCTCCCGATGGGTCAAAGCCGCAGTCGGTTCATCCAGGACCAGGATGTCTGCCTGCATCGACAGAGCTTTGGCAATCTCAATCATCTGCTGCTGTCCGACCGACAAGTCGCCCACGAGCGTATCCGGGTCGAGATCAATCTCCAGCTGCTTCAGCCAATGCTTGGCTTCTTTCCTCATTTTGGCCCAATTGACGAATCCGGTGCGGCCATAGGTAAACTCGCGTCCGAGAAAAATATTTTCCATGACCGACAGATGCGAAATCAGGTTCAATTCCTGGTGGATAATCGCAATGCCTAGCTTGCTCGCGATATCCGGGGTCATTTTTTCCTGCGCTGCTCCCTTGACGAGAATCGTCCCGGCATCCCGCTCGTAAATCCCGCCGAGGATTTTCATCAGGGTAGATTTGCCTGCCCCATTCTCCCCCATGAGTGCGACCAATTCGCCGCTCTTCAGGTTCAATTGGACGTTCTCCAAAACCTTGACACCCGGAAAGGACTTGCTGATTTGTTTCATTTCCAACAGATATTCCGACACTGCTCTCCCTCCCTTCGCCTGCACCTCCGTCAGAAGGTGACGCCGGATTGCAGGATGATATTGGCATATGGCGTGCACTCGCCTGTACGGATAATCGCTTTTGCGTCTTTGCTGAGCTGCTTGAACGTTTCGTGGCTCACGCTCTCCCGTTGTACGCCTGCAAACGTCTCTTCCAGACGCGCCAACAAGGCTGGCTGAGCCGCTTGGAGTTCTTGCGCATAGATCACCTTTTCCACCTGCATCTCCAAGAGGACGGCGTCCAGGACCTCCGCGAAGGTAGGCAGGCCGGGGACGACAGCCAAATCGATGCGAGTCACAAAATCAGGGATGGGCAGGCCCGCATCACAGATGATGATTTGGTCGGTATGGCCAAGCTGGCTGATAACACTGGAAAGTTCACTGTTTAAAATGCCGCATTTTTTCATAATAACCCCCTGTTATTGGTGAAACTGCTCGACTTGTGCCAAGGTTGGCATCCCCGCTTGTGCCCCCAGACGCGTGACTGCCAGCGCTGCCACTTTTGTCGCGAAGGCTACTGCGTCCCGAACCGATTTTCCGCTGGCAAGCGCATAGGAAAACCCGGCGTTGAAGGAATCTCCCGCTCCTGTAGTGTCCACGACGGGTACTTGATGGCTGGGTACAATTCCGCTTTCTTCCTCCGTCAAAAAGGCTGCTCCCTTCGCGCCCAAAGTCGTGACGATAATCCGCACGCCTTTTTTCTGCAGGGAGCGCATGGCCGCCTCCAGATCCTGTCCCTTCTCTTCTGCCAGGATGAGCAATTCGGATTCATTGGGAATCAGGACATCGACGTGCCGCAGCAATTCATCTGGCAGCGGACGAGCGGGCGCAGGATTCAGGACCACCGTCTTGCCGAGGCTTTTGGCTGTTTGGGCAGCGTGCATGACGGTTTCCAGAGGAATTTCCAGTTGCAGCAGCACTGCGTCCGCTGCGGCAATCTTCGCCTTTTGCCCATCGAGATCCGTCGGCAGACAGGAGGCATTGGCACCGGGAACGACAATGATCTGATTATCGCCCTCGGCTAAGACGATAGACGCGACACCTGTATGGCCTTCTTGCACCGTCTTGACTCCTGCCACATCAATCCCTTCGCGGTTCATGGCCCGCAAGAGATCTTCCCCGAAGCTGTCGTTGCCAACAGCTCCGATCATGGCGGTCTTGGCGCCAAGGCGTGCCAGGGCGACAGCCTGGTTGGCTCCTTTTCCCCCGGGGATAAAATGAATCTGTTCACCCATGACGGTCTCTCCGAGAGCAGGCGGGCGATTGGCTTCTACGACGATGTCCATATTTAAACTGCCGATGACGACAATATGTGGCGAGCGATTCATGAATCTCTCCCTTTCTATGAAAACGTCTCAATCTATCTTGGCGGATGTGGATAAACGCCGTTCTACCCGCCAAAAGACGAAACTAACGACAATCAGTAAACGGTTACATATATTAACCAAAATGTAGACAAACTCTGTATAAATTTATCTGTAACCGGTTACACATATTCATGCGTATAATATACTCCTGGGACAAAAAACTTGTCAAGAAAATTCCCGCTGGAGAACTTCGGAATATAAAAGGAGCCAAGGGATATTCCCTTGACTCCTTATGTCTATGAATGAACAAGCAGCTTATTCTGGCGCGCGGTACACTTCTTTTCCTGCTACGATGGTCTGTCTGCAGGTAAAGCTCGAATCCAGTACGATAAGATCTGCGTCGTATCCGCTTTCCAGCTTGCCTTTTTTTGCATCCAATCCCAGCAAGGAAGCAGGGGTCTGGGAAGCCATTTGCACCGCTTCCGGCAGAGGTACCCGGCTTAGCTTCACCATGTTCTCCACTGCACGGTTCAGCGTCAAAATGCTGCCTGCCAGCGTTCCGTCCGCCAGCTTGGCTTCCTCGCCTTTTACGGTGACCTCTTGTCCCCCGAGATCGTACTTGCCCTCTCCCATGGCTGCGGCACGCATCGAGTCGCTGATCAAAGCAAGGCGATCCGCTTTCTTCACCCGATACAGAATCCGCATTACCGCAGGGTGGACGTGAATTCCGTCCGCAATCAATTCGGTGCTGAGGTGTTCGTGGTACATCGCGGCCCCGACAACACCCGGCTCGCGATGATGCAGCCCGGTCATGGCATTAAAGCAATGGGTAAAATGACTGACACCTGCCTGAACAGCCTCCGCAGCCTCATCGAAGCTTGCCCCGGTATGGCCCGCCGAGACGAGGACTCCTTGCCCGTCCAGCCAACGAATCGCTTCTGCAGAGCCTGGCTGTTCAGGCGCAATGGTTACGACTTTCAGCATCCCTTCCGCCAATTCGTGCATGCGGCGCACCTCTGCTAGCGTTGGAAACGAAATGTCCTGTTCATTTTGCGCACCCTTGTAGCGCGGATTGATCCAAGGGCCTTCCAGATGGATGCCGACTGTTTCCGCTCCGTCCAGTCCCTGCCTGCTCGTAGCGACGATATTTTTCAGGGCCTGCTCCAGCTTTTCATAGGAAGCTGTCATGGTCGTGGCGAGAAAGGATGTGACACCGTAACGCGCCAAGGCTGTCGAGATCGCTTGCAAGGATTCCGGTGTCGCGTCCATCGTATCGTACCCTGCGATGCCGTGCATGTGTATATCGAGAAAACCCGGGCATATCCAGCCATCTGCCACGTCAGTGACGCGCTCTGGCAGCCCTTGATGCCAATTGGCGGCTGGGCCGGCATACAGGATCTTGCTTCCCTCGACGATCACCAGCCCATCAGGCAGCTCCTCTCCGTGCGTGATGACTGTTCCCCTTAAAGCAAATGATTCCTTCAATCTGTTCCCCTCCGTCTTGCGTGTCCGCCAGGGACTTGGAATATGGCTATAAACTTCGCCGTACCTCCTCTGCCTCTGCGACCAGTCGATGCAGCAGTTCTGCCGCCGACACTTCCTGGCTCAGCGAAGCTGCCTGCCCCGCCCATAGCGACAGATACTCCTTGTTTTGCTGTTTGGACGCTGCCGCGCGGATATCCCGTGTCAAACCATTTTGCACCGGATAAGTCGGCAGCTCCTGCTCCAATGGCGCGAGCAGATTGACGAACGCATTGGCCACTCCGCGGGCTGGTTTTCCGGAAAAAGCGCGGGTCAACACCACCGACTCGTCGCTTGCTTCCCGCACAGCTTTTTTGTGCAAGGGATGCGCGCCGCTCTCCACGCAAGTCAGGAATGCCGTACCCAGCTGCACGCCTGCAGCGCCCAGGGCAAATGCTGCTGCGATTCCCCGGCCGTCCATGATGCCCCCGGCAGCGATCACCGGAATCCGAACCCGATCCACTACTTGCGGCACCAAAGCCATCGTCCCGATCAGATTGCTTGGCGAATCCGGCAAAAAGGAGCCGCGATGCCCTCCTGCCTCGCTGCCCTGCGCTGTCAGCATGTCGACGCCGCTCTCCTCCAACGCTACGGCCTCGCGCACCGTCGTGGCCGTTCCGATTACGGTCGTTCCTTGCTGTTTCAATGCCCGGATCCACTTTTGATCGAGCAGGCCAAAGGTAAAGCTGAAAACGGGCACCTTCTCTTCCAGTACCACGTCTATCTGCTCTTCAAACGATTCTGTATATCGATTCACCGCAGGATCAGGGGGAAGCTGCAGTTTGCTGCGTACATCGTTCATCGCCTGTCGCACCGACTCGGCTACAGGCTGGTCAGGATCAAAAGGCTCGGGAATAAACAAATTGACCCCAAACGGCTTGTCTGTCTGTTCACGGATCGCGCGAATCGCTGTCCGAATCTGTTCTGCTCCCATATAGGCCGCACCCAGCGTTCCCAGCCCCCCAGCCTGCGAAACGGCAGCTACCAGCTCAGGCGTAGTCGTCCCACCTGCCATTCCCGCCTGAATGATCGGCCATTCGATTTGCAAACGCTTCGCCACTTCTTTTTTGGACCACATGCTGATTCCCCGCTTTCTCTCCTATTTCGGTTCGATGCCCAACTCATCAAGCAATGCGATAAAGTGAGCGAGCACCCGAGCTGTCAAGCCCCAGATGACCCACCCGTCAATTTCATAAAAGAGATGCTCCATCTGTCCGGTACGCCATGGAGATTGTCTGCCGCCCGGTATCAAGTGAAACGGAAAATCCTCATCGGCCTCCGAATACATCGAGACCTTGTGACGGGACGGCGGTGTATTCCGCAGGGTGTCGAGCGGAATGATGAACACTTCTCCGACTTCATCCGGATTGGGATTCATTTCGCTGATGTCATGCAAGTAGCCGACGAAGGGGTAGATACAGGAAAAACCTGGTCCAAGCAAAATATCCAACGCCCCTATGTAGTCAATCTGCGACTCTGGAATCCCCAGCTCTTCGCTCGTCTCCCGCCGGGCGGTCGCCCAATGCGTAGGATCGTCCTCTTCCCTGCGTCCTCCGGGGAAACAGACTTCTCCGGCTTGCCGCCGCATCGTAATCGCCCGTTTTTCAAACAGGACGCCCAAACGTCCGTCCTCCATGGTGACCAACGGCAGCATCACGCTGTAAAAGCCCAGGCGCTGCTCGCCCATAATCCCCTGTTTTCTCTGGTGAAATGCTTCTGCCACTGCTGCAACACCCGGATGGGATGTCGTCAATGAAGGCAGTTGATTGGAGATCTCGATCAGATTATCGTCCGGGTCGCGCAGGTAGATGGAAAGCAAGGGACCTACTGCTCCTGTGCGTTGTATGGGACCTTCCACGATCTCTACTCCGCAGTTTTTCATATGCCGGATCAGTTGTTCCATCGGCCAGGACGAGAGCAGGCATAGATCTGCCGAACCGGGTACGGGATGCTTTGCTTTTGGCTCCCACTCGCGCCCTGCTTGATGGAGGTTGATTTTCTGTCTGCCGAACTGCAAAGCGCGTCTGTTCTCACCAAACGTGATTACGGTCATCCCGAGGACGCGTTCGTAAAATTGGCAGGTTGCTTCCATATCTCGGACCGTTAACACCAGATGATCCAGACTGTCGATCATGCCCATCATCTCCCCTAGCTGCTGCTTTTTTTATTATAGCAAAGTTGGGAGGGGCTTGGTTTGGGTGGAGTGCACGAGAAGAAAAACACGGTCTACCAGCTGTAGTGGCGGGGAGGAAAAAGAGGAAAACGCTTTTGGCGGGTTGGGCTCTTCGCTGGGGGTCACCCTTGCCGCTTCCACTCCAAAGGCGGAACCGCGGCCAAAAGCAGCCGACTTCGAAGAAGTAATTCAGGGTGTAGAGTAGAGAACTGACGCTTTCTGGCGACCGTTTGGTCGCCTTACTCCTATCAGTTCCCCCTCATCAAACCGTACGTGAGGTTCTCCCTCATACGGCTTTCCGATGTTCTTCTTTCCTTGGCATTCGGTTATCGCGTACGGCAAGCTTCACAAGAATTCCTCTTGTAGCTTTTGCTATCTCTCTCATCCGCGCATGTCTCGCTTGTTTATTCCTTTTCTTGTTGTTAAAGAGCACAAGTCTTGTCAGAACATACAA
>NZ_RHHT01000017.1 GCF_003710985.1 Brevibacillus panacihumi
GGCGCGCTGGCCGCTGAAAATCGTGTTCCGCCTTTTCCGTTCCGGCTTGGTCAAGATCCCAAATGCCTTCGCTTTTTTTCCCTTTTTCCTTGACCAGCTTTTTCTGGTCTCCCTTCTACCCTTTGTGGGCTTCTCATGAGGGAGCATGATCCGCCAAGTCTAGTAGCGAAAGATTCGTGAGGTTAGCTCTCCGAAAGTACAAAAAATGTCCCTGCAGCAGAAGTGTTCTGCCCGGGACATCTATAATTGTTTTGACTTGTATATTCAAACTTTGCTGCCGAGCGTTCCAGTGGCAGGATCACGCTCCACCTTTGCGTAACAATGACAGGTCATAATATGATCGTTGACCATCCCTACTGCCTGCATGTAGGCATAGCAAATCGTCGACCCGACGAACTTGAATCCGCGCTTCTTCAGATCCTTGCTCATTTGGTCGCTGATCGGGGTCTGGGCCGGCACTTCACTCAATTGACGAAAATGGTTCTGCATCGGCTTGCCGCCCACAAATGACCAGATGTACTCGCGGAAGCTTCCGAATTCCTCCACGACCCGAAAATAAGCGTGGGCATTGGCGATTACCGCCTGGATTTTCAGTCTGTTGCGCACGATGCCTTCATCCTGGAGCAGCTCTTCTATCTTCTTCTCGTCGTATTGGACGATTTTCGCGGGGTCAAACTGGTCGAACGCGCGGCGATAGCCTTCCCTTTTTTTCAGGATGGTATACCAGCTCAAGCCGGCCTGCGCCCCTTCGAGATTGAGAAATTCAAACAGCAGGCGATCATCATAGACCGGAACACCCCACTCCTGATCGTGATACGCCTGATACAACGGATCCTCTGTCACCCAGCCACAACGGTTCATGCCCAACACTCCTCTGCCAGCGAACATATATTCTGATTTCAGAATAAAGAATGTCAGGCTGAAGTGCAAGTTTACTAGAGTTTTGCCGGCTCCTTCCCATCGGCGAATTGCTTCAGGCAGGCATTTTCTCCAATCATGAGCAGGACGTCATTTTCCTTGATGATTTGGTCGGGAGAAGGATTGACGCTGATTTCTTCACGGGTTCTGATGGCGATTACGCTCAGATGGTATCTTGCCCGAATGTCCAATTCACGCAAGCTTTTTCCGGCCAAGCGGGAAGGCACCTTGATCTCCTCTATGCTGTAGTCCTTCGACACTTCAATAAAATTCAACACGTTCGGCGACATCAGACTGTGGGCAACCCGTTCACCCATATCCCGCTCCGGGTACACCACTTTATCCGCTCCTATTTTGCTGAGCACTTTGCCATGGTATTTATTCAGTGCCTTCGCTACGATATGCTTCACACCGAGCTCTTTTAAAAGCAATGTGGTTAAAATGCTTGCCTGAATGTCATTGCCGATCGAGACGACTACGACATCGAAGTTGCGGATTCCGATCTCCCGCAACGCATTTTCCTCTGTGGTGTCGGCGATGACCGCATGAGTAACAAAGTCCCGGCTCTCTTCAATGCGAACTTCGTCTCTATCGATCCCCAGAACCTCATTCCCTGCCTCGTACAGTCGATTGGCAATACTGGAGCTAAATCGCCCCATCCCGATGATGGCATACTGTTTTCCCATGATGCCCATAACCTCCTTTTCATGTACTACCCAATCATGAGCTTGCCTTTCGGATACTGGTAATGGTCCTTGCGTCTCTTCCTGGCAAGGGCGAAAGCGATCGTCAGGATGCCGACCCTTCCGGCGAACATCGTAAACATGATCAGGATTCTTCCTACCGTAGAAAGCTCTGGCGTCAGTCCCATGGAGAGTCCAACTGTACCGAAAGCGGAGGTGGCTTCAAACAAGATCATGAAAAAATCTGCCCCTTGCTCTGTGATCGTAAGACACATCGTGATACATGTCACAAGCAAAAGGCCGACCATTGTTACCGTCAATGCCTTATAGACCAGATCGTATACAATCCGGTGCTGAAAAAAGGCAATATCCTCTTTTCCTTTGATCTGCGACCATACCGCTCCCAATAAAGTGGCTGTCGTGGTCGTTTTGATCCCGCCCCCTGTAGACCCCGGAGATGCGCCTATGAACATGAGATAGATCGTTAATAGAAGCGTAGGATGGGTCAAATCCGGGATATTGAGTGTGTTCGAGCCTGCTGTCCGGGGAGTGACCGCTTGAAAGAAAGAAGCAAGAATTTTCCCCGATGCGCCAAGCGGTTGTATGGTTTTGGGATTATTCCATTCAAAGAAAAAAACAAGCAAAGTGCCCGCGACTACCAAGATGGCACTCATCGCCAGAACCACTTTGGTATGCAAGGAAAGGCGGCGGATTTTCCGGTATTCATACAGCTCATTCATGACGATGAATCCGATTCCGCCAAGCGTGATTAGCGTGGCTACAACCAATGTGACCAAGGGATCTTCTGCATAGTCAGTCAGACTTTTGAATTCCCCCATGAGATCAAAGCCTGCATTGTTAAAATTCGAGATGGCATGGAAAAACCCAAAGTATATCGCCCTGCCCAGCGGCATGTCATAGGCAAAGCGAAGACTGAGCAGCAATCCTCCGACGCCTTCTATGATCACCGTAAAGATCAGGATTCTCCTGACTAGGCGAACAATCCCCTCAATGGAGAGGTGATTGAGAGATTCCTGAAGAAGCATTCTTTCTTTCAGGGACACGCGCTTTCCTAGGATAAAAGCAAAAAAGGTGGCAAAGGTCATGAATCCGAGTCCGCCTACTTGAATTAACGATAAAATCACCAACTGTCCAAACAAGGTAAAGGTAGAGCCCGTATCCACTACCACCAGTCCCGTCACACAGGTAGCCGAAGTTGATGTAAAGAGGGCGTCCAGCCAAGGCAGCCCCTCTCCGTTTTGCGTCGCTACGGGCAAAGATAAGAGAATGGCGCCAATCAGAATGATCGTAATAAAACCAATGACCAACACTTTCGGCGGATCAGGCGTAAACCGTTTTGATGATTGCTTGGCGGCCAAACATATCCCATCCTCATCATTCAAAATGAATCTTAGTTCCTGTCCGATAGATTACCCAGCAAATGCTGCCAGAATACAACAGCTCCCAGCCGATTGAAAAAAGCCGTGCCCCTGCACAGGTATTGTGCGGGCACGGCTCACATGATAGAGAGAGGTTACAACTTTATCCATTGAAAAATGGCAGTTGTCAGTTGCGGCACATAAGTGATCAGGAACATCACGACGAACGCCATGACCAGGAATGGCAGCAACGCCCTCACCAAACGCTCGATTTTGACCTCCGCCAAAGCGGACGTCACAAACAAGACGGTCCCCACTGGCGGCGTCATCAGCCCGATTGTCAGGTTGATGGTGATCAAGACACCAAAGTGAATCGGGTCCACACCGTAATTCATTGCAATCGGGTAGAGAATCGGCACCAACAGAATCAACGCTGCTACCCCGTCCAGGAACATCACGACAAGAAAGAGAATCAGGTTGACCAGGAGCAGGAAGGCCCACTGCGTATCAGCAAAGGCCAAGATGCTTTTGGCAATCAACTGCGGAATTTTTTCATACGTCAGCACCCAGCCAAACAGGTTGGATACGGTGATCAAAAAGGCAACAGTCGCCGACGTAATGACGGTATTGCTTAAAATTTTCGGCAAATCCTTGAATTTCAGCTCGCGGTAAAAGAAGGCTCCTACCAAGAAGGCGAGCAGCGCTGCGATGGCAGCCGACTCCGTCGCGGTGAAGATCCCCAGCAAAATCCCCACCATGATAATGGTTGGAATCGCCAATGCCGGCAACACGTTGAGTGTGTCCTTCCAGACCTTGCTCCAAGTCGGACGTTCGGAGCGGGGAAAGTTCTGTTTGATCGAGATCACGTAGATCATCAGCGCAAAACAAACGCCGAACAGAATCCCTGGCACGATCCCGGCAACAAACAACTTGCTGATGGACACGCCTGCCAACACGCCGTAAATGATAAACGGCATGCTGGGCGGAATCAGCGGTCCAACGATGGAGGAAGCGGCTGTCAGCGCGGAGGCAAAATCGCGCGAATAGCCTTGCTTCTCCATCTCCGGCACGATGGTGCGGCTCATGACGGCTGTCTGTGCTGTAGCCGAACCCATAATGGAAGCGAGGAACATGTTTGCCGCCACATTTACATAGGCCAGCCCCCCTCTGACGCTTCCAAAGACGACAGACGAAAAACGGATCAATCGGGTCGTAATCCCGCCTGTATTCATCAATTCGCCGACAAGAACAAACATCGGAATAGCCAGCAAGCTGAAGTTCTGGATGCCGTTGAACAATCGCTGCGGAAGCGAGTCAAACATGCCAAAGTTTCCGGTGGTCAGCACGTAGATAACGGTGGTCAATCCGAGAACGATCGCGATCGGCACGCCAAACAAGAGCAAGAGAAAAAAGAGAATCAGCGTGATCATGGGGCAGTCTCCTCCTTGACGGGCGGCGTCCCCCCGGTTTGCAAGAGTTTCATCAGGTTATCGATGCCGAAAAGCACGATCAGCACCATACTGACTGGCAATGCAGCAAAGGTCACCCACAGCGGGACTGGCAATGTCGTCGCCATCTGGTTCAGCACTCCCTCGGAGGTGAGCCATTTCCAGCTGTAAACCCCGACGACTGCCCCAAAAAGCACAATCGAAATCTGGCTCACCAGTCTGAGGATAAAGAGAGGGGTCCCCTTTAACCGATCTTCCAGCAGCGTTACCGAAGCCATCATGGAGCGCTTCAGGCCGATGCTTCCCCCCAAAAATGTAATCCAGGCAAACAGGATCAAGGACAGCTCGTCCGCCCAGTAAATGGGACTGTTCAAGAAGTAACGAAACACGACGGCAGCTACCAGATTTACCGCAAGGACCGCGATGATCGCCACATTGATCCATACCGTTATCGTCTCTATGACGTCACTAACCCGGGTCAGCATGTTTGCTCGTTTTTCCATTCAGGTGTGCTCCTTACTGGTTGGAAATCTCTTTTGCTTTCTTGAGGAAGGCGGCAATCTCAGGGCTCTTCGCGCTCCAAGCCGACTCTACCCCTTCTACGTATGGTGCGAAATCTTCTTTTTTCAGCTCGCTGATCGTAAAATCAGGCTGTTGTTTTAAAAATTCCAAACCTTCAATCTCATTTTTCGAGACATCTTGAACGTTGAATTCCATCGCTGCCGTGATGCTTTCCTCCAACAGCTTCCTGTCTTCGTCAGACAGCCCGGACCAGCGATCCTTGTTGATCAGAATACCGCCGATCCAGTACATATGCTTGGAAGGCGTCATTTCTTTGGCGATCTCGTACAGTTTTTCCGGTTGCACAGATTCCGAGTCGATGTCGATTCCATCAATGACTCCGGTTTGCAAAGCAGTATACACCTCGGTCAACGGCATCGGAGTCGGGCTCACCTGCAGGGATTTGTAGTAATCAAGAATCGTCGGGCTCGGTGTCACACGAAGCTTCTTGCTCGCCAGATCAGCCGGCTGTGTGATCGGGGCGGATTTCATCAGGTAGTAACGAAAGCCTGAGGAGAGATAGCCCAGACCATGTGCATTGTTTTTGCCAAGCGTCTCAAACAGGGCCATCGATTCCTGGCTGCTCCACAGCTTGTATGCTTGTTCATGGTTATCTACAACAAATGGCATCAACCAGGCGCCGAACGCGTCGGAATGGCTGCTCAGCTCGGCAGCGGTGATGACTGCCATATCGAGGTTGCCTGTATCCAACTGCTGCATCATATCTTTTTCATTTCCCAGTTCGCCGCCCGGATACAGCTCCAGACTGATGCGTCCATTCGACTTGCTTTGCAAATCTTGATTCAACTTTTCTAGAGCACGGTTCCAGGAATGATTCGGCTTCGTGATGTCACCGATTTTGAGAACGAGATTTTCTCCCCCGTTTCCAGAGGGAGCGGAACCACCTTCAGTGGCCCCGCCTGCAGAATTGGATGCACCGCCGCAGCCGGCGAGCGATAGCGAGAATGTCAACAACGCGGCGATGGAAAGCAACAGTCCCTTTTTCATAGGATACCCCCTGTGGTATACGGCCATCGGCTTACTTGGAATAGTAGCGAACTTCAAAGATTTTGCAGCCGTTTGGCGACTTCCATGGACCGTGCTTCATTCCTGGAGGGCGCGTAGCCACCATCCCTGCAGTAAACTCCTCGTTCAGCACCAGGTCGATGATCGAGCCTTCAATAATGTACAGCTCTTCCCAGAAATCGTGAATTTGCACACCGTTCGGGCTGGTGTCTGTACCTGGTTCAAATTGCAGGATGCGCGTTGCTACATTTGTCTCGGGATCACGTGCGATAATGCGCTCGGACAGGCCTTTCACATTTTCAAACGGGATTGCTTCAAATTTGGTAAAATCAGTAAATTCCAGCTCTCTTTTTGGCATTTCTTATTCCTCCTCGGCATCTTTCAAAATTTTGACCATGTATTGAAGGGAAATGGTCTTCTTGGTTACGGGGTCAAACAGCTCTGCACGGAACGCGGTTCCAAATTGGAAGTGCCCTTCCAACAGCGGCAGGGTGCCGCAAAACAGGGCGATTCCTCTGCTCGCGTAGCCGCGCTCTTCGACGATACGGTACAATTCCTCTGGTGTCATGAACGAGTCCAGCTTGCCCGACTGATAGAGCTGTTCTTCTCCATCCACGAGAACCCAGCTTCGCATCTCGATCTGATCCCAGTGGTCCACGATCTCATCCAACGCCCACAGTTCCTTGGAAACCGGCTTGGCGCAAACCTGCTTGGATTTCTGGATCGAGATGGCTTCCAGCACGCGATCGGTATGATCACTTCCCAATCCTATATACCAGCGGCCGTCGATGTCCAGTGCGACGACTTCCGCCTCTCCGCTTCCATCATTGCTCACCTGGGTCAATTCAGGAGACGGCTGCAATAATTCCGGAGAAAGATCGTACATCATCGGGACGCGCGGCGGTGCGGGAATGCCCAATTCCTTTAACTCCTCGATATGTGCGATCAATGCCTCCTGGTCCTTCGAGGTGTAGCCTGCGATGACCAGTCGGCGTGGTTTGAAGCTTACTACATGGTCAGCTACGATAAATTCCATAACCTGTTACTCTCCCTCCTTGAATGTCAGGTTGGCAATACGCGATGTTTCAATTGCGGGAATACCTCGCGAATATGTGAGATTTGCTGCAAATCAATTTCTGCCTTCAAAATCGTCTCTTGCTCTCCGGCGGAAGCGATGGTCACGCCCCACGGGTCGACGATCTGGCTGTGGCCGCCCATCACTACGTTCTTGGTCGTCCCCACACAGTTGGAAGAAATCAGATAGCATTGGTTTTC
The DNA here is from genome assembly GCF_003710985.1 of Brevibacillus panacihumi. Taxonomy (GTDB): domain Bacteria; phylum Bacillota; class Bacilli; order Brevibacillales; family Brevibacillaceae; genus Brevibacillus; species Brevibacillus panacihumi. The sequence goes on from NZ_RHHT01000017.1 coordinate 7,291, forward strand.
CAAAGCGCGCGCCTGATTGAACAGATTCCAGTGAGCAAGACGCTGATGCGGCCAGCCCGAGGTGATCAACAGGATTTCCGCCCCCATGTCCACCTGCTTGCGGAACAGCTCCGGAAAACGCAAATCGTAGCAGGTGGCCAATCCGACGTTGCCAAACGGGGTTTTGACCACGCTGATCTCTTTGCCCGGCGTCAGCAATTGCCCTTCGGCTGAACCGTAGCGGAACAGGTGAATCTTGCGGTAGGTCCCGATCAAGTCCCCATCCGGATTGAAAAACAGGCTGGTATTGTAATAGCTGTCGCCGTCTTTTTCTACAAAGCTGCCGGCGAACAGATGGGTCTGCAAAGCCTTTGCCTTTTTCGCAAACCGCTCCACATACGGCCCGTCGAGCGGCTCGGCCTCGGCATGATAACGATCAAAGGAGAAGTAGCCGGTAGCCCAGATCTCCGGGAGCAGAATCAGATCCGTACCCGCCAATCCGTCCAGCATCGCCTCTACGCGTTCGATGCGCTGCTCCTTGCTCTCCGTATCCTTGATCTCCACTTGAATCGACGCAACCTTCATGATCGCCATCCCCTTTCCCTTATTCCGGCAAGCCGTAGCTGTCGAGGAATCGATTGACCAGCTTCAGCGGCTCTTCATAACCGTAATTGCGGAATGCGTACCCGCGCACAACGAACGGAGCGCCATTGTAGAACAATTCGTATTGCTGATGGCGTCCGCCAAATTCGGAGCCAACGATATCCCAGGCAAGTTTGAAGAGTTTGACTTTTTCCTCGGTGCTTGCATTCGATGAGCGAATGTACTTGCGAATATCGTCCTTGGTTTCCGGGTTGATCATTTCCTTGTACGAGGACGGCACCTGCAGAACACCGCCTCCGGCCAGCTCGCGAATGATGGAGATGATTCTCGGATAGATAGAGTCCTGCATTCCGACTACACCGTACAAGTAGCGCGGATGAGGCTTGGCGATGCCTTTGTGATCGATGAGGCAGTTGTACTCGGCGGCATAAAGGCTGCCCTCTACCTGGGCTGCGATAGACGCCAGCTCCCCCAATTTTTCCTGAACCTGCGGGAACTTGTCGGTTCCGTTCATTTCCGTCATTTTGCGGGCAACGCCCAACAGGAATTTCAGCTTGGTGACAAAACGGATCTGCGCTTGCGTATTGCCCAGGATATGAGCAGGCGTCTCATGGAATTGCGCCCGGGTCAGCTCGATGTTTTTATAGACAAAAATCTGTTCCCACGGAATAAAGACATCCTCGAAAACAACCAGCGCGTCACTCTCGTCATAGCGGGTCGACAATGGATAGTCGAAGGTGCTCGGCTTATCCTGCGCGAAGCTGGGACGGGCGTAGAACTTGAGGCCCGGCGCATCGATCGGCACCACGAAGGACAGTGCATAATCCTCGTCTCCCGGACGCAGCGGCGTGATGCAGCTTACAAACAGATGGTTGGAGACTGCGGAGCTGGTGCCCAGCATTTGCGAGCCGCGCACAACAATACCGTCAGCCCGCTCTTCATAGACGCCAACTGGCAGGAATTTTTCCTCTTGCTCATGTGCCGCTTTGCTGCGATCAATTTGCGGCGGGATGATGACGTAGGTAACGAACAAGTCCTGATCCCGCGCCATTTTGTAATAATCGAGAACATTTTGCTTAAACCGCTCTCCCCCCCGTTCAAACACCTCGGGATGCCCGGCGAACGATGCCAGGAAGCTCGCTACGTGGTCGGGGCTACGTCCGGCAAAGCCGTTTGTCGCTTCGGCCCACTTGGTCAGAGCAATGCGGCGTTCTGCCAGATCTTCGCGGCTGCGGGGGATCTTGTAGGCGATGTTTGCTTTGGTGCCATCTTCGGTTAGATAAGTCATCCCGTTGGCTTCATCGGCTGCCATGTCATACAGACTTGCAAACGTTTTCACAATTCCGCTAAAAGCAGGATGGGTTGTTATGTCGGAAACTCGCTCCCCATTGATGTAGATGCAACGATTGTCTTTTAATGAAGCGATGTATTCTGCACCCGTTCTTACCACGGCTCTCTCCCTCTCTTCTGCAAATCTTTTTAATTTTCTGTATAGGAATACTGAATTGTGTGTTGTGTATACATTAAATAGCCTAAAAAAAATTTACACGTTGTGTAATGCTCCTCGAATCTCATCATCCAGTTGTTTGACCAGTTCTGGCTTGTATGTTTTCACAAAAGCCGGTTCCTGCACGATCTTCCCGCCGTAAAACATGATGTCTCGCAGTTCTTTTACCTTGACCTCGATGAGCGCCATCTTGAGCGTAAGTTCTTCCGTTTTGCGAACCTTCACCGCTGCTTCCCCGCTGATCGAATACGAGGTTTCCAGGCCGATGAAGTTCAGGACGACTCGCGGATCCTGGTCGATAATCTTGACGAAGTCTGACTTGCTGTCGATTGCAAAGCGAATCGTACTCTCATCGATGGCATACACCCAGGAGAGCGCCGTCGAATAGATCTGCTTGCTTTCAGGCTCCACGGCGCTCAAGAATACTACAGTCTGTCCTTGCAATACCCCGGCCAATTCTTGCGTAAGCTGGGTTTCTACCTTTGCCATATGTCTGCTTTCCCTCCTACTCCTCCCAACCGCGCAACGAGCTTTTGGTATTGGCGAGATGGTCAATGATGCTAGCCGCTGCCTGAAGTGCGTTCTTGTCGCTCAACGCTTGAATGATTGTCCGGTGCTCCTGCAGCACCTCGTTCATCCGATTTTTCTTTTTCACCGCTTGCAAACCAATCAGGGTGCTGAGATTGTGCAGGTTCACCAAAATCTGCTCGACCAATTCATAGTTTGCCAGCCTGGTAAGCGTGAGGTGAAATTCCTGATCGAGACTGATAAAGGTGACTTCATCCCCATTGTTCATCGCTTCTTCCTGCTCTGCACAAATTTCCTTGAGCATTTCAATCTGCTGCTGCGTAATCGTGGAAGCCAGTTTTTGGATGACTTCGCTTTCGATGGATTTACGCAAAAGAAAGATTTGCTCCATTTCGTTCTTGGTTACCTTGCGAACCTTGAGTCCTTTTCGCGGAATGGAGATAATTAAACCTTCCTTCAACAGATCCTGAAGGGATTCCCGAACTGGGGTCCTGGAGGTATTCAGAGTCTCTGCCAACTTGACCTCAGTGAAAATCTCGTCTGCCAAAATGCGTCCGGTCAGGATGGCGCTTTTAATCTCCTTGTACACTCGCTCTTTGGTTGTCTCTTCTTTAATAATGGGATTTAAATTGAATCGATTCATTCTTTCCACCCTGCTACAAGAGCCGCCTTTCTGTCGGGGCTTTGTTTTATGTATACATAATACTTTATACTGTGTTCGTTCGTCAACAAAGAGTTTGAAAATTCCTGTAAAGGGGAGGCATTCCGTCAGGTTACCTCCGGAATTGCCTCTCCCTCTTCTACCAGCGCGCGCTGCTGCTGCTGATACTCTCTCACTGCTTTCAACCCGCTCGTCACAGCGACGAACATCACCAGGTAAAACAGCGAGACAAGCACCTCGAACCCGGTCGTCCATAGGAGCAGACTGATCGAATACTCTTCGTCCATCAGCAACTTCCGGTTCAGAAAGCTGTAGATCATGTGGGAGAAGTAGTAAAACGGAATGAACGTACGCAGCCTCACCGCATGTCTTACGGTGCTGGCATCGAGCTGGATCAGAAAACGGGACATGTTCGAATAGACGGTCCATAGTCCGAAGATGTTATAGAACGGGATCAAGATCCGGCACAGGGCCCCGCCAGGAGTGATGGGATAATTCGCAGAGATCTCGTTGTATTCCTTATGCACAAGAAAAATCCAGCCCAGAAACAAGATGGTCGTAATCACCGCCGAAATCATGGTAAATACGCCAACCAGGATGTCGATCCTCAATATGAAATCCAAATAAAATTCCTCATCCCACGCTTCCACCAGGCTGAGAAGAAAACTGACCGTAGAACTCGCCAAACCCACAATCAAAAAGACGAATAAATACTTCCCCCATGAATCCGCTCTATCTTGCATCGATTTGCTCCCCTTCTCTATTCTTTACGGCAAATTGGATAAATACTCCAATGCCTCATCCAGTGTTTCTACCGGGACGATCTTCATGTTCGGATTCACCGTAAGCTTGTATTGTTCCGCTTCCTTTTGATTGCTCTCCCCCTCGTAATACAGGGAGTAGACTTCCTCGTCCTTTGGCAGTAAAAAATGGGTTACCCCATGCTCTTCGGCGGTCAACAGCTTTTCTTTGATTCCATCAATCGAGCCGACTGTACCATCGAACTCCATCGTGCCTGTTCCGGCGATCTTGTATTTGCCACCTTGCGAAAAATCGATTCCGGTCTCTTCCTCCACAAGCCCAATGGCGACCATCAGACCGAAAGAATCCCCGTGATATTCGGCTGCTTGGTCCAGGATACGGGAATACTTCTCGTCTTGCGAACTGTCGATTTCCTCCGAATAGCCCGAAGCCTCGAGCGCATTGGAGATCACGACCTCCTTGTAGACATCCCCCATCTCTTCCTCTTCCCATTCCCTCTCCGCCGGGGTCATAGGCTGAAATCGTACTGGTCGGTCATTGCCGAAATACTCCATTTGCACAAGGAATTTTTCCAGGTTGTTGTTCGTGACGCCGCCTTCGATATACGTAAAATAAACATTTCCATCAATGCCCAAGTCCTGTATCGGAACGATATCGCCTGTCGCATAAAAGCTTTCATAGCGCGGATACCCAAGCAAAAGGGTCACCAACGTCGGGATCGCCAACAGCCCCGCCACGACCCATTTTTCTTTTTTGGTAAACTTCAAATTCATCACCTGTCAGGAGGATTCTTTTTACAGATTATATTAGAAAAACTAGGCTTATCGCCAGATCAAATAGCGAAAGCCTTTGTTTTTCTTATACTTTCATCCTTTATCGCGTCAGCGAACTTTATTTTCTGAAAGTACAATGTAAGTACCCGGGACTGAAAGCCCCGGGCCTCTTCTTACCGATATGAATCTCCTGCGACTTTCATTCCTATTGAAAACGGCTCAGGGAGAACGCTGAGATGTCCATCTTTGCCTTCCCTTGCAGGGTCAACTGCATCGCGATCTCCCCGATGGCGCTGGCAAACTTGAAGCCATGAGCGGAACAGGCCGAGATGAGCAGCACATGGTCATGCTCGGGATGGCGATCGATGATAAAATCATGGTCCGGCGTCCAGGTCACAAGGCATACCTGCCCGCGCTTGCTCTGTCGGGACACGGCCGGGAAAAAACGCTCTACCATCTGCGCCAATTCCCCCTCATCGTCCGGTTCCGCGCCAAACTCCCTGTTGGCCTTGTCAGGGTCTACTTCCCTCCCCGCATCGTGACTGCCGATCTTCAGGCCCGAGCCTTGAATGCTGGGAAATCCGTAGAAGCGCTCACCCGGCAAATCCATGAAATACGATGGAAAATGGCCAAGCCCGTACAGGGACTCGTCCGCTTCGTACCAAACGGCAGTTTTGCGGAAGGGCTGCAGAGGAATGGACAGCTCGCGCAGCAAGGAGCCTGTCCACGGACCGGCCGTTACAATCAGTCGAGCCGCATGGACAGCTCCTTTATCCGTATGCACCGTCACGCTGTTTGGCTGATAGGTGATCCGATGCGCTCGCGTGTTTGTCCAAAGCGTCGCTCCATGCTGCTGCGCCACTTTTCGATAAGCCCGGATGCACGCTTCGCTGTACAGCAGCCCGGAATTCGGTTCGAAAGCGCCAATCAGCTCATCATCGATCCGAATGCCCGGCCAGCGTCTTCGTACTTCTTCCGCTTGCAGGACCTCCAGCGGCAGGGAAAACTCCCGCGAGCTTGCGATTTCCTCTGTGATAAATGCAGAATCCATGTTGCCCAGTCCCAGCACACCCGTCTTTTCGAACAGGCGCGTCCCGGTTTCCTGCTCCAGCTCATGCCACAGCTTCTGGGCGTGCAGCACCAATGGCACATATTTCTCCCCTTCGCCGTATGCATGGCGGATCATCCGCGTATCCCCGTGATGGCTCCCCTGTTGGTGCGGCGGGTCATAGGCATCGATCAGCAGGACGCTTGCTCCCTGTTTGGCGATACATGCTCCTGCAGCCATCCCCATCGAACCAGCACCCAGGACAATGACATCGTAGCTTGGATTCATATCGATCCCATCCTTTCACTCTGTTTGAAAGATTCTCAAAATGATGCTGAAAAAAAGGTCCCCTCCTGATAGGAAGAGACCTGTATGAAAGGCTGTATCATTCACGTCCGATTACCAGGCAGCTACCATGGAATCGCCGTATTTTTCTTCCACAAACTTTTTCACTTCGTCAGATTGATAAGCTTTCACCAGTTTTTGGAAGACAGGCTTATCTTTATCCGCTTCGCGAACTGCGATGATGTTCACCCATGGAGAATCTTTTGGCTCCATGTAGATGGCATCTTTCGTAGGAACCAGTCCCGCTTCGATCGCAAAGTTGGTATTGATGACCGCAGCAGCCAGATTGCCCAGTGTTTTCGGGATGAAAGCAGCATCCAGCTCTTTGAATTGCAGGTTTTTCGGATTTTCTGCGATGTCGAGGACAGTTGCTTTGACGCCTTTGCCCTCTTTCAGCTTGATCAAGCCAGCACTCTCAAACAGAATCAAAGCACGTGCGCCATTGGTCGGGTCGTTAGGCAGACCTACGATGTCTCCTTCTTTCAGTTCGGAGATGTCTTTGATTTTTTCAGAGTAGATCCCGATTGGGAAGTTGAGAGTATTCGCCAGCTTCACGATGTGCGTGCCGTGGTTGGCATTGAATTCTTCCAGGTAAGGCACGTGTTGGAACGCGTTGGCGTCCAGATCGCCTTTTTCCAGTGCTTTGTTCGGCAGAATATAGTCGTTGAAAGGTACCAGGTCCAGGGTCAGGCCGTCTTTTGCCGCGACTTCCTTGGCCACTTTCCAGATCTCTTCCTCCGAGCCGGACATGACGCCGATTTTCAGTGTTTCAGTCTGTTGTTCGGCTGCTGGAGCATTGCCTTCCGAAGCTCCTGTGTTGGTTTGCGGAGCCGCTTGCTGTCCGCCGCCGCAACCTGTTACCACCAGGGCCATGACCAGACCCATGAATAGAGACAGATATGATTTTTTCATGATTTCCCCCACTTTTTATTTTTCCGATTGGATAACTACGAATTAAATTATCCACATCTTTTCTCATTTCGTCAATCTTTTTCTATTTATGAAAAAACTACTTTCAGGAAGATAGAATACAAGAAAATGCTTTGCGTGTCACCTGTTTTGGCTCTTTATCCAGATAGAGGACAATCTCTCCATTTTCTTCTTTGATTTCATAGGTTTTGAGCGAGACATCGGGAGAGAACATCGCCTTGCCGGTCTTCAGGTTGAACTCCCAGCCGTGCAGCGGGCAGCGAATGATTTCATTGTGATGCGCGTAGACGTATTCATGCGGCTTGGACGGCAGCATCGTTCCTACCACTGAGCCGTACAACATCGGGACCCCCTGGTGCGGACAACTGTTGCGAAACGCGTAGCAGACGCCTTCTGCGCGAATCATGCCGATCCCCACGCCGTTCACTTCGATCAATTGACGATTGCCCTCCTGCAATTCCTCTGCGCTGCATGCAACCAGTCGATGCTTTTCTTTTGTGTTCACAGTCTGCCCCTCCTTCCCTTAGAACCGGAATGACTCCAGCGGATTATGATAAAAGATTTTGTCTTTCAAGTCTTGCGGGAAGTGCAGGAATGCCCGGTCGATCTCATCCCCGTCCCAATGCGGGTAATCGCTGCAGAACAAGAGCATATGCTCCGCGCCGATCATCTGGATGATCTCAATCAGATCCTTGGGGCGGGCTGGCTCCTCGATCGGTTGTGTGCCGAAACGGATATTGCGGCGGATGTATTCGCTAGGCAGCATTTTCAGCCAGGGAACCTCATGGCGCAGCGCTTTCCAGTTCTTGTCCATCCTCCACATCGTCGGTGCGACCCAGGAGAAGCCGTATTCGATGAAGTTGACCTTCAGATTCGGAAATTGCTCAAACACGCCGTCGCATACCAGGCTGATCACATTGCGCTGCCCGATCAGTCCCAGCGAGGTGTGCCATTCCATATAGGTCGAAGCCGGGCCGACACCCGCAGTCGCCGCGTATTCTCCCGTCCCCTCGGAGTCCGGGTGCAGCACGATCGGCAAGTTGTAGGCTTCGGCAATCTCGTAGATCGGCCAATAGTGGCGTTTGCCGAGCGGAATGTTTACGCAATGCAGGTTGATCCCGACGATCTCGGGTCTTTTGCCGATGCGCTCGATCTCTTTGACCGCCATTGCCGGATCAAGCGGCGTAACCTCCATCGTCATCCGGTAGCGCGGGTCGCTTTTGACCCACTTGTCGTACAGCCAGTCATTGGCGGCAGACGTATATTTCGCAGCCACCTCGACATTGTGAAAAGCCGCCATCGTGCCGTGTCCGATGTTCAGGATGCCATAGGTCGTGTTGCAGCGGTCCAGCAAATCCTGCGCCAAAAAAGCCGGATCGCTGCCGGGAATGTCGCCGTTTGGCGGAAAAGCGTCGGCACGCAGTGGGACGGGCAAGGGATTGGCATACGGAGAGGAAGGAAATTTGAAGGAGCCGCTGTTTTGCTTCGCCAATGCGCCTTTGGCAAATTTCCCGATGTTCATGTATTGCTGAATCGACTCGTCGAGATACGGGACCAGCTCGTTGAAGTCGCTTAATACCGGATGGATGTCGCAATCGATCAAGCCGCCTGTTCGTTTGGATGGAGTTACCATGCCCTCTTCACCTCATCATTTCGATAGAGTATAGATCACGATCATTTTATGAACGCGTTCATTTTTAGATGAAACTATTATCTCTCTGCCGAAAAAGAGGGTCAAGAAGAAAAAAACGGACTATAGCGTCCGCATGATGGTTCTGATATATTTCATGGTTTTCTCGGCTGCTTCCAGCGGATCGGCATCACGTCGCTTGTTCAGCAAGGTAGTCATCATTCCTTCCCAGATTAGCACTGACATCTCATTCACTTCGGTAATCCGCTCATCGGAAAGCTCCCGCTCCTGCTTGGCCAATTCCAGCAAGGCCCGGCTGCGCGAGGTCAGATCCGGGTCGTACAGCATCGGCCTGATCTCCTCCGTGAAGCCGATCAAGTCACTGGAGTAGATGGAGAAATAATGCTCCAGCATGTCCTTCGGCTTTTGCCCCAGATCCGCGATGAACAGGGCGTGGTAAATCTGCGGTTTGGCAAAAGAATGTTTGCAAAAGCACTCCCAGCTCAGGACGTATTTTTCCTCGTATGTCTTGCCCCGCTCCAGGTATAACGGCAGCTCTTGCAAGTATTCCTTTACAAATCGCATGGAGGCAAAGTAGATCAGGTGGGACAGCTCCTCGAAGTAGTTGTAGATCGTCGAGCTGGTATACCCGGCGCGCTCCCCGATCTTGCGTGCGCTTACCTGCTCCAGGCCCTCCTCCTCGATGATCGCTACTGTCGCGTCCACGAAGTATTGGAGCATCCGCTTGATTTGGATTTCTCTTCTCGCCATGTGCGGTCTCCTTTCTGGTTTCTTTGTTAAGGTTGATTATAGCGTATGGGACGAAATAGTTGGGGAAGAAGGAAAGAAAAGCTGACAAAAAACGAAATGGTTTTTCGCCAGCTTCTTCGTATGCATTATCCCTATAAAATCTGGCTCAAGAAACGCTGCGTCCGCTCATGCTGCGGGTTTGCAAACAGCTGCTTCGGTGCCCCTTCTTCAATGATCTTGCCATCGTGCATCACGATGACACGATCTGCCACTTCCCGGGCGAAACCCATCTCGTGAGTGACAACGATCATCGTCATCCCCTCCTTGGCCAGCTCTTTCATCACACCCAGCACTTCGCCGACAAGCTCGGGATCCAGCGCCGAGGTTGGTTCGTCAAACAGCATGAGGCTAGGCCGCATTGCCAGTGCCCGTGCAATCGCTACACGCTGTTTTTGTCCACCGGAGAGCTGATCGGGATAGACGTTCGCCTTGTCGCGAAGCCCGACCTTGTCGAGCAGCTTGTTCGCATCGGCAATGGCTTCGTCGCGCTTGATTTTCTTCACGTGAACAGGTGCTTCGATGATGTTTTCGATCACGGACATATGCGGAAACAGGTTGAAGTGCTGAAACACCATCCCGACGTGTTCACGAATATGGTTTAGATTGTCCTTCTTCGGATCGATTTGCTTGCCATCAATATAGATCGCGCCGCTGTTGATCATCTCCAGAAAATTCAAGCAGCGCAACAGCGTACTTTTCCCTGAGCCGCTCGCTCCAATCAGAACGACGACCTCGCTTTTCTCGACAGTTAGATTGCAGTCTTTCAGTACGTGCAGATTGCCGAACGATTTGTTCAATTGTTTGCATTCAACCATCGTCTCTTTCATGTTCTCCCGCCTGCCTTTTCGACATCCATCCGTTTTTCCAGCCTGTTTAACAAAAAGGTAAAGAACAGCACGAGAATGAGATAGTATAACCCGGCGATGGTGTACGATTCAAATTGAAGGAACGTACGGGCGGCAGTCGATTGTGAAGTCAGATACAGCTCCTGAAAGCCGAGCAAACCAACCAGTGAAGAATCTTTCAACCCGATAATAAACTGGTTGCCGAGCGGCGGAATCGCACGCTTAAACGCTTGCGGCAAAATAATCCGCCGCATTGCCAATGGATACGGCATTCCCAATGAACGTGCGGCTTCCATTTGCCCTCGATCAATTGATTGAATCGTCCCTCTGAAAATCTCGGCGATATATGCCCCGTTATGAATGGCAAGAGCCAATGCACCAGCCCAAAAATCTGTTAACAAAATGAGCTTGGCAATACCGAAATAGAGCACCATGATCTGCAGAATTAGCGGCGTACCACGGATGACAGTAATGTAGGTTTTTGCGATTCCTCTCAATAGCTTCGAGTCAGAAATCCGTAAGAATGCAAAAACCAATCCGATACAGATCGCAATTACGAGGGAAACAGCAGTAAGTTGAACAGTGAGTCCGGCTGCCTTTAAGAAACCAAACCACGTTTCACCTAGTAGATGAAAGAAATCTTCCATTCGGCACGCTCCTTAAAAAAAGATGCGCAACACGGATGCTGCGCCAATCAATTGTTCAGTCATTCATTCGATTTCGACAGCATGTCTTTGTTAAACCACTTCTTGCTGATTTCCAGGTAAGTCCCATCTTCTTTCATTTCATCCAAAGCCTTATTGATCGCATCCAGCAGCTCTTGATTTCCTTTTTGAACGGGAATGCCGCATTCGTCGACAAATAATGGATCTCCGATTGCGATCGCCGGCAGCTTCCCATTTTTCACCGCATCCATTCCTACGCCAAGGTCCGTGATGACGACATCGATCCGCCCTTCATTTTTTAACTCCTGCAGGGCAAACAAGTCGGTCTCATACTCTTTCACCTTGCCGTCCGGACCAACCAATTCCAGTGCGAAGTCCTTGTACGTGGAAGCTGTGACGACGCCTACCGTCTTTCCTTTCAAATCATCCTTGCTTTTGATTCCAGAGGAGTTCTTCTCGTTCACAAACATAACGGCTTGCTGCAATAGATACGGCTTGGAAAAATCAACCTGTTTCTGCCGTTCTTCTGTAATCGACATACCGCCGATAATCGCATCGTACTTGCCCGCATTCAGTCCCTGCAAAATCGAGCCCCACGGCGTTTGGACGGCAACCCCTTCCAAGCCCAGCCGCTTGCTGATTTCCATGGCCACATCGACATCAAAGCCGATCAGTTTGTTATCCCCATCCGTATAGTTGTAGGGCTTTGCCATGCCGCTCAGGGCAAACATAAATTTTCCTTCCTGTACAGTTTTCAGCTTGGAAGCTTCTGCCCCTTTGCCATCAGCCGCATTGGTTCCTGGTGTTTCACCCTGATTGCCGCCACACCCCGCTAACAGTAACGAAAATGTAAGCATCATGCTAATCATTCCAACCAAGCCTTTACGCATTCTCCATTCCCCCCTATTCGCTTCCTCTACGAATGACCTTGCCCGCGACTGCGCCTGTATACACGCCATGCTCGACAGCGATCTGACCATTGACCAGCACATACTTGATTCCGAGCGGTTCTTGCAGTGGATCTTCGTATGTCGCCTGATCGATTACTTTGTTTGGATCAAAGACGACGATATCCGCCCAGTTGCCTTCGCGCAGGAATCCTCGATCCTTTAGCCGCAGCAATTGCGCCGGCGCCCCAGTCATCTTGCGGACTGCTTCCCAGACCGGAAAAGCTTTTTGCTCACGCGAATAGTGACCAAGTACACGTGGAAACGACCCGTACAAGCGGGGATGCGGTTTGCCGCCGAATACCCCATCAGAACCGACCATGTGCAAAGGGTGCTTCATCACCTGGAGAATATCCTCTTCCACTCCCCAGTGAATAATCATCGTGACTGCCGAATTCTCCTCGATCAGGAGGTCAAGCGCCGCGTCGGATGGGTCGACACCTCTCAACTCACCAATTTCCTTGACGCTCATCCCTTCCAGTCCACGATTCTTCTCGGAGGCGACAGAAGCGATGACGATATTGCCCCAGCCGTTATTGCGAACCGTATTGTCGTACTCACCGTTTGTCAGCATCTCCTGTTTGACCCGTTCACGAATGGCTGGATCCTTCAACCGCTCGAGCATCTCTGCTGTCCCGCCATCATGCATCCATGGCGGCAAGATCGCCTGAAACACGGTAGACGCGGCCGTATACGGATACTGGTCAAAGGTAATCTCGATTCCCTCTGCCCGACCTGCCTCAAGCTTGGCCAGTGCCGGCGCGAGCTTGTCGCGGTTGATGCTACCGCACACTTTGAAATGCGAGACGTGCAGCCGTACACCCGATAGACGGGCGACATCAATCACTTCGTCCAGTGCTTCTAGCGAGAGATTGCTCTCGTTCCGAATGTGGACGACAAAACAGCCGTCGTACTTGGCAGCAGCTTTGCAAATCTCCACCAATTCTGTCTTATTGGCAAACACACAAGGAGGATACTGGATACCGGATGATACCCCGAAAGCACCATGTCGCATCCCCTCCTCGACCAACTCGGCCATTTTCTGAATTTCCGCTGGTGTAGCTTCACGTGCTTCAAAACCCATCGCCAGTGTTCTGACTCCTCCGTGCGGAACTAGATAAGTGGCATTGCCGGCAAGGTTCGCCCCTTCCAAAAACGCGAGGTACTCATCGACTGTATTCCACGGCCAATCGGGAAAATCTCCGTTCAAGCCCTTAAGCTGCTGCTGCCAAAGAGGTTTGGTTGCGTCAGAAACCGGGGCGACTGAGATTCCGTCTTGGCCGAACAGCTCTGTCGTTACTCCCTGCAGCACCTTGATTTTGTGTACATCCGGCTTCGTGCACCACAGATCGGAGTGAACATGCGGGTCGATAAAACCAGGCGCCACGACAAGGCCGCTCGCATCGATTTCCACTTTTCCTTTTTCATCTCCTGATTTGGAAACTTTCGCTATTTTACCCTCGCAAATCCCGATGTCCAGTTGCGTCCACGGGTTCCCAGTCCCGTCACAAACCATCCCATTGCGAATCAAAATGTCAAACATGTTGACCTCCTTTTCATTGGCTCCTTCAAGAAAAATGGTTTTCGTTCCCTGACTTCATAAAGAGGCTTGGCTTTAGCTGATACAATTGGCGGGGTCTCCCTCTTGAGACAGGCTGTTCCTCTCCGACCACAACCGCCATATCGGATTGTTCCAGCCTGCTGAGAATTCGTCTGGCACTGCGGATCGTAATGCCAAAGCCAATAGCCAGTTCGGCGGCGGTCACTTTCGAACTGCCATGGCTTTGGAAGTAAGAGATCAGCCTGTTAATCGTCCCCACGCTCAAGCCTGCTTGTCGGGCTAGCTGCAGCCGCTGTGGGTCATCACTGCGGACACAGTATCCGATCACTTTTTCGTTGCCAAGCAACCCTAGCACGTTGCCGTCTTGCATGACGATGTAGCAGCTTCTGCCTCCGCCTAATCTAGCCTTTTGCAAGGCTTCTCTCGCTTTGATTTCCGCTTCGTTTGCCGTCTTTCCCAACCCAATCCCGATGCTGGCTGACAGGTTCAGTTGATTGACGATCTGATCGAGCAGCGGGTAGTAGCTGAAATTATGGGTCGTCCGTTCAATAACGCCGAAAGTGGTGACAAAGGTGATTTCGTCTCGGTCCGACCAATTCATCAGAGCTTGGGTTTCCTCACTGTAGTCAATCAAAATCTGTTGTACGGCCAATTTCTTCCGCTGCAGCTCATATTCAGAGCTGCCCGATTTTTGCGCGAAACTGTCCACGCAGATAATCACAATTGCCAACTGCGTATCGCTGAGCTGTACGCTTTTCCCTTCCAGCTCGGCCAGCTGCAAACATTCTTGAATGGATGTTTTGGTCGGGATAATGCGGTAGCAGGGGACGCCCAAATGCACGAGCTGTTTATGGACGGAATTCATGCAGGTAAGTACAGCATCTACTTTCCGATTCATCCATAGCTCGTAGTGAAACTGCAGCATATCATCCGTTGTTTGACCCAGCTGAAACTCCTTCACGTACATTTTTTCGATACTGATATCTAGCTCTTCCAGTCTTTCTTCAATCTCTTCTTGGCGCAAAATGTCGATGCTGAACCTCAGGTGGCCTTCTTTGTAGCGGTTTTCCCTCAAAAGTTGAAAAAAAACACGGTACAAGCTTGTTCCGTTATGGGGAAGGAAAATCATCGGTTTCCCTTCCTCAACCTCTTCACGTGCAAGCTGATAAGGAATCGGGCCAGCAAACAACAGTACATCTGCTTCATTCTTGCACTGATACACCAGGTGTGCTGTTTCCTCGACGTCTTTGTAGCCATACGGCAGCAAGGTTATGGTTGGACATGATTTTGCAACCGTAATAACCTCATCTACCAAATCGTAAGGACCAATGAACGCAACATTAATTTCCATCTCTACCTATCACTTCAATCCTGATGATTTTGATCGCGCGGCCGTATGATTTCAAAATTCAGAATCTTTTTTATTATCTTACCTAGGTCTTAAATATCGGTCAACGTCCGTAAGTGGACCCTTATTTGAACAAAAATATCCTGTCCTGAAATCGTGAAACGCCGGACTCCTTTTCAGGAATCCGGCGTTTAGAAGAGAAATTTGTCGCCCCAACTGACCGCGTATAGACAGGACAGGTCCACCCTCACTCCATTCTCCTACAGCACCAATGGCTTGCCTTTCTTCATCGCCTGATCAAAATCGCTGAACTTGCTCAGCTTCAGCTCTTTGCCCAAGGTCGCGGAAAAACGCTCCAGCGCGACGACCGTATCGACAAAGCGGTCGGCAGCCATGCTCGCATCGATCTGGCGGAAGCATTCCTTCATCTCCCTGGATTGATGGGCGATTGTTTGAGCGATGAGGCGTTCAAATTCTTCCCGTCTTTGCGCCAGCTCAGCCGCAGCCGCATCACAGAGGGCGATGACTCGTTGCGCCTCGGCTTCCGCCAGATTGGCTTCTTTTACAATCGCCAATGCCGATTGATAGACACCTGTGGCGACCATATATCCAGCCACGCTCCCTACCACAGCTCCGACAGGCCCAAAGGCGGCACCTGCGGCCGCTCCGGCGTACATGCTCGAAGTGGTGCTGACACCAGTTTGTCCGATTTTCTCGACCGCTTGCGTGCCTGTGATATCTCCTTTGGCGTATTGGAGCACGGTGACGCCCATGTCCACGATTCCCGCAGCGATGGCTGTAGCAGCATTGGACTTTGCCAGCGCTTCAATCCCGGCCTTTTCCGCTGCCGTGCGGATCGTGACACTGATCGCTCCTGTTCCAGCGCCTCTCACCCCCGCTACTCCTGTGTCGCGGGCGACCTGCTTGGCAGCTTGCCCCAGCTCCAGCTCTCCTTTGGAGACGGCAATCCCATTCTTCACTGCGGAGATTGCACCGCCGATCACTGCGGAGGCTGCTGCCGCCTGCGCGGTTGTTACGCCCATCTCTTTCTTGATTTGCTCCCATTCGATTTTCGAACTGAAAGCACGGTGGTTTTCCGCAGCCTGGATCGCTTCATCATAGGTCGTTCCCTGTGAGCTGATCTCCCCGTGCTTAAGCTTGCCTGTCACATTTTTCACAGTGTCCTGATAATTCTCGCTGTAGATCGAACCGCTCTCCGCCCTGCGTTCAGCCAGCTCCCGCACCCGATCCGCCTTGTCCAGATTGACCAGCTTTTGCATCCCCTGATACTTTTCATCGCTGACCATATGCGTCAAGCGGGAAGCATCTGCACTGGACTTGGCCTGGACCTCCTGCAGGACCTTCTCCCCTTTGCGGATGAGAATATCTGCCTTGGCATGGGGGTCTCCTTCCAGCGCTGTCACGATAGCACGGAGATCCGAACCTTTGGTGGCGGCGTCCATGTTAAATCGGGTGGCTTCGATAATCTCGTACAAATTCCCCTGCTTTTGCCCGACGCCGACATTTTTCAGGTTTTCACCCATTTCCCGCAAGGCACTCATCCCCGCTATACCCGCATTGGTAGCCTCAGCCTCGAATCTGGCGGCATGGGCTCCCAACTGGCTTCCTGCGAATGTCTCCAGAGTCCCCGTCCCTTTTTTCTTTGGGTCATCCTTCTTTTTTCTGCCAAACAAAAAAGAAAACATGCGCGAACCCCCTCACTCTCTTCCTTCTGTCAGGAGATAGCTGTCAGCCCGATCGTCTTCGTCAGGAAAGTAAGGCTGAATCACGGCTACGCACTCTTCGTTCAACCCGCCCTTTTTATCGAGCAATGGCGTCTCCAGCAGCAGCTTCATCGCTTGCGCCATCTGATAGGCGGCATGCAGCGTCTCTTTTTGCGTCATATCCAGATCATCGTATTGCAAAGGAAGCTTTCTGCCTGCCAGTCGGGAGAAGAATTGCTTTATCTTGAACAAGAAACGCTGGCTCCGCTTCTTCTCCGCATCAGCGATGGACTTCTCCAGGCGCTCCATCATGTGATCCATGCGGCTGGACATCTCATCGATCGCTGCGGTGAAATGATCTGCAATGTCACAAATCGCCTGCAGCATGCTGGCGCCTGTCCGGAACTCTTCAGCCGCTTTTTTGGCCTTCGCCAGATTGCTGTTTGCTTCCGCCAGGTTTTTCTTGGACTTGGCCTCCAGCAAAAAACCTCCTAATGCAATTGCCGGACCCGCGATGATTCCGCCCAGAACGGCGGCACCTCCCGCTATCCCCAGTCCGCCTGCTGCGAGCGAGCCTCCTCCGAACCAGGCCAAAGTCGCATTGGTAGCGGCTACGCCAGACAAAGCGGAGATGGCGGTGCCCGTCGAAGCCGAGGCAAACATCACTGCTCCCCCATAGGACGCCACGCCTGCCAAAGCTCCTGCACCCAGCGACTTGATCCCGCCTGAGACGACCTCGCTTGCCTGCATGGAGACATGGCGCATCTGTGCCAGCTCCTGGTCTCCGACGATTGCCATCCTATTGCCGTCTACGGCAGCCGCCCCCTGCAGCTCTACCTTCGTTACCTTTTCCGCCACTCGCACGAATCGGCCCATCTGCTCGTCCCAGACCCGCAATTTCAACTCGCCCAGCTCGGCCAAAGCTTCTGTCGCCTCTTCTTTGGCGTTCTCCAGCTCAGCACGTGCCTCCTCGTAGATTTCCTCTGCCTGTTCGTTCAGGTCGCGAGCTTCTGAATTGTTGGAAACCGATTTTGCGCCTTTATAGAGGCCGACCGCCCCTGCTGCTACTGCAATGCCTCCCAGAATCAATGGTAGTGGCATGCTTATTCCTCCTTGCTTTTCTCGTGTTGTCTTTGAAGCTCTTCACATATCCTGCTATTTTCGAGGTAAAACTCTTCTTTGGAAAAATACTGATGGTAGACCTTGTGATACATCACATCCACGCGGCAAATGTCTGGACGGTTTTCGTAGATGGAGCAGCGGTGGTCCTTCAAGTGGATGCAAATCCCGTCACCACGGTCAAATGACGCCAGCTGCTCGATGCGTCCGATCTGCCGGCAGCATAGTCCGCAGCTTGTGCAGGGAAACCCCTCGCTTTCTTCTGTTTCTCGCACGATTGCGTACCTCTCTTATTGATAAATGAATTCCAAAGTATTCAACAAATTTCGACCAAATCAGGCAATACCCTTCTAAAGTTTTAGGTATTTTTTCCTGTTTTCGAATTCCGTAGGATCATTGGGAAATAAAATCTTTCTTTTGGGTTGGTGGTCCAACGGACCCTAGTGGCGGGGAGGAAACCAGCTAATATTTTGTCAAGAGTATCCTTATTATTTTCTTTGAAGTTGTGCTATATTGTTGAAAAGCATGCAAAATAACCTCTCTAAAGGGAGAGGTTATGGAAATTCATTCCATTA
>NZ_RHHT01000018.1 GCF_003710985.1 Brevibacillus panacihumi
GATTCAGTTTTGAAGGAATAACGGAATACGAAGAACCGTGCAACGAATAATGCGCGGTTCTTTTTTTAAAACTTTCCCTGTAGACTAAACTAGGAAATGCAACATCGAAAACACAGAAGAGCAGTCGAGAACCTTACTCGACTGCTCTTTTTTTGTCCCTTCTGCTCCCTGTACGCTAACAGAAATGTGTTAGAGAGGAGGAAACGATGCCTTGTCCATACATCCCTTGCGATTATTGGCGCTTTTATTGCTAAGCGTATCTTTAGGGTTTGGGGCCTATCACTTTTTGAAGCCACAAACATTTACGTATGTCCAGTTGCGGGACCAAGTAATGAAGGAAAGTGGGCAGCAGCTCGATATGGAGGACGTAGAGGCAGTTACCTTGACCCTGGGTTCCCCTTTTCAGGAATCAAGGCTTGCTATCCCAGGTCTGATTCCTTGGGAGCAATTGCCCGAGTATCTGGGCTTGCCTTTTTCACGTCAGGTAGCAGGAGGACGCCCATTGCTCGATAGTGACGTTGAAAAAAACCATCTCCCCCAACAGGAAAGAACGTTAGATTCTTCCATGACAGGAATGAGCATACCCGTGAACAACATAGCGGGAGTCACCCCGCATCTCGCAAAGGGAGAGCGAGTACACGTATATGCTTCATTTGAAAATGAGGCAGGAGCCCATTCCGGATTGCTGTTGCAGAATATGCCGATTCTTGCTGTCCAGCGGGAGATGGAGGGGACCCGCCCCAGTCTGGTTGCGGTAACCTTGGCGTTGACGCGTCAAGAAGCGGTGCTTCTTACACACGCTCTCCACTATGGAAAAATCCGCTTGGGCCTGGCGGCAGGGGGCGATGGACAACAGTCGGGGATCGGGGACACAGCCTTTGCGAATAATTTGATGAAAACCAAGAAACGATGGGAGTCACAAAAGGAGGAACGTGAATGAAAAGGCGCCTGCTCTTGGTGGATGAGGACACAGCATCAAGCAGTATGCTCATGCAGCAACTGGTCGACAGCCAATGGGTGGAGGTGTGCGGCCAAGCGTCGCGCATTGACCAGGCCTGGCAGATGTTGCAAACCATTCGTCCGGATTTGGTTTTATTGGGGGAGATTCGAGAAGCAGAACGTGGCGTTATTAGTCAGCAATTTCGTTTGGCATTTCCACATCTCGCTTTCATTGCGGTATGCTCACCGCAAGATTTGATGTGGGAGCCTTTTTTCCGCAATCTTGGAATCTGGGTCGTTACCAGACCGGTGCAGCCCGGGCAAATAGAAGCGTTGGCCATGATTCCCCAGAGCATGGGAATGACGAAGCCAGGAGAGGCTCACCAGCCTCTATCCTCACAATCGAACTTTTCCCCGGCCACTCCAATTCCGCTAGAACAGCAGCTGGTAGCAGAAACTCGTCCAGAACAAGCCTATTCTGCAGGGGAAACACGGCCCAAACACTTGATTACGGTATACGGTCCCAAAGGTGGTGTCGGGAAAACCTTTTTGTCGCGTGAGCTGGCGATCTATTTTTCCCAGCAAAAAAAAGGGGAGAAAAAACTTCGGGTACTTGCGGTAGATTTAAATCTTGATCTTGGAACCTTTGCTACTACCTTAAACCTTCCCCGAACCCCGAATCTGTTTACCTGGGTCCAAGAAATTGATGCCCAATTGCATGAAAGGGTCAAGCGTCAGGGCAGAGACCCGTTGGAGATCGGGGTAGAGGAATGGCAGGAATACGCGGCAGGTGTCAGCCTCTCTCCTGCAAATATTGAAAAATTTACGGTCACTCACGTGGAATCTGGCTTGCAGGTCCTTACTTCGCCGCGTGATATCCGGCACAGCTTTGAAATTCGTAATTACCACTTGTACCTGATTCTGGAGGCCCTTAAGCAAAGCACGTATGACGTGATCATCATCGATACGGCTCCCGATACGACAGATGCTACGATACAGGCACTTTTTTTTGCTGAACAAGTAGTCATGGTGGGCAATCCTGTTGTTGATTCCATTGAAAATATTCAACGCTTATTAAAATTGCTGAGGGAAGCAGAGTATCCGGAAGAACGGATTCAAGTTTGTATGAATCGGCTTCAGCGCAAAGAGATGTTCACTTTGGACGAAATACGTGCATATTTCCAACTGCATCCCAGCAAAAAAATCTACCCCATTCCGGACGATGTAGAAGTGAAAAAGTCCATTAATACGGGTGCCCCGATGATGTTGCAGCAGGGAAGGACCGCCGCCAAAGACGCTATAGAGACATTGGGCAAAGCTTTGCTGCCTGAGGAAAGCGAGAATGCCGAAGGTCCGTCAAAAAATAAAGCCAAAGAACGGCCAGCTTTGCTCCGTTGGCTATGGGGATAAGGGGGAATTCTCACCGTGTTTGATCGAAAAAAAATGCTGTCCATGCCAACACCGGAACGCAATGTACAGGATTTGTTGCAAAATGGGCGCGAAGCCATCCGGGTACCACAGACCCTGCATGAAAAAATACAAAGCTCCACGACTCCTGGATTGAACGAAAAAGGGGTAAGTAACGAGATTGAGGCTGCGGTGCGCACGCAAATTGTGGAGAAGCACGGAAAACGTCTTTGGGAGGAGAAGCAAAATCCTGGCTACCTAACGGAGCTGTCTCGAGACATCAAAGTCCTGCTGGAGGCGCATGCGCCGCTTTCTTCAGCACAGTTGGAGATCGAGGTGAAACGCTTGCTCCACTCTCTGACCGGCTGGGGTCCTTTGGATGCGATGTTGGAGGATCCGGATATAACGGAGATCTTGTTTCATCGGCACGATTATCTGGTCGTGGAAAGAAAGAGCACCGGCCGTTTGGAAACCCCCAATATCCCTGTGTTTCGGGATGAGGAGGAGATGCTGCGCCTTCTGGAACAAATTGCGGCGACAGTAGGAAGAGAATTTAACGAGACCAAAGCAGAACTGCATGCTCAATTGCCTGATGGCTCACGCGTAGCTGCTACCCATAAATCCATCTCTCCGGACGGGCATATGCTGACAATCCGCAAACACCGCGATTTGCTGTCAGAAACGGATTATCTTCGTTATGGCTCCATCTGTGAACCCATGCTGCAATTTTTAAAATGGGCCGTGGGTCTTTCCCGTGCTTCGGGTATCGTAAGCGGCGGCACAGGGTCGGGCAAGACGCATATGCTCAATCTGATCTCACAATACGTCCTTCCTTATCTGAGTATTATTACGATTGAAGACGTGCTGGAGATGAAGCTGCAGCATCCTTTCGTGCGCCGATTTTTAGCCAAACCAGCCAACTATGAGGGAAAGGGCGGCTTCTCCATCAAAGACTGCGTCCGTTTGTCTTTGCGAAAACGACCTGATGTGATCATCGTCGGCGAGACAAGGGGAGGGGAAATCGTAGATATGCTATGGGCGATGAATACTGATCACCCCGGCAGTTGGAGTACGGCACATGCCAATTCCCCGCGATCCCTCGTGGATTCGACGTTGCCGATCTTGTTTGGAAAAGCGGACGAGGCCTACAGTACAACCGAACGCAACCTGATGATTGGCTCGGCACTTGATTTGATTGTGCAAGTAAAACGCTTTGAGGAGGATGGCAGCAGAAAGGTAGTCGCCATTACAGAAGTGGTGGGGACAGGGCAATCCCACGAGGAGCGGATTCGGCGAGCTTGCCATGTCAAGCAGGTTCAGCCTGACCGTGTCTACCTGCAGGATATTTACGTGTTTGAGCCTACGGGTGTGCGCAATGGCAAGGTGACGGGCCATTACAAATGGACGGGCTATCGACCGGAGCGTTTGGTCAAGCGCTGGCAGGAAAAAGGGCTGTCCCGAGAAGAGATCGACAAGGTGTTTTTTTCGACCCCCATTCAAGTGTAAGAGGGAGGAAAGAGTAGGATGGACATGGGATTGCCTATATCGCTAGGGACGGGACTGGGTCTGTTTTTCCTTCTGGCTCCACGAAATGCTTTTATCCGGGGAAGATCGGACAAGCATGAAATGGTCAATTATTTGCAACGCGAGCGTAGAACTATCTGGCACAGATTGGAGGACCGGCTGCGACGATCTCAATCGGACTGGAGTGTTGCACGCTACATCACGGTTTCATTTTTCCTGGGACTGCTTTGCTATCTGCTCAGCAGCCAGCTTTTGCAATCCTGGTTGCTGGGCTTGCCCATGCTTTTGGCAGGAATCCTGTTCACCGAACGACTGGTTATGCTGTGGGGAGCCAAGCGAAAAGATCGATTTGAAGCCGGGAATGTAAAGGCTATCAGGCTGATGGCAAGCTCTCTTCGCACTACTCCGTCTTCCCTGCATGCGTTTGAACAAGTGGCTGAAAGCCCCTATATGGATGAGGTTGTAATCGAGGAGTACAGCAGAATCGTGGAGCATCTGCGGGCAAAGGTGCCATTGGAGCAAGTGATGCAAGCCTTCTACGAGCGAACAGGATCTGTAGATGCAAAATACTTGGCTACGATCATACACATTCAACGCGAGATGGGCGGAGACATGGCAAAAACGCTAGACTTGGCGGCAGCTACTATCTTGCGCCGCCGGCAATCATTGCGCAGGCAAAAGGCAGCACTCGCGCAGATCGTCGCTCAAGTCAATCTGCTCAGTCTGATGCCTTTCGTTTTCATAACTGCGTTATATATGAACAACCCCCATCACTTTGATCCGTTGACCGCTACGGTTGAGGGACGTTTCCTGATGCTTGCCTGCTTGTCCAGCATCTTGATCGGGGGAGAAGCGATTCGATTTGTTGCCCAAAAAAGCGTCCACGGAGGGGGATAGTATGCTGATCCTTTGCATTTTGGCGGCAGCGGCGGTATTTTGTTTTGGTTTGCCCGCTTGTCTGGAACGAGTCAGAGTCGGCAGCCAAGCCGATTCCTTGGTGGACAGGATTGATCAGGAGCAACAGTCTTTTTTAGACCAGACTTTCGAACGAGAAAAAAGCAGATTCCGTCTTGCAAGGATATTGGAAAAAAACGAGCAATGGATGCAACGCGCATGCGAATGGACAGGAGTAGATCGAAAAAAGACCGAGCAGATATTGCTGCGTTTGCGCTGGCCTATAAGTCTGGTGGATATTGTTTTGTTCAGGGGAGTGGCAATGGTTCTGATCGCCTCTTCCCTTCTTCGTCTGCTCGTCGCGGTATATACGGGCCAATCTCTCGGGATGGACGTGGGAATGCCGCTTCTGATCAGCATGCTGCTTTATATATTCCCTACGCTGTTGCTGGAATCAGGGGACAAACGGGCCAAGGCGAAAATACAGGCTCAAGTGCCGGTTTTTTTCAGCATTGTTCAATCCTTGGTTGAGGCTGGAATGCCGTTGCAAGCTGCAGTAAAACAGACAGCCAAACGCTTTGACGCGCTTTTGGGCCATGAAATGGCTCGCTTGGAGATGGAGGAAAAACGTTTTGGCAACTGGAGAAAGGCGCTCGAGGCAATGGCTTATCGCTGGGAGGTAGATGCATTGACTACGATAGCGATGGAAATGAATGAAGCCATCCGAAAAGGAGTCAGCATCTCCAACATGCTGGCTGTTCAGGTGGAGGAACAGCTTAGACTTCAGGAGGATGAAGCCTCCGCACATATGAATCGGCTCAATATCCGTCTTCTTCCGTTTGTCATTGTGTTGATGGGGCTTCCTCTGCTTTTTCTGGTAATGGGGCCGATAATGATGGGAATCAGCCAGCAGATGTAAATATTTTTGCAGGCAATCACTGTCTTTTGGCAGAGTGAAGGTAGATCGAAAAAAGGAGTGATTGCAATGTCTATGGTTTCACAGTATTTGACGCGTTTTTGGCATGAGGAGGATGGGGTCACGATCGTGGAAATGGTGGTCATCGTGGCCGTGATCCTGATGGTCGTGATTCCGGCTCTGGTGACCCTGGGCCAGGCAGAAGAGGCGAGGCTGGAAGAAATCGCGGACAAGCTCAGCAAATGAGGGAATGGATAGTCTTTGCTTTACTCGCAGTGGCGGCCTGGTTAGACTGGCGCAACCGGAAGATTCCCAATCTGCTCACAATGCCCATGATGGTGACGGGGCTTCTTTTCCAATTCGCAGGTGGGACAGGATGGCTTGCTTTTACAGGCATTGCGGGCGGATTTTTGCTGACGCTTGTCCCTGTGGGGCTCAAAGGAATGGGGATGGGGGACCAGAAGCTTTTGATGGCAGTTGGGGCATGGAGCAGCTGGTCAGAGGTTTATTCCTTGTTTCTCCTGTCGATACTTTTGTGTTTGGCTAGTATTGTCCTGGTCCCGCGAAGTTGGATGAGATTGCATGCCAATCTGAATCTCATGCTCGTCGGATGGGCTGCGCACCGTCAGCTATGGATGCCTGCTGTGCAAAAATCTGCCGCCTCTTTTTCCTATGCTGTTTGGCTATTTGCTGCGTACGCGCTGCAATCCATTTGGCCCAGTATGGAGATGCGGATATGAAGAAGGGCTTCAGGGAGGGGATCAGATCCCTCTGGAAAGATGAGCGGGGAAGCCAATTGATCGAGTTCATTCTTGTCTTCCCCTTGGTATGGCTGCTGATTGTCTTTGCTTTTGATCAATTCAGCATCATGTACAACAAACAAAAGGCGCTGGCTGCTGCATATGAGGCAGGCAGAATTGCGGCGGTCCAGCCCAACTACGGTTTGGCTGCTTATTATGCAGAAGAACGTGGAAAGGCAGAGCTCCGCCAGGCAATAGGCTCCACAGACAGCAAAATTCGTCTTCTCTTGCGGGAGGGGAGCTGGAGCAAGGGAAATCACGTGCAGACTGAAGCAACACTTACTTTTACACTTCTGGCTACCGGAACCCGCTATCAGGTTACGGAAAGCTATTTCATGATGATTGAGAATGCGGAGGAAAGGAAATGAGCAGGCCCGCTAGAAACTGGAGGAAGCATTTTGCGGATGAGCGCGGGGCTACGATGGTGACAGCGCTCTTCTTCTTCCTCTGTTTGGGATGTCTACTGTCGATTCTGCTGCTGCAAGAACAGGTTGATTACTGGGAAATGCATATGCAGCAAACAGCTGATGCGATCTCAAAAGGAGCTCGTGCTGCGGGGAAATGGGAGTACGTCGATGAACAGGGAGAGGTACAAAAGCGTCTTTTTGCGACAACCCAAGAGGCGAGGCGTTATGAGGCGGACATCATACGCGGTGCCAGGGAAGAGGCGGAGCTCTTGTGGGGTCTGAACACGCCAAAATGGGACAATTGGAGTGATGATCGGACCAGTATTGTCCATCAGAGGGGAGAACGTGCCCACCTTTACAGTCAGGGTATCTATCATGTGAGTGTAGGGATGAAGAAAAATATACCTATTTTCTGGAATAGGTTTCAATTACTGCTAGAAAGGGTATCTCAATCAGAAATCTAACTTTTTTGGACGGCTGTTTGCCTATTATTTTTGTCCTAACCTGACATGATAATTTAGACTCATCTATCAAAAGCGGGTATAGGAGTGAGGGAACAGTGCCATCTAAAATCGTGGAACGGTACAAACGCATCCTCTCGGGTGAGCAGAAGCGTTTTTCCCCGTACGAGTTTGAAGATGCGCAGTATCGCAAGCAAAAAGTCCAGCTGGTCCTACGGTATGCCATCGAAAAGGTGAAAAACTGGACACCGGAGCAAGCTCGTCGTGAATTGAGCCTCAAAGACGTAAAGGATCTCAAACTGCATTTGGTACGGGAATACATTGAACCGCCGATCGAAGCGAAGCCAAATGATGTGTACTACCTGGTGGATTACGCCTACCCGTATCTCCCTAAGCTTTCCGAGGAGGAGAGGGTTCTCTGGGTATACAAAGAAGTGCTCGCTGGCATACGCCGCCATTTTCCACCGCTTTACTTTCAGAGTGTGAAAGGCGAGGAGCGGGCAAAAGTTTGCTTCGATTACATGTTTTATGAACTCATGGGGGAAAGCGACATCTATGCATTGCCCAAAATATTTGGGAAAACAGAAAGAGCCTACTCCATTTTAAAGAAGCACAGGCTCAAAATTCTTGTTGATACGCTCTATTTTTCCCCGTTTGACATGGTTACCGAAATGTATCCGATCCTTAACGATCCAGTTCTTTGGAAAGATTACTAAAAAAACTTGCGTACACCTTCTGTCTTTTTTTACCTTGATGGTAGTTTCATTGGCTTATAAGCAGATGAAACGGCCGTACTCTACAGGTGAGAGAAGGAGGCGTTGCGCATGGCAACAGTAGAGGCTCACCACGATGTTTGCTCCACAGATGTGGAGCAGCTTTTGGGCAGGCGGGTTCGCTACCAGAAGCACAAGCCAGGCAGGTATCTTTCGGTGGAAAGAATCCCGCTGGTAGCCTTCCAGATCGACACGGTCAACAGATTTGGAAGCAGAGTAGTACTGAATGACGGGGCTGTAGTGATGGAGAATGCTCCGACCGTCATTGAGCGAGCGGGGAGAATAGCCCTTTTGCTCGCTACAGGAGAGGAACTCTATTTCAGAGTAGAGTAACTCTCGGGAGTCGTCTTGCACGGATGCGTGTGAGACGACCCTCTCAAATTTCACTAAGAATTTATTTGACGAGTGCCGAAAGATGTTGCAAAATGTCTATTAATGTTTTAATTGTAAAAAAATGGAGGTGATTTGCCGTGTTGGCAAAGAATGCTGTCGATTTGGTTAACCTCTGCTATGAAGAGACAAATTGTTTAGTATCGTTGGATCGTTTAAAGGAATCGTTTATTGCTTTCGTCTTTGGCAACTACCAGGAAGCCTTTGTACGTCGTTTTAATCTGGAAAAGTTTTACGAACACCTTGATCAGTTGAATCTGACGAATTGCCGCAGAGATTTTGATAAAGCGGTAGACGAGTGGTACATGATCCAGTATGGCTGCGACTCGAAGGATGCCAATTTTCATGAGATTCTGTTCAATTTAGTAAAAGAGGCGATTGTGGAGTATCAGTCCCAAAATCGTGCGGATCTGATTCGTGATGTAACCAAGCTGCTGACGCTTCCTACTGGCTTTATCGCTCGCTGGCAGAGTGGATATCGGAATGAGCGGGCATTGCCCAACTATTTTAAATACCTGATGAAGCTGGGAATACGTTCTTTGGAAGACATTGAAACATTGGTTGATATGTGGCTCGTGGAATACCCCAATGCTTTTCAAAAAAAGCAGCAGCAATTATTCGCCAACCCACCGCGAAGAGGAAGACCCAACAACGTGGAATTGGCATTGCTGGTAGAAAAGGCAAGTCAATTGAAGCCCGAGCTGACATCGCAAGAACGTGAGCGTCTAAGAAAGATTTACTATTATCACCGCAAAACGCTGACACTTCGCGAAATGGTGGAGAAGTTTAAAAAGTACATCTCGAGCAAAAGCAAATCTAAAGATACGCAGGTAGGCTGATATGTTTGATCAAATGAGTCGTTTCGTCTCTCGGTTTCGCGAATTGGAACAGCAAGAATACACCCAAACCCGTGAGGAAGAACGACAATGGAATCAGTTGAAAATCAAACTGGCCGCACCGCAGGCCGAAGAACAGCATCAATCAATCAGCCGTAAGTGCATTGCGGTGACAAGTCTGTATGAGCAGGCAGGAGCCAGCTTTGTGGCTGGCAATGTCGCCTATTCGCTGGCAAGCCAGGGTATACCGGTTACGCTTTGCGAGATGCCTGGTTCCGCTTCCTATTATTATTTTTCACTCGACTTTGAACGACGAGCAAAAACAAGTACAAATCATTCATCCACATCTGTGCTCCTCATGCAAGATAACTATCTTCGCATCCAGATCAAGCCTCCATATCTTCACCATCCAACACCTCAAATAGACATCGCTGATTGGTTGTTACGAATAAACAAAGAAAGCTCAGTGGTTGTGATAGACCTGTCATCTAGCTGGCGGGAAGCAGAAGCAACTCGAATACTGGACTTTGCAGACGAAATTTGGGTCATCTTTGACACCGACTTTGCACGGCTCACTCGCTTGTTTCTCATGGAATCCGCTCCGATTTGGTGGAATCTTACAGGTCCCAAAATGAAGTGGGTCGCGAATAAATGGAATGATTGTCTTTCACGATCAGGCATGAAGAAAAAAGTAGAAGGCACTCTCTCTTTGTGGAATACAGAAGCTAATTCTGCGACTATACATGCGGTCTTGCCACAATTCGACGGAGAGAAAATCTCATTGGCTCAAGCGAAAGGCAGCCTTCTGCTGGAACGCTATCCGGAGGAAGAAACGTATTTTCATCCACTGGTGAACGCATGTAAAGGAAGGATGCTATGAAAAAACAAACTGTTGTACTCATTTGTGTGGTCTCATTTTTGCTCGCAGGAGCTTCATTCTACGCCGCTACCCAATACATTGATGCCCTGGCAGCCAAAAAGCTTTTCGCGCCAGTGGTCAAGGTGGCACAGGGCAAAGAAATCTCTCCATTTGAACCCATTACGAGAGATGATGTCGTGCTGGTTCAGGAATCAGTGGATGAAATCCTTCCTGATTCCATTCGTGAGATCGAGCAGGCGGTGGGAAAAAGAAGCGTTCAGACCATGTATCCAGGAGAACAGCTCTTGCGCACAAAATTGACAGAACAGCAGCTGCTGCCGGAGATCGGAGAGGGCAGGTATGAATTTCCGCTGATGAATATCCAGCCGTTGACGGAACTGCGAAAGGGAGATTTCGTGAAAATCTGGGTAAAGTACAAGTCCATCCATGAGTTGGAAGACTATCCTCCCCCTCGCCATTTTCATAAAAGCAATGATACGGCAGATTTATTGTTTGAGAGTCAACTGGTTAGTGTTCGAGACAGCAATGGGATTGAAATTTATACGTTGAAGCCCAATCTGTTGCCGTCACCTGACCAAATGGATTCAATTTTTCATGGTGGTACTCGGGAACAGCCCATGCTGAATGCGGAGAAAAGATATCGGGACTATCGTGTACAGCCTACTGCTTTACCGGCCTATGTCGGTTTTAATTTGACCGATCAGCAGTACATGAAAATAACAGAGGCGATGGCATACGGGGTGCTGCAAGTGGGTCACATCATGGTTTCGGAGGAGTCAACCTCATGAAAATACTCGTCTGTTATGTGATGAAGTCGTTGGCAAAAACGTATCTGCCGGAAAACATAGAGGCATTGGTAGCTGAGTCTGCAGAAGAGTATTTTCGCCTCGTCCATCTCTATCAGCCAGATTCCGTCATCCTGTTCTCAGAAATGTTCACCGATCCTGTTTGGGAGTGGCTTCCCGCTGTCCGAGAGAAATTGCCTGTGCAGACACAGCTCATTGTCATCCCGCTCTATCGGGATGAGAAAAAGATCCAACAGGTTGTGGAAGAAATGCCGCTGCAAGGTGTGTATTTGTTGTCGGCGAAACTTTCCCAATGGGAAATCCGCGAACAGATTAGCCTTCTTCTTGGATTTTCAGAAGCGGATACAGAAACACCCAGCATAAACGGCGATGGTCAGGTTACTGCCATGATGAGTTACGGCGCATCCGGCATTACTACCTTTTGTATTAATTTTCCGGTCCTCCTGGCAAAGCAAAATCCGGACAAAAAGATTCTAGTCCTTGATATGAATGACGCCAAACCGGATTTGACCCGCTTTTTCAAGCTGCAGCAACATCAATTAGCGCTCTTTCGCCCTGATTTTTTGGATGTAAAAACGGCTGGCAAACGCAACTGGGCACGGATTTGCAAACAAAGCGAGCATACGGGGAATCTGTATTACGCCCATGCGGCCAACAAATGGAAAAGTGCGGAACTGTCCAACATGATAGAAGTTTTGCGCAGACAATTCGACTACGTATATGTGGACTGGGGCTATTGTTTTCCGGAGTCCGAGACGTTGCACCGAATGATGCATTTGGCTAACCGCATCCTTTTGTTTGTCAGGGCAGATCCATTTAGCATCGAGAGTGCGAAAGAGTGGATACATACGTGGAAGAGCCGGGGGATCACCTGCGAGGTGCTGCTTAGTCATTTGGATAAAGGCCACCCTTATCGAATCGGGGAAGACGTAGCCGTTTACGGCGTCGTCCCGCGCATTTCGGAGAGCAGATTAATGCAATCGCAGCGCAGCTGCAGCGTACTGGTCGAGGAGATGTTTCCGCCCAAGATCTATAAAAACAGCTTGGAGGAAATCATTAAATCAGAACATTTGGCGAACAGCGTGGTGTTGACGCGATGAAGATATTGAATCACCCCCCAATTGCCGTCTCTTTTGAGAATGTAGAGGAGATTAAGCAGGCAGCGCGAGATTATTTAAACCATTTTGGAAACACCAAAGAAGAAAAACTGGAGATGCAGCGCATTCTTGCCCTGGCTGAACAAGGGGACAGAGATAGTCATAATCATATCATCCTTCGCTTGCAGCACTATTTTGAGGAGATCGTCAAGCGGCCGGTGACGGAGGAAATTTTGCCCCACGTCAATGGTTATGAAGGGCTTACCTTTGCTACCTATGGCTGGGGAATCCTGGACGCGGTCCTGCATTTGTCTCCTTGGGTGGAGGAGGTGCGCATATCAGCAAACCGTAATGTGGCGTATATGGAACAAGGTGTCAAGAAATTCCTTTCCTACAAGCCAGGATGGAGGGAAGTAGAGACTCTTCAGCAAAAGCTGACAAATACGGCTGGGCTATCCTTTAATGAAAAAAAGCCGCGGTTGAGCGGATATCTGGATTCATTAAAAGCCAGGCTGACGATGTTTACCTTCCCCTATTCGAGAGTGCCGACTATTCTTGTCCGGCGTTTTACAACACCGTCCTTTTCCTTGGACAATCTGAGAACACAAGCGTTTCCCACGTTTGATCAAAAGGTGCAAATGCTGATCGAGCAGCAGGTATACGGAAGAGCCAACGTATTGGTAATCGGGCCTATGGCTGCAGGTAAAACCACGCTGATGTTGTGCATGTTGAAGCTAAAAGATCCTTTAACGGAATACATCACGATATTTGAGAGTGAACATGAGATGCGTTTTGGAGATGTGTGGCCGGGCGAAGTAATTGAATTGCAAAATGTCGAGGAGATTGGCATTGATTTGGCCCACTGCTTCAAAGATATGTACCGCTCGACAGCAAACACGATTCTGATTGGTGAGATTAGGGAGCCAATTGAAGCCTATCACTTTATCAATGCCGGCGTCAGAGGTACCGACGCTACGATCGGGGCAATGCATGAGCGGTTTCCTCACAAGGCGCTGCAAGATTTGACGGATCTGGTCTATCAGTATGGCGGGCGCAGCATAGAACTGACACAGGAGAGAATTAGCAGAGCGGTGAATTTTGTCAACTCGCTTACCTACCGAAACAACGGCCATCGATTCATAGACGCGATCCACGTGACACAATGGAATGATATGTTTCATCGTGTCGATTCCGTCCCTTTGGTCGTTCGTCATACGGCGACTGGCGAGTATGAATGGACAGGGAAAAAGCTTGATTCCCATTTGACGGAGTACATGTGCTACGTAGGCAAAGCGGATCTGGATGTACTAAGGGAGCTACGTCTGACTGATCTGGGAAGGCAGCTATGAAGTACCTCCTGCTCTTGCCGATGTTTCTGAGCCTGCTCTGCGGTTTCTACTTTCTGGGCTTGTATCTGCACATAAGCTGGTCCACTCCGAAAATGCTGTTTCCTCGAACGGTGGCAGTCTGGCGTGAAAAGTTGTTGAATTACGAGGCCGGACGTATGCTTTACGAAGGATACGATCGCTGGTGCAAGGTAGTAGGGGGGACCCCGGAGGCTTGCCTGCTTTATTCTTTAACCGGTGGAGTGGGAGGCTTTGCCGCAGGAATTGTATTGGGCAATCTGATCGTTTCCCTATCGCTGTTTTTGTTGTTTTTACTTCTTCCCACGCTGCTGCTCTATGCCCGTTATACCGTACTGATGAACAAGAAAATCAATTCTTTTTGCCAATTTGTCGATCTTTTTGCCCGCTACTATAACAGTCGAAAAAATATAATCCTGACCTTTCGGGAAATGATTGAAGAGTGTCCCAAGGAATTATTGCCCGATTTACTTCTGCTAAACAACGCTTTGGCTGATGGTGGAGACCCTGTGAAAGCAGTGGAGGCATTTGCGGATCGGCTTCACCATCCATGGGCATATGACTTTGCGATGTATATCGCCAGCGGCTTGGAAGGCGAGACCGAGGAAATTCAGTCCCCATTAAATCGATTGACCAACGAAATGTTCATCCAACAGGACGAAAAAGAGGAGCGGGACAGCGAGATTCATTCAATCTGGATTAGTTTGTTGATCGTCATCGTTATCTGCATCCTGCTGATTCCGTACAACCAGAGTTTGCTGCAGGACTCCTACCGTCTCTATTTCTTTACACCTGATGGTCAGGCGATACTTGCAATCGCAGTGACAGTCTGGCTGCTTTCCATTCTGCTAGCCTTTATCTGGGGAAGGAGGTTTCGTTAATGCCTTTGGTAACGTTATACATCTTTGTTGCACTCGGTTCCCTCTTTATTTTTATCATGGCATTTTCGATCGGGAAGTACCTGGTTCATGCACAGAAGCCAAAGCTGTTCATCTCTTCCGCATGGTGGGGCAAATGGGAGAAAGCTGTTCATTCCCAGGATGAGGAGCATTGGGAGAAATTGCTGTCGCGTGCTGGAAGACCATTTGGATGGGGAAAACCGGAGTGGGTGTTTGCACAAGTAATCTCAGGCAGTGCTGTCTGTGTACTGACAGTGATGTGGGTATGGGTAGGCCGAGTAGATTCTTTTCCCGTCCTTTCCATGTGTTTGGCAGCGGCCGGTAGTTTTCTTTTGCCGTATTTTGGCTTGAAAATGTGGGCAGGGCGCAGAGAGGAAATATTAAGCACGGACATTGCCCGATTTATCAATCGCTATGTGACGCTGCTTGAAAATCAGGTTCCGGTCTACAGTGCAATGGTCAAGGCTGCTCGCCCGACGAGGCTTCTTAAGGAATACATTCCAACGATCTCGGAGTGGAACAAAGATCCGGTAGAGGCATTGGAAAATTTCAAAAGAAAGCTGGGTGTGGATGATGCGGTCATCCTGGTCTCCGGCATGCGCACGATCGAACAACTCAGCGACGCGCAGCTCGGTTTAACGATGCAGCGCTTGGAATGGGCGGTTGATCATCGCCGGATGTTCCGCCACCGCAAGAAAATCAAATCATTGGGCATCGGGTATAGTGTGATCGTGTATCCCGCATTCTACATCGGGCTGCTTGTGGCTATGTTTCCTTGGTACAAGCTGTTGACCGAAATTTTGGACAAATATCTGACGTAAGGAGGGGGCGATTCATGACAAAGCTTTTTTCGATTTTGATGTGTCTCGTGATTACGCTGGGCATTATCGTATCCAGCATGTCGGAGGTAAACAGTTCTGTTGTCGGAGACGGAGGATTGCGTGATCGCGCCGTTTCCTGGATTGACCAAGCAATCCCCTAAGGAACAAGCATTTCATTACCAAAAAGCAAAAGGAGAGTATCTACATGTCTAAAATGTTTTTTATCTTTCTGGCCTGCGTCATGGTATTGGGAATTGGTGTCAGCAGCTACGGCAATGAATTAAGCCCGGCGGCAAATGACTCCGCTGATCGCATCAATCGTTCCGTTACTTCTCTCAATTACGACACCAGCAATGAAAACATACAATTCCGGATGCAAAACGGCTCGCCGTATACCTCCAACTGATGCTGCACGTCCATGTTTTTCTCGTCATTGTAATCATGGTCGGCAGTTTGTGTTCCTCTCTATGGATGGCTGAACCGGAAGCTCAATTTCGTCAGACTCAAGAGGAGAGGGTGTATCGTGCGGCGACAATCATCTTTCATTAATGTTAAGGAAAGGAACGAATTCCTGAAGCGATGGTTAAAGCAAAAGTATTCCTGATCTCCTTCGCTGTTCTCCTGCTCATTTTCTCCGGGATTGGAGCGTATCACATGTATGCTATGGAACGCTCCATCGCCCGAGCCATTTATGCAGATGTCCTGGATGACATGCAGGATATCGGTTATTTGGAGCCTGATTTGGCCGCGTATTATGTACAGAAAATGGAGGAGCTTGGCTGGGATGTGTCGGGTGACGTATTTGACGGAAGCCGTCCCCGCACTCCCGGTGAGCGGGCCCGCAAGGAAAGGCAGGAAGAGGTGACACTTGTCCTGCGTATTCACCCATCCCGCCTTTCACAGTGGATGCATCGCTTCGTACAGGGAGAAGTTTTGTTTTCGTTTGCGGGAAGCCGCCCTTCCGAATACTTTGATCCGGAGTGGTAAGTGATGAGTAAAATGATCGCCATCCTGGCGCTAATGGTTTTGGTCCTGCCTTTGACGGTTCACCTGTTATTGACCGGACCTGATAATCTGATGTCTTCTGGCACACAGTTTTTTGGCAAGCTGCTTACGCAAGTCACCCGGTTTGGTACAGGCTGATGGGACAGCTGATTGCGGTCATCCTCAATGTTATGGTGCTGCTGTTGGTCCCATTGGGTTTGTTGCAGGTGCACACGGTGATTCAGGCTCATAATGAACTATTGGAGATTAGCGCCGCTGCAGCCAAATACGTAAGCAACCACGGCGGTGTCAATGATGCCGTGGTCCAGCAGCAGGTGAAGAGCGTCATCTCCAGAGAGCTTAGAGAAAAACAGTTCTCCCTGCCAGAGCAGGATGTAGCAGTCAGCATTTTCCGTACCCAGTCGGCTGACCCTGTCATGTGGAGTCACGAGGATGAATTTTTGCTGCGCCTGGAAATTCCGTATCCGCGTTTTACCACCCTTCTGCCGACCTCATCGCGAACCCTGGCCGTGAGCAGGCAGGGGACGATCAACGTCATGGATTACGATCTATGACTGTTTTTGAGGAGGGGAGAAGGTTATGGGCATCAATCTCTTGTCGATTTCTACATTGCTCTTCTTTCTCTTGATCGGTTTATTTGTGGTGGATACGGACTTGGCTATGCAAAAGAAACAAGAGGTTAAGACCCTGTTGGAGCTTGCCAATCACCATGCCAGCTTTGCGGTAGACCCTGTGCTCAAAACGGAAGGGGTCATCGATTTGATCGAGGAAGAAGCGTTGATTCGCTTTGCGGAACGCGTGCGGGAGAACGGCGGATATTTAATGGAGGCTGCTTCTTTCATTCCTGCCACCAACAGTGTCACGACAGATCCGATTCCCTTTGTCAGGCACTACATCGATTTTCGTTCTTGGAGGCAGGATTGGGAGTTGCATCTGCGCTATAACGGCTCGGCACTTGTTTTGGAACGAATCACACCCGGTGCGCGGAATCAAGACGGAGGACGTCTGCGCATCCTTGTGACCACCAAGCAGGGAGAGGTTTTGCAACTGGCACCCAAAACGATGGTTGGACCCTCGCATATCGTGGTCGCTTACGTCGATGAACGTCCCTTCCTCTCCATGCTGCCTGGGCATGCCTTTCCTGTCGTGAGTGTGGAAGAAGTAAAACGTTAGTATCTTTGTTTACAAAATTGAGATATTTCTGCTAATATAAAGGAAAGCGCCTTGTCATCCGCGATTGTGAGGAAGTAGCGTTCCGAACGTCTCGCATGGATGAGCCCGAGGCCCGGTTAAAGCGAGGTTGACCTTTTGGTGTTTGATAAAGATACCGTTTACATCGTAGGGGATGCCCAATCTTCGTCCAACAATCCGATTACGCAGCAGTTTAGCGCGTTCTTTATCGGCTTGGTTGTAGACACCAGCAATCACAAGATCGTAGAAGCTTCCTGTTCCTCTACGATCCAGCTCACTTCTGATTTTACCCGCTCTCTTTTTGTAGGTCATTCGATCCTGGATTTGGACAAAGTAGGAGACGAGATTCGCTATCGCTACTTTGGCTCGTCACAAAAAACCTTGATTGCTGCTTTTAAAGACGCCCATAAGAAATACAAACAGGCGATTGCCTTTCGTGAAAAGCAGCTCAACCCAACCGAATAATCCTGACCGCTGCTTTATTTATCCGTATGCACGGCATACACGTAAGTAAAACCCAGCAAATGCCCTGATTCATCGCATTTGCTGGGTTTTTTGTTATATTCACCTGCTTACAATCTACATCTCAGAAGGAGGAGCGTCCTTGTTATCTTTTATCTTGCGCCGATTTGTCTCCATGATCGTAACGCTGTGGCTGATCATCACGCTTACCTTTTTCCTCATGCATGCAGCGCCCGGCAATCCTTTTGAGAAGGAAGGCAAGGGCCTGCCGGACGCTGTAGCTGCCAACCTGAATGCCTTCTACAATCTGGATAAGCCGCTGATTGTGCAGTACGGGCTATACCTGCAAAATCTGGTCAAATTCGATTTGGGCCCTTCCATCGCCAACAGCTCGGATACGGTCAACAAAATCATCGCTCGCGGGTTTCCCGTCTCCTTTCAATTGGGACTTGTCGCGATCCTCTTTGCGATAGTGACCGGGATCGCGCTCGGCGTGGTAGCGGCGCTGCGGCATAATCGCCTGATTGACTACGTCGCGATGGTGATTGCGGTGATCGGGATCTCGGTCCCCAGCTTCGTGTTGGCCTCCCTGTTGATCAAATACCTGGCTGTAGAATGGAGGCTGTTTCCCACGGCCACCTGGGGAACATGGCAGCATGTGGTCTTGCCTGCGCTGGCATTGGCTTTCAGCCCGATCGCGATTATCGCGCGCTTGACCCGCACCAACATGCTTGAGGTGCTGACGGCGGAATACATCGAGACGGCTCGCGCCAAAGGCCTGTCGCCCGCCACGATCGTGTTCAAGCACGCGCTGCGCAATGCCATATTGCCAGTCGTTACTCTCTTGGGGGCATTGATTGCCAATATTTTGACCGGAAGCTTTGTCATCGAGAAAATTTTTGCGATTCCGGGAATGGGCAAATACTTTGTGGCGGGCATCAACAACCGCGACTATTCCGTCATCATGGGGACAACTGTCTTTTACAGCACCCTGCTGATCTTCATGATGTTCATAGTAGATGTTCTGTACAGCATTATCGATCCGCGTATTAAGTTCCATGGAAAGGAGAGGGAAGGATGATCGTTTCTGACGAATTGTTTACCCCCATGCGCAAAGACAACCTGAGTGCGGAAGCGATTGTGCGACCCCAGCTCACCTACTGGCAGGAGGCTTGGCTGCGGCTGCGCGGCAACAAGCTGGCACTGGCAGGATTGGTCATTATTATCATTCTTGGCGTCATGGCGATTGCCGGTCCCATCATTTCGCCGCATGACTACGCGAAGCAGTCCATGATTACGAAGAACCAGCCGCCTTCTGCGGAAAATTGGTTTGGCACCGATGATTTTGGCCGGGACGTATTCACACGGGTATGGCATGGTGCGCGCATCTCCCTGTTCGTCGGGCTGATGGCGGCGCTGATCGACTTTTTCATTGGTGTCCTTTACGGCGGAATCGCCGGTTATCTGGGCGGGCGTGTCGACAATATCATGATGCGCTTCGTCGATATTTTGTACGGTCTGCCCTATCTTTTGGTCGTCATCCTGCTCATGGTTGTGATGGGGTCCGGATTAGTGACGATTATCGTCGCCTTGAGTGCGACAGGGTGGATCGGGATGGCGCGTACGGTGCGCGGACAGGTGCTGCAGATGAAGAACTCGGAGTATGTGCTGGCGGCCAAAACCATGGGAGCCAAGCCGTTCTACATCGTCCGCAAACATCTTTTGCCCAATACCATCGGGATCATTATCGTCTACGTCACGCTGTCTGTCCCTTCTGCTATTTTTGCGGAGGCTTTTCTCAGCTTTCTCGGACTGGGCATTCAGGCGCCGATGGCGAGCTGGGGCACGATGGCCAATGACGGTCTTCCGACGATCTTGTCGGGTCACTGGTGGCGTCTCTTCTTCCCTGCATTCTTCATCTCTTTGACAATGCTTGCGTTCAACGTGCTTGGCGACGGATTGCGTGACGCATTTGATCCGAAGACAAGGAGGTAGCGACTGTGGAAAAATTGCTGGAAGTAGACGGACTTCAAGTCGCGTTCAAAACGCACGGGGGAACCATTCAAGCCGTTCGAGGCGTCAGCTTTACCCTGCACAAGGGGGAGACGATCGCGATAGTGGGCGAATCGGGCTGCGGCAAGAGCGTGACTGCCAAAAGCATCATGCGCCTGATCCCCGAACATATCGGCAAAATTGTCGGAGGCAAGATGCTGTTCCAGGGAAAAGACCTGGCGCAGCTGCCGGAAAAAGAAATGCGGGAGATGCGCGGTTCGCAGATCTCGATGATCTTCCAGGATGCCATGACCTCGCTCAATCCCACCATATCGATCGGGGAGCAGATCATGGAAGGGATCATTCGCCATCAGAAGGTCCCCAGAAGCGAAGCCAAAAGGCAGGCGACTGAAATCCTGCAATTGGTCGGCATCGCCAATCCGGAAAGCCGTCTGAAGCAGTACCTGCATCAGTTCAGCGGAGGGATGAGGCAGCGGATCATGATTGCGATCGCGCTGGTCTGCAAGCCGGCCATCCTGATCGCGGATGAGCCGACAACTGCATTGGACGTCACCATTCAAGCGCAGATTATCGAGCTGTTTCAGACCATCCAGCGCAAGACGGGGGTCTCGATCATCATGATCACACACGATCTGGGAGTGGTCGCCAAGATTGCGGATCGGGTGAACGTAATGTATGCCGGCAAGGTAGTCGAGTCAGGACCTGTGCGCGAGATTTTCTACAATCCGCAGCATCCGTATACAAAAGGACTGCTCTCTTCCATGCCGCGTCTGGATGCGGATCGCAACATTCCGCTCAGCCCGATTCCGGGCACGCCGCCGGACCTTTTTGCACCACCCGCAGGATGTGCCTTCGCAGCGCGCTGTGAGTATGCCCTGGAGGTATGCCGCGCGCACCAGCCCGAGGAAACACAGCTGGGCAGCAAGCATGTCGTCTCCTGTTGGCTGCAGGACCCGCGGGCCAAGAAGCTGATCACCGCACAGCAATCGCCTACTGGCACGTAAGCAGCTTTGTCCATTCCATTCGATGGGATCAGGGGACGTCGACTTTGACGTCATCCGATTACCACATAAAAAATCCAAGGGGGAATTTTCGTGAAAAAATGGTCAAAACTTTTGTTTTCGGCCACGCTTTCTGTGTCCATGCTCGTCGCGGGCTGTTCATCGGGCGAACCGCCTGCAAACAATGCCCAGCCGCCAGCGGCAAATTCCAATGAGCCGGCGCCAACACCGACCGAGCAAGCTGCCAAGCTGCTGCTGCTCAACAACATCAAGGAACCGACTTCCCTGGATCCGCCGGTGGGCTTCGATGAGCCATCCTACAACATCCTGAACAACCTGATGGAAGGGTTGACCCGACTGGATGAGAACCAAAAGCCGCAGCCTGCTGCAGCGACTGAATGGAAGATATCGGACGATGGAAAAACGTACACGTTTACCCTTCGCGACAATAAATGGACAAATGGCGAACCTGTCAAAGCCGAAGATTTTGTATTCGCCTGGAAACGCATGCTTGATCCACAAACCGCTTCCCAGGCTGCGCCGCTTGCCTACATCATTGAGGGCGCAGAAGCGTACAACACCGGGAAAGGTACTGCCGATGACGTGCAAATAAAGGCGGTCGACGACAAAACACTGGAATTCAAACTGGCTCAGCCTGCTTCCTGGACTTTGCTGATGCTCTCCAACCCGGCATTCTTCCCGGTTCATAAAGCGACTGTAGAAAAAGACCCGAACTGGGCAAACGAAGCCGCTACCTTCGTGGGCAACGGACCTTTCAAGCTGACAGAGTGGGCACATGACAGCGAAGTAAAAATCATGAAGAACGAGAACTACTGGGATGCAGCAAATGTGACATTGGCAGGCGCTGTCTGGAAGATGATCGATGATACGAATACGGAATACCAGATGTACCAAAACGAAGAGCTGCACAGAACTACATCAGTACCTGCTGACCTGGCAGATCAGCTTTTCAGTGAAGGGAAAGTATATGTTCGCGATGGTGCAGGAACGGAGTTTTACCGTTTCAACGTAACCAAAGAGCCGTTCGACAACGCCAATATCCGCAAGGCGTTCAGCATGGCGATTGACCGTCAAACCTTGGTGGATATGGTGCTGATGCGCAAGCAAAGACCGGGAACCGCCTTCGTATCGTATGGCATGCCTGATGCCAACTCCACTGGAGAATTCCGTGAAGTAGGCGGCGATCTGGTCAAATTTGATCCAGCCGAAGCGAAAAAACTGCTGGAGCAAGGCATGAAGGAAAAAGGCTACACCACATTGCCAGAAATCACGCTTACGTATCGCAGCGGTACAAACCCGGAAAAAACAGCATTGGCTGTACAAGAGATGTTCAAGCAAAACCTCGGCGTCGACATCAAGCTGCAAAAGGTAGAAGGCCAAGTGCTGACCGACATGACCAAGCAGCTGCAGTACCAGATCGCGCGTTCTTCCTGGTTGCCTGACTTCGGTGATCCGATCAACTTCCTGGATAACTTCCGCTCGGAGAGTCCAAATAACCGCACTGGCTGGAAAAACGCAGAGTACGACAAGCTGATTGCTGCGACGTATCAAGAAGCCGATGATGCCAAGCGTTTCCAAATGCTGCATGACGCGGAGAAGATGCTGATGGATGAGGCTCCGATCGCTCCACTCTTCTTCTACAATACGTCCTTGCTGCAAAGCGAAAAGGTCAGCGGTATTCAAAGCTCCTCCCTCAGCTACACGGATTTGAGAAAAGCAGTAGTGAAGTAACGCAAGTTGGCTGGGAGACGTCATTCCCATTTGGCGAATGGCTCTCCCTTTTTACGAACTTTTTCAATAATGCTATCATTTACGGGACAGCCAACTTAGACACATGGAGGAAATCATGATTATCCAAAATATCGAAGCAAGACGCATCGCGGTTCCCTTGAAAAAGCCCTTTAAGACAGCGTTGCGTACCGTTGATCATCTCTATTCCGTTTTGGTGAAAATCACCTGCGACAACGGCATGGTAGGGTGGGGAGAAGCATCCGCTACCGTCGTCATTACGGGAGACAGCATACAAAGCATTGAAGCTGCGATTCTGCAAACGATCAAACCACAACTGGTCGGTCTGAATCTGCTGGCGCATGAGCATGTTTTTCATACCCTGCACCAATCGATGGTAGGCAACAGCAGCGCGAAAGCCGCAGTAGACATCGCCTTGTACGATCTGCTTGCCCAGCGGGCCAATCTGCCTCTCTACCAGCTTCTCGGAGGGTACCGGGATGAGTTGGAGACGAATTATACCGTCAGTGTCAACAGCCCGGAAGAAATGGGAGAAGATGCCGCTGCCTATCTGAAGGATGGTTTTCATGTCCTGAAAATCAAGGTCGGGAAGGACGACATCGAGGAAGATATTGTCCGCATTCAACAGATTCGAAAAACGGTCGGCAATCAAGTGAAGATTCGCCTCGACGCTAACCAGGGCTGGAATGTCAAAGAAGCGATTGTTTCGATCCGCAAGATGGAGGACATGGGGCTGGGTATCGAACTGGTCGAGCAACCCGTAAAGGCTCATGATCTTGAGGGCTTGAAACGGGTAACAGATGCTGTCGATACTCCAATCATGGCGGATGAGAGTGTCTTTTCCCCGGCTCAAGCATTGGAGGTATTGCGCAACCGGGCAGCCGATATGATCAACATCAAGCTGATGAAGGCCGGAGGCATTTTCAAAGCGCAGCTGATCAACCAAATGGCAGAGGAGCACGGGATTCCTTGCATGGTTGGCAGCATGGTGGAATCGCGCCTGTCCGTCTCGGCAGCTGCCCATTTTGCAGCCAGCAAAAGAAATATTACGCGCTATGATTTTGATGCGCCGCTGATGCTGTTGCGGGATGGCGTCGAGGGCGGCGTGACCTATGAGGGACGCAAAATGACCATGCCGCAAGCGCCAGGCTTGGGAATTCGCTCCGTGAGCCTGTGGGAGGAAGGAGAGCAGGGATGAAATCAACAATCGTGGCTGTCAGTGTAGCGACGGTTTGGACGAAGCCGGAGTCTCCAGTCGATACAGATCGAGCGGCCCTCACAGCGCCTGTCGATTTGCGCGGCTGGCTTGGCTCGCTGACCGTGGAAGACAAACTGGACTTTTACAACCGCAATGCGATACAGACTCAGGCGTTGTTCGGGACGCGTGTGGAAGTTCTGGAAGAGCGAGGAGATTGGGCATCTATTCTGATACCCGATCAATCCAGCAAGAAAGACGAAAGAGGTTATCCGGGCTGGGTTCCGACCGCGCAGCTGGCTGCTTGGTCTGACGCGTATGCGATCCAACCAGGGCAATCTGCCGTACTCGTTGCGGCGCCGCATGCACGCTTGTACGATTCACAGCAGCAAGCGGGGATTGAGCTGGCGTATCTGACTCGACTTCCGCTGCTGGAGGAGGAAACGGACTGGGTGAAGGTAGCGACGCCTTTAGGAGATGCTTATTTGCGGCGTGAGGATGTCCAGATCGTTACCGCAGGGGAACGGATCAAAGATATCCAGGCAGCAAACGCCGGGGAGGCCATTGTGGCTCATGGGAAACAATTCCTCGGGCTTCCCTATTTATGGGGCGGTATGTCTTCCTACGGCTATGACTGCTCTGGTTTTGCCTATAACATGCACCGCTCGGTCGGAATTGAGATTCCGCGAGATGCCTCCGATCAGGCAACAGCGGGCCAGAAGGTAGAGAAGGAAGATCTGCTGCCGGGCGACTTGTTGTTTTTTGCCTATGAAGAAGGAAAAGGACGCGTCCATCATGTCGGGATCTACATGGGCAATGGGGAGATGATCCATTCGCCTGATTCCCGCGGTGCCATTGAGATTGTTCAATTGTCTGGCTACAAATTGCAACATGAGCATTCGATTTCGAGACGTTACTGGCAGGATTGACGACTGGGGGAGTGACCCATGCAGAAAAAGCCACTAGTACAAGTAAAAAACCTGACGAAAACCTTCCATTTGGGAAAAGGAATGTCACTCAAGGCGGCAGACCAGGTTTCTTTCGAGATCTATGAAGGTGAGACGCTGGGGCTGGTGGGCGAGTCCGGCTGCGGCAAGTCTACGACGGGACGGACGATTATCGGCTTGTATCAGCCGACGTCGGGCGAGGTGATTTTCGACGGGCTGAACGTCCATCAAGCGTCCGGCCAGGAGCGAATCAAACTCACACGCAATATGCAGATGATTTTTCAGGACCCGTACGCCTCGTTGAACCCGCGAATGAATATCTCGGAA
Source organism: Brevibacillus panacihumi (assembly GCF_003710985.1). GTDB lineage: Bacteria > Bacillota > Bacilli > Brevibacillales > Brevibacillaceae > Brevibacillus > Brevibacillus panacihumi. Next base: position 25,126 of record NZ_RHHT01000018.1, read on the forward strand.
ATCATCTCCGAGGGCATGGCGCTAAACGGCCTATATAAAGGAAAGGAAAGAGCCGAGCGCGTCATCGAGCTGTTGGAAATGGTCGGTTTGCAAAAGGAGCATGCCCACCGTTTTCCCCACGAGTTCAGTGGCGGTCAACGGCAGCGGATCGGGATTGCACGTGCCTTGGCAGTCAATCCGCGCTTCATTATTGCGGATGAGCCGATTTCGGCCTTGGACGTATCGGTCCAGGCGCAGGTCGTCAATCTGATGAAAAATCTGCAGCGGGAGCAAAAGCTCACCTACTTGTTTATTGCGCACGACTTGGCGATGGTCAAACACATCAGTGATCGGATCGGCGTCATGTATCTGGGCAATCTGGTAGAGATGACGGAAAGTGAGCAGCTTTACGACAAGCCTTTGCATCCATACACGCAGGCGTTGCTGTCGGCCATCCCGGTACCTGACCCTGATCTGGAGAAAAGCCGCGAGCGGATGATTATCGAAGGTGACGTACCAAGTCCGATCAATCCTCCCAGCGGTTGTGTTTTCCGCACGCGGTGTCCAGTAGCCAAGGAAGTGTGCGCGCAGCAAAAACCGACATGGCAGGAAGTAGAGAAAAACCATTTTGTCGCTTGCCATATTTATCAGTAGATTCATGACAATATCCGACAATTTGCACGAGCTATCCCGCATTGGAGAGGATAGCTTTTTTGTGTGGAAAATGGCAGCACTACCAACTATTCATATCGCGAGTTCTGTTAATATTCTGTTAAAAGGCAGGAATCAGCCTGCCTTTGTCGAATTACGTTATAGATAAAGAGAAAAAAATCAAGCCTGCCTTCATCATGTATCTCAATCCAGAGAAATGAGGGTTGCATATGAACGTGAGTACGTCTTCCTTCCATACTACCCCCCGGCGCTGGCGGGAGGTTGAGTCACAGTTGGGCATCGTCGTGCCAAAATCACTTCGGTCCGATACATCTGCCTTGTTGTTTCTGGAAAGCGTCGCTGCAACACCCATGTTGGACAAAGAAGAAGAGTTAGCATGTTTGATCCGTTATCAAGAAAAAGGCGACCTGGAAGCCCGTGAGACCCTGGTGCGAGCCTATTTGCGCTACGTCGTAAATACAGCGCTGCGTCATCTGCGCCGAGGCATGCCATTCCTCGATCTGATCCAGGAAGGCACGATCGGCTTATTTACAGCGATCGAGAAATTTGATGTCAGTCGGGGCGTTCGCCTCTACCACTACTCACACTGGTGGATCTCCCAGGCAATTACCCGCGCGATTAATGACAAGGGAAATCTGATCCGCATCCCTGTCCATATGCATGAACAAATTCGACAATATCAAAAGCAAGTCCTTAGCTTGGTTCATCTGCTCAATCGGATGCCGGATCGTTTTGAAATTTCTCATATGCTGGACATTCCGCTGGAGAAGGTTGATGCGATCGAATATGCGCTGATGCTCAAGCTGGAGTCCATCGATGATGAGTTGGATGGGACACAGCATTTGGCTGAGCAGGAGGAAGAGACGCTCAGTTACGCGGAAATTGTCGACGACGGTGAATCCTCCCTCGACGATTGGATCGAAAAGGTGGATCTGCGTGTACAAATGCAGGCTGCACTGGAGAGGCTCAATCCGCGGGCGCAGGAGATTATCGCCATGCGTTACGGCTTGTACGACGACCAGGTGTATACGCTTGAAGAAGTGGGCAAGATGTTCGGCCTGACCCGAGAGCGCATCCGCCAGATCGAAGCCACGACAATAGACCGATTGCGTACGCAAAAAGCAGCGCTCGTTTTAAAAGATTATTTAAGCTAAGGCAGAACCGGACACGCACGTCCCTCGCTAACCACGGGGGACTTTTTATATGGAAAAAACAGATCGTTCATAGGTGAAGAAAGTGTCGAAGGTGGCGTAGCAAATGGAGTGATGTGGTAAACTGGTTAATGCATAAAGCAGATAGAAGGATATTGATATGAGACAAGGAGGATCGCAATGAGCGATTATATGATACGAGCTACCGGTTTCAAAGGACATGTGCGTGCGTTTGCGGCACGTACGACAGGGATTGTCGAAGAGATGCGCCGCCGCCACGACATGTGGAATACAGCGACTGCAGCAGCGGGACGTACACTCACAACCACTTTAATGATGGGGGCAATGTTAAAAGGAAATGAAAGCCTCTCCGTCAAAATAAAAGGGGGAGGTCCGATCGGGCAAATCGTCGCGGAAGCCAACGCCCATGGAGAAGGTGTCGCCTATGTGACCAATCCACACGTTCATTTTGACTTAAACGAGAAAGGCAAGCTGGATGTGAAGCGGGCAGTAGGAACGGACGGCTTCGTCTACGTCACGAAAGACCTCGGACTGAAGGAACCGTACCAGGGAAGCTCTCCGATCGTATCTGGCGAGATTGGCGAGGATTTTACCTACTACTTCGTGGTCTCCGAGCAGACGCCATCCGCTGTGGGCGTAGGAGTGCTGGTCAATCCTGAAGACCGCTCCGTTTTGGCGGCAGGAGGCTTTATTCTGCAATTGCTGCCAGCCACACCAGACGATGTTGTGGCACAAATTGAGGAGCGCCTGGCTCAACTGCCGCAAGTGTCCCGCATGATCGGGGAAGGGCTGTCACCGGAAGAGATCCTGGGCAAAGTTTTGGATGAGCCCAAAATCTTGAGCCGGACTGAAATCCACTTCCGCTGCGACTGCTCCGAACAAAAAGTGGTCAGAGCGTTGATCAGCATGGGGAAAGAAGAGATGGACAGCATAATTGCCGAAGAGGGAGAAGCAGAAGTTCACTGCCATTTTTGCAATGAACGGTATCATTTTGACAAGTCCGCGTTGGAGGACATCAAGAGGGACATGTAGGCGCGGCACTCCGAAGGGGAGGATGACATGACCAATGGAAAAGGGTTGTGGACATTCGTCGGTGCACTAGTGGTGCTTTTATTGGTGGTGACATGGTCGTGGGCCCAGTCTTCAAAGCTGAAGACGGCTGCTGTCGTCGGGGAGAAGACGATCACGGATGCCGAATGGGTAGCTGCCTTGAAGGAAAAGTACGGTCAGCAGGTTCTGCAGGATATGATCAATCGGGAAGTGGTGTTTCAGGAGGCACAACGCCTCGGCGTATCGGTCAATCCCGATAGGCTGAAAAAGGAACTGGAACAAATTCGCGAAAGCTACGGAAGCCAGACCGATGAGGAATTTGAGCAGGCATTGAAGAAGCAGGCCGGAACCACTGTCGAGGCGCTTACCAGGGAGATCACCTACCAACTGTTGCTGCGTGAACTGGCGACCCAGGAGGTAACCGTCTCGGAAGAACAGATACAGGCCTTCTATCATAATAATCCCGAGCGATTTGTCCAGCCTTTGCAGGTGCATCTCAGGCAGATCGCGGTGGCGTCCAGGGAGGAAGCAGATCGAGTGCTGGCAGAGCTCAAACAAGGCGCCAACTTTCAGACCTTGGCAAAGGAGCGCTCGATCGATGCCGCCAGCGCAGCAACAGGCGGGAACATGGGGTGGGTCACTCTGGAAAAGTCAGATCTGACGGACGAAGCGAAAAAGCTGTTGGCTGATTTGAAGCAGGGAACAGTAAGCTCTCCCATCAAGCAAGAAGAGGAGTACGTCATCTACCAGGTCGTGGAGCGCAGGGAAGCAAAACAGCTTACGTACGATCAGGTCAAAGGCGAATTGCGCGAAGAGATCGCCTTCGCCCAAGTGGAATCGCTGGATGCGATATTGGAACGCTTGCGGGAATCAGCAGGCGTCGAGACAAATGGGCAAATGCCGCATTGACCATTTGGGCGGCGATTGCTATAATAAGACCTATAAAACCTAGTATTTTACTCGGCAATTAAAGGGGAGGAATGACACGTGCGTGTGGCCAATTCCATCACAGATCTGATCGGTTATACACCATTGGTAAAATTAAATCGAGTCGTCACCGAAGATATGGCAAACGTCTACCTGAAATTGGAATTTTTCAACCCGGGAAGCAGTGTTAAAGATCGTATCGCTCTCGCTATGATCGAAGCAGCAGAAGCAGAAGGAAAGCTAAAGCCAGGGGCGACGATCATTGAACCGACGAGCGGAAACACCGGGATTGGCCTGGCGATGGTCGCAGCCGCCAAAGGCTATCGCGCGATTTTGGTCATGCCCGAGACGATGAGTATGGAGCGGCGCAATTTGCTGCGTGCCTACGGAGCGGAACTGGTGCTGACACCAGGCAGTGAAGGCATGGGCGGCGCAATCCGCAAAGCGGAGGAGCTGGCGCGCGAGAACGACAATTACTTCATTCCCCAACAGTTTAACAACCCTGCCAATCCTGCGATACACCGCGAGACTACAGGGCGGGAACTGCTGGAACAAGCTGCGCAGATCGGCGGCGTAGACGCATTCATTTCCGGTATCGGGACGGGCGGAACGATTACAGGTGCCGGTCAGGTGCTGCGCGAGCAATATCCGGACGTCAAGATCGTAGCTGTAGAACCAGCGGCATCCCCTGTCTTGTCGGGCGGAAAGCCAGGACCGCACAAGATCCAGGGAATCGGTGCCGGCTTCGTGCCAGAAATTCTGGATACGGACATCTACAACGAAATCATTGCCGTTGAAAATGAAGATGCGTTTGAGACCGCTCGCCGTGTAGCTCGCCAGGAAGGGATTCTTGGAGGGATCTCTTCCGGTGCAGCTATTTACGCCGGACTGAAAGTAGCGGCACAGCTTGGCAAAGGGAAAAACGTGATTGTCGTCATTCCTAGCAATGGGGAACGCTATCTTTCCACACCGCTTTACCAGTTTGAAGATTAATCGAATTCGAATACGGCCACATCGGGCTTTTTTGCGAGCCTGGATGTGGTCATTTCTTTTTGTACGGGAAGAGGATATAATTTACGGGCATAAGACTCGTTAAAGCGGAGCGTGAAAAGCCATGATCTTTCCTATCTATGCTGATTGTCTGACCTATTCCCGATCCTACCCATACGTCCCATTGGCGGTACGTGTTCCATGGCCCAGCCAGGTGGACCCGTGGCATGTGCTGCAAACCCTGCAGCCGTCTTTGCAAGACGCCGTTCTGTTGGAAAGCGGACGAGCAGGCAGGTACAGCTTCTTGGCTTTTCAGCCCGTGGCGACATTGAAAAGCAAGCAGGGAAGCACCGTTCTGATTGATCCGAATGGACAGGTGGCCGATGTAGCGGCAACTGACCCCTTGGAGGCCTTGCGAGCAGTATTGAGCCAATATCGTACCCCTGCCATCCCCGAGTTGCCCGATTTTTCCGGAGGCGCGGTCGGATATATGAGCTACGAGATGAACCGTTTTTTTGAACCAACCTTGCTGCAGTCTGCTGCAGATGACTTACAGCTCCCCGATCTCTATGTTATGATTATGAAAGATTTGATAGCCTTTGATCATGAACGCAGGGAAATCATCTGTCTGACCCATCTGGCATCCGATCAAATGACCGAGGAGTCCTATTACGAAGCCGTCCATCGTCTAAGACAGCGCGCCGAGCTGCTGACTGAACTGGCTGTGGGAGAGGACGGTACGGATTGGGAGAACATGCGCAAGCTGCCGATACAGGCATCTGCTCCTGCGGATGTATCCTGGCAGCAGGCGGAGTTCGAGGAAGCCGTGAGACGCGTCCAAGCCTACATCTCACAGGGAGATGTGTTCCAGGTCAATCTGTCCGTACGTCAAAGCAAACCGATCCAGGTGGCAGCCCCAGAAGTCTACAGCGTGTTGCGCAAGCTGAATCCCTCTCCTTACATGGGGTACCTCAACTTTCCGGAATTTCAGTTGGTGAGCGCCTCGCCTGAATTGTTGATCAAGGTAAAGGGCAGGGAGGTACACACCCGACCGATCGCCGGGACCCGACCGCGCGGCCAAAACGACGCAGAAGACCAGGAATTGGCGCGTGAACTGATCGACAACGAAAAGGAACGTGCCGAGCATGTGATGCTGGTCGATCTGGAGCGAAACGACATCGGACGTGTATGCCGGTATGGCAGCGTGGAGGTCAGCGAGTTTATGGTCGTCGAAAAGTACTCTCATGTCATGCACATAGTATCGCATGTGCAGGGGGAGTTGGCTGACGGTAGGGATGCGTTCGATGCTGTAGCGGCTGCTTTTCCCGGGGGAACCATCACAGGCGCGCCAAAGGTCAGAACGATGGAGATCATCGATGAGCTGGAGCCCGTCCGAAGAGGCGTCTACACAGGCTCGATCGGTTGGTTTGGGTTCAACGGAGATGTCGAGCTGAACATCGCGATCCGCACCATGGTAGTCAAGGACGGCTTGGCGCATGTACAGGCTGGAGCGGGAATTGTGATCGACTCTGTGCCAGAGGCAGAGTATGCGGAGTCATTGAAAAAGGCAGAAGCATTGTGGAAAGCACTTGAGTGGAGCGAGCAGAGCAAGAAGAGACGAGAGGAGACGAGTGTACGATGATTTTGATGATTGATAATTACGATTCTTTTACCTACAACCTGGTCCAGTACGTAGGAGAGCTGGGTGAGGAGCTTCAGGTGTATCGCAATGACAAGATTACGCTGGAAGAGATCGAGCGATTGAATCCTGACTACCTGATGATTTCTCCCGGACCATGCACTCCCAACGAAGCGGGGATCAGTATGGAAGCGATTCGCCATTTTGCCGGAAAAATCCCGATCTTGGGCGTTTGTCTGGGGCATCAATCCATTGGGCAGGTATTCGGCGGAAAAGTTGTTCGCTCGAAGCGGCTTATGCATGGCAAAACATCAGATGTGTTTCATGATGGCAAAACCATTTTTCAAGGCATTCCTTCGCCGTTTACGGCAGCGCGCTACCATTCGCTGCTCGTGGAGGAGGTATCGCTGCCAGATGAGCTGGAAGTGACCGCCCGTACGGCGGAAGGGGAAATTATGGCGGTTCGCCACCGCGATTACCCGATCGAGGGGGTCCAGTTTCACCCTGAATCGATCATCACTCAGCATGGCAAGCAGCTATTGAAGAATTTCCTCACCGCCTATGAGCGCAAAGCCAGCACAATCGGATGATCGGATAAAGAATTGCATCATATAAGAAGCAGACCGTCTGGATGATCAGGCGGTTTTTTATTTGCGGAGAGAGTGAAAGGTTCATCGAGTGTTTTGCCAGGCTACTGAGTACAACTATCAATAGCCTGGCTGCATGAAGCTCTGATTTTACAGAAATGCCTCACTGGTATAACCCCGGTAGGAATGAGTGTGACCGTCATCATACGTGGTTCGCCCCGAAAACTCATGGTAATGGTTTCCGTCCGGCAAGGGAATAGGCGGACCCGTCCAGCCGCTGTAGTAATGCACATGTCCATCATCATACGAAGTAGTGCCTTCATAATAATGGACATGCTGATTCTCCGCACCTTCTGGAGGCGACGTTCTCCCCCGCATTCGGTGACGGTGCCGCTCACTGACACTCGTGTTTGTATCATAATCGTGAAGATGGCCTGGAGTATCGACAATTCTTACAAAGCGCAACGAGTGGCTATGCTCTTTTTTCAACATAAAACCCTCCTTTCGACCTCCCTATCCTTGAACACAATGTATTTCTATGTGTATACCCATTCCGCGGAGTGGGTTCCCGCCTAACATACGGCAATGAAATTCGCCCATTTCTTGAATCCATTATTTACACTTTCTTTATAGGGAATTAACGCTCCTTTGATGTCGCTTCTGTACCATCGAATTAGGATGAGATACAGAACCAAGAAAAAGGGAGCGATGAAAATGGACGTCAATCGTCGGCAATTTTTGACTTACCTGGGAGCGGGAACAGCAGCATTGGCTTCGCTGGCTACAGGGATTCCAGCTTTGGCGGCGGGACCACTTTCCGGCAGAACAGCGGATCACTTGTTTGGATTGGAGACCAAACCGAGCCATTTCAATCCGAAATTTTCGCCGATTCAACCTACGACCAAGGATGATGTTGTCTTGCCAAAAGGCTACACCTACGATGTCGTCGCTTCTTATGGCGATGTAATCAACCCTGCGGGCGATACGTTCGGCTTCAACAACGACTTTACTTGTTTTCTGCCGATCGACGGCAACCCCGAGCATGGCTTGCTGTGGGTGAACCATGAATACTTGGGCGAGCTGGAATACTACGTGAACGGCTACGACTATCTCGGCGCTGATGCAGAAGACAACAAGCGTACGCCTGAGCAAATCCAGAAGTACCTGTACGCTTTGGGTGGCTCGGTCATTGAAATCAAAAAACAGAACGGCAAATGGAAGCTCGTCTCTGATTCTACATACGGCAGACGTGTCAGCGGCTTGACCAAGCATGTGCTGACAGGACCTGCAGCGGGCATCGCCAAGGAGGTAACCGGGACCTTCGCCAACTGCTCCGGCGGCGTAACCTTGTGGAACACTATCCTCTCCTGCGAGGAAAACTATATGGATGTCGTGGGAGATTGCAAGCTGGAGGATGCCAGACATTACGGCTGGGTGGTAGAAGTCGATCCGTTCGATCCCAAATCCACTCCGAAAAAGCATACGGCACTCGGTCGCTTCTCGCATGAAAATACGGCAATGGTCTTGGCCTCCACAGGACAGCTGGTCGTCTATATGGGGGATGACGCGCGAGACCAGTACGTGTACAAATACGTCTCCAAAGGAAAGTATGATCCCAAGGCTGGCAAGGCCAACTCCAGACTGCTGGAAGATGGCACCCTGTATGTCGCCAACTTTGGAAAAGGCACCTGGATTTCGCTGGATCTGGCTACCAATGAAGCATTGCAAAAGGCAGCCAAGGACGGAAAGCCTTTGTTTGCTTCCCAGGCAGATGTTCTGATCAATTGTCGCGACGCAGCGAAGGCAGTGGGTGCTACGCCGATGGATCGTCCAGAGGACCTGGAAGTCCACCCGATCGATGGTTCCGTGTTTATCGCGCTGACAAACAACAGCAGCCACGGCAATTTTTACGGTCAAATCGTGCGTCTGTTCGAAAAAGACAATCAGCATGCCGGGGAAGAATTCACCTTTGAAATCTTCGCAACAGGTGGTCCGCAAAGCGGCTTCTCCGCACCGGACAACATGGCCTTTGACAGCGCCGGCAATCTGTGGGTCGTGACAGACATCTCTTCTTCGTCCACCAATACGGGAATCTATCAGTCTTTTGGCAACAATGGTGTATTTTTCATTCCGACAGCGGGAGAGAATAAGGGTGTAGCCGTTCAATTCGCTTCTGGCCCGGTCGGTTCGGAAATGACGGGACCTTGGTTCACGCCGGATGAGAAAACCTTGTTCCTTGCAGTCCAGCATCCGGGAGAAAATCTCAAGTCATACGACAAGCCGACCAGTCACTGGCCCAAAGGCGGAAATCAAGTAGCTTTGCCTAGCGTGATCGCAATTAACGGGTTCTAGGAGGGAGTGTAGCAGAAGATGTTGTCGAGTATCGGAATTCCTGGGCTCATCTTAATTCTGGTCATTGCGCTGGTCATTTTTGGACCCAGCAAGCTTCCAGAGATTGGCCGTGCCTTTGGCCGTACCTTGACCGAGTTTAAAACAGCGGCCAGGGATTTGACCAAAGACGATGATGCGGATTTGGCGAAAAACGGGGAGGAAACAACAAAACGTGTCAACTAGACAGGAGATGCCTTTTTTGGAGCATCTGACCGATTTGCGCCGCCGCATCATGATAGTGCTGGCCACTTTTCTCGGCAGCCTGGTGCTTTGCTTCCTGTTTGTAGATGCCATCTATCAGGAGCTTGCGCGGCGTTCTGGTGAAAAACTGGCGATTTTGGGGCCCGGCGATATTTTGTCGATCTATGTCAAATTGGCAGCGGTAGGAGCGATTGCGGTGACGATCCCGGTCGCTGCCTACCAGATATGGAAATTCGTCGTACCGGCCTTGCGGGAGCGGGAGAAAAAGGTAGCCTTGATGTACATTCCCGCCCTCTTTATCCTTTTTTTGCTGGGCCTTTCCTTTGCGTATTTCATTTTGTTTCCGATGACGTATCAGTTCGTTCTGGGTCTGTCCAACGGCAATTTTGACCTGGTGATTACAGCCAATGACTACTTTACTTTCATGTTCCATCTCTGCCTGCCGTTTGCCCTGTTGTTCGAAATGCCTGTGATCGTGCTTTTTCTCAGCCATCTGGGCATCGTCAATCCGCATCGGCTGGCGAAAATGCGGAAGCCCGCCTATTTTATCCTCTGTGTGATATCCATTACGATCACGCCGCCGGATTTGCTTTCCGATGTGCTCGTTATCGTGCCGCTGCTGTTTTTGTACGAATGTTCGATCGCCATCTCCCGCTTCATCCATCGCAAGCGCTCGGAGGAGACAGCGCTCACCCCGTAGAATGTATGATATGATGGATGTATTGATCATATCGGGAGAGAACGAACATGTATGTCTATGTAAACGGATCTATCTGCCCTGCTCATGAAGCCGTGGTTTCCGTAATGGACCACGGTTTTTTATACGGAATTGGCTTGTTTGAGACGATGCGCGTGTACGACCGCCAACTGTTTTTGTGGGACCAGCACTACGCCCGGCTGCAATCCGGGCTTTTGGCGTTGCGGATTTCGGCGCCATGGACCTCGGACGAGCTCGCGCAGGCTGTTTTGCAGACCGTAGCTGCCAACGGACTTTCTGATGCCTATGTTCGCCTGAGTGTGACGGCGGGGGAGGAGGGAGTCGGATTGGTAGCGGAGGGCTACGAGCGTCCTTCCTTGTTTATCTTCGTCAAGCCTGTTGCGGCCTTGGCCATCCCCCCTGCACCCAAAAAATTGCTGACTCTAACGCTCGCGCGACAGACCGCGGAAGGGCATCAGCGATTCAAATCCCACAACTATTTGAATAACGCCTTGGCCAAGCAGGAGCTGGGACCGCGCGCAGATGCGGAAGGGTTGTTTTTGACTGCAGATGGGTATGTGGCAGAAGGAATCGTCAGCAATCTCTTTTGGGTAAAGAACAGCTCTCTCTACACTCCTTCGCTTGATACGGGAATTTTGGGCGGTGTCACCAGGCAGCATGTGTTGGAGCTGGCGCATAAGCTCAGCATGCCTGTGGAGCAAGGCAAATACCGCTTGGAAGAATTGTTGGGAGCCGAGGAAGTATTTCTGACCAATTCTGTGCAGGAGATTGTTCCTGTCAGTGAAATAGATGGAAATAAAGTTCCGGTTTGCTATGGGGAGCACACAAGCAAACTGCACCGCGCCTATCGTGAGTCTGTAGCGGGCAACGGCTGACTTATGGTATGCTACTAATCAACATGCCAAGACGGTAAAGGGAGTAATAGAAAGATGAAGTACAATCCATTCCTGATCCAGGCCCAGCACAGGGAACGTGTATCAGAGCTGTCCAAACGCGGAATTGTTTCTCCCCTAGCGGAGCAGTTGGCTCAATATGGTGAGAATATGCTGATCCATTTGGAGGGCCTCACGTGGGAAGAGGCTCATTTTTTGCGTCAAACCATGCAAGCATGCGGAGGAGAAGCCATTTTTTCGGGTCATCCCGGAGATGAGCTGGAAGCCTTGCTTTTGGCTACGCGTTCTCAGTTGGAGCTGGCGCTGCAACGCTTGTCCAACGAGGAGCACAGGATGTATGCGGCAGCGGAGGAGATACGGGAAGCCTTGGCTATGCGCGAACAGCTGGACCGACGCCGCAGGCTGGTATGCGGTCCTCATGTGCTGCCCTTGGGCGAGCGTACGCTGGTGATGGGGATTTTGAATGTCACGCCGGACTCCTTCTCGGACGGTGGACGGTATATAGATTTGGATCAGGCGGTCGCGCAGGCCCGCCATATGGTTGAGGCGGGTGCCGATCTGATTGACATAGGCGGCGAATCGACGCGTCCCGGATCGGAGCCAGTAGATGCGGCAGAGGAGTTGGATCGGGTACTGCCAATTATTCGCGCCCTGTCAGCCGAGCTTCAGGTGCCGCTCTCGATTGACACCTATAAAGCAGAAGTGGCGGATCGGGCGGTACAAGCAGGCGCACATATTATCAATGACATCTGGGGAGCAAAACGGGACAAGCGCATGGCGGAGGTAGCCGCACGCCACCAGGTGCCGATTATTTTGATGCACAATCGGGAAGACCGGAACTATCAGCACTTCTTCGCCAATTTTGTCAAAGACTTGCGTGAATCCGTACAGATTGCGCTCCAGGCAGGGGTGCGCCATGACCAGATCATCCTGGACCCTGGCATCGGATTCGCCAAATCTCTGGAACAAAACCTGGAGACGATGAGAAGGCTGGACGATCTGGTCGGACTTGGTTTTCCTGTCTTGTTGGCGACCTCGCGAAAATCAATGATCGGACATGTCCTGGATCTTCCAGTGGACGAGCGAATGGAAGGAACGGCAGCGACGGTGGCGCTGGGCGTCGCAAAAGGATGCCACATGGTCCGGGTTCATGACGTCAAAGAAATGAAGCGTGTGACCACGATGATGGATGCAATGGTCAAGGGAGGCGTACACGTTGGATAAAATCTACTTCAGCGGCATGTCATTTTACGGATACCACGGTGTTTTTGCAGCGGAGGCAGAGCTGGGACAACGTTTTTATGTCGATCTTGCGCTTTCGGTAGATCTGTCCAAGGCGGGGGCAAGTGATGACCTGAATGATACGATCAATTACGCGGAGATCTTTTCCAGCGTTCAGCAGATTGTGGAGGGGCAGCGATTCAAGCTGGTAGAGGCTTTGACTGCGAATATTGCGGAAAAGCTCCTGCGCCAGTTTCCGCTGGCAGAAGTAAAAGTGAAGGTTACGAAGCCGAACCCGCCGATTAACGGGCATTATGATTCGGTAGCCATCGAGATGACGCGCAAAAGAGAGGATTTTCGCTGATGACAGTTCGCGCTTACCTGGCGCTTGGGTCCAATCTCGGAGATCGTGCGGACCATCTGCAACAAGCGATTGCCCGGTTGGATGCACACCCGGGGATTCGCGTATTGCAGATTTCGGATGTGTACGAGACCGATCCGGTCGGTTATGTGGATCAAGACGCTTTCCTGAATATGGTCATCGCCGTGCAAACAGAGCAGTCTGCTGAGGAATTGTTGACCACCGCACTCTCCGTGGAGCAGGAGCTGGGCCGTGTACGCACCATCCGCTGGGGCCCGCGTACGATTGATATTGACCTGTTGCTCTACGGGGAGAGCAGCATTTCTCTGGAGCATTTGCGCATCCCCCACCCAGAGCTGACAAAACGGGCTTTTGTGCTCGTACCATTGAATGACGTCTGGAAGGGCGGGGCTCTGCCGATTTTCAATCAGACGATTTCTCATTATCTTTCATATTTGTCGGAGGATCAGAAGGGGGTACGAAAGTGGGGAACAATCGACTGGGAAACCGAATCCGGTCCTTCCGAAAATTAAAAGGGTATACGCAGCAAGGACTGGCGGAAAAGCTGGGAGTGTCGCTCTCCTTTGTAGGGTCGTTGGAGCGTGGAACCCGAGTCCCGACGGAGCCAGTTCTGCGGAAGATCGCCAGTACTTTACAAATCGATGTAGAAGAATTATGTGATATAAATAATGCATGATGGAATGGATGGGCTATTCCCTCTCCAGGCAACCGCTCGCATGCGGCGGGTGATTTTGCAGATAGGAGGTTTTATAGATGAAAATCGGTAACATCGAATTAAAAAACAACGTGGTTTTGGCGCCGATGGCAGGGGTCTGCAACCCGGCTTTTCGCTTGATTGCCAAAGAATTTGGCACGGGCTTGGTCTGCGCTGAAATGGTGAGTGACAAAGGAATCGTACACGGCAACAAGAAGACCATGGACATGTTATACGTGGATGAACGGGAAAAACCGCTCAGCTTGCAAATTTTTGGCGGCGACAGGGAGACCCTCGTACAGGCCGCGAAATATGTCGATCAGCATACCAATGCCGACATTATCGACATCAATATGGGGTGTCCTGTGCCGAAAATTACGAGCTGCGATGCGGGAGCGCGTCTATTGCTGGACCCGAACAAGATTTATGAGGTCGTATCGGCTGTCGTCGATGCCGTTGAAAAGCCTGTCACGGTGAAGATGAGACTGGGCTGGGACGAAGAGCATCTGTATGTGTTGGATAATGCGCGAGCTGTAGAAAGAGCCGGTGCCAAGGCGGTTGCCATTCACGGACGCACGCGTGTGCAAATGTACAAGGGACATGCAGACTGGAGCTGGATCGGCAAGGTCAAGGAAGCTGTCTCCATACCGGTGATCGGGAACGGGGATGTCGCCACGCCCGAGGATGCGCGTCGCATGCTTGATACCACCGGCTGCGACGGGGTCATGATCGGACGTGCAGCATTGGGCAATCCGTGGATGCTGTACCGGACGATTCAGTACCTGACTACGGGAGAATTGCCGGGTGAGCCTTCTGTACGGGAAAAAATGGACATTTGCCTGTTGCATGCGGAACGTTTGATTGCCTTGAAGGGGCCGCGCGTAGGCGTGTTGGAAATGCGCAAGCACGCAGCCTGGTATTTGAAAGGCTTGAGGGGCGCTACGCATACCAAGAATTTGATTAATGCAGTGGAGACGGAAGAGGAACTCCGTCGGATTATCAATGATTATGTCGAATGGGTGGAAAACTACGCGGATGATGCGGAGGAACCCCTGGAATCAGCCCGAGAAGAGGCAATTCGCTACTAACACCCAGACATTGACAAGGGTTCCTTCATATCCTATAATATGCCGTAATATCGGGAACCGAGCTGCCAGTTCAACCTGGCAGCTTTACCTATGAATCCTCAAGAGAGTTAGCATTCGACTGTATAATGCATAAAACAACTACATATAATCATTCGTACTTTAACCCAGCACGAATGGAATTATCTATAAACGGGGGAATTGAGTCATGTCTGAAAAAGAAGTGATCTTGACACCAGAAGGGTTAGCAAAGCTAGAACAAGAGCTTGAAGATTTGAAAACGGTTAAACGCAAAGAAGTGGCTGCACGGATTAAAGAAGCGATCAGCTTTGGCGATATCAGTGAGAACTCTGAATACGAGGAAGCGAAAAACGAACAGGCTTTTATCGAGGGACGTATTCTTACACTGGAGAAAATGCTTCGCAACGCACGAATCATCACCAATGAGGACGTAGACACTGGTGTGGTTAGCGTAGGCTCCAAAGTAAGATTGAAAGATCTGGAGTTTGGCGATATTGTGGATTATACAATCGTAGGATCTGCTGAATCTGACCCGATGAACAACAAGATTTCCAACGAGTCTCCAGTAGGGCAAGCACTTTTGGGCAAGGCAAAGGGCGCTGTAGTGGATGTGCAAGTCCCGGCTGGCGTGATTCAGTACGAAATTCTCGATATCTCCCTGTAAGCAGGACTTCCATGGCGTACCTTTTTTATAAAGGTACGCCGTATCGCTATTTAACCCGTCTGCCCAAATTTACTAATTCAGGCATCTTTTAAGAGGAGTGAAAGGTTATGGCAAACGAGCAAGACGTGCAGCAAGGTGAACTGGAACAACAGGAAGGGCTTCATGAGCTGCTTCAAGTGCGTCACGACAAAATGAATCAACTGCGCGAATGGGGATTTGACCCGTTTGGCAAAAAGTTCGCACAAACCCATCATGCCGAGGACATTGTGAAGGCTTATGGCGATAAATCCAAAGAAGAGCTGGAAGCGGAAGAACCAGTCGTCACCATTGCAGGGCGCTTGATGGCCAAGCGCAAAATGGGAAAGGCTAGTTTTGCTCAAGTGCTGGACCGCTCTGGACAGATTCAGATCTACGTGCGTCAGGATACAGTGGGGGAAGAGGCCGCAAAAGTCTTTGACCTCAGTGATATTGGCGATTTGATAGGCGTATCCGGGGTGATCTTCAAGACCAAGACTGGCGAGTTGAGTGTCAAGGCCAAGGAATTGACTTATCTCACCAAGTCGCTGCGTCCGCTGCCAGAGAAATACCACGGTTTAAAAGATATCGAGACCCGTTACCGAAAGCGGTACGTCGATCTAATCGTCAATCCGGAAGTGCGCGAAACTTTTATGACGCGTAGTCGGATTCTTACCTCGATGCGTCGTTATCTGGACAACCTTGGTTATCTGGAAGTAGAGACACCTACTTTGCATGCCATCGCAGGCGGTGCATCTGCTCGTCCGTTTATTACGCACCACAATGCGTTGGACATGCAGTTGTATATGCGCATTGCAATCGAGCTGCATCTGAAACGCCTGATCGTAGGCGGCTTGGAGAAGGTGTATGAGATTGGGCGGGTATATCGCAATGAGGGAATATCCACGCGCCATAATCCCGAGTTCACCATGATTGAGCTGTACGAGGCGTATGCTGACTTCCAGGACATCATGAAGCTGACGGAAGAAATGATTGCCCATATCGCCCAGGACGTGCTGGGTACTATGAAAATCGAGTATCAGGGACATGCCATCGACCTGACGCCACAATGGCGCCGTGTCCACATGGTTGACCTCATCAAGGAAAACCTGGGTGTGGATTTCTGGCAGGAGATGAGTGATGATGAGGCGCGGGCATTGGCCAAGGAGCATGGAGTTACCGTGGAACCTCACCATACGTTTGGCCATGTCGTAAACGAATTCTTTGAGCAGAAACTGGAGCATACGCTGATTCAGCCAACTTTCGTGTATGGTCATCCGGTGGCGATTTCGCCATTGGCTAAGAAAAACGAGCAAGATCCGCGTTTTACGGATCGTTTCGAGTTGTTTATTGTGGCGCGCGAACATGCCAATGCGTTTACAGAGCTGAACGATCCGATCGATCAACGCGAGCGTTTTGAAGCGCAGTTGCTCGAAAAAGAAGCTGGAAATGACGAAGCGCATGACATGGATGAGGATTTTATTGAAGCGCTGGAGTACGGCATGCCGCCTACCGGGGGTCTGGGGATCGGAATTGACCGACTGGTTATGCTGTTGACGAACTCGCCATCCATTCGTGATGTACTGCTTTTCCCGCATATGCGTGCTCGTGACTAAATGAAAAGAAGAATCATGAATGATGCTGATAGAAAGCCGCTTGAATTTTTTTAAGCGGCTTTTAATTTTTTTACTTGCATTGAATTTGTATACGTGATATATTATTTCTTGCTCGCCGATGACGAGGTTGTTCGCGTCAGATGGTTGAGTGATCGAGAGAATGCTGAATATATAGCTTTGAAAAAAAGGTGTTGACAGCACAGTGGTCGCGTGATATTATTAAGAGGTTGTTGTGAAAATGCTCTTTGAAAACTGAACAGCGAAAGCGTTGATGAGTCTATCATTAATGATTTGCCAGCTTTGAACCAGAAACAAACTTTATTGGAGAGTTTGATCCTGGCTCAGGACGAACGCTGGCGGCGTGCCTAATACATGCAAGTC
>NZ_RHHT01000019.1 GCF_003710985.1 Brevibacillus panacihumi
CTAGGGTCAAGTGATCTCCTTGACGCTAGACGGTTTCCTTTCTAGACTCCGACTCCAAGGTGGTTGAAGTAGGGAAGAAGGAAGAATCATATGAAAATGCGAGAATAAGGGAGAAAGACTCTAATTTTGAGGGGTTAAACCGGTGGTAATTTTGATTTAAAAGATTAAAAAAGCTAACTGTAGGGAGTTTACACTCGGTTTAGAACAAGAAGTAACTGTTATGGAGCGAGTAAACTTAGCAGGCTTATTCCTACTTGAACATAAAGAGGAATAGGCCTTATGTATGTAAAATCAAATTTCTGAAGAATACGATGCCAAACCAAGGTACTGGCAGTTGAGAAAGCAAAAGCGGTGTATCGTAGACGCTGAATTTTCGTCACCTTTTCAAGTCCGCCTGCTTACCTGTTAGTGTAACCGTGTACTGCAAGAGATTTCCGACTTACCCCCCTCGACAAAAGAACAACCACTCCCCCACCCAGCGTTCGACACCCTTTCCACCCCCAATCAGCTAAGATGATGGTAAGAAGTATAAGTGAATACATCAGCCAACGGCGAAGATACTTCGGCAGTCAGCGGGAAAGAAGTATTATTCGCCTGTTGCTGCGCATAAAGTGAACGTATCGCAGTTATTGCTGGTGTGAGAGGGGAGATATCATGCATGCGATCCGCTTCGGGACGGATGGCTGGCGTGCGATTGTCGCAGAGGAATTCACGATGGAAAATGTTCGCATCGTGGCACAGGCGATTGCCTGCTACACGAAGGAGATCGGACAACAGGAGCAACCGCTGCTCGTCGGACATGACACCCGATTTTTAGGAAGAAGATTTGCGGAAGAAGTAGGCAAAGTGCTGACAGCCAACGGCATACGCACCTATTTGCTGAATGAGGCTGCTCCAACGCCGGCGGTCGCATTCGGCGTCAAGCATTTCGCCGCGAGTGGAGCGGTGATGATCACGGCAAGTCACAACCCGCCCGAGTACAATGGCATCAAATACATCCCCGAATACGCGGGCCCTGCGACGCCTGCAATCACCAAAAAGCTGGAGGCATGGATTGCCCGGATCGCAGAGAGCGGCGAGGTGCGAACGATCTCCCTGGAAGAAGCCAAGGCACAAAAGCGCCTGCAAATTATCGTTTTGCGTCCTCATTACGAGGCCCATTTGCGGCGGATGGTGAAAATGGACGTGTTAGGCCGATCTTCCTTGCATGTGGTCGTCGATGCCATGCATGGTGCTGGCATCGGGTATGTGAGCGGCTTGCTGCGGGAAGCGGGAGTCCGAACCGTCGGCATCAGGGAGAGTATAGACGCCGCATTCGGAGGAGATCTTCCCGAACCCAATGACAAGCATTTGGCCTTGTTGAAGCAAGAGGTGCTGAACCAAAAGGCAACGATAGGACTGGCCAATGACGGGGATGCAGACCGTTTTGGCGTGGTAGACGAGCAGGGCAGGTACATTCCAGCCAATGACGTCCTGGTGCTCCTCACCTACCATCTGGTAAAAAACCGCAAGCTGAAAGGAAAAATCGTGCGTACAGTAGCGACCACGCACTTGCTGGACAAAATGGCAGAAGCATATGACCTGGAGCTGATCGAAACGCCAGTCGGCTTCAAGTATATCGGGGAGCAAATGCTTGGCGGCGATGTTCTGATCGGCGGGGAAGAGAGCGGGGGAGCCAGCATCCTGGGCCATATCCCGGAAAAAGACGGCGTCTTGATCAACATGCTGATCGCTGAGCTGTGCGCCTGGGAGGGCAAGAGCATCAGCGAGATCAGGCGCGACATCCACGAACAGTTCGGCGAGCGGTTCAGCGCACGCCTGGACCTGCCCTTGACCTCACAGGAAGGCTTGCTCCAACGAATCATGGACGCAGAACCCCAGTTCATCGGTCCCTTTGCCGTGCAACACATCCAAACCTTGGATGGACGTAAGTTGTTATTGGAGGACGGCCATTGGGTATTGATTCGACCATCTGGAACCGAGCCGTTGGTCCGCATTTATTGCGAAGCCGCAACACAGCAGGCACTGGAAAAAATCAAGGAAGCCATTCGCGACTGGTTTCTTGATATTCGGGTATCGGTTTAGAAGCAAATGCGAATTCGAGACGATTGAGAATAGCTTGAGGGATGGCCAACGGGCCATCCCTTTTTTATCGAGAGTATATACGGTATCTGGCGAGTGTCAAGAAGAAGTCGTATCCCCCGGTTCTGTCTGCCTGAGCAATATAGGCATGGAAACAGCAATTCCCGCTGCCGCGATCATGACTAACACTGCCAGCACCAAATATCCGGCAGCAGCATTGGTTGAATCGAGCATGATCGTGAACAGGGCCAACAACAACAGCCTCATCAAGGTGCCAATCGCCCGAAAAAAGCTCAAGACTCTACCCATCAAATGATTCGGCAGCAATTCCATATACAGGTTCTGACGGATCAACCGTGTCGATACGTTGCACCAGCCTAAGAATGCCGATAAAAGAACAAATACCCATCCGATCGGTATGGCGACCGTCATGACGAGAGCTACGGCCATCCAGATAAAATGGAAGACCATATAGGCGATTGCACCGATTCTTTGGCTCAGCCATCCCATCCACATGCCTGCTGCCACTGCGCCAATGGAATATGTAACCTCTCCGAATGAGTAAATGTTCACTCCTTCTCTTAGAACCTGGCTCACAAATAGAGGATTCAGAAGGTTCGTCAACAACACTGCAATGAATGGCATCAGAGCAGAAACTCCAAAGATGAGGAAACCCGGTTTCATCCTGATATAGACCCAGCTTTGAGAAAAAAGGACCCACCAAGAGGTTCGGGCAGCGCTTTCCGATTGCCTATTCGGCGTAAACGCATAATCAATCCCTGACAGGGTTACGAAAGCGAGAAAATAGGTGAATGCGTTCAAGAGAAGGACCACATGAAGGCCGAACTGCCCAAGAAGAAGTCCTGCACATGCTCCTGCCAGAACGAGAGCGGTCTGATTCTCCACCTCCAAGGCCGCATTGACCGCTTTGTACTGTTTTTGCTCAAAGATCTCTTGTACGAAAGCAGCCTGGGCAGGCTCATGTAGTTGAAACATAAACATTGTCGCCAAATAGAGAAGGACAAGCATCCACTCCTCGTAAGGAGCCCAAAATCCCAAAGCCGCCAGAAAGAACAAAACCGCAAAACCTCCGAGCTGTTCGATCTGCAGCATGAGCTTTCGAGAATAGCGGTCAATCAACGTACCCACGTAGGGTGCGATGAGGAGCGAAAGGATAGCCGAAATCAACATAGTTGAGCCAAGCACGCCGACTGTGCCGGTCGATTCGACCAAATACCACGATATTCCGATCATGGTCATGCCTTGACCAAAGCCAGAAAACAGGTTGGAAAAAAATAGTTTGCGAAAATGACGATCTCCAAAAACGTTTCTCATATTCCACGCTCCTCTTTGCGTTTCTAGGGATTTTTAGTCCCTAATAAAAACGATAAGGAGCCTGCTTATAGATGAGGATTTCCTTCATCCTTAAGCAGGCTCCCAGTATTTCAATGGGCCGATTTCATTTTCGCTTCTAAAAGTATAGCATTGTTGTTCGTAGCCTTGCAATATTCTGAAACGAATCCCTTCTCAAAAATCTTATAAAAAATGGCAGAGAAAATTTACCAACAAACAATTGCCAAACAATTTTGAAAGCGTTATCATAATAATCAGAAAAACTGACAACTGATTCACTTTTCAGTTTTGAGAGCGCAACTACTTCTTTTCAGACAAAAGGTGATGCAAATGACGGAGATAACTCCCGCGATGAAACAGCATAGCAAGACACCGGCGACGACGAAAGGCGCGAAGACGCGGCAAAAGCTGCTGAACGTAGCCGAAGAGGTTTTCGGGGCGAAAGGATACTTCGCTGCCTCCATCATCGACATTACCCAGCAGGCCAACGTCGCACAGGGGACCTTCTACAATTACTTTGAATCCAAGTACGAAATTTACGCGGAGCTCATCCGCCAATTGAGCCGGGATTTCCGCATCGAGATCAAGCAGGAGGTGGCTCAGGCGAAAAGCCAGCGCGAGGCGTTGGAGATCGGGATCCACGTCTTCCTCAAATGGGTGAAAAACCACCGCAACCTGTACAGTATCGTCCAGCAATCCGTGCTGGTGGATGAGCAATTGTACCGCGCCTATTACGAACGGCTGGCACAGGGTTACCTGAAAGGACTGGAAGGCGCAATCGAGCGAGGCGAATTCAAAAACCTCAATCCCGAGACGGTAGCCTATTGCCTGATGGGAGTCACCTCCTTCATCGGGATGCGCTGGGTTTACTGGGAGGATAAAGAGGTGCCTGACGAGGTCGTGCAGGATGCCATTACCTTTATTTTTGAAGGGCTGGTACGCCAGGAAGGAAAGGATCAGAAGGGGGAGTAAGATGAACGGGATTGCGGACTGGATTGATAAGCGAGCCTTCATTACACCCGGCAGAATCGCACTCATTGATGAGAGACGGCAGCTTACCTACCGAGAAATGAGCGCGGAAATCAACCGCTACGCCCACATGCTTGAAGGGAGGTACGGGCTTCAGCCTGGCGAACGCATTGGCATCTGGGCGACCAACAGCATTGAATATCTCATGCTGCTGTTTGCGATCGCCAAGCTGGGGGGCATCGCAGTCGTGCTCAATGTACGGCTCACGCCCAGCGAACTGGAATACCAGCTTAATGACAGCGGCTCACGGCTGCTGATCGTAGAGACCTCTTTTCGAGAGGAAGCGGAATCTATCCTTGCGAACACCGGAGTTCAGCAGGTGCTCTGGTTCGATCAGGGAGAAAGCTCCTGTCACCAGCTGTCCGAGCAGGCTGCCGCTTATCCGAACGACTTGCTGAAAAGGGAGGGAGTTGCCGGAGAGACGCCCTTCATCATCTGCTATACATCAGGCACCACAGGAAAGCCCAAGGGGGCAGTGCTAACCCAGGAAAACATGTTCTGGAACGCTGTCAACAACGTGCTGGCACTCGAACTCACCTCCTTTGACAAATCCCTCACCTTATTGCCGCTGTTTCATATCGGCGGGATCGGACTGTTCGCTTTGCCGACGCTTTTTGCCGGAGGGACAGTCATCGTGCCTCATCGTTTCGACCCGGTAAAAACGCTTCAGCTCATCGAAGAACATCGTGTGACGATCGTGATGGGCGTACCTACGATCTATGATTTTATTCGGAAAAGTCCTAATTTTCCAACTACCAATCTCGAATCGATCCGCTGGTTTTACTGCGGAGGAGCGCCTTGTCCGCATGAGTTGATTCAAAGCTATCTGGAACGCGGGGTACCGTTTGCTCAAGGCTTTGGCATGACGGAAACAAGCCCGACCGTATTTATGACTTCACGCGAGGACTACGGCCGCAAGATTGGTTCAATCGGCAAGCCAGTGATGTTTTGCGACATTCGCGTCGTCGATGAGAGCGGACAGGATGTCGGACCCGGAGAAATCGGCGAGCTGTGGATCAAGGGCGGCAACGTCATGCAGGGCTATTGGAATCGGCCGGAGGCGACAGCCGAATCGTTTCGCGATGGGTGGCTCTTGACAGGGGATCTGGTGACACAGGACGAGGAGGGCTTCGTCACCATCATTGGCCGCAAGAAAGACATGATCATCTCCGGCGGCGAAAACATCTATCCCCTCGAAGTGGAGCAGGTAATCAGCCAAATGCCGGCTGTTGATGAGGTGGCTGTCGTAGGGGTTGCGGATGCGAAATGGGGAGAGGTTCCAGTAGCGGCGATCGCCGTCAAAACGGGACATGAGCTTCAAGCAGATGATGTAAAGCAGTACTGCCAAAAGCGGCTGGCCAAGTACAAGGTGCCTGTGAGGATAGATTTTGTCAACGCTCTACCCAAGAATGCAACCGGAAAAATCGACAAAAAAACGATCAAAGCAGATTTTATGAAGGAGGAACAGCATGGCTAAGTACGAGATCGGACAGACAGCTTCTTTCAGCAAAACGATTACGGAGACGGACGTCGTGACCTATGCGGGACTCAGCGGAGATTTCAATCCCATTCACGTCGATCGGGAATACGCGAAAAACACGCGCTTTGAACAACGGATCGCCCACGGTCTTTTGACGACCAGCCTGCTGTCAGGGGTGCTGGGGATGCATTTGCCCGGACCGGGATGTGTCTACATGGGACAGACGCTGCGCTTCGTCAAGCCTGTGTTTATCAACGATACCGTGACGGCTACCGTAGAGGTGCTGGACTTTGACCCTGAAAAGGGGAACATGCGGCTCAAGACGGAATGCCGCAATCAGCATGGAGAGCTGGTCCTTGAGGGAGAAGCGAAGATGCGGGTGCCGCGTGAGGAACAGGGGGGAGCAGCATGATCGGCATTGCTCATACAGGGGTGTACTTTCCGCCAAGAATCGAGACAGCAAAAGAGATCGCGCAGCGGGCAGAGATTCCCGAGAATGTGATTGTGGAGAAGTTCGGATTGGTACAAAAGCATGTCTCAGACAGCAGCATCCACGCCTCCGATATGGCGATTCAGGCTGCGAAGCCCATTTTGGAAAAAGTAGATCCGCTCTCCATCGATGTACTGATCTACTTCGGAAGCTCCTACAAAGACTACATGGTCTGGACCTGCGGCACCAAAATCGTGCACGAGCTCGGGCTGAAGAATGCGTACGCCTTCGAGATCATGAATGTCAGCTCCTGCTTTCCCATCGCGTTAAAGGTAGCCCGGGATATGCTCGTCGCAGATGACTCCATCCGCAACATCCTTCTGGTCGGGGGATGCAAGGAAGCGGAGCTGGTGGATTACCAGAATGTGCGCTCCCGCTTCATGTTCAACTTCGCTGACGGAGGGGCAGCAGCTCTTGTTTCGCGGGACGCCGGCAGAAGCCGCGTGCTCGGTTCCTGCATATACACGGACGGCTCGTTTCATGACGATGTGCGGGTAGTGGGCGGCGGCTCCAAGCATCCAGCGAGTCTCGAGAGCGTGCAGCAGCGGCTCCATTTTCTCGATGTGAAAGACCCCAAGGATATGAAACAGCGGCTGGACCCCGTCTCTGTAAGCAATTTCGTGCATGTCGTACAGGAAGCGATGGCGAAAAGCGGCAGTTCCGCAAGCGAGATCGACTGGCTGATCCCGCTGCACACCAAGCGCTCGATGTTTCTTGAACTTCTGGACAGACTGGAGCTGCGAGAAGAGCAGGCCATTTATCTGGACCATTACGGTCACTTGTCTGCACTCGATCCTTGCATCGGCTTGCACCTGGGGCAAGAGCGCCGACTTTTCAAAAAAGGAGACAAGATCGTCACCGTAAGCGCTGGAACAGGCTATACTTGGGCCGCAACGGTACTGGAATGGCTCGAATGACAATAGAGGGGGAACGAAAATGAGAAGGAGAAAGCAAGGATTCAAGTTCGGAATCACCTCGCTGCTGGTAGCAACGACATTGTTGGCAGCCGCTTGCTCACAGCAGCCAGCGGCTCAGCCAAGCCAATCTGGGTCGGGACAGGGCGCACCATCCTCGCAGGGCGAATCGAAACAGCCCATCAAAATCGGGGTTCTCGCCTCTCTGACCGGGGCGCTGGAGGATTACGGCAAACAGACGACGCGCGGCTTTGAACTGGGAATCGCCTACGCGACGGGAGGAACCAATGAAGTGGCAGGGCGACCGATCGAGGTCATCATCGAGGACACCGAGACCAAGTCGGATGTAGCGGTAAAAAAGGCGACGAAGCTGATTGAAGACGATCAGGTGGACTTTCTCGTAGGCTCGTCCAGCTCCGGCGACACTTTAGCCGTCGTTCCGCTGGCGGAAGAGCACAAGAAAATCATGGTGGTCGAACCGGCAGCGGCAGACAGCATCACCGCAGACAACTGGAACAAGTACGTGTTCCGCACGGCCCGCAACTCCTCGCAGGACGCCATCGCGGGAGCGCTCGCCATCGCCAAGCAGGGAACGAAGATCGCCACCCTTGCGCCTGATTACGCGTTTGGACGCGATGGAGTAGCCGCTTTCAAGGAAGTGGCGGAAAAACAGGGCGCCCAGATCGTGCTGGAGGAGTACGCGGATCAAAAGACGACAGACTTCACGCCGAATTTGCAAAAAATCATTCAGGCCAAGCCGGAGTATCTGTTCGTCATCTGGTCCGGTGCCAACACGCCATGGAGCCAAATTGCGGATATGAAGCTGCAAGAGCAGGGCATCAAGGTTTCGACGGGGACGGCGGACTTCGCTACCCTGAAAACGATGAAAACCATGGTCGGCATGGAGGGCTTCACGCTCTACTACTACGATCTGCCCAAGAACGAGGTCAACGACTGGCTGATCGAGGAGCATAAAAAGCGCCACAACGGCGATGCCCCGGATCTGTTCGTCCCAGGCGGCATGACAGCGGCAATGGCCATCGTCGAAGCCGTGAAAAAATCGAATGGCGATACCAATGCAGACAATCTGATCCCGCTGATGGAAGGCATGTCGTTTGATTCACCCAAAGGAAAAATGACATTCCGTCCTGAGGACCATCAAGCGCTGCAGGTCATGTATGCGATTCGTCTGGAACAAAAAGACGGGATGGAGTGGCCTGTACCTGTCCTGATGGGGGAACTGTCGCCGGAGGACACGGCTCCGCCGGTTCGAAACAAACGATAGACGCAAGATCAATCAAAAAAGGGTGATAGCATGCAGCCGATTCTTCAGACGGAAGGGTTGACGATCGCGTTTGGCGGACACAAGCCTGTCCAGGATGTAAGCCTGAACGTCATGCCCCACACCTTCACCTCGATCATCGGTCCCAATGGCGCGGGCAAGACGACCCTGTTCAATCTGCTCAGCGGCCAGCTCAAGCCGACAGAGGGCAAAGTGTGGCTAAAGGGAAAGGACATCACCCATCTGTCGGTGGCAAAGCGCACGAGGCTGGGCTTGGGCCGATCCTTTCAAATCACCAATGTCTTCCCCTCCTTAACGGTGTTGGAAAACGTCCGTCTTGCCGTCCAGGCACAGGCGGGCGTCTATTACAGCCTGTTTGCCAGTCCCAAAAAACACGCGCATTTTGAGAAGCGGGCCATAGAGCTGCTGGAGACGGTTTTGCTGGGGGCAAAAGCGGATTCTCTCGCCAAAAATCTGGCGCACGGGGAAAAGCGAAAGCTGGAAATCGCCATGCTGCTCGCCCTGGAGACGGAGGTGCTGCTCCTGGACGAACCGACAGCGGGGATGTCCCTGGAGGAGGTCCCGTCCATTCTGGAAGTCATCCGGCGAATCAAGGAAGAAGGGAACCGGACGATTCTTCTCATCGAGCACAAGATGGACATGGTGCTCAGCTTTTCAGATCGGCTGCTGGTGTTGTTCAACGGCAGACTTCTCGCGGAGGACACCCCGGAAAACATCATGAAAAGCGAACTCGTCCAAACCGCATATCTGGGGGGACTGTATGATGACGCTTCTTAAAGTGGACCGCATCGAGACGTATATCGGCCAGTACCATATCCTGCAGGGTGTATCCTTTGAAGTGAAAAAAGGGGGCGTTACGGTCCTGCTGGGCCGTAACGGAGCGGGGAAGACGACGACTCTTCGCTCTTTGATGGGACTGAATCCGATCGCGACGGGAGCGATTACCTTCAAGGGAGAAGCCATTCATCATCTGCCCACCTACGAAATCGCGCGCAAAGGAATCGGATATGTGCCGGAGGACCAGGGGGTTTTTCCCGAGCTGACCATCGAAGAAAACCTGAAGCTGGCGATGCGCAAGAATGACGAGGCCACGCTGGAGCGGCGCGATTGGATCCTGCAGCTCTTTCCCGATCTGAAAACCTTCTGGAAAAAGCCGTCGGGTCTGCTCTCCGGTGGCCAAAAGCAGATGCTGGCGATCGCCCGTGCCTGTGTCAACGACAACGAGCTGCTGCTGATCGACGAGCCGAGCAAGGGCTTGGCACCGATCATGGTAGACAAGGTGATGAGCGTGATCATGGAGATGAAGCAGCGGGTTACGGTCGTGCTGGTCGAGCAGAATTTTTATATGGCAAGCACGATCGGGGATGACTACTACATCATCGATGACGGGCGGACGGTTCATACAGGCATGATGAAAGAGCTGAAGGAGAACGAAGCGTTGAAAAAAGAATACCTCGGCATCGCGT
The DNA here is from genome assembly GCF_003710985.1 of Brevibacillus panacihumi. Lineage (GTDB taxonomy): Bacteria > Bacillota > Bacilli > Brevibacillales > Brevibacillaceae > Brevibacillus > Brevibacillus panacihumi. The sequence continues at coordinate 10,118 of NZ_RHHT01000019.1, forward strand.
GAGGAGGTGCACCGCTTGGATGTGCTGTTGAATTTGACAATAAACGGAATCGCAACAGGGAGTCTGATTTTCCTGTTGGCCGCCGGATTGACGCTGATCTTCGGACTGATGCACGTGCTTAATTTTGCCCACGGTGCGCTGTTTGCCTGGGGAGCTTATTTCGGCGTCTGGATTTACACCCAGACAGGCAGCTTCGTCGTCGGGATCATAGGGGCGATCGTGATTGGAGCATTGCTCGGCTGGCTGCTGGAGCGATGGATCATTCAGCCGGTCTACACCAATACGATGTCGCAGATCCAGGTGACGATGGGCTTGCTCCTGGTGATGAACGAATGCATCAAGGTCTTCTTTGGACCCAATCAAGTCAGTGTCCAGCTCCCTTCCTATCTGGATGAAAGCTGGCTGATCGGCGGGGTCATCCTGATCAAATATAGGCTGTTTGTCATCGCTGTCGGCATTCTTGTGTTCCTCGCTCTGCAATATATGCTCAAGCGGACCAGGCTTGGATTGATCGTGCGGGCTGGCGTGATGAACAAGGAGATGGTGCAGGCCTTGGGCGTCAATATCAAAAAGGTGTTCCTGTACGTTTTTATCCTGGGCTGCGGCATGGCAGCGCTCGGCGGAATGCTGTTCGCTCCGTATTCGGGTGTCATCCACGCGGAGATCGGCATGGATTATGGAATTCTTGCCTTTATCGTCGTAGTCATCGGCGGGATGGGCAGCATGGTCGGCTCCGCGCTGGCCGCCCTCTTGGTGGGAGTATTGGGCGCTTTCATGACGTTTTACGTTCCTAGTGTGGCTCTTGCTGTGAATATGCTGCTGATGTTTGGAGTCCTGATGTTCCGGCCGGCAGGCTTGTTGGGGAGGGGATGACCATGATGTTGACGAGACGCCTTGCTTCCTCGCGCTGGTGGATAGGCCTGGTGGTATTGCTGCTCATTGGCTTCCCCTTTGTCAGCGATTCGCGCGGTGCCTTGATCCTGATGACGCAGATTTTTATTTATGCAGTATTTGCGATGAGCTACGATATTCTGCTTGGGTATACCGGAATCATTTCGTTTGGTCATGCGATGTTTTTCGGGATCGGAGCCTACACGACAGCGATTTTTCTCCATCGCTGGGATCACAGCCTGCTCTCTTTTCTGGTCTCGCTGCTTGCTGTTCTGGTTTTGACCGGAATCGTCAGCTACCTGATCGGCGTCATGACCCTGCGGCTGAAAAGCCATTTTTATGCGATGCTGACCTTGGCCATCGCGGGCCTGTTTCTGGTGCTGGCAGAGAAGTGGCGTGATGTGACCAAAGGAAGCGACGGCTTTACCTTTTACATTCCCGATCTTTTGAAGGACCGCACATCCCTCTATTTTGTCGCGCTTGCCTTCATGATCATCATGTTTTTCCTGCTCAAGCGCTTCACGGATTCTCCGACTGGCAAGGTGCTGCAAGCCATCCGTGAGAACGAGCAGCGGACAGAGTCGCTCGGCTACCAGATCCTCCACTACAAGATCATCGCCAGCATGGTGGCCGGACTGGCGGCAGGTCTAAGCGGGTCGATGTACGCGATTACCCTGCGATTTGTCAATACGGCGGTGTTTGGCACCAATGTCACGCTCGACGCCTTGCTGATGACCATTATCGGGGGAGTAGGGACGCTGTTTGGCAGCATGCTCGGCTCTGCGCTGATCCTGCTGGTGCATGCAGGGCTGACCGACCTGGCAAAAATTCACTGGATTTTTGAACGCTGGATGATCTTTTTTGGAGCGATTTATATACTCGCTGTGATGTTCTTCCCGCAGGGGATCGTGGGGATGTTCCGCCAGTGGCGGGCAAAATGGAACAAGGGATAATCTTTACGTGCGTCGGATGGCGCACTTTTTTTATTGCCCTGGAATCCTGACTGGCGGTAGCGCATACGATCTCTTACGTGATTCCTGGTTTCCTTGGCTTGTTTGATTTGCTAGAATCAGTATTGAAGTCGGTGACAGCAAAGAGATGAGAATGAGTGAAAATAGACCAAAAAGTAATCGAATCGTTTTTACAGGACGTTCGCCTGGAGAGCCAGTCACCGATTGATCCCGTTGTTGTCCACCACACGCCGGCTCCCTGGGAGCTGCTGGGCACCGGCAATTACGCGGCTGTCTTTGTCCATCCGGATTATCCCGACGTGGTCCTCAAGCTGTACGCACCAGGACGGCCCGGCTGGGAGCAAGAGGTGCAGGTGTATGAGAGATTGGGGGTAACTCCCTGGTTTCCGATCTGTTACCAGGCGGAGGAAGGATACATCGTCATGAAAAAGATGAACGGCATCTCCTTGTTTGATTGCCTGCGTTTCGGAATCCCCATCCCGCCGCAGGTGATCGAGGATGTGGAGGAAGCCCTGGCCCTCGCGCGAGCGAAGGGGTTATTTCCTCATGACGTTCACGGGAAAAATGTGCTGATGAACCAAGGACGCGGCTGTTTGATTGACGTATCAGACTATCTGAAAAACATCCCGGATCGCAAGTGGAAGGATCTGCGCAAGGCGTATGATCGGGTCTACGTGCCGTTCCTCAAGGATCGCGGCTGGAAAATCCCGTTATGGGTGATGAATACGGTGCGCAAAGGGTATCGCCTGTACCGGAAAATCCGTCGTCCGTTGCGGTCATTTTTGTTTCTATCTGTTGCTTGTGGTATCATATACATTTGACATTGTGTCCGAAGGTCGGCGCGAGTCAGACGAAGGAGGATTTACCTTGTTTTATTATCTATTGGCTGCAGCAGGAATTATCGCTCTTGATCAGGTAACCAAGCTACTTGTGGTGAAGTACATGGCTTTGGGGGAATCGATTCCGCTGATTCAGGATGTCTTTCATCTTACTTCACACCGCAATATGGGAGCAGCGTTCGGCATTCTGCAAAATCAGCGCTGGCTCTTTATCGTGATCACTACGGTGGTCGTGATCGGGATCCTGGTTTCGCTGATTCGCATTGGCAGAAAACAGCCTCGTGTTTCCATGGCCTTAACCCTTGTATTAGGCGGAGCTATCGGCAATTTTATCGACCGTATCATGACCGGACAAGTGGTTGACTTCCTTGATTTTACCCTGATCAATTTCCCGATTTTCAACGTAGCTGATATGGCGATTACGATCGGTGTAGCCATCTTGCTTCTGGATATGGCCTTGGAAGGAAAAAAGAAAACCGCATAATGAACATTGCGAGGAGACAAACATGACCGACACACAGCTTTTTGAACGCTATGACTGGAATATAGAGCCGTCTGACGCAGGTGAGCGGGTCGACAAATACATTACGCTGCAAAACGAGGACTGGTCCCGTTCTCAGGTTCAGGCCTGGATCAAGGAAGGGCGCGTCACAGTCGGCGGCGAACCTGTAAAAAACAACTACAAGCTGCAGGCAGAAGACGAGCTTACCTTGCGCGTGCCGCCTCTGCGGGAAATGGAGATTCTGCCGGAGCCGATGCCGCTCGATATCGTCTATGAAGACAGCGATGTCGTGGTCGTGAACAAACCGCGCGGACTCGTCGTCCACCCGGCACCTGGCCATTACAGCGGAACGCTGGTGAATGGACTTTTGGCACACTGCAAGGATTTATCCGGGATCAATGGCGTGCTGCGCCCCGGAATCGTCCATCGCATCGACAAGGACACGTCCGGTCTGTTGATGGTCGCCAAAAATGACAAGGCGCATATGAGTCTGGCAGCGCAATTGAAGGAGCATAGCGTCAATCGGAAGTATGTCGCAATCGTGCACGGAGTGATCCCGCACGAGATGGGCACGATCGAGGCGCCGATTGGCCGTGATCCGAAAAACCGTCAGCAGATGGCTGTTGTATTTGAAAACAGCAAGCCCGCTGTCACGCATTTTGTTGTGCTGGAACGCTTCAAGAATTACACTCTGGTTGAACTGAAGCTGGAGACGGGCCGTACCCATCAGATTCGGGTCCATATGAAATATATCGACCATCCTTTGGCGGGCGACCCCAAATACGGGCCGAAGCAGACGCTGGATCTGGATGGACAGGCCTTGCACGCCAAGACACTTGGTTTCGTGCACCCGCGTACGGGGGAGCATTTGGAATTCGAGGCTCCCTTGCCGGACGAATTGGAACAGGTCATTCATTTTTTAAGACAACAATAACATAACCATGCAAAAAGGACTTCCATATGATGCTGGGAGTCCTTTACGTTTACTTCTCTATGCGTTTGGAAAGCTTCCATTCGTCAGCTATGTACGCCTGTAGCGTCCCGAGAGGATGGATGATGGGTATCAAAGTTTGCCTTTCAAACTGCTGGGCTGCTTCAGCCATAGACAGTTGTGCAACGGAAACGATTTTCTCAGGATCCTCTTGCACGAGATTGTGCAAAAAAGCACATACTTCCTGCTGATATTCTTCCTTCTTCCCCTGCATGATCAACGGGAAAACGCCCTCCAAGACACGCACATCCGGTTGCATCTCGCTACCTTTTGCCTTTGCGTAATCTGTAAAACGCTTTACCGTACATTCCACAGTGGCGGGATTCGTAAACAGCATAATCGGAGGCCGGGGTTGGCGGCAGAGCGCTTCAAAATAAGGCTCGTCGATCTTCAGGATCGGGATGGAGCAGTTCAGATTTGCTTCTTCCAGCAAAGCAATGTAGTTCGTACAGGTGATGAGGATGGCATCTGCTCCGCATTTTTCAATCCAGGCAATCTGCTCTGCTGCCTTGCGCTGAGCATCCGAATGATGAAAGGAGGCATCCTGAGTCACGCAAATAAGCAGTCCAGGGTCAACGAAATGGAGAGTGTCGACGTCATATAGTTGGAAGGCTTTTTCCGAATATTCGATATTGGAATAGTGAGCATGCAGACAAGCGATTTTTTTTCGCAGCGACGTTCCCTCCCTTGCAATTTTGCATCATTGTAACACAGGGAAGTGAGGGAGAGGGGAGCGTTTTTTTACATGAAAAAAGTCGTTGCTCACGCTTGGAACTATTTCCAATTGCGAATAATAGGCGAGAAAGGCAGGAAAGAGGAGGAGAGCAAGTTGTTATCCATGATGAAAGTATTGTCAGGAATTGCATTGGCGGCGAGTCTATGGAGTCAGGGAAGCAGTGCCGGAGTCCTGGCAGAAGAAACGCAGCCGCTGCCGGAACGGGTCAATCCGGTCACAGTGCCTGCTCAGATTGCCTTTACCAGCAATCAACAGCTTTGGATGCTGAATGGGCAAGACAAGAAAAGCAAGCCCGTCCAAGTGACCAAGGAGGGGATCAGCGAGATTGTCGGCTGGTCTGGCGATGGGAACTGGCTATTATTTATGAAATATCCTGATGAGGACTCGTACTACACCAAAGGGTATCTCTGGGCAGTGAGCAAGGATGGAAGCTCTTCCTTGCAGATCGATGAAAGGCCAATCGTGGAAAAACCGAAGTGGTCCCCGATCACTAATCAGTTCGCCTATGTCGCCGGGACAGTGAGCGGCACCGATACAGAGGCGGAAACGTCCTTCGTCACAGCCCAGCTGAACAAGGACAATACCGTCAGCATCATCAGCACGGTCAAGGCAGATTTCGTTGATTTCGCCTGGATGCCGGATGGCAAGCAATTTCTCGTCTCGCTTCCGGTAGAAAAAGATCGCCCCATGACGCTAAGCCTGCGTGATTTGGCAGGAAAAACGGTAGCGAGTTACCCCATTGCCGATTTGCCAAAAGCGGGCGAAGAGATCTATGCCTGGGCAGCCAAGGCTCTGCAGGTATCTCCAGATGGCAAACAGGTAGCGTACTATGTGCAGTACAACTCGGCTTCGCTGTCAGCCGATGGCGTGCCTGTCCAGTTATTTGATCTCAGCCAGCCAAAGCAAAAGCCGTTGGTCCTGGGAACAGGCTTGGCTTATGCGGAGTGGCTTGGCTGGTCGCCTGACAGTAGCCAGCTTGCCTGGATCGACGGATCAGATCGGATGGCGACACAAAACAAGCAGGTAAAAGTGGTTGACCGTCAAGGGAAGCTGGTCTTCGAAGGGGAGAAGGGACAGGTGGATTCTTTTCCCGTCTGGACAAAAGAGTCCCCGCATAGCCTGTTCTTCACTAGAGGATTGGCAAAAGAGTATCACTACGAGCCGGAGAAGGTCATGGTCCCCGGCCAACGGATCTGGATGCGAGGTACAGATGGAAAGGCTGCACAGGTCACGAAAGGGAGTGAGCACACGGCAGATACGTTTCCGTCTCCATCACAAGACGGCGAGCAGCTTCTCTTTGTCAGACTGGACGCTGCCGGACACGGCTCGCTCTACCTGGAAAAAGGAGGGGAAGAAGTCGAGCTGATCCGCCATGTGACCGGGAATATCGGCTATTACGCCAACTATTTGCCGGAATGGATCGAAGTCTATTGGGATAAATGATTCACTGGTGTTTGTCGATTTTTCATTGACACCCGTCCGGGATTATGACATAATCCTACATGACGAATGGAACCTTTTAATCCAGTCCAGTGAGGCTGGCAAGGGCACGGAATCGACAAGCCATAGGCTGAGGGCTGTAGAACGATGGTTCTCCTGTCTCGCCTACTGATTGTCCACCTGCTTCTTGTCTCCTGACAAGAAGCTTTTTTTCTGTCCACTTGTTCCCGTCGAGGAGGGATAAGCAAATGATCAACAAAAGCGTCATTATGGACGAAGCGGCCATCCGCCGCGCACTGACCAGGATCGCCCACGAGATCATTGAGCGCAACAAAGGTGTCGAGGATTGCATTATCGTCGGCATCAAAACGCGCGGAATCTATCTGGCGCAACGGCTCGTGGAGCGGATCGAACTGATCGAGAATGTCAAGGTTCCGGTCGGGGAACTGGACATTACCTTCTATCGCGACGACTTGCAGCACAAGTCCGAAGATGCCGTCCTGCAAGGCTCGAAATTGCCGGATCAGATTACCGGCAAGACCGTCATCCTCGTAGATGATGTGCTCTACACCGGACGCACCGTCCGCGCAGCGCTGGATGCTTTAATTGACAATGGTCGCCCGCGCATGATTCAGCTGGCAGTACTGGTAGACCGCGGCCATCGCGAACTGCCGATCCGCCCTGATTTCGTCGGAAAAAACGTTCCAACATCACGCACCGAAATCGTCGACGTGCAGCTGGCTGAGGTGGATGTCATGGACATCGTGTCCATCCGGCAGCTTTTGTAAAAGAATATGTTCCTCTTTAAAAACGATCCCGTGAGATCGGCAAGAGGCAGACTACCTTCCTGTGCTTTCAGGAAAGGCTGGCCTCTTTGTGCGCTCACAAAGAGGTTTTTTGTTTGCCGCTAGCGAGAAAGAGAATGATAAAGACAAGACTTAACAGGGGAGAGTCAAGAATAATGAACGAAAAGAACTACATTGACGTACATGAGACGCCGAAATTATCGAAGCTGTTCCCGCTCAGTATCCAACATCTGTTCGCGATGTTTGGCTCGACGGTACTCGTACCGATTCTGACTGGACTTGATCCGGCTACAGCACTCTTTACCAGCGGGATTGGGACACTGCTCTTCCTCTGGATTACAAAAGGAAAGCTGCCGAACTACCTGGGCTCCTCCTTCGCTTTTATCGGACCCATTATCATGGTGAGCAAAGCGTACGGATTCGGAACGGCCTTGCTGGGCTGCTTCCTCTCCGGGATTATCTACATGATCGTAGCAGGCATCGTGAAGAAGGCCGGGGTAAAATGGCTGGATCGCGTATTGCCTCCGGTTGTCATCGCTTCGGTAATCGTGGTGATCGGGCTTAGCCTCGCTGGGGTAGCCGTAGATATGGCCACAAAGGTTACGGTCGATAATGTATCCGTGATCTCCCTTACTTCCATTGAAATCTCCTTGGTTACAATTCTGGTAACCGTGCTGGCAGCTGTAGTGCTGCGCGGATTCTTCGCCCTGATTCCGATTCTGATCGGCATTATCGTAGGTTATCTCTACACGCTCTTGCGCCACCCTGATCTGATCGACCTGCAAAAAGTGGCGGAAGCAAAATGGTTCGTCGGCTTGCATGAGCTGTTTACACAGAACTTCAAATTCGCGGAAGTAGCAGCAGCCATCGGCAACCCATCTGCTTGGATATCCGCGCTCATCATCGCTCCCGTAGCCTTCGTAACCTTGGCAGAGCACCTGGGACATCTGCTGGTGACGAGCAAGGTCATGGATCGGGATCTGATGAAAGATCCGGGCCTGCACCGCAGCTTGTTCGGGGACGGGGTTGCCACCTCCCTGGCCGCTCTCTTGGGCGGACCTCCCGCGACTACGTATGGAGAGAATATCGGAGTTCTGGCGATCACACGCGTCTACAGCAGAGTGGTGATCGGACTGGCGGCCGTTTTCGCCATCCTGTTCGCCTTCTCCGGCAAAATCAACACCTTGCTGATGAGCATTCCGACTCCGGTGCTCGGCGGCGTCTCCGTCATCCTGTTCGGGATTATCGCCGCACAAGGCTTGCGGATGTATGTGGACAACAAGATCAGCTTTGAAAACAAACGCAACATGATCATCGCGGCTGTCATCCTGGTTACCGGGATCGGCGGCTTCAAAATCAGCTTTGAGGGAATGGAAGGCTTCCTGAGCCATGTAGCCATCGACAACATCGCCTTCTCTACCTTCCTGGGGATCATCCTGCATCTGATCTTGCCAGGCAAGGAATCGGCGATGGGAGAAGCGAACCCATCCCAAGAAAAATAAATAAGATCAACACGTTTCAGAACCTTTAACCCGGTCCCGTGAGGCTGGCAAGGCTGATGAACGCTGTTTCCTCCTGTCTGCCTGCAGACAGAATCGCAGCTTCTTGTCTACGCCTGCCCACACGGCTCCGGATGACAAGAAGCTTTTTTTCTGGACAGAACAGATCATACGGAGGGATACACGATGAACAAGACTCGGCACTTGATTGGCCTGTCGGATTTGAGCAAAGAACAGATGGCACACCTCTTGGAACGCGGAGAGTACTGGGCGAAGCGCCCGGGTGAGCAAGCGGAGATTCTGCGAGGCCGCTTTGTCGCCAACCTGTTTTTTGAGGCGAGTACGCGCACCCGCTTTTCCTTTGAAGTCGCGCAAAAACGTCTTGGAGCTCACGTGTTGAACTTCATACCGGAGACCTCTTCTTCTGTAAAAGGAGAGACGGTCTACGATACACTGCGCACCCTCGAAGCGATGGGGGTAGAAGCGGCAGTCATTCGCACAAAAAAGGAAGGCTTGCTTCAAGAGCTGGCTGAGACTGTGGACCTGCACCTCATCAACGCGGGAGACGGCACGAACGAGCACCCGACGCAATGTCTGCTCGACATGCTGACGATGAAGCAGCAGTTCGGACGACTGGAAGGGCTGACAGTCGCCATCATCGGAGATTTGCGTCACAGCCGAGTGCTGGGCTCCCATCTGCACGCGCTGCCGAAAATGGGTGTGAAGCTCTTGCTCAGCGGTCCAGCTACCATGATGCCGCAACCGGCACGGATACCGGACGGCGTCAAAATCGTTGAAATCGATGAAGCAATCCAGACCGCAGACGTAGTGATGATGCTGCGTGTCCAACTGGAGCGGCATTCAGAAGCACTTTACATCTCCAAAGAAGAGTACCACCAAAAACACGGCCTTACGCTGGAGCGGGCGAAGATGATGAAGCCAGGCGCGGTCATCATGCATCCGGCACCAGTCAATCGCGGTGTAGAGATTGATACGAACCTCGTAGAAAGCAAAACCTCACTGATTCAAAAACAAGTAACCAATGGAGTAGCAGTGCGCATGGCCGTACTGGAAACATTGCTGAAAGGGAGCGAAATGACATGGGTATCATCCTTGGCAACGGCAAACTGATCAATCAAGACGGACAATTGGCACCCGTCGAAATTTTAGTGGAAGACGGACGAATTACAGCGATGGGTGAGTCCATCCCACGCGAAGGACATAAGTGGGTGGATTGCAATGGGGGCATGATCAGCGCAGGGTTGGTCGATGTACACGTTCATTTGCGCGAGCCTGGATTTGAGCAAAAGGAAACGATTGCGACAGGTGCTGCGGCAGCAGTTCGCGGCGGATTTACAACCATCGCCTGCATGCCCAACACCCGCCCTTCCATCGACAGCGTCGAGACGGTCACCTATATTCTCGAAAAAGCCAAAGAAGCAGGCAAGGCGCGGGTCATCCCGTATGGCGCGATTACGGTTCGCCAATTGGGGAAAGAATTGACGGATTTCGCGGCATTGAAGGAAGCGGGCATCTTCGCCCTGACCGATGACGGCGTCGGCGTACAATCGACCGCCATGATGAAAAAGGCGATGAAAGCAGCGCAGGAGCTGGGCCTCTCCATCGTAGCGCACTGCGAGGATGACGACCTGCTGATTCCGGGCAGCGCCTTGCATGACGGCGTCGTAGCAGCGCGTCACGGCTTGCCTGGCATCCCGTCCGAGTCAGAGTCCATCCATGTCGGACGCGACATTCTGCTGGCAGAGCAGACAGGTGTTCACTACCATGTATGCCACATCAGCGCGAAAGAGTCGGTGCGTCTGGTGCGCGACGGCAAAAGAGCAGGCGTGAATGTGACCTGCGAGGTAACCCCGCACCACCTGCTCCTGTGCGACGAGGATATTCCGGAGAACCTGGATACCAACTGGAAGATGAACCCGCCGCTGCGCTCCCGCGAGGATCGTGCAGCTCTGATCGCCGGTCTGAAGGACGGCACGATCGATATGATCGCGACCGACCACGCGCCGCACACGGCAGAGGAAAAAGCAAATGGCATCGATCGTGCCCCATTCGGGATCGTCGGCCTGGAGACAGCCTTCCCGCTGCTCTATACCCATCTGGTCGAGACGGGTGAGATCACCCTGCAAAAACTGGTGGAGCTATTGACCGTAAAACCTGCGCAAGCCTTCGGACTGCCGTATGGCCGCCTGGAGGTAGGGGCACCGGCAGACCTGACCGTCATCGACCTGACGACGGAAAAAACGATTGATCCCAAGACCTTTGCAAGCAAAGGAACCAATACGCCTTTTAGCGGCTGGGCATGCAAGGGCTGGCCGATTCTGACACTGGTAGACGGCAAGATCATGTACAAGGAAGCTTAAGAGAGAAAAACATCCCTGCTGACTCAACGAGATACGACAGGAGCGACTACGGAGGAGGAACGATAGATGCGTGCAAGACTGATCTTGGAAGACGGAACGGAATTACTCGGCAGCGCGTTTGGCGCAACGAAGGAAACAAGCGGTGAAGTGGTGTTCAATACGGGGTTGACTGGCTACCAGGAGGTTCTGTCCGACCCATCCTACTGCGGCCAGATCGTGACCATGACCTACCCGCTGATCGGCAATTACGGAATCAACCGCGATGATTTCGAAGCGGTTCGCCCTTATATCCACGGATTTGTCGTTCGGGAGCACAGTGAAGCACCAAGCAACTGGCGCAACACCCAAACCCTGGATGAGTTGCTGAAAGTCTACGATATTCCCGGCATCGCTGGCGTCGATACACGGATGCTGACGAGAAAAATCCGCTACCACGGCACCTTGAAAGGGATGATTACGACAAGCGACGCCCCGCTGGCTGAGCTGGTCGCATCCTTGAACGCTACGCCGCTGATGACCGATCAGGTATCCCGCGTCTCGACCAAAAGCGTCTTCAGTTGTCCAGGCACCGGACATCGCGTAGTCTTGGTGGATTTCGGCTCCAAGCACGGCATCCTGCGCGAGCTCACCAAACGCAACTGCGACGTCGTAGTCGTGCCATACGATGTGACAGCAGATGAGATCCGCCGCATTCAGCCGGACGGCATCCTTTTGTCCAACGGCCCTGGAGATCCCAAGGACGTGCCGCAAGCCATCGAGATGATCCGCGGCATCCTGGGTGAATACCCGCTGTTCGGCATCTGCCTGGGGCACCAGTTGTTCTCCCTGGCTTCCGGCGCGGACACGATGAAGCTGAAATTCGGCCATCGCGGCGGGAACCATCCGGTGAAGGAATTGACGACCGGACGCACCTACATCACCTCCCAGAACCACAGCTACGCTGTAAAAGAAGAATCGCTCGCAGGAACCGAGCTGGAGATTACTCATATCGCCTTGAACGACGGAACGATTGAGGGCGTGCGCAACGCAGCGAAAAACGCTTTCTCTGTCCAGTACCACCCGGAAGCGGCCCCAGGCCCTTATGATTCCGGCTATCTGTTCGACCAGTTTCTTGCCATGATGGATACCGCTAAGGAGGAGAAAACCCATGCCAAAACACGCTGATCTGAAAAAAATCCTCGTGATCGGTTCCGGTCCGATCGTGATCGGGCAAGCCGCCGAATTTGACTATGCAGGTACACAAGCCTGCGAAGCTTTGAAGGAAGAAGGGATGGAGGTCGTCCTGATCAACTCCAACCCGGCTACCATCATGACCGACACCAATATGGCGGACAAAGTCTACATCGAGCCGATCACGCCCGAGTTCGTCGCGCGAGTCATCCGCCAGGAAAAACCGGATGGACTCTTGCCGACATTGGGCGGACAAACGGGCTTGAATATGGCAGTGGCCCTGGCTGAAGCAGGCATCCTGGAGCAGGAAAATGTCAAGCTGCTCGGCACCAAGCTGGAATCGATCAAAAAGGCGGAAGACCGCGAGCTGTTCCGCGCATTGATGAACGAGCTGGGCGAGCCTGTGCCGGAATCCGTGATCGTCAGCACCGTAGAGGAAGCCGTGGACTTTGCCAATGAGATCGGCTACCCGATCATCGTGCGTCCGGCCTATACCCTGGGCGGTACCGGCGGCGGGATTTGCGAAGACGAGGAGAATCTGCGCGAGATCGTGGCAAGCGGGCTGAAATACTCTCCGATCACGCAATGCCTCATCGAGAAAAGCATTGCCGGAATGAAGGAAATCGAATACGAAGTGATGCGCGATGCCAACGACAATTGCATCGTCGTCTGCAACATGGAAAACATCGACCCGGTCGGGGTGCATACAGGAGACTCCATCGTCGTGGCGCCAAGCCAAACCTTGTCGGACCGTGAGTATCAAATGCTGCGCTCCTCCGCACTGAACATCATTCGCGCACTGGGCATCGAGGGCGGCTGCAACGTACAATACGCGCTTGATCCGCACAGCTTCCAATACTACGTCATCGAGGTAAACCCGCGCGTGAGCCGTTCTTCTGCGCTGGCATCCAAAGCGACTGGCTATCCAATCGCAAAAATGGCAGCGAAGATCGCCATCGGATACACCCTGGACGAACTGAAAAATCCGGTGACAGGCCAAACCTTCGCTTGCTTCGAGCCGACGCTCGACTACGTGGTAAGCAAAATTCCGCGCTGGCCATTTGATAAATTCCAGTCTGCCAACCGCAAGCTGGGAACGCAAATGAAAGCGACCGGAGAGGTCATGGCGATCGGTCGGACCTTTGAAGAGTCGATCATGAAGGCGATCCGCTCGCTGGAGATCGGCAGCTATCATATCGAGGTCAAGGGAGCAAAAGAGATTTCCGACGAGGTATTGTCCGCACGCCTGATCGCCGCCGATGATGAGCGCCTCTTCCTCCTGGCAGAAGCGCTGCGCCGCGGCTGGACGATCGAGCAGCTACATGAGTTAACCAAGATCGATTTGTTCTTCCTGTATAAATTCCAAAAAATGGTTAATTTTGAAGCGGTACTGGAGGAAGGCTTGACCACGGAAAAGCTGTATGAAGCCAAACGCATGGGCTTTACCGACCGCAAAATTGCCGAGCTTGCCGGACTTTCCGAAGAAGAAGTGCGCGAACAGCGCAAACAGCAGGGATTCGTGCCGGTATTCAAAATGGTGGATACGTGCGCAGCGGAATTTGAAGCACAGACACCGTACTACTACTCCAGCTACGAAGTGGAAGACGAACGTATCGAGACAGGCAAAAAACGCGTCGTCGTCCTGGGCTCCGGTCCAATCCGCATCGGACAGGGGATCGAGTTCGACTATGCGACCGTGCACGCTGTATGGGCGTTGAAAGAAGCCGGATACGAAGCGGTCATCATCAACAACAACCCGGAGACAGTCTCGACTGACTTCAACACCTCCGACCGTCTGTACTTCGAGCCGCTGTACATCGAAGACGTCATGAACATTCTCGACGTAGAAAAGCCAGAAGGCGTCATCGTCCAGTTCGGCGGACAAACCGCGATCAACCTGGCAGACAAGCTGGCAGCACGCGGCATCAAGATTCTTGGCACCAGCCTCGAAAATATCGACGCAGCCGAGAACCGCGAGAAGTTTGAAGCGCTTCTGCGCGGCCTGGAGATCGCACAGCCGCCAGGAAAAACCGTCACATCGGTGGAAGAAGCAGTCGTAGCGGCAGAAGGACTTGGCTTCCCGGTACTGGTACGCCCATCCTACGTACTGGGTGGACGCGCGATGGAAATCGTCTACAATCAGCCTGAGCTGCTGGAATACATGGAAAAAGCGGTAAAAATCAATCCGGAGCATCCGGTGCTCGTAGACCGCTACATGGTCGGGATCGAGGCAGAGGTAGATGCGATCTGCGACGGCGAAAACGTCCTGATTCCGGGCATCATGGAGCATATCGAGCGGGCAGGGGTCCACTCCGGCGACTCGATCGCGGTATATCCGCCACAATCCCTGTCCCAAGAAATCAAGGATGAACTGATCGACATGACGACGAAGCTGGCACGCGCGCTGCAAATCAAGGGCTTGCTCAACATCCAGTTTGTCATTTATAACAATCGTCCGTATGTGATCGAAGTGAATCCGCGCTCTTCCCGCACCGTGCCTTTCCTCTCCAAAGTGACAGGAATTCCGATGGCAAACATCGCGACGAAGGCGATCCTCGGACACTCGATCGTGGAACAAGGCTTCACGCCGGGCTATCACCCAGAAGAAGAAATGGTATCGGTCAAAGTGCCGGTCTTCTCCTTCGCCAAGCTGCGCCGCGTAGACATCACACTCGGTCCGGAAATGAAATCGACAGGTGAAGTCATGGGACGCGAAAGCACATTGGCAAAAGCGCTGTACAAAGGGTTGGTCGCCGCAGGGATGAACATTCCGACGCAAGGCACCTTGCTCGTCACCGTCGCAGACAAAGACAAGGAAGAGGCGCTGTCCATCGTCAAACGCTTCCGCAAGCTCGGCTTCAAGCTGCTGGCCACTTCCGGCACAGCCGATTACCTGGAGCAGGCAGGCCTGCCTGTCACCCGTGTCAACAAATTGTCTGAAGGCACGCCAAATCTGCTGGACATGATTCACACGGGGGAAGCCAACATCGTGCTGAACACCTTGACCAAAGGAAAAACACCGCAGCGTGACGGATTCCGCATCCGCCGGGAAGCTGTCGAGAACGGAGCCGTGTGCCTTACTTCACTCGATACGGCGACAGCTCTCCTGCATGTGCTGGAGACAATCACCTTCTCGACAGAGGCGATGCCAACACAGCGCGCAGGTGCGAAGGTTACCGTAACGGTATAAGAAAAGCAGTGTCAGATAGAGAAAACCAGACTGGAGATCAAAGGGGAGAGGCAGTGTGAAACCGGAAACCATCGATATTCGTGAGCGCATGATCGTTGCGCTCGACTTTTCTACACTGGAAGAGGTCAAGCAATGCCTGGCTTCTTTGAAGGGACATGTACGCTACGTAAAGGTCGGCATGGAGCTGACCTATGCTGAAGGACCAGCCGTGTTTCATTACCTGAAGGAGCTGGGACTAAAGGTCTTCGTCGACCTGAAGGTACACGACATTCCCAATACGGCAAAAGGAGCCATGCGCAGCCTTGCACGGCACGGCGTGGACATGGTGAATGTGCACGCGGCCGGCGGCGTTGCGATGATGCAAGCGGCACGCGAAGGATTGGAGCAGGGAACAGCGGCGGGTGCTGCTGCTCCCTTGCTGATCGGCGTCACGATGCTGACATCTACCGGGAAGCAGACGATGAACGACGAATTGGCAATTGCAGGCGACGTCGAGGATGTCGTCCTTCACTACGCGAAAATGACCAAGCAAGCGGGTCTGGATGGCGTCGTCGCTTCTCCGCTGGAGGTCCCTGTGATCAAAAAAGCGTTGGGAGAATCCTTTGTTACCGTTACCCCGGGGATTCGTCCGCTGGGCGCCGACCAAGGCGACCAGACACGGATCACCACACCGGAGCAGGCATTTAGGCTCGGCAGCGACTATCTCGTGATCGGCCGGGCCGTCACCGCAGCGAAAGACCCGTCAGCCGCTTGGGAGAGCATCGTGCAAGCGGTCGAGGCGGACCGCAGCTAAATCCGCTCATATACGAGCTACTACAACCCCATCTGGAAAAGAGAGGACATGATAGCATGACGAAGGCGAAAGAAATCGCGAGCAGCTTGCTTGCCATCGGCGCAGTCCATCTGCGCCCTGATCAACCCTTTACCTGGACATCCGGCATCAAATCGCCGATCTACTGTGACAATCGGATCACCATGTCCTATCCGTCCGTTCGCCGCCAGATCGCACAGGCATTTGCCGAACTGATTCGCGAAAAGTATCCTGAAGCACAGGTCGTAGCGGGAACAGCGACAGCAGGGATTCCTCACGCTGCCTGGGTGGCGGAGCTGTTGGATCTGCCGATGATCTACGTACGTGATAAAGCAAAAGGCCACGGCCGCCAGAATCAGATCGAAGGAGCGCTGGCTGCAGGGCAAAAGGTGGTTGTGATCGAGGATCTGATTTCCACGGGCGGCAGCTCGCTCAAAGCAGCGCAGGCCGTGCAGGCGGAAGGGGGCGAAGTTCTCGGAGTCGCCGCGATCTTCAGCTATCAGTTCCCGGATGCCGAAGCCTTGTTCGCTAATGCAGGAATTCCGTGCACGACCATTTCCCATTACACGGCATTGCTGGAAGCAGCGAGGGAGCAGGGTACGATCACTGCCGAACAGGAAACGCTGCTCGGAGAATGGCGCAAAGCACCAAAAACGTTTTTTGCTTAAACATAATGAGAGTGAAAGTGGTCGAATTGCCGCTTTCACTCTTTTTTCATTCCAAATGGGCGTATAAAATATGTAAGGCTGGAATTTATTTGGAGACTATTTCGTACCTTTAGTATATTTTAAAACGAATAGGCTTCATTTCTTAATCGAGAAGGGAGAATGTTATTTGAGTATAAAAAATGAGAAACATATGAAGTCAGAAAAAGTTGATAAAATGTATTTGACTAAAGGATGGGGCTATGTAGCAGCTTTTGCTCTGTTGCCGTATGCGATTTTAAAATCGCTTTGGGCATGGGGATCAACGGTGGGACTTACAACAAATCAAGCTGTACAAGATGTAGCAGGGTTTGGTGATGCGTTAAAGGAAGGATCTGCTTTTCTATATACGTTCTATGCCATTGGAATCGACTTCACAGCTGTCTTGGCGATACTGGCATCATTATTTGCTTTAGCTCTCGTGACCTCTTGGGGGGAGAAAATGCCAAGATGGCTTTTGATCATTGCAGGATGGTCAGTTGGGGTCATAACAGTTCTTATTAGCTTCTTGACAGCCCTTCAATTTATGGGAGTGCTTCCGAAAGGATATACCGAAGGGTTTGCCATTGAGTGCTTATCTTAGTGTCCTTTGGTGTTCCGGAACAACTTTCAACCATCTGGCGCATTTGCTGAATAAAGAGCTTCAGCTTGTAAGAAACCCAGCTAATCTTCTTTTACGAAAGTAGCTGGGTTTTATAGGTAGGACATGCCCTCGTCATTTCATCATGATGATGTTTTGGCTTCCTTTTTTTTCGGGTATCCGATGAGGATCGCGACGATTCCGCAGATCCCTATGAGGATCGGATAAAAAGAGTACGGCAGGATGCTCACTGGTGATATTCCGGCAACACTTGCAGCCGCCAGGAATTGGGCTCCGTATGGCAGAAGGCCTTGAATGGCACAGGAGAAAAGATCTAAAATGCTTGCGGACTTACGCGGCTCAATCCCATACTGGTCAGCAATATTTTTTGCAAGCGGTCCGGCAATTAAAATAGCGATCGTATTATTGGCCGTCGATACATTCGTTAAGCCTACAAGACCGGCAATGCCAAATTCAGCACCCTTTTTCGATGTAATCTTTCGTGTCGCAAGTTGAAGCAAAAAGTCAATTCCGCCGTTGCTTTTCATAACCTCCACCATACCAGCAATTAATATCGCAAGAAAGGCCATTTCATACATGCCTGCCATTCCTTGGCCAATCTTTTGGAAAAGGCTCATGATATGATAGCTGCCATCCGCTAAGCCAACTGCCCCAGCGAGAACAATCCCTGATGCTAGAACTAGGAAAACATTCATTCCAGCCAACGCCAAAATGATAACCAAAATATAGGGGACAATTTTGATCAAATGATAGCTCAGATGCTCCACTTGTGCCGTTTCACCCATCGTGATGGCCCATAAAATGATGCACGTTGCAATAGCGGCCGGTAGCACAATCCAAAAATTCACCTTAAATTTATCCCTCATTTGTGCACCTTGTGAGCGAACGGCAGTGAATGTTGTATCTGAAATAAAGGATAAGTTATCCCCAAACATCGAACCGCCAATAATCGCCCCGATAACGAAAGCCATGGAAAGATCGGTTTGCTGGCTTATCCCAACGCCAATCGGCGCCAGTGCAACAATCGTACCCATCGATGTGCCCATTGACAGGGAGATAAAGCAGGCAATAATGAACAAGCCTACAACAAGCAGGTTTTGCGGAACGACCGATAGAGCAAAGTTAACAGTTGAGTCTACTGCTCCCGTACCTTTTGCTACTTCTGAAAAGGCCCCTGCCAAAAGAAAAATCACTACCATCAGCATGACATTTCCATTTCCTGCTCCTTGGCAAAAAATTTCAACCTTTCGAGAAAACGGCTCTTTTCGATTCATCATCAGAGCGATAGCTCCCGAAATAGCGATGGCTACAATCACAGGAAAGGCGTAAAAGTCACCTGTAATAACCCCTGAACCAATAAATAAAATCAAAAAAACAACAAATGGGATCAGCGCCCATGGATTCCCTGGCTTCATGGTTCTACCTCCAAAAATAAAAGGAACAATTCTTTTGTCCATTCTTTGCCCGAAAAAGGGCCTCATCTTGAAAATACAAGAAGAGGCCTTATATCTATAAAACACTCCTTTTATCTATCAAGCCTTTGCCGAGAGTCTCATCGGGCCAGTCGGTCCATCTCTCTTGATAAGAAGAAAAAGTCTGGATATTTTTAGCTGCCGGATAGACGATTATATTAGTATAGCTGTTCCTGCATATTTCACTCCAGTCTAAATTATATGGAATTTTTTCCTTATTATTCAAAACGCGAGTCGAAAAAAATCTTGGAGAGAGATTTATTGATGGATTTATCCCAGTAACGCAGATGTAGTTGTATTTACCAGACAATGAGGATAACTGATAGAGTGCCAGGGATGCCCCCCAGCAAAGATCCCAACCCGCCTGAAGCGTTTTCCCTTTTTTCCTCCCCACCACTGCAGCATGTATCACACCTAACGGAAGTTTCCTCTTGCATCTTCGGCAAAGGGAGTGTAAAGTATGTAATTATTTCCCTGCTCGATTGAGGGTGGTTGCGCGTGTGCAGATTAAGATAACGCTTGTAGCGAATAAGGCCGCTACAAGAAATATGGATAGCAAGACGGAAATAACCTATTTTTCAAAAACAATAACTGGGCACCAACCCGTGGTGAAGCGTACGACAAGTTTCGAGTTTGATGAAGCTATCGGATCGGCGAATCTCACAGGGGCAGGGAAAGCAAGTTAAACGCCGGACGGTTGCCCAAGTATCATGAAATAGAATCACTCAAACGATATGTTTGGAGCGCTTTACCCGCGGCAGATGCCGGGCTTGTCCTCCCCTCTTTTGCAATTCTGCCTATTGAACAGGCAGGTCAAATTGCTTAAGTTGGATGGGAGGAATGGACAATACCATTCTACAACCCGGGGCAGATGGATGTTGGTGCCCTGATCCTACAAGTTAGAGGTGTGTCCACAATGACCCAGCCATTTATCCGCAACCATCAGTACAATTTCATTAAAAAACAGGCCGATCATGTTCTCCGTACCCATAATACGGTGTCTGATCCGAAAGTTCTCGAAGCGGTCATCTTCCTTGCTGAATCCAAGATCATGGAGCTGTTCCCTGAACTGAGCAAGGAACAAAAAGACCTGCTGCAACCGATTACGACCTGCAAAACATCACAGGATTTTTCGGAGTACCTTAACAGACTAAGCGAGTACACGATAGATTTTCCAGCGATTACAGAAGCGCAGATCAAAAAGCTCTTTCCAAAAAGCAAGAAGCTCAAGCTTCCAGATCTCGCCAATATGGAAATCTCCAAGCTTACCTACCTGGGATGGATCGACATCGCAACGAACAAGATTTATTTTGTTTATCCAGAAAATGGTAAATTCATCGGGGTAGAAGGCAGATTTACGCCGGGGAACAAGAAAAATCTTTGTTCATTGTGCCACGGCCATGAAGAAGTGGCGCTGGTGACGGCGATATCCAAAGCGAAATCCTCGCTTTCGCCGGATTATTACAAGGCGGTTGGCAATTACATGTGTGTCGATTCCGAGAAATGCAACAAGCGGATTACAGACGTCAGCCAATTGGAAGACTTTTTCCAGCGAGTACTGGTGTAAAGGAGAACCACCTGCTCCCTCATGGGGCCAGGTGGTTTTTTTGCTTCCATCCCTTCTTCCTATTCCCATATTCTTCTCGTAGGCCATATGCATTATAATAAGATGATGCTATGTGCTTATTATCGTTTTCAGGGGAGAAACCAATGACAAAGATAGAGATATTGAAAGCGATGCTGACTCGAGATGAGACGAATGCATTGACTTGGTATCTGCTTGGACTGGAATATGCAGAGATGGGGGAGCGCAATGAAGCGTTGCATGCCTTTACGCAGGCTTTGACCCTCGGGGATGAAGAGATTAGACATATGATCGTGAAAGAGGGAAATCCGTATCAGCAAGAATCTCCGCTCAAAAAGGCAATTGAGGATACGGATTTTTTCCTTGCGTATGAATCGGTTCCCATGCTCCTGGCGCAGAGAGGCCAATCGGGCGCGGAGGGTTCCAATGACGAGCAAGAGCAGCGGCCAATCACGCTGGCTGACATCGGGGGAATGACGACTATCAAGGAAGAAGTGCAGCAGAAGATTGTCCAACCGTTTGTCACTTCAGGGGCAGCCGGGATCTTTCGCAAAAAGGGGAGTGGTGAAAGCGTACTGCTTTACGGGCCGCCCGGGTGCGGCAAAAACACCCTCGCGAAGGCGATCGCCGGAGAATGTCAGGCGCATTTCCTTCCAATGTCCCTGGCAGACAGTCTTTCATCCTATCAGGGGGTCAATGAGGATCAAATCAAGGACTTGTTTGCTATGGCACGGGAGCAAAAGCCAACCCTTCTTTTCCTCGATGAGCTGGAAGCGTTGAGCAACAACAGGGGAAAGGCTTCCTCCCTGCTCTTGCGCAGGGTGACCGACCAATTGCTGTGGGAGATGGACCAGATCAAAAGCAGCCCGGAAAAATTGCTGTTCGTTGCAGCCACCAGCATGCCTTGGGACGTCGATCCCGCCTGTCATCGACGGTTTGACAGGCTGATCTTTGTCGGTCCGCCAGATTTGGAAGCGCGCGAAGCGATATTCCGTCAGAAATTGTCCGGACGTCCTTCGGAACCGCTCGATTTCGCGCAGCTTGCCGCCTGGACATCTTTTTATTCCGCTTCGGATATTGAGTATGTAGTAGAATTGGCGACGGAGCAAGTCCTGCATGATATGCTGACCAAGGGCATCGAACGCCCGATCCAGATGAGCGACCTGCGCGAATCGATCGCCGCGACCCGCTCCACGACGGTCGAATGGCTGCGGACGATGAAAAGCTATCTGAAGCACGCGGATCAAGAAGGACTGTACAAGGAAGCCGAATGCTATCTTCTCCACCAAAATCGGTTGTAACTTACCAATCCATAATTGTACAAATTGTGGTACTCTATTTGCAGCAGTTGTTGGGAAGGAGAAAATCATGAGAAAAGCTAAAGCATGGATGCTGATAGTGCTGTCGGCCGTTTTGTTGCTGGCAGGCTGCAGCAGCGATCCAGTCGAGGAAGATGCGAATCACTACTTCAAAGAGGAATTGCCCAAGGTAGCCTCCCTGGAACAGGAGATTATGACCCAGTTTAGCAACATGTCGCAAACCCTGAAGGACCCGCAGGCCCTGTACCAGGGATTGAATGATCAGGTATTGCCGCGTTATGAGGCATTTGTGAAGGAACTGGAGAAGATCAAGCCTGCGACCAAGGAAGTACAGGAGGTACATGAAAAGTACCTGTCTGCGACCCGTGCACAGCAGGAGGCATTTCAACGAATTGTCAATGCTATGAAGGACAAGGACAAGGCAGGCCTGACCGCTGCCCGCGAAAAGCTGGAAGAGGCCAGGACTTTGATCAAAGAAAGCAAAGAGGGCATGAAGCAATTGGCCCTTGGCTATGGAATCCAGTTGTAAACCCCTCTTACCCTTGTGATGCAGGGGACGGCTCGTATAGTCCGCCGGTGTAAATCGCGACGAGGGTACTCGCGATTTCGTCCAGCGAAGCTTGATTTTTGTTTTTGACGATGTCCCACAAATACATTTCATGCGAGTAGAACCAGCCCCGGGCGACAAGCTCGGGGTTTACTTCTGCCCGGGCCAATCCTTGGCGCTGGGCATGGCGAATATCCTGGGCGATTCGCTGGACGAATTGCTCCCGGATCTCCTCCCATTTTTGCTGGACAGTGGGGAAAGCGCCCATCGCTTCGGAAAACAACTGCAGCATTTTGCGTTCGGTTACGGCCAGATTCAAAAATGTCGTCGTCTGGTACAGGATCATCTCGTGGGCTTCCTGCGGGGTCTGCGGAAAGAAAGGCAGTTCCGCGATCGCGTAAAAGGCGGCCATAACATCCTCCATGAGTACAATCAAAAAATCGTCCTTTCCGCTGAAATGCACGTAAGCTGTCCCATATCCGGTATTGGCTCGCTTGATAATCTGCGAGATTGTTGTTTTTTGAAAGCCTTCTTCGAGAAAGATTTGTCGCGCAGCTTCCAGTAGCTTTTGCCGTGTCTGCTGCGATCTGAGGTGGCGACCATCTGTCTGGGAATGGCTCTGTTCCACTTCCATCGTCCCCTTTCTATGTTCTTACGATACAGGGAATAGTCGCAAATGAAAAGAGAGAACCCGATTATTCGCGTGAATGTTGACGCTGGTTCCACTATTCTGTAATCTGTGGAAAAGAAGCGTAGAGGAAGGAAGGGAAATTCGTATGTGCGCGAAATTGCTGGATATATCACGCCCGCTGGTGGCAGGGACACCGACATGGCCGGGTGATACGCCTTTTACCTATGAAGTGAACTGGCCAAAATCATCAAGCGGCTCCGTCAATGTAGGAAAGCTGACGATGAGTATACATACCGGAACGCATGTGGATGCACCTTTTCATTTCGATGACGACGGGAGAAGGATGCTTCATCTGGACATCGACCTGTACGTCGGGATGGCACGGGTCGTGGAACTGTTGGACAAACCCAGTATCGGGGCAGACGATCTCGCCGATTTTGATTTGGAAGGCGTCAGCCGCCTGTTGATTCGTACTGGCTCCTGGAGTGATCCAGAGAGGTTTCCCGAGGAGATCTGCTATCTGCGCCCTGATCTGCCGGCCTTTCTGGCGGAAAAAGGAATTCGGCTGATAGGGGTCGATGTACCGTCGGTCGATCCGCTGGACAGCAAGGAATTGCTTGCCCATCACGGCTTGCACCAGCACGATATCCATATTTTGGAAGGCTTGCTTTTGGATCATGTCCAGCCGGGTGATTATGAGTTGATCGCACTGCCGCTGCCGCTTGCCGATGCGGATGGGAGTCCTGTGCGAGCCGTGCTGCGAAAGAGCGAATAACAGATGTGAAAAAACCGTTCGCCCCAAACAAAAGGGTGAACGGTTTTCTTTATCTCAAGTTACGTGCTACGTGCCTTGCGAGAGAGGGGAAGTCTTCTCGATGACATCCCAAGCCATACCGCGAGCTTTCAGCCGTTCCAAAAAAGGGATGGGGTCAATCAACTCCGGTGGAATGCAGCCTGTCGTCTGTAGCAACCCCTCTGCAATCATGTCGACGGCAACGACCGGGGGAATGCCAGTCTGCCAAATCGTCGCCTGGAACTCGGTCTTATAAAAAACCTCGTCATGATTGGCTATCGTGTAGACGTAAACTTCTTTGCGTTTGTTATTTTTCTTGCCCTTGACCAAGGCACCCACGCTGGAGTAGCCATGGATTTTGCCAGCCAGATCAACCGGTTTGGGCATCGTGGTGACGACGACATCCCGAGGGGCCACTTTTACGCCTTTGACCTCGATCTCCTCGTCGCTGTCCAGGCCCAGATAGCTTAAGACCTTGAGCGTATTGACGAAATCGGGATGCAAGGCGTATTTGAAGTCGACGTATTTGCAGCCTTTCGCCCTGCCGATCGTTTCGCCGAGCGTCGTCGCTTCCTCATGCTCGACATTGTAGCAGTCGAGCCAGCCGATCGGTTCAGGGAACTCAAACTCCTCCTTGTTGGCAAAAGGGGTCGGGAGATACTGCTCCCCCTTGTCAGCCGTCCAGTAATTGGGTTTGGCCAGACATTCCTGGATGGCAGTCTGAGGGCTGAAATAAGAGCAAAAACCATCGTAATCGACGATGGAGTTATCGCCGTCACGGATCAGGATCGCGTCTACCTCGTCCAGTTGATCGACGGCGTAGCGGGCGGCAATATTGGAAAAGCCGGGGTCGCAACCCAAGCCCATGATGCCGAGGATTCCGGCAGCACGGAATTTATCGTTCCAGGCAAGCTGCTTGCGGAGCCATTGTGGTCCCGAAGAAGCAGTATCGATGTAATGCGTTTTTGTATTCAGGCATGCTTTCATCACTTCAAAATTATTTTCCGGCAATCCGATGTGCAGCAGGACATCAATATCGTCCAAAATGGCCTGCACACTGGACACGTCCCTTGCATCCACCCGTTTGACCTGAATTTCCACGTCAGTCTCGCGACGCAGCTCTGCGGCCAATTCCTCAGCTGGTGCGATGGATATGTCCGCCAAAACCAGCTTGGTCAAATACTGTGATTTTACCAGCTCACACGCACTTACTTGTCCTACTCCTCCAACGCCTACTATCGCGACTCGCATAGAGTCCTCCTCCCATGGTTTGAACTATCTTCGCATTCGGAACAACCATTTTTGCAAATGCCAATCCTGATCAGCGATACAAGTCGATACATACATGACAACGTCGATAGGTTCACGCGGACGAAGTCTCAAGACAATAACCTCCTTCAATCAAGTTTCACGGTAGTGGAGAGAAAGGGCACCCCCTCTCATGAGCAATTGCCTTCCCCTTATAAGGTATGAGACTCCCGCAACGTCCCATGCCAGGTGAGCAAGCCTGAAATGACGGATGGCAGACTTTTCTGACAACGTGTTGGGTGGTTATTTTGCCTGCTCTCTATATGGTTCACGAATCAGTCAAAAAAATCCTCTTCTCTCGCAAAAAAGCGGGCACAGGATGGCAGGGAGTCACTTGATGAAACCAGGCATTTGCCTAATAATAACGGTGTCAGCTTGTTCGTGATGATGACAAGGAGGGGGCAATCAAAAATGGATACGATGACCATGCTGCTGTTTGGCGCAACAGGTGATTTGGCAGCCCGCAAAATTTTCCCTGCCTTGTTTCGCATGTATCTGGACCGGAAGCTTCCGCAGCCTTTTTGGGTAGTCGCGACCGGCAGGAGAGCGTGGAGTCAGTCGCGGTTCCGAGCTCACATAGAAGAGTCGCTGCGTGATTTTTGTCAGGATCGGGCAGGGGATTTTTCCAGGCTTCCGGTCTTTTTGCAAGGGATCGAGTATTACGAGATGGATGTGCGGCAGCCGCAAGCCTATTTGAATTTGCACCACTATGTACGGAGCGGGGAGAGCGAACGGCGGATCGGGGAGAATCGTCTTTTCTATTTGTCTGTTTCACCGGAGTTGTTTGCAGGCATTGCCGGGAACCTGCATCGAAGCGGACTGAGTCAGACGAGTGGCTGGAGGCGTCTGATGGTTGAGAAGCCGTTTGGTTCAGACCTCGCATCTGCGCGTGACTTGAATCGCAAGCTGGGTGAGGCGTTTGCCGAGGAAGAGATCTACCGCATCGATCACTATCTGGGCAAGCCGATGGTGCAGAGCCTGGGATCGCTGGAATCAGCCAATCCGATCATTCATGCGATCTGGAACAGTCGATATATCGCCAATGTGCAAATCACCGCCAGCGAGACGATCGGAGTAGAGGAGCGGGCCGCTTATTATGATCATGCCGGGGCCATTCGCGATATGGTGCAAAATCATTTGCTGCAGCTGGCCATGTTGACCGCCATGCACGTGCCTGGGAGGATGACAGCGGAGGAGATACAGGCTGCAAAGCGAAACGTAATGGAAGCCGTGCGTCCGCTAGACAAAGAGGATGTCAGGCTGCACGTGGTTCGCGGGCAATACAGCGAGGGTTCAATAGACGGAACCCATGCCTTCGCTTACCGGGAGGAAGCAGGAGTAGCGCCCATGTCAATGACCGATACATTCGTCGCTGCCCGCCTGTTCATTGATCTGCCGCGCTGGCAAGGGGTGCCTTTTTACCTTCGTACCGGCAAGCGAATGAAGGAAAAGTCGACCCGAATCGTGGTGCAGTGCAAACCTTCCGAGGAAGCAGAGCTGCCGAATCTGATGGTGATCCACGTCTCGCCGGATCAAGGAATGACCTTGCGATTGAATCTGAATGGTCCCGGCAAGCCCGGACAGCTCGAGCCTGTTGAATTGAAGTATGCCAATCAGGAAAATCTCCCCGAGCCCTACGAGCTTCTGCTGGCTGAAGCGATGAAGGGAGATCGGACGCATTTTGCCCAGTGGGAGGAAGTAGAGCTGGCGTGGCGTTGGGTGGAGCCGATTCTCGCGGCATTTGCCGAAAATCGCGTGCCGCTGCATGACTATCCGGCAGGTACGAACGGCCCGGATGCGGCATACCGTTTGCTGGAGGAGGACGGCTTTACCTGGTGGCTTGATCCGCAGGACGAGCCTGTATACACACCTGTACATGCACGATGAAGCAAAGGAAAATGAGGGGGCGGATAACGATGAAGGTCGGGTTGATCGGTTTGGGAAAAATGGGTCTGAATCTGGGACTGCAATTGATGGAGCGTGGACATGAAGTAACTGCCTTTGACGTGAATGCGGAAGCGGTAGGAGAAATCAGCATTGCGGGTGCAACCGGGGCAAAAAACCTGACACAGCTGGTCGAGTCATTGGATGCTCCGCGCATCGTCTGGCTGATGGTCCCGCACGCCCACGTAGACGGCGTCCTGGCGGAGTTGACCCCATTGCTCGCTGCGGGAGACATTGTCGTTGAAGCTGGCAATTCGCATTACAAAGAGTCCATTCGCCGTGCAGCGCAGATGGAGGAGCACGGGATCTTTTATCTGGACGCCGGGACCTCTGGCGGGATCAGCGGGGCCAGACACGGTGCTTGCTACATGGTAGGCGGAGACCCGCAGGCTTGGCGTCTAGTCGAACCGCTATTCCGCGATACGGCAGTGGAGAACGGCTATCTGTACACAGGCAAATCGGGCAGCGGCCACTTTCTCAAGATGATCCATAACGGCATCGAATACGGCATGATGGCGGCGATCGGGGAAGGGTTTGAGGTCTTGGCCAAAAGCGAGTTCGATTACGACTTTGCGAAGGTGGCAAAAGTGTGGAACCACGGCTCGGTCATTCGCTCCTGGCTGATGGAACTGACCGAACAGGCCTTTTCCCAGGATGCCCGTCTGGACGAGATCAAAGGAATCATGCACTCCTCCGGGGAGGGCAAGTGGACCTTGGAGACAGCGCTCGACCTGCAGGCAGCCACGCCGGTGATCGCCATGTCCCTGTTGATGCGCTACCGCTCGCTGGAGACAGATACTTTTTCTGGAAAAGTAGTAGCTGCCCTGCGCAATCAATTTGGAGGACATGCCGTGGAGAAGAAAGAATAAAATAGGGAAAAGCGTCTTCTCAAAAAGGGGGCAGGACTATGCGGTTTGGCGTGATCGGAACCAACTGGATTACCGAGGAATTCATCCGTTCCGGCAGGGAAATGGATGGCTTCTCGCTGGAGGCCGTCTATTCGCGAACGGAAGAAAGAGCCCGAGAATTTGCTGCTATGCAAGGAATTCCCTACTGGTTTGCAGACCTGGAGGAAATGGTCAAAAGCAAGCGGATTGATGCGGTCTATATCGCCAGCCCCAATTCATTTCACGCCTCGCAAGCCTTGGTCTGCATGGAGCACGGCATGCATGTCCTGTGTGAAAAGCCGCTTGCCTCCAACGCCCCAGAAGTCAAGCAAATGATTCAGGCTGCACGCAGGCATGATGTCCTCTTGATGGAAGCAGTCAAATCCACGCTTGCCCCCAATTTCCGGGCGATTCAGGGCAATCTGCACAAATTGGGGCGGATACGCCGCTATGTCGCCAGCAACGGGCAGTATTCCTCCCGCTATGACGCCTACAAGGATGGGCAGCTGCCCAATGCCTTCAACCCGGCTTTTTCCAACGGAGCGCTGATGGATATTGGCATATACTGCATATACCCGCTCGTTGTCCTATTGGGCAAACCTCAGCGCATCCAAGCTGAAGCAGTCATGCTTGACTCTGGTGTGGACGGGCAGGGAAGCATCCTCATGCGTTACCCGGACTGTGAAGCCGCAGTAATGTTCTCCAAGATTACCACCTCTTTTCTGCCTGCCGAAATCCAAGGCGAGGACGCCACGATGGTCATCGATAAGATCAATCGTCCGCAAAAGGTGGAGATACGCTACCGCGATGGTCGCGTCGAGGACATCACAGTACCGCAAACCTCCCGCCTCATGCATTATGAAATTCGTGAATTCATGGAGTTGATCCGCACAGGAAAAAGAGAATCGTCAACCAACTCTCATCAAAATTCCCTTGTCGCAATGCAGATCATGGACGAAGCTCGCAGGCAGATCGGATTGCGCTTTCCGGCTGACGAGCACGTGGATTGGGGTACAGAAGAAGAGGAGGCGGGAACATGAAAATGTACGATGTTACAGGTGCGATCTACGAGGGGATGGCCGTCTACAAAAACAAAGCGGAGAAACAGCCGAGAATCAAGCCGCAGACCAACGGCTACGTCACAGAATCGAGAATCGAGCTGGATGTACATACTGGGACGCATGTCGATGCTCCGCTCCATATGGTCGTGGACGGAGAGACGATGGAGTCAATTCCGTTGGAAAAGCTGGTCGGGAGCTGCAAAGTGCTGGACCTGACAGCGGTAGAAGACCGAATCACGAGGCAGGATCTGGAGCGTTTTGAGATTGAACAGGGGGACTTTCTGCTGTTTAAGACAAAAAATTCGTACAGCGACGAGTTTTCCTTTGCGTTTGTCTACCTAGCTCAGGACGGAGCAGAGTATCTGGCAGAGTTGGGCGTTCGCGGCGTCGGGACAGACGCTCTCGGGATCGAGCGCAATCAGGAGGGGCATCCCACTCACAAGATTTTGTTTGCGGCAGGGATTATCGTGATCGAGGGTCTTCGCCTGAGAGAAGTGGCAGAGTCGAGGTACTTCATGGTCGCAGCGCCGCTGAAGCTGATCGGGACGGATGCTGCGCCAGCCCGTGTTTTGTTGTTTGAAGGACTGTCATAGCGACGAGAGGAAGGCAGGGGGACACAACATGGAAAAGCAGTACGTGCTTGCAATCGATCAAGGAACCACGAGTTCACGGGCGATTTTGTTCGATAAATCAGGGAAGATCATCGGGATGGCCCAAAAGGAATTCAAGCAGTACTTCCCGAAGCCGGGCTGGGTGGAGCAGGATGGCCTGGAAATCTGGGCTTCCGTGGTCAGCGTCATCGGGGAAGTGCTGGCCAACCAGCAAGTTTCAGCCCATGAAGTCGCTGCGATCGGGATTACAAATCAGCGGGAGACGACGCTTGTCTGGGATAAAGAGACAGGGATGCCGATCTATCCCGCGATTGTTTGGCAATCGCGACAGACGGCTGAGATCTGCGATACGTTGAAGCAGCAGGGATGGACGCAGCTTTTTCGCGACAAGACTGGCTTGCTGATCGATGCTTATTTTTCCGGCACCAAGCTGAAGTGGATTCTGGATCATGTAGATGGGGCAAGGGACCGCGCACAGCGTGGGGAGCTGATGTTTGGCACTGTAGACACCTGGCTGATCTGGAAGCTGTCAGGCGGAGCAGTGCACGTCACAGACTGTACGAATGCATCGCGTACGCTGATGTACGATATCCATTCCCTTCGCTGGGACGAAGAACTGCTATCCATCCTCGACGTACCTGTGCAGATGCTGCCCGAAGTACGGTCCAGCTCAGAAGTATACGCCTATACGGATAAAAATCTGTTTTTTGGCGCAGCCGTGCCGATAAGCGGGGCTGCTGGAGACCAGCAGGCGGCTTTATTTGGTCAAGCATGCTTTGAACAAGGCATGGCGAAAAACACCTATGGCACAGGGTGCTTCATGCTGATGAATACAGGCAAGCAAGCTGTTCGCTCCGAGCATGGCTTGCTGACGACGATCGCCTGGGGGATCGGGCAAGAGGTGGAGTACGCCTTGGAGGGAAGCATTTTTGTCGCCGGCTCCGCGATCCAATGGCTGCGAGATGGACTGCGCATGCTGAAAACCTCCTCGGAGAGCGAAAGATATGCGGAGCGTGTATCCTCCACCGATGGCGTGTATGTCGTCCCGGCATTCGTCGGGCTGGGGACGCCCTATTGGAACAGTGAAGTTCGTGGGGCTGTATTCGGCTTGACGAGGGGAACCAGCAAGGAGCATTTTGTCCGTGCCACGCTGGAAGCCTTGGCGTATCAGACCAAGGATGTATTGAACGCCATGGAGGCCGATTCGGGAATACAGTTGAAAAGGCTGCGGGTGGACGGCGGCGCGGTGAGCAACAATTTCCTGATGCAGTTTCAAAGCGATATGCTGGGTGTGCCTGTCGATCGCCCGCAGGTGAATGAGACGACCGCATTGGGTGCAGCGTATTTGGCTGGCCTGGCTGTAGGCTTCTGGAAGGATAAGCGGGAGATCGCCGAAAACTGGCGGATGGATCGCTCATTTACGGTAGAGATGGGGGAGGAAAGCAGGGAACGACTCTATGCTGGCTGGCAAAAAGCCGTGCAGGCAGCTATTGCGTTTGCGTAAAAAGCCTGGCTATCCGTCGAGGCGAGGGACAGCCAGGCATGGGGGAACGGGCAGAGGTTTTCGTTTGGGCAAGCTAGTCCTTGGCAGATACGCTGCCGTCTGAATGAATCCTCGCATTGATGGAGATGGACTCCAGTCGCTTGAGCAGGATCTGCCCGTCTGTATCATTCATCGGAACGGCTCGTGCCAGCTCAGCATGAACCGGGATCGCCTTGAGTGCGCAATTCCCTGATTTCGTGCAGCTTGCCTGCAAAATGATGCTTTCCCAGGTTCGGGGTTCGGTCGAGCGGGTAAAGACGAAATTGCCCAGGCTGTATGCAATCCATTTATCCTTGTACGTTTCGAAGCCTTGCAGGACATGCGGATGTCCGCCTACTACCAAGTCAGCGCCCGCGTCGATGTAGGCTCGTGCGAGTTGTGTCTGATGATCGACGGGATCATCCTTGCGCTCCTCGCCCCAATGGGGGATGACCACGACCAGATCGGCCTGGGTGCGGGCTTCCTGAATCGCTTTTACTGCAAGGGCGGGATCATAGGTGGCAGCCATTCCCGGCTTGTTTTTTCCGGCGTACCAGCTTACCTCAGGAATGACGCGGCTGAATCCAAGGAAAGCAACGCGAATCCCGTTTTTCTCGATGATGACAGGGGCATAGGCCCGTTCCATGTCTTTTCCTGCTCCGATGTAGGCAATCTGGTTTTTATCCAAAAAAGAAAACGTATCGAGAAGCCCCTCCACCCCCTGGTCCATGGAATGATTGTTCGCCAGGTTGACCACGTCAATGCCCGCTTCTTTGAGGGCAGGCAGGGCCGCGGGCGGCGACTTGTAGATAAATGCTTTGTTTTCAGGCGGAGTCCCTCTGGTCGTCACGGGCGTTTCCAGGTTGGCGATCGTAATATCGTCTTGGGCAAACCATGTTGCCACCTCTGTGTAAGGATAGTCATATCCCTTCTCTATCAGCATTTTCTCTACGTTTCCTGCCATCATGACATCGCCGACAAAGGAGAGATGAACGTGCGGCTCCGGTGCAGGCTCGGGCATCTGGCCAACACTGTCAGGCCCGGTCTCGGGAAATCGGCTAGCTTCGTCCGGATCGGAAAAGAAGGTTTTGAAGAACGAATACGCACCGACTGCCAGTACGGCGATCAAGCAAAATAGAATTGTTCGCATACTGATTTGCAGCCATATGCGGCGCTTTTTTTTGCGTTGTTCCATCACTCTTTGTGTTCGCGTCTGTTTCATTCTACCCCCCTCGATCTTCCAGGACTATTGTGAAACATTCCTATAGTATAGCAAATCGAAAGCTGGCAAAACCAGTCGGCCAGCTTGCCAGATCCAAATGAGAAGGGAGTTTGCCGGATGGAAGCAGCTTTTGACCATCTCGTCCATTTTCTTCATCGTCCCCCTGCGGAAGGGAGCGCTCTTCTTGCGCAGGCAGGTTTTCATGTTTCACCAGGTGGACGTCACCCCTTATGGGGGACCTGGAATAGTGTCAGCTATTTTGGACTTTCATACATCGAATGTTTCGCTGTGGAAAACAGCGAGATAGCAAGCAGATCGGACAACCCTTTGATTCGCCAGCTGGTCGATGAAAAGCCGGCAGGCGAGGGGTTCGGTCAGATCGCAATCCGTACTACGCAAATCCAGGAGTGGAGCAAGCGATTGGCTCAAGCTGGCCTACAGGTTACGGGTCCGGTTCCGGGCAGCCGCCAGAGAGAGGACGGGACTACGGTACGCTGGCAGATGCTGTTTGCGCGAGATCCCGAAAGCGGGATGCACCCTCCGTTTTTTATTCAATGGGAACAGGGCGATGAAGACCGGTACCTGGAGTTGAGCATGCGCGGCTTGATCGGAAGTCACCCGAATGGGGCAACGCACCTCGACGCGGTCGGCTATGCGGTTCGCAACCTTGAGGAGGCGACGGATACCTGGGGCCGCTGGTTTGGCTGGGAAGCAGGTCCCCGTGTGTTTGATGCAGAGTTGGTGGCGCATTGCCGAACCTTTTTCTTGCCTGGCGGGAATGTGACTTTGTGCGAGCCGTCCGGTGCAGGAGCGACACAGCAAATGCTGGAAACAAGAGGGGAGAGGCCATTTTTCGTCCGTATGAAAGGTGACTGCGAGAAGACGCAGCATGAGCTGTTTGGCGGGATGTACATGACTGAGCCAATGTGAAGATAAAGTTTTCAAATAAAGAAAGCAGGACGTTTGCCACAAGGGAAACGGCTCCTGCTTTTTTTGCGATCAGATAGTTTACGTACGAAGCGGTTTTTTGGTGATCTGCCTGTACATGTACAACATCGCTCCTCGCCAGGTAGCCAGCATGCCGAATGCCAGCAGGAAAAACAGCCCAGCAGTTTGCAAGGGAGTAAATGAATCGTTGATGACGAGCTTGATGATCACGCGGATCACAAGCAGCCCGCCGAGAATAAAGAACAACGCTCGGGACGGCTTCAGATAAATATCCTCACCGACCACCTCAAATCGCGATGTCATGATCAATGGAACGGACAGTACAATCCCGATCAGAAAGGCAGTCAGGTCGATAACTGGAGTGGTCGTCGTGCCAGGGAACAAAAACATGGCAAAGCCTGTTGCCATAAAAAATGGCGGCAGAATGATGCTTTTCGCAGTTACGGGTCGCTTGGCGCGTTTCATTCGCAAAAAAATGACGAAGACAGCCATGGCGATCGGGAGCAGCAGCCCAAGGGTAGAAGTTGAAAATGTGTCCATGAAAATTTCCTCCCGTAGGTTAACGATGATGTAAGTGTACACCATTCCGGGAACTCAGACAAAGGTTCCGCGTCCATCCGGCCGCAGACACTGCACTTTCCATATAAGGGAAATCAGGCTGCGGCAGGGCTTTCATCACTGCTTCTCACATCCAGCTTGTGCTTTTTACTGTACAAGTGCGTGAAAACGCCTGCGAACAAGGTGACAGTCGCGAGGCAGATCAGGTACAGGCTTAAGCCCAACAAATCGAGGGAGGCGCCTGTAATGGCCAGTGCAAGAAAGAAAAAGCTGCGATCGAGCATGCTCTTGAAAGAGAAGAAGCGCCCGTGCTGATTCTGCGGCAGCCTTTTTTGAAAAATCGTTGTCGTCACCGGGAAAAAGAAGGCGACGATGAATCCGAACAAGGCAAAGGATGCCAATACCATCACTTTATTGTCCACAAAGGTCATGCCGTATTGCGAAATTGCGAAGAAGAACAGCATCAGAGTCGAGGAGGAGACCAGATTGCGTCCACCGATCCAGCGTTTGGCCAAAAGCCCCCCGATCAGGATGCTGATTCCTTCAGCCGCGAAGATCCAACCCATGAGCTGTGGCTCTCCTTGAATGGAGCTAAAATTCAGGATCATGAGATTGACACCGCCGAGGAAAAGGGTGATCAGTCCGCTGTTGATCAATCCGACGAAGATAGCCGGATCTTTTCGGCTTGCTGTCAACACTTCGCGAAATTCAATTTTCTCCCTTTGCTGGCTCTTCTGCACGTGCGGAATCTGAACGAAAAAGGTGATTCCGGCCAAGACCACGTAGGCGACCAGAGAAAACAAATAGAGCTGGGACAACGAAAAAGCAGCCACCAGGATTCCGCCAGCGGCCGTGCCAAAGATCCGAGAGAGCGTCGAGATGTTCAAATAAGCGCTATTGGCTTTCAGAAGCTCATCCTTGGTCAGGATTGCGGGCAGGGATGATTGCAGAGTGGGAAAATAAAAGGCTGCCGAGCTTTGCATGACAATCAGGGCGACGATCATCCAGATCAAGGAATCGTAAGCGATCGCCGGAAGCATCAAGACAGGACTGATACAGCGCACCCAACTGGAAATGATCAGGACTTTTCGTTTGTCGTATGTATCGATGATGACGCCTGCCTTCGGAGACAGAAGAATGCTGACTGCCAATCCGCTCATGAGGACAAATGCTTTCAGCGTATCAGAAGGAATCAGGCCCTGCATAAACTGCAGGTTGGCAATGATAAAAATCCACATGCCGGCGCCCGCAACCACTTCTCCTGTCATCAACAGCAGAAAGGTACGATTTCTCCACAACATGGGGCCCACTCCTTATCAAATAAATTTTACTAACAAGTTTATACAGTATAGCACTTGTCAAAATATTTGTATATTCTCATTGCGCGTATTCATGCAATCGAGAACATGGTGCTGCGTTGGAATGGGTAAACTATCAGACATATCATTTACGGCCAATACGCGATAAAGGAGCTTGTTGAAGATGCTGCGAGTACGGTCGTTTTTGTTGCTGATCGGCTACGGGTTTGCTGCCACGCTTGCCATCTTCTACGGTTTGGTGGAACGCCAAAGTCTGTTTGCGACCTTTGTCAGCTTTCACCTGCTCGTCTGTCTTGGAATTCCGCTTTTTCACGGATGGCGGGAAGGGAGATTGGGCGATCATTGGCAACAGGCCTGGGGCAGGTTCGAGAGGCGCGGCGCTCTCTATGGGATCGCACTGGGTATCTTCTTTTTGGTGGGGGCCATGGCGGGCATGTGGCTGTTGCTCCAAACGCCGGGCAGTGCGGAACACATCCGAAACATTTTGGAGAATTGGGGCTTGGATAAACGCTGGATTGGGTGGTTTGCTCTCTACCTCACCGTAGTCAATTCTTTGCTGGAAGAACTGCTGTGGCGGGGGTTTGTCCTGCAACGCTTTTTACGGGGGTTGAACCGTCTGGCAGCCATCTTGTTATCAAGCTTCTTTTTTTCTCTCTATCACCTGATTGTGGCCGCCGTTTTGTTCGGGTTCTGGTGGGGCATTCTTCTGACGGGAGTCGTTTTCATCGTCGGTGTATTATGGGCTTGGATGAAAGGCTTGTTTCCCTCTGTCTATCCGACTTGGTTCAGCCATATGCTCGCAGATGCGGGCTTGGTAGGGGGAGTGCTCCTGTGGGTATTTTGACAGACGAAAAAGCCGACGCCAACGGAAAATGGATGGCTTCGGCTTATCGATCCGTTTATTTACTGCCATTGCTGCGGCGAAGCTCACGAAGCTTCAATTGCCTCATCCGCTCCTCGCGCACCTCCTGCCGATCGCGCAATGTATGCTTGTTCAGCAAATATTCGTTGGTCATGTCGCTGCTCCGGGACTCGGGCAACTGTCGCTGGCGGCACGCCTGTTGATAGCATTCCCGCAGAGCTTGAGAGGCGATGGGAAGATCCATGCGCTGATAGGGAAGGGCTTTGCGCAAATCGTCGAGCCGCTGCTCCAGCAAGCGGAGGAGGGCCGACTCATCCAGTCCCAATTCCTGCAGCTGCTCTCGTTGCTTGCCGAGGATCTCAATCGCACTGCTCAGCATTTTGATTGCTCCGTTGAAGTTGCCGCGTCGATGGTGGTAAAGGGCTACGGCGATCTGGATCAACCCTACCCATACGGGCTCCCGTTCATTGGCAGGCGCGCTTTTCCAGTACTCTTCCAAAATCTCATGACATTCAAAATAATCCCGTTCGGCATGAAACTGGATCAGATATTCCAAATAGGGTTCGGGATACATCGTGCTCACCTCACAGCTTGGTTTTCAACGGTTCTCTTGTATACTATTATAAAGGATAGACCGTTGAAATCGAGGTGCGAAGATAAAATGACAAAAGATGAATTGCTGAAAGTGCTGGAAAACAACCAGATGACCGATGTCATCGAATTGATTGAGGACGCGGAAAAAGGAGATTTGGAGGAACTGGAGTTGGCGGAAAGCCTTGGCTTGCTGCTCGACCCTGACCTCAATCGCGAAGTGCTGCAACTGCTGGAGAGCCTCGGAGTCACCATCATATACGTACGAGATGATGAGGAAGATGAGACGGATGAGGATGACAGCGAAGACAACTAGCTGCATAATCAGGCGGCAGAAGAACCAACTTGCGAAAATGCGGTTGGTTCTTCTTGATCTTGCCTGCTATTTTTGCGTCCAGACGCGATTCTTGTTGCGGGTTGCAGGGAATTTTTCTCCTCGGGCCAGTTCGATAATCATTGGATCTTGCACACTGGAGCCGGACTCGCCAATTTCCATGTAGACGCCGTTTTTAGGAGATTTTTCGCCCTCGCGAAAACGACTTTGCTCGCCCATGAATACACCTTCCTTTTTGCTGAATCTCTTGCCGCATATAGTATCTCCCGAGGCGATGGCTTCATGCCAGGCTGTCTATTGACGTGCTATTCTGAATTCATATACAGTAGGATTTAATAATAGGCAGAGGGGTGACTCTGTGTTTCGTCTTACTTTGCAGAAAGACTCAAATGTCTCGTATCACGAACAATTGTACCAACAGATCGCCGCCTCGATCCGAAGCGGCGAATTGTCACCGCACGAGCAGCTCCCTACTGTAAGAGAACTGGCTGCCCAGCTGAAAATCAACTACAATACAGTGCGCAGTGTCTACTTGCGCTTGCAGCAGGAAGGGATGGTAGATTCTCGGCAAGGGCGGGGGACCATTGTCAGCAACGTCGTCAATGACCCGCTCCTGACACGCAACCCTGCCCATCTGGCTCTGCTGGCGAAAGAAACCCTGCACAAAATAAAAGCGATGGGCTACTCCCTCGATGAATTTTCCCGCGTTCTGTCAGCTGTCGTTCAGGAAGTGAATCAGTTTCCTGTTTTGTTTTTGCGTTATACCGAGCTGGAGCTGGCAGAGTATTTGCGTCTGGTCCAATACCATCTGCCGAGCGCGATGGTCGAGGGCAGGACGTTTGAGGACTTTACCGAGCGGCTGGAGGAGGACCCCAGCTTTTTGCAGGAGTACAAGGCAATCGTCACTCATCCATCGGCAAGCATGAGGATGCGCCAAATCCTCCCCAGGGAAGCGCCGCCCGTCGTCAGCCTCGATTTCATCCCGGACCCGACTACCGTCATTCCTGCGATGGAGGCGTATCCGCGGCACACCAAAGTAGGTCTCATCTGTGCGACCATACGGGGAGCAGAGGGAATGATCCAGGATTTGCACAACGCAGGAATCACCCATCTGGAGCTGCGGATCATCGAAGCTAATCACCCCGATGTGTTTGACATGATCGCCAACTGTGATATCGTCTATATTTCCAAGCCGGGATACATGACACGGCCCCATCTGCTGACCCTGCCGAAGGTGAAGGAATACCAGGAAATTCCTGATTACCACGGCATCACCAAACTTCGCAAGATCGTCACCCAGTAGACCGTGACAAAGGCTGATTTTCCTATGGACTAGACTGATGTACCATGCGGATGACCACTCACCTACATACCTTGTTGATGTACCGATCAAGAGGGGGTGAGGTTATGGGTTGCGGATGCAGAAAGTCGAGTTGCCACAAGTGCTACTACAAAAAATGCTGCAAAAAGAAATACTACAAGAAACACTGTTACTACAAGCCATATTACAAAACCGAATGTAGAAAAAGCTATGGTCATGGTCATGGCCACAGCTGCGGATGTGGCGGTTACGGTGGATACGGATACGGCTCCTCTAGTCATGGTGGTTACGACAGCAAATACTAAGTTTATGTAGAGAAGGCGCCGACTATTTGGCGCTTTTTCGCTTTTTTTGACTATTTAGGCCCTTCTTGAAGTATATTTTTAGTACGGGATCCAATTTTTTAAAAATGGAGGGTTGAACATGAATGAGTATCTTGCATCGAGCAAGGAGGATCGGACATGGGCCATGGTCGCGCATCTGTCCACTTTGTCCGGCAGCTTTATCCCGCTCGGCAATGTTTTTGGGCCGCTGATCATCTGGCTGATCAAACGCGAGGGAAGCCCCTTTGTCGATGCGCATGGAAAAGAAGCGTTGAATTTCAATCTGTCGATTACGATTTATGCCGCAATTTCTACCGTGCTCATCTTTATATTGATTGGTGCAGTGCTGCTCTTTGGTCTTTTTGTGCTTTGGATCGTCTGTATGATCCTCGCCTGCATCAAGGCCAATGAGGGGAAAATGTACCGTTATCCGCTAACCATACGCTTTATCAAGTAAGTCCTCCTGCTTCCATGGAGCGACTTTCTTTTTTTTGCAGGAGAAGCAGATATCCAACTCGCATAAGAAGAGGGAATTTTCCGATAAAAGCAGGAAGAGCAACCCCGTCCCACGAAATCATCTTGCAGGTAAACGGTGAATCGGGGTGGTGACAGCATGCTGTCGGGCATTACTGTGGTCGATTTTTCGCACCATCTTCCCGGACCCATCTGTACCATGCGACTTGCTGAGCTTGGGGCTACGGTTCTTGAAGTCCAACCGTATCCGCAAGATCCTTCTCCATTTTCCTCTATTGCTGACGGTCCCGCCAGGAAGACGGGTGCAAGTGTTTTGCGCTCGCATCGCAATCAAAAGAGCATCTCTCTGAATCTGCGCACGGTGGAGGGGAGATCGCTCGCATTTGCTTTAGCCAGGGAAGCGGATGTCGTGGTGGAAAGCTATCGCCCGGGCGTCCTGCGTCACTTGGGGTTGGATTATGATCGGTTGTGGGAGGTTCATCCATCTGTCATTTTTTGTTCTGTGACGCATTATGGACAGAGCGGCGACCTGTACCAATTGGGCAGCAGCGATTTGAATATCCAGGCAGTAAGCGGTTTATTGTCCGCAGTTCGGGATGCTCAGGGCAGGCCGGTGGCTGGAGAGATCCCTCTGGCTGATTTCGCGGTTGGGGTCTACGCCAGCGAACAGATCTGCGCGGCATTGGTGCAGCGTGAGCGGACTGGCCGCGGAGCATATCTGGATGTCGCTTCTGCAGATCTGCTTTCCTATTGGTCTGGACTGCACGCGCTTCTTGCAAAGAGCGGCCACGCGCAACAGGCAAAGATTGATTCATCCCGTGATTTTGTGGCTTATCACGTCTATGAGACGGCTGAAGGTCAGTATGTAGCCCTGGCAGCCAGAGAAGAAAAGTTCTGGCGCAATTTTTGCCGTGCGGTGGAAAGAGCTGATTGGGAGACCATGCACACGGCAACAATCAGCGGAAATCATGATTTGTACGTGGAGTTGTGCGACTTGTTTTTGTCCCGGACACAAGCTGAATGGAGTGAATTGGGAGCAGAGGTGGACTGCTGCCTGACTGCGGTTGAAGAATGGGCCGATTGGGCAGAGAATGCCTATGTCCGCAGCCGGGAGATTGCCGATACCCTGCCGAAAGCAGGACAGGTATGGCACGAAGACCACACCCATGAATGGTTGAAGAAAAAGCTGAAAATGACGGACGCATCATTGCGACGCCTGGAGGAAATGGGCGTCATCCCTGTCCGGATATGATAAAAAAGGGGGTAGCGAGAATGGAGGAAAAAGACAAGCAGATTCTTGTCGATAAGCGAGACGGGGTATGGACCATCACCCTGAATCGTCCACAGGTGTTGAATGCCTTGACTGTCGAGATGTTCGGACTGTTGCGGGACGTGATCGTGGAAGCAGCTGAAGAGGAGGCAGCTGAATGTATAGTGCTGCGAGGTGAAGGAGGCAACTTCTGTTCCGGAGCTGATTTGAGCGTGCTCGGTTCGCTGAAGGAGGAGAGTCAGGCGCATGAGGCTCTGAGCGTCATCAACGACTTGTTAACCCGTCTGCACCAGATGCCAAAGCCGGTAATCGCCGCAATTGATGGCGTAGCGGTGGGAGCAGGATTGAATTTGGCTTTGCATGCCGATTTTGTCATCGCTGCTGAGAATGCACGCCTTCAGGAGCCATTTGTACAAATAGGCTTGACGACGGATTTCGGCGGGACGTATCTGCTGCCCCGTCTGGTCGGGATGGCGCAAGCGAAGCGCTTGGCACTATTGGCAGATCCGATCTCAGGAGAAGAGGCAGAACGGATCGGCTTGATCTACAAGGCAGTTCCCGCTGCTCTTCTCCATCAGGAAGTCGGGGACCTGCTCGCACGATTGCGGCGACTGCCCAAGCAGGCGTATTCCGTCACCAAAGAAGGGCTCAATCAAAGCCTGCAACATGATCTGGCCCATATGTTGGCTTGGGAAAAAGATCAACAGCCCGCATTGTTGCAGCATCCGGAGTTCGCAGCCCTCATACGGGCAAAAATGAAGCGATAACAACTGGAAAGATTATCCGTTGAGCCTTTCAGCATTCTGTGATAAAGTAAGAGCAACAACTTCCTGCGATGTACGTAAGGCCGTAAATGTTTCTAACCTTATACGTGTTATTCGGGAGACGAAATTTCGCTGTAGATGTCAAGCCCACCTCCTGCTGGGATGCATGGGAAGGCAGAAGCGCGAAAAAGGGTCACCCACCTGTGTGAGCGCAGGTTATAGAAACATGAGGTCAACGGCAGAGCGGGTACACGTAAAAATGCGAAACCACCTGGAACATCGTTTCCGGGTGGTTTTTTTGGTTCCATTCCCTTTGTCCGACTGGATTGAACTCTTTCTGTTACCCTTGGTTCTGGCTTTTGCCCTGTCCTTTTTGTCCTTGGCCCTGCTGTCCTTGCTGTCCTTGTTGGTTCCCCTGCTGAACAATCGTCAAGGATTGGTGCAGAGAGTCGGTGTCCTTCGCATCCTGGAGAATCTGATACATCTGCAAGAAGTTAGCCTTTTGTCCTTCTGGAATTCCCTTGATGCGTACCGTCATCTCTTGGGGGCCATTGTTTTGTTGTCCCTGCTGTTGCTGCTGGGAGCCCGAGTTTTTATCATTGCCGCCACCCATCGGTTCGTCGAGAAAGCTCAGGAACATGGAGTCGTTTTCTTGGCTGTCTTGCGATTCCCCGTTGTGGGCATTGCTTTGCTGCTGATCCTGGCCTTGGTTGCCTTGCTGTTGATCGAACAGGACACTGAATTCGTTCAAATCTGTCTGGATGATGCCAATCACGTTCATTTCGATGCTCCTTTCAGGAAGTCACCCTGGATGTTTGGTGTGGTGTACGCCTTTACGCTGGAGATAGCCGTGGAAGAAATACTCCTCCACCCCGATGATCAAGGATGTCAACAATAGACCGGACAACGCGAAGGTCTGATTAAAAAGGGAGCAGCTCGCCCAAAACAGGGCGAACACAAGGAAGAAATCGGCTGTAGTCGCTAATGTATTGTTCGTACTGGGCAAGATCAGCAAATCGCCAATGGCGTAGGCAATCAGACTGATGATTACACTTGCTACGATCGCAAAAGCAAGGGAGGTCCCTGACCACCAGAGTCCAGGAATCGCTACTATACCGTTAGATACGAGCTTGATCAGG
Source organism: Brevibacillus panacihumi (assembly GCF_003710985.1). Taxonomy (GTDB): domain Bacteria; phylum Bacillota; class Bacilli; order Brevibacillales; family Brevibacillaceae; genus Brevibacillus; species Brevibacillus panacihumi. The sequence continues at coordinate 52,455 of NZ_RHHT01000019.1, forward strand.
ATGTTCAAGTTTGGAACTCCTCCTTTCACATGCTCTTAGTATGAGCGTTGCCTTCGCTGCTATGCGTTTCCCTTGGCGTTCATTTTCAATCTGAGGACCAAGTCTTCGTCAGGTGTAACGTAGACGGTTTTTTGCTGTTCATAGATACAGAAGCCTGGTTTTGAGCCACTGGGTTTTTTTACATGCTTGACCAAGGTGTAGTCTACAGGGACTTGGCTTCCCTGCTGGGCGCGGCTGAAAAAGGCCGCGAGATTGGCTGCTTCCAGCAAGGTTTGTTCAGAGAACTGCCGTGCCCGGATGACGACGTGGGATCCCGGAATATCCTTGGTATGCAGCCAGGTGTCTTGCGGAGATGCCAGCTTGTTGGTCAGGTACTCATTTTGCTTGTTATTCTTGCCGACTAGAATTTCCGTTCCGTCAGAAGAAGTGTATGTTTCCAGAGCTGGCTTCGTATCTTTCTTTTTGCGCATCCCTCGCTTTTTGCGGTCGCGCATGTACCCTTGCTCGACCAGTTCGTCGCGAATTTCTTCTGCCTCCTGCAAGCTGGCATGCTCCAGCTGCCCCAATAATCCATCGAGGTAGAGGATCTCCGTTCTTGCTTGCTCGATTTGTTCGCTGACTACCTGGATGCTGTTTTTCGCCTTGTTGTAACGCTTGTAATAGGATTGCAGGTTTTCCGACGGAGTCTTCAGCGGGTCCAGCGGAATGGTGATGGTCCCTCCGGCTTCGTCGTACCAGTTGACGGTGACCAGTTCCTTGTCGCCGCGCTTGATTTGATGCATATTGGCCGTGATCATCTCTCCGTACAGGCGGAATTGCTCGGCGTCCCTGGCGTCCTCGAGTGTCTGCAGGAGCTTTTCGATTTTTTTCTCGTTCTTGTTCCGCTCTCCCGTAACGAATCGGATCAGATCATGGGCGCGCTGCTTGACCGTATCGCGAAAGGCTTTTCCTTCGTAGTACGCCTGCAGGCAAGACTGGACCGTGGGATAAGGCGTAAGGGATTCCGGTTCAAGGTGTGTGAGCTCCACGACATGAAAATATGATTTGTCCCGAGTTGTCACGATCATGGGTGTATAACGCTCGGCGAGCAGGTCGTCCCGAATGCCGGAAAAGGCTTCCCAAAGGCTGTCTCGTGTAGCCAGTCCCGCTCTATGAACGATTTCCTTTGCCAAAAGAGGACTTACCCCTGTGTAGGCATCGACAATTTGCTTGTCCAAGCGTCCGGTATTCCAGTCAAGGGACGTGATGAATTCCATCTTGTCTACTTCAAAGAGATTGCGCTTGTTTTGGCCTGGCGGGGATACATAGGGACGGCCCGGAATGACCTGTCTGTATTGACTGATCGCCAACGTGACGTGCATGGCGCTGTCCAGGATGGTACCGGAAGCTGGATCGACGAGAATGATGTTGCTGTGTTTTCCCATAACCTCCATGATGATTCTGCGTACCGTCGTATCTCCCAGCTCATCGCGCGTGCGCACGTCGATGTGAATGATGCGCTCCATGCCGACTTGCTGGATCGATTCGATCATCCCGCCTTCGCAATGCTTGCGCAGAAGCATGCAGAACATCGGCGCTTCCAGCGGATTGGTAAACTCCTCTGTCGTCACATGGATGCGCGGATAGGTAGGGTTGGCCGAGAGCAAGAGCTTGAGGTTCTCTCCTTGTGTACGAACCTGCATAAGGATATCGCTGTGGTGGGGCTGATGAATCTTGGAAATGCGCCCACCGACCAATCTATGTAATTCCTGTGCTACGGCACGGGTGACTACGCCATCGAATGCCACTTTGATTCACCTCGTTCTTAATGGTTGCAATGATGCCTTCACAGTGTAGCATAAATCGGCTGCAGAGGGATGAATGTTGTATCCTTTAACCTGCATGAGTTGACACTGCAAATAGTTGTCTCCTATAATAAATTAACGATTTTTTGGTCGTTGGGAAATGCTCCCATTCCTCTTGGCGGCTCGTCTGCCGTGAATCCGAAAAAATCGGAACGGAATCCAGTGATGGAAGTGAATGCAATGGTACGAAGCATGACGGGTTATGGACGGAAAGAGGATGAAAAAGGAGCAATGCGCGTAACGGTGGAGATCCGTTCGGTCAATCATCGTTTTTCAGACATACTGATTCGTTTGCCCAAAGCCTGGACGTTGCTGGAGGATTCGGTTCGCAAGCAAGTCGCGGCTTTTGTCAGGCGCGGACGCGTTGATGTGACGATTGCGCTGGAGGGGGAAGCGGCAGCGACGAGATCGGAAGTCGAGATCGATTGGCAGCTCGCCAGCCAATTCGTGCAGATCGCCAGGGAGATGGGTGAGCGTTTTTCACTGGAGACGCCATTGACACCCAAGGACCTGCTGCTTTTGCCAGGTGTGCTGCAAACCAAAGAAGGCAAGGATGAGGCCCAGCAGGACACAGGGGACTGGATCCTTGATACTGTCAAAGCGGCGGCCGAAGATCTGCTGGCGATGAAAATAGCGGAGGGAACCCAACTGCAGACCGATCTGACCAAGAGACTGTCACAGATCGGGGAGTGGGTGAGCCAACTCCAAGAGCTTGTTCCTCAAGTCAGCGAGGAGTATCGCAAACGTCTTCAACAGCGAATGGCTGACATGCTAGGTCAGGTTTCTGTAGAGCCGGACCCGCAGCGCATCGTACAGGAAGTCGCTATTTTCGCCGAAAGAAGCGACATCAGCGAAGAGGTTACGCGGCTGCAAAGCCACTGCCTCCAATTTTCCGAGCAGCTCGGACGCGATGACGCGATAGGGCGAGGGCTAGATTTTCTCTTGCAGGAAATGAACCGGGAAGCGAACACCATTGCTTCCAAAGCAAATCATTTACATATTCAACATCTGGCAGTCGAGATCAAGACGGAGCTGGAAAAGATGAGAGAGCAAGTTCAGAACATCGAGTAGGACGAAAGGATGGGCTGGGCCGCATGGCAATCAAGCTAATCAATATTGGATTTGGCAACATCGTGAACGCCAACCGCATCATCTCCATTGTAAGTCCTGAATCTGCTCCGATCAAACGGATCATTCAGGAGGCGCGGGACCGCAATATGCTGGTGGACGCGACATATGGAAGACGGACGCGTGCGGTGATCATCACGGACAGCGATCACGTCATTTTGTCCGCAGTGCAGCCGGAGACGGTGGCACAAAGGCTGACGACGAAAGATGATGAATCGGACGAATAAGTAGGAGTGTAAATCATGGATATGTCTGATCGTGGTCTCCTTTTGATTCTATCCGGACCTGCAGGGGTAGGGAAGGGCACTGTCTGCAAAGCCCTTCGCGAACGTATGCCTGATCTGGTATACTCGGTATCTGCTACGACGCGCCAGCCGCGTCCCGGAGAGGTAGAGGGAGTCAATTACTTTTTCAAAAGCAAAGAAGAATTTCGCCGCATGATCGAGCAAGACGAATTGCTCGAATGGGCAGAATACGTGGGGAATTACTACGGAACACCGCGTGCCTTCGTCGATTCGATGCTGGCTTCTGGGCGCGATGTCATTTTGGAGATCGAAGTCCAGGGTGCCTTGCAGGTAAAAGAAAAGTTTCCCCAGGGGACGTTTTTGTTCCTCGCTCCTCCAGATCTGGAAGTACTGGAAAACCGGATCATCGGCCGCGGCACAGAGTCCGAGGAAACGATTCGCAAGCGGATGGAAGTGGCGCGAGCGGAGATCGAGCTGATGGACCATTACGATTATGTCGTGGTCAATGACGAAATTGAGTGGGCGTGCGACCGGATTCAGGCGATCATCACTGCCGAGCATCTGAAGAGAGAACGCCAGGTACACAAATATCGCAAATGGTTGAAGGAGGTTCGATAATCATGTTGTATCCATCGATTGATGAACTGACTGCGAAAGCGGAGAGCAAGTACATTCTGGTGACTGTCGCATCCAAACGCGCGCGCCAGCTTCGGGAGAACAGCCCGATGCAAGTCGCCAAGCCAAAGTCGAAAAAATACGTCGGGATGGCATTGGAAGAGATGATTTCCGATGAACTCGTGTACGAGAATAAAGACGCGCGTAAATAGGGTTAAAACCTCGTAAAAACAACCTCAAGCAGGTTGTTTTTTTCGGATGAGGAGCTTTCTTGAAAAGGGGAGAATGAGATGCATTCGCTTGACTCGCTAGAGGGAAAACGAATTGTGCTCGGTGTTTCCGGAGGGATTGCTGCATACAAGGCCGCTGCTTTGACGAGCAAGCTGACACAGGCAGGGGCGACCGTCCATGTGATCATGACCAAGCATGCAGTGGAATTTGTTCAGCCGTTGACGTTTCAGGCCTTGTCCCATCAGCCTGTGCACACGGATGTTTTTGCGGAGCCCGACCCGCATGTAATCAGCCATATCGATCTGGCAGACAGGGCAGACTTGATACTTGTAGCTCCTGCGACAGCCAATGTCATCGCGAAAATGGCGCACGGTCTTGCTGACGATATGCTGACGACAACCGTCCTGGCCACGAAGGCTCCGGTCCTGGTGGCTCCAGCGATGAATGTGAACATGTACGACCATCCGGCAACACAGGCCAATATGCGCCAGCTTGCGGAATATGGCTATCGATTTATCGAGCCTGGGGAAGGGTTGCTTGCCTGTGGCTGGGTAGGAAAAGGACGTCTGGCAGAGCCGGAAGAAATCGTCGCGGCGGTCGCAGCCTTTTTTGCCGAGCAAAGGCAAGTGGACTGTACAGACAAGGACTTGAGCGGAAAAACCGTGCTGGTAACGGCTGGTCCGACGAGAGAAAAAATCGACCCGGTGCGCTATATTACCAATCACGCTTCGGGCAAGATGGGCTACGCGATTGCGGAAGCGGCACGGGACCGCGGAGCGCACGTCATCCTGGTGAGCGGCCCGACTTCTTTGCCGCAGCCTGCAGGAGTGCGCTTTGTCGCTGTGGAGTCGGTGCAGGAAATGTTCGATGCGGTCATGCGTGATTTGCCTGAAAGCGACATCGTAATCAAGTCTGCTGCAGTCTCGGATTATCGGCCGAAAACGGTACATGAGCATAAAATGAAAAAAGGCGATGGCCCGCTCGTCCTGGAGTTGGACAAGGCACCAGATATCTTGAAAACCATAGGAGAGCGAAAAACCAAGCAGTTTGTGGTCGGGTTCGCTGCCGAGACGCAGAATTTGACAGAAAATGCCAAATCCAAGCTCGAGCGCAAAAACCTGGATATGATCGTCGCCAACAATGTGCTGACAGAAGGCGCCGGGATGGGCAGCGACACCAATATCGTCACGCTGATGGCCCGTTCCGGCGAACAGGTGGAGCTGGCCAAAATGAGCAAGCGCGCCGTAGCGGACAAGCTTTTGGATGCCATTCTTCTCTTGTCGGAGCAGCGGTCGCTGCGTGAGCTGTCATGATTGCACAGGTTATCGTGGATGTGCCGGTCAGTCGGACCAACCGGCCGTTTGACTATCGCGTACCCGGATGGCTAAGTCCGCTCATACACGTGGGAAGCCGTGTGGTGGTGCCGTTTGGTCCGCGCAAGCTGCAGGGGTATGTCATCGGAATCACGGAGGACGACGGACCTGAGGAGGCCCTTCATCGGCTCAAAGATGTGGAGCAGGTCATGGATGACACACCTCCGCTGACACCCGAACTGTTGAAGATGAGCGAGTGGATGTCCAGGCAGTATCTGTGTCCCTGGGTGACGGCTGTACAGGCGATGCTGCCGGCCGTTCTCAAAGGCAAGGCGCAGAAATGGCTGACCGCGAGCGATCTTTTGGACGAAGAGACATGCTCCAGGTCGGGGCTTCTTTGGGAGCTGTACCGCAAGCGCCAATTGCCGCTTGCAGAGGTGGAGAAGCAGTTCCCGGACGAGTTTATGCTGGTGCCGGGCTGGATTCACAGCGGTCTGCTGTCGACGGAGTACCAGGTAAGGGACCGGATCACGAAAAAACAGCAAAGCTTTGTGAGAAGCCTTTTGACGCCCCAGCAATTGTCGGAGTCTCTGGCTTCTCTATCGGCTCGAGCCGAGCAGATGCGCAGAGTGCTGGAGGTGTTTCTTCAGCACCCGGAGCAATCCTTTTCGGTACAGACTATGCGCGACGAATTCGGGATCAACCGCTCTGCCTTGAAAGGCTTGGAGGCAAAAGGGTGGATCGCGATCGAGCAGGTCGAGATATACCGCGATCCGTATGCAAATCGCCGATTTCAGGAGAAACAGAAGCCGGATTTTACCCCGCTGCAACTCCAGGTACTGGAACCGATCATCACTTCCATCAAGGAGTCGAGCTACGCATCGTATCTTCTGCACGGTGTCACCGGGAGCGGCAAGACAGAGGTGTACCTCGAAGCCATCGAGCACACCCTGATGAAAGGGCGGGAAGCGATCTTCCTCGTGCCGGAAATTTCGCTGACACCGCAGATGGTGGAGCGTTTCAAGGCGCGCTTTGGTGCGGATGTGGCTGTGCTGCACAGCGCATTGTCGCAGGGAGAGCGCTATGACGAGTGGCGCAAAATCATCCGTAAAGAGGTAAAGGTAGTGGTCGGGGCGCGCTCCGCGATCTTTGCCCCTTTTGAAAATGTCGGACTGATTGTGATCGACGAAGAGCATGAAAGCTCCTACAAACAAGAAGAGACGCCGCGCTATCATGCACGTGAAGTCGCCTTGTGGCGGGCCAAAGAGAACAATGCGGTCCTCTTGATGGGCAGCGCCACACCGGCACTGGAGACGTACGCCCTGGCGACGCGAGGCAGGTATACGCTTCTCAAGATGCCTGATCGCGTGGGCAACCGCCCCATGCCGCAAGTCCACGTCGTCGATATGCGCGAGGAATTGCACAGCGAGAACCGCTCCATGTTCAGCCGCCTTTTGCATGAAATGATCGCGGACAGGCTGAAGAAGCAGGAGCAGATGGTCATCTTTTTGAACCGCCGCGGTTTTTCCACATTTGTCATGTGCCGTTCCTGCGGATACACCATGCGCTGCGTCCATTGCGACATCTCGCTCACCTATCACAAAAGCAATCATACGGCGCGCTGCCACTACTGCGGGTATACGATTCCGCAGCCATCGCATTGTCCGGAGTGCCAAAGCGAGCATATCCGCTTCTTCGGGACAGGGACGCAGAAGGTGGAAGCAGAGCTGGCGAAGCTCTTCCCCGGTATTCGCGTCATTCGCATGGACGTGGACACGACTTCGCGAAAAGGCTCCCATGAGGAGCTGCTGAGCAAGTTCCGCCAAGGCCAGGGCGATGTCCTGCTCGGGACCCAGATGATCGCCAAAGGGCTGGATTTTCCGCGCGTAACGCTGGCAGGAATTATTGCGGCGGATACCTCCTTGCACCTGCCGGATTTTCGCGCTGCGGAGAAGACCTTCCAACTGCTGACGCAGGTAGGAGGAAGGGCGGGGCGCCACGAGCTGGAGGGGGATGTGGTCATTCAGACATACACCCCGGAGCACTACAGCATCCAGCACGCCACCAGACACGATTATCCGGCCTTTTATGAAGACGAGATGCTGCAGCGTCGCAGGACCGGCTATCCCCCGTATTTCCGGCTGGTGCTGATCACCTTCAGCCATGAAGAGGTTCCGGTCGTGGTGCGGGGTGCGCATGTCATGGGAGATTTTTTGCGGCAAAAGGTAGCGCCGACAACCATTCTGCTGGGACCTGTCGCTTCTCCGATCGCTCGGGTAAAGGATAGATTTCGTTTTCAGATCATGCTAAAATATCGGGATGAACCGAATGTGGCCGAATTGCTGGCGCAAGCAACGGCTGTGTTTGAAGAGTGGAACAAACAGCAGAAGGTACTGATGACGATTGACGTCGATCCTTACGTACTGCTTTAGGGAGGATACAAAACAAATGGCTATTCGCACCATCGTCAAGCATCCAGATCCAATCCTGCGGGAAAAAGCGATCGTGGTGACCAAATTCAACGCAAATCTGCACAAGCTGCTGGACGACATGGCAGACACGATGTACGACGCCAATGGCGTAGGGCTTGCTGCCCCGCAGGTCGGCATCTCCAAACGCGTCATCGTCATGGATTGCGGCGACGGATTGATTGAACTCGTCAATCCCGAGATCGTCGAGTATGAAGGAGAACAGATCGACTATCCGGAAGGCTGCCTGAGTATTCCGGGACTGCGCGGTGAAGTACGCCGCCATCAGTGGATCAAGGTGCGCGGTCAGGATCGCCTGGGCAATCACGTGGAGCTGGAAGCGGAAGATCTGCTGTCCCGCTGCGCTCAGCACGAGATCGACCACTTGAACGGCGTACTGTTCATTGATGTGGCAGACAAGGTGTACCCGGTGAGCCCGGACGAGGAAGGGGAATAATTCGCTTTGGATAAAACTCGCATCCTGTTTATGGGAACGCCTGATTTCGCTGTATCCAGTCTGGATGCGCTGATGGAAGCAGGCTATCACGTCATCGGAGTGGTCACACAGCCTGACCGCCCCGTAGGACGCAAACAAGTCATGACCCCGCCGCCTGTAAAAGAGGCGGCTATCCGTCATGGGCTTCCAGTCTTGCAGCCGGAGCGGATCAAGACAGAGGAAGCCTTGGCAGAAGTGCTGGCGCTTGAGCCGGACTTGATCGTGACAGCGGCGTATGGACAGATCTTGCCGAAAAAGCTGCTGGAAGCGCCCCGCTTTGGCTGCATCAACGTCCATGCTTCCTTGCTGCCCAAATACCGGGGAGGCGCCCCGATCCACAAATGTATCGTGGAAGGCGAAAAGGAGTCCGGCGTAACGATCATGTACATGGTGGAGGCGCTAGATGCAGGGGATATGCTCAGCAAGGTCATCGTCCCGATCGAGGAACGGGATACGGTAGGGATTCTTCACGACAAGCTGGCTGCCGCTGGTTCCGCTCTCTTGATCCGGACGCTCCCGGCCCTTTTGGCGGGCGAATTGAAGGCGGAGGCACAAGACCATGAAGCCGCTACCTTTGCCCCCAACATCAAAAGGTCTGATGAGCGCATCGATTGGTCGCGCACAGCGGAGCAGATCTACAACCAGGTGCGCGGTTTGAATCCCTGGCCGGTCGCTTTTACGAGCTATCAAGGCAAGGTATGGAAAGTCTGGTGGGTGGAAAAAGTCCAAACTACGGGCTCCACAAACGTTCCTGGCACCATCCTCGCTCGGGAAGAGGATGGCTTGGTCATCGCCTGCGGGAGTGGCGCGGTTAAAATCACCGAGCTTCAGCCGGAGGGCAAGAAGCGGATGAGCGCTCTCGACTTTTTGCGCGGAGCGGGCAGCAGCATCGAAATCGGCACAAAGGTAGGAGAATAGCCCGTGGCAAAAAAAGGTGCGCGTGAACTGGCACTTGATGTGCTCAATCGAGTGGAAGAACAGAAGTCCTACAGCAACCTGGAGCTGAAGTCCGTATTGGACAAAGCAGATTTGAGTGCAGCGGATGCGGGTCTGGTTACCGAGCTGGTCTATGGCACGATTCAGCGCAAATTGACGCTTGATTTCGTCCTGTCCCATTTTGTCGGCGGCAAAAAGCTCCAGGCTTGGGTGCGCAACCTGCTGCGCCTGAGTCTGTACCAGATTCGTTTCCTGGATCGGATTCCCGAACGGGCGGCGGTGCATGAAGCAGTCGAAATCGCCAAACGCCGCGGCCACCAAGGTATCGCCTCGATGGTCAATGGCGTTTTGCGCAATGTCCTGCGCCAGCCTGATGTATGGGAGCGCGAGCCGCAGGGAGACCTTGCGGAACGCTTGGCTGTCATATATTCCCACCCGCAATGGCTGGTGCGTCAGTGGCTTGACGTATACGGCGAGGAGACGACCCGTGCGATCTGTGATGCGAACAACCAAGCGCCGCATAGCTCCATCCGGGTCAACCGTCTGAAAACGACCCGTGAAGCCTTGTTGTCCCACTTGCAGGAAGAAGGCAAAGCAGCAGAAGCCTCAGCGCTATCCCCGGACGGCATCCTGCTTGCGGGAGGAAACGCTGCCGGGACAAGCTGGTTCCAAAAAGGGTATTGCACGATTCAGGACGAAAGCTCCATGCTGGTCGCCCTGGCTGTAGCTCCTAAGGCCGGCATGCGCGTGCTGGATGCGTGTGCGGCTCCGGGAGGGAAGACGACGCATCTGGCCGAACGGATGGACAACCAGGGAGAAATCGTAGCCAGCGATGTCCACCCGCACAAGCGGGAACTGATCGTTCAGACAGCGAATCGTCTTGGCATCAACATTATTCAAGCGATCGTCAGCGACGCGCTCGATCTGCCGGCTCGGAATTTGGGCAGCTTCGACCGCATCTTGCTGGATGCCCCTTGCTCCGGCTTCGGCGTCATTCGCCGCAAGCCGGATCTCAAATGGAACAAGACGCCCCAGGATGTCCAGGAGATTGCCAAGCTGCAATACGAGCTTCTGGTGGGCCTCTCGTCCATGCTTGCCCCAGAGGGACTTCTGGTCTACAGCACCTGCACGATCGAGCCTGCGGAAAATGAGGAGATCGTCAAGCGTTTTGTGGCGGAACATCCTGATTTTGTCCTGGATGAGACGCTGGCCGATGACATGCCTCAGACAGTCCAGGAAAAGCTGGATGCGTCCAAGGGATATTTGCAGATTTTGCCCCATGATTTCGACAGCGACGGCTTTTTTATCGCCCGTTTGAAGCGGAAAAGATAATCGAAGGGGCGGCATGCTCGGAAACGAGGCGTGCTGCTCCTTTTTGCCGTTTGTTTGCGCGAGCGCGGATTGGTTTACACTAGGTAAAGCGACGCAATTGCGCAATTGGTGGGGAAAACCGTTTGAAGACGGGCGTCAGGCAGGGTACAATGAAAAAATGACGATGCCAAGCTGCATTGATTTTGAGGATGTGAAAACAGCAATGCCAATAACAACATTTACGAGCGCCAAGCCGCTCATCTACAGCCTGACCCTCGACGAACTGAAGGAATGGCTGGTAGAGGCGGGGGATAAACCGTTTCGCGCCCAACAAATTTTTGATTGGTTGTATGTAAAACGCGTTGCTTCCTTTGACGAGATGAGCAATATATCCAAGGATCTGCGCCAAAAGCTGGAAAATGCCTTCCGCATTGATTCGCTCAAGGAGATCATGCATCAGGAGTCGCAGGATGGAACGATCAAATTCTTGTTCCAACTGATCGACGGCCATGCGATCGAGACCGTCATCATGCGTCACAACTACGGCAACAGCATCTGCGTGACTACACAGGTTGGCTGCCGCATCGGCTGTACGTTTTGTGCGTCCACTTTGGGCGGGTTAAAACGCAACCTTGACGCCGGTGAGATCGTCTCACAAGTACTGATGGCGCAACGCAAGCTGGATGCCCAGGGTGAGCGTGTCAGCCATGTGGTCGTCATGGGGATTGGCGAGCCTTTTGAAAACTTCGAGAGTTTGATGGGCTTTTTGTCCATCATCAACGACAATCGCGGGCTGAATATCGGGGCGCGCCACATCACCGTCTCGACGAGCGGCATCGTGCCGAAAATCTACGAATTCGCGGAAAGAGGCGGGCAGGTCAATCTGGCTATCTCCCTGCATGCGCCCAACACCGAGCTGAGAAGCCAGCTTATGCCGATCAACCGCGGTTTCCCGCTGGATTCGCTGATGGAGGCGTGCCGTCATTACATCAACAAGACAGGGCGTCGCATCAGTTTTGAGTACGGCCTGTTCGGCGGAAAAAACGATCAGCCGGAGCATGCCGAAGAGCTGGCCCGATTGGTCGGAGATATGCTTTGCCACGTAAACCTGATTCCCGTCAATTACGTGCCGGAGCGAGATTATGTGCGCACACCGCGCAATGAAATTTTTCAGTTCAAACGAATTTTGGAGGACAAGGGAATCAATGTGACCATCAGACGTGAACACGGCAGTGATATCGCCGCTGCTTGTGGACAGTTGAGGGCGCAACACGCTAAAGAAACCGTGGGGTGACGTGTTACCATGGAAATTGCGATGAAATCCCATGTCGGCCGCGTCCGTCAGGTCAACGAGGACTTTTTTGCCTGTGTGGAAGATCTGAGCGGACGTGTGCTGGCAGTTGTAGCAGACGGTATGGGCGGTCATCAGGCTGGCGAAATCGCCAGCCGGCTCGCCGTTGAGCGAATAGTAAAAGAACTGAGTCATCTGGAAAATGGCCTGGACGACGAGGATGCCCGGGAACAACTGATGAACGCTGTCTTGCATGCGAACAAGGAAGTCTATGAATATGCTCTGGAGCACCCGGAATGCAATGGCATGGGGACGACCGTCGTCGCCGCTTTGCTGAGTGCGCAGAGCGTCATTACAGCGCATATCGGGGACAGTCGCCTGTACCACTTCAATGATGGGGCCCTTATCATCAAAACGGAGGATCACTCCCTGGTCAACGAATTGGTGAAAAGCGGGCAGATTACCCAGGAAGAGGCCTCCGTCCATCCCCATCGCAATGTCATCATGCGTTCCTTGGGGACGGAGCCGGATGTGCGTATTGACCTGGGACAATTTCCATGGTCTGCGGATGACATCGTACTGATTTGTTCTGATGGCTTGAGCAACAAGGTGCATGACAAGAGAATGGAAGAATGGCTACATAAAGAGGTATCGCTACAGGACAGGGTGGACGGCCTGATCGATGAGGCTTTGGCTGCCGGTGGGGAAGACAACATCACACTCGTCGCTGTCCGCAATATGCCCGATGCTAGTCAGAAAGAGGGGTGAGAGAGATGGAAGGTTTGCGACTGGGTGGACGCTATCAGTTGGAAGCCCGTGTTGGCGGTGGCGGCATGGCAATCGTATACAAGGCCAGGGATTTGATATTGAATCGGCAGGTGGCCGTTAAAGTGCTGCGTTCCCAATTTGGGACGGATGAAGATTTCGTCAATCGTTTTCGGCGGGAAGCACAGGCGGTTGCCAGTCTGTCTCACCCCAATGTGGTCGGCGTATACGATGTGGGACAGGAGAACGATACGCACTACATGGTGATGGAATACGTGGAAGGCTCCACGCTGAAAGAAATGATTGTCGCACGCGGGGCTTTGCCGGTAGAAGAGGCAGTGCGAATCGCCCAACAAATTTGCGATGCATTGGAGCATGCGCATCAAAATCAAATTATTCACCGTGACATCAAGCCGCATAATATTCTGATCGGGAAAAATGGACGCGTAAAGGTAACGGACTTTGGCATCGCCAGAGCGGTAACCTCAACGACGATTACGCATACCAATGCTATGCTTGGATCAGTGCACTATTTCTCTCCCGAGCAGGCGAGAGGCGGCATTACGGGGGAAAAGTCCGATATTTATTCACTCGGCATCGTATTGTATGAAATGGTTACGGGAGAGCTTCCTTTTTCTGGAGATTCGCCGATCTCAGTGGCGCTCAAGCATTTGCAGGAGCCTCTTCCCGAACCGCGGCAAATCAATCCGGGCATACCACAAAGTGTGGAAAATGTCATATTGAAAGCGCTGGTAAAGGACCCGTTCTTGCGCTATTCTTCAGCCCGCGAGATGCTGGAGGATCTGGAAACGTGCCTGTTGCCGGAGCGTCTGCATGAGGAAAAACTGATTTTTCCTGTGGATGATGAGGAGACGAGAGTCGTCCCCGTCATTACGCCTGAAATGCTGGAAAAGCAGGGCGCTGGCCGCGCCGGTTCAAGCCAGCGCAGCCGCTATGAGCGCACTGATGAACATGATGAGCAAAAACCGCCGAAAAAATGGTGGGTCAAAGCCTTGCTGTGGATGGGCGGCATCGGTTTGTTTTTCGTACTTGCGTTTCTCGGATTCAATTTACTTTTAAATCTTTTCCCAACTGTACCGGAAGTACCCGTCCCTTATGTAGAAGGCTCGCCTGTCGAGCAGGCGACAAAAAAGATCGAAGACGCCAAGCTGGTCGCACACGTGGTCGAGGAAGCGAACGACACGTTGGAGAAGGGGATGGTCATCAGACAGGATCCTGCTCCCCCGATGCGATTGAAGGAAAAGGCAACCGTCACGATTTACGTAAGCAAAGGGCAACAGGCGGAAGACATGCCCAACCTGATTACACTGTCGCGTTCGACAGCAGAAGATATGCTGAAGCGAATGGGCTTTAAACCGGAGAACATCAAGTTCGTGGAAGAAGAGGACGACCAGGCAGAGGCAGGGATCGTCATCGGTCAGAATCCGGCGTTCAACGAAAAAGTCTACCCGAGCAAAGACACCGTGACGGTCAAGGTAAGCAAGGGCAAATCCTTCGTCAAGATGCCGGAAGTGCGTGGAAAGACGGTAGAAGAGGCGACAATCGAGCTCTTGAAGGCTGGATTGGAAGTAGGGGACGTCACCAAGGAGCCTTCGTACACCACCCAGGAGGCGGGCAGAGTCTTGTCCACTCATCCGTACGACCCTGGCATGCAGGTGGAAAAAGGAGTGGCGATTCCGTTGACCGTAAGCAATGGACAATTCCCGTTGGATGCCAAGTCCTACAATGTACCGGTCTACGTGCAAGTCGTTCCCGGCGAGACGGTCGACTTCAAGATCGAGGTATCGGACGCTCGCGGCGACAAGCAGGTAGCCTACCAGGAAGTCATCACGGAAAGCAACGAGTTTGACGTGCCGATCGTGCTCTCGCCGCAGAAGGATGCCGTGATTCGCGTGTTTATCAAAGGGCCGAACAATCAGTACAATGAATATCAAACCATTCCTATATCGTACAACAGCTTGCCGTAGATAAGTGGAGGTACTTGAATGCCAGAGGGACGGATTGTCAAAGCGCTAAGCGGTTTCTACTACGTAGCGGACGGGGACCGCGTCTACAGTTGCCGTGCGCGCGGCTTGTTCAAGAAAAAAGGAGCGAAGGTGACACCTCTCGTGGGTGACTGGGTCGTCTATGATGTCATCAGCGAGGAAGAAGGTTATGTCATGGAGGTGGGCGAAAGGACCAGCGAGCTGGTTCGCCCGCCCATTTCCAATGTCGATCAGGCCGTCTTGGTCTTTTCCATGTTCAAGCCCCAATTCAGCTCGCTGTTATTGGACAAGTTCCTTGTACATACGGAGAAGGCAGGCATCGACTCTGTGATTGTTTTGTCCAAGGCCGACCACGCGTCGGAGGAGGAGATCGCAGAGATTGTCGCCAAGTACACAGCGATCGGCTACAGGGTCATTCCCACCTCCAAGGTGGATCAGCGCGGAGTCGAGGAAGTAAAGGAATTGCTGCGCGACCGCATTTCTGTATTCGCGGGGCAATCCGGTGTCGGCAAATCCTCGCTGATCAATCTGTTGTTTCCCGGCGTCAGCCTGCAGACTGGAGATGTCAGTGAAAAGCTGGGGAGAGGAAAGCATACGACCCGTCACGTGGAGCTGATACCGCTGGAGGGCGGCGGTTACGTAGCGGATACGCCGGGATTCAGCTCCCTGGAGTTCATGGACATGGATGAGCTGGATCTGGCGGAGGCGTTCCGGGATTTCGCCGTGCTGAGCTCAGACTGCAAGTTTCGCGGCTGCCTGCATATCAGCGAGCCCTCCTGCGCGGTACGGGCTGCTCTGGAGGCCGGGGAGGTCAGCAGGGAGCGCTACGAGCATTACAAACAGTTTCGAGAAGAGCTGAAAGAATATCAACGGAGGAACAAACCATGGTAAAAATCGCACCATCTATCCTGTCAGCAGATTTTGCACGTCTGGGTGAGGAAATTCAGGATGTCGAACGGGGAGGAGCAGACTGGATTCACGTCGATGTCATGGACGGCCACTTCGTTCCCAATATCACGATTGGTCCCTTGATCGTAGACGCTATTCGTCCCGTCACCAAGCTGCCGCTTGATGTCCACCTGATGATCGAGGAGCCGGACCGCTACATCCCGCAATTCGCCAAGAGCGGGGCAGACTGGATCACTGTCCATCAGGAGGCGTGCCGCCATCTGCATCGCACGATTCACCTGATCAAGGAGCAGGGGGTCAAAGCAGGGGTGGTGCTCAATCCGGCTACGCCGCTCGTGACCATCGAGTCCATGCTGCCGGATCTGGACATGGTGCTGCTGATGACGGTCAACCCTGGATTTGGCGGACAAACATTCATTTCTTCCGTAGTCGCAAAAATCCGCGAGCTGCGGAGACTGCTCGATGAACGCGGTCTCGGACATGTGGAGATCGAGATCGACGGCGGCGTCAACAAGGAGACAGCCCGTCAGTGCATTGAGGCAGGCGCGACTGTTCTCGTTGCAGGCAACGCCGTATTCAATCAGCCTGACCGGGCGCAGGCGATCGCTGCGATTCGCGGATAAGAGGAAAAGGTGTCCTTCAGTCAATTGAGACTGTCGGACACCTTTTTTTGGGATGAAAAGCTAAGGCTCGTTTGATGTGACATACGTCCCGGCGATCAGATCATGGATGGAGCGCTTGTCTTCGCGGGCGGCGACCATGATGGCGCTGACGATGATACCGATGCCAAAGGTAATGATGTAGATCAGTCTCCCGACGAATTCCCGCAGAAGCATGTTGCCGATTCCTACATTCTCACCGTTCATTTTGACTATGCGAATGCCCATGATTTTCTTTCCAATGGTGTAGCCATTCCAGAACAACGGAAGCAAAAGAAAATATAGAAAAGTGATGACTTCGACGAAATATTCGTTTTCCTCGCCCCCAAAGATGAAAGATATAAGCAGGGACAGTGGCAATCCAAAAAGCAGCCCATCCAAAAAAGCAGCCCCAAAACGACGCCAAAACCCTACTGGATTCATGTCCAAAAATTCTATCTGTTCTGTGTCCATGTTGCTCCTCCCCATTCATTTGATAAGACAACACAAAACTCCGCCTTTCATCTGGGCGGAGTGCGTCGTGTTGATTTTGTATTATTATATGCAGATTTGTAAGATAATTACAATGCGGTGATGAGCCTTAGCAGTACTGCAATACGCCCGGGAACCTCAGACAAGACAATATGCTCATGGGAAGCATGGGCGCCGTCGCCGACAGGACCCAGGCCATCGAGTACGGGAGTTCCGGTGGCAGCGGCAAAATTCCCGTCGCTTGTTCCGCCTACCCCAATCTCATCGAGTTCGATTCCTTCCAGCTTTGCTTGGCTTTGAGCCAGACGAAACAGCTCTTCCGTTCCCTTCGTTCGCTCCATTGGCGGCTTGGTGATCCCGCCCTCTACAATCAGACTGGCTTTGGGGAGGACAGGGCTGAGTTGCCGCATTAGCCGATCGATGCGCTCTGACTCTTGAATCGTCTGCACGCGAACGTCAATCACGGCTTCGGCCTCATCAGGCACGACGTTGGAGGCACTTCCGCCCTTGATCGTGCCGACGGAGAGCGTGGTACCTAGAGCGTAGTCCGTCCAGGACTGGATGTTCAGCACATGGTGGGCCAATTCCTCAATCGCGTTGATCCCTTTGGCGTGATCATTCCCTGCGTGCGCTGCCTGTCCGCGCACTTTCAAGATAAAGTCTCCGCCGCCCTTGCGACTGGTTTTCAAGGCTCCATTGCCCGCAGCAGGCTCGATCACCAGCACGCACTTGCTTTTTCTTGCTTCCTCTTTGATCAAATGCTCGGATGCCAGACTGCCGGTCTCCTCATCGGTGTTCCAAAAAAAGACCAGCTTGTTTTGGAGCGGCAATCCCTTCTCGATAATGGTACGGAGGGCGAAGTAACTGAATACAATTCCTGCCTTCATATCATACGTACCGGGCCCATACGCGCGACCGTCTTCGATGCGCCATGGCTCTCGCTGCAGTGTGCCGATCTCTTTGACCGTGTCAAAATGGCCCAATATGAGAATTTGCTCGTCACCGCTGCCGTATTCGATGCGCAAAGGATTGCCGTATTCGCGCTGCTGGATGACATCCACGCGGCACCCCAAAGCAGCAAACCGTTCAACGAGCAGACTTCCCAACCGATCGACAGCTTCCTTATTGTGAGTGGGGGTCTCCATCTCCACATAGGTTCGCAATTCTTCTACAATCTCTGGCATCAATTCCTGGAAATAAGAAGTCCAGTTTTCCATATTCATTTCCTCCCTGGTACGCGCCTTTGTCTGGATTCTATTATGCCAGAAGCAACGAGAGTACGGTGCAGTTTTTACAAAAAACGGACATACTACGGACATACTATCGAAGGAAGCGGTTTCTTCGAAAATTAGGCATTGATTATTCCAATCATTTTGTTGTATAAATATAAATTGTTGATCAAAACTTTCTTCATACTAAACGGAGGTTTCATCATGAAAAACAAAAAGTCGGTTTTTTCGCTTGCCATTTCCTCGTTGCTGGCAGTAGCGATGATAACAGGCTGTGGGACAGGCAATCAGTCCGGAGCAGGCCAAGCGCCACAGCAGCCGCAAGCAGGCCAGGATGCTGCGCAGCCAAGCGGAGATAAAAAGACATTGGTCATGGCTACATCAGCAGACTATCAGCCTTATGAGTACCATGATCTGTCCAGCGGCAAGGATGAGATCGTTGGCTTTGATATCGACATTGCCAAATATATTGGACAAGAGCTGGGCTTCGAAGTACAGGTAAATGATATGAACTTCGACGGACTGGTTCCAGCCCTTCAATCCAAACGCGCCGATTTCGTCATGGCAGGGATGACTCCTACACCGGAGCGCCTGCAAAATGCTGATTTCTCGGTCATCTACTACGAAGCGAGAAATACCATCGTATCGAAAAAAGACAGCAACCTGACAAAACCAGAGCAGCTGGCTGGCAAAAAAGTAGCCGTACAGCTCGGGTCCATCCAGGAAACAGCAGCAAAAGAATTGGCAGAAAAAGTAGAAGGCTTGCAAATCACTTCCCTGAACCGCATTGGCGAGATCGTGGAAGAAGTGAAAACGGGCCGCGTGGATGCCGCGATCATCGAGGACCAGGTAGCGGCAGGCTTCGTGAAAAACAATGAGGGCTTGCAATATACCGTCATCGAAAGCCCTGAAACAAACGGAACTGCGATTGCCTTCCCGAAAGGCTCTCCGCTGGTCGAAGATTTCAATAACGTGATCAAGAAAATGCAAGAAAACGGTGAGATGGACAAGCTCATCAACAAATGGTTCAGAGAATCTGAATAACAGCTGACAGGCTGTTGGTAAAGGTGGGGAAGGGCATGGATTGGAATTTTGATCAAATCGTGCCCTATATCCCTTTTATTTTTGAAGGGATAAAGGTCACGCTACAAGTTACATTGATTTCCGTGGTACTAGGCTTCATCTGGGGTTCTATACTGGCACTGATCAAAATCTCGAAGCTGGGTCCGCTCAACTGGTTTGCTGTCGCCTACACCTCGGTTTTTCGCGGCACGCCATTGATTTTGCAGCTTTCATTTGTCTATTTTGCCACACCGCAGTTGACGGGCTACAGCATCTCGCAGTGGGAGGCGGCGGTGCTTACCTTTACACTGAACTCGGCCGCCTATATTTCGGAGACGATTCGCGGCGGGATTCTCGCGGTCGACAAAGGGCAGTGGGAAGCGGCCAAGGCGCTCGGGGTCCCTTATCGGCGCATGATGCTCGATATCATCCTGCCGCAGGGGGTTAAAAACATCCTGCCGGCACTGGTGAACGAGACGATCGCTCTGTTAAAGGAATCCGCACTCGTCTCCACGATTGGTCTGGCTGATATTCTGCAGAACGCCAATGTGGTCAGGGGAGTGACCTTCCGCTACTTGGAGCCGTATATCATCGCCGGCGTGCTGTACTACGTGATGGTAATGCTCCTGACTTGGGTGGCCCGGTTTGTGGAACGGAGGATGAGACGCAGTGATTAAGATCGATCAGATTACGAAATCGTTTGGACAGCTGGAGGTTCTCAAAGGCATCTCGACCGAGATTGGCAAGGGAGAAGTCGTGGCCATCATCGGCCCGTCCGGATCAGGCAAATCGACCTTGTTGCGCTGCATCAATCTGCTCGAGGTTCCGACAAGCGGCCAGATTATCATCAACGGACAAGCCATCACGGATCCGAAGGCAAATGTGATGCAAATCCGCCAGCAGATCGGCATGGTCTTTCAGCACTTTCACCTGTTCCCGCACATGACGGTGCTGAACAACTTGACCTACGCGCCGGTCAAGGTAAAGGGCATGTCCAAAGACGAAGCCGAGAAAAAAGCCAAGGAGCTGCTTTCGCGCGTTGGGTTGTCGGATAAAGCTGACGTATATCCGTCGCGCCTGTCTGGAGGGCAGAAGCAGCGCGTAGCGATCGCCCGTTCTCTCGTCATGGAGCCGCAGATTATGCTGTTTGACGAACCTACGTCTGCCCTTGATCCGGAGATGGTCAAAGAGGTGCTGGACGTGATGAAGGGGCTGGCGGATTCGGGAATGACAATGGCTATTGTGACGCACGAAATGCGTTTCGCAGAAGAAGTAGCGGACCGCATTCTGTTTCTCGACGGGGGGCGTCTGGTGGAAGATGCGCCGCCTGCCGATTTCTTTCAGCGTCCTGCCAGTGAGCGCGCCAAGCAGTTTTTGGAGAAGGTTCGATAAGCAAAGTCGCGTTCTGATAGAGCGCGGCTTTTCGTTTTGACAGTACTGAACACTTGGGCTAGAATCAGAGCAGTAAGAGTAGAAATTGTTCTCATTTGTCCAATGTTCAAAAACCATCTATGTTAAGGGAGTGGAAAATCGTGGATCGGAATCGACTGCTGATATGGCTAGAAATGGCGATGATGGCAGCACTCGCATTTGTTTTTAGTGAAATTAAAGTCTTTCAAATGCCACAGGGAGGATCGGTCTCCCTGGTCATGGTTCCCATTGCTTTGATCGCTGTTCGGCGTGGCATCATTCCCGGACTTGTGACTGGTCTGATTGTCGGTTTGCTGCAGCTTTTCTTTGGCGGCTATTACGTACATCCCGTGCAGATCCTGCTGGATTACCCGATCGCATTTGCGGCTCTCGGCCTGGCTGGGATCGTACGCATCTCCGAGTTTGAGAACAAGCAAAAGCGAAATATCGCAATATGGGGCGCGCTTTTGGCAGGTGTGATGGTTCGTTTGGCTTGCCATTTCATCTCCGGAATCGTTTGGTTTGGGGAATTGGCTCCAGAGGGCATGAATGTGGCATGGTATTCGTTCGTGTACAATATCACGTATCTATTGCCTGAGATGGTAATCTCGGGGATTGTCCTCACGATTGTTCTGGCAAGCGCGCCTCAGTTGCTGCAGCCTGCCCGCAAACGTTTGGTCTAAGAGAGCAGAAACCTGCTGAGTGGACCTGCATTTTTATCATCAGCCGTGCATATTGTAATCAGGCAGCTATCCTGCTGCCTGATTTTTTGTCTTTGGTTGGAATCATTTGGAAGCCATCATTTTTACATTTTCGTGCGGCAGGATACATGTTTATCCGACAGCAGAATATGATGTAATATGCACGTTTGGGAGAACACCTTAAAGGAGGTGCGTCAAGAAATGGGATTGCGCTCCTTTCGCCTGCGACAGGGGGGCGCCTTGCGACGTGTTCTCGGTGTTGCATTGGCTGTCGGAGGAGTCACCATTTTCCTGTACATGGCACCTCCGTGGGTTTGGTATAGCCTGTTATCGGTGGCGCTCATGGGGGCCGGCTTGTTTCTGTATCGTGGGAAGTAATTTCGGTGAGGAGGGGTAACATGCGGTTTTACACCATCAAGTTGCCGAAGTTCCTGGGTGGCATGATTCGCGCCGTCATAGAGGCATTCAACAAGAAAAAATGACGGCGTGGCACGGGCCTCCTCAAGGATGCAAGGTCAAAGAAATGCAAAAAAGCACCTCAAGGGTGCTTTTTTTCGCGTAGCATGAAACACTATACGCGAGTTACGAGTCCGGATTTCAGTGCTCGGGTACTTACATAAACGCGCTTCGGTTTTCCATTTACAAGAATGCGCACTTTTTGTACGTTAACACCCCAGGTGCGGCGAGTTGCGCGCATGGAGTGGGAGCGAGCGTTTCCAGCTTTAGCAGATTTACCAGTTACAAAGCAGCGACGTGCCATTACGATCCACCTCCCTTGTTGCATCTAAACGGGATTTCCTTCGATGGGAAATACAAATACTCGATAATAGTAGCATATGACTGCTGTCAATTGCAATACTTGACATGAGGATTTGTCCGCTTGTTCCGCAATGACAATCTACCAATCGACAAAAACGCTTCATTTCTCCCATATGTTAGTGTAGAATTGGGGGAAGCATAGTTAGGCGAACCGATGACGGCCAAGCCGTTGAAAAAGGAGGAGTCCTTGCATGACAGTGGAATTGAGCACCCCTCTCGGAAAAATCGACGTTACGGAAGATGTTGTCGCACGAATTGCTGGGGGCGCGGCCATGGAAGTTTTTGGCCTGGTAGGAATGGCATCCCGAAAAGCGTTAAAAGATGGAATCGCGGAGCTGTTGAAAAAGGACAACCTGAGTAAAGGTGTCGTAGTCCACAATCAAAATGGCGAAGTGACCTTGGACATGCATATCATCGTCAGCTATGGCGTGAAGATTTCTGAAGTGGCTGGCAACGTACAGCGCCGTGTTCGATACACGTTGGAACAAACGGTTGGAATTGATGTCTCTGCCGTCAATATTTTCGTACAGGGAGTTCGCACAGACAGAGATACGTAAGGAGGAACGTAAGTGGTACATACGCGTCTGGATGGCGTGCAGTTTAGCAGGATGGTTTACTTGGGAGCGAGTTTTCTGTCCGGAAACGTCAAAGTGGTAGATGGATTGAATGTGTTCCCCGTACCGGATGGCGATACGGGGACCAATATGAATTTGACGCTCACCTCAGGCGTGGAGGAACTGTCGCGCAAAGAGTCCGCGAACATTTCGGATGCCGCCTCCGCCTTGGCAAAAGGCTTGCTGATGGGGGCCAGGGGGAACTCTGGGGTTATCTTGTCCCAGTTGTTCCGCGGCTTCAGCAAGACGGTCAGCGGGAAAGAGGAAATCAATGCCCGTCAGTTTGCGGACGCACTAAAAGCCGGTGTAGATTCTGCCTATCAAGCGGTGATGAAGCCGGTAGAAGGGACCATTTTGACAGTTGCGCGGGAAGCAGCAGACATGGCTGTCCGTACTGCCCGTACATCCGATGATGTGGTCCACGTCATGGAGAAAACATATGAACAGGCGCAAGAGACTTTATTGCGTACACCGGATATGCTGCCCGTCTTGAAAGAAGTCGGTGTGGTCGACTCCGGAGGACAAGGTCTGTTATACATATATGAAGGATTTTTGCGTGCCTTGCGCGGGGAGACGGCCAACGAGCTGAAGCAAGCCTCGCCGCAGCCCAAGGACCAGCTGCAACTCGACAAGCTGGTGCAAGAGCACCACAACGCGCAGGTTCATCTTAAAACAGAAGATATTCAATACGGGTACTGCACGGAGTTTATGGTATGGCTCTCCCATAGCACCGAGCCGAACAAGAAGCCGTTCTCTGAAGCCTTGTTCCGCGCACAATTGGACAAGATGGGAGATTCCTTGCTCGTCGTCTCGGACGATGATGTAGTAAAAGTACATATCCATGCCGAGCATCCGGGCAACGTCATGCAGTACGCCCAGCAGTTCGGCAGTCTTCACCGCATCAAGATCGAAAACATGCGGGAGCAGCACGCCAACATTTTGAAGGCAGAGGAGAGCAAAGAGCAGGATGCCGCTGCCGAAAGCGGGCAATTGGGAGCGCTTCCTTACGGCCTGATCGCAGTAGCCGCTGGCAAGGGGATTGCTGAAATCTACCGCAGCATGGGTGTTCATGTCGTGGTAGAAGGCGGACAGACAATGAATCCGAGCACGGAAGATTTCGTAAACGCGATCACAGGGCTAAATGCCGAGCATGTCATCATCCTGCCTAACAACAGCAATATCATCATGGCTGCCCAACAAGCATCGGAACTGGCAGAGGTGCCTGTCACCGTGATCCCGAGCAAAAGCATTCCCCAGGGCATGGCAGCGCTCGTGGCGTTCAATGCAGGCGCGGAGCCGATGGTGAACGCAGAGGCGATGAGCAAGGCGATTGCCCATGTCAAGACCGGTATGGTGACACATGCCGTGCGCGATACGCGAATGGGTGATGTGGAAATCAAAGAAGGCGACTACATTGGCATTGCTGAAAAGGAAATCGTCACATCAGGCGCGGATCTGATGGAGAGCGCACGGACGCTGTTGCTCAGCATGATCGATGAGGATGCAGAGATCGTCACGATCTTCCTCGGAGCTGATGCGACGCAGGATCAGGCGGCAGAGCTGGAAGAGGCCGTTTCAGACGCGTTCCCGGATGTGGAAGTCGAGATTCTTGACGGTGGTCAACCTCTTTATCCCTTTATCTATTCTGTAGAGTAATCGTGTGAGGAGATGCGCGTATGTCCATTGTGATTCTTACTGACAGTGCTTCCGATATCGAAGCATCTGTACGTCAATCATTGGGGATTGTAAGTGTTCCGCTGAAGGTCATGTTCGGATCAGAGACCTATCTGGACGGAGTCACCATTTCCTCAGGTGAGTTTTTTGACAAATTAAAGCAAAGCTCTGCACTGCCAACTACTTCGCAGCCTTCTCCGATCGAGTTTGCCGAAGCGTACAAGGGAATCGTGGAACAGCATGGAAAAGATGTACAGATTATTGTGATCATGCTGTCTGCCGCCCTTTCCGGCACGTATCAGTCTGCGATGATCGCCAAGACGATGATGGAAGACGAAGTGGATATCACAGTGATCGACTCGCGCAAAGCCTCGTTCGTCCATGGCATGATCTGTGTCGAGGCCGCCCGTGCGGCACAGGAAGGCAAAAACAAGCAGCAGATTCTCGACATGATCGACCGCTACCTGGATGAGGTGCAGGTGTACTTTATCGTCGATACCTTGGAATTCCTGCAAAAAGGCGGTCGAATCGGACGTGCTTCTGCCGTGATTGGGTCGCTTCTCAACATCAAGCCGATTTTGATGCTGGACCCTGCGGGCTACGTCAGCGCTTTTGACAAGGTTCGCGGGACGAAAAAAGCACTCAACCGTGTGCTGGAAACCCTGCAGGAATACGCCCAGGGGCAGCGGGTCAAGGTAGCCGTCCTGCATAGCAGCGTTCCTGAGCAGGCTGCAGAAATGCTGGAGCGCATCAAGCAGGAGTTCTCGGTCAGCGAATCCTATATTCAAGAAATTGGTCCTGTAATCGGTACCCATACCGGACCCGGTTTGCTGGGCTTCGTGATGGTGAAAGAGTAAGCTCAGGATTTTGGCGGATAGCCTCCCTCAGTCGAAGGGGGGCTTTTGCCTTCTTCAAGAGCCGGATGTTCAAACCTATGTAGCGCTTTCATATGCTGTACGATACAATGAGAATGAACGTGCCACCCCTTTGATAGCAGGAGGAGAAACGGTTGAAATACAAAAGCGTATTTGATATTATCGGCCCCATCATGGTAGGGCCCTCCAGTTCCCATACCGCAGGTGCGGCGCGGATCGGCAGAGTGGCTCGCAAGCTGTTGGGTCGTCAGCCGAAGCGGGCTGAAATTACCTTCTACGGCTCATTTGCCAAAACGTATCAGGGTCATGGCTCAGATGTAGCGACAGTCGCGGGAATTCTTGATTTTGACACTTTCGATTTGCGCTTGAAAGATTCTCTGACCATTGCGCAAAATGAAGGAATGGAAGTTATCCTGCAGACCTCAGATGTGCGGACAGAGCATCCCAACACAGCGAGAATCAGGCTGTCAGATGAGAAGGAGACGATTGAGATCGTCGGCGTATCCATTGGCGGCGGCAAGATCGAGGTGCTGGAGATCAATGGTTTCTCCTGTCAATTGGGATTCGACAGTCCGACCCTGCTGGTCTTGCATGAGGATCGTTTCGGAATGATTGCGGCGGTAGCCAAGGTGCTGACGCAGCAGCGGATCAACGTAGGACTGATGGAGGTCTCCCGCCACGACCGCGGTTCCCGCGCATTGATGGCACTGGAGACGGATGCGGTCGTATCGGAGCAGGTCATGGAGGAGATCCGCAACATTCCCCATATATTCGATGTTTCCCTGCTGGCGTTAGGCTAAGGGCCTGACAGGCGGGATAGAGGAGTGGTATCACATCATGTTTCGCAATGTGGCTGGATTGGTGGAGCTGGCAGAATCTCAGGGAAAGAAAATCTCCCAGGTGATGATTGAGGCGGAGATGGAAGTATCTCAACGCAGCCGGGATGAAATCATGGAGCAGATGTACAGAAATCTGGACATTATGGAAAAAGCGGTCCAGCGCGGGCTGACAGAGGATATCCGCTCTCATAGCGGATTGACAGGCGGGGACGCAAAAAAACTGCAGGAATATATGAAGACCAAGCCTTTCCTCTCGGGCCCGACGCTGTTGAATGCAGTCTCCATGTCTGTCGCGGTCAATGAAGTGAACGCAGCGATGGGGACCATCGTCGCGACGCCTACGGCAGGAGCGTGCGGCATCGTCCCCGGCACGTTGTTCGCGGTTTCCGAAAAATTGCAGCCGACGAGAGAAGAGATGGTGAACTATCTGTTTACCTCTGGCGCGATCGGGTATTGCATAGCCAATAATGCCTTTATCTCGGGAGCTGCCGGCGGTTGTCAGGCAGAGGTAGGCTCGGCGACAGCGATGGCAGCGGCTGCGATCGTGGAGATGGCGGGAGGCACGCCGGAGCAGTCTTCGCAGGCCGTGGCGATTGCGCTGAAAAACATGCTCGGTCTGGTCTGTGACCCCGTAGCCGGCCTCGTGGAAGTACCCTGTGTAAAACGAAATGCAATGGGAGCTGCGATTGCGACGGTCGCGGCAGATATGGCATTGGCCGGGATCAAGAGCGTCGTACCGACCGATGAGGTGATCGAAGCGATGTACCGAATCGGCTGCGAGATGCCGACTGCCTTGAAAGAGACGGCGCAGGGAGGACTCGCCGCGACACAGACCGGCAAACAAATCGAAGCCAAGATCTTTGGCGTCCGGTTGGATACCCCGTGAGCGGAATGTACGAGAAGTCCGTCTCCCTTTTGCACGGGGTAGGGGAAGAGCGGGCTAAGTCTTTGGCAGGGATGGGCATAGAGAGCATAGGTGATCTCTTGGAGTATTTTCCCTCCCGTTATGAGGATTACCGCGTTCGCGACTTGACCGAAATCAAGGACGGGGAGAGGGTTACGCTAGCCGGTACGGTCTACGGCGAACCCTCTGTTCGTTTTTACGGAAAAGGCAAATCGCGCATCAGCGTAAAGGTCGTGATGGACCGGGTCGTGGTGACGGCTGTCTGGTTCAACCAGACGTTCATAAAAAGCAGATTGGCGCCAGGCAAAGAGGTGCTTTTGACCGGAAAATGGGACAAGCACAAGCTGCAAATTACCGTGAGTGAAATGACCGAGGTCGATTCGGAGCGTGCCGCCAAGCGAGGGGAGCTGGCTCCTGTCTATCCGCTGCGCGGGGATGTGACACATGCCTTGCTGCGCAAGCTGATCCAGCAGGCATTGCGCCAGTACGGACGGGAGATACCGGAGATTCTGCCTGCGGAACTCGTCGAGCGCTATCGGCTGATGCCGCGTGCAGACGCCTTTCATTCCATCCACTTTCCGGAAGGCGCAGAGGACGGGCGGCAGGCTCGGCGGCGGATCATGTTTGAGGAGCTTTTTTTGTTCCAACTGAAAATGCAGACGCTGCGACGCATCAATCGGCAGCAGACGGAAGGCACGGCACTTGCGATTCCGATGGACGAGGTGCGCCAATTCGTCACCAGCCTGCCGTTCCCGCTGACGGACGCTCAGAAGCGCGTCGTCAAGGAAATCCTCGACGACATGCGGGCTCCCCACGCGATGAACCGCTTGCTGCAAGGGGATGTAGGCTCCGGGAAAACGGTGGTAGCGGCGATCGCCCTGATCGCGGCTGTGAAAGCAGGCTATCAAGGGGCGTTGATGGTGCCGACCGAGATCTTGGCTGAACAGCATCTGCAGTCGCTGACGGCTCTGCTGGCTCCCTATGGGGTAGAGGTGGCGTTGCTCTCCGGTTCCCTGACCGCGAAAAGACGGCGCGAGGTGATTGGCTCTTTGCAGATGGGGCTGGTCGATGTGGTAGTCGGCACGCATGCCTTGATCCAGGAGGATGTGTTTTTCTCCAAACTGGGTTTGGTCATCACGGATGAACAGCATCGCTTCGGAGTAGAACAGCGGCGGATTCTGCGCAGCAAGGGGCTTTCTCCTGACGTGCTGTTCATGACCGCGACGCCGATTCCGCGGACCTTGGCGATCACGGCTTTCGGCGATATGGACGTCTCGACAATCGACCAGATGCCTGCAGGCCGCAAGCCGATTGAGACAACCTGGAAGAAGCACGACCAATTCCCGGCTGTGCTGGAGGAGATGCGCGGCGAACTGCGCCGTGGCAGACAGGCATACGTCATCTGTCCATTGATCGAAGAGTCGGAAAAGCTGGACGTGCAAAACGCGATCGACGTCCATGCCCAGCTCTCTCAGGTGTTCCCGGAATTCGGTGTCGGCTTGATGCACGGACGGTTGCCGGCGAAGGAAAAGGATGCGGTCATGCAGGCGTTTTTGGCTGGCGAATATGCCGTGCTGGTCTCGACGACAGTGGTCGAGGTCGGGGTAAACGTGCCGAATGCGACCTATATGGTGGTCTACGATGCGGAGCGCTTTGGACTAGCCCAATTGCATCAGCTTCGAGGTCGGGTGGGACGCGGCTCGGAGCAATCCTATTGCGTGTTGATCGCCGACCCCAAATCGGAGATCGGCAAAGAGCGGATGCGCGTCATGTGCGAGACCACAGACGGTTTTGAATTGTCGCAGCGCGATCTGGAGCTGCGCGGCCCCGGTGATTTTTTTGGCACCAAGCAGAGCGGGCTGCCGGAGTTCAAGGTGGCGGATCTTTTGAGCGACTACAAGGCGCTGGAGGTGGCGAGGCAGGAGGCGGCCCATCTGGTGGCGGAGCGTTCCTTCTGGAGAGAGGATCGCTATGCTTGGCTGCGTGAGTACCTCAAGCGCGAGGGTGTATTGGACGGGATTGTTTTTGACTAGAGCGAGGCGAGGCAAGGCGCCCCTGTTTGCGGCTGGCAACGGCACAACAGGGGCGCTATTTGGTGACAAGAGACCGTTGGCTGTCTTTCTCTTTTTCAAGGAATTGTCTCCCTATTCCCTGATGCTGTATGATGGAGAGGAGAGGGGAAATTCATATTTTGATTGTGAAAATGAGGAGACAAAATTTCGTTTTACTGGAAGATTCAAAGCTCGGAGGTGCATGCTTCGAGCCTATGATCCGGGTTTATAAATCGGAACAAGCCCTTGATCATGACATTGCTCTTTTTTACAAGGGTTTAACAAAAGGACAACAAGCCGTGTTCATGTTCTACGCGCATTTTAATCACGCCAATAAATCACTGACAGAGTTATATTGGTGGAGTGCCTATTTCTTTGCGCAGCCAAGCATTTGGTCAGAAATCAAAGGCGGTTTGCGGTATTTCAAAGATGATGCCATGCTTTCATTTTTGGAAGACATGGAAGTTGTTCTTATCAAACATAAACATCCGAGGAGTTTAGCGGGATTCCATGTTACACGTGACGACCTCGATCGTAACCAAGAACTTCGCGAATCCATGACCACTCTCAACACCTCTTTTCGCAATATCGCTTCATTCACTCTTATTCGAATTGGTGCGCATATCCGCAGCAACCCAGACGAGTTTGTACGATTGGAGGATTAGATTGCGGCAGCCGCAGCAGGGCAGCCAGCGCATACAGAAGTTAGAAGTCTTCCTCGCATGAACTGCACCCCGTCAAG
>NZ_RHHT01000002.1 GCF_003710985.1 Brevibacillus panacihumi
CTCTACACCCTGAATCACTTCTTCGAAATGGCTGCTTTTGGCCGCGGTTCCGCCTTTGGAGTGGAGCCGGTCATGGCCAGCCCCCAGCAAAGATCCCAACCCGCCTGAAGCATTTTTCCCTTTTTCCTCCCTTCCACTACAGCCGGAGGACTACAAATAAACGGACGCAGTTTTTCTCATCCTAAATGGCATGAAATGGTACGGAAATCGGGCATACTAGCGGCATTGAGGTGATGCCGATATGGAACAGTATGCAGAATTTTTTACAACCTGGAGGGAAGCGGCAAGTATCCGCAAGAAGATGAACAGCAGCAATATCCCGTACTCCCTTCGGCAATTGCCGGGGAAATCCAATCTTCTCTTTGTGTTTCCAAAGGTAAGCATCAGCCAATACGTCTATTTGCATATCATATTTGGGACCAAAGCGGGGGGAGCAAAACGGTGATAATGGCAGAAAAAAGGGGAAAATCGAGTTATATTTCAAATATTTCGTTAAAAAACAAAAGCTGACACTTTTCGATAGAAGAGTTTCATAGTACAATGCCTGTATGAACGAACTTGGGGAAGTTCGGGATGGCGGCTCAAAACTGTGCAGCAGAGTCGCCTCTTTTTTTTGCCCAAATTCCTTTTCCAAAATCCTAAGGCATAGGTTAAATTAGGTTGCAATACCTAAATGTACTGCTAGAATAAATGGGTCAAAGGATATAGTATTAGGTTATTCACGTGAATACTTCCGTACTACCCTCTCCCAGGTTCGAGAAACCTGGGACTTTTTTTCTTTTGTACTAACAGGAATCCGGGAAACGAGGGGCGAAACTTCCTTGCAGCAGTGCGTCGATCAATTGTTCCTGCGTCAATGAGATGGTGATGCCTGGTTCCGGCAAGTCTGCGAGATACTGCTTTTCTCGAAATACATACCAAAGCGTACCGGAGGGATAGACCGAATAGATCCGTATATTTTCTTGTTTGCGTTCTCCCAGCTTGGCGATTTCCCGCAGAGCGGAAAATAGTTCTCCCCAGACGGGCAGATACGGTTTATGCTTGTATTGGACGAGCGCCTGGATGAGCTGATCTCTTGCAAGGTCTAACCAGGGATCATGCTGTTGCTCGAGGGAAATCATCGCTGATCGAACTCCTTATCAAAAACAATGCTGAGGTCCACTAAATCGTTACAGAATTTGTCGAATTCAAAAATAAGTGTAGAATAGAAGAGGATTGGATGCAAGACGCATTACCTGCATGTCTGCCCTGTCCTTTGTATGAGGAGGAGAAGAAATTGCTGAAAGAGTTTAAAGAATTTGCCCTAAAAGGGAATGTGATCGATCTTGCCGTCGGTGTCGTGATCGGGGCGGCCTTCGGAAAGATTGTATCATCGCTCGTCAATGATTTGATTACGCCAACAATTGGCCTTCTGCTGGGGAAGGTGGACTTTTCCAATCTTTTCATTGCTCTCGGAGATGGCACCTACAAAACGCTTGAGGAAGCGAATAAAGCAGGTGTCGCTACGATCAATTACGGTTTGTTCCTCAATTCCGTGATTGATTTCTTGATTATTGCCTTCGCGATCTTTATCTTCATCAAGCAATTGAATCGGTTCAAGAAAAAGCAGGAAGAAGCCAAGCCGCCTGTTACCACCAAGGAATGTCCGTTCTGCATCACAGAGATTTCGTTGCAGGCGACGCGTTGCCCCAACTGCACCTCTGTGCTGGATGCGAAAGAGAAGGAGCTTGCGTAGAGATTTTACCAAAAAAAGGATAGACCAGGGTTCCGAACTGCGGACCTTGCTCTATCCTTTTTCTTTTACATGTCTTTTGCCTTGTCTTTTCCCGGTAAAACAGCCTGTTCCGCCTTGTTGTAGAAGGCCAGGAGTTTTTGCGTCAGAAGAGCTCCAGGCACAAATTTGTAGGCAAAAATAGCCGAAATCATGCCAAACAGGGCACCTGTCAGCACATCGAACGGATAATGAACCCCAACCCCGATTCGGGAAATCGCCACACAGCATGCGAGAAGCAGCCAGGCAAGCCGAAATTTCTTGCCAAACAGCCAAAAGGTAAAGCAAAAGGTGAAAAAGAGAATGGTGTGGTCGCTGGGAAACGAATTGTTGACCGTCTTCTGGACCAGCTGATGGACGTCGGGCAGCTCGGCAAACGGCTGGCTGTTATAGTGGATCAAGCCGGCGATCTTCGCCAAGATTTCCGCCATAATAAAGGAAAGGCCGCCGCTGATGACCATGACCCGATTGTCGTGACGTCTCGTAAACCAATAGCAAAGAACAGCGAGAGCCAGCAGAAAAACGGTATGCTCGGCTAGCGTGTAAAAAACGGGATCGAGGAAGCTGTATGTTTTTCCAAGATCATTAATGCTGCGAAAAAAAGAGATATTGATCTCCCAAAGATTCATTCTAAATGCCTCCTTGATTTTTCCAGGTAGCGGATAATAATGAAAATACCCTATATAGACCCCCTATTCAAATCGAACAATCTTACGTCTTCCTTACAAAACTGTAAGGAAGCCAAAAATTTTCTTTTTCGTTGGAAATATTGTTTACTACTATCTGATTGACCGGTGTAATTTTATTTCATATAATGAAAACGTAATCATTGAGAAAATCGTAGAATCTTGGTAAAGAATCCCGTACAGGGGGGAGTAGGATGAATCAACCTGCGAGTTTGCTGGACTACCGTAGGAAGAGTGATCATTTGCTCATCGGTCTGATGTCAGGAACATCGCTGGATGGGATTGACGCCGCACTGGTAGAGATTCGCACCAATGCGAGTGGGGAGATCGAGCAGGCATCATTGAGAGAATTTACGTACCTGCCGTATTCCGATGAAGTGCGCGAGTACGTGCTGAATCTGTGCAGTGTCGAGTCGGCACGAATCGATCAGCTGACGACAGCGCATTACGGCTTGTCCGAGTGGTATGCCTGCGTCGTTGAGCAATTGATCAAGAAGGCAGCCATCCAGGCTGTCGATGTAGATGCGATTTGCATGCATGGGCAGACTGTCTGGCATATCGCTGGCCGTACTCCTTTTCCGGGACCGACTGGCCCGACAGAGGTTCGGGCATCACTGCAGATCGGAGATTTGTCCCTTTTGGCTGAGCGTACAGGGATCCCGGTGGTCGGGAATTTTCGCGCCAGAGATCTGGCTGCAGACGGTGAAGGAGCGCCTCTCGTCCCGTATGCAGACTACATTCTTTTCCGCGATCTGCAGAAGGGAAGGCTTTTGCAAAATATTGGCGGAATTGCCAATGTGACCATTCTTCCGGCAGGCGCAGACATCGAAAAAGTCGTCGCTTTCGACACAGGACCAGGCAATATGATTATCGATCAGATTGTTCACCTGGTTACAGACGGAAGAATGCGGTATGACGAAGGGGGCAAATGGGCTGCAACAGGCCAGGTCTGCAAGGAAATGCTTGACCGCTTGCTCCAGGACCCGTACTATCAACTCCAGCCGCCGAAAAGCACCGGGCGGGAAGTGTACGGCAAAGCATTCGCACAGGAGCTCATGGCGCAGGCCAAGCAGCAGGGGATCAGTGACGCAGACTTGATCGCTACGGTGACAGCATTGACGGCGTCGACTATCGCCCAAGCGTATATCCAGCATGTGCTGCCGCATACGAAAGTAGAAGAAGTGATCGTCTCAGGCGGAGGGGCTCACAACCAAACCCTTCTGCGCATGCTTCAGGAGCAATTGCCTGCGGGCATGAAGGTGATGACGACGCAGCAGTTCGGTATGCCGGACGATGCGAAGGAAGCGGTCGCTTTTGCCATTCTGGGCCACGAGACACTAATGGGCCGGCCTTCCAATGTCCCGTCTGTTACGGGAGCAAAAAGAGCCGTGCCGTTAGGAAATATTTGCTTTTAAAAGAAAACGTAGGGGGTAACATCGTGAAGAAACGCGTGTTGGCAGGAATTTTCCTATCTATGTCCCTTGCTCTTTCGGCTTGCTCCGGGGGAGGAACCGCTCCGTCTGAACAGGCGAAGCCGCAAGAACAACAAGGTCAGACGCAAGAACAGCCGCAAGCTTCAGGAAAAACAGAGCTGATCGTGGCTGCCGAGCAGGAGCCGGTTGGCTTCGATCCGCACAAGGTTCCGGCGGCTTCCAGCGTACGCATCTATTCCCTGATTTACGACAGCTTGACCAAGCTGGATGAAAACATGGAGCTCATCCCGAATCTTGCAGAAAAATGGGAAACGTCTGATGATGGCAAAACCATTACCGTCACCTTGCAAAAAGGCGTGAAATTCCACGACGGCAAGGATTTGACCGCGGAAGACGTGAAATTTACGTTTGAGCGCATTTTGAATCCGGACACAGGCTCGATCTCCAAATCGTATTTCTCCAGCCTGGAGTCCATCGAAGTGAAAGACCCGACTACTGTCGTGTTCCACCTGAAAAACCCTGATGCAGCTTTCATGGCAAACACAAGCAGCGCTTCCACCTCGATCGTGCCAGTTGGCTCCGAGGATCTGACCAAGGATACAGCGGGAAGCGGACCGTACATGCTGGAGAAATATGAGCCAGGCCAATACGTACTGCTGAAGAAAAATCCGAACTACTTCCGCAGCGATCTCGCGAAGGTAGAAACGATCAAGTTCCAGATCATGAAAGACGAAGCAGAGCGTCTGGCTGCGATTCGCGCAGGCAAAATCGACGTCTCCATGGTTTCCGCAGATTCGGCGACTCTCTTGCAAGGCAAGCCGGGCGTGGAAGTAAAAGGCTATCAATCGCTGGAATACAGCTACCTGGGCATCAACGTGAAGAAAAAACCGTTTGACGATCCGAAAGTGCGTCAAGCGATCAGCTATGCAGTAGACCGCAACCAAATCGTACAAACAGTCTGGAAAGGCGAAGCTGCTCTGACTGGCCCAATCGCTCCTGCTGTAAAAGGATGGGCGCTGGATACCAACAGCTATGACTCTTACAAGCTCAACGTAGAAAAGGCAAAAGCTTTGCTGGCTGAAGCAGGCTATCCAAATGGCTTCGAGACGCAAATCGATACAGCTGCAACGTACCCGGATATGGTCGAGACCGCGCAAGTTTTGCAGCAACAGTTGAAAGCAATCGGCATCAACGCCAAAATCAACCAGCTTGAGTGGGGCAACTACATCGATGTCTGGAAATCCAAAGACGGCAATCTGATGGTAGGACGCAACACTTCCGGTGTGGACGCTGACCGCTCCATGCGTTTCTTCTTCCATACGGAAGGTTCCGCCAACGTATGGAACTACTCCAATCCTGCTTATGACGAGCTGGTACAAAACGCTCTGATGGCTGTCGACCAGACAGAACGCAAAGCAATGTAAGAGAAAGCTCAAAAAATGCTTGTAGAGGAAGATGTTCCAAACCTGTTCCTGGCATCGCCGAAGAATTTCTACGCTGTACGCGACAACATCGAGTTTTCACCATCTGCAGCGGGAGAGAGCTTCGCGCTGGTCAGAGCCTCAATCAAGTAGCATAATTCATTGTGGCTCCGCCTACTGATTTGGCGGAGCCATGTTTCTAACTGCCTGCCTCCACGCGAGGTTTGAAAAGAGGGAGGGACCTTAGTGGGAGCCTATCTGTTCAAACGACTTGTCAGCTTGATCCCGATCTTGTTTGGAATCTCTGTATTGGTTTTTACCATCCTGCATCTGGTGCCGGGTGACCCTGCCTCGATCATGCTCGGGACCAACGCGACAGAAGAGTCGATCGCGGCTTTGCGCAAAAGCATGGGACTGGATGAACCGCTTGTCACGCAATACCTGACCTGGGTGGGGGGACTCCTGCAGGGGGACTTCGGCGTATCAGTCCACTCCGGCGAGGAAATTTTGCCGCAGATCATCAAACGCTTTGGCATTACGCTGCAATTGACTGTTTTTGCTGTCGTGATCGGGTGGCTGGTCGCCATTCCTTTTGGGATTATTTCCGCGATTCGCGCACATTCCAAGACAGATATCGCAGTACGTGTCGCGACCCTGCTGGGAATTTCCGTACCGAACTTTGCGATCGGTACACTCTTGCTGCTGGTGACGTCCTTGTATTTCAACTGGTTTCCGCCGATTGACGTGGTCAGCTTTTGGGAGAATCCGCTCGAGGCATTCAAGGTGTTCGTCCTGCCGGCTACGACGATGGGGATTGTGGTCGCTGCCGGGGTCATGCGGATGACCCGTTCAGCTTTTTTGGAAACCATGGACAAGGATTTCATTCGTACGGCAAGAGCCAAAGGGAACAGCAAATGGACCGTCGTCATGGGTCATGCTTTCCGCAATTCATCCATTCCGATCGTGACGATCGCCGGCATGCAGATTGGGTATCTGCTCGGAGGGTCCGTCATCGTCGAGCAGCTTTTTTCGATTCCTGGCCTGGGCCAGTACGTACTTGAAGCGATTTACCAGCGTGATTATCCGGTCGTGCAGGGAGGCGTGCTCTTTGTCGCCCTGGTCTTTGTTCTGGTCAATCTGCTCATCGACCTGATCTACACCTGGATTGATCCACGAATCAAGTACTGACACGGGGGGATAAGACATGAGCACTTTTCGTAAACGATTTTGGGCCAATAAAACGGCCGTTATCTGTTCCATATTGCTCGCCTTGCTTTGTGTAATTGCGGCTCTTGCCCCGGTACTGGCTCCCCATGATCCGACCGAGATGTTTCAGAACAACCGGATGGAAGGCAGCTCGGATACCTTTTTGCTGGGGACGGATCAGTTCGGGCGCGATTTGTTGAGCCGGGTCATCTACGGCGCACGGGTTTCCCTGGTTGTCGGGATCTCCGCCGTCATGGTCAGCGTTATTTTCGGGACCATTTTTGGCTTGATTGCCGGGTACTTCGGCCGTTGGATTGACGGCTTCATTATGCGCGTCATGGATGTCCTGTTCGCGTTTCCCGAGATCTTGCTCGCGCTGGCGATTGTAGCCGCGCTGGGGCCCGGGACGTTCAATACGATTATGGCGATCGGAATCGTAAACATTCCGATTTTTACGAGAACGGTGAGGGGGGCGGTCCTCTCGATCAAAAACCTCGAATTCGTGGAGAGCGCCCGCGCCATCGGAGCCAGCACGCCGCGTATTCTGTTTAAAGAGATTTTCCCCAACGTGACGGCACCGCTGTTGGTGCAGTCTTCTCTGGCCATCTCGGGTGCGATTTTGACGGAATCTGCGCTCAGCTTTCTCGGACTGGGGATTCAACCGCCTGATCCGTCGTGGGGCGGCATGATTTCGGAAGCGCGCCGCTATATGGAACTGGCTCCCGGCATGATTATTTGGCCATGCGTTGCCATGACGGTAACCATTTTGTCCTGCAATATGTTCGGAGATGCTGTTCGCGATATTCTGGATCCGCGTCATCGCGGCAAATAAGCAGGAGGGAAGCGAATGGACGAGTTGGCGATCGTCGAGCAAATCGAAAAGAGCCTGGATCTAGGCATCAGCCAAGGAATTTTCCCCGGTGGAGCGGTATGGCTGCATCGTGAAAACAAGCCGGCGATTACGGTTTGCCGGGGCAAGGCAGGGAGCGGCGAGCAGGAACCTGTGGTGACGGAGCGTACTCTGTACGATCTGGCTTCCTTGACCAAGGTCGTGGTGACTCTGCCGCTGATCCTGATGAGTGTGCAGCAAGGCAAGCTGTCTTTGACGGACAGCGTCGTGACGCATCTGCCGCAGCTGGGAGAAGGACAAGGAAGGGCGGAGAAGGAAAAAATCAAGATCATCCACCTCTTGACCCATTCTTCCGGTCTGCCCGCATGGAGACCCTTTTTCCTAAAAGGCTCCGGAAAGCAGGAATACCTGCGCATGATCGCGGAAGAGCAGATGATCTACAAGCCTGGCGAACAGGTCGTGTACAGCGATCTTGGGTTTATGCTGCTGGGCTTCATTCTGGAAGAGGTCTGGCAGACGGAGCTGAGCGCTTTGGCCAAGCAATGGATCTTCGAGCCGAGCGGGATGACGCATACCGGTTATCGGCCGCAGTCGCATTCCGCCTTGCGCGATTGTGTCATCGCTCCTGCGGAAGAAGGCACTCCATTCGAATGGAATATGGCCGAGCAGTATATTTGGCAGCTGGAAGCTGCAGAGAACCCGCGGGCAGCAGGCTGGCGAGCGGCATGCGAAGGGTTTGCCTGGAGGCAGGACGTCATTCGCGGCGATGTGCATGATTGCAATGCCTACCATGGACTTGAAGGCGTGAGCGGCCATGCCGGCTTGTTTTCCACCCTGACAGATGTGGCGCGCTACATGCGCATCTGGACAGCGGAGGATGCACCTGTGCGCATCGACCCCCTTCTGCTTTCGTTCGCAGCCCGGGCCCAGACAGGGTCAGCCGTCCCGCGAAGAGCGGTAGGCTGGGAGGCGTCGGCGACAGGCGGGACACTGGATCAGATCGCGCACGGCTGTACAGGTGGAGACCTTTTATCGGAAAAGGCCTTCGGACACACCGGCTTTACGGGAACCTCCATCTGGTCTGACCCGGTGCGAGGGGCTACCCTTATTACCTTGACCAACCGCGTTCACCCGATTGTGCATACAGCGATGAACGCCTGGCGTCGCGCGCATCACAACCAGATTTTCAGCCGTATCAAGCCTGTCGGCACATCCTGAGCAAAGGGGGAGCACCCATGACAGCCATGCTACAAATCAGTGATTTACGCACTTCTTTTCTGCAAGCAAAAGAAAAGCTTACCGTCATCGAGGGGGTAAGCCTGACTGTAGAGCCGGGCGAGACTGTCGGCGTCGTAGGCGAATCGGGCTGCGGGAAAAGCGTCACCAGCCTGTCTGTGATGCAGCTATTGGGACGAAATGTACAGCTGGAGGGGAGCATCCGCTTTCAGGGGAAAGAACTCCTCTCCTTGACAGATAAACAGATGGAAGCCATTCGCGGCAATCAGATCGCGATGATTTTTCAGGAGCCGATGACCTCGCTCAATCCGCTCCATACGATCGGCAAGCAAATCGGAGAACCTCTCCGCCGCCACCTGGGAATGAACCGGCAGCAAGCCAAGGAACGGACGATCCAGCTTCTCAAAGAGGTCGGCATCCCGCGTGCGGAGGAGATCATCAACGACTACCCGCATCAATTATCCGGCGGCATGAGGCAGCGCGTCATGATTGCAATGGCGATGGCCTGCACGCCCAAGCTGCTGATCGCCGACGAACCGACGACCGCTCTGGACGTAACGATCCAGGCGCAAATCCTGGAATTGATGAAAAAGGTGCGGGATGAGCATGGCACCTCCATTCTGCTGATCACCCATGACCTGGGTGTCGTTGCCGAGATGTGCCATCGCGTCATCGTCATGTACGCCGGACAGATCGTCGAAGAGGCAGACGTCAAACAGCTTTTCGACGAGCCCAAACATCCCTATACGCGCGGACTTTTGGGTTCGATGCCAAGTCTGGACACCAATCAGGAGAGATTGGATGCGATACCGGGAGCTGTTCCGCTGCTGCAGGAAATGCCTGCGGGATGCCGTTTTGCACCGCGCTGCCCGGAGGCGATGGAGATCTGCCGGAACAAAAATCCGGAGCTGTTGACCATCTCGGATACGCAAAAATGCCGCTGCTGGCTGTACGGTGAGGAGGATGCGCAATGACCCAACCACTGCTGGAAGTGAAGGCATTGACCAAGCATTTTACGAGCAAGCAAGGGTTTTTCAGCAAAGAAAAAGTAGTTCGGGCAGTCGACGGGGTCAACCTGACTGTCTATCCGGGAGAAACCGTCAGTATTGTCGGCGAATCCGGCTGCGGCAAATCGACAACCGGCCGCTGCATCCTCCGCCTGATCGAGCCAACGGACGGTGAGATCTGGTTCGAGGGGGAAAATATCCGCAATCTGAATGAGACCGAGCTGCGCAGGGCACGCCGCAATATGCAGCTGGTTTTTCAAGACCCGTTCGCCTCGCTGAATCCCCGCAAGACGATCGGTCAGATCCTGGAGGACCCGTTGATCGTCCACGGGATCGGTTCGGCAGCCGAACGGCGCAAGCAAGTGGAGGAAATGATCGGAATCGTCGGTTTGTCCAAGCAGCAGTTGAACCGGTTTCCGCACGAATTTTCCGGTGGACAGCGGCAGCGGATCGGAATCGCCCGTGCGCTGATCCTGCGCCCCAAGCTGATTATCGCGGATGAGCCTGTCTCCGCCCTGGACGTATCCATCCAGGCGCAAATTCTGAATCTCATGCAGGATCTGCAAAAAGAGTTCAAGCTGACCTATCTGTTCATTTCCCACGATTTGAGCGTGGTACGCCATATATCGGACCGGGTGGCCGTCATGTACCTGGGGAAAGTGGTGGAGGTGGCGGACAAGAAATCCTTGTATGAAAAACCGACCCATCCCTACACGCAGGCGCTGCTCTCCGCAGTTCCCGTGCCCGATCCGAATCAGACAACCCAGCGCATTATTTTGGAGGGAGACATGCCGAGTCCGGCGAATCCGCCTGCGGGCTGCACGTTTCACCCGCGCTGCCGTCATTGCATGGAGATCTGCAAAACAACAGTTCCTCCGCTCAAAGAACAAACAGCCGGCCACTGGGTCTCTTGCCATCTGGAGTAACGAGAGCTTGCCGCGAGTATGAGAACAGAGGAGGGTGGAGTGAAGATGATGGAGAACTTGCAAGGTTTGATGACTGAGGAAAAAAATAGTAATACGGCGGATCTGGATCGTTTAAGCTCCAGAGAGATCGTACAACGGATGAACGACGAGGATAAAAAGGTTCCCTACGCCGTGGAAAATGTGCTGGATGAAGTCGCCAAAGCGGTAGACATCATCGTAGCTTCTCTAGAAAATGAGGGGCGTCTCTTTTACTTCGGCGCAGGAACGAGCGGCCGGCTGGGCATTCTGGATGCCTCCGAGTGTCCGCCGACCTTTGGGACCCCTCCGGAGCTGGTGCAGGGTGTGATCGCAGGGGGACAGAAAGCCATGGTCCGCGCTGTAGAAGGTGCGGAGGATTCCGCAGAGCTGGGACGAGATGATGTGCGCATTCACGGGGTTACGGAGCGGGATGTCGTCGTGGGCATCGCCGCCAGCGGCCGGACGCCGTACGTACTGGGTGCGCTCAAGGAAGCCCAGGCGATTGGAGCCAAGACGATTGCCGTCTCCTGCAATGAAACAGCGGTCATCAACGAAGGTGTCGACGTCGCGATAGGAGTGGTGGTCGGCCCGGAAGTATTGACGGGATCCACACGCCTGAAAGCAGGAACCGCGCAGAAGCTGGTGCTGAACATGCTGACTACCGCTAGCATGATTCGCTTGGGAAAAGTGTACGGCAACCTGATGGTCAACGTACAGGCGACCAACCAGAAGCTGCGGGAGCGGGTAAAAAGAATCATCATGGAAGTGACCGGAGTCAGCTACATGGAGGCGGAAAAGCTCTCCACGCTTGCAGACGGAGATGCCAAAACAGCGATTTTGATGCGATTGACCGGGACGAGCAGGGAAGAAGCCATGCGTCTGTTGAAACTAACCAAGGGAAGAATCCGGGAAGCGATCCAGCAGTACAGTTAGAAAAAGGAGAGGAGGATTCCCATGTTGTCAGATGCGATAAAAGCCGAGCTTCGCGCGATCGTCGGCGAGAAGAACTGCCTGGACCGGCAGGAGGCGCTGGTCGCCTATTCGTATGATGCGACGCCGATGCAGCAGGCTTTGCCTGACGCTGTGGTGATGCCCGCAAGCACAGCGGAGGTGCAAAAGGTCGTGCAGGTGGCAGCCCGCCATCAGATTCCGATCGTGACGCGCGGAGCCGGCTCCAACCTGTGCGGAGGGACTGTCCCAGTCGGCGGGGGAATCGTCATGAGCCTGCATCGGATGAACAAAATCGTCGAAATCGACGAGCAAAACCTGACCATTACCGTACAGCCGGGTGTTCGCACCGTGGATATTCATCAGGCGGTCGAAGCAAAAGGTTTGTTTTATCCGCCTGACCCGGGAAGCATGGTCATCTCCACGATCGGCGGCAACATCGCGCTCAACTCTGGAGGGCTGCGCGGCTTGAAATACGGGACGACAAAGGATTATGTACTCGGTCTGGAAGCTGTCTTGCCCAATGGAGAAGTGATTCGCACCGGAGGCAAGCTGATGAAGGACGTCGCGGGATACGATCTGACCAAGCTTTTGGTCGGGAGCGAAGGGACATTGGCAATCATCACGGAAGCGATTCTCAAGCTGATTCCCAAGCCGACTACCCAGCGCGTCATGTTGGCGATGTTCGCAGACATGGAGCAGGCCGCCCGCTCTGTGTCTGACATCATCGCCAACCGGATCATTCCCGGGACGCTCGAGTTTTTGGATCAGGGAACGATTCGCGTCGTGGAGGATTTCAAGCAGATCGGTCTGCCGACGGATGTAGCCGCGATTCTTTTGATTGGGCAGGATGGCGAAGCGGAAATCGTGGATCGGGACATGGAGCGGATTGCTGCGATCTGCCAAAAAAATCAAGCGGTTCAGATCAAAGTGGCAACGACAGACGAAGAAGCAGACGAAGTCATGACCGCGAGAAGAAGCGCCTTGGCAGCCCTGTCGCGGATGCGCCCGACGACGATTCTGGAGGATGCGACAGTGCCGCGTGCCCAGATTGCGCCGATGGTCGCAGCCATTCAGAAAATTACAGATCGTTTTGGTCTCAACATCTGCACGTTTGGACATGCGGGGGATGGCAATCTGCATCCGACCTGCATGACGGATGCACGCAATCATGAAGAGATCGAGCGGGTGGAGCAGGCGTTTGAAGAGATTTTCGCTGCCGCGATCGACTTGGGCGGCACCATCACGGGAGAACACGGTGTGGGCATCGTCAAGGCGCCGTACCTGGAATGGAAGGTAGGTGCTGCCGGGATGGAAGTGATGAAGGGCATCAAGCGCGCCTTTGATCCGCATAATCTGCTTAATCCCGGCAAGATGTTCGCCAAGGAATCCCGGAACAGAGTGGTGGTCAACCGTGCTTAAAGAAGCCTTGCAGAAAAATCTCGACTATGAAGAACTGGCGAACTGTATGCGTTGCGGCTTCTGTCAGCCCGCTTGCCCGACTTTTCGCGAGACTGGCTACGAGGCGGCTTCCCCACGCGGTCGGATCGCCTTGATGAAAGCCGTGGCAGACGGCGTCATGGAGCCGGATCAGGATTTTGTCGACCAGATGAATCTCTGTCTGGGCTGCCGCGCCTGCGAGCCTGTCTGTCCGGCAGGCGTCCCCTACGGACAATTGATCGAACAGACCCGGGAAGCAATCGAACAGGTGCAGGAGCACCCCTGGTATGTTCGCCTGGTGCGCAAGACGGCGTTCACCCATCTGTTTCCGCATCAGTCGCGGCTCAACCGATTGGGGGGACTGCTTGGCTTATACCAGCGTTCCGGGCTGCAGACCGCTGTGCGCAAGCTGGGGATTTTGAACATCCTGCCGAAACAAATGCGAGAGATGGAAGCCATCATGCCGGATGCTTCAGCGAGGAGTTTGACGCAGCGACTGGGAGCGACCGTCATCCCGGCTGTTGGAGAGCGCAAGCGGCGTGTAGGTATGTTTCACGGCTGCATCATGGATGTCCTGTTTCAGGAGACCAACGTAAATACGGTCCGCCTGTTGGCAGAAGCGGGCTGCGAAGTGGTCATAGCCCCAGGTCAGGTGTGCTGCGGCGCCCTCCATGCCCACAGCGGGGAGCGTGAAGCAGCGAAAAGCCTGGCCCGCAAAAACATCGCGGCCTTCCAGGAGGCCGAGGTGGATCTCATCATCTCCAATGCCGGAGGATGCGGAGCCTTGCTGCAGGAATACGACCACCTCCTCCACGACGATCCGGAGTGGCAGGAGCAAGCCAAATGGTTCGCGTCACGGGTCAAGGACGTAAGCGAGGTCTTGGCGATGTCCGCAGAGCCCCAAGCTTGGGATTCCCTGCCGCAGCGCGTCACCTACCAAAGCTCCTGTCATCTGCGCAATGGCATGAAGGTGACAAAAGAGCCTGTGAACCTTTTGCAATCCATTCCGGGCGCAACTTATGTGCCGTTGAAAGAAGGCGACCGCTGCTGCGGCTCGGCCGGCATCTACAATCTGGTGCAGCCGGAGATGGCAGGCAGCCTGCTGGATGAAAAAATGGGTCATGTGGCAGCGACCCAGGCTGATATTCTCGTTACCTCCAATCCCGGCTGTCTTTTGCAGATGAAAGCAGGCATCAAGCGAGCAGGACTGGAGGAGCGGATGGAAGCCGTTCATCTGGTCGACCTGCTGGCCCGAGTGCAGAAAATGAAAGCGAACTAAATACAGCCCTGATCGAATTCCCGTTCATTGCCGGAATCAGATCGGGGCTGTTTTTTGTGGTCGTGCTCAGTGGAATCAGATATTTTGCTTGGTCTCGTGATAGACGTCAAGCGCAGCCTGGACTGCTCTCCCCAAGTGGATCTTGGCTCCATGGCGCTGCAGTACGGCTTCCAATGCTCCCAGCAGATGCAGGATGTTTTTCTTGCGGCAGCTGTAGCCCATCGTGCCGATCCGCCAAATTTTCCCCTTGAGCGGACCGAAGGAGCTGGCGATCTCGATGTGAAAATCATCGAGCAGCATGGCTCGGACCGATTCACCGTCCACTTCATCGGGAATCGCAATGCAGGTTACGACGGGAAGTTTGCAGGCTGGATTTCCGTAGAGCGTCAACCCCATGGCGTCAAGCCCGCGTACCAGGGCCTTTTCATGCAGCCGATGACGGGCGAATCGCTCCTCAAGCCCTTCCTCCAGTACAATCCGCACTCCTTCGTACAGAGCGTACAGCATGGTTGTCGCTTCCGTGTGATGATTGAGCCGCGTCGGACTCCAGTAATCCATCAGTTGGCTCAGATCAAAGTAGTTGCTGCGGATCATCCGCTCTTGTCCGAGCAAAGCAGCTTGCGGCTCTGCCAATCCCCGCTCGATCTTTTTTCGTTGGCGCAAGACCGCCTCTACCCGTTCATTGAAGGTAATCGGTGCCATCCCCGAGGGGATCGACAAGCATTTTTGCGTCCCGCCGATGCACGCGTCGATTTTCCAGTCGTCCACCTTGACTTGCGTCCCTCCGATGGTAGCGACCGCATCGACGACGAACAGAACATCCAGCATGCAGCAGGCTTCCCCGATCTCCCGCAAGGGCTGTATCCGTCCTGTCGAGGTTTCTCCATGAACCATAGCTACGATCTTCGGCCGGATGCGCTGGATCTCTGCAATCACCCGCTCCGGCTCAAAAACCTCCCCCCAATCCGTCTCCATCATTGCCACCTGCGCACCGTAGCGCTCCGCAATTTCCACCAGCAGATGTCCGAAGCGCCCATAGATTGGGACCAACACCAGATCGCCAGGTTCAATCAGACTGCACAAAACCGCTTCGATGCCCGCCCGCGAGGTTCCATCGATGGGGAAGCACCACTCGTTCTCCGTCTGAAATAGCTGCCTCAGCATCTGC
Organism: Brevibacillus panacihumi; assembly: GCF_003710985.1. Classification (GTDB taxonomy): domain Bacteria; phylum Bacillota; class Bacilli; order Brevibacillales; family Brevibacillaceae; genus Brevibacillus; species Brevibacillus panacihumi. The sequence continues at coordinate 15,390 of NZ_RHHT01000002.1, forward strand.
ATCGTTTGATTCATGATGTGAGTAAATTCTGGGTCGAATTGACCCAGTATCGGAGTGCTCATCGCACGCAAAACTCTTGGATCAGCCTCGACTGGACCCGGTGTCAGGATTGTCCGCAGGGAAGGAGAGAGCTCTTTGAACATACGTACCGCCTCCTCGATCGATTATCCTTGCCAGAAACGTTGTAAAAGACTTACACATTGCGGACCAAAGTCCTTTAAAAACGATAAAAATTTCAGTATATTTTTAATTTATATAAATAAGTTTAATATAGTTTAAAAATTCAAAAACAACGGTTTTGTTACAAATTCGTGATATATTAGAGACCTCCCTAATTCGTCACTAGTGTCAGCGGCCTACTTGCAGATTTACATCATGGATAGTGAGGTGTCAGGATGAAACGATTTGGTTTAGCGATTCAAATTGTCGTTGGTCTCATTCTGGGTATTCTCGTGGGTGCTATTTTCTATGGCAACCCGGCCGTGTCTACCTACTTGCAGCCGATCGGCGATATTTTTCTTCGCCTGATTAAAATGATTGTCGTTCCTATCGTTATTTCCACTTTGATCGTGGGAGTAGCCGGTGTAGGGGATGTAAAAAAGCTGGGGAAAATTGGCGGTAAAACCATTCTCTATTTTGAAATCGTTACCACGATTGCAATTGTGATTGGTTTGCTCGCAGCCAATGTGTTCCAGCCTGGTGTAGGCGTAGACATGTCAAGCCTGCAAAAAACAGATATCCATACTTACGTGGAGACAGCGGAGACAACCCAAAGCCACGGATTTGTGGAGACATTCGTCAACATCGTTCCGAAAAACGTGTTTGATGCTATTGTACGCGGCGACATGCTGGCGATCATTTTCTTCTCCGTTCTGTTTGGATTGGGGATTGCCGCGGTAGGAGAGAGAGGCAAACCGGTGCTTTCTTTCTTCCAGGGTGTGGCGGATGCCATGTTCTGGGTCGTGAATACGATCATGAAATTCGCTCCATTCGGGGTATTCGCGCTTATTGGCGTAACTGTTTCCAAATTTGGTTTGAGTTCCCTGGTTCCATTGGGCAAACTGGTTCTCCTAGTTCATTTCGCGATGATCTTCTTTATTCTGGTGGTTTTGGGCATCATCGCCCGGATCAGCGGGATTCGCATCACGCAGATCATTCGCATTTTGAAGGACGAGCTGCTGCTTGCCTACTCGACGTCCAGCTCTGAAACCGTTTTGCCAAAAATCATGGAAAAAATGGAGAAGCTGGGATGTCCGAAGGCGATTGCCTCGTTCGTTATCCCGACTGGGTACTCGTTCAATCTGGATGGTTCCACGCTGTATCAAGCACTGGCCGCATTGTTCATCGCCCAAATGTACGGGATTCACATGCCGATCAGCGCTCAGATCACGTTGATGCTCGTCTTGATGGTGACATCCAAAGGGATTGCCGGTGTACCGGGCGTATCGTTCGTCGTTCTTCTGGCTACACTCGGTTCGGTCGGTATTCCACTCGAAGGACTTGCCTTTATCGCGGGTGTTGACCGTCTGATGGACATGGCACGCACCGTGGTAAACGTAGTCGGAAACTCTCTGGCTGCCGTTGTCATCTCCCGCTGGGAAGGACAGTTCGACACAGCCAAGGCCAAGAAGTATATCAGTGAAGTTTCAGGGAAAGCCGCTTAACACTATGTTGATTATAGAAGAAGAAAAGGCGTGTTTGGGCCATGAAAAGCTCAAACGCGCCTTTTTTGTCGTTCATTCATTTCTTCGGATCATAATAAATCCCCAGCTCCTGCCAGGACTCCTCCATCTCATTCAGCAAATTCGTCGCCACATCCGCATCCTTAAGCGACATCGAGCGCAGGATGGCGGTCAGCAAAGAAATAGGCGCAACGAAGGAATCCATGTGCGACGCGATGCCTGTGGGGGTAAACAACACCTCATCGGCGTATTGGCAGAGAGGGGAGGAGGGGTAGTCGGTGATGACGACGATCCGGGCTCCTCTTTTTTTCCCTGCCGCCAGACAATCTACGATAAAGCGCGTGTAGCGGGCAAAGCCGATTCCCACGAGGACATCTCCGGGAGCGAGCCGCAGGATGCGGTCTACCGTGCGCGGCTCGCCACTGAAGAGATACGTTTCTTTGTTCAACAAATTCAGGTAAAAATCGAAAAACATTCCGAGCGACAAGGAGCCGCGAGAACTGGCAATGCCGATGCGGTTGGCTGTCGTCAGCAGCTGTACGACCCGCTCCAGGACGTTCAGATCGATTCGCTCCATCATCAGCGCCAGATTGTTCATATCTTCCTCAAAATGCTGCAGGACCGTTTGCTGCTCGGCCTTCGTCGCATTTCTCGTAAGCTGGAAGCGTTCCCCGGTCGTCAGCCGAGAGCGAACCAGCTCCTGCAGCTCGCGGGAAAGAGCGGGAAAGCCGGAATAGCCAATAAATGTGGCGAATCGAGTGACCGTAGATTCGCTGACGGCAGCTTCTCTTGCCATTTCTGCTACATTATAAAAGGCCGCAGACTCTGGATCGCGCAGGATGAGATCCGCAATCGCCTGCTGCGACGGACTCATCTGGGGATAGAGCTGGGAGATTTTCAAGAGTACGGTAGGGCCTTGACTCAAATGGGATCACCTCGTATACAGTCCAACAAATGCTGGGTTAAGTATACGATAGGATGCACATGGAGACAATCATCAGCCCAACCCTTATGCCAATGGATCTTGCTTCAGCGCGGCCATGCTTTTTTCAAAAGCGTCGAGAGTTGCCTTGATTTCCTCAGGTCCGTGCGCAGCCGACAGCGAGAAGCGATTCAAAGGCTTGGAGTAGACCCCGTTTTCCATCAGCAAATAATCCAGCGCCAGCCGAAGCTGGTTGCGGTTGGCCCCGAGATCACGGTAGTGGTGAACATCTTCCTGCGTCGTCAACACGTTGAAGATTGTGCCTGTTCCGAGCGTCTGCAGCGGAAGGCCGTACTCCTTCGCCAATTCGTCAATGCCTGTGCGCAGCTCGAGGGTACGCTGGACGATTTGATCAAAGTTGCCGGGCTGTTTCAGATAGCGAATCGTCGCCAAGCCTGTTGCGATGGACAGCGGATTGCCGTTGAAGGTGCCGCTGTGGAAGACGACCTCGCTCTTTTTATGGGAACGCAGAGGAGATGCCAGCTCCATGATCGAGCGCTTTCCCCCTACGATGCCGATCGGGAATCCGCCGCCGACCACTTTTCCCAGCGCGGTCAAGTCAGGTTCTACATCGTAATAGGTTTGCGCGCCGCCTACCTCGATGCGGAAGCCGGTTTTCACTTCATCAAAAATCAGGATGATTCCCAATTGTGTGGTCAAGTCGCGCAGGTTTTTCATGAACTGCGGCTCTGCAGCGATATAGCCGGAAAGCATCGGTTCCATGATGACCGCGGCGATTTGAGCTGCTTTTTCGGTGAGTATGCGCTCGCACGCATCCCAGTCGTTGAACGGCAGGATGACGCTGTGCTCACGGTAGTAGTCCGGGGTTCCGAGGGATTCCGGTACAGGCAGTGGGGCCGCAGCTTCACCTGCTGCTCCCAACTCCGGATTCACGCTTTGCAGGACGTGATCGTGGGCCCCGTGATAGTGGCCTTCAAATTTTGCCACATGTGTCTTGCCGGTGGCCGCCAGTGCCAGACGCAGGGCGAACAAAGTAGCTTCCAGTCCGGAGTTGGTGAAGCGGATTTGGTCGAAGCTGGGGAACAAGGCGACCAGTTCTTCCGCCATTTCCAGTTCCAGCGGATGAGTGGCCCCGAAGCTGCTCGTCCCTTGCTCGTCCCACACTCGCTGAACGGCTGACAGTATCTCAGGATGATTGTGACCGAGCATCAATGCCCCATAGGAGAGAAGATAGTCCACGTAGGCGTGACCATCTACATCGTGTAAAGTCGCGCCTTTTGCTTTTTCAAAAATGATCGGAAACGGCGCAAAATAGCGAAGATTGCCATTCACGCCTCCAGACATGGTTTGTTTGGCTTTTTCAAAGAAAGCAGAGGATTTGGGACGGTTCGATTGAAAGGCTGTCTGCAGCGATGAAATTTTCATTTCATTACCTCCTTGTTTGTGAAATTATTATTGCATGAATGCATTTCTTTTGCAATAATCACTTCAAGGGCGTGAATTTTTTGAACAGGAGGAATGTTATGAAGACGAGATTTGCCTTTTATATTTTAGCTGCTACCATATTGGGCGCCATATTTGGTCACTTCTTTCCCGAGATCGGAAAAGATATCAAGATTTTGGGCGACGCTTTTATCCGTTTGCTCAAAATGATCGTGATTCCCGTCATTGTCACGACGCTGCTGGTAGGGATCGCGGGGATCGGCGACATCAAACGGATGGGCCGGATCGGAGTCAAAACGGTGATCTGGTTTGAGTTCATCACGACGCTAATCCTCTTCATTGGCCTTGCCATCGCCAACCTGGTACAGCCGGGAAAGGGACTTGACCTGAGCAATCTACCACAGGCTGATATCTCCAACATTTCTGCCAATACCTCCAAAGTGCTGGACGGAAGCACCTTGCTGCTCAACATCATCCCCACGAATATCATTGATGTCATGGCAAAAAATGATCTTCTCGCCGTCATCTTCTTTTGTATTATGTTTGGGATTGCCCTAGTGAAGCTAGGGAACGAAGCAAAACCGTTTGTCTCGATCATTGAAATTGCCTCAAAGGCTTCCTTTCAATTGGTAAACATGGTCATGCTGGCGGCGCCCATCGGCGTATTTGCGCTCATGTCTGCGACGATTGGCACGTATGGAATCGGATTGATTATTCCTCTCTTGAAACTGATTGGAACCGCTTACTTGGGACTGGCTGTCGTCGTGTTCGGGTTGTTTACCGTGATCGCGTTCCTGCTGCGAGTACCGCTGAGAGAAATCTACAAAATGGTGTGGGACCTGATGATCGTAGGGGCATCGACCGGAAGTACGGAAACAGTCGTCCCGCAGCTCATGCAGCGCCTCGAAAAGTACGGGGTCCCGAAGTATATCACTTCGTTTGTCATCCCTGCTGGAATGCCCTTGAATTCCGACGGAACGACGCTTTACCTGACGATTGCAGGACCTTTTATTGCCCAGGCATTCGGCATTGACATGACCTGGTCGCAACAACTCATGATGGTCTTGTTCTTTATCGTGACCAGCAAAGGAGTCGCCGCTGTACCGTCATCATCGATGGTAATCCTGCTGGCGACGATCACGGCAGTCGGTCTGCCGCCGGAAGGGGTCGCCTTGATCATCGGGATCGACCGCATCATCGATATGGCTCGTACAGCAGTCAATGTGTTTGGACATGTCTTCTCGTGCATCGCTGTGGCCAAGTGGGAAGGCGTCTTCCGCAAAGAGCCTCACCCGGTTGAAGAGCAGGTTGCCGGCTAGGAACTCAAAAGCAAGAGCCTGGAGAATGTGTCCAGGCTCTTTTGCTGATTTGGAAAGGAAAGCAGGAAAGCTTTTACCCAATCTCGAAGGGAGGGGGGAGTAAAAACGGACAGATTCGGAGGATGGAAAATGAGCGAAAAAACATACAAAGTCGGGATCATCGGTGCGGGAGTGATGGGGGATCGGATGATTCAAGCCATTGCGAACCACTCGCGCTGCCAGGTGGCGGCTATCAGCGACGTCTCGGAGGAGCGGGCCAAGGAAGCGGCGAAGCAGGCGGGAGATGCCGCTTGGTACACCGACTATCAGGAGATGCTGGATGACATGCACATCGATCTGGTCTATCTGGCTGTGCCGCCCAAGCACCATCATCCGATCGCTTTGGAGGTATTGAAGCGCAAGAAGCATCTGCTGTGCGAAAAGCCGTTGGCCAACTCGCTGGCAGAGGCCCAGGAAATGCTAGAAGCTGCAGAAGCGGCGGGGGTCGTCCATGCGATGCACTTCCCGATGTACTACCAAACCGTATTGCCGCAAATGATTGCCCGTCTGCCCGAGCTGGGCACGATTCGCCGCATCGATATTCTCACCCACTTTCACCAATGGCCGCGCCCCTGGCAGCAGGCTGCCTGGTTGGCGGGACGGGAGCAGGGCGGATTCATCCGAGAGGTGCTGCCCCATTTCGTCCATCTTACTTATGCGCTGTTTGGAGATTTGCAGGTGATCCGCTCCGATGTGGATTACCCAGCTGATCCCGAAGCGTGTGAGATCGGGGTAGCAGCTTATCTGCAAGGTCCCGACGGAACTCCGGTCACCATTAATGGCTTGGCAGGAATCGCCCATCAGGAACACCTGGACTACCGCATTTACGGGACCAAGGGGACGCTTAGTCTTGTAAACTGGACGAACCTCCATTTCGGAAAAGAGGGAGAAGTGCCCCAGCCCGTCACCGTCCCTCTCAACGAGCGCCTAATCCAGCTTCTGGACGAAATAGTGAAGAAAATGAACGGGGAAGAGGCGAGACTCGTGACCTTCGATACGGGTGTAAAAGTGCAGAAGGTGCTGGAGGATTTGCTTGGTAAGGCTTAATGCAAAAAATGAGAGTGCGCTCAGCACTCTCATTCCTATATATTCATTCATTGTTGATAGCTATTAGCTACGAGGGAGAATCAGGTTTCCGGTCGCAGCCCATTGCGTAGTCCCACCCAGCGGAGCGACGATTGGCGGGAAAAAGAATCGCAACCCTGCGCTACTTCGTAGCGTCGGCTGCTTTTGCGATTCCCCGCCAAGCGTTGCGGAGCGGACAGTCAAAACGTCCTTGCGGACGAAGAACGGGGCAAAGACGGGAAACCTGATTCTCCCCACTACAGCCGCAATACTTGACCCACCCAGCTACTGCAACAGCTTGCTCTGCATCAAAAAATCGATAAACGTCCGCATTATCCCATGAAACGGCGTATCCTTCAAATAGATCAGCTCAAAATTGCGGTTGATTTGCGGCAGGTTCAGCACCCCTACCTCGTGCAGCTCGCCGCTTGCCAAATCCTTTTGAATGGAAAAGCGGGGGACGAAGGCAATTCCGAGTTTTTGCTTGACCATGCGCTTCACAACCTCGATATTGTCTACCTCCATGACCACCCGGTTTTTTAGCTGGTAGTGCGTAAAGGCGCTGTCGATCAGCTTCCAGTCCAGCGACCCCCGGTTGAACAGGATCAATCGTTCGCGAGCCACGTCTTCAATCGTTACTTGCTGACGCGAGGAAAATTCATGTTCCGGGTAGATAGCCAGCACCATTTGATCCGACATCAATTGAATCTGGTTGATCTGCGGGTGAGTCACCGCTCTGGCAATGCCAAACGAGACCTCGTGATTGAGCACCATGTCCAGCACCTGATGCGAGTGTCCGGTCAAGATCGTCAGCTTGACTTTGGGATATTGCTTTTGAAACTGCTCCACGAGATCTGGCAGGATGTAGAAGGCCGCGACGAACACCGTCGCAATCGTCAACTCGCCCTCGATGTCCCCGTACGAGCGTTGGATCGCCTGTTGCCCCTCCTGCAGAGAGTGGAGGATGCTTTTGGCGTAGGGAAGGAAGATCTCGCCCTCCTTGGTCAGGCAGATCATATGGCCAGATCGTTGAAACAGCTTGCAGTCCAGGGAGCTTTCCAGCGCTTTGATCCGCATGCTTACGGTTGGCTGGGAGAGATACAAGAGCTCCGCTGTCTTGCTGAAGCTTCCTGTCAACGAGACGAAAATAAACGCTTCGATTTGCTCCATGTTCATAGGCTGTGCGCTCCGTTATGTGAATTTTTAATGATGGATATGGTAATCTTTTATTTGCTTTCTATATAAAAATACATTACCTTACAACTTAATAAGTAGCAATGTATCTAAAAATTCTGATCAAGAGGATGGCGAATCTATGCATATTATCGACCTTCATTGTGACGCCCTGTTAAAGCTTTGGTACTCGGACGGAAAGTTGTCCTATGAAAATGGGGAAGAGCTGGATACAAACAAGCAGCGTTTGCAGCAGGGGGGCGTGAAGGTACAGGCGTACGCGATCTACACCCCGGATAAAATGAAGTCAGAGCAACGCTTCCAGTGTGCATTGGATCAGATTGATTACTTTTATAACGAAGTCCTGGCAAAAAATCCAGAGATGAAGCAGATCAAAGAATGGAGCGATTTTGACCGTTTGCAGGATGGAGAAATCGGGGCCTTTCTGACGCTCGAGGGAGTAGAGCCGATCGGCAATGATCTCGGCAAGCTGCGACTTCTCCATCAATTAGGCGTACGTTCTGTCGGTCTGACCTGGAACCATGCCAATTTGGCAGCAGATGGTGCGGATGAGACAAGAAACGGCGGATTGACGTTGTTTGGCAAGGAGATTGTGAAATTTCATAATGAGCACAAAATCCTGACAGATGTTTCCCATCTGTGCGAGGGCAGCTTCTGGGATGTAATCGAGCTGGCAAAATACCCTGTCGCGAGCCATTCCAATGCAAGAGCTCTGTGCGATCACCAGCGAAATCTGCGTGATGATCAGGCGCAAGCGCTCTTTGCCAAGGGCGGCATGCTACATATCACTTATGTGACGATGTTTATCAAAAAAGAGGAAGGCGAGGTCACGATCCCTGACCTGATCAAGCATATCGACCATTTCTGCGCCCTGGGCGGCGAGAAACACATCGGACTCGGCTCTGATTTCGACGGGATCAATACCAAGATCGTAGGATTGGAGCACGCAGGGGATTCGCAGAATCTGATCAACGAGCTGCTGAAGCAGTACTCCGAAGACCAGGTGCGCGGATTCGCAGGAGAGAACTTCTTGCGCAATCGCCCGGTGTAAAGGAACTACGATTCCACAGTGAAAGGAAAGGAAGCAGCTTTTATGGTGAAGGAGAACAGACAAAAGATTCGTACGCACGGTTTGATCGTAGGCAAATTGCCGACTGGTGAAAAAAATGACATCACGGATGTGGCGGGTGTGCGTGTGGGGCATGTAACACTGGACCATCCTCTTGACGTGGGGGAAGGTGAATACGCTTGCACAGGCGTGACTGCAATCCTCCCGCATGGCGGCAGCCTGTTCCGCGAAAAAGTAACCGCAGCAAGCTATGTCCTGAATGGCTTCGGCAAAACGACCGGGCTCGTGCAGGTAAACGAGCTGGGTGTGCTGGAATCGCCGATCATGCTGACGAATACGTTCTCTGTTCCGGCAGTCACGCAGGGGACCCTGCAATACATGCTGGACGGACATGAAGAGATAGGAGATACGACCGGGACAATCAATATTGTGGTGGGAGAGTGCAATGACAGCCATCTGAACTCTATCCGCCACTGCGCCGTTACTCCGCAGGATGCCATCGAGGCAATCCGCTGCGCTTCTGAGGGGCCTGTCGAAGAAGGCGCTGTCGGTGCGGGCAAGGGCATGGTCGCGTTTGGCTACAAAGGAGGGATCGGCTCCTCCTCCCGGATCGTGAGGGTTGATGATGCGTGCAGCTATACAGTAGGGGTTCTGGTGTTAAGCAACTTCGGACGAAAGGAAGATCTGCGTATCGAGCTGTTGAAGTCAGGGAGCCCTGTCCTTCAGGAGCCTGCTGACGGCTCTATCATCATCGTTCTGGCGACAGATGCCCCTGTAAGCGACCGGCAATTGCTGCGTCTCGCCAAACGGACGGGGATTGGTCTGGGGCGGACAGGAAGCCACTTCGGCCACGGGAGCGGAGATATTGTGATTGCCTTTTCGACCGCACACAAGATCCCGCACCAGGCGACAGGATGGACGGAGACGCGCACGCAGCTTCGCGAGGATCACCCGCTGATGAACGAGCTGTTTGCAGCAAGTGCCGAAGCGACGGAAGAGGCGATCTACAACTCTCTCTCCCAAGCGGTGACCACTACGGGAAGAAAAGGCAATACGATTCATGCCCTGAGCTTTTCATCAACCAATTGACATCGCATAGAAAGCAGAGTACAGCAAAAGCCCCATCCAGATTGGATCGGGCATTTTTCATTGTCTTACAGATGTGAGCCGCCAGTGGCGTCAAGCAGTTGTGCAGTAACCCAGCGGCCATCCTCTGAGGCGAGAAAGGCGACTGCGTCCGCAATGTCGGCAGGAGTCCCGACTCTCCCGAGAGCAGACATCTCGCTGGCATGCTGCTGTCCCTCCTCGGTGTGCAGCCAAGAAGCGTTTACATCCGTATCGACAATGCCAGGCAATACAGCATTGACAGTGATACCGCGCGGTCCAAGAAGCTTAGCCAGATGAAGCGTGAATGTGTTGATTGCGCCTTTTGTCATATTGTATGCCATGATATGGGGATAGGCAATTCGCGTGACACCGGAGGAAAGGTTGATGATGCGTCCTCCGTTTCGCAATAAAGGCAATGATTTTTGGACGAGGAAAAAAGGGGCCTTTACGTTTACAGCAAACACCCTATCGAACTCTTCCTCGGTGGTCTTCTCCAAATCGTTGGAAGTCCCGATTCCTGCATTATTTACTAAAATATCGAACTGTCTTTGTCCTGTCCGATTGCAAAGCTCGCTTTCGAGGGACGCAATCAATTGCTCAACTCCCGAAGTGGTGTCCAGATTCGCTTCGATGGGGAAGGCTTGACCTCCTGCTTGGGTAATGGTTTCCACAACATCCAGAGCTGCTTCTCGATTTTTGCCATAGTGAACGGCCACCAATGCACCTTCTTTTGCCAGACGCAGGGCAATGCCTCTTCCGATTCCGCGGCTTCCTCCCGTTACCAACGCAATCTTTCCTTCCAATCTTGTCATCTCCATACACTCCTTTGACGATTTTCTGAGTTCATCCTATACCCTCCAGTCAAGGGGAGAGTCAAGACTGTTCACAAAAAAATCCCCTGATGATGGAAATGTCAGGGGAGATTCGTTGACTCAGCTTGTATGGGGATGAGCAGTTCTGCCATTTGCTGTCGGCCATACATATTTTTGTCGGGGGTCATGATAATCTCGCGGATTGCTTCCAGCGGAGACTGCAAGTAACCATTTGAGACCACCCATGCCTGCACGTGCGAGATCTTCGGACAGAATAAAGCGTAAGGATCGCACGCATGAATCAGGCTTGCCGCACTCTGTATTGCCGGCAGCCAAACGGCCCTTACCTTACCGGTTTCCGGGATGGAGCTAGACACCGGAATGGCTACCTCTACATCTACAAGGCCATCTTCCGGGTTTCTCCGATGCCAAAGTACAGTGAGCGGGCGGTTTTCATTTTCGCCATGCTTGCGAACATGCTGTTTGATTTCATCTAGCAGCAAGCACAGGCTGGACATCGGAATCTGGTCGCGCAAGGATGCGACCAAAACGGACGGTTCACTGCGAATCGTAATTTGCGAGACTTCATCCAATGATTTGATATCGCTCAATTGATTGATTCGCTCGTTAATTTCATCGAGCTGACGTTGTGCTTCATGGATGGCATTTTTCAATTCCGAGTGTTTGGTGAAGAGGGCCGTCTTCACTCCCGGGGATGAGGTGTCCTCATTCAGGAAAGTTCTGATTTGTTCAAGAGTGAAACCTTCTTCCTTAAAATAGGCAATTCTTTTGATGGTCAAAAGCTGATCGGCCGAATAATAGCGATAACCGCTCCTCTCGTCTACACGAGCGGGTTTCAAGAGCCCCAGTTCATCGTAATAGCGCAAGGTTTTTACGGACACGCCGCTCCGTTTGGCAAAATCCCCGATCTTGAGCATGGGTGAACGCTCCTTTCTTCACGGACCAAAAACTCACACCCTACCCGTTCCACTCGATACGAATGACTGACTCACCCGACTTCGACAGACGTTCCATCTCCACGATCCGCCAGTTGCCGGAAAGCGTAGAACGCAGCCAAGCCACATCCTTTTCTGCCAGCCGGATACCGATAAATGCTGTCTCTTCGGTCTCATAATCACGAGGCGGCTCCAGGTTATAGCGTTTATTTAAAATAAATTTAATTCCATTAAAAGTTGTGTATTTGATCGCATATCCTTCGCGAATGGCTTCTTCCAAAAGTTCACGATTCTCTTCGTACAAGGCAAAAAGCGGTGAAAAATCGTATTTTCCTTCTTCGATTTCCAGAAATGGTGCAGGGTTTCCCCCTCTCAGCTTGTGGATGATCTCCTCATCGACAAAACCGTGGGCTCTTGCCGCTTCGAGCAGCATAGCTTCGCGCTGGGAGAGCTTTATATGTGAAGTCGACATGCGTGAAATTCTCCTTTCTTGAAGCTGTTTGCAGGCTTTCCTTCTAGTATAATGGAGGGAAGACAGAAAAACCAACGAGCAGGGTGTCTGGATGAGCGGACCAAAGCATTTCGCGCCATGTTCACAGACCTGGTAAAAAATCAGGCAGTGGTTGGCAGTCTGGATAGACTAGCAATCTGTCAAAATAGTTGCTATGTTAGTACTAGTACACATAGGATCACAATAGTGAGGGAGATGTAGAAAATGGAGTGTCAGTTAACCATTGCTTTGACAGACCAGAAAAAAGAGAAGCCAGCTCATGACAAGCTTGCGTTCGGGGTGCATTTTACTGACCATATGTTTGTCATGGAATACACCGAGGGAAAAGGCTGGCACGATCCGAGAATTGAACCGTATTCCCCGCTGACGATTGATCCGGCTGCGATGGTTTTCCACTACGGTCAAGCCGTATTTGAAGGATTGAAAGCATATCGCAATCAAGATGGAGAAGTACGACTGTTCAGACCTGATCAAAACTTCAAACGCCTCAATCGTTCCTTGACCCGGTTGGACATGCCGACGGTGGATGAAGCGTTTATGGTAGAAGCATTGAAGAAGCTGGTCAGTGTGGAGAAAGAGTGGATCCCTACCGCAGAAGGAACATCTCTGTACATTCGTCCCTTCGTCATTGCGACGGAGGCTTGCCTGGGTGTAAGAGCTTCCCATACTTACAAGCTGATCATTCTGTTGTCGCCAGTAGGAGCTTACTACGCATCCGGAATGAAGCCAGTCAAAATTCACGTGGAAAACAGCTATGTCCGTGCTGTCCGCGGCGGAACGGGCAATGCCAAGACCGCTGGCAACTACGCAGGCAGCCTGAAAGCGCAGACAGAAGCCCATGAAAAAGGGTACGAGCAAGTGCTCTGGCTGGATGCGATTGAGACCAAATACATTGAAGAAGTAGGCAGTATGAACGTCTTTTTCAAAGTAAACGGAGAAGTATGGACACCGATGCTGAATGGAAGCATTCTCGAGGGGATCACGCGTGACTCCACCATCCACTTGTTGAAGGATTGGGGCCTGAATGTCGTCGAGAAGCGCATTTCCGTGGAAGATTTGTTCCAGGCATACCAGAACGGTGAACTGGAAGAAGCATTCGGCACCGGAACCGCCGCCGTCATTTCACCGATCGGCGAAATGAGCTGGAACGGTAACAAAATGGTAATCAATGACGCGAAGACCGGAGAGTTGACGCAAAAGCTGTACGATACCATGACAGGAATCCAGTACGGTGTGGTCGAAGACAAATTTGGCTGGTCGGTGAAAGTAACCGAGTAGGCATCTCTATCCAAAAAAGGCGCGGTTCCCCATGCTAGAACAAGGGAACTGTGCCTTTTTCATTCATTTTTATAGATTTTTCGCGATTGGGCTGTTAACGTAGTAAGACGAAGAGCAGGTAGGGGTGGAGGAGAACAGATGCTTGGGGAAAAACTCGATATTTATGATGAGCAAGGTCGGCACATTGGCGTCAAGCCCAGAAGCGAAGTGCACCGGGCAGGGGACTGGCACCAGACGTTTCACTGCTGGCTGTATCGCAGGGCGGGGGAGCAAATCCACCTGCTTTTTCAAAAACGGCATCCTGAGAAAGATACTTGCCCCAACCTTCTGGACATTACTTCGGCAGGACACCTTCTGGCAGGGGAGAGACCGGAGGATGGCGTACGCGAACTTGCAGAAGAGCTGGGGCTTCACATCGCCTATGAAGCGTTGGCTCCCGTCGGTGTCATCCGGGATGTGATGACGGGGCCGCAGATTGTGGACAAGGAGATGTGCCATGTCTTTCTCTACGAATGCGACCAGCCTTTATCCGACTACAAGCTTCAGGAGGAAGAGGTTGTCGGCCTTCTATGGGTAGAGCTGGACGAGATTGTGGACCTTTTTGCGGGGAAAACCACAAGTATACAAGCGAGCGGCTTCCTGTTGCAGGAGGATGGCGCAGCACGGGATTGCGCATTGGAGGTTGGGCTATCGGATTTTGTTGCCCATGAGCCCCACTATTACCATCAGGTATTCACCGCGTTGCAACGACGCGGGGGTCGAGCATAGGACGGGGCTGCGGGGTGGTTTGTACAGAGAGAGGAGTTACGTATGAGAGTAAAAATCATGATCGCGCTGATGCTTGCCACATTTCTTGCCGCGATGGAAGGCACGATTGTAAGCACAGCCGTACCGCGAATTACCAGTGAATTATCCGGCTTCGAGCAAGTGAGCTGGGTGTACGCCATATACATGCTGGCGACGGCCGTTTCCGCCCCAATCTACGGAAAGCTGGCGGATTTGTTCGGGCGTAAAAAAATCTTTTTGATAGGGATCGGTATTTTTCTGGCAGGCTCCGCTTTGTGTGGAATTGCGATGTCGATGGAGCAATTGATTATTTTCCGGGCGATTCAGGGGCTTGGAGCAGGGGCGGTCATGCCGATTACGATGACGATCATCGGCGATCTGTACTCCGACCTGTCTGCCAGGGCCAAATCCCAGGGCTGGATCAGTGCCGTATGGGGCTTTTCCGGTGTGGCTGGTCCTTTAGTCGGCGGTTTTCTCGTCGATACCGTCTCCTGGCGCTATATCTTTTTTCTGAATCTGCCTTTTGGACTGATATCCTTTTTGATGCTTATCTTGTACTACAAGGAACAGAAGATGAATAAAACCAAGCGCCATATCGATTACGCCGGAGCGCTGATCTTCTCCGTCGGAACGATTGCCCTGCTGTACGCCTTGCTTACGGGAAGCCAGGATCAAAGCTGGCTGAATCCCACGATTCTTTCTTTGATCGGTTTCAGCCTGATCTCGTTCCTGTTCTTTTTCTACGTCGAAAGAAAGTCGCCCGAACCGATGATTCCACTGAACCTCTTCACCAATCGCAATATCTCCATGATTAATCTGTTGAGCCTGGTGATCAACGGCATCGTCATCAGTCTTGTCGTCTATCTCCCCATCTGGACACAGGGCGTGCTGGGAGAGAGTGCGACTGTAGCCGGCTTCGTCTTGACGCCGATGTCCGTATGCTGGACATTGGGAGCTGTCCTTTCGGGACAATTGCTTGGACGCCTTCGTGCAGAGCAATTGATCATCACAGGTACAGCCGTTCTCACAGTGGCTGCTTCCCTTCTGTCCTGGCTGTCAGAGAGCTCTCCCGACTTTCTTGTCTACGTAGGCGTAGGTTTGATTGGCTTGGGCATGGGCTTGATCACGCCGATCGTCATGGTCAAAATTCAGGCATCCGTCGCGGTTGAACAGCGCGGGACAGCTGTTGCCCTCAACACCTTTACTGGTACCTTCAGCCAGACGTTTGGCGCAGCCGTTTTCGGAATGGTGTTCAACCTTGTGACGATCGGGAGCGGACACAGCAATCTGGGCTCCTCGTTTGAGACTGGGGCTATTTCTGCAGAGCAGTTACGCGAGGTGCGAGAAGTGTTGGCTTCCGGGGTTCATGTTGTCTTTACCGGAACATTGCTTCTTGCTGTATGCAGCCTCTTCCTGGCGATCGTCCTCAACAAGCTGGGCAAACAGCAAGTTTTTGCCAAAAAATAAAGAATTCTGCTTGCCGAACCCCCCTGGCATTCGTTACCATTTTTTTGTAACGACAACGATTCCAGGGGGCAGGTGTGTCTAGGATGTATGAAGAAATTCGCCCAATAACGGCAGAAGAAGTCGAGGAACTGGTACGAATCGCAGCCATGGCTTACCCGGGGAGCAATTTGTTGGCGCCTGAGGGGAGAATGCGTTTCACAGAACGCGTGAAGGATACCTTGCAAAACGACCCGTATGCCAGCTTCCACGGTTGGTACCGGGAAGGAAAGCTGGCAGGGATCATGCGGTGGGATGATTTTTCCATGAATGTCCACGGAATCAAGCTGCTGACAGGCGGGATCGGCCTGGTTGCCGTTGACCTTTTGCACAAGAAAGAGAAGATCGCCAAGCAAATGATTCTTCATTTCCTCAAATCCTATCGCGACCGCGGCGTCAGTCTGGTCTCGCTCTATCCATTCCGCGTCGACTTTTACAAAAAGATGGGGTTTGGGATGGGCACCAAAATCAATCAATACCAGGTTCTTCCATCCAGTCTGCCGTACACAGCCAAGGACAAGGTGGTGTACCTGGGCATGGAGGACAAAGAGGAGATCCTGGCCTGCTACCAAAGAGTCGTGCGCAAGACACACGGAATGATGATCCGGAGGGAGCGCGGGCTGCAAGCGTTCCTGGAGCAGCCCGAGCTGATCGTGGTAGGATGCAGGGAAGAAGGAAGGATCAGCGGCTACCTCGCCTTCCAGTTCCAGAATGGGCATGAGAAAAACCGCATGTTCAACCATATGATCGTCAAGGAATTCTACTATGAGAATCGGCAAGCATTGGGGCAGCTTCTCTCCTTCCTGCACAGCCAGGCCGATCAGGTGCAGCGCATCATCCTGACTGTACACGACGAGGATTTTCATCTGCTGCTCCAGGATCCTGGCAACGGCACGGCCAATATATTGCCGAGCGTCTACCATGAAAGCAATGTGTCCGGAGTCGGTCTGATGCACAGAATCATCGATGTGCCGCTCTTTTTCAAGCAACTCTCGCGGCGCAGCTTCAACAAGGAGAATGGCGTCGTTCGATTGACGATTCGCGACTCCTTTCTACCTGAAAACGAGGGTTCCTGGTTGATTCACTTTACGGAAGGACTCCCGGAAGTGATAGAAACAGGAGAGGCGGATGTTGAACTGAGGATGGACATTTCCGAGTTCTCTTCCTTGCTGATGGGAGTCGTCAATATTGGCAAGCTGCACACCTACGGGCTGGTCGAGCTGGACAACGAATCCGCTCTGCCGTGGCTGGAGCGTCTGTTCCACGTCCCCCAAAAACCGGTATGCACGACTCCGTTCTAAGTCGAATTTCACAAAATTGACACAATGTAATCGCTTTCCCGTATCTTTAGACGCCTTCTCCCATACGATGGTAAAAAGGGGGAAGGCTGTTATGATCTATTTGACCTTGGTTGTCTTTTTTGGTTTCTTGCTTGTGGTCTGGTTTGTAGTCGAACTCCTCTTCCGCTTGCAAAAGCATGACTCTTATCAGCACGATTTGCGGTACCTTTGGGAGAATTACAACATAAAAAAAGAGGATATGAATCACCCAAAGAAGAAATAAATTGAGTTACACCTGGGTGAACAGGCGTTTGTCTGTCGAAAAGAGGTGAGGGTATGAATGGCGTGCAAGTGGAACATCAGCGGGAATATTTTCGACTAAGACTGGAGCATCCGCTCTGTGCAGAGATGACAATTGTACTTGTCAAAGGCAAGACGATGGAAATCGGCAGCACCACGGTCCTGATTGAAGATATAGGTGCAGGTGGTCTGCGCTTTCTTTCTCATTTGAAAATGCCCGCCAGTGATCAACTCGTCCTTCAATTCGAGACAGAGCTTTGCTCACAGCCTTTGACCATGTACGGTCATGTGGTCCGCAGCATACCTTGGGAAAACGACTATTATGAATATGCAGTCCGCTTTACAATGGAAGAAACACAACATTTGGAAATTAATCGACTGGTAAACCGCCTGGCCATTCGCTACCGCAACAAGCGAGTGCCAAGTGATGGCCGCTTCTGGAAGGGAGATCGCCGCCAGTTTTTAATGGAATTGGCACAAGCACAAGCCAAGGATGAGCCGAATGAAGAGGAGTAACTCTGCGTTGACGACGCGGAGTTTTTTTTGTTCTAGAATGGCATGAAGGGCTCACGGGTAAACAATATGATTATTCATGTTGAATGTGAATAGATGTAATGTTATATTATCTACATAATGACAAACTAAAACAGGGCGTGTTTATTTATGGATGTTCTAGATGATTTTTGGTCCGCCACTTCCGCAGAACAGAAACAGGGGTTTGTAGAACGCCAGGATCGCATTCTCTGCTTGCTCTGTGGAAAAGAGGCCGAACAAGGCGTGATCTATCCGGTAGACGGCTTTTTCTATGACGCGCGTCGTTACATGCGCCATCATATCGAGCAGGAGCATGGCTCTGTATTCATGCACTTGAGCCATTTGGACAAAAAGCTGACAGGACTCTCGGAGCATCAAATTACGCTGCTGCGGCTGTTTTATCAGGGATTGAGCGATGTTGAGGTGCAGCAGCAGACCGGTATTGGAAGCACATCCACGATCCGCAACCACCGCTTTGTGCTGAAAGAAAAAGAGCGGCAAGCAAAGGTTTTTCTGACTATGATGGAGCTGTTGAAGGAACGGGATCACCAGGCAGATGTACGCCCATCCCTGTCCGGGTGGGAAGGGAGTCGGAAACCCAATGCCGTGCTGGCAGAGCGCAAGGCTATCCTCTCCAAATATTTGCCGGAGCGAAGCCATGGTGGGCTGATCAAGCTGCCGCGCAAGCAAAAGGAGAAAAGGATCGTTCTCGAGGAGGTTGCCAAGCGTTTTGAACCGGACCGCCTGTATACAGAACCAGAGGTCAATGAAATTCTGCAAGCCGTCTACGAGGATTATGTGACGGTGCGGCGGTATCTCGTCGATTTCGGTCTTCTGGATCGGGAGGCGGATGGCAGCAACTACTGGCTTCATCAGAAAAGGGAGCAGGAAGGGGACGTCGAGATGGACAGAAGACAAGTCTTAAAAATGCAGTATAAAGAAACCAAGCCGCAGGCAGGGGTGTATCAGATCAAAAACGTGAAGAACGGAAAAGTGCTGATCATGAGCAGCCCCAATCTGAAGACGATGAATGGAAAGAAATTTATGCTTCAGCAAGGTACGTTCCCCAATCCTATGCTGCAAAAGGACCTGGAAGAATGGGGCGCAGATGCTTTTGAATTCGAAGTGCTGGAAGTATTGGAAGATAAAAACGAGCCCGGCTTTCGAGTGAGCGACGCCTTGGAAAAGCTGGAGGAGAAGTGGCTCGACAAGATAAAGCCCTACAATGAGCGGGGATACAATCAGGAAAAGCGCAAGTAATCGGTTGAAAACATACAGGAGCCACTCCTTCGCTGCGTTCTTACAGGCAGGCAGGAGTGGCTTCGCTGTGTATCTATCTGCTTAACGGGGCATACCAGGGATTTGAGGAGGGATGTAGTTCAATTCTTCATCTGACGTGATGTAATCGGTGTTCACCATGAGCAGCAGGTATCGTCTGCCGGTTTGGGGATCACTTAGAATGATGTGGTCGCGGCCAGCCGTCTCTAGTACGCCACGGAAAATTTTTGCATTCCATTGGGTGTTGTTTTCAAAGGTTTGGTACACAGTGATCACTTTTCCGCGATTCAGACGCAGGATGTTCTCGATATAGGACTCCTCGACAACTGGTTGTTGCCCGGGCATAAAGGGGATACCGGGGATCATCGAGCCGCCGGGCTGCATGGGAACCATTTGCGGCTGCTGAGCTTGCGGTTGTTGTTGGAAGCCAAATGGATACTGGGCAGAAGGGTACATGTCATATCCGTATTGGGTATAAGGATTGAAAGGCATTTGTTGACTCATGATGAACTCGCTCCTTTAACAATCTGTTCTCTAGAAAACACGTGGACAATCTTCACGCGACGGTACGAAGAAGCAATGAGCTTTATAACGGCCAGAATTCGATTGATTATACCAGGTGGGCGGACAATTGCCGGCAGGGCGGAAAAACCAGAGCGCATTTGATGCGGGATGTGTTCGTTCTCCATTGATCGTGCGCCTGGCCAGTCGTCTTTCCCTGTCCCGAGCGCGCTGGTAGAAATACGATTTTTGCACCGCTTCATAACCTCCAGGGGATTGGAACACCATGTCCCGCATGGAGCGGATATTTTTAAAGTCCAGGCAATTGGAAAGAATCCGGTTTACCCCGACATTTCCCACCATCAGCATGCCTAGCTCGCCCTCTGCCTCCGCCTCCGCGCGAATCAATCGCGCTAATAAATCCACATCGCCCGAATTCACCTTTATGACAGCCAATGCTTCACCTCCTCGCAAAAACTCACAATAACACTATATGGCCTGCCGTTAGATGGGTGAGTGTACCAAAGAAATTTTCCCCGGGAGCATGGCCTATGCCGCAGAGTGCTTGGCGAAAATGAAAAACGTCCTTGCGCCAAAAGGCTTTAAGGACGTTTTTTTCTACGTCTGTCCCACCAGAACCAGAGAATGGCGACGACTACGGCCACGCCTAGCAGGCTGACCTCCAGATAGTCATCGAGCAGAACTTTTGCATGCTTTCCGTAGAGATAGAACAAGATTCCTATCAGAAAGAACTTCAAGCCGCGACCCAAAATCGCGAATAGCAGCAGCTTGACCAGTGAGTAGTTGAACACGCCGCTCAACAGGGTAAACACCTTGAAAGGAATCGGCGTGAAAGAACCGATGAGGACGGCAGCATCGCCGTTTTTGGCGAATTGTTCCGTAGCGAGAACGACCCATTTTTCAGGGATGATCTTTTGAAGAATCGGTTTGCCCAGCCACTTGCCCAGTATGTAACCAATCGGAGCCCCAAGGACGGAGCCGGTGAACGCGATCAGCGCAATTCGCAGGGATGCCTGCGGATCTATAAAACTCAAGCCGATCTGTACAAAAAAAGGCGGAATCGGAAGAATGAAGGAATCCAAGAACGCGACGACAAACAAGCCCCAAATTCCATAATCCATAAAAAATTGTGTCAGTTGTTCCAGCATGGGCGTCTCCTTAGGGGTTCTACTGTAATATTCTTATATGATTCTGTCCCAAAACAAAGACCGAACATTTTCCTTCTCCTATGATCATATCATAGTCCGCTTATGAATTTCACCTGATGACTGGACACTACTAGGATGGTCCGTTTTCGGACATACTGTTAGGGATTTTGTCTGATAGTACATCCTCGTCGGCACCCGCTACAGGCGGTCACAGATGCTAGGATGATCCGAGCAGTGAGAAGAAGGAGGAGATCTTGATGATGCATTCCCATCCGCATGGGGCCCATGAAGTCATGGAGCTTCACGAGGTGTTAAACTGTGCCGTAGATGCGTTGAATACGATTCAACTGTACTCTCCGCATGTCACCGATCCCGAATTGGCGCAGCTTGTTTACCACCAAATGACCTTCATGCAAAATGAGTACAACAGCATGGTACATACGGTGCAAGGTGTAGGGGCAGGGGAAAGTCTGCCGTACAGGCCGAAGCGTCAGATGCAGGCGCCTTTTTCCGGCATGCCCAATCCTGCAGCATTTTCGATGCAGCAGCAGCCCAATCTCCACCCCTCTGAGGTGAATGATGCCGATGTGGCCTCGGCTTTATTGGGCATTCATAAAGCGGGCGCCAAAGGAAAGCTGCACGCTTCCCTTGAGGCTTCCCATCCCCAAATCCGGGAAATGCTGCTCCAGGGAGCGATCAACTGTTCACATCAGGCTTATGAGGTGTGGCAGTACATGGAGCGAAAAGGCTATTATCCGCTGGCAGTATTTCCGCATACGACGAGCTCGCAGCTGCTGCGTGCCTACCAACCGCTCAAGCAAGCGATGCCCCAGCCTATGCCGAACAATGTCCAGCCCGTCAATCCAGCCATGGCCGGAGGCATTTCGGCACAATTGGCGCGCGGCATGACAGAGTCCTATGCTGCATCCCAGTCAATGGGGGAGCCTTCACCGGTGAATGCTAGCCAGATCTTTTCATCTCCGGCCTACCGTGAGCAATATTCGCATCAGCCAATAGGAAATACGTCAATGATCACGGATGAGTTACAGACGGCCGGTGCAGAACCAACAGGAGTTTTGTCCCAAAACGTGGAAGAAAAGGCGGCGCGCGGGCGTAAAAAAGCGACTTCCTCTGACATGAATATCGGTCATTAAGTCCCGCCCCTCCCATTGACGTTAGGAAAGAATATCCACTACTATAGAAGGAAAGACAAACGTCATTGGGAGGAGCCATGAAAACACTAGGTTCGGGGAAAGTGGTCTACTACGCCCCAGATGGTACCAGTCTGCAATTGTCAGGGGAAATCGATGTTCGTGGGGATCGGGTCTCGGTTACGGAGATCATATACTTTAACGGTCAACCAAATGGAGCCCGGGAGACAAATCTGCCGCTTGCTCAGTCCGTTATCTACTGGGAGCCGGAAGTGTACGAACAGATCGGTTTTGAATAAGCGCTACGCGTGCGTTACCTCAACAACCTTGTCCTTGGGCAAGGTTGTTTTTGCATTGCGCAAGAACCTTTGTCAAACCCTGGACTATAGCCGGGGTCCTGGAGATATGGTATCATGTGGGGTGGAAATGAATGTATGAACTCGAGGAGTGATCCTGGTGATCGACAACATATTAGAACGAGCCCTAGCTGGGGAACGCCTGGGTCTCGAAGATGGATTGGCATTATTCGAGAGCGATCAGATTGAAAAGATGGGGCACTATGCCAATTTGATCATGCAAAAATGGCATCCAGATCCGATCGCGACATTCGTCATCAGCCGCAACGTCAACTATACGAACGTTTGCGACACCTATTGCCGCTTTTGCGCATTTTACCGGCCGCCTGGTTCCGCGGAAGGCTACGTGCTTCCCAAGGAGACCATTTTCCAAAAAATTCAGGAGACGGTAGATGTTGGAGGAACCGAGATCTTGATGCAAGGCGGTACCAACCCTGATCTCAAACTGGAGTACTACACCGATCTGCTGCGCTCGATCAAGCAGCGCTTTCCGCAGATTACCATGCACTCGCTATCTGTGGCAGAGGTTCTGAAAATCGCCGAAGTCTCCAACATGAGTGTGGAAGACGTTCTTCGTGAATTGAAAGCAGCGGGTCTTGATTCGTTGCCGGGTGCGGGCGGAGAGATTTTGGACGACCGTACGCGCCGCAAGATCTCCCGCTTGAAGGGCTCCTGGAAAGACTGGATCGATACGCAAAAAGCCGCACACCGCGCTGGACTGCCTGGTACAGCGACGATGGTAATCGGCTTCGGGGAAGAGATGGAGGAGCGCGTGCTGTCTCTCATGCGCATTCGTGAAGCCCAGGATGAGACTGGCGGCTTCAAGGCGTTTATCGTCTGGACCTTCCAGCCGGACAACACCAATATGAAAGCGGTCAACAACACGCCTGAGGAATACCTGAAAACCTTGGCGATCAGCCGTTTGATGCTGGACAACGTGGAGAACCTCCAGGCTTCCTGGGTGACCATGGGACCCGAATACGGCCAGTTGTCGCTGTCTTATGGGGCCAATGACTTCGGACAAACCATGATGGAGGAAAACGTCGTCTCCGCTGCAGCATGTACTTACAAGGTCAACACGAACCAAATCCTCGAACTGATTCGCGGAGCTGGCAAAATTCCGGCTCAACGCAACACGCAGTACGACATTTTGCGCGTCTTCAAGGATGGCGAAATGGCGGAGAAGGATTTCGTAATGCAGAACTGATTCTTCAGCCAATCACAAAAAGCCTTTGCAGGTACCGGTACGAACCGGTTCCTTGCAAAGGCTTTTTGATTGAATCTATACCCAGCCAAGAGCGCGAATCACTTGAGCCGTAACGAACGTCACCGCGATTGCAATCGCCAGCGGAATCACCGCGGACAATACTGTCCATTTCACGCTTTTGGTTTCCTTGTAGATATTGAACAAGGTTGTGCCGCATGGATAATGAAGCAGGGAGAACAGCATCATGTTCAGCGCGGTCAGCCAGGTCCAGCCGTGCTGGAGGAAGATCTCCTTGATGTTGTCGATCCCATCCGCATCGACCATCGCTCCGGAGGACAAATAGCCCATCAGCAGGATCGGGAGGACGATTTCATTGGCGGGAAGACCGAGAATGAAAGCCATCAGGATGTACCCGTCGAGGCCGATCAATTGCGCGAACGGATCAAAAAAGGCAGCCATATGACCGAGGATGCTGTCATTGCCGACCGTGATATTGCCCAAAATCCATGTCAGCACCCCGGCAGGCGCTGCGACGACCACAGCTCTTTTCAATACGCTCCAGGATTTGTCCTTGGATGCGATCAGGATTGTTTTCCAAAATTGCGGGCGTCGATAAGGCGGCAGCTCCAGCGTATAGTGGGTCGGCACTCCGCGCAGGGCGGTTTTGGACAAGGCCCAGGAGACAGCCAGAGTCACGACGATGCCGATCAGCACCATTCCCATCACGATAAGAGCCGTTGTGAGCGTATGCCAGCCGCCTACTGCGCCAGTCGCCATGAACAGCGAGGAGAGCAGGATCAGGGTAGGCCAGCGCCCGTTGCAGGGAACGAAGTTGTTGGTCAGAATCGCCAGCATCCGCTCCCGTGGCGACTCGATGATCCGGGTGGAGAGGATGGCAGCAGCGTTGCAGCCAAAGCCCATGGACATCGTCAAGGCCTGCTTTCCGTGCCCTCCTGATTTTTTAAACAAACGGTCCATATTGAATGCGACGCGCGGCAGATACCCGAAGTTTTCCAGCAAAGCGAACACCGGGAAGAAAATAGCCATCGGCGGGAGCATGACGCTGACAACCCATGACGTGCCGCGGAAAAAACCGAGTACGAGAATCCCGTGCAGCCAATCTGGCGCGTTTACTGCTTGAAAGCCAGCCGTGAGGTAGCCCTCGACGACGCCAAACATGCTGGCTATCCAGGCAGACGGCACATTGGCCCCGGCGATCGTAATCCAAAAGACAGCTCCCAGGATCGCCAGCATGATCGGGAAGCCCCAGATTCTCGACGTGACCCATTTGTCCAGCTTGTAGGCAGACGCCAATTTTCGCCTGTCTTCATAGGTGACAGCCTCTTTGCAAATCGAGCGGCTCAGCCGGTAGATGTCACTGACGATCGTGTCGCGGATGGCATTTCCCTCTGCAGCGTTTCGCGTCACAGCCAGCAGCGCATCCAACGGATCAGACGAATTAGTGGCATATGGTTTGCTCATGTCCGATCCTCTCCCTTTTTACAGGCACAGTTGGTTCTTGCATCCGCTCCCGCAGCGATTTCAACAGGCCTTCGTCTCCGTCGAGGAGCCGCAGTGCAATCCATCTGGTCGGAAAACGAGTACCCAGCGTTTGCGCGATGATCGGCTGCAATTCCTTTACTTTTTCTTCAATCTCTTTCGAATAGGGGATTTGTACAGGCTCCGGAGAGATTTCTCCGCTGGCGACCTTCTCGACTTGCTCCATTAAGGCATCGATCCCGATTTTGTTTCGCGCAGAGATGGCGACACAGGGGACGCCCAGCCTCTTCGAGATCATCTGCAAGTCGATCCGCACACCCCGCTTTTTGGCTTCGTCGATCAAATTGACGCACACCACCACTCGGGAGGTCATTTCCAGAACCTGCAAGGCGAGATTCAGGTTTCTTTCCAACGAAGTAGCGTCCAGGACGACAATCGTGACATCCGGCTGCTCAAAGATAATATAGTCTCTCGCGACTTCCTCGTCAGCGGAGTTGGAATACAAGGAATACGTACCTGGCAAATCAATCATGCGAAAAGCGGATTTTCCGTACGTAAATTCGCCTTCCGCCATCAGAACCGTTTTGCCCGCCCAGTTTCCGGTATGCTGGCGCAGTCCGGTCAAGGTGTTGAACAAGGTGCTTTTTCCGGTATTCGGATTCCCGGCAAGCGCGATGGTGTAGGTTCTCACAACGAATCGCCTCCGACATACTCCCCGAAGATGAGGGAGCTTTCCTCCTTGCGCAATGCGATCATGGTATGGTTGACCCGAAAGGCGATCGGATCGCCCAACGGACTTTTTTGTACAACCTCTACTATATTGCCAGGGACGAATCCCAGGTCGAGCAATCGTCTGCGCAATACACCCTGAACTTCGATGCGATCCAAACAGATCTGACTTCCTGTCGCAGCGTCAGATAAAGGAATGCTGGAAGTTGACATGACGTTCACGCTCCTTTTCTTTCGTCAAAGACAAACTGTTGTATGAGGGCAAACTTTTGCGAAAAAAAATACTTCTCGATTTTATTATGAATGTAGTGTAAACGAAGATTCTTTCCTTTGCAACAAAGTTTTTACTGAGGGAAACTTTTTGCGGCAAAAACGTCTTGGAGATGGGTTTTCGAGTAGTGTATGCGCAAATGGGGGCTTTTGGTGAGGGAGGTACTTGCAACCTTCTCGTTGTTTCCAACCGTTTAAAAGTATATCGCTTCTGACGGGACATATACTGTAACTACAATTGCGGTTGGGAGGGATGATCATGCAGACATTCCGCGTCTGGCTGGAGAATATCCCCACGCTTTGTAACACGTACCGGGATATCGTGAACGAGATGACGGATCGGGTAAATACTGCTCCAGTACGGATTCAATACAAGGATCAGGAACAGGACGGCCTACACCTATTTCTCTTCCAGAGCTGGTGTGAACAGGAGTACGACGCCCAAACCATCGACTGGGCCAGAGCCTTCGTAGCCTTGACGATCGCAGAATGGGTCATGCAAGTGAAAGAACCGGAAGTCATCGAGGAGATGGCTGCCGACTTGCTGCAGGTGGAGCAACTAGAGGACGAATGGGAAGAGATGCTGCCGACAATCCTTTTGCGGTGTCAGGAAAACGATCAGATGAACGAAGGCTGGTTCACGGCGACGACGAGAAAGGCCAAGGTGTATCAAAAGGCCTTCCAATACCTGGAGACCGAGCGATCCATTCATTTGACTGGCTTCATACGATTCCGCCTGCAAGAGCATTGGAATGAGCTGTTTGAACTCGTCGAGGCAGGAATCGATGATTTTCTCGAGGAAAAGCAGTATGAGGAATTTGTAGAGCTTCTGCGCTATTTCATCTCCGCCCAGGATAGCAAGCAGGAAGTGGTTCACATCGTTCCTAGTGTGGACAAACCCTTCCATCTTTATGATGAAAAAGGGGATCGTCTGTGGCTGGAGCAATTGGATGCGGTTCTGAATCTGGATGAACAGCAGTGCCGCGACGAAGACTATCTGGTAAGCGCCTTGGTCACGCTTGCCCCGCAAAGCATTGTTTTGCATCAGGCAGGGGATAAGCCGGGTCTCGCCAAGACGATCCAAAGCATTTTTGACAGCCGCCTGATCACCTGTCATTCCTGTCAGCTTTGTCGGGGAAAACGCGTGCTTGACGCGCACAATCCGACTAAACTATAATAGCTTTTATAAGTTCACATGTTGGAAATACGATGAGAAGGACACGGACAGTATGCAGGACGCGACAGAGAGGCGGGACATCGGCTGGAAGCCCGCTGCGGACGTATAGTGATCTACCCCCTTCAAGTAGCTGCCGGGAACGAAGCGTATGCTTTTACTAACGGCATGCCGGTGAAAAGCCGTTATTGCAACGAAGGAGTTTGGATGCCGCAAGTGCGCGCCAACTCGAAGTAGGGTGGTACCGCGAGACTGCACTCGTCCCTTTTTGGGATGGGTGTTTTTTTATTTTCTCTAAAAAATGGCAATCAGGAAGGAAGAAACCAAAGTGGCACAGATTAATGTTACTTTTCCAGATGGTGCAGTCCGTCAGTATGACGCGGGCATTACAATCGAAGATATCGCAGGCTCCATTAGTTCGAGTCTGAAAAAGAAAGCCGTAGCCGGCAAAAAAGACGGCAAAGTGGTAGACCTCTACACACCTCTTCATGAAGATGCTGCTATCGAAATCGTCACTCTCGATTCGGCAGACGGACTGGAAGTGTATCGCCACAGCACAGCGCACTTGCTCGCTCAGGCAGTAAAACGCCTCTACGGCAAGGAAGTAAAATTCGGGATCGGGCCGGTCATTGAAGACGGCTTCTATTACGACATGGATATTCCTGTATCCCTCTCCCCAGAAGATCTGAGCAAGATCGAAGCGGAGATGGAGAAAATTGCAAAAGAAGACCTGCCGATTCGCCGCAAAGTCGTAAGCCGCGAAGAAGCGACAAAAATCTTCCAAGAATTGAACGATCATCTGAAGCTTGAACTGATCCGCGACCTGCCGGAGGATGCGACCATCACCCTGTATGAGCAAGGCGAATTCTTCGACCTGTGCCGCGGTCCGCATCTGCCATCGACTGGCTACATCAAAGCCTTCAAACTGATGAGCGTTGCGGGTGCCTACTGGCGCGGCAATTCGGATAATCAAGTGTTGCAGCGCGTCTACGGTACAGCATGGCCGAAAAAAGCTGAGCTGGAAGAATACCTGCACTTCATCGAGGAAGCGAAAAAGCGCGATCACCGCAAACTGGGCAAAGAGCTTGAGCTGTTCATGTTCTCCGAGGAAGCTCCTGGCATGCCGTTCTACCTGCCGCACGGCTTTACTGTGCGCAACGAGCTGGAGCAATTCTCCCGCCGTCTGCAGCAGTTGGCTGAGTACACAGAGGTTCGCACGCCGTTCATCATGAACCAGCGCCTCTGGCAGAACTCCGGCCACTGGGACCACTACCATGAAAACATGTACTTCTCCGAGGTAGATGATACGACTTACGCGTTGAAGCCGATGAACTGTCCTGGTCATATGATGATCTACAAAAACACCATGCATTCCTACCGCGACCTGCCGATACGCTACTCCGAGTTCGGTCAGGTTCACCGCCACGAGTTTTCTGGCGCTCTGAACGGCATGCTGCGGGTGCGCACCTTCTGTCAGGATGACGCACACGTATTTGTCCGCCCTGACCAGATCGAAGGCGAGATCAAAAACATGATCAAGCTGATCGACTCCATTTACAAGGTGTTCGGCTTCGAGTACAGTGTTGCGCTGTCGACTCGTCCAGAGGATTCGATGGGTTCAGACGAGCTGTGGGAAGCAGCAGAGAATGCTCTGCGCAAAGTGCTCGAGGAATCCGGCATGCCGTATGACGTCAAAGAAGGCGATGGAGCTTTCTACGGTCCGAAGATCGACTTCCAGATCACAGACGCGCTCAAGCGCCGTCATCAATGCGGTACGATCCAGCTCGACTTCCAGATGCCGGAGAAATTCGACCTCTCCTACATCGGCCAAGACAATGAGAAGCATCGCCCAGTCGTATTGCACCGTGCGATGTACGGTTCGATGGAGCGCTTTATCGGCATCCTGATCGAACACTACGCCGGCGCATTCCCAACCTGGCTGACTCCGGTCCAGGCTCGCATCATGACCATCAACGACGTACACGTTCCGTATGCGGAAGAAGTGAAGGCAAAAATGGTGCAAGCCGGAATCCGCGTCGAACTGGATTCGCGCAATGAAAAAATCGGCTACAAAATCCGTGAAGCACAAGTGCAAAAAATCCCGTACAGCTTGGTTATCGGGGAAAAAGAAATGGCGGATGGCACGCTGTCTGTACGCCGCCGCGGCGTTGGCGATGAAGGTGCCATGTCTGTAGACGCGTTTATCGAAAAAATCCGTGCTGAAATCAATGAAATGAAATAAAGCAAAACAAGCTGAAAGAAAGAGCGGGCTGTCCTTCCCACAGAAGGAGCAGCCCGCTTTTACTTGTTTGGGGATGATTATTTCATGATAGGGAACCTTATGGATGATGTCCGAGTTGGGTAGGGAAGGGGCGGTTCTTTCATGAATCAAGCGGATTGCGACTTTTCGCCGATGAAACTAGCGATTAAAGAAGATATTCGCCGGGTGATTACGGAACTCCAGAATAACTTGGCAGCTATGGACGATGAAAACAATTGTCTGCTGGGCAGTTTCCAGAAAATAAAAGAGCATTTCATTCAAATCCAAATGGCAGCAGCGAATTTCTATTTACATTGTTATTTGTCTCCCTATACGAATAAAAACCCGGAAATATCCATTAGTGTCCAAAATATGTCGATTCGCAGACATGGCGGATTGATCGTCATACAACGAGAAGATTCTTTGGACGCATTGATTCATCCGGGTATTTTACTGAGAGCTGAATTGACCCATTCGCTGTTGGAATCGATCTTTTTCCCCGGAAACCCCCTTCATGACGGCGCTGTCATGGTAAACCGGGATCAGATCGTGTCTGCCGCGAATATTCTTCCGCTATCAGACCGATATACAGGGGATAAAAAGCTGGGTACAAGACATCGCGCCGCACTGGGATTAACAGAGCGAAGCGATGCCCTAGTACTCGTTGTCTCCGAGGAAACAGGCAGGATTTCCTTTGCCCTGAACGGTCACCTCTATCCGATTAATACCATGGGCTGATCATGTTCGAGTCAACAAATCATCCGCCCCGAGATGAAATCCGCCAGTTCCGTACACCGCGGACGATGGAAAAACGCTTCCGTGTCAGAGCGTTCCACGATTCGTCCATTGTTTACGAACAGGCAGGTTTGAGCCAGTCGCCTGGCTTGGGGCAGGTTGTGCGTAATCATCAGAATCGTCGTTTGCTTTTGCCGATGTATGGTCTGGATCACCCGTTCAAAAATGGAGATATTGTACGGATCGAGGCTGGCAGTCGGTTCATCAAGCAATAGCAGGGACGGATCGCAGACGAGTGTACGGGCGAGGGCGATGCGTTGAGCTTCACCGCCCGACAGCGTATTGGCTCGCTGATCGCGAACATGCGACAGCTCGACCAGCTCCAGTGCCTCTTCCACCAATGCTTGCATTTCCATCCGGCTTTTTTTTCGGTAGCGCAAGCCCAAAGCGACATTGTCGTAGACCGACGCCTGGAACATGGACGGTTTTTGCGCCACAAAACCCATTTGCCGTTGGAGGGGCAAGCCTTTCGCATAGGAGAGGGAGGTCAGGTCCACTTCCGTACCAAACAGATGTAGCTGCCCGCTCACTGGCCTTTCCAAGAGATTCATGATGCGAAGCAGTGTGCTTTTCCCCGCTCCGCTAGGGCCGACGATCCCGTAAAAGCCGCCCCGCTCGAATGAAACGCGATCCACGGCGAGAACCGTTCTATTTCCGTAGGTTACTTCCAGATTCCGTACTTCCACGCGGTCCATGCGCTCACCTCCGCCTGGATTTCATTTGGTTCAAGACGCCAGCCATCAGAAAGCTGTTGAACAGAAAACTGATGGCGAGCAGGACAAGCCCCAATTGCAGCCCCGCTGTGAAATTCCCCGTCCGTGTCTCCAAAATGATCGCGGTCGTCATGACGCGAGTGTGATGCTCGATATTGCCCCCGACCAGCATCACGGCTCCGACCTCGGAGATCGCCCTGCCGTATGCGGCAGCTACCCCGGACCAAATGCCGCCGCGCGCTTCACGGACGATGGTGATCATCATCTGCACAGGACTGGCGCCCAGACTTTTCGCGGTCTCCCAATACGCCCGTTCCTTGGCCTGCACAGCCGACATCGTCAGGCCAGCGAGGATGGGTGTAACCAGAATCACCTGGGCGATGATCATCGCTTCCGGCGTGAACAGCAGCCCGAGCGAACCAAGAGGCCCGTAACGGGAGAGCAGCAGATAGACGACGACGCCGACCAGCACGGGAGGAAGTCCCATGCAAGTGTAGATGAGAGCGACGACGAATCGTTTGCCGCGAAACGAATAAAGCCCGAGCAGGGTGCCGGTCGGGATTCCTGCCAGCATCCCGATCGCGACCGACACCGTCGTTACCTGCAGGGAGAGCCAGATGACCTCCCAGACATCCTGGGTCATCATAACGGAATACTCCTAGCGCTTTTTGGCATCAGGAACGAACAGCCCTTTGCCGTAGGTTTCCTTGCCGAATTCGCCGATCAGCTTCTGTCCCTGCTCCTCTGTGAAGAAGCGGATCAACTGCATGCCTTCCTCCGGTTTCGCGGACGATTTGACCTGGATGATGCCATATGGGTTCAGCAGCGACTTATCTCCTTGCACCAGCACCTCCAGATTCAGCTTGCGGGAGAGGAAGGTGGCTTCGTCGGTCAAGGTGTAGGCCCTCATCTCATCTGCCATCTGCAGGGTTTCGCCCATGCCTTGGCCGGAGGAGACATACCAGCTGCCCTCTGGAGTGATGGCAGCTTCCTTCCAGATGCTTTTTTCCTTCTTGTCGGTACCGGAATCATCGCCGCGCGAGACGAACGGGGATTGTTTCTCGGCGATTTTGGCCATGGCTTCCTTGGCGCTCTGAACGCCTTTTATCCCGGCGGGGTCTTCAGCAGGCCCCACGATATAGAACTGGTTGTACATCACATCGAAGGCGTTGATGCCGAAGCCTTTCTCGACGAATTCGTCCTCGGCTTTGCGAGAGTGGACCAAGAGGACATCCGCATTTCCTTCCTCGCCCAATTTGATGGCTTGTCCGGTGCCGACCGCGATTACTTTTACGGTGATGCCGGATTGCTGCTCAAAAACAGGCAGCAAGGCATCCAACAGGCCGGAATCCTGGGTGCTGGTAGTGGTAGCGAGAATAATCTCTTTCTTTTCGCCTGCGGAGGGTGCCGGTGCAGGTGCTGCAGCGGGCTGATTGCCCTGTTCGGGTGCGGCGGCAGGCTGCGAAGAGGAACAGGCAGCAAGCAGGAGGAGGAGCGCCAAACAAAATAGTGTTGTAATAGATTGGATGGTTTTCATTCTTCTCATCTCCCTTGAATAGGATAGCAATCATGATCATCTACAGGGGAATCTCTTTTCCGGTCAGGGAAACATTATATCCCCCTTGCCCGACGACCGCCTGTTTGAAGGCCGGGTCACGCAGCACTGCCAGCAGTTGCTGAAAGCGTTCCTGCTCCCAGAGGCGTGCGGGAATCACCAGATCGTAGCGTTCTTCCTGAATCGGAAAGAAATCAAGTCCCAGCCCCCTGGCGACGCTTTCGATCCCGAGGGAGACATCCGCTTTTCCTTGCAAGACATGAGAGGCAGTCGCATAGTGGGTGGTCATCTCCAGATCGTAGCCGGGAAGGGTTTGGGATGATCGGCCGGTCTGCCGCAGCTTGTAGTCCAACAGCAAGCGAGTCCCCGAGCCTCGCTGCCGGTTGACAATCCGGTGACGTCCGCTCAAAAACTCCTCCCAACTGGTGATCATCCGCGGATTTCCTTTCGGGACCACGAATCCTTGCCAGCGGTTGACCAGATTGACGACCCTTATCTCATCATGCGGCAAAAGGCAGCGAACATGCGGCAGGTTGTACTCGCCTGAGGCTGTGTCCAGCAGATGGCATCCCGCCATTTCGACACGTCCTTTGTACAGCTCGATCAGTCCGTCCAGACTGCCCGAGAAGGCGGGGAGCAGCGTAGTTCCGCGCCGTGCCAGCATGCGCGTCAAGAGGTCGATTGTCAGGTCGTGGCTGCCGGCGAAGAGAATTTCCCAGGTGGCTTCGGACTGGCTGGCGTGTCCCGGGGGATAGGGAGGGTGTTCTTCTCGCGACTTGTTGCGTTGCATGAACACGTCCAGATCGCTTCGCAGGATGCGCAGGGTTCGTCCGATTTTGGCTGCCGGCAATTCTTTGCGCTTGATCATTTCGTAGACCGTATAGCGAGTCAGCTTCAATTCGACAGCTACCTCATCCGGGGTCAAGTAGGAATCATCCACAGTAACACCTCCTTCCGAGAAAAGGAAATCTTTAGTTTGGTTGAATTTGGTCTAGTTGGTTTTTGTTTGTTTTACATGATTTGAGCCTATCTTTAACATACTTTACCAACTGCAAAGAAGCAACAAAATAATCGAAAAATTAGGCATATTCGGCTTTTTTCACGATATATAGGAAGGAAAACCCAATCTTGAGTCGAAGTAGGTAACCAATATTTGCGTTTTCAATATGAATGAAGAACAGGAGGAATCGTACCGTGAAACTAGGTGGCTTCAAGAACCGTGAAATGCTGGTTGACCTCTCTGCAGGTGTCGTGGACTATCGGGAAATCAATGAGGAGTTGGCGCGCAAGTTTATCGGCGGCCGGGGTTTGGGAGTGAAGTACGTCTACGACAACGGACCGCAAGTCGAGCCGTTTTCCGAAGATAACATCCTCTGCTTGATGACTGGCCCCGTCACGGGCTCCAGATCCTCGATGAGCGGACGGCTTTGCATGGTAACCAAATCGCCGTTGACAGGAACCGTGACAGATTCGCACATGGGCGGATGGTCAGCCGCCCGGCTCAAGTGGTCCGGGATCGACAACATCATCTTCAAGGGAGCCAGTGACAAGCCGGTCTACCTCTATATTGAGAACGGCCAGGGAGAACTGCGCGATGCCAGTGATCTGTGGGGAATGGGGACGCGAGGGACGGTCAAGGCCATGCAAGACCGCTATGGAAAGGAAGACCTGAGTGTGATCTGCATCGGACAAGCGGGAGAAAACCTGGTTCGCTATGCAGGCTTCATGAACGAGCACGATCGGGCAGCGGGACGCGGCGGAACGGGTGCGGTAGCAGGCTACAAAAAACTGAAAGCCATCGTGATCAAGGCAGCGCAAAAAGGCAATATGCCTCAGCCCGCCCAGGACGAGGAATACAAGAAGGCCAATCAAAAGGCGCTCAAGGCGATCATGGAAGGCGGCTTGACCGCGCCGAAAAAAGGCGGCCTCTCTGTCTACGGGACGAACGTCTTGACCAATATCATCAATGAAGTCGGAGCGCTTCCGACGATGAACTCCAAGTATACGCATTTTGATGGAGCGGAAGGGCACAGCGGAGAGACGGTAAACGCTACTCTGCTGGTCGCAGACAACACCTGTCATGCTTGTCCGGTCGCCTGCAAAAAGGAAGTAGAGGTCAAGGAAGGCAAGTACAAGACAAGGGTGGAAAGCTTCGAGTACGAGTCGGGCTGGGCGCTGGGCGCCAACTGCGGAGTCAGTGATGCAGCGCCGATCTCATACCTGATCAATCTGTGCAACGAGCATGGAATGGATACGATTGAGCTTGGCAATACCCTTTCCTGTATGATGGAGGCTTATGAGCGGGGGCTGACAGAGGAAAAAATCGATTGGGGCGACGCCGACCGAATGATCGAGCTGACGGAGATGATGGTGTTCCGCAAGGGAATCGGCGACGTTCTCGCGGAAGGGACCGCACGCGCTGCCAAGTATTTTGGCGACGAGAATCTGGCGATGTGCGTCAAGGGCCAGGCGATCCCCGCGTACGACCCGCGCGGCATTCAAGGGATTGGTCTCGGTTACGCGACGAGCAATCGCGGAGCCTGCCACCTGCGCGGCTACACGGTGGCCAGTGAAATCGCGGGCATCCCGATGCCGACAGACCGCCTCAAGCCGGAAGGAAAAGGCGAGCTGCTGAAGATCTTCCAGGATCTTTTGGCTTTCTCCGATTCCATGAACATCTGCAAATTCTCCTCCTTCTCGGAAAATGCGGAGAATTATGCGGAGCAGTACGCTGCCATGACAGGTGTGCCGGTGACAGCCGACGACGTCATGAAAATCGGCGAAAGAATCTACAATCTGGAGCGCCACTACAATAATTTGGCAGGCTTCAACAAGCGCGAGGACGATCACTTGCCCAAACGCTTTACCGAAGAGCCGGCCACAGGCAACAGCGCGGGCCATCTAAGCCGGATGGATGTCATGCTGGATGAGTATTACCAAGTGCGGGGCTGGGTGGATGGTGTCGTGCCGGAAAGCAAGCTTAAGGAATTGAATATCGTTTCATAAGAAAAGGAAAAAGGTGGAAGACCAAACTCCACCTTTTTCCTTACCCTCCTACACGGATGACCTTGATTCGAAAGCGCTGCAACAGTTGGGTCAAGACGTCTTCCCGCTCCGAAGTGAAGCGGATGAAAACGGCGTTGACGTGGAAGCGGGAGGTGATGGCGACCGTCTCCTCCCGCATCAATTCCGCTTGCCACTGGTTGCCGCATACGACAAGGGGGAGATCCTCCCGCCCCGGTTCATCAGCGGCTTGTCCGTTGATCTCGCCACCGCATTCGACCAGATAGGTCAGCAGATGGGAGATGCGAATCCCGCGCAACTCCAGTGTTTGCTCATGCATGCTCAGCCCCCGGCTACCGGAGGGAACAGCGCAAACTGATCATCCTCTTTGACGCGCGTTTGCAGGCCCTGGGCATGAATGATATTTTGTCCGTTGAGAAAGACATGCACAAATGGCTTGAATGTTCGCTCCGCTGTGAAGACCTCGTCTTCCAGAGCAGGATACATCCGGATCAACGTCTCCATGATGTCGATGACGCGGTCCCCGTTATCCAGCGGGACTTCTACGGAGTTTCCCTGACAGATTTCTCGAAAGTTGGCAAATACTTTTACTTTCATCTGGAAAAATCTCCTTTTTCTTTCCATTATACTATCAAATCAAAGAAAAAGTCAGCGTAGATGCGAAAGACGAAATGCTTACCGGAAAAGGGGAAAGGCTATGAAATTTTTTCAAGTAAAAACGGTGACTGAGACATTGGAAATCATACACAAGCATTATGCTCCGGTTCGTCAGCCCGTTACGCTTCCACTAGGTCAAGCGCTCGGCATGGTTCTGGCGGAGGACATCCGATCGACAGAGCAGGTTCCGCATTTTGCCCGTTCGACCGTTGACGGGTATGCGGTGCGGGCGCGTGATACCTATGGGGCCTCTGATTCACTGCCTGCTTTTTTGGATATTCAAGGAAAAGTCGAGATGGGCAAACCGGCGAGTCTGCCTCTGAAAGAAGGACAGGCGCAGGGGATTCCGACCGGGGGAATGATTCCCGATGGGGCAGACAGTGTCGTGATGATTGAGCATGTAGAAGAGGTGGGAGAATTGCTCAACGTCTTCCGCCAGGTGGCGCCGGGAGAAAATATCATCCGGGCCGGGGACGATGTGATGGCAGGCGAGCTGGTCATGTCCGTCGGGCAGCGCCTTCGGCCACAGGATCTCGGCGTGCTGGCTGCGATTGGAAAGACTCGTGTGACGGTGTACCCAAGACCTGTCGTCGCCATCTTGTCCACAGGGGATGAGATTGTCCCCGCAGACAAGGCGCAGCTGGCTCCCGGAGAGGTGCGGGATATTAACAGCGTGACGATTGGAGCCGCAGCCCGCGCATGTGGGGCAGAAGTAATCGACGGCGGCATCGTCAAGGATGATTACGCTGCTTTTCTGACGCGAGCGCAGGAATTGTTCGAGCAGGCTGATTTGCTGCTTTTGTCTGGCGGCAGTTCAGTCGGGACCCGAGATTATACCGAGCAGGTGATGCAAGCGCTCGGGGAGCCTGGCGTGCTGGTCCATGGCGTCTCCATCAAGCCTGGCAAACCGACGATTCTGGCCAAAGCGGGCCAAAAGCCGATCATGGGACTGCCGGGCCACCCCGCGTCCGCATTGATCATTTTTCATCTGTTTACAGCGCCCTTGATCGCCAGACTGGAAGGTCTAGCGCCTACAGAATTGGACAGACGAATCGTCGCACGGATCTCGCGAAATATTCCGTCCGCGGTAGGACGCTCTGATTATGTGCGCGTCAAGCTGGAGAAGCGCGGCGAGGAGTGGTGGGCACATCCTGTATTTGGAAAATCAGGCCTCATTTCAACGCTTGTCAAAAGCGATGGCATGGTGGAGATCGCCGCGCAGAAGGAAGGCATCCTGGAAGGCGAATTTGTCCATGTACATCTATTTGCATAGTTTGGTAGAGTGATTGGTAGAAGGGTTTGGCAGGAGGAAAACGATGCGCAAAATCTACTTGGAAGACACGCCGCTGCAAGACGCCCAGAAGAGAATTGTCGACAGCGTTCGCTTTTCGCCGCAGGTCGAGATCATTCCCACCCGCGAGGCATTGGGAAGGGTCACCGCAGAGCCGATTTATGCAAAGGTTTCGATGCCGAATTTCCATGCTTCTGCGATGGACGGCGTCGCAGTCAAGGCGGAGATGACGTACGGAGCCGACGAGCAGCACCCTGTGCGGCTGAAGCGAGGGGAAGGGTATATCGAGGTAGACACGGGCGATCCGATCCCGGACGGATTTGACGCCGTCATCATGATTGAGAACATTCACCAGATTGACGATGAGACGATCGAGATCCTGGAGGCGGTCGCACCCTGGCAGCATATTCGTCCCATCGGAGAGGACGTGGTCGTCGGGGAAGTCATTATCCCGGACCGCTTCAAACTGCGTCCGGTCGATCTGGGGGCCTTGCTTGCGGGAGGCAATGTGACGGTTCCCGTCTTGCGCAAGCCGCGTGTCGTCATCATCCCGACAGGCAGCGAGCTGATCGAGCCTTCCGATTCGGTGGCAGAAGGAGAAATCATCGAATTCAATGGAGCGGTATTCGCGGCTTATTTGCAAGAGTGGGGAGCCGAGCCGATCTACCACGGGATCGTCCCAGACGATTACGCCATGATCCGCGACGCCGTAAAGACTGCCGTACAGGATGCGGATCTTGTTTTGTTGAACGCAGGGTCTTCGGCTGGACGGGAGGATTTTACGGTCCATATCGTCGAGGAATTGGGAGAGGTGCTGACACATGGCGTAGCGACTCGTCCTGGCAAACCGGTCGTGGTCGGCATGGTAGACGGGAAGCCCGTCATCGGATTGCCTGGCTATCCCGTCTCTGCTTATCTCAATCTGGAATGGTTTGCCCGCATGCTCGTTCACCACTATTACGGTTTGCTGGAGCCGCAGCGTCCGCGGGTCAAGGCGACGCTGGGACGAAGGATCGTCTCTGTCATGGGGGCAGAGGATTTTATCCGTGTGACGATCGGCTGTATCGACGGGCAGTACATCGCCAATCCGCTGACGCGGGCTGCAGGTGTTACCATGTCGATGGTACGGGCAGACGGCCTGCTGCGCATCCCCCCTGGTGATCTCGGCTATGAACAGGGAGAGTGCGTGGAGATTGAGCTGTATCGTCCGCTGGAGCAAATCCAAAATACGATTGTCGCGACAGGCAGTCATGACCTGACAATGGACGTGCTGCATTCCTTGCTGAGAAAAACCAATCCGGAGCGTTTTCTCGTCTCTTCCCACGTCGGCAGCATGGGCGGCATTCTGGCGATTCAAAAAGGGGAAGCGCATGCAGCAGGCGTCCATCTGTTTGACGAAGCGACAGGTACGTACAATCTTCCTTTTGTGCAAAAATACCTCCGCGGTCAGGATGTCGCGCTCATCCAGCTGGTCTATCGCCAGCAAGGCTGGATCGTAAAGCCGGGCAACCCCAAGGGCATCACCTCTGTACATGATCTGGTCAAACCGGGGATTACCTATATCAATCGGCAGCGTGGAGCCGGAACCAGGCTGTTGTTTGATTACCTGCTGGCACAAGAGGGGATTGACAGGGAGCAGATCTACGGCTATTCGCGCGAGGCGGTTTCTCATTTGAGCGTCGCTGCTGCGGTTGCTGGTGGAACCGCAGATGCCGGCCTGGGCATATACTCCGTCGCTGCCGCGATGGGACTTGATTTTATTCCGGTATCAGAGGAACGGTATGATTTGTTGCTCAGCGGCTCTTTTCTGCGCAGCGCACAGGGGGAGGAATTGCTCGCCTGCATTCGCTCGGAGGCTTTTGCCAGAGAGGTGGAGGCGCTGGGCGGTTACAGCTGCCGCGATGCGGGAAAAATCGTGTACGCCATGTCTGCGGATTGACGATTGGATTGGCCTTGCTTCATACTCATAAGAAAAGGAGAGTGGTCATCCATGGCTGTACAAACGCTAGATTCACAGAAACGTCCTCTCCGGGATATCCGCATCTCCGTTACTGATAAATGCAATTTTCGCTGTCAATACTGCATGCCTGCAGAAATCTTCGGGCCTGATTACCCCTTTTTGCCGCAGCATAAGCTGTTGAGCTTCGAGGAGATTACGAGGCTGGCTGGAATCTTCACCTCGCTAGGTGTGGGCAAAATTCGGATCACCGGAGGAGAACCGTTGATGCGCAGGGATTTGCCAGCGTTGATTCGCATGCTGCGTCAGGTGGACGGCGTACAGGATATCGCCATGACTACCAATGGGTCGCTTTTGGCGAAGCACGCAGAAGCGCTGAAAGCAGCCGGGCTGGATCGGGTGACGGTGAGCCTGGACAGTCTGGACGATGAACGCTTTGGGAAAATCAACGGCCGGGGCTACAAGGTGGCAGATGTTCTGGCAGGGATCGAGGCGGCTGCGCAGGCCGGCCTCGGAGTGAAAATCAACATGGTGGTTCAGCGCGAGGTCAACGTCGATGACATCCTGCCGATGGCACGCTATTTCCGGGAGCAGGGACATATCCTGCGTTTCATCGAATTCATGGATGTGGGCAACACCAACGGCTGGAGACTGGACCAGGTGGTGCCATCGCGGGAAATCGTCGAAATGATCAATGAGGAGATGCCCCTGGAACCGATCGACCCCAACTACTACGGAGAAGTGGCATCTCGCTATCGCTATGTGGGGAGCGAAGCGGAGATCGGCTTGATCTCGTCCGTGACCCAGGCGTTCTGCTCGACCTGTACGCGTGCAAGACTTTCGGCGGAAGGCAAAATGTACAACTGCCTGTTTGCGTCGAGCGGATTTGATTTGCGCGAGCCTTTGCGAGCGGGAAGCGACGATGCGAAGATTCGCGAGCTCATTCGCGAGTACTGGGGGCAACGCGCCGACCGCTATTCGGAGGAACGCCTCCTGCATACTCCGGGGCTGACTCGCGACAAGGTAGAGATGTCCCATATTGGCGGATAAGCAAGAATCGCGTGAGCAAGCCTTGACAATCGTTTAGACTC
Source organism: Brevibacillus panacihumi (assembly GCF_003710985.1). Lineage (GTDB taxonomy): Bacteria > Bacillota > Bacilli > Brevibacillales > Brevibacillaceae > Brevibacillus > Brevibacillus panacihumi. The sequence continues at coordinate 55,889 of NZ_RHHT01000002.1, forward strand.
ACTGTATGATAAAAGGCGTGTATAAACACTTCATACTTCGAGAAACAAGCAGAGGCGCCCAGCTTCTCACCTGGGTCGACGTCGGTGACCGATTGTTGACAGGTAACTCTTATGCAAAGATCTTTGGATCTGCTTATTTGCAAGGTGAGATAGGTGCGGGCGCGTAATGCGTTCGCACATTTTTTGTGAAAAACCGTTTGCTGTTTTTCATGAACTGAGATGTGACCGCTCGTGGTCAACAAAGCGGCAAGTCCGTTTTGTTCCTTCTCGAAATTGACGGGGGTGGCAAGTATTAGCAAGGATCAAATGTTAGTTAACGAAGCGATCCGTGCCCGTGAGGTTCGTTTGATCGGAGCCGACGGGAGTCAATTGGGAGTCGTTCCCTTTAGGGAAGCATTGCGCATCGCTCAAGAAGCCGACTTGGATCTGGTAAATGTTGCTCCTACAGCCAAGCCGCCTGTATGCCGTATCATGGACTACGGAAAGTTCAAATACGAGCAGGCGAAGAAGGAAAAGGAAGCACGCAAGAACCAGAAGATCATCGAGCTGAAAGAAGTGCGTTTTTCTTCCAATATCGAGGAACACGATTTTCAGACGAAGCTTCGCAACGTCCGCAAGTTCTTGGAGGATCACCACAAGGTGAAGTGTACGATCCGTTTCCGTGGACGTGAAATCACCCACTCCGAAATCGGACTGTCGGTTATGGAACGTGTGGCGGCCCAGTGTGAAGATCTCGCAACGCCTGAGCGCAAGCCGAAGATCGAGGGACGCAGCATGATCATGATTTTGGCTCCGAAGACGGAAAAGTAAGCTAGTAGTTGAGACAGGAGGATTTTTCAGATGCCTAAAATGAAAACTCATAGAGGCGCAGCGAAGCGTTTCAAAAAAACCGGAAGCGGCCAACTGAAGCGTGACCGCGCATATGGTAGCCACTTGTTCGCCAACAAATCAACCAAGCAAAAACGCCATCTGCGTAAAGCTGCCCTTGTTTCCAAAGGCGATCAAAAGCGCATTGAGCAAATGCTCACTTATCTGTAAGTTTCGCATCATTACACACCATCACGCAGCATGAGCTCCCTAAGCGCCTCGTAGCAGGCCGCCATGCTGGAAAGACCAGGAGGAGTTAGTATGCCAAGAGTAAAAGGTGGCATTATTGCACGCCGTCGTCATAAGAAAATCCTGAAGCTGGCGAAAGGTTACTTCGGTTCCAAACATCGCCTCTTTAAATCCGCGAATGCTCAGGTAATGAAATCCCTGATGTACGCATACCGCGACCGTCGTCAAAAGAAACGTGATTTCCGCAAACTGTGGATCACTCGTATCAACGCGCAAGCTCGCATGAACGGCCTGTCTTACAGCCGCCTCATGCACGGCCTGAAAGTAGCTGGCATCGAAGTAAACCGCAAAATGCTGGCTGACCTGGCTGTCAACGACAAAGCAGCTTTCAACGAGCTGGCTGCTGTCGCAAAAGGCAAACTGAACGCGTAAAACCACAAGACACCGATCTTCCTCCATGGAAGGGTCGGTGTTTTTTATTGTGCAAAAATAGTTGTCCAACCTACAACACCTGTCCAAGCGGGAACCTTTCTCCTTTCATACGCTACGAGTAGAAAGAGGAAAGGAGTGAGAGAGTATGGCTAGATTAACGTTATTTGATGGCCGAAATTTTCAAGACAGACGTCTTCAGATTCGCAGACGTGGCTTAGCGATCCGAAACATGAGCGCAATTCGTTTCGACAATGACCTCTCCAGCTTTCGTTTGCGGCGGGATAATGCCGCCAATGTAACACTCGTCCTGTTTTCCCAGGCAAACTATCAAGGAGCGTTTCGCGTATTTCGCGGGAACGCGGCAATTGCCAATCTGAGCAACTTTAACTTTAACAATCGTACGTCGTCACTGATTTTCATCCTCCGCAATCTGACGGACGCGCAGATTCGCAATATCCAGTCAAATGCCCGTGCCCCGAGAGGCATCGCGGAAATCCGTAGATAAGTGCAAAAGCTCTAAGGCGAGCCGCACTTCTGAAAAAATAGGCCAGAATGTGGGAACAAGCTGACACCGATCAACGGTGCTCTGCTTGTTCCTTTTTTTCGTGACAATCAATGAATACTGGGGAGGATTAAAAGAAAAATATCAGAATAATGAATTAATGGTAGATTTTTTATCGGCTTTACCTGTTTACTCTGGGAAGAGAAGACCCATTTGGGATTGGGAAGAAGGAGGAGAAGGCGATGGCATTGGATCCGCAAGCAAAGGCTTTTTTGGACATGAATGAGGCGGCAGGAGTACCCGCGACCAGCACGTTGACTCCGGAGGAGAATCGGCTGCGCACGGCGGATTTCGGTAAGCTGGCGGGAATCCCTAAAGCAGTTGCGCGGGTGGAGAATCGACTGATCCCGGTAGAAGGTGCACAGATCGGAATTCGCATGTATACCCCGAAGGGAACCGGGCCGTTTCCCGTGTTTGTCTATTTTCACGGCGGAGGCTGGGTCATCGGCGATTTGGATACCGTGGATACTGTGTGCCGCAATATTGCGCATGAATCAGATTGCCTGGTTGTATCCGTCGATTATCGACTGGCGCCGGAGCATAAATTTCCGATCCCTGTGTATGACTGTTACGCGGCAGTGGAGTGGGTAGCCCGTCATGCGGCAACATTCCAGGGAGATCCCGAAAAAATCGCGGTTGGCGGAGACAGCGCAGGAGGGAACCTGGCGGCCGTGGTCGCGCAGCTTGCGAAGGAACGCCAGGGACCGGCTCTGTCTTTTCAGGCCTTGATTTACCCTGCCGTACAGCTTGGCTGTGACACGGAATCGTACCGTGAAAATGGAGAGGGTTATTTTCTGACTGCTGACAGCATGAACTGGTTTTTCCAGCAATATCTGAACGGGGAGGAAGACAAGCAGAACGTGCTTGCGTCACCGCTGTTGCAGGAGGATTTGACTGGCTTGCCCCCGGCGCTTGTGATCACGGCTGAGTATGATCCGCTGCGGGACGAGGGAGCCATGTACGCACAAAGGCTTCGAGAAGCAGGAGTCCCCGTCGAGCACACCTGCTATGAGGGCATGATCCATGGATTTTTTTGGATGGGCGGGATCATGGACAAAGGAGCCCAGGCCGTCTCACAGGTAGCCAACAGCCTGCGCAGCGTCTTTTTGCGATTATGACCCAAGCGGGGGGCGCGAAGCATTCGCAATATTGCCTCGTCCAGCATATCTTCGGAGTGTTGGACGGGGTTTTCTTTTCTGGGGACGATGCTCCACTTGCTTCTTCTCCACATATGATGGTGGGGGAAAGCTAGCAAGAGAGGAGTTTCGCAGATGAGAAATCGCCAAGCGAAGATGGAAGAAGAGCTGCAAGTGATGGCTTATCGGCTGGAATCGAAATCTCCGCAGGATGTGTTGGTGTGGGCCATGGAGGAATACGGTTCCGGTCTCGTTCTCGCCTCCAGCTTCGGCGCGGAGGACGTTGTATTGGTTGACATGCTGCATAAGCTGGCTCCAACTGTGCCCGTCTTTTATCTGGATACCAACAAGCATTTCAAAGAGACCTACGAGACGCGAGACCGTCTGCAAGAGCGCTACGGGGCTTCCTTTCTCCAGGTTTTGCCCCAACTGACTCTGGAAGAGCAAGCTGCCAAGCACGGTGATCGGCTGTGGGAGAAGGACCCCAATCTCTGCTGCCAAATCCGCAAGGTAGAGCCGTTGCAGCGCATTTTGGCAGAGTACGAGGCGTGGATTACAGGGATTCGCAGGGAACAGTCGCCGACGCGAGCCAATGCGAAGAAGGTAGAGTGGGACGAAAAATTTAACCTGGTCAAGTTCAATCCGTTGGCGGACTGGACGCATAATCAGGTATGGGAGTATATACATCAGCATGATGTACCCTACAATCCGCTGCATGATCAGCATTACCCGAGTATTGGCTGCGAGGTCTGCACGCGTCAGGTCATGCCGGGTGAGGATCCTCGCGCAGGGCGTTGGTCCGGTTTTGCCAAGACAGAATGCGGGTTGCACAAATGAGTGAAGAGATGGGGGAAATCAACATGTGCGCGATTGCGCCCCACGGAGGAAAACTGATTGAACGACTGTTGCCGCGAGGAGAAAATGCAATTTCAGTAAAGACTGATCACGTCGTCGTTGTAGATAAATGGACGTTGTCTGATTTGGACTGCCTGGCAATCGGCGCCTTTTCGCCGTTGACGGGGTTTTTGGGTGAAGCGGATTATCAATCTGTGGTAGAGTCGATGCGTCTGACGGATGGGACGGTCTGGCCGTTGCCTGTCACGTTGGCCGTTGACCCTTTCCGTTACCAGGGAGTGCGGCCCGGCGACCGTGTCTTGCTGCGAGGGGAAGATGGCGTGGATTACGCACTGCTCCAGGTGGAGAGCTGCTATCTGCCCGACAAGCAGAAAGAAGCGTCGTTCGTCTTTCGGACGACAGACGAAGCGCATCCGGGAGTACAAAAGCTGTATGCAAAACCAGCCCTTTACCTGGGCGGACCGGTAGAAGTATGGAGGCGTCCGGAGCCGGAGCGCTTTGGCGATTATTACCTGACACCGGCACAGACGCGCGAGAGGTTCGCAGCAAATGGCTGGAAGAGTGTGGTCGGCTTCCAGACGCGCAATCCGATTCATCGGGCACACGAGTACATCCAGAAAGCAGCGTTGGAAATCGTCGATGGACTGTTTCTCAATCCCTTGATGGGCGAGACCAAGTCCGACGACGTGCCTGCCGCTGTGCGCATGAAAAGTTACTTGGCGTTGCTGGAACACTACTACCCCAAGGACCGTGTGCTGCTGGCCGCTTTTCCGGCTGCCATGCGCTATGCGGGACCTCGTGAGGCTGTTTTTCATGCACTGGTGCGAAAAAATTACGGATGCACGCATTTTATTGTCGGACGGGACCATGCCGGAGTCGGCGATTACTACGGCACGTATGACGCCCAGCATATTTTCCGGCAATTCAAGCCGGAGGACTTAGGGATTCAATTGCTCTTTTTCGAACACAGCTACTACTGCCGCTCTTGTCAGGGCATGGTGACTGCCAAGACATGTCCGCATGATGCGAGTCACCACATAGCGCTGTCGGGGACGAAGGTGCGCGCCATGCTGCGTGAAGGACAGACGCCACCGCCGGAATACAGTCGTCCCGAGGTGGCCAGGATCTTGATCGAAGGCATGCGGGAGCAGGAGGTTCGCAGCCACTGATATGGTTTTTGACAAAAGGTCGCTCTTTTTGGAATGGTGGGCGGATCTCCCGCATTCTTTCAAGGAGCGATTTTTTGTGTCTCGAGAATTTTCTCCACAGCGGATACGCCTTCCATAGATACCCATTTTTGCAGAAAAGCCTGTTCGTTGCCGAGTGAAAAATGAGGAGCCATTGTATGCGCTTTCACGCATAAGCAGCGTGGTGATGCGGTTTTTGGCTGAACATTCGTTCGGACGAAAGTCATTATAATTCTTGAGTTATTCGTTGACACCCCCATGGTGCCTAGCTATAATCAGACGTAACACTTTATTTTCTGACAACTACAATATTGGAAATATTGTATGAATAGCAGGCTTTGACGAGGATGGTGCACGACTACTCTTTCCCAGAGAGCCCGGGATGCTGCGAACCGGGTAAAGAGAGCGATGCATTGCTCACCTCTGAGCCGTTTTGCTGAAAGCTGCGAGGGCAGTCAGTAGGCAAAACCGTTTAACACCCGTTAGCGTGTTACAGTCCACAAACAATGTGACTGGCTGAGATCGGCCGACCGTGAGGCGCCGATGAAGTTGGGTGGTACCGCGAACCCTTTCGCCCCAAAAGACATGGAACAAGAACCGTGTCGGGGCGAAAGGGTTTTTCTATGTGGTTATAGTTAAAAACAATACCTGTTGAAACTGGGAGGGGGAGAGAAAATGAGTGTTGAAATCGCTGAATTGAACAGTAAAAGAAGCATGCCGCCAATTCAGTTCGGTGAAGAAGTATCCGGTGCTGAAACGCTGCTGCGCTGTCTGATCCTGGAGGAAGTTGAGCACATTTTTGGTTATCCCGGCGGGGCTGTACTGCCCATCTATGACTCATTGTACGGGAGCTACTTTAAGCACATTTTGACCCGCCACGAGCAAGGAGCGATCCACGCTGCAGATGGATATGCTCGCGCTACAGGCAAACCTGGCGTATGTATCGCTACTTCCGGTCCGGGCGCTACCAACCTGGTGACAGGGATTGCAACTGCACAGATGGATTCTGTGCCGCTGGTCTGCATTACCGGGAACGTCGCTCAGAACCTGATCGGAACGGACGCTTTCCAGGAGGCGAATATTACCGGCATCACGATCCCGATTACCAAGCACAGCTACTTCGTGCGAGACGTGCGCGATCTGCCGAGAATCGTCAAGGAAGCGTTCCATATCGCCACGACAGGCCGTCCCGGCCCCGTGCTGATTGACATTCCAAAAGACGTAGCCAATGCGAAAGCGCCTTTCTACTATCCGGAGGAAGTGAACATCCGCGCATACCGCGCTTCGCTTGTACCGAGTGATGAAGAAGTAAACACATTCGTTAAGGCGATCAGCTCCGCAAAAAAACCAGTGATTCTCGCTGGCGGCGGAATCATTGCAGCCGGTGCTGACAAAGAACTTCTGGCATTTGCCGAAAAGACCCGCATCCCTGTGATCAACACTTTTATGGGATTGGGCGGCTTCCCTGGCGTACACGAACTGTCGCTTGGAATGCCGGGCATGCACGGAAGCTACACAGCCAACCAGGCGATCCTGCAAGCAGATTGTGTAATCGGACTTGGCGCTCGTTTTGATGACCGCATCACGATGGGACGCACCAAAGAATTCGCTCCGAATGCACGCATCGTTCACGTGGACATTGACCCTGCTGAGCTGGGGAAAAACGTGGCGACAGCAGTCACCGTCGCTGGAGATGTGAAAAGCACGCTGCAAAAGGCCTTGCCGCTGGTGTCGGCATGTGACTCGCAGGCTTGGATCGACCAGCTGAAAGAGTGGCAGCAGCAACAGCCGTACAAGTATAAGAAGGAAGACGGCGTCTTGAAGCCGCAAGCGGTAATTGAGCTTCTGTACAACACGACAGAGGGCGAGGCAATCGTCACGACTGACGTGGGACAGCATCAGATGTGGACCGCTCAGTACTACAAATTCAAGCACTCTCGCTCCTTCATTTCTTCCGGCGGCCTCGGCACGATGGGCTTTGGCTTCCCTTCCGCGATCGGAGCGCAAATCGCGAATCCAGACCGGACAGTCATTGCAGTAGTAGGGGATGGCGGCTTCCAGATGACCAATCAGGAGCTGGCGATTGTCTCCCAGTACAACATTCCGGTCAAGGTAGTCATTCTGAACAACCAGTGCTTAGGGATGGTTCGCCAGTGGCAAGAGCTCTTCTACGACAACCGCTACAGCGAGATCGATCTGACCTGCAGCCCGGATTTCGTCAAGCTGGCTGAAGCCTACGGTGTCAAAGGCATGCGCGCAAGCACGCAAGAAGAAGCAGAGCGCGTATGGGCGGAAGCACTGAAGCACGACGGCCCTGTAGTCATCGACTTCCGCGTAGCACAGGGAGAAAATGTCTATCCGATGGTTGCGTCAGGCAACACCTTAGATCAGATGGAATTGGGGGAAGAGTAGATGCAGCGACATACGATTGCCGTACTAGTAAATGATCAGCCCGGCGTATTGACCCGTGTCGCGACTCTGTTCGGCCAACGAGGCTTCAACATCGACAGCATCACAGTCGGTGGGTCCGAGGAGGCAGGCTTGTCCCGCATGGTCATCAGCACCGGGGGGGATGATCAGCAGATCAATCAGTTGATGAAGCAGCTGTACAAACTCATCGACGTGATCTCGGTCACCAATCTGAGCGCCAATCCCTTTGTATCGCGGGAACTGGCTCTGATCAAGGTAAGTGCCACTCCAAGTCAATTGGCGGAACTCAACGGAATTGTGGAGCCGTTCCGGGCAGCCATTGTCGATGTGGGACCAGAATCGCTGATCATCCAGGTGACGGGTGATACAGAGAAAATCGACGCTTTGCTCATCCTTTTGCAAAGCTATGGTGTACTCGAATTGACTCGAACCGGGTCAGTGGCGATGGCACGCAGTATCGTACCAGCAGATGCAGCAGCAACTGTATAGTACAAAAAATTCTGAATTAAAATTCAAACTAAACAACATTTCAGGGAGGCTATACAAAATGGTAAAAATGTACTATGAAGCAGACGTAAACAAAGAGGCACTGCGTGGCAAAACAATCGCAATCATCGGTTATGGAAGCCAAGGGCATGCGCAAGCACAAAACCTGCGCGACAGCGGCTATAAAGTAGTAGTGGGCCTGCGTCCAGGGAAATCCTGGGACGTAGCAGAAAAAGACGGTTTTGAAGTTCTGACTGTAGCGGAAGCAACCAAACGTGCAGACGTGGTACAAATCCTGATGCCGGATGAGCGTCAAGCGCAAGTATACCGCGATGAGGTAGCTCCTAACCTGAAATCCGGCGCAGCTCTTTGCTTCTCCCACGGCTTCAACATCCATTACGCGCAAATCGTGCCGCCGGCTGACGTAGACGTCATCATGTCCGCTCCAAAAAGCCCGGGCCACCTGGTGCGCCGCGTATACCAAGAAGGCTTCGGTGTTCCTGGTCTGATCGCAATCTACCAAGATGCGACTGGCAACGCAAAAGAAATCGCATTGGCATACTCCAGCGGAATCGGCTGCACCAAAGCTGGCGTCATCGAAACTACCTTCCGTGAAGAGACAGAGACAGACCTCTTCGGTGAGCAAGCAGTACTTTGCGGTGGTGCAAGCGAGCTGGTAAAAGCCGGTTTCGACACTCTCGTAGAAGCAGGCTACGCTCCAGAGATCGCGTACTTCGAGTGCTTGCATGAACTCAAGCTGATCGTTGACCTGATGTATGAAGGCGGCTTGGCACGCATGCGCTACTCCATCAGTGACACGGCTGAATACGGTGACTACAGCGTAGGCCGTCGCATCATCACAGACGAAACACGCAAAGAAATGAAAAAAGTGCTGTCCGAAATTCAAGATGGTACATTTGCTCGCAATTGGATCTTGGAAAACCAAGCAAACCGCCCAGGCTTTACTTCCCGCCGCCGTCTGGAAGCAGAGCATGGCATCGAGGTAGTCGGGGAACAACTGCGCGGCATGATGTCTTGGCTGAACAATAAATAATAGCGTTAGGGAAAAATGTGGAGGTGAATAGTTCATGCGGACCATTGAGATTTTTGATACAACATTGCGTGACGGGGAACAGTCTCCGGGCGTCAACATCAGCACGAACGAAAAGGTGGAGATCGCCCTTCAACTGGAGAAACTGGGCGTTACGAGAATCGAGGCAGGCTTTGCTGCTGCCTCTCCCGGTGACCAAAAGTCAGTGGCCGAAGTAGCAAAGCGCGTCAAAAACTCCACGATCGTCAGTCTGGCTCGCGCCGTCAAAGACGATATGGATAAGGCTTACGAAGCGCTGCGCAACGCGGAAAACGCATCCCTCCACGTCTTTCTCGCGACGTCTCCGATCCATCGCGAATTCAAGCTGAACATGAGCAAGGAGCAGGTCCTGCAGCGCGCGGTAGAAGCTGTCACCTATGCGAAAAAGTACTTTAAGGAAGTCCAGTTTTCGGCAGAAGATGCGGCTCGTACGGAGATCGACTTTTTGAAGCAGGTGGTAGAGGCGGTCATCAAGGCTGGAGCGACTACAGTGAACATCCCTGATACCGTGGGCTACATGACGCCGATCGAGTACGGAAACATTTTCCGCGAGCTGAAAAAGGTACCCGGTGCAGACCTGATTCGCTTGAGCTGTCACTGCCATGACGACTTGGGAATGGCCGTAGCCAACAGCTTGGCTGCCATCGAAGGCGGCGCGACGCAGGTGGAAGGAACGATCAATGGCATTGGGGAGCGTGCAGGGAACGCAGCATTGGAGGAAGTAGCTCTCGCGCTGGAAACACGCAAGGACTACTATCAGGCAACCACGAAGCTGAACCTGAAAGAAATCGCTCGTACCAGCCAGCTGGTCAGCCGCTTGACCGGGATGATCGTGCCTGGAAACAAAGCAGTTGTCGGCGCCAACGCCTTTGCGCACGAATCGGGCATTCACCAGGATGGCGTGCTGAAAAACGTCACCACCTACGAAATCATTCGTCCCGAATCGGTGGGCTTCAAATCCAACAAACTCGTCCTCGGCAAGCATTCCGGCCGTCATGCGTTCAAGGAGAAGCTGGTTGAGCTTGGGTTCACCCTGGAGCAGGAGGAAGTAAACGCGGCGTTTGCAGCGTTCAAGGTCCTCTGCGACAAGAAAAAAGAGATTACGGATGACGATATTCTCGCGCTGGTGGATACCAAAATGGAGCGCGGTCCAGAAGCGTTCCAGTTGGAATCCGTGCAGCTCGCATACGGGAATATCTCAGTGCCGACTGCAAGTGTGCGCCTCCTTCGCGCAGATGGTTCTGTCTGTGAAGAAGCGGCTTGCGGCAACGGTTCTGTCGATTCTATCTACAAGGCAATTGACCGGGCGACAGGTGAAGATGTGACGCTGGTTGATTACAAAATTCTCTCTGTTACACACGGCAAGGATGCACTGGGTGAAGTATACGTCCGTCTGCAGCAAGGCGATTTGAGCGTGACGGGACGGGGTGTCAGCACGGATGTCCTGGAAGCGAGTGCTGTTGCCTATATTCGTGCCGTCAACAAGATTTTGGAGCGTCGCAACGAGTCGATGCCGGTAGCTGTCAACTAGTTGTAGGAGCTACGGATACAAAAACCACTACAGAAGAAAAGCGGGATAAAAGATGAAGAAAAACTATCGCATCGCTGTTCTGCCTGGGGACGGGATTGGACCGGAGATTATGCAAGAAGCCGTTAAGGTCCTCACCCTTGTAGGGGAGCGGGAAGGCGTCACGTTTACATGTGAAGAAGGCCGAATCGGCGGCATTGCCATCGATACGGATGGAACACCACTGCCGGAGGAAACCTTGAAGCTGGCCAAGGAAGCAGATGCTGTGCTGCTTGGAGCAGTCGGGGGACCAAAATGGGATCAAAACCCTGGACATCTTCGTCCGGAAACGGGACTGTTGGGAATTCGCAAAGCATTGGGGCTTTTTGCCAACCTCCGACCTGCCACAATGATCAACTCCTTGGTGGATGCTTCCTCCCTCAAGCCGGAAGTGGTATCCGGAGTCGACCTGATCGTCGTCCGTGAGCTGACCGGCGGGATTTACTTCGGAGAGAAAAAACGCTACGACGGCCCTAATGGCGAAGTAGCGGAAGACCAATGCATTTATCATGAAGCAGAGATCGAGCGAATCATTCGTGTAGCCTTCGATGTTGCACGCAAGCGTCAAAAGCGCGTGGTGTCGGTAGACAAGGCAAATGTACTGGAAAGCTCCCGCCTCTGGCGCAAGGTAGCAGAGCGCGTGGGTGCCGACTACCCGGATGTAGAGCTGAGCCATCAGTTGGTCGATTCCTGCGCGATGCAGCTCGTGCGTGATCCGAAGCAGTTCGACGTCATCGTGACAGAGAATATGTTTGGGGACATCCTGAGCGATCAGGCGGCTATGTTGACGGGTTCGATCGGCATGCTGTCCTCGGCAAGTCTGGCTGCAGGCAGCTTCGGTCTCTACGAACCGGTGCATGGCTCTGCGCCTGATATCGCTGGAAAAGGCATCGCCAATCCACTGGCAACAATTCTCTCCGTAGCGATGATGCTGCGTCTGTCCCTGGGGATGGATAAAGCGGCTGACGCTGTGGAAAAAGCGGTCGGAAATGTATTGGAAGCAGGACATCGCACAGGCGATATTGCTTCGGATCGCAGCAAAGCCATCGGTACTGTAGAGATGGGTCAGCTGGTTCGTGATGAGTTGAGCAAAATCTTGAATTAAGCATAGCCCTGCCAAGTCTCTTTTGAGGGATGAACTGGCAGGGTTTTTGTTGTCTTCATGCTCTAGCGGCGGGGAGGAAAAAGGAGAAAACACTTCAGGCGGGTTGGGATCTTCGCTGTGGGTCATTCCTGGTCGGCTCCATTCCAAAGGCGTAACCGCGGCCAAAAGCAGTCGACTTCGAAGAAGTGAATCAGGGTTGGCCGCTAAAAGCGGGTTCCGCCTTTTCCATTGCGCCTGGGTCAAGATCCCAAATGCCTTCCGCTTTTTTCTCCTTTTTCCTCGACCAACTGTTAGTTGTCGACCAATCTTGATTTCGTGGGCTTCTCAAGAAGTTTGCTTTGATAATCAAAAAAGACGCTTCCACAGGGAGCGTCTTGGTCATTTTCGTAACAGAACATATGTTCGTTTTCTCGTACAATCAAAGTAGGAGCTAGTATCCTTAACATCTATACTATTAGTTTAATTCAGACAAAAGAAAAAGTCTATATTTTGTAAGAAATTTGCTCTATAGTTTTTTTACCTGGCCGGGAATCTTCACAAATGGGGGGCATAGATGCAAATTCGCTTATGGAATAACAACCTGAAAGTCCGTTTATTCGGAGAAGCGCTGTTCAATATGCTGTTTTGGATGTACTTTCCGTTCATAACGGTCTATTTTGGTGCAGCATTGGGCAATCATATCGCAGGCATTCTGATGACGATACCGCCGATCTTCAGCCTGGTGGGGAGTCTGCTCGGTGGAGCATTGACGGATCGAATGGGAAGGCGCCAGGTGATGCTGATGGGTGCAGGTCTGCAAATGGGGATGTTTGTCTTGTTTGCGGTCTCGCCATCGCATTGGATCGATTACCTCGCGTTTATCGGCATTGGGGTGGGAGGAGCCATTTATCGGCCTGCGAGCTCCGCTATGGTCGCTGATCTGGTTCCTGCAGAAAACCGCCGGGAGATTTTCGCGACCTTTATGACCGCCAATAACATTGGTGCTGTTCTTGGTCCCGCTCTTGGCGCCATTTTTTTCTTCCATTACAGGCAAGAGCTGTTGTGGACCTGCGCATTGGTCACGCTTCTGTATTTGATAGCGATCTATTTCATCGTTCATGAAACATTGCCGCATTCGGAGAAAAACAAGGTAGGCTCCAACTCAATCACCCATGTATTCAAGGAGCAATGGAAGGGATACGGCATTATTTTTCGCGACAAAGTGTTCCTGATCTATACCCTGGCAGGCATCTTTGCCCTGGTACCGATTATGCAATTGGATCTCTACTTTCCGGTGTATGTAATCAATGAGGTACCTGCCCAAGCATTGTTCACCTGGAATGGCGATTCCCTGATGCTGACAAGTACGGAGATTTACGGGTGGCTCCTTGGATTTAACGGGCTTTTATTCGTTCTATTTATCCTTCCGGTGACGAAATGGTTCCACAATTGGAAAGAGCGTGATGTGTTCATTTTGTCATCATTGCTGTCAGGAGTAGGCACATTTGCCTTGGGACTGAACACGAATTTTTGGTTCCTATTTTTCGTCACCATCATCTTCACATTTGGCGAGATGGTTCGCTCTCCGGTGACACAGAGCTTCATCAGCCGCTATGCCCCGGAGCATGCGAGGGGACAGTACATGGGAGCCGACAGCCTGCAAGGCACCATCGGGAAATTTTTGGCCCCGGTGACGGTTTTCCTGTCCAACTGGATGACACCCATGGGGATATTCAGTATTATCCTGGCGTTTGCCTTGATCAGTGTCGTGTTGTACATCCAGTTATTTCGTATCTATAAGGAGGAGCAACCGAATTAGCGGATCAGGGCTGCTCCCAGCCGATAGAGCCAATGCTTCAGCTCGCGCTCGTCCATCGGAGCCAGCGGAAAGCGCACGGCAGGCCGGCGCTCGATGTCGGCCGGCTCGTCTGGGACGCGGAATGCCTGCCCAGGTGTCAATTCCAAGCCGTCTTCACGCAGGTAGGAGATGACTCTGTTTTCAAGTGCCGCCGCATGGGCAGTCGGTTCTCCCCACTCGATCCAGGTATTGAGTCCGCCGATAATCGGATACATGCGGGCATGCGCAGGCAGTGCGTGATGTTTTTCTTTCCAGACAAATTGAAAACGGGATTGGAACAACGCCCGCCTGTCAGCCAGATACACATCTCCGAACCAGGTGTCATCCAAAAGCCGAACCGCCGCATCGACGACCAGCAGGGAAGGCTCGGCACCAGTCATGGCGACGAGTTGCCGATTGCGCTCCAGCTCCTCCGTATCCAGATCTGAGGGAAGCATCAAGACGCCCAGCTGCAGATCGCGTGCCAGCGTTTTGGAGAGCGAGTGCAAATAGTAGACTTGCACGGACATTTGCTCTTGCAGCGCCATCTGGTAGAGAGTCAGGCTGGGACGCTGGAACCACAGATCGCCGTAGTGGTCATTTTCGACCAGCCTCACATTGTGGCGGGACGCCCATTCGAGCAGCTCCTCCTTGCGCTTTCGGGAGTAGCTGATGCCCGTCGGAAAATGATAATGCGGGTTGGCGAGAATCCAGTTGGCGGGATAATGCTTCTGTTCCTCCTCCAGCGCTTCGATGGAGATGCCTTCCTCGTCCATGCGAATCGGCCGTACCGTGATTCCGCATTGACTGAGCAGACGCAGAAAAACTGGATAGGAGTACTCTTCCACGTATACGACATCGCGCGGCGTCATTGCTCTCTGTGCGAGGAACGCAAATCCGCTGGTGCTGCGGTTGAACAGCATGACTCTCTCGGGAGCATGCGGCAGGCCGCGCCGTGTCAGGTGGTTGGCAAACACCCTGTCCGCCTTCGCACGGCGGATTTTTTTCTGTGCAGAAGGCTCATCCAGCACGGTCAGGCTTTCGTAGAACGCGCTGCGCAGGCGTTTGACCAGCTCTTCGCCGGGACGCGGCGAGGAATCGGAGAAGGAGGCGATCGGAATATCCGTCAGCGGAAGACGGTTCTCCATTCGGGCTTCCTTTGCATGTACTGTCAAATAGTAGCCTTTTCCGTGGACAGCTTCCAGCCAGCCTTCTGCCGCCAAATAGTCATAAGCCTTCTTGACCGTCTCCAGGGAGCAGCCGCTGGCGGTTTTCATCTCGCGCAGTGAAATCAGTTGTTGTCCGTCTACGAGAAAAGCGCCACGCAAAATAGCCGTTTGTAACTGTTCGGCGAGTTGTACGTATATAGGCGTATGGGATTGTTTATGGAAATGAAACGAGAAAAAAGGGCGGTTGGCCATCTGGGCTCGCCTCCATTCATGTCGAAAAATAGCAGTCATCATCAGCATTATAGCGGAAAGCCTGCGGGAAGGGATAGGGGAGAAGGCGAAAATCTTCCCGCTCTGTCAGCGCAGGAGGCATCCGCTCCCGGAACATGGTATCATGATGCAAGAAAAGTCGTGGGTCGAGGAGATGAGAATATGAGCACGCAAGAACACAAGGCACAGGCGCCAAAACAGGTAGGGTGCATGGTGATTACGGTTTCCGATACGCGGACAGAAGAGACGGACAAAAGCGGGAAGCTGATGACCGAGCTGCTGGAAGAGGCTGGACATCGGCGCATTCGCTATCAGATCGTCAAGGACGAGCCGTCTGAGGTGGTTGCCGCTATAGAGACAGGGATACACGATCCGCAGGTGCAGGTGATTCTGTTAAATGGCGGAACCGGAATCTCTCCTCGTGACAACACTTTTGAAGCGGTATCCGGACTCTTGGAAAAGGAAGTGCCGGGATTTGGCGAATTGTTCCGGATGCTGAGCTATACCGAAGACATCGGTTCAGCCGCGATGCTGAGCCGGGCTGTAGCCGGAACGCGCCAAGGCAAAATGATTTTCTCGACACCGGGCTCTACGGGTGCGGTTCGTCTGGCAATGACAAAGCTGATCGTGCCGGAATTGGGGCATGTCGTGCGTGAACTGAATCGGTAGGTCAGAATTGCTCCCTTGACCTTGTATGTGGTACTGTTACGACAGGGATTTGATCGGCAATGCCCCAACAGCAAGGAGAAAAGCGAGATATTTGCCGAAATGTGCAAGGAGAGTAGCCTAAAAATGAAAATTGTACTTTCAACGTTAAACGCGAAGTTTATCCATTCATCACTTGCCTTACGCTATTTGCGAAGCTATGCCAGGCCGTCTTTTCCACAGATCGAGCTGGTAGAATATACGATTAACGATGTGACGATGAATCTTGTCGCGGATTTGTACAAGCGTGAGCCGGATGTCGTCGCCTTTTCCTGTTATATCTGGAACATTCGCGAGACGCTTGATGTCGTTCGCAATCTGAAGAAGGTGCGTCCCGACTTGCCGATTATCCTGGGTGGGCCAGAGGTCACCTATGATGCCGATCACTGGATGAAAAAACATCCCGAAATCGATGTGATCGTGATCGGAGAAGGGGAACAGACCATTCTGGAGCTGCTGCAAGCCTATCAAAAGGCGAAGGAGACCGGACAGCCTCCTGCGCTGCGCGATGTAAATGGCATTGCCTACCGCGACGAGGAAGGGATCGTTCGTTTTTCCATGCCGCGTGCCCAGATCGAGGATCTCGATTCGATTCCGTCCCCGTACGAGGATGATCTGGATGAGCTGAACAACCGCGTCGTCTACTTCGAGGCTTCCCGAGGCTGCCCTTTCAAGTGTCAATACTGCTTGTCCTCCATTGAAGACGGGGTGCGCTACTTCAGTCTGGAGCGGGTAAAAGCTGATCTGCTGCGCCTGATCAACCATGGCGTGAAGACGATTAAATTTGTCGACAGGACGTTTAATATCAATAAAAAATATGCGCTGGAGATCTTTCAGTTTTTGATCGACAACCATCGCGGAACCGTGTTCCAGTTCGAGATTACCGCCGATATTTTGCGTGCGGACGTCCTTGATTTCTTGACCGAGAATGCACCTCCCGGGATCTTTCGCTTCGAGATCGGGGTTCAGTCGACCAATGATGAAACCAATCGTCTCGTGCAGCGGATTCAGCGCTTTGACAGGCTTTCGCGCACAGTGACGCAGATCAAGGAGTCGGGGAAAATCGATCAGCATCTCGATTTGATCGCCGGCTTGCCGGAGGAGGATTACCACTCCTTCCGCAAAACGTTCAACGACGTGTTTGCCCTGCGGCCGGAGGAGCTGCAGCTTGGATTTTTGAAAATGCTGCGCGGGACAGGCGTGCGCGCTCGGGCTGCCGACCACGGCTATGTCTACATGGATGAAGCTCCTTATGAAATCCTTGGGAACAACGTGCTTTCCTTTGCTGACATGCAAAAAATCAAACGTGTCGAGGACGTTTTGGAGAAATACTGGAACGATCACCGCATGGACTACACCTTGGAATGGCTGTTGACCCATGTGTTCGAGACGCCTTTTGACTTTTTTCAGTCCTTCGGCGACTACTGGGAGAACCAGGGGTGGAGTCGAATCGGGCATCAGTTGGAGGATTTGTTTACCCGCTTGCTCAGCTTCCTGGAATTCAGCGGTGTAGAGGGTCTTGAACACATCCTCAGCTTGATGAAATTCGATTACCTGCGCAATCAAAAACATCGGCCACGCAAACTGTGGTGGGATGACGTGCTGGAAAAGCAAGAGATGCAGCAGGTTTATGGGCTTGTCCAGCAACAGGCTGGCCGCTTGCGCCACGACTTTGCCGAACATGCTGCGACCCAAAAGGATTACTTCAAACATACCTTGAGCGCCAAGGTATCCTTTGATATCGAGAAGTGGATCAAAACAGGAGAACGCATCGAGGGTTCCTACATCCTCGTCTTGTATTATCCGTACAAAGATGAGCAGGGGAATGCGTTTGTCGTGGTAGAACAGGACATGAGCGTGGCACACTAAGGAGACATAGGCCTTACAACCATCACGCTTCATTAGAATCAGGGTGCATACAAGCCGCTCGCTCTCTTACGGATGAATGCAGACTAGCGGCGAAGATAGGGGATTTTGCCGGATGGAAGTTAACCTTCTGATGTCGATCATAGAACAATACGGTTATTTGGCCATCTTTTTTCTTCTGTGGCTCGGAATCGTAGGATTGCCAATTCCGGATGAGCTGGTAGTAGCGACGGGGGGATTTTTGGTTTC
The DNA here is from genome assembly GCF_003710985.1 of Brevibacillus panacihumi. GTDB lineage: Bacteria > Bacillota > Bacilli > Brevibacillales > Brevibacillaceae > Brevibacillus > Brevibacillus panacihumi. The sequence goes on from NZ_RHHT01000002.1 coordinate 73,870, forward strand.
CATTGGAATCCTGAACCCCGTCTACTCCTTTTTGACAGCTTATCTAGGAGTGGCATCTGGGTTGACGATCGGGTTTTTGCTGGGAAAATATTTTGGGAAACCTATACTGGGCTGGTTGTCTAAAAAAGAGAAAATGAAGCACAAGGTGGAGCAGGCGACAGCGATGCTGGAAAAACATGGAACTACCGCGCTGTGCATCAGCTACCTGTTTCCTGTCGTGCGTCATCTGGTGCCGTATCTGGTCGCGATGGGCGGAATGTCGTATCGCCGCTACGCGCTGCTTTCCTATCCGATCGGGTTGGTCTGGACCTTTGCTTTTTATCTGATAGGATACATCTTTGGACGAAATGTCGAAACCATCATTGGCATGATTCGTTCTTATGGGGCTTACACCCTGTTGATTCTGGTCGTGGTTGTGGGAGCTTATCTGCTGGTACGCAAGCTTCGCGCCCGGACCTCCCAAGCCAAAGGAGAGTAGAGCATGGTACAGGCACAATGGCGGCGTCACCGCAGAAATCGCAATCTTACGCTGGGAGCGGCATTGCTTTTGATGGCGGCAGGCTTTCTCCCGGTTATACCCATCTGGGTGTCCGTTGCCGGGTTCGCTCTCGTCAATGTGTACGCTTGGGTGCTGATGGCGTGGGACAAGCAGCAGGCGATCCAGCATCGTTTTCGCATCCCGGAGGCGAGCCTCTTGCTCGCGGCTGCGCTCGGAGGCGGGACAGGGGCGCTTCTCGGGATGTTTGTCCATCGCCATAAGACCAAGCATCTGCGGTTTGTCCTTTTGGTCCCTCTTTTTACACTAATCCAAATTTTGCTGCTAGTCTATCTCTGGATAGATGCATAGGGCACGGGTAGAGATTTCTACCTGTGCTCTTTTTATATTTTTAGACACCCTGAAATTTTGATCGGATAACTTTACCATCCCCGGGTAAACTAACCTACAACTCAATCGACTTTCGTGGACGTGAGAGGAGGAGGTTGTTTGAGCCAATTCTGGAATGCCTGGAACAAACGGAAGGATAGACTTCGCAATCAGACGCTTGAGCAGCATGCCAATAAAAGTATGGATAGCGTCAAAGACAGTCCCGTGACCTCTGTATTGGAGGATAATATAGTATTGATCGAACAGCAGTTTGGAAAAAGCGATGATCTCGTGGTGCGCAGATTTCAGATCACAACCGGTAAAGACGCTGCTGTCATATTTCTGGATGGGATGGTTGACCGGAATGTCATCAGTGATTTTGTCATTCGCTCATTGACGACAGAGAACGTCACATACCTATCGCCTGCTAGCAATGAATTGGAAACAACGAATCAATTGCGCCAGATCGTTCGCAATATCTTGTCGGGTAATTCAGTTTTGTTCATAGATGGAAGCACAGAAGTCTATCTGATCAATTCCAGGGGCTGGGATCGCAGAAGCGTGATGGAACCGCAGACAGAGTCGGTGGTGCGGGGACCGCGAGACGGATTTACCGAGACGCTTAGCGTCAATGCGGCGTTAATCCGCTTTCGCTTGAAAGACCCGAATCTGCGTGTCAAGCACTTGATTGTTGGTCAACGTACGCAAACGGATGTATTTGTGATGCATATCGATGGGGTTGCCCATCCCCCGATCGTAGAGGAAGTAATCAGGAGAATCGAAAACCTGAATCTGGATGCTATATTGGAAACCGGCTATATCGAACAGATGATTCAGGATCATCGGTACTCGCCTTTTCCTCAAATACAGAATACGGAACGACCTGACAAAATCGTAGCCAATTTGCTCGAGGGAAAAGTGGCCATCCTCGTAGATGGGACTCCCTTCGTGCTGATTGCACCCGCTGTTTTGTCCCAATTTTATCAAAGCCCGGAGGATTATTACGAGCGTTTTTACATCGCTTCCTTGATTCGCTTCATTCGGGTCATCAGCATATTGATCGCCTTGCTGCTGCCATCGTTGTACATTGCTTTCAGCTCCTTTCATCCAGAGATGATTCCCTCACGCCTCGTTATTGCGATGGCTGCTGGACGTTCCACAGTTCCATTTCCTTCCTTGGTCGAAGCGATGTTTATGGAGATTGCGATCGAGATATTACGGGAAGCCAGTGTCCGCCTGCCGGGACCGATCGGACCGACCATCGGCATTGTAGGTGCCTTGGTTGTCGGAGAAGCTGCTGTTTCGGCGGGATTGGTCAGCCCAGTCATGGTCATCATCGTGGCGGTGACGACGATTGGCTCATTTGCTTCTCCCAGCTACAGTGCAGCCATCGCGATCCGCATGCTGCGCTTTCCTGTCATGTTCATGGCTGGGTTGTTCGGATTGTACGGGATTATGTTGTTTATCATTGTCATGCTCGTCCATCTGTCCTCGATCAAGTCCTTTGGCGTTCCGTATCTGTCTCCGATCAGTCCGCTCAATTTGAAGGGGATGCGTGATTTATTCCTGCGGTTCCCGCATCATCTCATGAAGTTACGTCCATCCATGTTTCGGGTGCATGACAAAATACGCATGAGGGAGGATGACCAGTCGTGAAGAGACAGGACAACGGCACGCCGCGGTACGGCTTCACCACCTGGCAGCAGACCTGCCTGATCACCAGCACGTTGATCGGGGTAGGGGTACTTACGCTGCCCAGGACTTCGAGCTCCCGATTGCTTGAGGCGGGGTGGATGGCTCCGTTGGTTGGATCACTGGGCGCTTATATCTCCATCTGGATGATCGCAAAATTAAGCCGCCGTTTTCCTGGAATGACCTTTGTTGAATACAGTCCCTTGGTTTGGGCTTCGAAGGAATCGCCAAAGCTGGGGAAACTTCTCAGCATTCCCTGGATTTTCGTATACTTGTCCTTTATCTACGTGGCGACCGGGATGGTTTCCCGCATCTTTGGCGAAGTGGTGGTTACTTCTGTCCTGCTGAATACTCCTTTGGAAGTCATCATGATCACGATGTTTTTGCTAGCCTTTTTCTTGTCCCTGCACGACGTGGATGTAGTGGCTCGTGTCAATGAAATCCTCTTTCCACTCATTATTTTTCCGGTGCTCTTCATCGCCATAGCCTCCTTCCAGAAAGCAGACTGGAGCTATCTCTTTCCGCTGATTCGAGTATCCGGAAAATCAATCTTCGAAGGGGCCTACGAAGCGGTCTATTCTTTTTCCGGTTTTGAAATCATGCTGATCTTCTATGCGTTTACCCAGCATAATTCCGGAAAAGAAAAAGCGGGCTTTGTGGGAATCCTGATGACGATGGTGGTCTACACCTTGATTGTCGTGGCGGGTATTACTGTATTTGGATATGAAGAGCTGCAACGCTTGACCTGGCCGACGCTCGAATTGGTCAAAACGACGCAGGTGCCAGGACTGATCCTCGAAAGGCTGGAATCGGCCTTTCTGGCAGTCTGGGTTGCGGCCGTCTTTACGACTGTTGCCAATGCGTATTACGCCGTCATATACGGTTTGCGCCAATGTTTCAACAAAGGGATGGTCTTTCAGAGAATAGCCTCGGCATTCTTGTTTATTCCCCTGTTTTTCATCGCATTGATCCCGCAAAACATCGTGGAAATATTTCAGATCAGCTCGTATATCGGCATAGGCAACCTAGTCTTGAATCTCGGGGTGCCCACCATTTACTGGATTGTTCTGTTTCTACGGGGCAAGGCAGGGATTCCAAAGGAGCGGAAGGCGGATGGATAAACGATGGAGTTATCTCTGCCTGCTTCTCCTGTGCCTTTCCTTTCTGGCCGGGTGCTGGGACCGAAGAGAGTTGGAGGAGAGAGCCTCGGTTCTGGCAATCGCTATCGATGCGGGCGGAGAAGATGAAGAACGATACCGGGTGACCGTGCAGATCCCGATCCCGATCAAGATCGCAGGGAGCAGCGGACAGGGAGGCGGCGGGAATTCGAATGCCGTCAAGGTCATGAGTGTGACCGGGCGCACAATAACGGATGCGACCAATAATCTCCAGCTTCGTTTGAACCAGCGGTTGTTTTTGGGACATACGCGCGTAGTTGCCATAAGTGAAGAGATAGCCCGGGAAGGCATTGAAGATATTCTGGACGGTTTTCGCCGCGAAGCGCTGATTAGACGCTTGCTCTGGCCCATTATCGTAAGGGGAAAGGCGTCGTCCCTTTTGGAGATAAAGCCGCAACTGGCGCAGATTCCGGTCGTTTTCATCATGGATCTGGTAGAGAACGGGAGGAAAATGGGAACCATCCCCGACAAAACGTTGGGAGATTACCTCAACGAAACCTCGAATAAGTCGATGCAGCCTTTCCTCAACTATGTAGAAGCGACGAAACGAGAAGTGAAATGGATCGGGACCGCTATTTTCCACGATCATAAAATGGTTGGCTCACTCACGCCGATTCAGACCTGGTCACTCATGCAGCTGAGGAATCAGAAGAGGGGGGGCGATGTGATCATGCCTCTGGCGGGTCAAGAAGATGCTTATGTCACCTTGCGCCCGCGGTTTGTGGATACGAACCTGACCATTCAACCGAATAAATTCAAAGGAGGCGGGTTGGAAGCCGTATTTTCCTGTGAAGTACAAGGGGACATCATGGAATATGTGCCTGGGAACATTCGTTTTGCTTCGCCGGAAAAATTTATTGAGGCGATGCAAAAGGAGCTGAAGCAGGAGATGGAAAAACGGGCCCGGCAAATGATTCAAAAGCTGCAGAAGCACAACAGTGATGTTCTCAAGCTGGGATTGCATCTGCGGTCTTACCACTTTCACGATTACTGGGTCCATCACGATTGGAACAAAGCCTTCAAGGACTTTCCGATACGAGTGGAATATACGATCAAGCTGCGGAGGCTTGGGATGGAGATGGAGCAATAAAAAGCGTAGAAAGGGAAGGTCATCAGGACCCTCCCTTTTTGTGTTAATACGGCTCCTACATCGGTTTGGCGGTCTGAGCAGGCATGTGTTCCGCGATGGTTTGGACCATCTGCTGACGAATGTTTTCGTTGCTGTTTTGCCAAAGGACTTCGAACAGGACACCAAGGCCGGGCAGCGTTTTTTCCTGGCCACTGGAGATCGCGTCGCTAATGGTTTCTTCTACGGCATTTGCGTCTGAACCTTGCATTTTATACATGATCGCTTGACGCAAATTCAGGGAGGCGATATTCATGTGCAGTCGGACCCCTCTCTTGTAATGGTGGTTTCCGGGTTAGTATTTGTTGTGCAGGGTACCCTCATACCCTTTTGTAGCAGGGGAATGGGGTGTGTTATAATGCTTGTTATGAGTAAAGGCCCTTGGGGGAATCGGTAATGATTTGCTCGGGTGATAAAAGGAGTAGGTGCAGGCATGTCATCGAAGCAATTTGCGATTATCGGGATGGGGCGATTTGGTTCCAGCGTGGCACGCACGCTGTATGAACTCGATTTTGAAGTAATGGGCATAGATGAGAACGAAGAGCGGATCAACGAAAACATTCAGTATGTGACGCATGCCGTAGTGGCGGATACGACGGATGAACGCGCCTTAAAAGAGCTGGGAATCCGCAACTTCGATGTCGTGGTCGTGGCTATTGGCGTCGATATACAGGCAAGCATCCTCACCGTTTTGACCCTAAAAGAGCTGGGTGTCAAGAAAATTGTGGCCAAAGCGCAAAATGAACGCCATGGACAGGTTCTCTATAAAGTAGGAGCGGACCGTGTTGTTTTTCCGGAGCGGGACATGGGAGTTCGTGTGGCGCATAACCTGATTTCTGCCAATGTTCTCGATTTTATCGAGCTGGCTGAAGATTACAGCGTGGCCGAGGTGATGGTCTCTCCGCGTATGGTCGGAAAGAGCTTGCGCCAGTTGAATCTACGCGCGCTGTATGAAGTGAACGTCATTGCGATCAAAAGCGGTGATAAATTCAACATTACTCCCAATCCGGACGATTTGATTCAGGTAGGGGATGTCCTCGTCGTGATCGGCAATAACAAGGACCTACAAACCTTTGAGGAGCAAGCGTAAATGGCACATGAACGAATTACATCCGCGCAGAATCCGTTGGTCAAACGGCTGCAGCTTTTGCTGGAGAGAAAAGGAAGGGAAGAGTCGGGCAGTTATCTGATCGAAGGAGCCCACTTGGTGGAGGAAGCCTTAAACAGCGGGGCCGCCGTTACAACGATTCTGTATGACAGCGAGAGAGAATTGAATGCAGCCTGCCGTCAGGCGCTGACGAACATCAGCCCGGACGTGCATGTCGTGGCGGCGTCCGAGGCGGTTTTGGCCAAGCTGAGCGAGACCAAGTCACCGCAAGGAATCGTCGCTGTCGTGAAAAAAAATCAGCAAAATTGGGAAGAATGGACGGAACAGCTCCTTCAGGCAAAGCGGGATCTTCTTCTCCTGTTTTTGGACGAGCTTCAGGATCCCGGCAATCTGGGGACGATCTTGCGCACAGCGGAGGCAGCAGGTGTAGACGGAGTCGTTCTTGGAAGGGGCAGCGTTGACCTGTACAATGGAAAAGTAGTACGGGCTACGATGGGGGCGATCTTTCGCCTGCCCGTCTTCACGCAAGATTTGACGGTCGCGGCTGACCAGTGGCGTCAAAAAGGGGGCCGCATGCTGTGCTCGACACTCCGGGAAGACAGCCGCTCCTACGACAGCGTAGACTATAGTGGAAAAGTCGCGATCGTCATCGGCAATGAGGGCCGAGGAGTCTCCGATGAGATGATCACGCAGGCGGATGAACTGGTGCATATCCCGATCTACGGTCAGGCTGAATCGCTTAATGCAGCCGTAGCCGCAGGCTTGTTGGTTTACGAAGCGCGCAGAAAAAAAGACCGGTCTCATTAACCGGTCTCCTGCCCGATTGTTTGCTTCTTGTTTTTATACTCTTCACGCGCAAGCTGCCATTGGTCCTGCGCCATGCGTATGATACCGCTTTCCATTGTACGGCCGCGAAACTCCAATGCCTTGCCGAAGTAGCGGATGGCGTTGTCAAATTCGCCAAGCCGCCGATGCAGTTCGCCAATGAGGTATAACAATCGCACCTCCGACATTTCCTTGTCCCCGACCGTATAATCCGAGTGGATGTAGGATTGCTCGTATTCGTCTACAGCCATGCCGATAAAGCGAAGCTCTTCCGCAGTGTTTTCAGCAAAGCGGTACAGCCAGGCCAGGCGTAGATACAACCCTGCTTTGACAGAGTGCGGTTGATCAGTCAACGCAGCTGCATAGATCGCCAATTTATAGCAGGCAATCGCTTCTTCCTCTCGACGGAAGGAGCCAAAATGCTTGCTGGTCCACTTGGCAGTGATGTTCTTTTGCACGCTCTTGGCTTGTGAGGGTGTCAGCTTGAGATTGAACTGGTCGGTAAAAGAGAAGCCGCATTGCGGGCAGACGTGAACGGAGTACAGGATCGGATTCAGCGATTTGTCCTTGAATTGTGTACAAAAATCGGTATCCCGGTGCTGGACTGCGAGGGAGCCGCTGCGAACTCGCTTGGTAGTAAAAGGGGTCTCACAATGGCGACAGTTGACGGATTTGTCGTAAAGCACGTTATGAAGATCGATCATTTCAGACTTCCCCTTTTCTGCGTGATGCCTGTTTTTACTTGTCAATTAGGGTGGACTTGTTATGTATCGTTGAAAGTTATTCTCCGTTACGCTATAATTTCCATACGGATTCATTATAACCGAAAGCGATGATAGAGACTAGTACGCAGGAACTACGTGTTCGCAGGGAGAAGGTGCCGGGGACTGGAAGCATCTTTAACGCGCTAGCTGCCGAATTCACTCTGAAGCCGCACTCTGAACCGCTTAAGCGAAGTAGGAGCAAGCCGGGTCATTCCCGTTACCAATGATCTAAGTGAGACTGCAGGCATATGACTACAGCCTGTCTGTCTAACAAGGGTGGTACCGCGAGAAAAAGTAACTCGTCCCTTTTGGGGGCGGGTTTTTCTTTTTTTGCAGCAGGGCTTCACCAAACTTTCGGGGAGCCAAGACTTTTGCATGAGAACCAAACGATGTTAAAGAAAAAGGAGCGATTCAACGTGCAAACTCGGTTGCAAGAGATGAAGGAGTCCGCGCTCGGCCAGATCAGCCAAGTGACGGATTCCGCCCAACTCCAGGATTTGCGGGTCAAATACCTGGGGAAGAAAGGTGAGTTGACAGAACTTTTGCGTGGAATGGGCAGTCTGTCACCGGAAGAACGTCCCCTCGTCGGACAATTGGTCAATGAAGTGCGGGGAGCCCTGGAAGCCGCTTTTACCCAAAAGCAGTCTGCCTTGGACGAGGCGGTTCTGCATGCCAAGCTGGCATCCCAAACCATTGACGTGACATTGCCGGGACGTCCGGTTCCGACCGGGACGATGCACCCGCTCTCCCGCATCATTGAGGAGATCGAGGATATTTTCATCGGTCTTGGCTTTGAGATTGCGGAAGGACCGGAAGTGGAGATGGATCACTTCAACTTCGAAATGCTCAATCTGCCCAAAGACCATCCGGCTCGCGACATGCAGGATTCCTTTTACATGACTGACGAGATCTTGCTGCGTACGCATACCTCTCCTGTGCAGGCACGTACGATGCTGAAGAAGCAGGGAGATACGCCAGTGAAGATCATCTGCCCTGGGAAAGTGTATCGCCGCGACGATGACGATGCGACGCACTCCCACCAGTTCACGCAGATCGAGGGTCTGGTGGTGGACAAAGGAATCGGGATGAGTGACCTGAAAGGAACACTGCTAACCTTTGCCAAGCAAATGTTCGGTCCGACCCAACAGGTTCGTCTGCGTCCCAGCTTCTTCCCGTTCACGGAGCCAAGTGCGGAAGTGGATCTGCAATGCTTCAACTGCGGCGGGGATGGCTGCCGGGTGTGCAAACAGACGGGCTGGATCGAGATCCTGGGCTCTGGCATGGTACACCCGCGGGTACTGGAAATGGCCGGCTACAATCCGCAGGAAGTAAGCGGTTTTGCCTTTGGCATGGGTGTGGAACGGATTGCGATGTTGAAATACGGAGTGGAAGATATTCGCCATTTTTATACCAATGACGTGCGTTTCCTGCGTCAATTCAACCGAGGATAGAGAGGAGAGGCGAAGATGAAGGTATCGTATCAATGGTTATCGGAATATGTCGATCTGAGCGGCATCACACCGCATGATCTGGCGGAGAAGCTGACGCGCAGCGGGATCGAAGTGGACGCGGTGGAATCGCGCAACGCTGGGGTTTCCAACGTTGTCATCGGCTATGTGAAAGAACGCAGCAAACATCCGGATGCTGATCGTCTGAACGTATGCATCGTCGATGTTGGGCAAGAACAGGACTTGCAGATCGTATGCGGGGCGCCGAACGTCGCACAGGGACAAAAAGTGGTGGTCGCACTGGTAGGTGCGCATCTGCCGGGAGATCTCAAAATCAAGCGTTCCAAACTGCGCGGTGTCGAATCGCAAGGCATGATCTGCTCCGCCAAGGAATTGGGCCTCAACGACAAGCTGCTGGCGAAGGATCAGCAGGAGGGCATCATGGTCCTGCCGGAGGATGCCGAAGTCGGAATGGACGCCGTCTCTTATCTGGGAATGGATGATTACGTGCTGGAATTGGGACTCACCCCTAACCGTTCGGACTGTCTCAGCATGCTCGGCGTCGCTCATGAGGTAGCGGCGATTTACGGCAAGGAGGTTTTGTTCCCTGCCATCGAGATCGAGGAGAATGGCGAGGCCAACCCGGTTCAAGTACGGATTGATGCAAAAGAGGAATGCCATCAGTACCATGGACGTCATTTTACTGATGCCAAGATCACCAGTTCTCCGCAGTGGATGAAAAATCGCCTGATGGCCGCAGGAATGCGCCCGATCAATAATGTCGTGGACGTAACCAACTACGTCCTGTTGGAATACGGTCAACCGCTGCACGCTTTCGACGCGAGCCAAGTGACAGACCGCTCCATTATTGTACGTCTGGCCCAAGATGGTGAAGAGATTGTTACCCTGGACGATCAAATCCGCAAGCTGGATGCCCAAACGCTGTTGATTACCGATCCGCAAAAAGGCTTGGCCATCGCAGGGGTGATGGGGGGAGCCAACTCGGAAATCAACGATGATACGAAGGAAATTATTTTGGAGGCAGCCTGGTTCACACCGCAGACGGTTCGCAGCACTTCCCGCAAGCTGGGAATGCGAACAGAAGGCTGCGTGCGTTGGGAAAAAGGGGTAGACCCGTTGCGCGTAAAAGAAGCCGGGGAGCGCGCTGCAGCTTTGATCCAGCAATTGTCTGGCGCAAAGGTTTCCCGGGGAGTAGCGAGCACCGTCGTTTCGGAGGGCAAACCTGCTGTCGTAAGCATTACCTTGGACAAAATCAACCAGCATCTGGGTACATCCTTGAATGCTTCAGAGGTATCGCCGATTTTTGACCGCCTGCAGTTCCCTTATGTCGTAGAGGGCAATACTTGGACGGTAACGGTTCCTACCAGACGTGGAGATATCACATTGCCGGAGGACCTGGTGGAAGAAGTTGCCCGACTGTATGGCTATGACAAGATTCCGACCAGCCTGCCGACAGGAGTGACTACCCAAGGACAGCTTACTGCAGATCAGCAGCTGCGCCGGACGATTCGCCGCCACCTGATTGGCGCGGGGCTGAATGAAGCCATTTCTTACGCTCTCGTCTCCCCGGAACGCGTGGAGGACGTGGCCGGATTGCACGAAGGCAAGACAAACCCGGTCGCCCTGCTCATGCCAATGAGCGAGGAACACAGTGTCCTGCGCACCAGTCTTCTGCCAAGCCTGTTGAGTACTGTGGCTTACAACAAAAATCGACAAAATCATGATGTTTCGATCTTTGAGCTGGGACGGGTATTCCTCAATCGTGAGGCTGTATTAAACGAATTGCCGGAAGAACGCGTATACGTAGGCGGAGCCATGACGGGTCAATGGATGCCGCAAAACTGGATGGGAGCCAAACAGCCTGTCGATTTTTATCAGATCAAGGGTGTGGTCGAATCTCTGCTGCATGCACTGGGCATCCAGAATGTCACCTACAAAGCAGCTTCCGATTTGGCGGGCATGCATCCGGGACGCACTGCTGAAGTGTGGTCGAAAGAAAATCGCCTGGGATTCCTGGGTCAAGTCCATCCGGGAACGGAGAAGGCCTATGATCTGTCCGAAACCTATGTCTTCCAGTTGGATATTGCGAAGCTGGGCGAAGCGGCGAGCGACGTGGGGCATTACAACCAACTGCCGAAATTCCCTGCCGTGACGAGGGACCTGGCACTCGTCGTGGACCGCGATGTCAGCGCAGGGACTCTTCAGGCTACGATTCGCGAAGCAGCCGGAGACTTGCTTGAGTCGTTGACCCTTTTTGATGTCTACACGGGTGAACGCATTGCCCAAGACAAGAAAAGCATGGCCTTTTCCCTGGTGTTCCGTCATCCGGAGCGCACCTTGCAAGATGAGGAGATTCAACAAGTTACGACAGCAGTGATCGAAGCACTGAAAACAGCAACAGGCGCAGAATTGCGCATGTAGGCTGTTGAATGAAAGGACAGCTTGACGAATTATGACATTTTCAGTAACCTAAAAAGGATACAGTAGAGCAAAGGTCGCAGTAGGGAGGAACCCTTCGTGCAAGGTGATGGAAAAAATCGTTTGACGGTTGATATCTATGGCCAACAATACCGGTTGAGTGGCAAGGCGAGTGTAAATCACATACGTACGGTGGCCGGCTTCGTTGACGACAAGATGAACGAGATCGCCAACGGGAATCATCGTTTGGACACGGCCAAGATCGCCGTACTTACTGCAGTCAATATCGCGGATGAGTACTACCGCCTTCGCCAAGAGTACGAAGAACTGCTGAGACTCCTTCAGGAAGACGCAAAAGAAAAGTTATAAATTCGTGAAAACACAAAAAAGAGAGGCCTATGCCTCTCTTTTTCACATTTGCATGTCGTATGGAATCAAGTGATCAAGTTTCTTGGCGATTGCGGGGCTCCCCGAGATTGTTCTTGATGGGGATAAACAAGTCGATGATCCCGATGACCAGTGAGGCTAGAAGCGCTCCCAGAATGGTGACGCGGAAACCAGCGACGAAAAACTGTGTGATGTAGATGACTACAGCACTGACGAGAAAACCGACAATCCCACGGTTATAGGGTGAGATGCGATCCCCGAACAGGGATTCAACAATCCAACCGATGACGGCGATAACAACAGCCGCTAACAGCGCTGTCCAAAAGCTGTTTACAGAAAAGCCGGGTACGAGAAAACCGACAAACATCAGTACGACAGCGGCTACAATAAAGCGGATGACATGGCGCATGAATGTCAAGTCTACTCCTCCTTTTTGTGTTGTATCAGTCTCATTCTGGCTTAATTGAAAGCTGTTTATCCATCTATAGGATGTGTAAAATTATCCTTGAAGAAGTCGGCGTGCTATAATGGTGGATAATCACCGATGAAGAAGCTTGACACCCTGCGGCATAAGCTATGTTGGCGAGGCCGAAGGAGGATATGAGGAGGATCAAAGTGGAACAACGGGTCTTAAAAACCTTGGAATACGACAAAATTATCGCCATGTTGATCGACAAGGCGTCCAGCACATACGGCAAAGAAAAAGCGGCAGAATTGATCCCGGCCACGACCCTGGAACAGGCAAATATCGCTCAGCGTGGAACAGCAGAGGCCGCGACGGTATTGCGTCTGAAAGGAAGCGCGCCACTGGGAGGAATACGCGACATCCGTGGTCCTGTTCAACGCGCCAGGCTCAATGCAATGCTCTCTCCAAGCGAACTGTTGGACATCGCCAGCACGATCGGCTCTGGACGCAGGCTGAAAAACTTTCTGCTGGATATGGCAGAAAACGTGGAGCTCCCCCTGATGCAAGTCCAGGCTGAGCGAATCGAGGGATTGCGTGATCTGGAGTCTGAGATTCGCCGCTGTATCGACGAAAACAGCGAAGTGCTGGACAGCGCCAGTGTGGAGCTGCGCCAGGTTCGCCAGGAGATCAGGCAGGTCGAATCGCGCATTCGGGAAAAGCTGGATCAGATGACCCGCTCTTCCTCCTACCAGAAGATGTTGATGGAAAACATCGTAACGATCCGTGGAGACCGCTTTGTCATCCCGGTCAAACAAGAGTATCGCCATGTATTCGGAGGCATCGTACACGATCAGTCAGCGTCGGGAGCTACCTTGTTTATCGAACCGGAAGTCATCGTGACGATGAACAACAAGCTGCGTGAGCTTCGCCTGCGCGAGGAGCGTGAGGTAGAGCGGATTTTGTATCTGCTGACCGAACAGGTTTCCTTCGCGGTGGAAGCATTATTGGAAAATGTGGATGCGTTGACTGAGCTTGACTTCATGTTTGCCAAGGCTCAATTAGCCTGGAGCATGAAAGCGGTCTGTCCGCGCTTGAACGACAGCGGCTATTTGCGCATGAAAAAAGCGCGTCATCCGCTGATTCCGCGTGAGGTAGTCGTCCCTGTAGATGTAGAGCTGGGCGGCGAGTATCAGGCGATTGTCGTCACCGGACCGAATACCGGGGGGAAAACGGTATCGCTGAAAACGATCGGGCTGCTGTCCCTGATGGCGATGGCGGGATTGCATATTCCGGCAGAGGAAGAGAGTGAAATGACGGTCTTCTCCTCAGTCTATGCCGACATCGGGGATGAGCAGTCTATTGAGCAAAGCCTTTCTACCTTTTCCAGCCATATGACCAACATCATTCACATCCTGGCTTCGATGGATGAGCGCAGCCTGGTCCTCTTCGACGAGCTGGGCGCCGGTACGGACCCGACAGAGGGAGCGGCATTGGCGATGTCCATCATCGATCATGTGATCTCCTCCGGAGCTAGGCTGGTAGCCACAACGCACTACAGTGAGCTGAAGGCGTACGCCTACGACAGGCCTGAGGTCATCAATGCCAGCGTGGAGTTTGATGTCGAGACGCTGCGCCCGACCTACCGGCTGCTGATCGGTGTCCCGGGTCGTTCCAATGCTTTTGCCATTGCTCGACGCCTCGGGCTGCCCGAGGAGATCATCGAAGTGGCGCGCGGCTCCATCAGCGAAGAAGACAATCAGGTGGAGAGCATGATTGCTTCCCTGGAGCGCAATCGCAAGACCGCAGAAGCCGAGCGGCAAGAAGCAGAGAAGCTGCGCCGGGAAGCAGAAGAATTGCGCCGCCAGCTGGAAGAGGAAAGGGCACGTTTTGCCGAAGAAAAAAACAAGCGGATGGAGCAGGCGGAGGACGAGGCGCGAATCGCTGTCCAGTTAGCCAAGGAAGAGGCCGAAGCGATCATCCGCGAGTTGCGCGACATGCGCGACGAGGGCGTCGAGATCAAGGAACACCGTCTCATTGAAGCGAAAAAGCGACTCGGCAATGCCGTGCTGGAGCTGGAAAAGGAAAAGGTGAAAAAACCAGCGAAGGCCGTCCGTGCCACACAAGTCAAAGTAGGGGACGAGGTCATGGTCACAAGCTTCGGCCAAAAGGGCTTTGTTCTGGAAAAAGTGAATAACGACGAATATCTGGTGCAAATCGGCATCATGAAAATGAAAGTAAAACGGGATGACATGAACGTGGTGAAGCCAGCCAAAAACGAGCAGCAGGCAGCCCCGTACACATCTGTAAAACGCAGAAGCGACTCCATCAAAATGGATTTGGACCTTCGCGGCTACAACGTGGAGGACGGCATTCGCGAAATCGAACAATTTTTGGACGATGCCCTGTTGGCCGGACTGCATTCTGTCTCCATCATTCACGGTCATGGCACAGGCGTTTTGCGCAAAGGCGTGCATGAATACCTGCGCCACCATCGCAATGTTAAATCCTTCCGTCTAGGCGGACAGGGAGAGGGCGGCGTTGGAGCTACCATTGCCGAACTGAAATAAAGGTGGAGGAGAAGCTATGGGGGACCTTCTACACAATCCATACTTTGCGACAGCGGCCAATTTTGCGGTTACGGGACTGGCGATGATCGTCTTTTTGTCCCTGTTTGAGCTGGTTACGCGCTACCAGGTATGGGAGGAGCTAAAAAAAGGAAATCTGGCTGTTGCCTTGGCAACAGGCGGCAAGATATTTGGGATAGCCAATATATTCCGCTATTCGATCTCCGAGCATGTCTCGATCGGGCAAGCGCTGATCTGGGGAACGTTTGGCTACGTGCTTTTGCTGGTCTGCTATTTTATCTTCGAGTTTATGACACCCGGTTATAAGATTGACGATGAAATCGCCAAAGGAAATCTGGCAATCGGCTTCATAGCCATGATGATCTCGATCGGATTTTCCTATGTGATCGGTGCCAGTCTCGTGCGTTAGCGGGTGGAGTCCCGCATCGGGTTGAACCTCTGGGAAATCGAGAGTATAATAATCCATTGGCAGAGCCTGCGGGACACATCCGAGAGATTCGCAAAAAGAAGACCCGGCGATTGAATCGATGCTGATTATTTGGTTGGGGAGGAGCGCGTCGTTGGAAACCTTGTACAAGGTGCTCATTGTGATGTGCGCACTGTTTATCATTGCAGGCGTTTACTACCTGATGTAATGGATGCCAGACAACACCTGCGCTACTATGCGCAGTTATATGCCAAGAGAGAATGGAAAGAGGAGATACGCAATGACACAGCCTGTACGCGTCGCTGTTGTGGGATTGGGGTTTGTCGGTTTGCCGTTGGCTTTGACTTATGCCATGAAAGGGGCAAAGGTTGTCGGGATTGATGTATTGCCCCGTGTCGTGGAAGAAATCAATGCAGCCAATTCTCACCATTTGGAATCCTATAAAGGAAAGACCTTGCGCGAGATCCTGCGCGAGCAAATCGACGCCGGCCGCTTTTATGCAACAACTTCTTATGAAGAGGCAGCGAAGGAAGTACAGCATTACATCGTTACAGCCGGTCTGCCTGTACACAATGGCGACCCTGATCTGGAGCCTTTGAAAAGATGCGCCCAGACCTTGGGGAGCGTTTTGAAAAAAGGCGATACCGTGATGATCCGCAGTACGGTAGTTCCGGGTACGACAGAGGAAGTCGTCCTGCCGATTCTGGAGGAAGCGAGCGGACTCGTCGCAGGGGTCGATTTTTACCTGACTTATTGCTCGGAGAGGATCGCAGAAGGGCGCGCTTTTGAGGAGTTCATTCACATGCCGCTCGTCCTGGGGGGCATAAATGAAGCAAGTGCGCAAAAAGGCCTGGAACTGCTATCGTTCATCAGCGAGACGGAAGTGACGATTTCAGACATTCGCGTCGTCGAGACTGCGAAGGTCATCGAAAATATTCAGCGTGATGTCAATATTGCCATGGTTCAAGAATTTGCCCGCTTTGCGGAATCCTTCGGCATCGATACCTTTGAGCTGATTAAAGTGGCCAACACGCATACACGGGTAAATCTTTTGACTCCGGGACCGGGTGTTGGTGGTTTCTGCCTGCCGAATGCGCTCTACTACCTGCAGCCTAAAGCACGCGAGCTGGGCGTCTCTTTGCCGCTTCTGCAGCAAGCACGCCAGATCAATGACGGAGTTCCTAATGTGCTGGTTGACATGCTGGAAAAAGCATTGAAGGAAAAGGGAAAAGCGCTTGCGGGCAGTCGTGTTGCCGTTCTCGGGTTGGCGATGAAGGACTTTTCCAACGACGATCGCGTCAGTCCCGTGCATGACCTCGTGAATCGTCTTCAAGCCCGCGGCGTCGAAGTGGTATCTTATGATCCAGCAGTTCCTACCCATTACGAACACAAGGCACAGACCCTCGATGCGGCTGTAGCTGGTTCAGATGCCCTCATGCTGACCGCTGTGCAACAGGAGTTCGCTGATGCGGATTGGACAAGTCTAATCGCCAAAATGGCGGATTCCCCGGTTCTTTTGGATACCAAAAACCGCATTCCGCGAGAACTGGACCAAAAAGTAACGGTCGTCCGCATCTAAACAAAAAGAAGCAAACCTCGTCAATCGGTTGAAAAGCCGTGGTTGACGAGGTTTTTTTCTTTAGAAGAACTCTGCACCGGAAGCGAGATTCAGCATCGCGCGCATGGTTTTGTACATTTCCACTTGATCGGCTGCCTGGAAAGAGACTGTGCAGGTTGAGGTCTCGTAATGGGAGCCTGGTACGATGGCCGCCAACTCTGCTTGCCCTGCATGAGAAAATTCGATGGCTACCTCCAAGGGAGTCGCAGTTTGGACAGGAGCAATCGTTTTTAGCTGCGAGAGGGCAGCCTTCGTTTTTTGCTTCAGCTCGGAAGTCGCTTCTTCGCGCGAGAGGCAAAGCGCGGCTGTACGGGAGACAGCCTGCTTGACGATGGCGGTACTGATGCCTGGGATCAGTTCGCTTGCCTCAACAGCAATCAGGTTGTCGCCGGATACCATACAGACAGGAACTTGATAGAGGCCGGCGTAGATGGCGTTAAAGCCAAACTCGCCGACGACGCGCCCATTGACGTACAGATTGTGGATCACGCCGGACATGGTATGGCTGAGAACGCCAGGGATGCCTTGGCGAGTGTGGTAACCAATAAACATGGCGGCGTCGAAGCTTTCATCCAGGCCTTGCACCATGGAGCAATCGCGAGGAGTTCCGGCGATTAGGCGCGCTGCCGGATGAAGCGATTCCCAGAGGATGTTGTTCATCGTGTTGTGACTGTCTGCTACGACGATCTCTTTTACTCCCCACTCAAGTGCTGCTTCTATCACGGCATTGGCATCCTGCGTCATGAACTGCCGGCCTCTCTGATAGTTGACGCCGGAGTCGGGATTGATATAGCTCGTATCCACGATTCCGGAGATGCCTTCCATGTCCACGGAAAGAAAAAGTTTCATATAAAATCTCCAACCTTTCATAGGGGTTCCTAGAATCATCGTTTCAATTCTATGTAACCAAATTGTGGATACAGAGGCAACTTAAAAATTGTATTCATGACGTTCCGAATTTTTATGCTCATTCGATCTCTTTACGTACAAGCAGATCAGCAATACAATTAGGGAGGAAATATATGGGAATGGGAGGGGGAATGTATATGTATAACTATACATTGTGTTTAATTAGACAAAATCATCGCTTACTAATGTTGAATAGAGATTTTGCCCCAACAAAAGGGCTTTGGAACGGTGTAGGGGGAAAAAGAGAAGACAACGAAACCCCATTGGAGTGTGCATTAAGAGAAGCGTTCGAGGAAACGGGAATTGAATTAAAGGATGCTATTTTTAAAGGGATTGTTACATGGGAGGTGGATGGGACATTCTCAGGTGGAATGTATGTGTTTTTATCGGAACTACCACAGGACTATGTGTATGTAACCCCCCGAAAAATAAATGAAGGTATATTAGATTGGAAATCGATAGATTGGATTTTATCCGATGACAATTTTGGAGTAGGAGAAATGATTCCGCTCTTTTTACCAAAGGTTTTGAATAGTAACGAATGTTATGAGCATAAGTGCACCATTTCGAATAAAAAAATCACGAACTATACGTTAACTCCGGTACATCATGTTATCGACTGAGTATATCGGAATTTCTAATGGAGGAGAGGCTGAAAGATCCACCTATGTAAGAAGGCACGATGGCTTGCCTATAGGGCAAGACGCATCGTGCCAGATCATCATGATAGCAGTTTTTTGTACAAATCGAGGATATGCCGGGTCATTTGTTCGATCGTAAACGTGTGCTCTACGTGTTCGAGAGCATTCTTCGCCAGTCGGCTGCGCAGTTCCTTTGATTGCAGGAGGCGATCC
Organism: Brevibacillus panacihumi; assembly: GCF_003710985.1. GTDB lineage: Bacteria > Bacillota > Bacilli > Brevibacillales > Brevibacillaceae > Brevibacillus > Brevibacillus panacihumi. The sequence goes on from NZ_RHHT01000002.1 coordinate 92,501, forward strand.
ATCTCACGGGCCAGTCCGGCTGTATCGCCAGGCTGGACAACCAAACCTGTCCGCTCATGAAAGACGAACTCCGTGACTCCTCCGACGTGACTGGCGACGACAGGCACCTCGGAGGCCATCGCCTCAATCAGCGTATAACCGAGACCCTCGTAGAGCGACGAATGAACAAAGGCATCACAGGCATGCAGACAGGCCGGAATATCCTGTCGAAAGCCGGCAAAGCGGACACGTTCTTCCAAGCCCAATTCACGCACCTTGTTCTCCAGCAGGGAGCGTTCGGAACCATCTCCGATCAGAACGAGGTAAGGCAACGAATCCTTTGCATCCCCAGTTCGTTCTCGCAGCAGGCGGGCAAAGGCATCGACCATGAGCGGCAAGCCTTTTACCGGAACAAAACGAGCAGCTGTCCCAAACAGGAAAGCATCCTGCGGGATCTCCCATTCCGCACGCAGTCGACTTCGATCGCTCTCACGCAGCTGGTTTTGCCGGTAAGGGGAGAGATCTGTCCCGTTGTAGATCACACTGATCTGCTCGTCTGGCACGCCCTGCTTGCGCAGAATCTCCGCAATCGCCCTGCTGATCGCGATGTAATGCCGATTCCAGAGGCGGGTTCCCCGCTCCATCAAACTGACGATCACATAGGCCAAGGCTCCTGCGTAGTCGTAACGCAAGGAGCTGTGTACGGTAGTGACCAGAGGGATTTGCATGGCTCGTGAGGCAAGCCGGGAAAAAAAGTTCGCCTTGATGCCGTGGGTATGTATGATTGTCGGCCGGAATGTCTGGAATGTACGCCGCAGCGCAAGCAAAAGACGCAAGTCAAAACGGCCGAATTGATCCAGCGTAATGACCTGGATTCCCGCCTTTTTCAGCTCGCCGGCAAAAAGGGCATCATAAAAACAGACAACCGCCACCTCCACCTCATCAGCGGGAAACGTGGAGGCGAGATTGAGAATATGCTGTTCTGCGCCGCCAAATTCACCTCCGCCGATCACGTGGAGGACTCGTAGTTTGCTCATCTAATTTCACCCAAATCGTAGTTACAAAGCCATTTTCACTATAGCAGATGCTTGATAGATTCGCAATAAGACGCCACTTGTGGTATCGTAGGTAGAAGGAAAATCACCTGCAATCAGACGCTTTTGGACAAGGAAGGTTACCAAATGAAAGACCGCAACGTGTTACTCATATGCTATGGATTTCCTCCCATCGGGGGTGGCGGGGTTCCACGCCCTCTCAAGATGGCTAAATATTTGGGGGAGTTTGGCTGGAAGGTGCATGTCCTGACTGTCGAACCGGCTTACCATGCTACCCTGGACCCTACTCTGCTGGCACAGTTGCCGCCTGAGGTACAGATCTATCGTGCGAAAGAAATGCCCCTGATTCCCAAAAGAGGGGCTGCTTCTGCTGCTGTCCCTGCTGGTGCGAACCAGACTGCCGTGGACGCTTCGCCTCCGCGCCAATCCCTGAAGGCGGCATTAAAAAAGCAAGTCGTGTCCATTTTGAAGCAGGTCAAGCCGTACCTCTTGATCCCGGACGATCAGATTCTATGGCTGCCCAATGCACTGAAACTGGGGCGAGAGATCATGCGCCGTGAAAAGATCGACGTGATTTTTTCGACGTCGGGCCCCGTTACCAATCATCTGGTAGCTCGCAAGCTGGCGAAAGAGACCGGCTGCAAATGGGTTGCAGATTTTCGCGATCCCTGGACGCAAAATATGCACACTTCCGGGATTGCCTGGCGCGAACGCTTGGAGGAGGGAATGGAGACTGGAGTGATGTCAGAGGCTGATGCGATCACGACAGTTACCGCTACCTTCGCAGAGAATTTCCGGAAAAAACACGGTGCCTGGATCAAACGGCTGGAACTGATTTACAACGGATTTGATCAGGCGGATTTTGAGGATTTGCAGCCCTTGCATGCCGCTCCTGAAAAATTCCATGCTGTCTATGCGGGAATTCTGTATCAGAAACGAAATCCGCGCCTGCTTCTGGAAGCGATCCGCGAGCTGATCGACGCCAAAGAAGTGGATGAGAATGATTTGCTGCTCAGCTTTGCCGGAGTGTTCGACTACCCGGGCTACTCGGAAAATCGCGACTGTGTCGAGCGGCTGCGACTGAATGAATTCGTGAGACAGATGGGCAACCTGCCGCACAAGGAAGCGCTGGGCTTGATGAAGGGTGCCGATGCCCTGCTGTTGATCGGGGATGTCTCCGCAGATGCGGGGGCTTACATTCCAGGCAAGCTGTATGAGTACATGGGGATCGGCAAACCGATTCTCGCCCTGAACAAAGCGGGTGAGGCGACAGAGATCATCGAGCAGTTCCATCTCGGACAGGTGGCTGACCCACAGGACAAGGCAGCGATCAAGCAGGCGTATTTGCGGCTGTATCGCGAATGGAAGGATCGTGGGGTTGCTGCGGATGGCCAACCGGATCGCGGAGCTGATTTTGCCGAGCGCGTGAAGCCCTATGAACGGCGCGAGCAGGCCAGACAATTGGCGCAGCTTATGGACGAACTGATCAACGTATAATATTCCACCCAATCCCCCGCGACGCGATGTTGCGGGGGATTTTGGGAGATAGGTGAGATGTGAACGTGAATCTTGAGGTACAGCGCTTGCGGGCGTACAATTTTTTTTATTTTTCCATTCTTTCCATGTTTATTTCTTTTCTGCCAGTTTATCTCTCCTTTCGCGGAATTGCCCCGGGGGAGCTTGGGCTGCTCGTTGGGATAGGCTCGTTCATCGGAATTTTGTCACAACCCTTTTGGGGGATGTTGAGCGACAGGGCAAAGACGCTCAAGCGGATCATTCTCATAACTGTTGGCTGTTCGGTCGTGATCGGCTTCCTCTTGTTCACCAGCAGCCAGTTTCTGGTTTTGCTCTTTCTGGTGGCAGCGATGTATTTTTTCTTGATGCCGACAGACCCACTTACGGAGAGCTTAAACTATCGGGTTGCAGAGAACCATCAGATCAGCTTTGGCTCCATTCGGACGTACGGAGCGATCGGCTTTGCTACGTCTTCCCTCGTCATCGGCTGGATGGTGGACTTGTGGGGGATGGAATCACTGGCGTGGCTGTTCGTGGGATACGGGGTGTTGACGTTTGGCTTTTGCGTGTTCGTGCCTGATGCGCCTGCCAGCAGCAAAAAGCTCTCTTTTCAGGATTTGAAGCAATTCTTTTTCTATCCCCGGACGCTGCGCTTTTTTCTGCTCGTCCTGCTGGTGTCCACACCGCATCGAACCAATGACAGCTTTCTGGGGGTCTATGTGCAAAGCTTGGGCGGCACCACAGGAGAGGTAGGACAAGCCTGGTTTCTCGCTGCTGTCAGTGAGGTGGTATTTTTTGCCATCAGCACCTGGATACTGCGGAGATGGAGCGAAATGAGACTGATCATGATCGCGGCTGCTTTGTACACCCTGCGGTATGTGCTGTGTGCGATCGCTCCCAGCCCGGATTGGGTCGTTTATTTGCAAATCTCGCAGGGCATTACCTTCGTCATTTTCTACACAGCGTCCATTCAGTACCTCTATCGGATTATTCCGGAAGAGTGGAAAGCGACGGGACAGACAGTGCTGGCCGTCCTCTTTTTTGGGATATCCGGCATCGTCGGCTCGATTGCGGGGGGCTGGGTGTTTCAGCAGATCGGAGGAGATGCTCTGTACTGGGCCATGGCCTGCTTTTCGTTCGCTGCATTCCTGTACAGCCTGCTCCTGAGAGCGAAGCTGACAGACCAAACTGAATGTTCCCATCAATAAGTCATTTGATACGGCTCTGACATTCCTCTGTTACGTTTGGAAGACGAACAGGAAAGGATGACTGACCGTGAAACGACATGTCTTTTCTCCGCTGTCTAACCGCTCTTACCGAACCTTCTTTTTTTCACAGGTTTTTACCGATCTTGGTAATTGGATGGACTTGTTGGCCTTAGGAGCGCTGATTACTTTTACCTGGAAGCTGGGACTGGAAGCGAACTCAGCGGCTGTGATCGCGATGGGCGCTCCCTTTTTATTGATCGGCCCCTTTGCTTCTGTCTGGGTGGATCGGCTCTCCAGCCGAATGGTCCTACTGCTCAGCACATTTTTGCGCGTCTTGGTGATCATAGGTTTTTTGCTGGCACAAAATCTGTATATGCTGCTTCCGCTGATCTTTCTGAAATCGACTCTGGCCTCCATCAGTGAACCAGCCCGTCAGTCCCTGCTACGTCATCTCGTGCCGGCAGAGGAGATGGCAGAAGCGAGCGCTTTGGGGCAAATGGTTTCAAATGGAATGAAAATGATCGGTCCCGCCATCGGAGGCCTGCTGCTGACTTTTTCATCTCCGGCAGCCGTTTTTGCGGTAGAGGGGGTGCTTTACCTTATTGGCTGGTTCATTATGCTGGCTCTCCCGCGCGTACAAGCCGCTGCCGATTACTCGCGAGACGAGAAGCACGGTTTTCTGCGTGATGTTGCGGAGGGGATCCGATTTTTGTTTGGCAATCCTCTGATCCGTTCTGCCGTGATGATCGTAGGTCTGTCCATGTTTATCATTTTTTTGTATGACGGGTTTTTCCCACCGCTTGTTCAAGCGTTGGGAATGGACACGCTGGGATATGGTCTTGTCACCGGGGCTGTGGGAGCAGGCTCCGTGCTGGGTGCATTGCTGACGGGGCAGTTTACGCAGTGGCGGAATTGGCCGATCCTGTTCATGGCGGTGGGAAGAATCGTCTCCGGCTTGCTGTTGCTGGTAGCGGCGGCTGGAGTTCTCTACGGTTTTGCTCATGGGAACACCGCTTTCTGGGTCGTACTATTTGCGGTGACAGGCGCGGTCGGAGTGGGAATGACGGTTCCGTATGCGTACCTGCTCCAGACCCAGACACCGAAGGAATTAATTGGGCGGGTCTCAGCGGTCGCCATGGCTGTACAGGGAATCGCGATTTTTACAGCGCCATCTATCGGGGCGATTCTGGGAAATTGGCTGGGGCTTGGATGGGTGTTTGTGCTGGCTGGCGGCTTTACGGTGCTGCTCGGTGCTGCAAGCATGTGGCGTGCACAGGAAAAGAAACGCCTGACAACCAGCGCGAATATGTAGCCAAAGAAAAGAAGAAGAGCAGTCGGGAAGATGGTTGATCTGTCCGACTGCTCTTTTTGTTGTGGTTCAATACAGCAAATATCGTTCTACTTCTGACGGGTCCTTGATATGGATGCCCGGATCGTTGTACTTGTACAGCTGGAAAAATACTTGCTGGTCCATGGTTCCCGCTTCTGGCAGAGGGAGGATGATCCAGGTCTCGTACTGGTGGATCAGCCGGTCTTCTTTGCCGATCCAGAACGTCGTCTTGATCGTGGATTCATTCAAGATGTAATTCAGATCAGGACGATCCCCCAATTGCTTTTTCAACGGTTCAAACAAGGGGCTTTGGCTCTTGGCCAGCCACTCTGCGCCTGTCATTTTTAACTGGAATGTCGCCGTTTCGGTCCCGTATACCTTGTCATCCGGCAGTTGAACCGCTTTGTCCATAAAGGGGAGCCAGTCTTCAAAGCCTGCCAGGACGTCGAAGGCGAGCGGTTCGTCTCTCGCGGTCACCCAGTACTCCTTGGCACGGATGTAATGCTTGTCGTCGATCCGATAGTACTGGTAGGGCTGGGCGGCGATTCGCGCATCGACGTTGTAGCCCTTGTCATTGATTACCGCTCCGTTGAACATGCTGTTCACCTGACGAGCGAGAATATTGTTTTTTACATGTCCCTTGTACCAGTATTTTTGCGCGTCGGGATCGGTTTTCGCCTTTTCCAGCGCAGTCTTCAGCCATTCCGCCCCTGATTCATTCAAACCTTCAGGAGGCGCTGCGGGAGTCGTATCGAAATTCGTGGAAGCAAAAGCTTTCGGTCCTGATTCATAGGTGCAGCCGCCAAGCAGGGCAGCGACGCAGACAGAAGCAAGCAAGGCAAAGATTTTTGTTTGCTTACGCATGGCGAACCCTCCTTACGACTCCGTAAGCTACCAATCCGACAAACACGGCAATGGTCAGCGGCAGGACTGGGATGTTGTGTCGTTTGAACACCAAAATGCGGTGTGAGTTGTACATATTGCCGATGATCTCGTTCTGGCCGTCGCCGTCGATGTCGCCGATCTGTACGTTGATGAGCGGAAGATAGATGCGCCAGTTCTCCGTAAGCCCGTCCGGCGTATAGGAAAAACCGCGCAGATATCGGCTGTCTGTCGTACTGATCCAGCTTTTCGCTTTGGCGATGATTTCAGGCTCTCCGCTGCCTACCGCTGCGAAGTTCGAGAAACGGAAGCTGGTATCGCCCTCGGCGCTGGACCACAGGATGTCCCAGGTTCCTTCCGGCGTTGGTTTCAGGATGTAGGACGGCTTGCCTGCGAGCAGCAACTCATCTACCTGATCGTTGTCGATATCGGCAGGGATGAATTCGGCAGTCGCCAGCTCGGCTTCCTTGCGTGTGAGCGTATAGGCTTCCTTCAGCGAACCGTCTGCTTCCACGACCATGACGCTGATATGTTGGCCCATGATCATCAGGCCTTCCCGTCCATCGGGCAGCATCATTGTTGTCAGCAGCTTGGTGGCGTCTGTTTTCCCGCTAAAAGGCTTGCCGTCGTAAGTTCCACTCAAGACCCCATTGATGATATGCAAATCTTTGTAATGGCGCCCCAGCTCATGGCGCAGGTCCATGCTGCCTTTGTTCTCTTCCAGCTTGTTGGCGATGTTCTCAATATCCAGCATGAATGCGCGATAAGGCGTAGTACCAATCTGCATCATGCCTTCTGCGAAGTTTTGCCGCTGCACATTGGGAACGAGCTGGTCATCCTTCATCGTGTAGTAAGGGAAGCCAGGCAAGTCGGTCGGCATCTGGTGCTTGATGCGTTCCAGGGTCTCCGCAGGGAGCTCCTTGTTATCCATACGCACCAGCTTGCCGTTTTCCCAACGCATGACATAGAGGGAGAGAGGCTCGGCTTGCAGGTGCAGCAGTTTTTCAGCGAGCGCTTTTTTCTCCTCTTCGGTTTCCGGTTTTTCCACCGTTTCCGGCAAAGGCAGCTCCATTGCATTGCCGTAGGTAATCACTTCTTGTTTGCCATCCCCGTCGACGTCGTAGAGCGTGATCGGGAAGTAGTCGACCCACTCGCCATTGTAGAGACGAGCCGTTTCTTCCTGGACGGTGAAATGGCTCAAGGCGGTCAAGGTATAGCGATTAAACGTGACATTGGCGAGCAGGGCGATGACGACCAGCGCACCTACTGCTTTCCAGTTGAGGCGTCCATACCATTTGACCAAGAGGGCGATCACAATCACGGCGATCGCACCGCCGATCAGAAGAGCCGCTGTTGTTTTCACATCAACGCGAGTCAGGGCACGGTCCAGCAGCAGGAAACCGATTGTGAAGACCAGCACCTGACGTCGTTCACTTGGATGGATCAAGAAGTAGAATCCAGCCAGCACCGGAATGAAGATGAGCAAGGCAATCCAGCTCAGATCAAGAAACGCGGGCTTCACGAGCAATTGGTAGATTAGAAACAGGGCGATGGCGTAAACGGCCCAGCCCAAAGTTGAAAGAATGGAACGGCTGCGCATGGATTCACCCCCTTTTTGATTGTATGTGATCGGCGTACAACGCACTGAAAATGCCGCCAAACAGCCAGAAGTAGAGCGCCATGAACGGCACCTCGAAAATGTTTTCTACGAAATTGTGAAACGCGACAGCGAAAATGCCGCAAAACAAGCCGAGAAGCAAGAAGAAATGGGGGGAATTGCGCCATGCCTGGACGGCCTTGACCCCGTTTCTCAGCATCATCGTGACAAAGATGAGAAGCAGTGTGATCCCTATCAAACCGAATTCGGCCAAGCTTTTGAAGAAGTAGCTGTCAGAGTATATCGTACCGAAATGACGATATCCTACGGCTCCCCCATGATGGCCAAGACCAACGCCGAAGAGCGGCTCAATCCGCATCTTGTCATACGCATCTCCCCAACGGTCGAGACGACCTGCTTGCATACTCGATTCCAGGTATTCTTTCGTGAAGATCCCAAAAACCCGATTTTTCAGCGAGCCCAGCCCAGGAACAGCGTCGGGGACGTTGTACAAGCCAATCACGCCGATAATGCCGACGAGGACGAGGACCAAGGCGACGCGTTTTTTCCATATATAGACACAGATGAACAGGGAAAAAGCGAGCGCGAACCAGGCACCCCGTGATGCAGTCAGCAGCAGCGCCAAGAGAGTAATCAGCGTTACGCCTGCCCAGAGCAGTTTTTCTTTGCGATTGGTCACCTTGATAAACAATCCGGTTGCGATCGGTGCGATCAAGGCCATGTAGCTGCCCAGTACGTTGGGGCTTGTCACGAAGGAAAAGGCGCGAGTCGTGATCGCTTCGCCCTCTTGTACCCATGATCCGGGAGTTTGGACACCCAGTACAACCTGGATGACTCCGTACAGGCCGGTTACAAAGCCTACCAGGACAAGCACTTTTAAGAGTTTTTCCAATTGATCTACTGACTTGAGCAGATAGAATCCCATGAAGAAGGCAATCAGGTATTGGTAGATGGAGCGAAAGCCCTCTACGCTTGCTTTCCAAACCGCCATGTCCGTCACAGTCAGGGCGATTCCCAGAACAAACAGGGCGGAAAGCACATGTTTGATTTTGGGCATGGTGCGATTTCCTTCCAGATAGGCAAGGAGCGTAAACACCGACAGGATCATCAGCAAGACCTCATCCCAAAATGACGAAACGACTGGAATTGGTAGAATGTTCCGCAACAGGTAATCGATAAGGGGGTAAGCCAAAAACAAGTATAGCCACGTGTTTGCTTGACTTCCCCACTTCAACACGGTTTCTTTCATTTGATTTGTAGTCCTCCTACGCAGGGATTAACCAATCCATTATAATGAATTTCACAACCTCCTAGCAAGTTAGGAGGGAAAGGGATTGGTAGGATCGCGAGAAATGAGATATGATAGCAAAGTATTTGACGCGCAGGTTGGTTGAACGCCGAATAAGGAGTTTTGGAAATGAGTCTGATCAGAATTGCTTCCATGATCGTCGTATTGACGCTGGTGGGAAGACTTTTGGGTTTTTTTCGAAGCGTGTATGTATCCGAATTATACGGGACGGGGATGGAGGCCGACGCTTTTAACATCGCGGCGACGATTCCCCTCACCCTTTTCCTTGTCGTCCCAGGCGCTATTAACGCGGTCCTGATTCCGACGATGCGCGGTCTGATGGAAAAGAAACAGCCGACAGATGGGCTTTACCACAAGATGCTTGGCATTGTATTGGCTGTTTTCGGACTGGTCGCCGTAATGGGAGTCGTGTTTGCCAAAGAGGTAGCTGGGCTCTTTGGCTTGACAGGCGTCAAACTCGACCTGACTGCAGACATGCTGCAGTGGATGTGGCCATCTGCAGTATTTATCGGCTTGGCCGGGCTTTGGACCAGCATGTGCAATGCGCATCAGCATTTTTTTACCCCTACTTTGGGCACCGTCGCCAATGGGGCAATCGTCATCGGGAGCATGTACTTCCTCGTTCCCGTCTATGGGCCGCAGGGGCTGGCGATTGCGACAACTCTTGGCTATCTGGCAGCAATGGTTACGATGCTGCCGACTTTGCACCGCTTTGGATACCGGCACCGCCTCTCCTTTTCCTTTCAAAAGGATGAAGCTCTGGCAGGAATGGGAGAGCGGGTTGTGCCGATCCTGATCGGAGCAGTCGTGGCACAGGCTACGACGTTCCTGGAGCGAGGCTTTGCAGAATCAGTTGGTACTGGTGCGATTTCAGCCCTGGCCAATGCCAACCAGATCGTGCAGATGCCGATGGCGATTTTTGTTGGAGCCTTTACACTGCCGTTGTTTCCGCTGCTTGCTACCCATGTGAAGCGGGGAGAGATGACAGAGATGAAGCTGATCCTGCAAAAAGGACTGGCGTATCTGTTCATCCTGCTGGTACCGGTTACTGTCGGGCTCACCTTGTATGCGGAGCCGATCATTCGCCTTGCCTTTGAGCGCGGCGCATTTGACGAGCTTTCCGTATCGATGACCGCGTGGGCGCTGCCTTTTTACGCTTTGGGCTTGTACGCGCTGGGGGCGCGGGATTTGCTGACTCGTGCCTTCTACGCGCTGGAAAACACACGTACACCCGTCACCATCGGGATTGTCGGGATCGGGGTGTACATCGCAGCCAACTGGCTGTTGATTCCGCATCTCGGACACGGCGGAATCGCATTGGCCCAGGCCTTGTCTGCCTTCAGTCAGGCTGCATTGCTGTTCGTCTTGCTTTGGCGCGCTGTCGGCGTGCCTGTGAAGGCCAGCTTTTTGTGGACGATGGTAAAAACACTGCTGGCATGCGCAATCATGGGAGGAGGCATTATTTTGCTGGATCCTTGGCTGTCCCAACTGCCAATCTGGATCTACCTGATCATCGGCGTAGCAATTGGCATGCTCTTGTACGGCGCAGCATTGATCGTGATGCGCGAACCGCTGGTAGCCGAATTGCTGCAAAAAGTGCGCAAACGCTCTATTCCATCCGGGGGGCAGTCGTAAGCGGGCATTCGCGAATGGCATAGCGGACTTTTCCGGAAGCGCTCGGAGGAATGTGGTCCACGTAAGCGACCTGGACGCTGACATCGCCCAATGCAGCCTGGATGCCAGCCAATAGGCGGGATTCGTCTGCGGGCAGATAGGTGTCCGGATCCTTCACGAGCTTTAAGCTGAGCCGGCTGGGTTCATGCTGCACGATCTGAAACGTGCGAAAGCTGTCCATGCCGCGAATGATATGATTAAAATAGTGGCCATGAACGATTTTTCCGTGCGTGGAGATGAACATGTCATCTTCTCGTCCGTCGATCTTTTCCAATACGGGAAAATTGATCCCGCAGTCGCAGCTTTGGGGGGAGAGGGCGATCATGTCTCCCAGCTGATAACGAAGACGCGGCATGACGCTATTGTGCAAGTCAGTCACGAGCAACGCCCCGGTTTCGCCCGGATAGAGCGGTATGCCTGTGAGCGGATCGACGACCTCGAGGAAGCAGTTTTCACTGAAGATGTGCATTCGCCCGCTCGGACATTGATAAGCGATCATTCCGCCGTCGCGAGCTCCGTATTCATTGATGACCGGTGCCTCAAAAGCCGATTCGATCGTCTGCCGCTGGTGGGCATGCAGGCTTTCGGCAGTGGAGACGACCGCTTTCAGTTGGATGCCTGGCGACAAGCCGCGCTCCAGCATCATTTCTGCCAGGCTGTGGAGTGCCGAGGCGTATCCATATAAATAGACAGGTTGAAAACGCTGGATCAGGCGCAGATAGGCAGGAAGCTGCTCTGTGTCCAGCTCGTAGGCGGAAAGGATGAGGCGATTCTTCAACCAACGTTCTTTCCAGCGATGACGCCGTTCCTGTTGTTGATTCAATTCCAGCGGCGAACCCCAAATCATGACACAGGGGTCGCCGATCTGAATTCCGTGCCAGGAGAGGCCGAGCCAACGCGCGGCTTCGTAGCGTTCGACAGCCGGGCGGTCGAGATAAAAACGGGTGGGCTCGCCGGTAGAACCGCCCGTTCGGTTTCCGATCAACTTCGCTGGATTTGTGTGTTGGGAGAGGTATTGATCAGCGTTCTGGCGAAAACGGGATTTGCTTAAAATGGGGAGGCGCTGCAAAAAGCGTTCGGGCTGCTCGCGATGAGTCTCCCATTCCGAAGCGAATTCGGTATACGCTGGGACATCCCGGGTCGCATGATCCAGCAGCTTGCCCAGCTTTTTTCGTTGGCTTTCTAGCAAAGCATCTGTTTGCAGGCTTTGAGCACGCCGCAATTCTGCCATGTAATGACGTGTTCGATTTTCTTTGAGCAGCTCCATCATCGGCCACTGTATGCGGCGAATCCAGAAACCGGTTGCGGGCACGACCATCTCCTCCTTCTTGGGCAGACGATTCGAAGAAGTCATTGGAATCTGTTTCCACCAGTATTCCTGCCTATTTGCATCGTTATACCTGTTTGCTGGAACGGGCAAATGATAGTAGGATAGAGGGTGGATTCATGCCGTTTGGGAGAACCATCATTCCGGGACATGACAAAGGAGTTACCCATGTTGAAAAAAAGCCATTTCCTTGCGGGCGCGCTAATCCTCGCCATAGCAGGTGTTTTATCAAAAGTAATCGGGATGTTTTACCGGATCCCCTTGCAGGAGATCGTCGGGGATAATGGATTGGGTCTCTATCAGGAGGTTTATCCGCTCTATTTGACCTTCCTCGTACTGGCGACAGCGGGTGTGCCCGTTGCCTTGTCCAGGGTGATTGCGGAAGCGCTGGCGGAAGGAAAAAAGGGAAGTGTAGGCCAAATTATGGCCCGCAGTATGGTTATGATGGGGGCTATCGGGATCGGATTGTTCGCGATTCTCTACGTCTGCTCGCCATTGATTGCCAAGCTGATGGGCAATCCCCATCTGATCCAGCCAATTCGGGCAATCTCTTTATCCCTGTTATTCGTGCCATTGATTGCGGTGATCCGCGGTTTCTTTTACGGTCACCAGAAAATGATGTATGTCGGCTTGTCTCAGATCGTGGAGCAAACGCTGCGTGTAGCCTTTATTCTCATTGCCTCTCTATACCTGGTCCGCCTTGGGGAAGATACGGATTCTGTCATTACCGGCGTCAACTTCGGGACGATGATCAGTACCTTTTTAAGCCTGGGATTTTTGGGATTCCTGCTGTGGCTGCACAACCGCAAGAACGCGGTCTTTGTCGGGGCGCAGTGGAAGCGACTGGACTGGTGGTATGATCGAGCCTTTTTCTCCAAGATGTGGCGAATTGCCTGGCCGATCTGCCTGAGTGCTTTGGTGATTCCGATTTTCAGCTTGACCGACTCGTTTCTCGCGATCAATATTTTTCGGTACATCTGGCAGGTAGACGGGCTGACGGCAGATACCTGGTTTGGAATTTACAGCCGCGGCGGCCCGCTGCTGCAAATGGCCAGTCTCTTCGGCTCCTCGATTGCGCTTTCCATCGTGCCGGCGATTGCGGAAGCGAAAGGACAGGGAGATACGGAGCGCGTCACGACCTTGACCAAGCTGAGCTTGCGTTTTGCCTGGCTGATCGGTCTGCCGGCCGGATTGGGGCTGACGGCAGTAGCTGAAGGGGCGAATCTCGCTTTGTACGGAGATGTCGAGGGGACGCGGGCTATGGCTATCTTGGGCGTGACTGCCATTCCATTGTCGCTGCTGCTTGCAACCAATGGAATATTGCAGGGAATCGGCAAGGAGAAGATTCCCGCCCGCCACCTGGTGTATGGTGTAATCGTAAAAATTGCCGCGACGCTATTGTTTACATCCTGGTTCGGGATGGATGGACTCTCGCTGTCCTGGCTGTGTGCGACCGCATTTGTCTGCATTCTTAATATGCGAACCATCAGCCGTCTCGTCTTCGTACCGATCAACTGGCGTTTTGACACGCTGTATCCCCTGCTCGTCGCCAATCTGATGCTGGTTCTGGCTTGGGGGACGACGGAAGCGACTGGCTATTTGCTCGGCTGGGGTGACAAGCTGCGCTTGTTGGGTGCAGTGGAGACCGTGGCTGGCGTAGCGGTAGGGATGATCATTTACTTGGGCTCGCTGCTTTTGATCCCGCTGATCGACGACAAAGAGCTGGATTGGCTCCCGGGAGGCAACAAGCTGCGCTCGTTTATGAATTTGATTCGGAAAAAGCAGGCGTCGTCCAAGTCATCGTAGGAATGAAAAAAATAAAATGCTCCCCGTAAGGCAGGTTGCAATGATGAACCTGCAGCCGATTGGGGAGCATTTTTTGTTAGCGAGCGGCCCAAGCCTCTACCTCAACCTTAAAAGCCGGTTGGGCCAGAGCAGACACATAAGCTAATGTCGTGGATGGCGGCTGACCGCCGTGGAATTCGTTCCACATCTCAATAAAGCGATCCCGGTCGATCTCCTCAGTCAACCAGAGATTGATTTTCACAATCCCATCTGAGGCAACGCCTTCACTATTCAAAATACGCGTCACATTTAGAAGTGCATTCCGAAGCTGTTCATTCACATCTGCCGGCACATTTCCTTCAGAATCCGTCCCGACTTGTCCAGCCAAAACCAGGATATCCTTATCTCTCGGCACAATAGTAAGGTGCGAATAAGAGCCAACCGGGGCAGCAACAACATCTGGATTTTTGCGGATGATCGTCATCATAGGTACCTCCTTCTCTCATTGGAATCATTATACTGCAATGGTAGAAACAGATGATAGAAAACTCCATGAGATACCCGCAAACAAAGAGGCAGGGGGATTAAGAAATGCTGGCAGAGGAAAAATGGGAAAAAAGTGAAGATCCCAACCCGCCGGAGCGTTTTCCCATTTTTCCTCCCCACCACCGCAGCTCGATGACCACCAAAAAAATCCTCTGAGCCTGCCATGAGAGAATCACCATAGTTGTCATTCCCCATAAAAAGAGGTGCCCTTCGTAGCAAATCTACGATTGGGCACCCTTGTTTTATTTACTGCAAACATCATACTTCCTTGCGATAGACACAGACCACCATCTTGACAAAAAATTCGCGCAGTCCGGGCAGTTTGGCCAGCGGCTTCAACTGATTGCGCAATGGAATTTCCCGCTCGTAGACGGCTGGCTGAGTAACTCCCTGCTGAATATTCCGGAAGCGTTTGATCGTCATCTGATTGATATAAGAGATTGTCTCCCGTCCATCTGGTCCAGTGCTGAAGCGGAACGAGATGCGGTCAGCGCCGTCCGGCAGATCGCGAACCAGTTCTTTGTAGGCGCGGATCAGGGCTTGCTCGGGAAAGAAAGCATGCACCCAGGGAATTCCGATGGCATCAGACAAATGAGCCCCGTACGGGTGATAGTAGGGCGGAAAATTAATGTAGAGATGCCCGCCCGGCTTGAGCACACGAAAACATTCGGCAAGCGTTTTCTCCGGCTCGCCGACATGTTCCATCGCGTCGTTCATGATGATCGTGTCAAAGGTGTTGTCGGCAAAGGTCATATTCGCCGCATCGCCAGTCATAAAGGACACGACATCCGCCAAGCCTTTCTGCTTGGCAAACTCATTTCCCTCCTCCGCATAGTGGGGGACGATATCGATGCCGATCATTTTTTCGGGTTTGAAAGTGGCGTAGTAGCAGGTCTTGCCGCCACCGCCACAGCCGATGTCCAGAACCGTCTTGCCTGTAAACATCTGCTCTTGAGAGTGGTAGGGGAGGAAAAATTGAATCGTCTGGTCCCCTTTTTGAAACTGCCATTCCGTGTAGCTCATCTGCCCGTCGTTCGCCAGGTTAAAGGGATGAACGGGCAGGGGAAAGAGTCGGTTCAAACCGAGCAACATTTGAGAGGATACGGACATGTTCCAGACTACCTTCCTTCCTGTTATGATCTCGTTATCGCTTTCGGTGCAGTGCCTTCAAGACCAGCTCACTGCTCTTCGCAGCTTCTTGTTCCAGCAGAAGCGCTTGGCGTGTGATTGTTTCCCGCTCTTGATCGAGCATCTTCAGCCGTTCCGCCAAAAGGGTGAGCAGCGAGCTGGCATCCAATTTCGTAATATGGCCGGCGTTGGGCATGCCAGCTCTTTCGACAAAACGATCGATTTTGGGATCGTAGGATATTCCGGTAAAAGGGATGCGCAGCATGCAAGCGAGAATGAGCGAATGCAGCCGCATGCCGACGACGTAGTCACATTGCTTCAATACGGACATGATATCGTGAAACGTGACGGGAACATCGAGAAGCCGGGCTCCCTGCTGCGTCATCTGGTCCATGATTTGTCTGGACGGAGCCAGATCACTGGGGACGTGCATCGGGAGGAACAATACATTCCAGCCCTGCTCGACAAACCAGTCTGCGGCCTTTGCCATGCTTTGTTTAAAATGCTGCTCCTGTTTCCAGTCACGTACCGAGATGGCGACAAGCGGCTTCGAGGCATCCGCAAACATGCCTTCCAAGAGCGTTTTGCCACGCTCGTCCGATATGTCATCCGCCGAGATCGTCAAAGCGGGGTCTGCCGTGACATGGATGGGGGCACGCTTCACTCCGCAAGCCTTGAAGTCTTCGCCTGATTCGTGATCGCGTACAGTGATGATATCGACGCGATTGACGACCCGCTTGATCATGGAGCGGCTGAGCGACTTCAAGATCGGTCCGAACCCTTGGGCGTAAAAGACGACGGGTTTTCCGAGGAGCTTGGCAATCATGACGATCCCCAGATAGTAGAGGACGCTGCGGGGACTGGTCACGTCCTGCATCAGGGTTCCTCCCCCCATGACCAACATGTCGCTTCGCTTCAACTCACGGATAATCGTACCCAGGCTCCAGCGATCATAAGCCTCGATCCCGAACAGCTCGGCGGTACGCTCTGGCGTGTTGGAGAGCACAGCCAGGGAAATATTCGGTTGTTCCCGCACTAGCGAGCTGATGATGCCGTATAGGACCACATCGTCTCCGGCATTGTTGAAGCCATAGTACCCGGAGATGAGAATTCGCGACATGGAGTGAACCTTCTTTCTATATCAAACGTACAGGAAAAACACATTCTCAAGTATAATCGAGTAAACAATGGGAAGTAAAGCAACCCCCTAGCGCAAAAAGAGAATACCCATGGCAAGCATGCCAACGCCAAGGATGGCGAAGATGATCATCAGGATCAACATCCCTTTGTTTTTGCGCCGCCGATAAAAGAATTCGTCAAACATGAGCAACCTCCCTGCGGTAACTGATCCATTCTAGTATCATACCATGCAGCCTATGATCCCGCTATGTGCAGTTGTGAACATGGGAGGAAGAGTATCGGAAACGAAGAAAAGGAGAAGAGGAAAGTGGAGCAAAAATGGTTGAAATACACCTTGCAGGTAGATCAGGAAATCGAGGATGCATTCGTCGCGGAATTATTGGACAGCCCGTATACGTTCGGCTGGTCGGAGCCGCCGTTTGAGGTGCTGACCACTGAGAACGGCTATGACTTTGCGAAAAATAGTGCAGATGACGTCACCGTCTACGTGTTCGAGCCGATGCAGCATCAGGAGGAGGAGCATCTGCAGCTCTTGCGGGCGTATCTTGAACGTTGGCCTGGTGCCGTCACGATCCGGGAGGTAGAGCAGGTAGCCGAAGAGAATGATTCCTGGAAAGAGGCCTTTCGCGAGGTACAGGTGGGAGAATGGTGGATCGCTCCGACCTGGACGGAGCCGGATCTGTTGAAGGAAGCCCGGAATATTTTATGGATCGATCCAGGAGCCGCCTTTGGGACAGGCTACCACGGCACAACCCAGGATATTTTGCTTTTCCTTCAGGAGATCCCGGTGGCAGGCAAGGTCGTAATCGACATTGGCGCGGGCTCCGGCATCCTTTCCTTATACTGTGCCGTCAATGGGGCAAGTCAACCCGTCTACGCCATCGATATCAACCCGCAAAGCGAGTATCAGATCGAGGTGAATGCCGCAAATAACCAAGTGCCGGAGACAGCCTTGAAGGTTCTCATAGGGGATGCGCTGGAAGAGGCTGTTCGCGAAAATTTGCCAGAGCAAGCAGACTTGATCCTGCTCAACATCGGGGGAGAGGAAGATGTAGCCATGCTGCCTGTCGTGACAGAGAGAATCGCCGCTGATGGACATGTGCTCCTGTCCGGAATCGTCGAGTGGAACCGCGAAATGGTCCTGTCTGCATACGAAGGAGCGGGCTTTGAGGTCCTGGGGGAGCGGCGCAGCGAGGAGTGGGTGACGCTACTGATGAAAGCATCCGCGAACAAGTACCCGCAATTGTAACCAATAGATGGTAAAATAGGAAAAAACGAAGGAGGGGGAAGCGGAATGGAGCAAGTCGTCATCGCGGCTGCCGGACGTACACCAATCGGTACGTTTGGCGGGGTATTAAAGGATGTAAGCGCACGAGGCTTGGCGCAGACGGCAGTGCAAGGCGTGTTGGAGAAGGCTGGACTGGATGGAAGACAGGTAGAGGA
The DNA here is from genome assembly GCF_003710985.1 of Brevibacillus panacihumi. Taxonomy (GTDB): domain Bacteria; phylum Bacillota; class Bacilli; order Brevibacillales; family Brevibacillaceae; genus Brevibacillus; species Brevibacillus panacihumi. The sequence goes on from NZ_RHHT01000002.1 coordinate 110,440, forward strand.
AATCATTTTGGGCAACTGCATTCAGCGTACCGATGAACCCAATATCGCCAGGGTCGTCGCCATCGATGCTGGTCTGGGCCATGAGGTCACCGGTTTTACGGTCCAGCGCCAATGTGCTTCCGGTATGCAGGCCATTGTCAGTGGAGCATCACAGATTCTGCTTGGAGAACATGAAATCGTCCTGGCAGGAGGCGTGGAGAGCATGAGCAATGCTCCATACGTCTTGAAAAACGCTCGCTGGGGCAAACGGCTTACGCATGGAGAGATGACCGACGCGATGTGGGAACTGCTCACCGATCCGCACCACCAGATTTTGATGGGCGAAACAGCGGAGAGACTGGCAGACCGCTATGGCATCACCCGGGAGGAGCAAGACGAAATCGCCCTGCGCAGCCAGCAAAACGCGATACGTGCCATCGACAGCGGCATTTTTGAAGAAGAAATGATTCCGGTCTCTGTGAAAAAACGAGGGGAAAGCCTTCTGGTCAGTACCGACGAGCATCCTAGACGGGGAGTCACGATGGAGAGCTTGGCCAAGCTGCGGCCCGGTTTCCGGGAAAACGGCACCGTGACGCCGGGAAATTCCTCCGGCCTAAATGACGGCGCTTCCGCTGCCCTGCTGATGAAGGAGAGCAAAGCGAAGGAGCTCGGCATCGAACCGCTCGGGAGCATCCTCTCTTGGGCTGTTGCAGGCGTAGAGCCTGACCTGATGGGGTACGGTCCAGTACCAGCCGTTCAAAAGGCGCTGGCAAAGGCCGGCCTCACGCTGGCAGACATCGACCTGATCGAGGTGAACGAAGCATTCGCCGCGCAGTATTTGGCTGTCGAAAAACTGCTCGGATTGCCGCGCGAGATCACGAATGTAAATGGCAGCGGGATCGCACTCGGCCATCCTGTCGGCTCGACGGGCTGCCGCATTGTCGTGACACTGCTGCATGAGATGAAACGGCGCCAGGTGAAGCGCGGGCTGGCTGCCCTCTGCGTAGGCGGCGGCATGGGCATGGCCCTGATTGTGGAACGTCCCTGAATCCAGCAGGTTTAAACCAGATCTCATCCGTTAAAACTGGAAACAAGTCCCTGTCCAAGCTTCTGCCTGACAGGGACTTGCTTTTACGGGGGAGGTCACGCACGTGTTCAATCAATCCTTTTTCAAACGGTATGGAAAACAAATTGCCTTTCATCTGGTATCCTGGTGCATTCTTCTCTTGCTTGCAGCCGTCGCGTATACAGTGATGGAGTACAGGCAGCTCGCCGAAAAATGGTACATGCCGATAGACGGACAGGTTCAAGATTCGCCAAAAGCCAACCCGCAACCATTACCGCCTCGCTCTCTGGCTTCTGCCACTACCCCGATGAAGCCGTTCGTCGCGCTGATCTTGGGAATCGACAGCAGAGACGGCGAGGCTGCACGCTCAGACACCATCATGCTGGCAGCGATCCACCCGGCCAAGCAATCCGCCTATCTGATCTCGATTCCGCGCGACAGCTACCTGAACATCCCGGGGCGCGGGTATGACAAGGTGAACCACGCGATGGCCTTTGGAGGTCCCAAGCTGGTCAAGCAATCCCTGGAGCAATTCCTGGGCATCGAGATCTCGCGGTATGTGACGGTAGATTTCGAAGGCTTTCGCAAGGCGGTCGATGAGCTGGGAGGAGTCGCGATCGATGTGAAAAAACGGATGAAATACAGTGACCCCAGCGATGATACCTTCATCGATTTGCAGCCCGGCTTGCAGAGACTTACGGGCGAGCAGGCGCTGGATTACGCCCGCTATCGCAAAAGCGACCTAGGCAAAGAGGACAGCGACTACCAGCGGATCGAACGGCAGCAGGAGATTATGGAAGCGTTGGTCTCGAAGGGGACTTCTCCCGAGGTATTGCCCAAAATGCACAGCCTGCTTGCGATCATGGGCGACCACGTCAAAATGGATTTGACCGAGGGCGAGATCGCCTCGCTGCTGTTCTCCTTCTCAGATCCGAAAGACAATCTGCTCAAGACCGATACCTTGATCGGAAGAGATGAGAGAATCTGGCACAACGGTGTGCTGGGCTGGTACCATTTAGTCCCGTCTGCCGAGAGAGAGCGGGTTCAGCAGCAAATCAGGCAGGTTTTATCGCCTTGACTCATAAAAAAATAGGAAGGGAGGCGAGATTTGCACCGCTTCCCTTCTTTACATTTCAGAAAAAATTTCCATATCGAAACATTTTGTTGGAAAATTAACTATTTTTCGAATAGAATGGGTACTAGGAAGAGGTTATGAATGCTGAGCATACGGGACGGCAAGGCCATTACGCGATGGAGGGATAACCCATGTCAAATGCCAAGCCTTGGATTGCCAGTTACCCACCCGAAACTGCCCCGTCATTGGAATACCCCCGTGTTTCATTGACGCATTTTCTGGAGCAGTCAGCAGCTACATATCCCGATAACAATGCTGTTTATTTTATGGGAAAGCGGATTACGTATCGTGAGCTGTTGGATTTGTCGTACGAGTTTGCCAACGGACTGATCAAGCGCGGCGTGAAAAAAGGCGACCGAGTCGCCATTATGCTGCCTAATATTCCGCAAACGGTGATCAGCTACTACGGTGCCCTGTTTGCTGGAGCGACCGTCGTGATGACCAATCCCCTCTATACCGAGCGGGAGCTCATTCATCAGCTAAACGACTCCGGGGCAGAGACGATCATCACACTGGACCTGCTGTACAAACGCGTCACTTCCGTTCGTTCTTCGACCCCGCTGAAAAGACTCATCATTACCAGCATCGGCGATTATCTTCCTTTTTTCAAAAGGATGCTGTATCCGCTGGTGCAAAAAAAAGACGGGCACAATCCGCAAGTCATGTACGGCAGCGATGTTGAGCCTTTTCTTTCCGTGCTAAAAGAAAGCGCTAACAATCCGGTGAAAATAGAGGTTGATCCCGAGCATGACATCGCCTTGCTGCAATACACCGGAGGCACAACAGGCGTCGCCAAAGGCGTCATGTTGACGCATGCCAATCTGATCGCCAATGCCGTGCAGTGCAAAGCCGTTTTATACAAGCTGAAGATGGGAAGCGAGCGCATTCTCGGCGCTTTGCCGCTCTTTCACGTTTATGGCATGACGACCGTCATGAACAAAGGCATTTCCATCGCAGCAGAAATCATACTCGTACCCAAATTCGACGTAAAGCAGATGCTGGAGTTGATCAGCAAGACCAAGCCGACTTTGTTCCCCGGAGCACCGACCATGTACATCGGACTGATCAACCATCCCGATCTGCAAAAATATGATTTGTCATCCATTGAAGCATGTGTAAGCGGTTCTGCGCCCTTGCCGGTAGAAGTGCAAAATCGTTTCGAGGAGCTGACGGGCGGCAAGCTGGTCGAGGGTTACGGCTTGACCGAAGCTTCCCCTGTTACACACTCCAATCCCATCTGGGGCAAGAGCATCACAGGCAGCATCGGTTTGCCCTGGCCGGATACGGACAGCTGCATTCTCGACCCTAGCACAGGAGAAGAGCTTCCCACTGGCCAAATCGGCGAACTGGCTGTCAAAGGCCCGCAGGTCATGGTCGGCTATTGGAATCGTCCGGAGGATACGGCTGCGATCCTCAAGGATGGGTGGCTTCTGACTGGCGACATGGGATACATGGATGAAGACGGGTATTTTTATATTGTAGATCGAAAAAAGGACATGATCATCGCTGGCGGCTTCAACATCTATCCGCGTGAAGTGGAAGAGGTATTGTTCGAGCATCCGGCTGTTCAGGAAGCTGCGGTCATCGGTGTGCCAGACCCGTATCGCGGGGAAACAGTCAAGGCCTTCGTCGTTTTGAAGCAGGGGATGGAGGTCAGTGAGGAAGAGTTGGAGAAGCATTGCCGAGAAAAGCTGGCAGCCTACAAGATTCCTCGTCTGTACGAATTCCGCAGTGAATTGCCGAAAACGATGGTGGGCAAAGTGCTGAGACGCCAGCTCCAGGAAGAGGACAAAAAACGAAGAGAAGCTGAGGAGCAGATCAAAACCAGCTAAATGGATTGACAAGACTGTTTTCTTACAGGAAGACGGTCTTTTTTGTATTTTTGAAAAATGACCGATTGCTTAGGATTGACGCCGGAAAAGAAGTATAATACACTTATTATTGTGAATGAATGATCATTCATTTTATCATCGGTGCGAGTAAAACGTGGAGGTACATATGGCAAAAAAAACGGGGGAAAAGTATCAAGCCATTATCGATGCTGCGGTTCGCGTCATCGCCAGGCAGGGCTACCACAATGCCCAGGTTTCCAAAATAGCCAAAGAAGCGAAGGTGGCGGACGGTACGATCTACCTCTACTTCGAAAACAAAGATGATATTCTTATCTCCTTGTTTAACGAAAAGATGGGGAATTTTATCGAAACATGCAGAGCACGCATCTCGGAAGCGACGTCGGCGGAGCAGAAGCTATTTGTTCTCGTTCATGCGCATTTCAGCCAGCTTTCCCAGGATCATGAATTGGCGATGGTGACACAAATTGAACTCCGCCAATCCAATCCGATAATCAGCGAGGGCATCGGGAACGTCATGAAGCAGTATTTTTCGCTGATTGACGAGGTCATTCGCGAGGGGATGGAGTCTGGGATGTTCCGTCCTGATCTCGATGTGCGCTTGGCGCGAAAAATGATTTTCGGCACGCTGGACGAAGTGACGACAGCTTGGGTCATGAAACAGTGCAAGTACGATCTTGTCTCCTATGTTCACCCCATTCATAATCTCTTCCTGCACGGTTTGATGGGGAAATAGGAAAGAAAAGCTTTTGTTGCATACGTACCTTTGCTACAATAAAAGTGCAAAACTGAGCGACCGTTCGGAGGATGGTTGTTCCTTCATTTTTGATAGAGTGGAGGGTGAGAGATGACTGCACATTGGAATGTACAGGTGGAAGACCGCATTGCGCTCGTTACGATCAACAATCCTCCAGCCAATGCATTGAGCAGAAAGGTGCTGGAGGAGCTGCAGGAGCTGTTGGGGCAGTGGGAAGCGGATCCTGCCATCAAGGCGGTTGTCCTGACGGGAGAAGGCAGGTTTTTCATTGCGGGCGCAGATATTAAAGAATTTACGCAGATGGATGCGGAGGATGCGAAAGCAGCTTCCAAACTGGGACAAGATTTGTTTACCCGAATGGAAACCTTTCCAAAGCCCATTATTGCTGCGATTAACGGCCCTTGCCTGGGCGGCGGTCTGGAACTGGCGATGGCTTGCCACATCCGTTTGGCTGCGGTGGAAGCAAGGCTCGGCCTGCCGGAACTGAATCTTGGACTGATCCCTGGCTACGGCGGGACTCAGCGTTTGCCTCGTCTGGTAGGCAAAGGTCGGGCGACGCAGATGATCCTCACATCCGAAATGATCGATGGAGTAGAGGCGCATCGCATCGGATTGGCGGAAGCCGTCTACCCGGTCGAGCAATTGTTGGAGGAAGCGAAAAAACTGGCAACAGTCATCGTGAACAAGAGCGCTGTGACCGTCAAGCTGGCTTTGGAGGCAATCCACGCTGCTGGCACGCTCTCTGCCGAAGAAGGCATGGAGAGAGAAGCCAAGCTGTTCGGTGAAGCATTTGCTACGGAAGACGTCCGGGAAGGCGTAGCTGCTTTTATAGAAAAACGCAAGCCGCAATTTTCTGACCGTTGACGAACGACGATAGAGAGAAGGAAAGAAATGGTTTGCCTCATCAGCCATTTCGCGGTAGCATTTCGACTAAGGAGGGGTCCTCATGAACATTTTGGTTGTGTTGAAGCAAACGTTTGACACAGAAGAGAAAATCGTAATTCAAGGCGGAAACATTTCGGAAGATGGTGTGGAATTTATCATAAATCCCTATGATGAATATGCCGTTGAGGAAGCCATCAAGCTGAAGGAAGAGCATGGCGGCGAGGTAACAGTCGTCAGCGTCGGACCGGATCGCGCGGAAAGCGCCATTCGCACCGCGTTGGCCATGGGCGCAGACAAGGCTGTGCTGGTGGATGACGAATCTCTTTTCGGTGATGAATTCACGACGGCTAAAGTCCTGGCAGCCGTAGCGAAGAAAGTCGGTTTTGACATTATCCTGGGCGGTCAGATGGCTGTAGATACTGGTGCTGGTCAAGGCGGGCCGCGACTGGCTGAAGAGCTGGGCATCAATCACGTCTCCACTGCAGTGAAGCTGGAAGTTAACGGAAGCCAAGTTCGCGTCGAGCGTGACGTGGAGGGAGACCTGGAGGTTGTCGAAACCAGTCTTCCTGTTTTGATCACTGCCCAGCAAGGATTGAACGAACCGCGCTATCCTTCCCTTCCTGGGATTATGAAGGCGAAGAAAAAGCCTTTGGAGCGTCTCTCTGCTAATGATCTGGGTCTGTCTGCCGATGAGGTAGCGGCAAAGACTGAGATCGTGGATCAATTTTTGCCGCCAACAAAAGGGGCTGGACGCATTTTGTCTGGTGATCTGTCTGCCCAAGCGTCAGAATTGGTGCAACTGTTGCGCAACGAAGCGAAAGTGATCTAAGAGAGAGGGAGAGGATTTCCATGAAAAAGGTACTTGTATTGGCAGAAGTGCGTGACGGACAACTACGCAACGTATCGCTGGAAGCCTTGGCAGCAGCGCAATTGATTGCTGACGGGGGCGAAGTGGTAGCAGGCGTTTTCGGTGCAAATGCGGCGGCTCATGCTGCGACTTTGGGCCATCATGGGGCTGCAATGGTGTATACGGCAGAGCATGAGGCATTGGCACAGTACACGCCTGATGCTTATACACAGGCTGTGACACAATTGATCGAGTTGGCTGCGCCAGATGCAGTCGTATTGGGCCACACAGCGATTGGTCGCGACGTGGCGCCGCGCGTGGCAGCACGTCTCGGATACGGTCTGGTATCTGACGTGACAGGGATCGAGGCTGGACCTGTTTTCATCCGCCCGATCTATGCCGGGAAGGCATTTCAAAAGCGCAAGTTCGTCGATGGCAAGCTGTTCGTCACCATTCGTCCGAACAATATCGCGGCAGGTGCGGCAGACGAATCGAAGTCGGCGACAGTGGTGCCCGTAGATCTGGAGATCAAAGACCTGCGCACCATTGTAAAAGAGGTTGTCCGCAAAACCAGCGGGAAAGTAGATCTTTCTGAAGCGAAAGTAATCGTATCCGGTGGACGCGGAGTCAAGAGCGCAGAAGGGTTCCAGACCTTGCAAGAGCTGGCCGACGTCCTGGGTGCTGCTGTCGGTGCGTCCCGCGGAGCGTGCGACGCCGATTATTGCGATTACTCCCTGCAGATCGGCCAGACTGGTAAGGTTGTAACGCCTGATCTGTACATTGCTTGCGGCATCTCTGGCGCGATTCAGCATTTGGCTGGCATGTCCAGCTCGAAAGTGATCGTGGCGATTAATAAAGATCCCGAAGCCCCGATCTTCCAAATCGCCGATTACGGCATCGTCGGAGATTTGTTCGAAGTCGTGCCATTGCTGACTGCAGAATTTAAAAAAGTGCTTGTCTAAACATAGCGAACGAAACGTCCTGGACAGTAGTGCTCCGGGGCGTTTTTTTGTCTCCGCTCTCTGAGGGCAATAGGCTTCACAGAAGAAACGATTTCCTGCCAAGAAACAAAGGGTAAGGAAGGGTATGCAGGACAAACTATCCTTGAGTGCGGAAAGTGTCTGGTGTGATGGTCATATCGCTTGCGGGATGATATACTGATTCACAGTAAGATACTTTTTCCAGAAGTAAGAGATCAAGGAGGTAACTCTCATGGCAATTGTAAATGCATCTGATCAAAACTTTACCCAGGAAGTAGGGCAAGGAACCGTCCTGGTTGACTTTTGGGCACCTTGGTGCGGCCCTTGCAAAATGATCGCGCCTGTCCTGGAGCAAATCGATGGTGAAGTGGGCTCCCAGCTGAAAATCGTGAAAGTAAACGTCGATGACAATCCTGAGTCTGCAGGCCGTTTTGGCGTCATGTCCATTCCGACATTGATCGTGTTCAAAGACGGTCAACCGGTAGACAAAATCATCGGGTTCCAACCGAAAGAAGCCTTGATGGCAACAGTAGGCAAACATCTGTAAGCATCCACACATACGGAAATGTATCGAACGGACAGCATTTGCATGAAAAAGGCAAATGCTGTTTTTCTTTTCCCAAACGTGTTACGATGAGGGGTGGAAAGTTGCGAAAGGAGGGGGCAGCCATGAATCGCGCCTTGAAAGACAAGTTGGGTGTACTGCCTGAAAAACCGGGCTGCTACCTGATGAAAAACGCTGCCGGTGAAATCATCTACGTAGGAAAGGCGAAGGTATTGAAAAACCGCGTTCGCTCCTACTTTACCGGAAGCCATAATGGCAAAACCCAGCTATTGGTCAGTGAAATTACCGACTTTGAATATATCGTCGTATCGTCCGCGATTGAAGCCCTGGTCTTGGAGTGCAACCTGATCAAGCAGCACAATCCGCGCTACAATGTGATGCTTCGCGACGATAAGACGTATCCCTATATCAAGATTACCAATGAAAAAGAGCCGCGTCTGGAGATCACGCGCAAGGTGTTGAAGGACAAGGCCCGATACTTTGGTCCCTACCCCAACGCTGGCGACGCAGGAGAAGTGAAGAAGCTGCTGGACCGCTTGTATCCACTGCGCAAATGCAAAACGATGCCGAAGCAGGTCTGTCTGTATTACCATCTGGGCCAATGTCTGGCTCCCTGCGTGTACGATGTGGCCGAAGAGGAAAATCAGCGGATCGTGGAGGAAATCGCCCGTTTTCTCGACGGCGGCCATGAAGCGATGAAGCAGGAATTGACGGCCAAGATGAATCAGGCGGCAGAGAATATGGAGTTTGAGCGGGCGAAGGAATACCGCGACCAGATCAAAAGCATCGAAGCCGTGATGGAGAAACAGAAGGTGACCATGGCCGACACAGTGGACCGGGACATCATCGGCTTCGCGGTAGACAAGGGCTGGATGTGCATTCAGATTTTTTACATGCGCCAGGGCAAAATGATCGAACGGCAAACAACGTCTTTTCCTTACTATGGGGAGGAAGCGGAAGACTTTATGTCCTATGTGGGCCAATTCTACTATGACAAGCAAAACGCGCTGCCCAAGGAGATTCTGCTGCCCGAGGAAAGCGATCCCGAATTGCTCGCCCAGTGGCTCGGAATCAAGGTCCATGCGCCGAAACGCGGCAAGAAGCGGGAACTGGTGCAGATGGCGAATGAAAATGCACGAATTGCGCTGCAAGAGAAATTCGCCCTGATGTCCAAAGACGACGCTCGGACCGTCCAGGCGGTGCATAATCTGGGGCATATTCTCGGAATCAAAACCCCGCACCGAATCGAAGCGTTCGACAACTCTAACATTCAAGGTACTGAGCCGGTCTCTGCCATGATCGTCTTTACGAATGGACGTCCCGACAAAAAAGAGTACCGCAAATTCAAGATCAAAAGCGTCGAAGGTCCTGATGATTACGGCTCGATGCGGGAGGTCATCCGCCGCCGCTATTCCCGCCTGCTGAAAGAAAATCAGGAGATGCCCGATCTTATCGTGATCGACGGAGGCAAGGGACAGATCAGTGCAGCCATGGATGTGCTGGAAAACGAGCTGGGCTTGTACATCCCGGTTTGCGGCTTGGCGAAGGACGACAAACACCGTACAGCGCAGCTGATGTACGGCGATCCGCCAGAAGCGGTGGAGTTGAGACGCGACAGCTATGAATTTTACTTGCTGCAGCGCATCCAGGACGAAGTGCACAGGTTTGCGATCACGTTTCATCGGCAGTCGCGGTCCAAGACGATGCTGTCCTCCCAGCTCGATGAAATCCCTGGGATCGGGGAAAAGCGCAGAAAGCTGCTGTTTACTCATTTCGGCTCGCTGAAAAAAATGCGGGAGGCAAGTGTCGAGGATTTCCGCCAGCTGGGAATCGGCGACAAGCTGGCCCGCGAGATCATCGCGCATCTGCGCAAGCTGGAAACCTGATCGAACGAGCAAAAAGGAAAAAGCCATTGATCCCTACCAGGCAGCATGTTATAATGCCATTCAAACAGAATAGTTGACCTCACTTCCCCAAAGGAGTGAGGTAGAGGCGCGAAAACCATGAGTACCTCCCAGAGATCGGGTATCTATGAAGGGCAGGAAAAGGGGAATTCGCCGAAGTGTGAAGAGCGACCCGTGCTTTTCATGCTGGGCTTGCGTTGAACAAGCGCAGGACTGTCATCCAGGCAATGGCCAGTTGCTGGATGGAGAGCTATCTCACGGTGTGACAGTGTGAGTGATGACTGGTTTTTCCGATCATCTCTTGCAGTCTGTCCGCGTGTATTGGGAAGGGGGAGCCGGTATGTCGAAACCATAGACAGCGACAGGTGAAATTCCTCGTCGGTGTCTTTTTTGTTTATCTGGAAAACATAAAGAAAAAGAGAAACCAAACATAGAGAAAAAACGTGTGGATATGAGAATAGGAATAGGAGAGAAGTGCCATGGGATTGATCGTGCAGAAATACGGAGGTACTTCCGTAGGAACTATTGAGCGAATTTTGCGAGTAGCTGATCGGATTATCACAAACAAGGAAGCGGGTCACGACATGGTGATCATTTTGTCCGCGATGGGAAAATCGACGGACGTGCTGATCGACATGGCAAAAGAAATTACGCCTTACCCGTCTGAACGGGAGATGGATATGCTGCTGACCACGGGGGAGCAGGTGTCCATCGCTTTATTGTCAATGGCCTTGCACCAAAAGGGGTATGATGCGATTTCCCTGACTGGCTGGCAGGCAGGAATTACGACCGAATCGATTCATGGCCGGGCACGGATCAAGGAGATCGACCCAACCCGGATTCGCGCGGAGCTGGACCGCGGACGCGTCGTGATCGTGGCCGGTTTCCAGGGCATTAGCGACACGGGAGAGATCACCACCTTGGGGCGCGGCGGATCGGATACGTCAGCCGTGGCCTTGGCGGCTAGCCTGCAGGCCGACAAATGCGAGATTTTTACCGATGTCGCAGGAGTGTATACCGCTGACCCGCGCGTGGTTCCGGCGGCAAGCAAGTTGGATCGCATCTCCTATGACGAGATGCTGGAGCTGGCCAATCTCGGTGCCGGTGTCCTTCACCCGCGCTCTGTAGAGGCAGCCAAGAAATACAAGGTGAAGCTGGTGGTTCGCTCCAGTTTTACCTCAGAAGAAGGCACCTATGTAGAGGAGGTTCCCGATATGGAAACAGGTAGAGTAGTAAGCGGCGTCGCTCATGATGACGAGGTGGCCAAGATTACCGTGGTCGGCATGGCAGCAAAGGTCGGAACCCTGTCCCGACTGTTCAATACACTGGCGGATCATCGGGTAAACGTAGACATCATCATCCAAAGCTCCTACGATTCCGATGTGACGAATATTTCTTTCACGGTGGCAGCTGGAGACCTGAAGCATGCCTTGGATACCTTGGCGCAAAATCAGGCAGCACTTGGCTTTGAAAAAGTGGACTACGAAGAAAGCTTAAGCAAAGTATCCATCGTAGGATCCGGCATGGTGAACAACCCCGGTGTGGCTGCGGAAATGTTCCGCGTGCTGGCTGAGCAGCAGATTACCATCAAAATGGTGTCGACCTCCGATATCAAGGTATCCTGCGTGATTCCGGCAGATTTGACCGAACTTGCGGTGCGCAGCCTGCATACGGCTTACGGGCTTGATGTGGAGCAAACTGCTGTCGTACACGGTTCGTAGGATAATCATAGCGGGCAGCCCCCCTCTTCGCTTCGGGAGAGGGGGGTTTTCACGGTCAGAAGCTGACGTGAATCTGTACGCTTCCCTTCTGTCCCAGCTCCATCTGCACAAGGGCTTCTTGGCCGCGCCACGCTTCTATCGCTCCCGCTATGACGCCGCATTCCAGGGAAAGGGCTCGGCTGAGGCGCTCCTGTGACATATAGGGATAGATGGTGTGTGAGAGGGAATAATGGAGGTGTTGCTCGGATTCCTTCAACAGGTCGAGCTGTCCTAGACCCAGCCGGATAAAAGGCAGAATAATGCCATTGGCGGATTGAATCGGTATCTTTCGTCCCATATTCTTTCCGATCCAATAAAGGATCGGGCTTTCGCTTTCTCCCAGCAGGGTCTGGGTCAGCGTCTCGCGCAATAGATGGTAGCCGAGATAGGGCATGTTCATCCGTTCCGCATAGGCGATCGATGCTGTCGGCAACAAGGCACTCAATTGATCTGTCTCTTTCACTCTACTTCCCCTCCTGTCCCTAATAGACTATGATGGAAGGGGGGCAGACATGCCATTTTGATAGAGGAAAAATACCGGGTTCAGTTTCGTTTGTTCTATCAATGGATTTAGTCTATTCATTATCTTGACGCTCCTTCACGACAGGAGTACAATTGTTTTGGTCAATGTTTTGCCAATCTTTTTTTCGTATTCCGACACATTTTGTCTTTTCCAGACAAAGGATGTGACGGACGTCCCGTCATGTCTAATGGAGAAGTCAATGGGTTAGGATAGGGGGAAAGATCGAGTAAAAGAAGGTTAGATACATTGAAAGGGGGACCATTGTATGGCGAAAGGCCATAGCTTTCTCAGTCACAGGCTTCACTCTCTCTTAGGTTTGTTTCCAATCGGGCTGTTCTTGCTGTTCCACCTGACGGCAAACTATCAAGCAACGCGCGGACCGGAAGCTTTCAACACGGCTGCGGGTCTGATTGAAAACGTACCATTTTTGTTGGTAGTTGAATTTGTCTTTATCTACATCCCGATCCTGTTCCACGCAGTCTACGGTCTCTACATCGCCTTCCAAGCGAAACAAAATGTAGGGAACTTCGGCTATTTCCGGAACCAATTGTTCCTCTGGCAGCGTTTGACAGGTATCATTACGCTTATCTTCATTGTTTGGCACGTTTGGGAAACACGCATCCCAAAAGCGATGGGCGCAGAAGTCAATTTTGACATGATGGCCAACATACTTAGCAATCCTGTCATGATCGTATTTTACGCGATCGGGATTATCAGTACGACCTTCCACTTCTCCAACGGAATCTGGTCGTTCCTCGTTCACTGGGGAATCACAGTTGGGCCTCGTTCCCAACGAATTGCAACATATTTTACAATGGTAGTATTCGTAATCGTAACGTTCATTGGCTTGCGCGCTATGTCGGCGTTTATTGTATAGGGATAGGGGGACAAAGTCATGGCAAAAGGTAAACTGATCATTGTCGGTGGTGGTTTGGCCGGCTTGATGGCTACCATCAAGGCAGCAGAAAAAGGTGTTCCCGTCCAACTGTTCTCTCTGGTTCCGGTAAAACGTTCCCACTCCGTTTGTGCCCAAGGCGGTATCAACGGTGCGGTGAATACCAAAGGGGAAGGCGATTCCACTTGGGAGCACTTCGATGACACCGTGTACGGCGGCGACTTCCTGGCGAACCAACCGCCAGTAAAAGCGATGGCGGATGCGGCTCCAGGGATCATTTACATGCTGGACCGGATGGGTGTTATGTTTAACCGTACTCCTGAGGGACTGCTGGACTTCCGTCGTTTCGGCGGTACGAAGCATCACCGCACTGCGTTCGCAGGTGCGACGACTGGACAGCAATTGCTTTACGCATTGGACGAGCAAGTCCGCCGCTATGAAGCGGAAGGTTTGGTCACCAAGTACGAATATTGGGATTTCCTCGGTGCTGTGCTGGATGAATCCGGAACCTGTCGCGGGATTACGGCTCAAAACCTGCGTTCCGGTGAAATTCAATCCTTCCGTGCAGACGCTGTCATCCTGGCAACGGGCGGCCCTGGGATTATCTTCGGTAAATCGACAAACTCGATCATCAACACCGGTACGGCGGCTTCGATCGCGTACCAACAAGGTGTCGTCTACGCCAATGGCGAGATGATTCAGATTCACCCAACAGCGATTCCTGGCGACGACAAGCTGCGTCTCATGTCCGAATCTGCTCGCGGTGAAGGCGGACGCATCTGGACGTACAAAGACGGTAAGCCTTGGTACTTCCTGGAGGAAAAATATCCGGCTTACGGAAACCTGGTTCCACGTGACATCGCAACACGTGAGATTTTCCACGTCTGCGTAGACATGAAGCTGGGTATCAACGGCGAGAACATGGTATATCTCGACCTCTCCCACAAAGATCCGAAAGAATTGGATGTCAAGCTGGGCGGTATTATCGAGATCTACGAGAAATTCGTTGGTGATGACCCACGCAAGGTTCCAATGAAAATCTTCCCGGCTGTTCACTATTCCATGGGCGGCATGTGGGTAGACTACAACCAAATGACCAACATCCCTGGTTTGTTCGCTGCTGGTGAGTGCGATTACTCGCAGCACGGTGCGAACCGTCTGGGCGCAAACTCTCTGCTCTCCGCGATCTACGGCGGTATGGTAGCAGGTCCAAAAGCGATTGAGTATATGAATGGACTGAATCAATCCTCGGATGATCTTTCCTCTACGCTTTACGACGGCTTTACGAAGAAAGAGCAAGAGAAATACGACAGCATCCTGAAAATGGATGGAACAGAGAATGCTTACCTGATCCACAAGGAGCTGGGTGAGTGGATGACGGACAACGTAACCGTCGTGCGTTACAATGACCGTCTGAAGCAAACAGACGAAAAAATCGTCGAACTGATGCAGCGCTACAAAAACATCAACATTAACGATACAAGCAAATGGAGCAACTCCGGCGCTTCCTTCACGCGTCATCTGTGGAACATGCTGGTGCTGGCGCGCGCGATCACTATCGGTGCTCTGATGCGCGATGAGAGCCGCGGTGCTCACTACAAGCCTGAATTCCCTGAGCGCGATGACGAGCGCTTCATGAAAACGACCATGGCAAAATTCAATCCGGAAACAACTGCTCCGGAGATCTATTACGAGGACATCGATGTTTCGCTGATTCCGCCGCGTAAACGTGACTATACGTCCGACAAGAAGCACTAAGAGAGGAGGAAACTGATCATGGCCGAAAAGTTGATTCACCTGATTATTACTCGCCAGGACAGCCCTGACAGCACTCCGTACAAGGAAGAATTCAAAATTCCTTACCGTCCGAACATGAACGTGATCGGGGCGCTGATGGAAATTCAACGCAATCCTGTAAATGCCCAAGGACAAAAGACTGCACCGGTCAACTGGGAATCCAACTGCTTGGAAGAAGTGTGCGGTGCCTGCTCGATGGTGATTAACGGAAAACCGCGCCAAGCGTGCTCCGCTCTGATCGACAAGCTGGAACAGCCGATCCGTCTCGAACCAATGAGTACATTCCCAGTACAGCGCGACCTGTCGATTGACCGCAGCCGCATGTTCGATGCGCTGAAACGCGTAAAAGCGTGGGTTCCAATCGATGGAACGCATGACCTGGGTCCAGGACCACGTATGCCAGAGGTTGAGCGTCAATGGGCGTACGAACTGTCCAAATGCATGACCTGCGGTGTTTGCCTGGAGGCTTGCCCGAACGTCAACAGCAAATCGGACTTCATCGGTCCTTTTGCCATCTCCCAGGTTCGCCTGTTTAACCAGCATCCAACTGGAATGATGAACAAGCATGAGCGTTTGGAAGCGTTGATGGACGATGGCGGTATCGCGGATTGCGGGAACTCGCAAAACTGCGTGCAAGCTTGTCCGAAAGGAATTCCGCTTACCACTTCCATCGCACATATGAATAAAGAAACCATCAAGCATGGCTTGAAGAAATTCTTCTTCTCGTAAGCCTTTGCCTGATCGCCAAAAGCGTGCATCTGCTCTGTCAGATGCACGCTTTTTTGCATAGGTGGAAGCCTCCCTGTGAAAACTGTTGGAAGGGAACCTTTTCCTAAAGGAGGCAAACGATGAAAAAGAAGTGGATCAGCATAGGGTTGGCGTTGACTTTGCTTCCGACAACAGCCGCAGGTACCTGGCAGACGAAAGCGGCTATTCCCGGAGAAATGTCTGGATTTCAACAGCAGGTGATACGCGACATCCTCGAATCAGAAAGCCCATTCCTCCATAAAGCAACAGATGCAGCTGTGTCTAGAAATAAGGAATGGCAACCGGCCAAAGCAGATGAATGGCTCCATACGAATCATCGAATACTGGGCGAAAAGATGAATCAGTCATCTACATCGACCCTGGATATGATTGAAGCAACCAAGGCATGGCAGGAGGCGGGCGTGAAGGGAGAGGGAATGCTGGTCTCGGTCATTGACACCGGGATCAATCCGCAGCATCCTGATTTTCCAGCCCCGAAGGACAAACGGCTAGCCCAACAAAAATCCGGATCGAGCAAAAAAGTGATACCGGGCTATAACTGGGCTGATCGCAACCAGACGACCGAAGATGTGGGGGAATCGCAGCACGGCGCACATGTGGCGGGAATTATCGCAGCAAATGGAAAGATAACGGGTGTGGCACCAGAAGCCCAATTGATGAGCCAAAAAGTGTTCTCCAATTACCAGGGAGAAGTGCCGGGGCTCAGTGAGTCTATCCAGTACGCCATCAATGATTCCGTCACGAAAAAGGCGGACGTCATTAATCTGAGCCTGGGCTCATCTGCCGGATATGTAGATGAGAGCAATACGGAGCAATACGCGATCAAAAAGGCCGTAGACAATGGCGTTATCGTCGTTGCAGCCGCGGGCAATGACGCTTATTTTGGCAGTGACAAAGTACGGGCGCAAAATCCGGACGTGGCGATGATCGGATCTCCTGGACTGTCACCCGATGCTTTTTCCGTCGCCTCGGTCAACGCGACGACGTTGGCGGGACACAGTTTTCGAGTCGATGGGGTATCAGGAATGGATCGCATCGTCTATCTGCACGGTCAGGCAGGCAATGGAGCGGCCATGAATCCAGTCACCACGCTGCTAAAGCCGTATGAACTAGTCTACATGGGCAAAGGCAAGAAGGAAGATTACAACGTGAGTGTCAAGGATAAAGTGGTCTTGCTGGAGCGAGGAGACATTACATTCGATGAGAAACTGCGTCTGGCAAAAGAAGCAGGAGCCGCAGGCGCCGTGATCTACAATAATGAGCCAGGTCCCATCATCATCAGTGCAGAGCATCTCAAGGTCATACCTGCGGTTGCCATTCTCAAGCAGATGGGCGACAAGCTGGCACAGGCTCTGAAAAAAGGGAAGAAGGTTACCCTCACCTTCGACGGCGAATACGCGCAAAATCCGATGCCTTACCCGGAAGGCGGCACGATTTCCGCCTTTTCATCCTGGGGGCCGACACCGGACTTGCAGTTCAAGCCGGAAATATCTGCGCCAGGAGGAGGAATTCTCTCGACGGTGCGCGATGCCGATTACGCCGTAAAAAGCGGAACCTCGATGGCGACACCACATGTAGCTGGCGCAATGGCTTTGATGAAACAAGCCTACGAAAAGCAAGGACGGAAGCTGCAAGGCAGGCAGCTGGTTGAAACCTTGAAGGCAGCTGCGATGAATACGGCCCAGCCGATCCTCGATCCGCATCAGGATGTGGCTGCCACAGCTGGCAAGCAATCGGAAAAATTGCCGTATACGCCGCGAGTGCAAGGAGCAGGCATGATGCAGGTAGCCAAAGCAATCCGTACGCCGGTGATTGTGGTAGATCAGAAGGGGAAGGCTGGCGTGTCTTTGGGGGAGATCGGGGAGACGACGACTTTTTCCCTGTTCGTGGACAATCGCTTTGGAAACAAGCCGCTCACCTATCAAATCAAGGATGAGTTCGGCGTCCTGACAGATCGGAAGAAGGATGGTCTCAATCTGTTGCGGGAGGCCCCGCTGGAAGGTGCGAAGCTGAATATCTCCAAGCCGGAGGTCACAGTCGCCCCCGGGAAGAGGGAAGAGGTCAAATTGACCCTGCAAATCCCAAAAGATGCAGAACCGAATCAGTTCGCCGAGGGGTTTGTGCTATTTGCATCCACAGACAAGGAGCTGCCTGATCTGCGCGTGCCCTATATCGGGTTCTTTGGCAAATGGGATGCGCCGCGGATCATGGATGAACCGATGTGGAAGGAAGGAAGCCAGGAAAAGAGAACCGGCGTCAAAACGACTTGGTACCATGACAAGGGAAATGACAAGTGGAAATACCGCGACTACCTGGGGGTGTCAGGTGTCTTGGAGGATGGCTCAGCCAAGATCGACCCTGACAAAATTGCATTTTCCCCCAATGGCGACGGTCACTACGATGTAGCAGGACCCTCGATTACCTTTTTGCGAAATGCACGACAGGTAACGGTCGAGGTGGCAGACGCGTCAGGCAAGGTAATTCGCTCCCTTGTCCAGGATGAGAAGGTAAGCAAATACGATCAATCCAAGCTGGGCACTCCGTATTATTTTACGGAACGGGAAGAGTGGAGCTGGGATGGACGCGCGTATTCGATGGAAAAAGGCACTTATGAAAAGGTTCCGGATGGACCGTACCAATTCGTGGTCAAGGCGAAGATTGACGGGAGCCATACAAATTGGCAAACGTTGACTCTGCCGGTACGCGTGGATACGAAACCGCCAGCTGTCACAGCGTCGATCTCCGGGAACCGCCTTCACTGGAACAGTAAAGACAAGGATATTCAGGGATACCTGCTCTATGTAAACGGGAAGAAGGTGGGCGGTCCCTACGCGCCCAGTGTGACCAGCACCATCGTGAATCAACCGGATAAAAAGATGACGGTCGTGGCGTTCGATTATGCCGGAAATATGGGGATGGCGCACGTCAATGGAAGAAGCGATACGACACCGCCTTTCGTCGAGTTTCCCAACGACCTGTTCCAGTATATGAAAATCACCAATCAACCGGATCTGGCTATCAGCGGCAAGGTGACGGGCGAGGATATGCTGGACAGGGTCAAGCTGACGATCAATAAACAACCGATCAAGGTCGATGCAGACGGGGCTTTCCAGACAATCCTGCGATTGACGGAAGGGTTGAATTACATCAGCTACAGCGCCCAGGACCTGTATGGCAACACGCGGCAGTTCGTGCAACGTGTCATCATGGATACCACACCTCCTGTCCTGCAATTCATGAATACGGGAAGCGAGGAAATGGTATTCGATGCGGGAACAAAACGGATGATCGTCCCCATACGCTTCCTGTATCGCGATCAGACGTACAAAGGACAGATCAGTGTAAACGGTCAGATCATCGCAAGCTTTGAAGAAGATCAATTGGAGAGGCCAGTGCAGAAGCAGCTCATCCATACCCTGTCACTGAAGCACGGAGAAAATCGCATTCTGCTCGAAGGCAAGGACGGAGCGGGAAATAAAAGCGAACTGGTGATTTACGGATACGTGGATGCCAATGTCGGCTCGGTGGTGTTGAATCACGGAGAGCAGCGCTATACCTACCAGGCCCGGCAAACCCCAGCCCCAACCTTGAACCTGGCGCACAAGCAGATCGAAGCAGAAGAGGGAGATTCTCTGCCGATCGAGGGAAGGGTCGTAGGCTCCGGAGCGATCCAATTGCAGATGGTGTACCGGGATAGACGGATGATGGCCGATATTAATGATCGCGGAGAATTTCGCCTGATGCTCGATCAGATCGAGGAAGGCAAGCAAAAGCTGTCGGTGATCGCCAGGGATGCATTGGGACGGGAAACGCAGGCGGAGATGATTATTGTCGGCAAGAAAAAGTAAGCAGATGCTAGAAAAGAAAGCCCGCTGCAGTGATGAAAATCGCTGCATCTGGGCTTTTTTTCCATAGACGCCTTGGATGAGATGATGGGGCAAGAGTTTCAAACTGGGAGGAAAATACATGTTTTTTCACGGCATTAATTGGGAATATGTGAAGAGGGAGTATCCGCTGCTTTCTCCGCGTCGTACGGTCAGTCAAAAAGTGCCAGAGCAGCTCTTGGATCGTATCCATTTAATTCAGCAGTTTGGCATTGAGCCTATCCATTTGCTGGAGGCAGAAGAGCGCTACCCGGAGGAACGCTGCATCCAGGAGTGCTATGTGTTTGGTGATACGGTTTTCGCCTTTGAAAGGCTGCCGTTGCCGATGTGGCAGCTGAGCAGCCATGAAGTCGGTGTAGAGGTGCTGGACCTGCGGACCTGCAGCCGGATTTATACGTATCGATCGGTGGTCGAGGTGGAGGAATGGTTTCCCGGAATTCCTTGCATACGGACCCAAAGACCTAATCATTTTCAGAGAACTATTGAATCCGGGAAAGATCAACTTTAAGATTAGGTAGAAAGAACGGATTTCCCGGGAAAGGAAGAGGACTTAATGAGTGTGCAATACTTACATCCTTTTTTGGATTCGGCGTCATTCGTCATCCAGCAAGTATGCCAAGTAGAAATTTCCCGCGGAGAACTGGAGCTTAGGCAGTGGACGTACCGGGAAGGACATACCTGGCTGCGCATCGGGATGACCGGACAATTGCAAGGAGATGTTTTCTTCGGAATTCAGGATGATCTCGCCTTGCGGATTGTATCCGCCATGATGGGGGGATTTCCGATTCAGGAGATGGATGAGATGGGGAAAAGTGCGATTTCCGAGCTGGGCAACATGATCTCGGGGAATGCGAGTACGATCTTGTCCAATCAAGGCATAGTGATCGACATTACTCCGCCGCATTTCCTGGTCCACCAGGATCTGCAACAAATGACCGGGACTGCACTGACCGCTCCCTTGGAATTGCAGGACATGGGCAAAATGGAAATTCAGTTGGTAGTGATCGAGTAATACACGAACGGGGCATGAGTACGTGAGAAAAGGGGGTTCCGAATCAGGAACTCCTTTTTGCATGGAGAGCAGTGAGAAGGCATGTTGTTTTCAAAAAATAAAGAAAGATAAAATATTTTTGCTTGCCTAGATGATTTTTTTTAGATAGTGTATTGTGGGAAGAGCAAGGGGGTATGCAGGCTTGGCATATGTGAAGCAAATAATAGGAATATTCTTGCTCGTTATCGTGATTTGTGGCGGGCCCTTGATGCTGACGACCGTAAAGGAAGAAGTCGTATTTGCCCCGGAAGAAGTCGTCACGCGGGCAATTTACCTGGTCCAGCAGATTGCAGGCGGTTCGCTTGGCACCTACTATTTGGGCGATTATGAGCGAAGCATCGCGGAGGATATTGTTCCATTCGCGATCAGCACGTTTGAGCTGCTCTTTTCCAGCGTCGTGATTGCGGTCTTGGCAGGATTGCTTTTTGGCATGTTCCTGCAGCGCTTCTGGATTGTGCGCAAGTTTCAGCGTTTGCTCGACCTGGTGTCTACGATTCCGGACTTTATTCTGATTTTTCTATCAATCTTGGCGGCAGTCGGCTTTTACAAGGTGACAAGCATTCGGATCATCACGTTGTCTCCGACGAGCGATGCGGCGAACAAGTGGTTCCCCATCGTCCTGCTCTCGATTGGACCGACCATTTTTCTGCTGAAAGTGATCAGCCTGAAATACGTGCAGATCGGCGGAGAGGATTACATCAAGACAGCACTGGCGAAAGGGATGGGCATTTGGCATGTCCTGACTCATCACGTCTACAAGAATATCAAACCGTTTTTGCTGGCTGATTTGAAAAAGACCATCGCGATCACGGTAGCGAACCTGTTTGTGGTGGAATATTTGCTCAATGTGGTGGGGCTGACGCGCTTCATTTTCAGCAAAAGCTCGATGTATCAGTTCAATGCAGCAGTCATGGGTCTTATGGGAATTATTCTTCTATCTATCTTGGTTTATCTGCTGATCCGGGCGATCCTGTACCTGTTTGAACGAATACTCGTCTATAAATAGGCAAGAGTGAGGTTCTACTATGCAAAAACGATTCAATTGGCCGTTGTGGACCGGGTGTGTGCTGGTCACGCTTCTTCTGCTTCTAGGCATCACGGGTCCCTATCTGGCTCCTTACGACCTCGATTTTCAGGAAAAGTTAAGCAGTACGGTTGTAAATGGCAAGACTGTCATCACGTATCCGCCGCTGCCTCCATCCGCAGAGCATCTGCTTGGAACGGACAAGTGGGGCTATGATTTGCTCACGCTGCTGCTGCACGGAGCGCCGTATACGGTGTTCGTCACGCTGGCGATCGCCTTCATTCGCGTCTTCATCGGGACCATCATGGGCCTCTACATAGGCATCCAGGAGAAAACGCAGACCTGGTGGCTTTCGGTTGAAAACGCCTGGAGCTACATGCCGATCTTCATCCCCGTCTATTTTTTACTGGCCGGGGTCACGATCAACTCCGAACTCCCCACATCTAGTCTGGTCGCCTTGTTTATAGGCGTTGTCGCTATTCTGGGTACTCCCAGCGTAACGGCATCAATCCGCCAGAAAACGGAGCAGATCAAGGAAACCCAGTACGTGCTGGCAGCGACCTCCCTGGGGGCAGGGAGGGAACAAATTATTTTCCGCCATATTTTGCCGCAGTTAAAAGAACAAATCGTCATCATTCTGGTTACTGAAATCATCGCTATCATGACTCTGATGGGCTTGCTCGGCATGTTTGATCTGTTCGTGGGGGGCACGTATATGACCACTGATCCTGTCATCTACAAGTCGATCACGAATGAATGGGCAGGGCTTCTCGGTTCGTATCGGTCCTTTGTCTACGGCAACGCGATCTGGATCTTTTTGTCTCCGTTGGTCGCTTTTGTCGTCGCGGTTGGATCGTTCACCTTGCTCGCCAAAGGGCTGCGCGATCAGTTCGAGCAAAGCTACAACCGGACGCCTTTTATCTAGGAAAAAGGGGGAGGACGCCCTTTTGAAGCAGTTCACATGGATCTTCTGGTTTGCGCTGATACCGCTCTTTATCCTGGCTAGCTGCTCGAGTCCAGGTTCAAGCAGCCAAGATGGAGAGCTGATTAGGCAGTTCAAAAGCAAAGCGGGCGATTTTGCCCTCCACATCCCCAAGAGCTGGGAAGGGAAGGTGGAAATCGAGGAAACGGAGGAGAGAGTCGTCTTCTCCCATGCCGCCAACAAGCCAGGAGGAGTGCTCTTTATCATCCAAACCTGGTCGAGAGAGAAGTGGGATGCCGAGGCGATCAAAGCGTCTTTCGCGCTTCTTCGGGAGTAGTGACAGTCAAATCGCTGACATCCATTCACGAACATGTGGAACCCATTGCCCATTTTTCGAATAGGATGTATGGCAAAAGCCTAAAATACTTGAAATTCCGGCACCATCACCCACCCCCCATCATAGGATAAGGTGACTCTGTAATCCCTCAACCTTGTTCCTGTAGAGCCCACAAGGAGGGGTGGCACGATTGAAGGGTACGCCTATAGTGGTACAATCCTTATAAAACAAGGAATTGTACCGCTTTTTTATTTTGTTTTGCTCTTTTGATGCTAATTTGATGCTAATGGGCATTTGAAGTTATAAGGGGCGATTACATATAGAAGTGGTGGTTTCAATAAGATGCCTTTCCAAGCCTACCTGCAGGATTGGATGAAAGCAAAGCGCAACCTTGGGGAGCAGACGATAACCGCCACAGACACATGCAGCCAAGTATCTTACATTGCAATCAGTTGGGCTTGGCAGCTCCTCATTTTCTCGCGCCCTTCTTCCGGATATACCAACGGCGTTTATGATAGGAGATGGACCTGTATTTCTGGGCCAGTCTGATGATTTGTTTACGAGTAAGTGAAGCCGGTGTTGAAGAGGAGCTTTTGTTAAGGGAACTTCTTACAACTAGATGACCGGGGTAGTGGGCTTTCACGAAGTTGCCGTAAGTTTCGAACTCGGAGAAGCCGGCATAGCTCTGTTTGTCAGTCTTCTTGATAATCGCCCAGTACCACTTGGTCTTATGCCTGTCCTCAATTTTTCGCTTCAGTCGGGAGAGCTTCGCTTTATCGAACAGCATATAGTGGGCAACGAAAGAGCGCGAGGCGGTCGGCTTGGTCCCCAGTAATTTCTTATAGGTGCGAAAATACTCCGGGCGGCTCCAGTTACGGCAGTAAAAAACAGTTTTCCCGTTGACGAGGAAGACATGGGGGCGGATGAGGATGGTGTCGGCGTCAATCACGAGATAATATCTTTGCTTGGTCAAGTTTCCTCCCGCCAGCTTCAACAATTGTTGCAGCAGCCAGCCGGAGCGATTGGTCCGTTTGGTTTGGTAGCGAATGTCTTTTTTTGTAATCGGCAGGACGCGTCTTTCATTGATGAAGGTGCAGTTTTTACGTCGGCAAAGGGCTTGGATTCGCTTGCTTGGCGGCGATACAACCATGATCTTACCGATCGGATGCTTCACTTGCTTACGGATACTGTCAATGACATAGGGAAGAGTGCCAAGGTCTTTCTCAATAGCTGGGATCAGGACATCAATTTTGATAGTCAATTTCTCAACTCCTTTTGGCCAAGCGCTTTCAACCATATGTGTCTTGGCAGGTCGGCCAGAGTGTCCGACTTTCGAGATAGGATATGTTTTTCTTCTTTCGTGTGAATATGGCAGATATGGAGAACCTGCAAAATATGTGTTTGTCTTAACGTGGAGGAAGCATGAAAAGATCACAATGAACGCGACGGCGAAGGGTATACAGTTGGGTTGGAAGAAGTTCAGAAACGCCACTTGAACTGGAAGGCTTGTTCGAGCCGGAAGAAGGGTCTCGCAAACTGGTGACATTCGTACGATGAATACCTGAGCATAAAAAAATCCCCTTGAGAGGGGATATTTTTATGCTATTTCGAATGTGATAGGGCAGCATCGAAGGCATCGAGTATTTCAAGGAAATGGGAGGCTTCTCGAAAGACGTGGTCAGCAAGTAATGGCGGGATAATACTTTTAATCCGACATGCTTCAATTAGATCACGTGCAGTTTTCTTAAAATCACGTAGTTGCCGTACTGATACGCGATTTTGATCAACAAATTGATCGAGGAGGGGCTGAGTTTGTGATTGTGGTCGCATGGAGTCAAGATCGATAGCTTGAAAGAGGAGTTGATCAAAGTCGTGGCTAAAATCTCTCGCTTGCTCAACTAGCTTTCTCTCGGACGGATCCAGCAAGTGATTAATGAACTTTGCATGGTCAGCCATAATTTTCAGGAAGAACACATTTTCATTAATGACGGCATCTGGCAATGGATCAAGGGTTCCTGTATTCAATTGCTTCAGTCGATTCATGAAATAAGCGGCTTCCCGACTTACATGATCCACCAACAATGGGAAGTTGCTACCGAGAATTTTACACTGAATGATTAATCCAAGAACTTTTCGCTTGAATGCCCAAATATGACAAACGGCAGTGTGAACTACATTGTTAAAATCGTAAATCACTCGGGGATCTACATCTGGAGTATAGGCGAATGCCCGGTTTTCAATATCTTCAAAAATGCTGTAAAAACGGTCCGCTTCCTGGATTAATTGAGTGTCTTCACAGGTAAAACCTAATTTCAGAAAAAGCGAGTGTTCCTTCATGATACGCGACCAAAAACGAATTTCGTCTAAAGACCTTTGAACAAATTCATCTGCCATACGGTACCTCCAAATGAGTATTTTGGGGGGAAGAGTCTTATCAGCAGGCAGACCTATGTTTTAAGACTCCAGAGTAAATGCGATCTCCTGTTATTAGAACTTGATTTATACCTATGCGTTTGCCCATACAATGGAATGGGCGGTTGCCCAAAAAAGACGAACGAAACAAGCCCAATTTTTTAAAGTAGTCCGTAATATACATAACAATACGTTTGCGCCAAGGCGGGACGGGCTTGAAAGCAATAACGATACATCAGCCATTGGCGACTCTGATCGCTCTCGGTGAGAAGCGATTCGAATGAATGGTTGAGCAACATGGTTTTGATGCTAATTCGATCACTATCGTCATTGGATGTATAGGAGGGGGTGAATGCAGATGCCGGTCTATAGGAATGAAAAGGCGAAGGGGGAGAAGAAATGGTGGTATCAGTTTTACACGGGCGAGATCAGGAACGGTGTGAGACAGAGGATTACCAAACGAGGCTTCAAGACGAAGAGGGAAGCGGAAAGGGCGATGGTAGAGGCTCAGGCCGCTCGCCAGAAAGGTCAATACGTAGAGCCGAGCAGGATCCTTTTCCGGGACTATCTCCAGGACTGGCTCAAAACAAAGCGTAATCTGGGAGAGCAGACCCTGGAATTGTACCACTCCTATCTGAGGACGCACATCATTCCCTCATTAGGCCATATTCCGCTTGCCAAGCTCTCGGCTCATGATATCGAAATGTTTCTGAATTCCTTGCACGAAAAGGGGCTGGCAGCCGGAACAGTGAAGCGAATCTTTTCCGTTGTCAACGCAGCATTACACGCAGCTGAGACTAAGGAGCTGATTGCAAAGAATGCAGCAAATAAAGTGGAGAAGCCCCAGGTATCCAGGCGAAGGAAGCTTGTGGTCTGGGACCCTGCGTTTGTAAATGTGTTTCTTGAGCAGACCAAGCAGACCAGCCGGCACTGGATTGCCGTTTACCTGGCTGTCATGACGGGCATGCGGCAAGGGGAGATCCTGGGGCTCCGGTGGTCGGATATTGATTTTGAAAAGCGTAATCTCACCATTCAGCAGACGGTGAATCGTCATGGAGAGATCAAGCAGGGTGCCAAAACGAAACAGAGTATGCGGTCGGTCGCTTTGTCACCTGAAACGATAGAGGTTTTGCAGGAGCATCGAAGGCTGATCATGATGGAACGGACAGCGCTCGGTTCTGCCTACGAAAACCATGACCTGGTCGTGTGCACGAAGTTCGGCGGGCCGGTTACACAGAGAACGATACAAAAGGTATGGACCAGTTTCCTGAAAAAGACCGGAGCACCGAAGATCACCTTTCATGATCTTCGCCATACACATGCCAGCCTGCTGATCAAGCAAGGGGTGCATATCAAGGTAATCTCCGAGCGGCTCGGTCATTCATCCGTTTCGATTACCATGGACACATACGGACACTTGATGCCGAATATGCAGGAGGATGCAGCTGCCGGCCTTGATAGACTGATTCAGAAAAAGAGAGAGGTACAATGCGATGATACAAAGAATCCCGACCACCGAGTATAAGGTCCAAGCAATCGAGCCGCCTGCGGGCGGTTTTTATTTATGGCTACACTGTCCACAAGGAGGCGTAGACGATACGGCGTCAAGGCAAGCTTGCTTCTTACTTGTCGCCCTGTGTTTCGGCCATGACCAGGTAGCCAATTCCAGTCACGAGAAAAATGCAAGCAAGGACCGGGAGCATCCAACCGAACGTATCTCTTATAAACCATTCAAATATCACGTCATCGTATCCTTTTCCCGAGTTCAAGATCGCAGCCCCCAAGTAATAGGCTGCAAATAATAGCGTTGCACAGAAACAAAATCCGAATCCAGTCAAACGACGAGACAAAGAAAGCACATCCTTTCGGTTATTTCATGTAGTTCTTGACGTCAAAGAATTTCTTGAGGCGAAAAACAAAATACAGCATCAGAATGACAGGAGATACAAAGCTATGGGTCAGACTCGTCATTTCCCAGACTCTGAATGGTTGAAAATACCCAATCTCTTCAAGGCCAAAGACAAAGAAGAAACCTTCAGAGCTTATGTAGGAAAGAAAATGGCCAACGAGTAAAAAGAGAAAGGATTTGTGTAAAAAGACAAGGATTGCGAACAGCGAGAGTAACATAAGGTCCCCATACGGATAACCGCTAGATTCCCACAGTAGTTTCAGGTAAACAAATGGGACCAAATAAATCGGCAATAACAACAAATCTCGCTTCAATGAAAATACCCCTTTTTCGGTCATAGCCTAAATATACCAAATCTAGGCAATCTGCAACAAATTAAGAAAGGACGGTCGATATTTTTTGACCGACCGTCAAAGCTCCGGACTATTTTCTTGTCCTGCATATGAAGCACGAGAGAGCCTAAGAGAGAATTAGGGGGAATGAGACAGACCGAATTGCATGTAAACATACAGTATGGAGGGGGATGATGCAGGATGGGAGCTTTCAGCAAGGACGATCTTCCTGAAGTACTGGAGGTGCAGCATATCCAGAAGTACTTGAACATTGGCCGCGTTCAGGCATATGAGCTGGTGAATTCGGGGCAGTTTCATGTGGTCAGGGTGGGAAGAGTCATTAAAATATCAAAGAAGGTTTTTTTCAATTGGCTTGAGGGCAATGCCGATCCAAAGCAGGAGTAGGGCGATCCTGCTTGTTTTTTTATGATTGATGGTAATTTTGATGCGAAACTCACGATCATCCACGAGAACATCCCATCATCCGTGATGACGATGGGAAGGAAAGCATGACCAAAAAGGCCTGAGAGGAGAGACTGTTCAGACACGATCCAGCATTGCTAATAACGACAGATGATGGATTGTTTTCACTATTGAAGGGTAGCGACCAAACCAAGCCGTTGTTAACGAATCGAGAAAGAGAAGTGTTTGAACTCTTGGTCCAGGATAAGACAACCAAAGAGATTGCCGGACAACTCTTCATCAGTGAAAAGACTGTACGCAATCACATTAGCAATGTCATGCAAAAATTAGGGGTCAAAGGTCGATCTCAAGCAGTAGTCGAACTGGTTCGACTTGGTGAATTAGAGATTTGAGCCCAGTCCACCCAGCCTCCCTTTTCTTCCCTTGGTCGGAAGGGAGGGTTTTTTGTTTTATGTGACGAATTGGTGTTGACTACAACTCATGAAGATGAATTCGAAAAAAAGATGAGGAGTGTCTTTCATGAAACTCGATGGGAAAGTTGTCATCATAACGGGAGGAGCAGGAGGTTTAGGAAAAGAAGCGAGTTTGTTATTTGCAAGCGAAGGGGCGCAGGTTGTCGTCGTTGATTATCATCAGCAGTCGGCGGAAGAGGTAGCAAAAGAGGTGAATGGTCTTGGACTGGCTGTAGACGTATCCCAACGAGATCAAGTGGATGGGATGGTCAGTGAAGTGATCAACCGATATGGAAAAATTGATGTCTTGATCAATAATGCAGGAATCACGATGGACTCGACACTTGTGAAGATGACACAGGAGCAATGGGATCGTGTGATTTCCATTAACCAAACCGGTGTCTTTCATTGTACACAAGCGGTGGTGCCTCATATGATTAAGGAAGGCTATGGTCGAATCATCAATACAAGCAGCATCGTAGGAAGAATGGGGAACTTTGGACAAACCAATTACGCTGCATCGAAAGCAGCGGTGATCGCCATGACGCAAACGTGGGCAAAGGAGCTTGGCAGGAAGGGCATAAATGTGAATGCTGTTGCTCCAGGCTTTATCATGACCCCTATGACAGAGAAAATGCCGGAAAATGTACTTCAAGGGATGAAGGAGAAAGTGGCTCTCCAACGCCTGGGAACACCAAGGGATATTGCGAATACATATGTATTTCTGGCAAGCGATGATTCCAGCTATATCAATGGTGCTGTCATTCCTGTCGATGGTGGTCTTTCGATATAAGAGATTTCCGCAACAAATTGGTAAAATGTCGTATTCAAAAAGGAAGGAACTCTGCATGGGACAGGGTTCCTTCCTTTTCATGTGTTTTGGATTTGACCAAACAATTGCCGTGGTCGTGGGCATTAGGAGAAGGAGCAGATTCAATTTAAAAAATGGTCGGCACCATGCCTCCGTCCATACGGATTGGTGAGCCTTTAAATGCGGTCGCATAAGGGCTGGATATGAATGCAACAAGCCTGCCTATTTCAGAAGGCCTGATAAATCGCTGTAATTCGGACTGGGGCAGGTTTGCAGCCATGAATTGACTCTCTTTTTCCGAAAAGGACATATCATCTGGAAACAAACCATTAATGATTTGATATACGTTTTCGGAAAGCGTAGGCCCTGGCATGATGGTATTGGATGTGACTTCTGTTCCTATCGTTAGTTTCGACAGGCTTTTTGACAGTGATAATAGCATGGATTTCGTCATGCAATACTGAGGCATTTGCCCTGAAGGCATAACCGCTTCCTCACTTGCGATAAAGATAATTCGTCCAAAATGGTTCTTCAACATCTTAGGTAAGTAAAATTTGGATAATGCGTTTGCGGCAAGGACATTGGTTCGGAAGTATGTTTCCCATACTTCATCGTCAACGTCTTCATAGGACATGATTTCATAAATACCCATATTGTTGACGAGAATATCCACATCGGGATATCTCTCAAATAAAGCTTCTCTTTGCTGCTTGTCCACAAGATCGGCTGCAGCATTCTGAGGAGAAGTAGACGGGAATTCCGATTTCAATTCATTTACGATTCGTTCTACCTCTTCAGTATTCCGTCCATTGACAAGGACGTTGACGCCTTCTCGCGCAAGCTCAATGGCAATTGCTTTCCCTATGCCTTTCGTCGATCCAGTTACGAAAGCCGTTTTATTCCTTAATCCCATATCCATAACACTTGTCTCCTTTGTTGTCATTCATCGCAAGCTGACTAGCGTTGATCTTGGAGCATCCTTGCGCTCCGGATAGAGATAATCGTACTTTGTCTGGATCGTTCGGTAACTAGTGTACAGCGCCAAAATTCTTGCTTAACCCGCCAAATCGTAAAACGCGAAAATTGCTAGCCCTACTGAAAGTGGGGCAGATTAGGGAAGCTATCACGCGAGATTGACCCTAAATGGTTGGAACGCCAATTGGAAGGTGTATCGCCTTCCCACATGCGAAAGGCGCGGTAAAACGAGTTTTGATCTTCATATCCAAGCAAGAAAGCCACTTCTTTGATATCGAGCGCGGGGTCGGCCAAGTATTCTCTCGCTTTTTCATGTCGAGCCTGTGTTAACAGTTTTTTGAACGTGGTGCATTCATCAGTCAGTCGACGCTGCAAGGTACGATCGCTCATGCCAAGCTCTCTCGCCACAGCTCGAATATCAAGGCTGCCTCCGGTTAGACTTCGCTTCAATATCCACGTGACCATCTCAGCGATTGACCGGCTGCCCTGTTCATCCACTGATCGGTCCAATACGGGAGTCAAGATCTCCAGCAATTCTTGGTTATACGAAAGAAACGGGCGGTCCAGATCGCTTCGATGCAGGGTTAATCGGTTAGCGTTGGCACCAATCCGTATCGGACACCCGAAGTAAGTTTCAAGGGCAGCTACGTCCCCCATCGATTGGGAATATTCCACGGACAGTGCCGTTAAAGGCTTTCCCGTGCCGCGTCGTCCAAGCTCTAGAAGAAAGGCTAGTGTGGTCCCAACCAGAATGGGTGGTACGGGCTGCTCGCTGCCCATCCACTCCAATTCGATCGTACAGCGCTCGCCCTTCTCTGTAATGCGCAAGCTTTCCGGAGGGCACAGTCGTTTGTACCTGGCCAATCGATGAAGAGCGTCGCGATAATCACGGGCATGGTAGGTCGCTAATACGGTCGGTGGGTATTGTGTCGTCTCAAAGGCGGTTGCAAGCTTGATGATTCCGATGGCAGTGTCACCAACGAGATCAGAGTATGCTTGCCAGATTTTAAAATATTGGGCGGTGGTCACTACAGCTGATTCTGCAAGAATGGTGAGCGGTAGGCGCGCTTTGCGAGCTACGTCGGATGGTGCAATCCCTAATCGTTGTAATCCCGCCCAAAATCCCGCCGGGAATTTTATGCGGTCTGCTTTCATACGTATGACTCTCCTTTCGCCGCTTACCTATCGTTCCTACGCTCCTTTTTCGTTGCAATCCGTTTATGATTTGACAGTTTCAGTCGTTTTCTTATTTAAAATACTGTCTTCCAGCATGCCTTCGGTATCGCCGTAGACGCGGATGATATGCTTTTCTCCCCACGCGCACAGAGTATCCAAGATCCCTTTCAGACTCCAGCCGTACTCGCTCAGTTCGTAGACCACTTTCGGAGGAACCTGCTCATACACAATCCGGTTGATAATGCCGTCTTCCTCTAATTCACGAAGCTGCTGGGTCAGCATCTTTTGCGTAATTCCTGGCATGAGGCGCTTTAGTTCACTTGTTCGCTTTTCCCCGTGCGTGAGATGGCAGAGAATGACGCACTTCCACTTTCCGCCGATCACTTCCAAGGTAGCCTCTACGGAAATATTGTACTTCTTTTTTTGCATGGTTCTCCCTCGCTTTCTATAGGAACTAAAAAGTGCCTATATTACTTTTTGGTATCTATGGCACTTGAAAGTACGTACTTTTCATTGTCGCTTATAGCATCCATAATAGCATATGCCAGCTGGTAATCAACAAAATTTTATTGATCAAAGGAAGGAGATACCGCGTGAAAGAGAAAAATCGCAGCACATTGGCCTTGCTCGCATTGGCAGTTAGTGCTTTCGCTATTGGGACGACAGAATTTATCAGCGTGGGTCTGCTCCCGCTGATCGCGCAAGACTTGCAGATTCCGGTCACGACTGCAGCTCTGACCGTTACGTTATATGCGTTGGGTGTTACGTTTGGCGCGCCTGTCCTCACGGCTGTTACTTCAGGGGTACCGCGCAAACGGCTGCTGCTGTGGATCATGATCATTTTCATCGTGGGCAATAGTATCGCAGCTGCCGCGACGAGCATCGGAGTCTTGCTCGTAGGACGGATCGTGTCAGCCCTCTCGCACGGGATATTCATGTCGATCGGGTCGACCATTGCAGCGGATCTGGTGCCGGAAAATCGCCGGGCAAGCGCCATTTCCATGATGTTTACTGGCCTTACAGTAGCCACGGTTACAGGGGTGCCACTCGGAACGTATTTGGGGCAGCAGGTAGGCTGGCGGTTTGCTTTCATAGCAATCGCGGTCATCGGTCTTATCGCCTTTGTTGCCAACAGCATCCTCATTCCAGCTAATTTGCAAAAAGGAGTACGCACCACACTTCGGGATCAAATGAAGCTGGTTACGAACGGCCGTCTGCTTTTGATGTTTTTGATTACGGCTTTGGGATATGGCGGAACGTTTGTCGTCTTTACTTATTTGTCCCCAATCCTTGAAAGTATTACCGGTTATACCGGTGGACAGATCGCCGTCATCCTGCTTGGGTACGGTATCGCGATTGCGATCGGCAATGTGCTGGGAGGGAAGGTCGCGAATAAAAATCCGCTGTCTGCATTATTTCGCATGTTTATCATTCAAGCTCTTGTCCTATTTGTCCTATTTTTTACGGCACCATTTTCACTGGCTGGCCTGATCACGATTCTGTTCATGGGGCTTATGGCATTCATGAATGTGCCGGGTTTGCAGGTGTATGTCGTGATCCTGGCTGAACGTTATGTACCAAGCGCGAAGGATGTGGCATCTGCGATCAACATCGCAGCCTTTAACGCTGGGATTGCCATCGGTGCCTATTTGGGTGGAGTCGTTACGGATTCCATCGGGCTGATCCATACGACATGGATTGGAGGATTCATGGTGACAGGAGCGGTTATACTGACAGGGTGGAGTCAGAGGCTGGAGCGTAGAAGATCCATCACAAACACGTAAAAACCAGGAGGCAAAAATATCATGACAACTCATTTGCAAGCTACAACCACATTAAGCAACGGGGTGAAAATGCCCTGGTTCGGCCTAGGCGTATTTAAGGTGGAAGAAGGACCTGAGCTGGTCAACGCTGTCCAGACAGCCATCAGACATGGCTATAGAAGCATAGACACGGCCGCGATTTACGGCAACGAAGAGGGTGTGGGCCAGGGAATCCGGCAAGGACTGAAAGAAGCGGGAATCAACAGAGAGGAGCTGTTCGTCACCTCGAAAGTATGGAACTCCGATTTGGGGTACGAATCGACACGCAAAGCATTCGAGCTCAGTCTGAAAAAGCTAGGCTTGGAGTATCTGGATCTATACCTGATTCACTGGCCTGTTGCCGGTAAATACAAGGAAGCTTGGCGCGCAATGGAGCAGCTTTACAAGGAAGGGCGAATCAAAGCAATCGGTGTGAGCAACTTCCAGATCCATCATCTGCAAGACCTGATGCAGGACGCTGAAATCAAGCCCATGATCAATCAGGTTGAATTTCATCCGCGCCTCACTCAAACAGAGCTTCGTGCTTTTTGCAAGGAGCAGGGGATTCAAGTAGAGGCGTGGTCCCCACTGATGCAGGGACAATTATTGGATCACCCGGTATTGAAAGAAATCGCCGATCGTCATCATAAATCGATCGCCCAAGTGATTCTGCGCTGGGACTTGCAGCATGGTGTTGTGACTATTCCGAAGTCAACCAAAGAGCAGCGGATCAAGGAGAATGCTGATATCTTTGACTTTGAACTGACAGCAGAAGACATGCAGCGCATGGATGCCATGAACGAAAATCTGCGAGTAGGCCCAGACCCTGACAACTTCGATTTTTGATGAAAGAAGGCAAGTCCATCGGAGGGACCATGAGAGACGCCAACATTGGCGTCATCATGGTCCCTTATCTCATGCCGATATTCTTGGCCATTTTCCAAAAAAGAACGTGAATCTACATAGTCGTAATGATGCCCTTCCTTTTCAGAGAACCAGCAAATTGATGCAATCTTTCCGAGTATGATTGCATAGTCGCATTCTATAAGAATGGAAAGAATTACTAGAATTTTGCGTGCGTTTAATAAATTGATTATTGTAAATTATCTGATTTGCCATAAAATAATAACTATCAGCCCTTCATATACTTCAAAAAAACATAACGACAGATTGGAAGCGCGGCTGTAGAAAATATTAGTAAAAGGGGGATTTATTCAGATGAAAAGACGGGTTCAACGCAGCTTTCTGTTATCAGTGTTGGTAGCAAGCATCGCACTGGCAGGATGCGCCGGCTCGAACAGTACGGGAGGCAATGCAAGCGGTGGGGCAACCTCCGGTACGCAAGGCTCCACGAGCGGAGGAAGCGGTGGTGCTGGGGAAGGAGGCAAAATACTCATTGCAACACAAAGCCCTCTTTCCGGCAGCCAGTCGGCGCAAGGGGATTCTATTAAAAGTGGTGCCGAGTATGCGCTGAAACTGAAACAGGAAGAATTTAAAAAAATGGGCTTCGATCTACAATTATTACCCCAGGATGACCAGGCAGATCCGAAAATCGGGGTCTCCAACGCGGAGATGCTTATCTCCAATCCTGATGTGCTGGGTGTAGTCGGTCACTTGAATACAGGAGTGGCCATCCCGTCTTCCGTAAAATATGAAGAGGGCAATCTTGTCATGGTATCGCCGGCAAATACGGGCGTAAAACTGACAGAAGAAGGCAAGAAGACAGTCCACCGCATATGCGCGCGTGATGACTCGCAAGGCCCTAAAGCAGCGATGTATGCGAAAAATTCGCTAAATGTCAAACAAGTTTTTGTCATGCATGATAAAACAGCATACGGTCAAGGTCTGGCCGATCAGGTGAAAATGCAGTTTGAAAAAGACGGAGTAACGGTTTTGGGATATGAAGGGATAACTGCTGGTGAAAAGGATTATTCCGCTGTCATCACTCAGATCATCTCTAAAAGTCCAGACTTGATTTTCTTCGGCGGTATGTACCCTGAAGGCGGCATTATCATTAAGCAAGCTCGGGACAAAGGATATAAAGGCTACTTTATGGGCGGAGATGGATTCGACAACTCGGATATGATCAAGATAGCTGGTGATGCTGTCGACGGAATCATCTTTACTTCTGTAGCTGGTGACGTGACACAGACCGAAGAAGGGAAAAAGTGGGGAGAGGAATACAAAAAGGCCACGAATAAACCATTAGAAGCGTTTTCCGTATACGGCTATGATGCAATGAATGTCCTCTTGCACGGTGTGGAGGAAGCAATCAAAGCGAATGGCGGCAAGAAGCCAACCCGTGAACAGGTTTTGGAGGCTGTTCATAATACAAAAGACTTCCAGGGACTATTCACGAAGGTTACATTTGATGAAAAAGGCGATAACACGTTTGCCGATGTATTTATCTACAAATACGAAAAAGGCAAGGATCGATCTGTATTTGTAGGGAAGGCGGAATAAAGAGATCCGGAAATTTCTCCGTTTCCAGCTATACCTGTAATAAAAAATGTCACTCGCGGTGGGACTTACGGGTTGCCACCGCTTTTTTCTTTTTTATCGTCGGATGATTTGTCCGAGAAAATGCCGTATGCGATGCGGGTCACCACGCCGAAGGTAAGCCCCGTCCCTGCGAAGATATAGAAAATAGTGAAAACCTTCCCCATTGCAGTCTGGGGAACAAAACCGGAGTGACCGACGGTGGTAAGCGTCGTAACACTAAAATAGAGTGCATCAAGAATGGAGAGCCCTTCTTCAGATGAATAGAATATCGTGCCTGAGAGCAGTAAAAGAAGCGTAATGATGAAGATTACCTGGAAGTTCTTGTCTTTACAAGCCTGTAAAAGCCCCTGGACCAATCGCCTGGCTGTTAGCAAGAATGATATCATCGCGGCATTCGCTCCAATCGCTTGAATGGTTCCGGATACAGGGAAGGACTCTTGGCAGTTGGAAATAGTATGGTCGATTGGCAGGGATTTCATCAAAGCAAAAAGACGAATGCCAGATGCAATCGTCTTTTCGGTAAGAAGGGCGATGCCCTCTGATTATCTACCTGTATACAGAATCAACGCGACCGCAGTGATGGCTACCAGTGCGACAACGACACCTAATCCCAAAATAAACGTTAAAGACATGATGAAAATCCAGATCCTTTCCGTAATAGTCATTCTTTCAATGAGTATTACGTGGATTCATCCTGTCTCGTTACATGCTCGGATGCATTCAAACTCGCTCTAGGGGGTGGTGTGGGAGGGGCGGGTATTCGACCCGGATTGGATCACCGGGCTTTACCTCACCAGATGCTGTCACGATTCCCATGACGCCGGCTTTGCGGATGAGGTTGCCGTCCGGGTCGCGATCCAGGACAGCGTCCATCAGGCCTGGCTGGAAGTGGTTTAGTTGTTGGCAGGGATTGCGCAAGCCAGTCAGTTCGACGACGGCTGAATCTCCTAGGTAAAGCCGTGTGCCAGTCGGCAACTCCAGCAGAGGGATGCCACGGGTGGTGATGTTCTCGCCCATTTGTCCGCTTGAGACGTCAAAGCCCGCGCTTTGCAATTCCTCATGCAGCTCGGCATGAATGAGATGGACTTGCCGCAGGTTCGGCTGGTTTGGATTCTGTGCTACACGGGAACGATGCTTCACAGTCTCCCCAAGATGCGCATCTCCTTCTACCCCCAGACCAGCAAGCAATTGGATAGAGGGCTGGTTTTGCTTGCTGAAGGAATGGGCGGCGCTTCGGCTGACTGCTGTTACGAAACCTGATGGTGAAGGAATCGTTGGGTTCTCCTTCAAGACCAGGATATATTCTTCCACTTCCTCATCGCGGAAATGGGAAAAGCCCTTGTCTTCGCCCACAATTTGGAATCCGCATTTTTGCAGGACGCGGATCGAGCCTATATTGTCTTTTGCCACTCGGGCGTAGAGTGGGCGAGTCGGCAGTTGTTTTACAAAGAGGGAGAGTGCACGGGTGGCGATTCCTTTTCCCCAGAACTCTTTCCCAAGCCAAGAGCCGACGGTGGGCAGCCCAAGGAATTCAAAGCTCGATAGGTGTCCTGCTACCGACCCTTGAAAAAGAATGGTCTGCTTGTGGATGCTCGTATCGACTAACCGTTTGGTCCAGCTGTTAAAATAGGCTTCGCGATCTTTCGGGTCCTTGGCTGTAAAAGCAGCCATTTGGTTGGCGGTCGGGTCAAGCTGCTGCTCAAAAAACAATGCAAGGTCCTGTTCTGTTATATCTCGCAGCCGAACGTCGTTGGCAAGCTCCTCCATCGTGAACACCTCTTGTCTTTGATAGGGTTTCTTGTAGAGCTGTTGAAACGGGGACTTTCTTCTTCCAAGTATAGTATGATAGACCTTAGAAAAACAGAATGGAGATAGTAGGAGGGTTTCTTTATGGACAAGTTCATGAAGCGAGCGGTAGAGCTGGCAATCGAAAATGTACACAATGGCGGACAGCCGTTTGGCGCCGTACTTGTCAAAGACAATACCATCGTAGCGGAGGGTGTGAACGAACTCCATCAAAAGCATGATGTCAGCGGTCATGCAGAGCTTTTGGCGATTCGGCGGGCCCAGGAACAGCTGCAGACCAACAGCTTGTCCGGCTTTACGATGTACGCGAGCGGCGAACCATGCCCGATGTGTTTTGCTGCCATGCATTTTGTGGGGATTGATGATGTGTATTACTGCTTGTCGGTCGAGGATGCAGGGGAAGTGGGCCTCGGCAAGTCCAAGGCAATCTACGAGGACCTGAAGAAAGAGCGGTCAGCGCGCTCTCTAGCAATAAAGCACATGCCTCTCGGAGAAGAAGACACAAATCCGATGACGCTGTGGAAAGAACGCACGACGAAATCGTAAAAAAGCGGGAGAAAATGGTCCTGTGACGCTTGGAGGAGGGGCATTCGGCTTTACGGCAACGGGCCAACGCCCCACCTTTTTTCAAGATTCAATCCGGGGTTTGGTCGGGTAACAATCAGGTGCCTTCACATCGGACACTTCGGAGAGCTTCATCAGGTAGTAGCACTCCTCACGGGACATATGATCGGCCATGAGCGGAGACAAGACTCCCAAGACCGCATTGTGCATGCGCATTTCTTGCAGCTCGTGCAAAAATATTTGAAACAGTTTGATCTCCATTTCAGCCTGATGATTGAAGCGATGCAAAGCCGGGAAATCTTGCAGATTGGTTCGCAGGTATCCCGCCAGCTCGACTGCTTTTTGATAGAAGTCCTCAAACTTCTTGGTGAAATGCTCGCTTTTCTGCTGCACATCTTTTTCTACCATATCCAGCAAGGATGTAATCGAGGCGGCGTGCCCGGCTGCATCCGAGAGCCAAAGCAGATGGTAGTGGACGGGGTGTTCATATGGGACCGGGTGGCCAGTCAGGAAGGCGTGCAAGATTCGCTGGTATTCCTCCAGCTCATTCACCATGTGGTTCACGAAGGTGGGCGGCAGGGAAAAGGAGATTTTCCCGACCAATTGCCGCTGCAGCAGATGAAGCTTAAACTCCCGCAAGCGCTCTGTCAGATCGCTTGCCTGTTGCGTGAGTGAAGCGACTTCTTCTTCATGCAGATCTTGCCGCGCATAATCGAGCAGCGTATCGAACGAGTGGATAAAATGATTCGCTTGTTCAATCTCTGCGCATTCATCAGGAGCTAACGACTGAAAAATAAACCGGGAATGATCCCCCAGGATTTGCAGCCAAAAACGATGTTCAAACAACTGCTGATCTTTTGTGCTGATTTTCATCGGATTCCCTCCTTGCATACGTCCCCAGTCTATGTGCGGCAGCCCATATCGGTGAATGGACGATGCGAGGAATGCAGAGAGCTAGAACAAAGTGAGAATCCAATAAATCGATCCGCTGATGATCAGCAGCGTGAGAAAAAGCAGCAGGCGCGATTTGAACCTGCTTCCGGAGGCAAAAAGGACATCC
Organism: Brevibacillus panacihumi; assembly: GCF_003710985.1. GTDB lineage: Bacteria > Bacillota > Bacilli > Brevibacillales > Brevibacillaceae > Brevibacillus > Brevibacillus panacihumi. The sequence goes on from NZ_RHHT01000002.1 coordinate 149,593, forward strand.
GCTCCTGCCCAGATCAGCAGAAAGATCGCAAGCATAACACTTGTCATAAGCTCCATGTAGGAACGCCTCCCTTTTTCCGAATATTACCATATCTTTTCCTGAACGTGAACAGGCAATGCGACTTATGGAAAAGAACGGTATTTTTCGTATAATGGAATGCGCAAGGATAGAGAGAAACAGCGTGTAATCGAGGAGGGGGAAAATGGGAGAGATTGTCTCGTTAATCAAGCCGACAGTAGACCTGAAGGATGAATACCTTGCCTTCTATCAGGAATGGAAACAAAGCGGCGAGCAGATGGTGCCATGGGTGATCAGCAAAGATCCAACAGATTTTTCAGCGATGGTGCAAGAACTGCACGCGGAGGAGTCAGGAGAACATTTGCCCGAGGGATGGGTTCCTGCATCTACATACTGGTTGATTACAGAGGATAAGAAAATCGTGGGGGCCGTCAACATCAGGCATCAGCTTACGGTGCCCTTGCTGCAGACTGGCGGACATATCGGCTATGGAGTCCGTCCATCGGAAAGACGCAAGGGCTACGCCACACAAATACTGGCTTTATCCCTGCAAAAAGCAAAAGAACTGGGGATCGAAAAAGCGCTGGTGGTTTGTGATGCGACCAATCTGGCATCCGAGCGGACGATTTTGAAAAATGGCGGCATGGCAGATGAAAGTTTTGTAGAGGAAGACGGGAACATCGTCAAGCGATATTGGATCGCGTTGTAGGAGATGGGGGCTTCAGATGAAAAAGAGAAATCTAGTGATCCTTCTGATCGTACTGGTTGTCGTGGCGGGACTGGCCTTCGCCGGGTTCCGTCTATTTGGCGCCACTGATCTGGCGGAGGGATACCTCTATGAGGAAGAGAACCTGCTGCTGTATGCCAAAGTGACGCAGGCAGAGGAGATCGGCGTAGAGATTACGGAATGGCGAGTCGTAACAGAGAAGGGCATTCCTGTCTTGAAAACCAGGGAGGAATCGTACAAGGCGACCGTGGACGAGCATCAGCTCACCCTGCGGCAAGAGGGTGAAAAGACGTGGAACGCTTCGGTTACGAAAGAAGAGCTGATCCTGCACGATCCTGTGACGGAAGGGCTTGCGGCCGATTCGAAATGGCAAGCGAGCGACCTGGCAGCCCTCGAGTCCAAGCGAAAAGCCCTGGAGGAGCGGGTCCAGCAGCAAGCCGAGCAAAAGAAAAAAGAACAGGCCATTGAGGAAGAGCGCGTCAGAATCGCGGAGGCGGGGGACAAGTTCAAACGGCTCAAGGCGGATTTGCAGGAAAATAGCGAATATCTCGATGCGACACAGTTTTCCGATGAGACCAGTGTTGCCGAAAACCAGCTCGCGCACATGCAGAGCCTGCTGGAGGAGGTACGGATGTACGCCGAGCAGACGAGCATGAATCGCATGGAATTCGAGGTCATGCAAGCAACCGTGGACAGCATGAAGGTGATTCGGGACGGGGCAGGTACGATTCAGGAAAACATCGACCGCAAAAAGACCGGGATGGTCAACCTGACGGAAATTCTGGAAGCGGATGTGGCGGAACTGGACAAAATCTGGGAGCAGGTAATCAGCCAATTGCCGGATGCCAAGAGTCAGGAGGAAGAGTACAAGAAGGTAAAAGAGACAGTTGCCGCGTCAATCGCTCAGGCGAAGGAGCGGTTGGCTGCAGGAGAACAGACAGTGGCAAAAACGAAGCAGGATATCGAAGCACTGTATGGAAATGCCGCAGCGATGCTCCAACAGGCGAAAGCGAAATACCAGTTTTAGGGAAATCCACCAACCTCCATTTTTCAGATGAAACATGGAGGTTTTCATTTATTTGCATTTATATTATTCTTATAGAAATACTAAGTATTATGCCCGTCTTTACTGACTGAGGAGGAACCATACGATGAGTGTGTATCAAAATATAACCGAACTGATTGGCAGGACCCCCATCGTTCGACTGCGGCGGCTGGTTCCCAGAGAGGCAGCCGAGGTATTCGTGAAGCTGGAGAAGTTTAATCCCTCCGGCAGCGTCAAGGATCGGGCCGCGTTCAATCTGATCCATACAGCGGAAGAGGCAGGCCTGATCAAGCCTGGAGACACCATTATTGAGCCGACCAGCGGAAACACAGGGATCGGTCTGGCGATGAACGCCGCAGCCAAGGGATACAGGGCGATCCTCGTCATGCCCGACAATATGTCAAAAGAGCGCATCAATCTGTTGAAAGCGTATGGGGCGCAGGTTGTGCTGACGCCGAGCGAATTGCGGATGCCCGGTGCGATCGCCAAAGCAGTAGAGCTGCAAAAGGAGATTCCGAACAGCTTTATTCCTCAGCAGTTCGAGAATCCAGCCAACCCGGATATTCATCGCATCACGACAGCGAAGGAGATTTTCGAGCAGATGGAAGGCAAGCTGGATGCTTTTGTCGCCACGGCAGGGACCGGGGGCACGATTACGGGCACGGGCGAGACCTTGCGCGAGCAGCTTCCAGATCTGCAGATCACGGTTGTGGAACCAAAAGGCTCACCAGTCTTGTCCGGCGGAAAGCCCGGTCCGCACAAGCTTGTTGGAACGAGTCCCGGCTTTGTGCCGTCAATTCTCAACACGAGCATCTACGACGAGATTGTGCAGATCGCGGACGAGGACGCGCTGCAAACGATGCGAAACCTGGCGTCGATGGAAGGCATCCTCGTCGGGCCATCCTCGGGTGCTTCGGTGTTCGCTGCCATTCAGGTTGCCAAGCGCCTGGGTGCGGGCAAACGCGTCGTCTGCATCGCTCCCGATACGGGAGAACGCTATCTCAGCATGGGACTATTTTGACCTATCAAATTACAATCAAGCAAGCCTGTCCTCGGACAGGCTTTTTTTGTTGTTGAAAGCCGCCTCCTCGTAATAGAGCTGATAGTTTTGGTCTAAGCAAGGGTTGTCAGCAATAGGTTATAGCAATGAATAGAAGCTGGAATCAGCCCGAATAGGTGCTTGGCAGCGAGGAGGGAAAGGGATGTTGCACATAGTCGCCTGTATCAAACAGGTGCCGGACACCAAGATCATCAAAATGAACCCGAAGACGAATACAATGGACCGTTCCAGTGCCCCAGCCATTCTCAATCCGTACGATGCGCATGCCGTCGAGGAAGCAGTTCGTTTGAAGCAACGATATGGAGGAGTGGTCTCGGTCGTCACGATGGGACCCCCGCCAGCCGTCAAGGCGATTCGCAAATGCGTCGAAATCGGAGCGGATGAGGGGTATCTGATCACGGATCGTGCCTTTGCCGGTGCAGACACGCTGGCGACGAGCTATGCCTTGACCAAGGCGATTGAAAAAATCAGCGAGATCAAGCCGGTCGATCTCGTGATCTGCGGCAAAATGACGATTGACGGAGATACGGGTCAGGTAGGCCCGGGGATTGCCCGGCGCCTCGACATTCCCCCTTTGACAAATGTCAATAAAGTGGTCGAGGTAAACCGAAAAGAAGGATACGTCATCGTCCACCGCAAGCTGGAGGATGGCTATGAAGTGATCCGCTCCACCCTCCCGTGCCTGTTTTCTGTAGAAAAGGAGATCAATGAGGTTCCCTATTCGCCGTTGCCGAACATGCTCCGCGCCGCTCGCTACCAGCCCGTCATCTGGGCCGTGAATGATTTGGGCGAGATTGACCGCACCTTGCTGGGGCTGAAAGGGTCTCCGACGATCGTGGCGAAGGTGTGGCCGCCTGAAAAGCCAAAAGGCGGAGAGAGATTGGAAGGAACAGCACAGGAGCAAGTATCCCGCTTGATGGAGATCTTGCAGGAGAAGAAAGGGTTGTTCCGGGTGAAGGAGGAGCAGGTATGAATCTGGATGAATACAGTGGCATATGGGTCTTTTTGGAAGTAAAAGACGGACAGATCGCTCCCGTCTCGCTCGAATTGCTGGGCGCCGGCCGGCAGATGGCAGACAAGCGCGGTGTGCCGCTGGCTGGACTTCTTATCGGGGAGGGGGTGGCTCCACTCGCCGAAACGGTTTTTCCCTACGGGGCTGACGAGGTCTACCTCTACGACGAAGAGATCTTTCGCGATTATCGCACGGAGTCTTACATGCGCGCGGTGCTGGAATGCGTAGAGAAGCACAAGCCGGAAATTATCCTCTACGGTGCCACCTCCACCGGAAAAGACCTCGCCAGTGCGGTCGCGACCGACCTGCAGACTGGTCTTACGGCGGATACGACCATGCTCGACGTGAATGCGGAGACCGGACTTTTGGAAGCAAGCCGTCCTGCCTTTGGCGGCAATATCATGGCGACGATCCTGTGCAAAAAGCATCGTCCGCAGATGGCAACTGTACGCCCGAAGGTAATGAAAGCGCTGCCGCCTGATCCGAATCGAACCGGGCACATCATCCGGGAGAAAATTGATCTGCGCGAAGAGGATATCCGAACGAAGGTCCTGGAGATCGTGCGTGAAACGAAGGAGAAGGTGCGTCTGGATGAAGCGGATGTGATCGTGGCGGGAGGAAAAGGCCTTGGCAGCAAAGAGGGCTTCGAGCTGATCCACCGTTTTGCCGAGAAGATCGGTGCGACAGTCGGAGCCAGTCGCGATGCGGTGGAAGCGGGGTGGATCGATCATCAGCACCAGGTGGGTCAGACGGGTGTGACCGTGACGCCAAAGGTCTATTTTGCCATCGGCATCTCGGGAGCGATCCAGCATATTGTCGGCATGCAGAACGCCGGGTTGATTATCGCGATCAACAAAGACCCGGAAGCCCCCATTTTTCAATCCAGCCACTACGGCATCGTGGGGGATGCGTTTGAGATCGTCCCGATGCTGATGGAAGCGTTCCAGAAGATGCCGGACAAGGAGGTTCAATATGGCGGAAAAATTTGACGTTATCGTCGTGGGAGCAGGTCCGGCGGGAACCGCATGCGCCTATACGCTGGCAAAAGCGGGGGCGAATGTGCTGTTGATGGAGCGCGGGGAGTATCCCGGCTCGAAAAACGTGATGGGCGGGGTCCTATACCGCAAGACGATGGAGGATATCATCCCCGAGTTTTACAAGGAAGCACCTTTGGAAAGACCGATCGTGGAGCAGCGATTCATGATGCTGGATAAATCCTCTGCCCTGACTTTCAGCTACAAGGGTTTGGAGTGGGCGCAGGAGCCATACAACAATTTCACCGTGCTGCGTGCAAAGTTCGACCAGTGGTTTGCAGACAAGGCCGTGAAGGAAGGAGCTTTGTTGCTTAACGAGACGGTGGCCCTGGAGTGCATCGTCGAGGACGGCAAGGTCGTTGGCATCCGCACAGATCGGCCGGATGGCGATGTGTATGCCGACGTGGTGGTGTTGGCGGATGGGGTCAATTCCTTGCTGGCCAAATCGCTTGGCTTCCACAAGGAATTCCGTCCCGACGAGGTTGCGCTGGCGGTCATGGAAGTCCTCAAGCTGGATAGAAAGATCATCGAGGACCGCTTCAGCCTGGAAGGGGACCAGGGATGCACATTCGAGATCTTCGGCGATTCCACGAAGGGAATTCTCGGAACAGCGTGGCTCTATACCAATAAAGACAGTCTCAACATCGGAGTCGGAGCGATGCTCTCCGGTCTGATCAAGCACAAGATCAAGCCGTATGAGCTGTTGGATTATGTAAAAAATCACCCGATGCTGCGACCCTATATCCAGGGCAGCGAGCAGCAGGAGTACCTGGCGCATCTCATCCCGGAGGGCGGCTACAAGTCCATGCCCAAGGTGGTTGGCAACGGTGTGATCGTGGTAGGGGATGCCGCCCAGCTCGTCAATGCCATCCATCGGGAAGGCTCCAACATGGCGATGGCTTCCGGTGTCATGGCTGCCGAGACCATTTTGCAAGCGAGGGAAGCAGGCGATTTTTCCGAGAAAATGCTCGACACGTATCGGGTGAAGCTGTTGGACAGCTTTGTCGGCCAGGATTTGAAAAAGTACAAGGATGCTACGCATCATTTTGAAAAATTCCCGCAGTATTTCGAGCAGTATATTCCCATGATGAACAGAGCGGCAAGCCAGATGTTTACGGTAGACGGAACATCCAAGTGGGAGAAGCAGAAAAAAATCTGGCGTGACATCGGGACTCCCAAGGAAAAATGGCGGATGGCTCGCGATCTGATGAATGCATGGAGGGTGATGAAGTGATGGCTGACCTGCCCAAAGGCCAATCGATCGAGGAAAAGCAATATCTGGTGAGGTTCAAGGCCGATACGCAGTCGCACCTGCACGTGCTGGATGCCGATATTTGCGCGACGCGTTGTCCAGACAAGTTGTGCACCATTTTTTGTCCGGCGGAAGTCTACAAATGGGAAGAGGTGCGGATGCATGTGGGATATGAAGGATGTCACGAATGTGGAAGCTGCCGCATCGGTTGTCCCTACGAAAACATCAAGTGGGAGTATCCCAAGGGCGGGCACGGCATCATCTTCAGGCTCGCTTGATTTAATGGCAGCCGCGATGATCGAAGAAGGGGATTCCGTCGTCTATGTACGTGACGGGGCGCGAGGGGTCGTGGTTCGTGTGGAAGAGGATCGCTTTCTGATCTTCTGGGAGGATACATTTGTGAGTTGGGAGCCTGTCCATCTTGTGGAGAAAATAAAAAAATGAAAGAGGCAGACCGTCTCGCCTCTTTCATGCAAAAAAGGTGACTGGAATCGGTATGGCTCTTTGGTCGATTATCCGGTAACTGCCGACGGTAGGCTGTTTATTGGCGAGGGAGACAATCAGATACGCAGCTTCAGGATAGGTAGCGTAGGCGATATCTTCTTTAGATGGAATGGGGGGAGCAGTTGGGTGGGAGTGGTATACTCCCGCCAATTGCTCCCCTCTCTCTTGAATGGCCTGAAAAACCGTTCTGATTTGCTCAGGGTCCATGTAGAAGGATACCGGACTCCGATCGACATTTACCATTCGCCATATCGTTTCGACCCTTCCCATGCGTCCCGACAAAAGTCCGCATGCCTCATACGGACGCTCTTCGAGGCAGTGAATCAACATTTCCTTCCATACCCTATGGGAAGCGAAGAGGGCTGGAATAGGATAGCCCATTTTGCTGTTACTGTGAGCGTTTCCTGCCACAACAACCGCCTGTTTTGGGTGTAGCCACACTTCTGACGGTATTTGTCGGTCCAGAATTGGGCAAGGGTGTCTGTATGCGTTGCTGGCCGGATGCATGGTTCCTGACTGGGCGAGCCTGTCTTTGGCGATACAGCTCGCGATATTGTTCGGGTGTCATCCAATCCCTTCCTTTCGCTAAGACTAATAATGGTTTATGCCGAGCAACCTCAGGTTGGAACGGCAGTTGCACATTGAGGGGAAAGGAAGAGGAAAGTGGGGGAGTCCATCGATTACGGCTACTCAGTCGGCTTAAAAGGATTGATGGGGTGAGTATGCGGTGTTTGATGTGGTTTCAAATATGTGGCATGGGACTGTGTAGGCATTTGGATTGAGGTCGATGGAGTTGAAGTTGCTGGAATTGATTTTGCTGAAGCATGGGCGGTTTGTTGGATCGGTATTCCCGTTTTGGGGGACCGAGCTTCTTTTGCCGTAAACTCCTGGATGGACTCCTTGTATTTTTTCTCCTTTTCCTGCCACTGTGCATGCATATTTTTCAAGGACTCAATGGTTTTCATCAAGTTGCTTTCTTGGAGCTGCAGTTTGGAAATCAATGAATCCTTCTCTTCCAATTGCTTGCTCAAGGCCTCTTGAGCGGCTGTGTGGGAGGCGACGGCTTCCGCCAGTTCCTGTTCCAGGAGTTGGATTTTCTGCTCGACTTCAGCCTCTTGTCGGGTGGTATCTTGTTCCTGCAGTTTGGAAATCAATGAATCCTTTTCATCCAATTGTTTGCTCAAGGCCTCTTGAACGGCTGTGTGGGAGGCGACGGCTTCTGCCAGTTCCTGCTCCAGGAGTTGAATTTTCTGCGCTGCTTCAGCCTCTTGTCGGGCGATTTCTTGTTTCCGAGTGAGCTTCGCTTGTTCAAGCTGTTTCTCCCACTCTCGTTCCTTCTCCTGATAGTCCTCAATGATTTTTTGCTTCTCCTCCAAAGCCTGTTCATATTCCCGTACCTTGACCAGAATATCGGACTTATTCAGCTTCTCTACTTTTTCCTTGTAGTGGGCAATGGTGCCTTCTTTTTGATGTAAGATCTTGGCTTGCTGCTGTATTTTGGTTTCCAAATCGCGAATTTGCTGCGTGCCACCTGCGAGCTTGTCGCGCCAGTCGGCTTCCAGCTCCTGATAGTTGGCTAGGGTTTGGCGTATTTCCTTGAGTTGTTGCTGATATTCCTTTTCTCTTTCTTCCCACTGCTGGTGCTGTTGCTGGAGTTCTTTCAATTCATGGCTATACTGGAGAGCGATTTCTTCGTAGTAGCTCGCCTGTCTTTTGAGCAAAATGATCTTCTCTTTTTCGGGCGAGCGCTTGGTGGACTTCTTCTTGATAGGCATTCTATCCCTCCCTCCGGTATCCAGTTTCCCCTATAGACATATGTCGGCAGGCGCGTACGGGTGCAAGTTAGGTGAAAGCTTTTCTGAACAAAAAAAGAGAGAAGCAATTGAGGCTTCTCTCCGAGTTCAAGCGTGGATGAAGAATTAGGGGATTGTCGGCCCTACCAGAACATCTGGGAAGGTAATGCAGTCTTGAACCAGCAGTTGTGCATCTGGAACGATGGTGATCGCTGCTGCGAAGGAAACGACTCCCAGAGGATCGGTCAACAGGAAGAGAATGACGTCTGGCAGTCCCAGACCTGTTTCCGCCAAGACCAAGGTGTAGTTGAGTGTCTGTGTTGTGCCTGTAGCAGTAAATGTCTGTACCCCTGTACCTGTCACGATCATGCCGATTGCGATGGTTGGCAGTGCGATACCTGGAATAAGCCCAGGAAGGACAGTGATGCAAGTAGGAGAGCTGATCGTAGTAGGGGAGAAGTTGAAGCTTTGATCGCCTGGTAAGACATCCGGGAGCGGAGTCGGACCAGGAGTATCGAAGAAGTTGAAGGTGAAGGTGCTGCCACCAGGGTTGCAGCTCGGGCAAATATCGGCAATCAACTGCACGGTACCGATCTCTACGATAGCAGCAGGCGGCAGACCAAGGCTTACCCCAACTCCTGGAATCAGTGTATTGACAGTTGCCTGGCAATCGCAGTTAGGCCGCGGGAAGATCGGCGGGCATTGCGGCGGGAAGGCAAAAGGAGGGCAACGGAACGATGGTGTAGGCGATGGAACCGGAATGTCGTTTGGACGTGGCGAGCAGAATTTTGCCAGTACCTCCAATTTGACCTCGGCTTCGACCTGAACATCGAGACAGAAGATGACGTTTAGCTCAACCATGCCACCCAACAAAACAGTACCAGTCGGGATGCATTCCAGAGCAGCGATTCTGCAAACGATATTGTCTTCATCGAGAGGTTCAGGCAGGCAGAGTACGACCTCTTGATCAAATTGAACGGTTGTAGGGAAGTCGCACAGCAATACCCCGTCTGCGAAGATCCGAATGATCGCGGTTCCACCAAATATGAACCGTACCACCCCTACACGAACGGAAACTCCACCCACTACAATGTTCTCACGGCGAATGCTGGCAACACGACATGTGAAGTTGCCTGTGGGCTCAATGCATTGCACGGTGATGTCTTGACCTGCAGCAATCGCTGCATCTACCAATGCCTGACAGTCGGTTGGAAGTGGAATCTTGTTGCGATACTGATTGGCGCTGACGACCCAGTCGTACACCTTTTGGACGCGGATACACTCTTCAGCTAGGTTGTTGGGGATTGGAGGAGGAGCGGTAGGCGTCGGTGTAGGCACTTGGCGACCCATGATGGGCTTGATGTTGTTCACCAGATGGACCCTTCCTTTCCTATTGGATTTGCATTTGCATTTACATTCTATGGAGGAGGCCTCGTTTTTGCTTGTCATCATTTGCCTATTTTCAGGCGATTGTACAAGGGTAACAGGCCCGCTCTTCAAATCCAAACGCTTAAAAAGGAATTCTGAATTCCCGGGTCCACCAGTCGTCGTCATGTTTTCGTCGGGCGAAATAGCGGACGCGTTGGGCGGCCGCACCATATTTTATTACGTCCTGCTCTACTTCATCGGCATTGGCATGAATGATCAGCTTTTTGCAGGCGGAAATTCTTTCCTCTTTGAAGTGGCTGTACGCCATCCGCAGCATGTTGTAGTACACGTGTGTATGGGTTACCGTGTACGGGTGCGCCTGACGGAAGAGATGAAGGATTTTGACGTTGGGATGGACAAAGCAGCGATAACCGAACAGCCAAAGCTTGATGGAAATTTCAATGTCTTCGTAGCCCCACACTTGAAAGCCGCGATCGAACCCGCCAATGTCCATGAAGACAGATTTGGGAATGACAAAACAGCCGCCGGGCAGGATGGCGACTGGGGAGGGACGGTAGGGTTGGGGATTCCACACGACTCCCAGGCGCTCATCCAGCTTTTGACCATAGCCTACTTTATGAGGTTCGCTGATGGAGCCGATCGCTGGGGCTACTGCATCTGCTGTTCGGGAAAGGATCAACTCCAGCAAGCGGTCGATCCAGTAAGGCTCGAAGGTCAGATGCGCATCACAAAAGATCAGATAATCTCCATGTGCCTGTTCAGCACCTAGGTTGCGTGCCGGAGCGGCTCCAATCCCGGGAGTGGAAATGAGTCTGACAGGCAGGGCTTGCTGCTCGGTCTTTAAAAAATCACAACATTTGTCACTGGAGCCATCGTCTACCACAATGATTTCCAACGGGTAGCGCGTCTTGCATTCATACAGGGATGCCAATGTCGTGCGTACATTTTTTCCCTCATTTTTGGCCGGAATGATGACCGAGACCAATGGTAGTTTTTCTAAGGACAAGTTGATCACTCCTCTCCTTTGCTAGGGTATGCAAAAGCCTGATTGAAGGCACACCCCCAGGGCAGGGCATTCATACAATAGACCGGGTATGTGTAGGTGAGAAGGAGTGAAGAGGATCATGGATGTCGAGGTGTATTATGATGGACAGCGCAGAGAAGCCATCCCCTATTCGGCATTGCCCGCTCTGCGCCTGTTCTGCCAGGAACAGGGCTTTCAGCTTCAGTGGGACCCGGAAGCCAAGCGGGTTGATCTGGGATCAGGTTTAAAAGGAAAGGTTTTTATGTTGATAGCGGGTGGTATGGATGATGACACAGGTCTGGAATACGAAGTGCTTTCTCGTACTGCATCTTTTCTCCGTGATGTTGGTGCCAAGCCAGTCCTGCTGGAGAGAGGGGATGAATCGTCGGGCGACAGTGATGCCGCTTTGCGTTTTTCGGCTAAGGAGCTGCCTTCCCTAGATGAATCGCGTCTGATTCTCTTCCAAGGGGACGATGAGCGAAGAAGAAGGCTGCTGCATCATGTGTTCCACGAGATGAAAGAGAGTGGCATTCCTTGCCAGATACGCATCAGCAAGCGGGCGAAGACGTCAGTTCTTTTACCGATCCAGTGGCATGTTCCCTCGGGACTTGAGGGAGCAAAGAGAAGCAAGCTGGCCGAGCAAATCGCGATCTCTCTTGTCTCGGGGATTCTTCGCGACGTCCATGAGGGTCAGGGAATCAGTCCGATCTCGTATCTGCTGCCACACCTCCTGCAGACATTCTTCGGTCAAGTGCAGAAGCTGGAGGAATGGGAGACTAAGGATCAAAAGGAGCAACAGGTACATCAGCCTGCACTAGTCGAGGCCGTAGCGGAGGTGCACCAGGAGGAAAAAGAAGAGAAGCAGATAATCGAGAGGCCGATATTGCCGACGGAAGTAAAGATGCCTACACCCATTGCGACAGAACAGCGCATAGAGGCAGAAGTTTATTTTGACTACACGTTGATGCACCATGAGACAGAGAACCGTCCCTATCTGTTGATCGGAAGCCTGATCGTAAAAAATACAGGAACTGAAGCTTTGTACAACCCGGTAGTCTGCTTGCGAGTCAACCCGATCGAGGGTATCAAGCTAGGCGGGCAAATCCTGCCGCCGAACATGGTAGAGACTCTCGGTGTCCAAGGACAGGGTGGGGCCAAAGGGTGGAAGTACATGGAGGATGACTGGTTCGAACAAGCGAAGGAGCGTGGAGAATATTGGATTGCTCCGATTCAGCCGATGATCATCCCGCCGAAGATGAGCGAGGCATTTCAAAATTTCCAGATCTCCTTTTTTCAACAGGAGGAGCGAACCACCATTACCGTGGAAGGAATCGTTATGGTGAACGATCAACAACTGCATTTTCCGGCAAACAACCGGATTGCTGTATCATTCTAAAGAAAACCCACCGCCTTCGGGAGAAGGGGTGGGTTTGAGCAAGGCTTAATATTTCACGAACATCTGCACGAAGGTTTTTCCATGAGGTCCGCCATCTACGACTGCAATCCCCACGTGTGTGTAGGTTGCGTTCAGGATGTTGGCCTTATGTCCAGAAGAACCCATGAACGATGCGTGGGCGGCAGATACGCTACGGTTCTGGGCGATATTTTCCGCCGCAGCGCGATAGTTGATGCCGAACGTGTCCATCATCTGGAACGGGGAGCCATAGGTTGGAGAAGTGTGGCTGAAATAGCCGTTGTTTACCATGTCCTGTGCTTTGACCCGGGCTGTCTTGACGATGTTCATGTCTACTTGCAGCGGTTGAAGTCCTCGGCTGGCACGCTCTTGATTGACCAGCTGCACCATTTCCTTCTCCTCTGATGTCAGGCCAGCGGGAAGCGGCACTTCTGCAGAGGGATTTGAATTTCCGGTTTGATTGGACTGATCGGGTGCAGCAGGAGTCGAAGGCAATGTTGGCTTGCTTGGAGTTGTTGGTTTGGACTGCTCTCCAGACTGGCTTGGCTTCTCTTGTGCTTGTTTGGAAATTGCCGCAATGAGCTTGCTGTCTGCTTCACCTGTCAGGCCCAACGAATGTCGCGATTGGAAAATCATCACGGCCAGGCGGGTGGAAGCATCGAAGTTGCCGCTGACTGTCACGTTGTATCCCAGCTGTTTCAAATCCTCCTGCAAAGCTTTTACTTCTTTTCCGGATGAACCCAATTTGAGCGTGTCAGAAGAATGGGTGTCGGGCTTAGTGCTTTCCGGCTGCTTATTTTCCGAATTGGGTGTCTGTGTCTCTTTGTCTTTTTGGCTGTCGGAAACGTCATTGTTACTCGCCTTTTGCTTGTTTGCATAGGCTTTTTTCAGCTTGTCATACGTAAGCTTATTGACGGTTCCGGTTTGTTTCAGCTTCACTGATTTTTGGAATTTTTTAACATTTAGAGCTGTGTATTTGTTGTACAGCTTGTCCACTTTCAATTTGTAATCAAAATTCAATGCCTTCAGCATTTTTTCAACTTCCTGTACTGTCTGACCTTTCATCCCAGATTTCAATGGGGTAAAAGAGGTTTTGGCGAATACAGGTTGTCCGATAACGGCAAGCGAGACGGACAGGGAAAGGACGGTTGCCATCTTCGTTAGGTTGTGCTTCATGTCATCACACCTTCCGCTGGTTTTTGTCGCCTTTCAATGTTACTAGACCCAAAGTTGACATAACAAGGAGAAAATCCTGGAAAGGGATGGAGTCCAAATGTTTGGCATTTCGTTTTTGGATTTGGTGATTCTTGTGCTGGCGAGCTTCAGACTTACGCATTTGATTGTTTTTGATGAAATTACAGCGTTCATCCGCAAGCCGTTTCTATCTGTTACTTATGATTCGGATCCATCAGGACAGCTGGTCCGAAATGTGGAATACAAGGGGACCGGATTGCGGCGCTGGATCGGCAGTCTGCTTGCTTGTCATTGGTGTGTCGGCGTCTGGGTGGCAGCGGTCATTTTGCTCCTTTATACGTATGTCCCCATAACCTATCCGTTGTTGCTTGTGCTTGCTATAGCCGGAGCGGCGGCCGTGATCGAGACCAAGATGTATTTTGGATGATCATGCTCTTTCACGGACGCTCACTTGGAGGGCAACCCATTGCCGGCCGACAGACTAGTGGGCAAAGGTCCGAAAAACAATGGCCTCTTCGCGGGAGAGCGGAAGGATTTCTTCTGCGATGAAGCCTGCCGCCTGAAGGAAACCCAGCCGCAAAGAGACAGGAGAAATGATATGAGAAGCTGCAATGTCCACCAGATTGCTCGTCCTCGAGGGATCGAGCGGGATCTCCAGTTGGAAGCTGGTCTGGGTGATCGGAAACGATTTGTAAGGCTGCCCATTGATTAATGTTGTCAGAGTCATGGGCTTCTGATTTTGAAAGGCAGGTGCGGGAAGTCTTCCCTTGACGATCACCAGATGGGCGGGGGCGTGTGCATCGGAAGCGATCTGGATGCGAAAGATCGGAGGAGTCCACATGTCAATGGAACGGTTGGTATGGATGACTCTTGGCTGGTTATGAGCGGCGTCTTTCAACTTGTTGATCAAGGTAAAAGCGCCCGGCCCTTGATATTGGGAAGCGTAGGTAACCCAGCCGTACGGAATGCTGCCGTAGTGTTTGGCCAATGATTTCAACACCTCGGGAATCCCGGTCGATTGCCACTGTGTCGCGGATTTGCAGTTGCTGTGAAGTCTGGCGGTTGCGACAAATTCCGGGATATACCCGATGATATGCGATTTGGCGACACGCATCCACAATTCATAGTCCATGCAAAAATGCAGATTTTCATCCACACCGTTCATTTGCTCAAAGACATTTTTGCGAATAAAGGCAGCAGGCTGACAGATACAGCAGGTATGGTACAGCTTTTGGGCATCTGCTGGTTCGGTGGGAAAGCTGCTCGTGATCTGATTGGTCTCATTGGCGACATGGCAGTGTCCGTGCACCATTCCCCATTCCGGATGGGAGAGGAGGGCATGCACGGCTTTCCGGATCGCTCCTGGCAGGTACGTATCATCTGAATTGAGCCAGCCGATGATTTCCCCCCGTGCCATGGCCAATCCTTTATTGATGGCATGTGACTGACCGCGGTCAGGTTCGGAGATGAAGCGAAAACGCCCGTCGCTTTGCGCATAGCTTTGCAGGATCGCAATGGTGTTATCTGTAGAACCACCGTCGACGACGATGTGTTCAATATGTCGGTAATCTTGCTGCAAGACGCTGTCGATGGTCTCCCGAATGAACTTCCCCTGATTGTAGGAAGGCGTAATAATGGTGACCAGAGGCAATGGTGAATGTGACACAATATCCCTCCCTTGCTCGAAAGGCGGATCTTTCCAAACCCACACTTCTCTCCCGCAGTGTATGTACAAGGAAAGCATTTTGTTTTAGGGTAGCTTTCTTATTTCCTCAAGGTTTTTCCATATATCCAAAGGCATCCAGCCGATTGTTCGCCGACTGGATGCCAGGAAGGGAATTACAGATGCTCAGGTACCAGCCCCGGATTTCGAAACGTCCGCAAGATTTCGGCGCGGGCTGCCGGATCGATTTTGCTGGGAGGTATCGCTTCTGCCAACAAGCTGATCCTCCCGGCATGATAACCGTTAAATCTGCCCGAGGATACGGTGCGAATCGTATGGGGAAGCGGTTGAAACAAGGTGTTCTCCAGCATTTCCAGTAAGCACGGCAGAGTAGGGAGCCACCAAGTCGTATCATCCTGATAGATGCGGTTCATCTTTCCCGGGGTGCCGTTCAAAACCATCTTGGATTCATCCGAGTCGAGAACAGCTGCTGTCTCCAACAGAAGATGACCACCGGTTTTGATGACGCTTCTGCATTGGGAAAGGGTGTAGAGCGGGTCGCGTACATGATAAAGAAGCCCCAAGTGTTGGACGATATCGAATTTATTGTGCTGGATTTGCTCTGGAAAGGGTTTTCTTGCAGTCATATCGTCCATGAGCAGCACCTGAAGACCGTCCCATAGGCGATAGGGCGAGGTATTGTAAAACGGGATTGCTTTGCTGTTCAGAATGTCTTTACATAGTTCAAAGTTGGCGTATAGAGGATGCAGGCAATCTGTGGCAACTACCAGGCTCGCTCCAAGCTTTTCTGCTTCGAACACCCACATGCCGTCAAAGCTGGCCAAATCAAGGACACGCTTGCCTTGATAAGAGACATGTTGTCTCGTCTGCCGTGTCATGTCCCAGAGATTTTCAAGAATCTGTATTCCCGGCGTGACAATCCCGGGGCGAAGCTCAATTTTGTGATACCATTTGCGCTTGTTTATTTCTTGTATAATTTCTTCGTTCGTCCAGTTGCCTCCCAACTATCTGACCTCCTTGTCTGTATTCCTTCTCTCACTTGTGGTGGACTGATGATAGGATACGTGCGGATGCTTGGTTGGGTACTGGTTGGTTGCCCCAATTTGGTCCCCACGCGCCAGCAGATTACATATGGTATCGGAGAGAAAATGGCGCAAACAGGGAGGAACGTCCGATGTCCTTGCCCATTGTATTCATGCATCGTACGGACGACAATTACTTGTCATACAGCTTGCGGCAGGCCCAAGTGAGCAACCCCGGCTCGAGAATTTTCCTGCTCGGCACAGCTCTCAACCAGAGATTTGGGACAAATGGTATACAGCATGTAAGATTGGACGCATACATGCAGACCGCCGCCGCCTTTGCCCCGCACTACAAGCATCTGCACGTCATGTCCCACGCGTACAATCTGTTTTGTTTTCAAAGGTGGTTTATTCTTCGTGATTTCATGCGTTCTCAGCAAATGACGGCTTGCTGCTATATCGATTCGGATGTGATGCTGTACGAGAACGTAAACAACCCGGAATACAGCCAATTTATGATGGAATTCGTCTGGACCAATTTTGTGAAGGCAGATCTTTTGGACCGTTTTTGTTCGTTTACAACGATGTATTTTGCTGATCCCGCCATGTTTGAGAAATTGGTGCAGGAAACAAAGAAGCTGGGGCATGTGAGCCATGACCTTCCTCTCGTCTCAGACATGGTAGCCGGTCTTTTATTTTTGCGTCAGTTTCCGGACTACACCTATACACATGGCCGATACGGGGACAAAATGTTTGATGAAAATATCAATCGTCCTCTATGGGCAGAAAGTCTCAATGGTAAAAGAAAGGTGTATCTGATAAACGGAAAACTGTACACCAGGGAGATGGCGAGCCATACCTTTATTCGTCTCAACTCCCTTCACTTTCAAGGCTTGGAAATGAAATCTTATATGCCTTACTTTTTCACTCCCCATCTTTCAACGCAAGGCATGTTCATGTTTGATTATCTCAGCCAGCGGTGGCATCCGACGGGATTCTAGGCAGCTTGCAGCCCTCTTGGTATCTGGCTATGGGGGCTGCTTCATTTTTTCTCGGATCAGCAGCACGCCTACAGGAGAACAGACCATTTTCCGGCAAACGCGAGGCATCGCCTTCAACTGGTACATATGATGCCTTATACACGATGAAAATGGACAGAGGTGGCCTGGATGATGCTGATACTGCTTTCGGGAGGGGCTGGAAAAAGGTTGTGGCCGCTATCCAATGAGGCAAGGTCCAAACAATTCCTGAAGTTGCTACGTCAAGCAAGCGGCGAGCCGGAATCCATGGTGCAACGTGTCTGGAGACAGTTGACAGCACATAAATGGACAGATCAAGTGTATATTTCAGCTAGCAAACCCCACATCGATCTATTAAAAAGCCAGTTGGGCGAGGATGTTCCCTTGATAATAGAACCGCAAAAAAAAGACACGTTTCCTGCAGTCGCTTTGGCCGCAACCTATCTGCACACCTGCGTGGGAGCGGATCCGGCTGAACAGGTGATCGTCATGCCGGTCGATTCTTATGTTGAGGAGCATTTTTGGGAAAAGCTGCAGGATTTGAGGCAAGCGTTGCTTCATTCTAAGGCAGATCTTGCCCTGATTGGTGTCACACCTACCTATCCTTCTACCAAATACGGCTATATTGTCCCCATCACGTCCACTATGGACAGCCAAGATTCCTTCTCTTATTACCATGTCGCAAGCTTCAAAGAGAAGCCATCCGAGACGCAGGCAAAAGCGTTGCTGAAGAAGCAAGCAATGTGGAATTGCGGTGTCTTTGCTTTTCGATTGAGTTATCTTCTGGACTTATTAAAGAAAAAAGGTTTGCCTACAGACTATGAACAACTGCTTCAAGCCTATGCCACGCTTGAACCGATCAGCTTTGACTATGAGGTCGTAGAGAAAACGGATCGGATTGTGGTGGTTCCGTATACAGGGTACTGGCGAGATCTGGGCACCTGGAATACCTTGACCGAGGAGATGAACGTCCAAACCGTAGGACGAGTATATCAGGATGGGGATGCGCCCAATACACATGTGATCAATGAGCTGGATATTCCCATCGTCACCATTGGCTTATCGGATACCGTCATCGCAGCAAGTCTTGATGGCATTCTGATCTCGGCTAAAGACAAGAGCCATCGGGTAAAGGATCTGCCCTTGGAGTGGCAGCAACGTCCCATGTACGAAGAAAAGCGCTGGGGGACGTACCGAGTCCTGCATTATCGGACGACAACTACGGGCACACAGGTATTGACGAAAATTCTGCATATTTTCGCGAACAAAAATCTGAGCTATCAGACCCATCAATATCGCAGTGAGGTCTGGACGGTGGTCGAAGGGGAGGGGGAGTTCGTCTGGAACGATCAGCTTATTCCGATAGGTCCGGGCGATGTTCTCGAAATCCCCGCGGGAACCAAGCACGCGATACGAGCATCAACTGACATGGAAATCGTCGAAGTGCAGCTGGGAAGCCAGCTTATTGAGGAGGATATTGTCCGCCACGCCATGACCTGGGAGGAGATTTTGTTGCAAGTCAGGTCCACCGGGAGTGTGTGTGATGGTCAATAGCTCCTTTTGGCACAAAAAAAGAGTGTTGGTTACCGGGCATACCGGATTCAAAGGAGCTTGGCTTAGCATCTGGCTGCATGCAATGGGGGCAGAAGTGACGGGATATGCTTTGGAGCCTCCGACGGATCCGAGCCTGTTTCGGCTGGCGGGTGTCGGGCAGCTCGTACACACTATTACAGCTGATATTAGGGACAGGGGAATGCTGGAGCAGGTTATCTTGCAAGCAAAGCCCGAGATTATTTTTCATCTGGCTGCTCAATCCCTGGTGCGTCAAGGGTATCAGCATCCGGTCGAAACCTATGAGACCAATGTGCTCGGGACGGTCTATCTGTTGGAAGCAGTCCGACTGGCATGCCAACAGGGAGTGCCGATCCGGGCTGTGATCAACGTAACAAGCGACAAATGCTATGAAAACCGGGAATGGGTGTGGGGATACCGAGAGCAGGATGCCTTGGGGGGACGCGATCCTTATTCCAGCAGCAAAGCGTGCGCCGAACTCGTTACCGCCAGCTATCGCAACTCCTTTTTTTCTGCTGTCGAGACAGCGGGGATTGCGATCGCCTCTGCCCGTGCCGGCAATGTGATTGGCGGAGGGGATTGGGCTGCAGATCGCTTGATTCCCGATTGTCTGAGTTCCCTTATGAACGGAAAAAGAATCAAGCTTCGATACCCTGAAGCTGTACGCCCCTGGCAGCATGTGTTGGAGCCCCTTGGAGGTTATCTGCTGCTTGCGGAACGGATGTGCGAAAATACCGTACGCTTTTCAAAAAGCTATAATTTCGGACCTGATGAGCGAGATACTCGAACAGTGGCCTGGGTGGTCCAAAAGCTGTGTGAGAAGTGGGGGGCAGCTGCAGAGCTTGAAATAGAACGTGAGGATAACTGGCCTGAGGCTTCCTTGTTGAAGCTGGATTGCTCCAGGGCTAAAGAAGAGCTTGGCTGGAATCCCCGATGGAGCATCGAACAGGCTTTGGAGCAAATCGTGGAATGGACGAAAGACAGCCAAATGGGGAAAAATCTCCAGGAAATCTGCAAAAAACAGATCCAGATCTACATGGAAGCAGCACCGCAATAAAGGATCCTGGCCGGGGACAAGAGACAGGAGGGAGAGAAAAGCGTGAAAGTGGTCATATTGGCTGGCGGATACGGGACGCGGATTGGGGAAGAGACGCATTTGAAACCAAAGCCCTTGATCGAGATCGGCGACAGGCCGATTATTTGCCATATTATGTCCATCTATTCCCGGTACGGCTACAATGACTTCATTATTTGTCTGGGCTACAAGGGGTACATGATCAAGGAGTATTTCTCCAATTATTTTCTGCATCAGTCCGATGTCACCTTTGATTTTCGCCGGGACAATGAAATGATCTTGCACAATCGCCGCACGGAGCCATGGAGGGTGACGCTGGTAGATACAGGCAAAGATACCGGAACCGGGGGGAGGGTGAAGCGCATCCAGCCCTACGTGGGGGATGAACCCTTCATGCTGACCTATGGAGACGGGGTAGCCAATCTGGACATCTCTGCCCTGGTTTCGTTTCACCGCGAGCACGGGAAGCTGGCCACGATTACCGCTACACAACCGCCGGGGAGATTCGGGGCTTTGGACGTGACGACGGAGAATGTCGTTCGCGGCTTTCAGGAGAAGCCAAAAGGGGATCGAGGCTGGATCAACGCCGGATTTTTTGTAATGGAACCAGAGGTGTTCGACTATCTTGAAGGCGATGAGACTGTGCTGGAAAAGGAGCCATTGGAAGTGCTGGCGAGGTCTCAGGAATTGGTGGCATTTCCTTTTACGGGATTCTGGCACCCTATGGATACGCTCCGGGATAAAAATTATCTGGAGAGCCTGTGGAGAGCAGGTACGCCGCCGTGGCAAATCTAGGAGGAACGATGGCATGCGTGTGCTGGTGACGGGTGCGACAGGATTTCTTGGCAGTCATCTCGTAAAAGCTTTGCTCGCTGAAGGGCATGAGGTTTACATTCTGAAACGAAAGACTTCGGATTGTTCTCGCCTTGCCACTGTCCTTCATGAGATTGAATGCTTTGATCTCGAACATGTGGAGATAGAGGGGATGTTTCGCGACATAGGTCCCTTGGATGCTGTCATTCACACGGCAACCTCCTATGCCCGGAACCAGGAGAGCTATCATGCCACACTGGAAGCGAATGTCTCCATGCCCCTGCAAGTTCTGGAAGGGGCGATTCGCTGCGGGACGCCCCTGTTCATGAATACCGATACATTTTCCAATACGACTCAAGGAATCTTTCAGAGACTGGTCGGGTATCACCTGACCAAAAGGCATTTTCTGGAATGGGGAAAGCATTTGGCCGCGCAATCCTCCCTTCGCTTTGTCAATCTCAAGCTGGAGCATCTGTACGGACCTGCTGATTCACCGGAAAAATTCATCCCGTATATCGTCAGAACTTGCCTGGAAAACCAGCCTGATCTCTACCTCACTCCCGGGGAGCAAATGAGAGATTTTATTCATGTCCGGGATGCGGTTGATGCGTATCTGCTCCTCCTGCGTCAAAGCAAGCAATTCTCCGCTTCTTTTTGCGAGTTTCAGGTTGGAAGCGGCGTTGCCACCTCGATCAAGTCGCTGGTTAGAGAAGTACACAGATTGACCGAATCGGCGACGACCCTTCATTTTGGGGCGCTGCCCTATCCTCCGCAAGAGATGATGCATTCGCTTGCTGACGTGGAGTCGTTGCGAAGGTATGGATGGCGCAGCCAAGTCCCGCTGCGGGAAGGTCTGCTTACGGTCATCGAGGAGCATCGCTCGAGAATTTCTGCAAAATAAAAAACGTGGCTTCGCCATAGGCGGCGGCCACGTTTTTTCGTCTGCTTGTATATGAGGATTCCTATCCCCAGCTATTTTTATTGGTGCAGTACAGATCCCCGTGGAACGGCTTGATCATCTCTAATAACGTCTCGTAGTCTGCGACTTTGACAACTTGATCGTCTCTGCGAATCAGGTATATGTTCCTATACAGCTGTTGAAGAAGCGCATACAGGTCATGCGGATCTTTTCCAAAATTGTTCATCATGCTATCCAGATTGAATTCGATGACCAGATCCGGGTCAAAGCGCTGAAGGGTTTCCTGAGCGCCGTGCAGCACCTCCAGTTCGGAACCCTCAACATCCACCTTGATCAGGTCGAGGCGATTCAATGGATTTTTTTGGACCCAATCGTCGAGACGGACACAAATGATTTGATTGGCAGGATCAGTGGAATGAACCTGATTGGCGTCGATAAAAGACCAACCACCACCAGAGGCCACTTCGTGAAACTGGATCGCACCGTTTCGATCAAAAACCCCTAGCTTGATCGCTTCGATGTTTTTGATGCCGTTTTCTCCGATGTTTCGCATTAAAAAATTGTAGTTGACTGTAGAAGGCTCAAAAGCGTACACCTTGCCCTTTTTCGCCAGATAACTCAACGCAAGCGAGATCGTTCCCAGGTTGGCGCCGATGTCCAGACAGATGAAATCGGGAGCCACGACACGCTGGAGCAAATTCAGGACGTATGCTTCATAATAGCCGTTTTCCAATTCCAGATAGTACAAAACACTCTGGTCCGATTCGCTGCCGTAGAGCACGAACGATTTTTTGTCAAAGGGCAGGTGGAAATCTAGCTTCTTCAAGAGAAAGACTCCTTTCTAGGGTAGATGGATGCGGATGATATCGTCTTTTACCGTGTACTGCATATCGGGGCGTTTAGTCAGGACGTATGTCTCCAGCTCCTGAATGGTGGGGAAATCGTTCAGCAAGGGATTAGGCCCAATAAAGCAGCGGGCATCATCGATCAGGATGACATGGTTGCGAACGGGATGCTCCAAAATGCTGTCGAGCTCCTGCAGGATCGGAGTATCCTTGCTGCCTTTTGCCGCCTCGGCAGACAGGGGAATGTAGTGACCATCCAGCCAGAACAGGCAAGGCTTTTGGATCGTCGAGAGGAGGGCGGGCAGTTTCTCTGCGCTGTCCCCGTAGAGGAGCTTGACGTTAGGATCAGCAGCAAACTTTTTCAAGGCGGACCAAAATAGAGGATAATTCAGTTCGATGGAAAAAACCTGCTGAAAATAATGCTTGGTAGCTTGGATCATGGCCCCCTGAAATGTTCCTGTTTCGATCAAGGTATCCAGCGAAAAGCGTTGACCGTATTCCAGCACGGCTCCTACCTTTACGTCATAAGTGGGAGACTCCAAAACCCAGAAATCCCAGGTCTCCTGGGCGCTTAAAGGATAGGGGATGCGGTGTTCAGAACGCCATACCCGCAAGATTTCATCCATTCGTGATGTCGACATCAGGTACCTCCTTTACCCGCCTTGAGGACGGAGTACAGATTGAAAAACAGCAAGTGTATGCCGTGCGCAGGCATCCCAGGAAAAGCGGGAGGCTTGCTGCGTTCCTTTGGCAATCAGGTCTTCCCGAAGGGCGGGATCCGACATGGCGGCAATCTTTACAGCGATGTCTTCCGGGACATGAGGGTCGAAAAGGAGAGCAGCTTGGCCTACAACCTCCGGAATACTCCCTGCGTGGGAACAGGTGATCGGAATTTTGGAGCGCATGGCCTCGACCAAGGGAATGCCGAATCCTTCAAATAGCGAGGGGAAGCAGAGGAAGGATGCGTTTCGATAAAGCGAGGGCATCTCCGCTTGGGGAATGTAGTTCAACCATTTGATCTGATCCCACATTTGGTGCTGGGTGATGAAATTGATCACGGTTTGATGCGCTTCCTGAGGGAAACCGGTGAAGACCATGTTCACCCTGTAGTTGTAGGTGCGACGCAGGATCAGCAGGGCTTGCAGAAGATTGATGTGATTTTTATGTCGCCAGGTATTGGCGGGGTAGAGTCCGTATTGTACAGGCAACTGGTATTTATGGCGAAATTGCTGATCGAGTTCTGGCTGAACAGGCAGGGAAAATTCCGCGGATGCGTCCAGATGAATGCTGTGCACTTTATGGGACGGCAAATGAAACTTCTCGATGATTGATTTGCGGGAGAATTCGGATAGGGTAAGCACGGCACTGCTCTTCTGGGCTGAGGACTGATAGTTGTCTTTTCGCCATTGCAGCACAGGAGGATCAAAAAACTGGGGATAGAATTCATGCTGAATATCAGGAATGTTGATGACACTGGGAATCGTAACATCGGACGGCTGCAGCACCAGCAAGGGACAGAACCAGAGATCGAGCCGCAAGTGCTGGATTTGCTGGTGGAAAAGGGAGTGCGCTGCCGATATATCCCGGAATAAAATCTTGTGCAAATATTGTCCTTCAGCGAAGGTGTGATAGTTGTGACTGCTCAAAAACAGGAACCATTCATGCCCCTCGTTGTTCCTCTGCGAAAAGTCAATCAGATTGCGTACATACTGTTCCATCCCGCCTATTTTTCCAGGGATGACAGCGAGAAGATTGACGCCGATTCTCAAGTCCTCTCCCTCCCGTCAGATAGGCTTTGCCTGTACCAGGCGATGGTTTTCTGCAAACCGGCATGAAGCGGAGTAGATGCCTCGAATTGGAAAAGGGCCTTGGCACGGCTCACATCCAGCCTGCGTCTAGGTTGTCCGTCCGGCCGTGTTTTGTCCCAGAGAATCTCGCCGCCGTAGCCGCTCTCTTCCTTGATTAACAACGCCAGCTCGCGAATGGTCATCTCTTCCCCCGAACCGATGTTGACGGGTTCCGGCCCGTCATATCGCTCGGTAGCCAGCACAATCGCACGTGCGGCATCCTCTACATAAATAAACTCGCGGGTCACTTCACCGCTGCCCCACAGCAAAATAGTCGGCTCATGGTTCGTCTGGGCCTCCACACATTTGCGAATGATTGCGGGAATGACGTGGGAGGTTTCCAGATCAAAGTTGTCATGCGGTCCGTACAAGTTGACGGGCAGCAGGAAAATCGAATTAAAGCCGTATTGTTCACGATAAGCCTGCGCTTGCACGAGCATCATCTTTTTTGCCAGGCCATAGGGGGCATTCGTCTCTTCGGGGTATCCGTTCCATAAATTCTCTTCGGAAAACGGTACAGGGGTAAACTTCGGATAAGAGCAGATCGTCCCGATTGCGACGAACTTTTCTACGCCAAACAATCGGGATTGCTCCAGCAGTTGGGCACCCATCATCAGGTTATCGTAAAAAAAGGAACCGGGATTTTTTTGATTGGCCGCAATCCCTCCGACTACCGCAGCCAGGTGTATGACGATTTCAGGGCGATAGGTTTCAAGCATGTGGATGATCTCTTTCTCTTTGCGTAAATCAAACTGCTTTTTGCGCGGAACGAAGATATGCTCACAGCCAAGCTGGGAAAGCTGCTCCACTACATGCCGGCCCAAAAATCCTGCTCCGCCAGTCACAACGATTCGTTTTTGTGTGAGATCGATCATCTTGGAAATGTACACCTTCCTTTCTTGCGGATGCTCACAGAATGGGGGAGGGATGTCTGTTTTGTTTGATCCATTCGCTCAAGGGGTTGCTCCCTTGCAGAAAATGCTGATAGAAGCTGTATTCCTCTTCAGAGAGAGGCTGGATTTGATCAACCAGGTAGCTTACCGTCCGCTTGTTTTGATCGGGGAGCGGATCTTCTTTGACAATTTGCCGACTCGCGATCACGTCTACGTAGCACGTGGGATTGTTCGATTGAATCGGAATTTCCATCGTAAACACATGATCTGCGTCGGTATGAACGCGCACATCTGCCTGTTGCCCTTCCACGAGAGCATGAAAATGCATCGGGTGCATGGAAGGGGGATAAGAGCCCTTGATCACCAATGTATGAAGGGGACAAGACGAATCCACATGGAAGTGCATACGCATATAAGGCGGAGCCCATAAGTCGGCAAATCGGTTGGAAGATGCTAGAGACGGTGTAGAGCCGAATAAACGATGGAATTTGAACAAGTCGAGAAACCAGAAGACACCTTTATCCCGATAGGTCTTCAGAAAGTGGAGCAACCACTCATTGGCGACTGTGCCAAAGTGCCGCATGCTGGTCTTCACGATTTCCGGAAAACCGACGTCGATCAGGCTGGTTACGGATTTGCACTTGTCATGCAGGCGGGAACTGGCCAGATAGTCTTCGATGCAACCGATCGGGTATTTGGCTGAAATACGGAGCCACAAGTCATAATCCATGCAGAAATGTAGATCCTCATCGACACCGCCTACTTCCTCGAAGATCGATTTGCGAATGAACGCCGTAGGCTGGCAGATAATGCAGTGAGTAAACATCTTTTTTCGATCAAAGGGAACCCACGGATATTTGTACATAATTTTGTTTGCTTCGTTGATGTGCAGCCCTTTTCCATACACCATCGACCAGTCGGGATGCTTCAGTAAACTGTCTACGGCTTTTCGCACCGCTTGGGGAAAATAAGTATCGTCTGAATTCAGCCAGCCGATGATTTCCCCCTTCGCCATTTTCAACCCTTTGTTGATGGCGTGGGATTGGCCGCCATCTGGTTCCGATATATAGCGGAAGCGCTCCCCCAACTGACTGTACTGTCGCAAAATTGCCTGCGTACCGTCCGTAGACGCTCCGTCAACCACGATATGCTCGATCCGAGGATAATCCTGACGCAGCACGCTTTCGATGGTTTGTTTGATAAAAGCTGCCTGATTGTAGGACGGGGTAATAATCGAGACCAATGGCATGGAATGGTTGTTCAACATCTCTCCCTCCCTGAATGTTGTCGTTTGCGTAAAAGAATACGCCAGTAATCGAGGAGATCTTCCATTGTTTTGGCAAAAGGGATTTTTGGCGCCCATCCTGTTTTGCTGCGAAACGCAGAGGAGTCTCCGAGCAATGTATCCACATCAGAGGGGCGAAGGCGGTCGGGATCCACTTCGACAGTCACCTGAACATTCGTAAGGGAGAGAAGAATTCGCAGGACTTCTTCAATCGTATAAGTAGAACCGGATGAGAGATTGTAAACTTCACCGGGTTCGCCATGTGTTGCAGCAAGCCAGTATGCCTGCACGATATCGCGTACATCTGTGAAGTCTCTTTTGGCTTGCAGATTGCCGACGAAAATTTTGGGCGGCTGTAAACCAAGCTCAATTTGGGCGATCTGTTTGGCAAAATTGGAGGTCACAAAATGCTCGCCTCGACCAGGTCCCGTGTGGTTAAAGGTTCGAGTGCGGATGATCGGCATCCCATAGCTTTGATAGTATTGATAGCCAAGAAAGTCTTGTGCGATTTTGCTAACCGCATAGGGATTGAGAGGACGCAGCGGGTTATCTTCTCTGATCGGTGTCTCGTGGGGAAAGACCAGACCGTATTCTTCGCTTGAGCATGCGATATGGATGCGGCAGGAGAGATCCAGCTTGCGGACAGCTTCCAGCAAGTGAATCTGGCCGACGAGATTGTTCACCATTGTCTCGGCGGGAGAGTTCCAGGAGGTAGGGACAAAGCTTTGTGCTGCGAGATGAAAGATCAGGTTGGGCCGAATTTCTTCAAGCATCCGATGGACAGAATGAGGGTCCCTCAATTCACACTCGACGAGATGGATCTGCTTTGTAATCGGTTCAAGCAGCTCCATGCTGCTGCGCACCCGGTAGGTGCCGCATACCTCGACATCCCCGCGAGAGAGAAGATATCCGGCTAGGTGACTACCGGCAAATCCGGTAATTCCCGTAATCAATGCTTTCAATGAACAACCACCTCCCCGTAGGGCTTCCAAGCGGTAAATCAACGAATCATTCTAGCTATTCATATGGTTTGCCAAGGAACATGCCACGGCACCAGCCTTTTGACGGGCTGACTTTTGGCAGATGCGGATGGCGCCATTGCAGTTGCGACATAGAATAAGGCAACGATGAGACAAGGAGGCAGGAGATGGGCCAAATCAACAGCTTTGAAAAGAAGGTATTTTCGCAAAATGGTGAGGATGGAGTGATTGAAGAGCTGTTCTCCAGGATCGGTACAGTCAATCGCTTTTTTGTAGAGTTTGGGGTCGAGGATGGCATGGAATGCTTGACTCATAATCTGTGGGTTCATCATGGATGGTCAGGTGTGCTGCTGGAAGGAAGCCAATTTCATTACCGAAATCTTGCAAATAATATCGCTCCGTATCCTCAGGTTCGGGCCAGTCAGCAATTTGTCACGCGCGATAATATCGGCCAGCTGTTTCGAGAGATGGCAGTTCCCGTCGAATTCGATTTTTTATCGATCGATATTGATGGAAATGATTACTGGGTGTGGCAAGCACTCGACGCCTATCAGCCGCGGGTAGTCGTGATCGAGTACAATGCATCCTATCCTCCGCCACAAAACATGGTCATCCCCTACCAGGAAGATTTTTGCTGGGACGGAACATCGTATTTTGGAGCCAGTCTGTGCTCGCTCACGACATTGGGCAAGAAACTGGGCTACGCTTTGATCGGTACAGATTCCCAAGGGGTAAATGCGTTTTTCCTGCGCAAAGATCTTCTGGATGTAGCCCAATTTGCAGAACTTTCCCCCGAATCAGCGTATCACCCCCCAAACTATGGCCCGGATAACGGGGGCCATCCGCATCGCAGCGGCCCGATTCTGGACATCTAACCCTCCGAAGGATGTTCGAGCAGTTTTTTGACGTCGACTTTTAACTGCTCCAGCTTTTGGGAGGCTTCCTTGTGGGAGTCTCCGACCGTACCGAGATATAGCTTTAGTTTTGGCTCTGTCCCCGATGGGCGCAGACAGAACCAGGAGCCGTCTTCCAACAGAACCTTGAGCACATCAGACCGAGGCAGCGAAAGAGGTGTGCGATTCCCTTTTGCCAAGTCCTCCATGCTTCCTGTCAGATAGTCCTCTATGCCAATGATGCGCATACCGGCGAAAGATGGAGGCAGATGCCTGCGCAGGGAAGACATCAACTCCTTCATGATTTGGATGCCTTGCACTCCTTTGAACGTTTTGGTTTGCAGGTCCTCAAGGTAGTAGCCGAATCGCTCATACAAGTTTTGCAGCGCGTCGCCAAGACTCTCGTTTTTCGCCTTGTGGTAGGCGCACAGGTCTACGAGCAGCAGGGCGCTTTGTACGGCATCCTTGTCGCGAACAAAATCTCCGATCAGGTATCCGAAGCTTTCTTCATAGCCGAATAGAAACACATAATCTCCACTTTTTTTGTACGCTGTTATTTTTTCACCAATGTATTTGAAGCCGGTCAAGGTATCTTCCGTTTTGACGCCAAAATCAGCGGCGATTCGCCTGCCAAGTTCAGACGTAACGATGGTTTTTAAAACGATGCCATTCGGTGGCAAGCTCCCTTTGGTACGTTTTTGACGCAGCACATCATATAACAATAGCGCGCCGATTTGATTGCCTGTCAGCGGCAGATACGTCCCGCCGCTTTGTTTGACCCAGACCCCAAGTCGATCCCCGTCCGGATCAGTGCCGATTACCAGATCAGCAGCTGCTTGGATCGCGTACTGCAAAGCCAGATGGAACGCTTCTGGTTCCTCGGGGTTCGGGGAAGAAACGGTGGAGAAATCAGGGTCGGGCAAAGCCTGCTCGGGAACAGTCAGCACGTGATGATAGCCAAAGTCCGTCAAGCCTTTGGAAATGACTTCCCCGGTTGTCCCATGCAAAGGAGTAAATACGATGTTCACTGCATCCTTGGCAGACTGGGACAATTCGGAATGCTGACGAATGCTGCTTACCTGCTGGAAATAAGCGTCCACGATCGTGTCGCCAATACGCAGCAGCATGCCGCTTTGCAGCAGGCTTTCTTCATCGGCTGTTTGAATCGCCAATTCATCTCCAGCTTCCTGGATCAGGGTGAAAAGTCGGGAAGCGGTGTCGGGCGTGATTTGTGCACCGTCAGCATCGTATACCTTTATTCCGTTGTAGTTGGCCGGATTGTGGCTGGCAGTGATTACGACACCCGCAGAAGCAGCCAAATGACGGACGGCAAAGGATAGAATCGGCGTTGGCATGATCCGTTCAAAAAGATAGATGCGTATTCCGTGATTGCCCAATACTTTGGCGACTTCACGGGCGAACGTTGCAGATTGGTGCCGGGAGTCGAAGGCAATCACAACACCGGCTTTTTTCGTTTGCTCTCCCTGGACGGAGAGGTAGCGGGCAAGACCTTCCGCCGTTTTGCGGACCGTGTAGAGATTCATGCGATTGATGCCAGGACCTAATTCTCCACGAATTCCTCCTGTTCCGAATTCCATATATTGGTAAAAACAATCCATCAGCAAAGATTCATCTGATTCAAGGGCGTGCAGATCTCGACGAAGATGATCGTCCAGATTGGGAAAGTCACGCCAGCGCTGATACGCTTTTTTCCAGTCTTCCTTCATGGCTAAGCCCCCTCCGGTCAAGGGTAAGTAGATCAAATCACCTTATTCGATACTTTATTGACAACCTGGAAAATGCGTGCGGGCGAAGGAACAATCAGCCAGTCCTAACATATACAAGATGGTAGAGGGAAGAATGAGTTGGGGGGAAGCCGATGAAAACAGCTTTTATCACGGGGATCACCGGTCAGGATGGAGCCTACTTGGCCAAATTTCTGTTGGAAAAAGGGTATCGGGTCATCGGACTGGTCCCCCGCCGGAGCACGTCCAATCTTTGGCGCCTGGAGTATTTGCAGATTGCTGATGATGTGGAATGGAAAGAAGGCGACTTGCTGGACCTCTCCTCGCTGAGCCGTGCGATCAAGGCGGCCAAACCTGATGAGGTCTATAATCTTGCGGCCCAGAGCTTTGTCGGATCATCCTGGGAGCAGCCCATCCTGACAGCACAGGTGACGGGGATGGGAGTCTTGCATGTGCTGGAGGCCATTCGCGAGACGGATCCCGGCATTCGCATGTACCAGGCGTCCTCAAGCGAGCTGTACGGACTGATCCAGGAGCCGCAGCAATCGGAGAAGACGCCGTTTTATCCGCGCAGTCCCTACGCTGTATCCAAGCTCTTTGGCTATTGGATGACCAAGAACTACCGCGAGAGCTTCCACATGTACACCTGCAACGGAATCTTGTTTAATCACGAATCTCCCCTGCGGGGACCGGAGTTTGTCACCCGCAAAGTGACGCAGGCAGTCGCCCGAATCGCCACGCAAAAACAAAAAGAACTTCGCTTGGGCAATATTCACGCGAAAAGGGATTGGGGATTTGCAGGTGATTTCGTCGAAGCCATGTGGTTGATGCTGCAACAACAAAAGCCGGAAGATTACGTAATCGCTACCGGCAAGACAACGACCGTAGAAGAAATGTGCAAGGTCGCTTTTGATTACGTCGGCTTGAACTACCTGGATTATCTCGTGATTGACCCGGATCTATACCGGCCAGCCGAGGTGGACGTTTTGCTCGGCAATCCAGCCAAAGCGAAAAGGGAACTGGGCTGGTCCCCCAAGACCACCTGGGAAGAACTGATTCATATGATGGTGGAAGCAGATCTGCAGAGAATGGGAAAATAATACGGAATAGGCACCTCACATCCCTGAAGATCCGGGAATGAGGTGTTTTTTTTGGTTGTTTAAAAATGGGTGATCCTATTTTCGGAAAAACGGGTTATAAAAACGAAAAATGTTACCCTATTTTCGTTGAGTTGGCAAAGAGAGAGGAGCTTCAGCCCAGATAAAAAGTATATTTTTAGATTTATCCCAAGTTTGGCACAATAGTTGCTTGTTCTCCACTTAACAAGGATTCCAACCAACCTCAAAAAGGAGACTTGTTATGAATGTGGTAGCAAACGTATACCGGGGAGACCAAATGGAAAGCTCTCATCTGGGTCACATCGCAGTAGTGGATCAACATGGCAACCTGCTTTACTCTTACGGTGATCCCGATCGACTCACTTTTGCCCGATCCAGCATGAAGCCCCTACAGGCAATTCCGATCATCGAAACAGGTACAGCAGATCGATACCAGTTGGAACCGGCGGACCTCTCACTTTGTTGTGCTTCGCATAGCGGAGAGCCGCGCCATCGTACGCGGGCGATGAGTATGCTGGAACGTGCAGGGCAGCCAGAAGCGACTCTGCAATGCGGCACCCACGTTCCTCGTCACGAGGAGAGCTACAAGGAATTGATTCGGGCAGGCAAGTCGCTGACACCTGTGTACAGCAACTGCTCCGGCAAGCACGCGGGCATGATCGCCACGGCCACACATATGGGAGAGGATGTTGCGAGCTATCATTTGCCAGAGCATCCTGTCCAGCAGCGAATCCTGGATGTCGTAGCGGACATCACTGGTTATCCGCGCGAAAAAATCACCTTGGGAATAGACGGGTGCGGCGTACCGGTTCATCGTCTGCCGCTTGTCAATTACGCCTGGGCCTTCGCCAAGCTGGCCAAGCCGGAAGTCATCGACAATCCAGTTCGTCAACATGCTGCGAGAAGGATTGTAGAGGCGATGGTAGCCCATCCCGAGATGGTTGGGGGGGAGAGCCGCTATTGTACAGATCTGATGAATGCATTCGGCGGCAGAATTTTCGGGAAAGCAGGCGCTGAATCCGTCTACTGCCTCGGGGATCGCGAGCGAGGCATTGGCATCGCGGTCAAGATCGAGGATGGCGGTGCACGCGCCATCTATCCGGTGGTCAATGAAGTGCTTCGCCAATTGGGAATTGGCGTGGACGGGGCGCTGAAGACTCTTCATGCCTATACGAATCCGCCTATTACCAACATGAGTGGCAGTGTCGTCGGCCGTGTCGAGACGACATTCCAGCTGCTGCAGGAGAATCGGTCGATTTGTTAATAAATGGCCTTCTACACAGGGATGCCATTTGTTATATGCTTTTTATATGAAAAGGGGGAACATGCATGAAGATGAAAAAAGGATGGAAGGTGCTTAGCACTGCGGCCCTTCTCGCGGTCATGGTCGTCACTGGCTGCAGCCAAACGGCGGCTCCAGCGCCGCAAGATGCTGGCAGCAACGGCAATGCGGGTGCCGCTCCGCAACAAGAGCCTGCGGGACAAGCTGACATGACCGCAAAACTGCGGCTCAACCTGAAGACAGAGCCGCCTTCCCTCGATCCGCCAAAAGGCTTTGACAGCACGTCCAACGAGGTTCTGAACGCTACGATGGAGGGCTTGGCGCGCCTTGATCAAAAACATGTGCCACAGCCGGCGATGGCAGAAAAATGGAGTGTCAGCGAAGACGGCAAAACCTATACCTTCACGTTGCGCGATTCGAAATGGTCCAATGGTGATCCCGTCACCGCTCATGACTTCGAATTTGCCTTCAAGCGTATTCTCGACCCGAACAATGCCTTCCCATCTGCCTTCCTGGCATACTACATCGAAGGTGCGGAAGCTTACAACAAAGGAGAGGGCAACGCGGACGGAGTGCAGGTCAAGGCATTGGATGACAAGACCCTTGAAGTAAAACTCGCGGCGCCAGCCGGTTATTTCCTCCATATTATCACCCAGCCTACTTTCTTCCCTGTCAACAAGAAAGTGGTAGAGAGCAATCCGAAATGGGCAGAAAACGCTTCTTCCATCGTAACCAACGGACCGTTCAAAATGGAAGATTGGGTGCATGATCAATCTGTCAAAGTAGTCAAGAATGACGGTTATTGGGACAAGGATTCCGTGAAATATGCGGGCATCGATTGGGTCATGGTCAACGATGAGAACACCCAGTACCAGATGTACAAAACAGGACAGCTGGATATGATTCAAACCGTTCCAATCGATCTCAAGGCGAAGCTGATCGAATCCGGAGAGGCAAAAGTAGAGCCGGAAGCAGCGATCTATTACTACCGCATGAATACCCAAATGCCTCCTTTCACCAATGCGAATATCCGTAAAGCATTTGCACTTGCCCTTGATCGCAAGCTGTTGATCGAGAATGTCGTCCAAGGAAAACAGATTCCTGCCCTGGCGCATGTGCCGATCGGTTTCCCTGAGCCGGATGGAACGGACTTCCGTGAAAAAGGCGGCGATTTCTTCAAGGATAATGATGTCGAACAAGCCAAGGCACTGCTGAAAAAAGGGATGGAAGAAGAAGGCTGGACGACATTGCCGCCAGTCACCATGACGTACAATACAAGCGATACCCATAAAGCGATCGCACAAGTGATGCAGGAGATGTACAAGAAGAATCTCGGCGTTGACGTCAAGCTGGAAAACAAGGAATGGAACGTATTCCTCGCAGAGCAGCGCGCTCGCCAGCTTCAGTTCTCCCGCTCCACCATTCCTGCTGATTATGGTGATCCAATCAACTTCCTGGAGCTCTTTGTAACGGATCATCCTGGCAACCGCATCAACTACAGCAATCCAGACTATGATGCGCTCGTAGCGAAAATCCGCAACACGGCAGATGAGAAAGAGCGCTTCGGCCTGATGCATGAAGCGGAATCCATTTTCATGAATGACATGCCGCTGGTTCCGGTCTACTTCAATACGAAGGTGTTTATGGATCAACCGAACATCAAAGGTATTTTGCGACACCCTGTAGGTACGCTCGACTATAAATGGGTGGAGATTGAGAAGAAATAGTAAAATAGGTGAAGACAAGGGTCTGCATGAGAAGCCCTTGTCTTCACTTTACCTCGTGGAGCGGATGGAATGGAGAAAAAAAGTGTCACCTTCATTGCAAAAATGGATGAATTCTTGCACTCTGCTGTCAGCCAGTGCGTGGAATTGGGTGTGTCCGATGACTTTCATATCGAAGGCATACGCGTCGATCAGCTTGCCTTCAGGCCCATCGCAGAAGGATCACTCGTGGTCATTTCTTCTCCGAGCCTTGAGGGCATGGTAGAGTCCTATCTGCCACAAGGAAGCAAGATGATTATCGCGAAGCGGATGTTTTCCTATCAGAACCTTCGCGGCATGCTGGAGATTCCCAAAGGGATCAAAGTCCTATTGGTCAGCGATACCCCCGAAACGGCATACGATAACATCGAATTGATCCGCGCTTCCGGACTGGATTTTGAGTTGTATCCGTACTATCCCGGAGCAGATTATCCGAAAGATATCGAGATTGCCGTGACGCCAGGAGAAGCGGAGCATGTACCGCCGCATATTCGCAAGGTCGTCGACATCGGTTTTCGGGTTATCGATCTGTCTACGTGGCTCGCCATTTACACGCATTTTGACAATGACAATTTCCAAAAAGTGACAATGCGCATCATGCAGTCGCTGGTGTACATCACGAAAGAACTGAACAATGAGATTCAACATGCCCATCTGCTGAGCAAGTATTTGGAAGCCATCGTCAATGGGATCGAGGATGCCGTGATTGCTTGCGACGAAGAGGAAATTATCCGTTTTATCAATCAAAAGGCGATCGATTCCCTCAACCTGCGCGGTGCCAGCATCGTCGGAGAGAAGGCAGCTGTCAGCCTGCCATCCGATTTTTACCATCTGCAGCAGCAATGTGAAGAGAATGAGGATATTTTGGTGGATTGGGCGAACAAGACCTATTTTTTTCGCAAGACGCACATCTTTATGGAAGGTCGCTTCCTGGGCAGCTTGCTGCTGTTCCGCCAGGCGGTAGAGATCGAAAAGCTGGAACATGATTACCGAATGCGTCTGTACAGCAAAGGACTGGTGGCAAAATACCAGTTCGATGATATCTACGGAGAAAGTCCCTCCTTTCAAAAAGTCCTGCAAATCGCCCGCAAGATTGCCAGAAGCAATTCAACCGTTCTTTTGCTGGGAGAGACGGGGACGGGTAAGGAATTGCTCGCCCAAGCTATCCACAATGCCTCGCCGCGGCGCAGAGAGCCCTTCGTCGGCGTCAATTTCGCCGCTATTTCCGAATCCCTTCTCGAAAGCGAATTGTTCGGGTATGAGGAAGGCGCCTTTACCGGTGCACGAAAAGGGGGCCATATCGGCTGGTTTGAGTTGGCTCACAAAGGAACCATCTTCCTCGATGAGATCGGGGATGCGAGCGGTGCTATCCAAAATCGCCTGCTGCGTGTCCTGCAGGAGCGGCAAATCATGCGAGTGGGCGGCAATAAGGTCATTCCCACCGATATCCGCGTCATTGCGGCCACCAATCAAGATCTGAAGCAGATGATTGAGGAAGGAACATTTCGCGCTGACCTGTATTACCGGCTGAACATCCTCCCGATTCATCTGCCGCCGTTGCGGCACAGACAGGAGGACATCCCTTGGCTGGTCGACCGTTTTATCCGCAAGTACTCCTATGATCTGCGCAGACCGCCTTTCACGCTGTCGAAGGAAGCGATGAAAGCCATGCAGGAGTACGAATGGCCCGGAAACATCCGCGAACTGGAAAATGTCGTCGAGTATCTGGCGCATATTGTAGAGGATGAGGGCTTTGTTTACCAGCTGCCCTTCCTCGTCGGGAATGCAGAGACATTGGGAGACGGGTTTTCCGGTGAATGTGAGCAGCTTGTCGAGGAATACAGCAAGCGCGGCTTTTTGGAGGAGATGGTCGCCATTCTGCTGGAACTGCAGCAGGGAGGTACAGGCCGCTACGCCCTGAGCGAACAGTTGGAGGCGCATGGATTGGCGATATCCGCTCAACAGCTTCGCTATCGTTTAAAGCTATTGCAATCGAATGAGTTGATTCAAGTAGGAAAAGGACGGCAGGGAAGTAAAATCTCTTCCAAGGGAGAGCAGTTTCTCGGCTATTTAAATCGACGAAACGGGAGGGGGAATCGTCATGGGTCATAACTGGAAGGAATCGGCATATTTGAGACGAGACGCTTTTTTGGCAGATTTGCAGCGCTTTCTGGCGATCAACAGCATCGAGGATATGACGACTGCACAGGAAGGGAAGCCCTTTGGAGCAGGTGTCGCCGAAGCGTTGGAGTATATGCTCGCGCGTGGACAAGCGGACGGATATGTGACTCGCAATGTCGACGGCTACGCAGGAGTGATCGAATACGGGGAAGGTCCAGAGGAGATTGGCGTCCTGGTCCATGTGGATTTGGTGACCGTGGGGGAAGGCTGGACGACTCCCCCGTTTGAGCCGAGCATCCGGGACGGCAAAATCTATGCACGCGGCGCATTGGATGACAAGGGACCGGCGTTGGCAGCCTATTATGCGATGAACATCGTCAAGGATTCAGGCCTTCCTTTGTCTAAAAAGGTGCGGTTCATCATCGGGACGGACGAGGAAAGCGGCTGGTTGTGCATGAAGCATTTTTTGGAGAAAGAGACGCTTCCGCAGGTTGGTTTTTCGCCAGACGCTTCCTTCCCGATCATCCACGCTGAAAAAGGGCAGATCAATCCTACGCTGACGATTCCGCCAGACTCCGAAATGGCTGCTGGAGGGGGCTTGAAGCTTCTCTCCTTCGTCTCCGGCAATCAAGGGAACAGCGTACCGGATCGGGCGGTCGCTATCGTATCTGCAGATGAGCCATCCATCTTGCAGGAGATGCTCGCGAAGTGGCCGGCATTTGTGACGGAGAAATCCACGTCTGGAGAGGCAGCCATCGGCGAAGACGGGAATCTGGAACTTACATTATTTGGAATAAATGCGCACGGGATGGAGCCGCAGATCGGAAAGAATGCTGGAACAACCCTGGCTTGTTTTCTCCGCCAATTCCCGTTTGAAGGTTCGGCGTTTTCTTACATTTCCCTATTGTCAGATATCCTGCACGAGGATTTTTACGCAGAACGCTTGGGGCTTGCCTGCGAGGATGAGGTCTCTGGCAAGCTGACCGTAAACGCGGGAATCCTGCGCTACAGTCAGACGGAGGGAGGAAGCGTTCGGCTAAACATCCGTTATCCCGCTACCATATCAAAAGAGGAGCGGATCGAACGGCTAAAAGGGCGAGTGGCTGAAATGGGCTTGACTCTGGCAGAACTGCGTTCTTCTACCGCCCATTACGTCCCGAGCGATCATGTGGTCGTGCAAACGCTGTCCCGTGTCTACGAGGAACACACAGGCGTGCCTGCTGAGCTCTTGTCTTCGGGCGGTGCAACCTACGCCAAGATGATGTCGTCAGGGGTTGCTTTTGGACCGCTTTTTCCGGGGAGGGTATCCACGGCCCATCAGACGGACGAGCATATCGAGATCGAGGATCTGATGCGCGCGATGGCCATCTACGCTCAAGCCATCTACGAGCTAGCCAAGTAAATAAGGAGGGGTCACCATGTCCAACTATCTGCTGAAGCGTGTTTTGATGATGTTCCTGACCCTGTGGATCATTGTGACGCTTACCTTTTCATTGATGCATGCCATCCCGGGGAATCCGTTCGCATCCGAATCGGACCAGCTGCCTGAGCAAATTCTCGCCAATCTGCGGGCGAAGTACCATTTGGACGAACCGTTGCCTGTTCAATATGTGATGTATCTGAAAAATCTGGTGTCTCTTGATCTGGGCCCTTCGATCAAGTCGGATTCGCGCTCTGTGAATGACATGATCGCGGACGGTTTCGGCGCTTCCGCCTGGCTGGGCGGACAAGCCATTGTCGTCGCACTGATCTTCGGCGTGCTATTCGGAATTATTGCGGCGTTGAATCGCAACAGAGCGCTGGATTACATCGCCATGGCGCTGGCTGTTCTTGGTGTTGCTGTGCCGAGCTTTATTTTGGCGCCACTCCTGATCAACTACCTGGCGATCAAGCTTCCGCTGTTTCCTGTCGCCACCTGGGGGACGTGGATGCATACCGTTCTGCCGTCGCTCGCGCTGGCATTCGGTCCCATCGCGATTATCACCCGCTATATGCGTGCGAGCATGATTGAAGTGATGAATCAAAACTATATCCGCACGGCAGAGGCCAAAGGGATTCCAACCCCGCTGATTGTGATCAAGCACGGGATCCGCAACGCCATTTTGCCTGTCATTACGTTTTTGGGACCGCTGATTGCTTCGTTGATCACGGGAACCTTTGTAGTCGAAAAAATCTTTGCGATCCCTGGTATAGGCAAGTATTTTGTGGATGGCATTTTCAACCGGGATTATCCCGTCATCCTGGGAACGACGATATTTTACAGCGCGATTCTGATCGTCACGATCTTCTTGATCGATATCGCGTACAGTCTGATTGATCCGCGGATCAGGCTCACCAAGAAGGAGGGATGACGTGTGGAGATGGATCAAAGAATAGACCCGCTGTTTCGCCCGTTAACCAAGGATAATCAGGCCGCGCAGGCGATCACGAGGCCAAGTCTGAGCAATTGGCAGCAAGTAATCCGGAAATTGGTGAAAAACAAACTGGCGATGCTCGGGTTGTT
Source organism: Brevibacillus panacihumi (assembly GCF_003710985.1). GTDB lineage: Bacteria > Bacillota > Bacilli > Brevibacillales > Brevibacillaceae > Brevibacillus > Brevibacillus panacihumi. The sequence goes on from NZ_RHHT01000002.1 coordinate 188,438, forward strand.
CATCATCCTCTTTTTGGTCGTAATGGCATTGATCGGGCCTTTGCTTGTACCCTACAGCCACTCGGATCAAAGTCTCTTGGACCGCAACAAGGAGGTTTCGGCTGAGCATTGGTTCGGTACCGATGAGCTCGGGCGTGACATGTTTGCCAGGACGTGGTACGGTGCACGAATTTCCTTGACGATCGGAGTGGTAGCTGCCCTGATCGACCTGGTGATCGGTGTGACGGTTGGCGGAATCGCCGGATACATGGCAGGACGAGGCAAAAAAGGGGATCGGATCGACAACCTGATCATGCGCGTCATTGAAATCCTGTACGGTCTGCCGTATCTGTTGGTCGTCATCCTTTTGATGGTCGTGATGGAGCCAGGGATCCTGACGATCATCATCGCCCTGTCTGCGACAGGCTGGGTGGGCATGGCGCGGCTGGTGCGCGGACAGATTCTGCAGTTGAAAAACCAGGAATTTATCATGGCCGCACAGGTTTTGGGAGCGAAGTTTTCCCGCATTTTGCTCAAGCATCTGATTCCCAACACATTTGGCGTGATTATCGTCAATCTGACGTTTACGATTCCCTCTGCGATTTTCGCGGAGTCCTTCCTCAGCTTTTTGGGACTGGGCGTTCAAGCGCCGGCAGCCAGCTGGGGGACGATGACCAACGATGCGATGGGCGTGATATTGACCGGTGACTGGTGGCGGCTCTTCTTCCCGGGGCTGATGATTTCGCTGACGATGTTTGCGTTTAACGTGTTTGGCGACGGCTTGCAGGACGCCCTTGACCCGCGTCTGCGCGATTAGAGAGTGGAGGGAGGAAGAGAAGATGAAAGAGCATTTGCTTTCGATTGAAAATTTAAAAGTGAACTTCAAAACCTATGGCGGTGAAGTACAAGCGGTTCGCGGCGTTACCTTCCACGTCGAAAAGGGAGAGACCGTCGCGATTGTCGGGGAGAGCGGCTGCGGCAAGAGTGTGACAGCCCAGGCCATCATGGGGCTGATTCCCAATCCTCCTGGCCGCATCGTCGATGGCAAGGTCGTATTCGAAGGGACCGAGATCAGCAAGCTTCCCAAGAAAGAACTGCTGGGGATTCGCGGTACACAGATCGGGATGGTGTTCCAGGACCCGATGACCGCTTTGAACCCGACCATGAAGGTGGGAGCTCAGATCGTAGAGGGCTTTGTGCGCAGCCAGAAGGTTTCGCGTGAGGAAGCGAAAAAACGCGCGATTGAGATGCTTCGCCTCGTCGGCATTCCCGACCCGGAGCAGCGCGTCGACCAGTATCCGCACCAGTTTAGCGGCGGGATGAGACAGCGCGTCGTCATCGCCATTGCATTGGCTTGCAACCCGAAACTGGTCATTGCGGATGAGCCGACGACCGCATTGGACGTAACGATTCAGGCTCAGATCCTCGATCTGCTGAAGCAATTGCAGGAGGAGCAAGAGCTGGCTGTCGTCATCATTACGCATGATCTCGGGGTCGTGGCAGAGATTGCGCACCGAATGGTCGTCATGTATGCAGGGATGGTTGTAGAGACGGGGACGGTTGAAGAGGTGTTCGCCAATCCGCGTCACCCGTATACGTGGGGCTTGATGCGTTCGCTGCCGCGTCTCGATGAGAGCGAAAAGCAGCGCTTGATTCCGATCGAGGGAGCGCCGCCAGATCTGTTCAACCCGCCTGTCGGTTGCGCCTTTGCCGCGAGATGCGATTTTGCCATGGAGATATGCAAGCAGCAGATGCCGCCAACGAAAACGTTTGACAAAGGACATGAAGCCGCATGCTGGCTGCATGACGAGCGAGCGCCGCGCATCGATGAATTGGTTGCAGCAGGGAGGCAGGATTCATGAGTGATGTATTGCTGGAAGTCAGGGATTTGAAGAAGCATTTTTCCATGTCCTCTGATTTTGTTTTAAAAGCGGTGGACGGAGTCTCCTTTTCCATCCGCAAGGGAGAGACGCTGGGACTGGTCGGCGAGAGCGGCTGCGGCAAATCCACGTTGGGGCGCACCCTGATCCGCTTGTATGAAAATACGGACGGGGAAGTGCTGTTCAAGGGAAAAAATGTACATCAGCTGCGGGGGAGAGAGGTCAATCAGTTCAACCGTGATGTGCAGATGATCTTTCAGGACCCGCAGGCGAGCCTCAATCCGCGGATGACGGTCGAAGATATCGTAGCAGAAGGATTGGACATCCACGGATTGGGTCGCGGCAAGAGGCGTGAGCGTGTCGCGGAGCTTCTGGAGCTGGTAGGACTGCATAAGGATCATGCCCAGCGATACCCGCATGAATTCAGCGGTGGACAGCGCCAGCGGATCGGCATTGCACGTGCATTGGCTGTTGAGCCCGAGTTTATTATTGCCGACGAGCCGATTTCCGCGCTGGACGTATCGATCCAGGCGCAGGTGGTCAATCTGCTGGAGGATTTGCAGCAGGAACGTGGCTTGACCTACCTGTTTATCGCCCATGATTTGTCGATGGTCAAGCATATTTCCAACCGGATCGGCGTGATGTACCTGGGGAAAATGGTGGAGATGGCTCCGAGCGGCGAATTGTACGCAGAACCGCTCCATCCGTATACGCGGGCACTGCTCTCTTCGGTGCCGGTGCCGGACCCGACCATCAAGCGTGAGCGGATTGTCCTCCAGGGAGATTTGCCCAGCCCTGCAAATAAACCGAGCGGATGCGGTTTTCGCACCCGCTGTCCATTGGCCGTTCCGCGCTGTGCCGAGGCGGAGCCGCTGTGGAAAGAAGCGAAGCCGGATCATTGGGTAGCATGCCATTTGCTGGACATGTAGGCGCAGGAGCTTTTTCAAGCGAACATCGGCATGTCAGGCCTGTCCATAATATAGAAGCGTCAGTCCGATGGAAAACAGGACCAGCATGAGGCCGGCTTCGATCAGAAGGGATGTTCCTCTTTGGAAGAACATCTCTTTTTTGCGTTGGAAAAAAGGATCGTCCGCTTGGAACAGGTCATCCTTGAGAATACGCGGCTTGCGGAAGAAGATCTGTTTTAGCTCGCGAAATCCCTTGGTGAACACCGTAAGGAACCCGGAGCGCAGGACGATGGCGATGCCACCTGCGATGAGGAGAAAAAGGCCAAGCAAAAAGCTTTGGTTGATCGTGCTCAGAACGATGTGAGCGGGGGCTGCATACCCGACGGTCACACAGGAAAGAAGTGTGACGACAAGCCAGTAGGGAATTCTCTTCTTCATGGAAACGGACACATCCTTGCGAAAATGGGCGTGACAATGGAAACTGCCATCTTGACTGTACAGCAAAAGCACAACATTGCCAATGCTCATTCTTCACCAGCACAACGCGAACAAACCCCTCCAGCCCATCTGCAAAAAGGGCGTTGAAGGGGTGCGGTATGGGCTGCCTTTCTTAATAGGGCTGCCATCGAAGTTTTCTCGCTTGCTCAAAACGCTCTTCCACATAAGGCCAGTTGACCAGATTCCACCAGGCCCTCACGTAGTCGGGCCGCTTCTCTTTATACGCAAGAAAATAGGAGTGCTCCCACACGTCGATCGGCAAGAGCGGGATGACGTCCCATTGTGACAGGTTTTGATGCTTTTCCGCAGTCAAAATTTCGAGGCGCGAGGAGCGAGGAGACCAGACGAGAATCGCCCAGCCGGGGCCTTCCACCTTTTCTGCCGCATGGGTAAAATGCGCTTGGAAGGCAGGGAAAGAACCGAAGTAACGATCGATGGCTTGTGCCAGATCTCCTGACGGCTCGCCTCCTCCCTGTGGACTCATGGTGTACCAGAACAGCGTGTGTAAATAATGTCCTGCCCCGTTGAATGCCAATTCACGCTCCCAGTGCCGGACCAGGTCAAAATCTTGATTGGCGCGGGCCTCCGCCAGTTTCAGCTCGGCCTTGTTCAGATCATCCACGTATTTCTGGTGCAGCTTGTCGTGATGAATCCGCATGGTCTCCGCGTCGATATGCGGTTCCAGCGCATCATACGCATAAGGCAGCGGAGGCAGCGTGTGGCGGCCTATAGGGACAGGGCGGGCTACCGGGATACGCTCTCGCGATGGGCTTGGCTGGGGCCGAGTTTCCCGAACGGGCTCAAAGACGGGCTGTAGCGATGAGTCTCGAGCAGATTCCAAGATCGGGTGGTGCTGCAAGCGATCGGCTGGTTCCAATGCGGGGCGGTGTGCCGCTTCACCCAAGACCTCAAGGGCGTCTGCTTTGGCAGGGGCCGAGGCAAACAGGTGTACCTCGTCTCCATCTTGCTCCTGCTGTTGGACAAGACGTAAAAACTGATGAAATTGCTCCTGGATTTTATGCGCCTGTGAGACCAAAATCGGCAATTCGTCTGAGTCGTTTGCCCGACCCAACCGCGAAGCCTTTTTTCCAATATTCGTAAAAGACTCGTCGAATTTGTGGAGATGACGCTCCAACTCACGGTTGAGCGGCTTGTTCTTGCGCAATTGATCGACCCACTGCCGCCCCCACTGGCTCCAGTCCAGCAGTTGCCTCGTTTGATCTTCCACGCTGATCCCTCCTGTTGTTGCATATATCTCACCTTCAACGTATGACATTTGCCCAGAGAAGGTGCGGCGTTTGCGGAGTGCAAGAAATTTCAAGCCGCATATGGTAGTAGCACAGAGGCAGGAAGTGGTATGCTGTTCATTATTCACGACAACAGGGGAGACACAGCATGCAAGAAGATCAAGTGATTGCCATTATTGATTCAGGGGTAGGCGGACTTACGGTAGCCAAGGAAGTGTTTCGCCAACTGCCGCATGAGAAGATCCTGTACGTAGGGGACAATGCTCGCTGTCCCTATGGTTCCAAAACGCCGGAGGAGATTCGCGCCTGCAGCTTTCAAATGATTGATTACGTCGCGCGGACACCGTTGAAGGCACTGGTCATTGCCTGCAATACAGCTACCGCCGTGGTGCTGGAGGAGGCTCAGAACTATCTGCCGTATCCGGTAATCGGTGTGATCGAGCCGGGAGCGAGGGCGGCTGTGAAAGCGTCGCAGTCGGGAAGAATCGGAGTGATCGGGACAGAGACCACGATCCGTACCCAGGCGTATGAACGGGCGTTGCTTCGGATCCAGCCGGAGCTGTACGTCCGCGGATTGGCATGCCCGGGCTTTGTTCCATTGGTGGAAAACCATCTGGCACAGACGAAGGAAGCGTACCGAATCGTAAAAGCTACGCTGCAGCCGCTGCTTGCAGAAGAGCTGGACACCTTGATACTGGGATGTACGCATTACCCTCTGCTCGCACCGATCATTCAGGACGTCATGGGGAATAAGGTTCGTTTGATCAACTCTGCCGAGGAGACAGCCCGCGAGCTGGCGGAGCAAATCTTCCCCGCCAGGGCCAAAGCCGGGACTCATCCGGGCAAGTGCATACCCGAGCCTGTTTTTGTCACCAGCGGGGATGCCGAGATGTTTCGTCTGATCGCCGAAGAGTGGCTGGATCGTCCCGTAACGGTCGAGCATCACTCGCTTGCCGGCAGCTTTCAATCCTAAACCAGCCTTTATCTCCAGCCGCGACTTTGTACGACATTCTACGCATAAACCCAAGCCCTGCTCGTATACATGATAGTACAAAGTGTCTGGAGGAGGCTGGATGAAATGAAGATACAACGCATGGGCAAAATGACGGCCGTGCTGGGAGTAAGTGCGATCCTGCTTTCGGGCTGCGGTCTCTTTGGCCCGGAGAAGGAAGTGAGTAGCATCGATGCACCTCCGCTGTCGGAGGTGACGGTAGAATTGCCTGATGCCGCGACGGACGACGACGGTTCTCTGGCAGTCCAAGCGCCAGAGGCGGTACAGGAGACATGGGAACGAACCGTCTATCTGAGCGACGCCAATGGGTATGTCGTCCCCGTTTCCCTTACGCTGCCCAAAGTAGAGGGGCCGGCAAAACAGGTTCTGAGCTACATGGTCAAAGGCGGTCCAGTCGAAAGCATGCTCAACAACGGCTTTTCCGCTATCCTGCCGGAGGGAACGCAGGTCAAAGGGCTCATCATCAAAGACGGTGTCGCCACAGTCGATTTTTCCAAAGAGTTCAAAGCATATGAAGAAAAAGATGAGAAGCGCATTCTGAATGCGATCACACGCGCCTTGACGGAATTCGGCAACGTGAAGACAGTCCAGATCTGGATCAATGGAACGCCGCTCAAGGAGATGCCAGCCGCAAGCACGCCGATCACCCAGCTCGATCGTCAGCTCGGGGTGAATCTGGAGCTGGCGGAAGGAGCAGTCCCCGGAAACACCACTTCTGTCACCGTTTATTTCCAGGGACAACTGGATGATGCCCGGACGTACTTCGTCCCCGTCACTCGCTTGGTCCCGTCCACGCAGGATGTTGCCAAAGCAACCGTGGAGGAGCTGATCAAGGGGCCGAAGCAGGATTCCCAGCTGTTCAGTTCGCTGCTGCGCACAACCAAAGTGCTGGATGTCAAACAGGAGAAGGACCTGGTCACCGTCAATCTCAGCGGCGACATCCTGAAGTATGACGACGGCAAGGACGCCAGTCCCGACGCGCTGGAGTCGCTCGTTCTGTCCCTGACGGAGAGCACGGGAGCCAAGCAGGTGCAACTGCTGGTCGAGGGCAAACCGCTCACCAGCGACGTCCACGATTTTTCCAAGCCGGTTGCGCGCCCCGTCCATGTCAATTCGATGAGCTTCTAATCCACACGATGAGATTCGACCACGCCTGCAGCTTTGCAGCGCGTGGTTTTCTTTTTGAATCTTTGCCCCTCCACCCAGATCGTGCGGCCCAGAATCAGGGATGTAATGGTCACGAAGGCACCGGCAGCAAAGCCTACGATACGCGGTTCTGCGAAGGCGAGAATCCATCCTCCCGCAAGCATGGAAAACCCGAGCAGCACATTGGAGAACGTCTCATCCAAAGCGAAGACGCGCCCGTGGTTTCGGGGATGCACATGCTTCATCAGCAATGTGCGCAGACAAGCGTTGCCCATGCCGCCCGCGACCGTAGACAGAGCGTAAAACAGCGCGGTAACGTACAGCGTGGGGGAAAAGCTGGTGAGCATAAACGCCAGCCCCTCAATGGCCAGGCTGAGAGCTGCCACCTCATAGGGCCTTTTATGGAAAAACTCCGCGATCAACCCCCCGACGATAAAACCCGCGCCAATCGCGCCGTACAATAGCCCGATCCCCCATTTTCCCGCATCGAAGACCTGGTAGGCATAGACGCTGATCAGCACATTGAAAAATCCGCCGCCGATGGGCCACATCGCGGTCATAAGCAAGATGGCGAGTACAATCGGCGTACGCAAGATCATCTGCACCAGCTCGCGGTAGGTTACTGCCTCTTTGCTTGCTGCCTCCTCTGCGGCGGGTGCGGCTTTTTCTTCCTGGTCCGTCTGCTCGGGAACCGTCAGGCGCAACAGCAGCCAACCGGAGAGAAGAAAGGAAAAGGAGTTGAACAGAAAGGCGACTTCATTTCCCCACATCACCACGAAAACCCCGCCGATCAGGGAGCCGACCGCCATGACAGTCCCGTAAATGGTCTGGTCCAGTGCATTGGCAGCCGCCAACTCCTCACGACTGACAATTTGCGGCAGAATCGACAGCCTGGAGGGATTGTAGAGGCTGGAAAACATCACGAGCAAAAAAGTGGCAGCATACACGATCCAGACGTCTTTCTCGGAGGAGATCAAGAGAAAGGAGAGGGCGATGAAAGCGCGAGCCAGATCACAGGCGATCATCACCGTCTTGCGGTTGAAGCGGTCAGCCAGGATGCCGCCGAGAGGACCGAAGATGAGGTGTGGCAAGGTACGCAGGGCCAGGGTTATTCCAACTGCCATCGCTGTACCTGTCACTTCCAGCAAAAGGCTGAGTACAGCCACGCTGTTGAACCAGTCTCCGATTCCACTGAAAAAATTGGCGGAAAGCAGCCGCCGCAAATTTGGCTTTTTTACAAGTGCCAACGTATTCATTTATCATCACCCTTTAATTAGATAAAAAACTAATTAGATAATAATCGAATTAAAAACCATGCACAAGCGCTTTTTGCATTTACATTTCGGTTCACGCGAATTTTGGCAATAGTCCCACATCCGACAGCGCGGTCATGTTTACTGGCAGAGCGTTTCCTGCCTCTGGTATAATGGGCTGAGTATGAAAGCATGTAGGGGGAACTTGAGATGAGAATAGACAGCCGAGCAAATGACCAATTGCGCCCGGTAACGATTACGCGCCATTACATCAAACATGCGGAAGGATCCTGCCTGATCGAGATCGGGGACACCAAGGTGATCTGCACGGCCACAATCGAGGATCGGGTACCGCCGTTTATGCGAAATGGAGGGAAGGGCTGGATTACCGCAGAATACTCCATGCTTCCCAGAGCGACAGCGACGCGCAACCCGCGGGAATCGTCCAGAGGAAAAGTTGGAGGCCGGACGATGGAGATTCAGCGGCTGATCGGCCGTGCTCTGCGTTCCGTCGTGCATCTGGAAGGGATGGGAGAGCGGACGATCTGGCTGGATTGCGATGTGATTCAGGCAGACGGGGGCACACGCACGGCTTCCATTACCGGGGCGTATGTAGCAATGGTCGATGCCATGAATAAGCTGGTGGAAAGCGGAGTGTGGAAGCAGTTGCCTCTCCATGATTTTCTAGCGGCGACATCCGTCGGGGTAGTCGGAGAGGATTCGGTGCTCGACCTGAATTATAAGGAAGATTCGACTGCGACGGTCGATATGAATGTGGTGATGACCGGAGCAGGCAAATTCGTCGAGCTGCAGGGCACGGGGGAGGACGCTCCTTTTTCGCCGGAGCAATTGCAGGAGATGCTCGCTCTGGCCAAGAACGGCATCGATCAGTTGATTGCCATTCAAAAGCAAGCCTTGTCCGACGTGACTCTACCGTTCGCCGACAAAGAGCAGGGCGATGCCGAAACACTGGTAGGTGAAAGCCATGTCTGAGGCAAGACAAATCGTGCTGGCGACGCGGAATCAGGGAAAAGTGAAGGAGTTCAACAAGCTGTTTGCTTCCTTGGGATGGGAAGGCATCAGTCTGGCAGATTTTGACAATGTCCCGGAAGTGATCGAAGACGGAGATACGTTTGAAGCCAATGCCATAAAGAAAGCAGTCACAATATCTACATACTTGAACCTTCCTGCCGTTGGCGACGACTCGGGCCTGGAAGTTGATGCCCTGGAAGGACGTCCCGGCGTCTATTCCGCCCGTTATGCCGGGGAGACGGCGACCGACGAAGAGAACTGGAAAAAACTGCTGCGTGAGCTGGACGGGGTTCCACAGGAGAAGCGGACGGCTCGCTTCCGCTGTACGCTGGCTCTTGTGGAGCCAGGCGGTCAGCCGCTGATCGCAACAGGCTCCTGCGAAGGGGTCATTGCCACGGAACCGGCTGGCACCAACGGCTTTGGCTATGATCCGGTGTTTTACCTGCCTGAAAAGCAGAAAATGATGGCTGAGCTCAGCGCGGAGGAGAAGAACCAGATCAGCCACCGCGCGATGGCCATGCAGGAATTGCTGCGTCTTTTGCAAGAGAGGTAGATAATCAGCAAGTTATATAGAGGAAACGGGAGTGGGAGCGATGGGCATTCTGGTCATGAGCGACAGTCACGGACTCGTGCGCGAAGTGGAGCAGGTAGTGAAGCGGCATTCTGTCGATCTTATCTTTCATTGCGGTGATTTTTGCGTCGATCACACACGCGCACCTTTTTCAGGTATGAAGCTGGTGCGCGGCAACTGCGATACGACAAAAGCCGTACCGACCGAAGCAATGACAAAATGGCGCGACTTGAATATCCTGCAGACACACGGACATCTGTTCGGCGTCAAAAGTTCCCTCTTGCGCCTGCATTATCGAGCCGAGGAAACGGGAGCCAATGTCGTTTTGTTCGGACACTCCCATCTGCCTGTTTGCGGCGTCGAGCGCGATATTCTGTTTGTGAACCCCGGCAGTCTGCAGATGCCGCGCGGTTTTGAAGTGCCGACCTATGCGTTGATCGAGCAGAACGAATCTTCTGCGGAAAAGGTAGAGGTATCCGTTGCTTATTATGATGTTCGGGGCAATCTCGTAACGCAATTGGGAGGCAATTATTCTCTGCGGCGCTGATCCGTTGGTCAGGTTGAAAATGAAAAGATTTATGCTATACTGGAATGGTTATAATGACTAGAATATGATCGCCCGAGTTTTGCAAGCTAGTTTTTGCAAGGCTGGCGGTGTTTTCGTGGATCCAATCTAGGAGGGGAAGTTTACGTGGCAGCAAATTGGGAAAAGGTAGAGAATAACCAGGGAGTCCTGACGGTTGAAGTAGATGCTTCGCAAGTAGATGCGGCATTGGATCAAGCGTTTAAAAAAGTCGTGAAAAAAGTGCAAGTTCCAGGATTCCGCAAAGGAAAAGTTCCACGCAAGATGTTTGAAGCGCGCTTTGGCGTAGAGTCGCTGTATCAAGATGCGCTGGATATCCTCTTGCCAACCGCTTACGGACAAGCAGTACAAGAAACTGGGATCGAGCCAGTTGACCGTCCAGAAGTAGACGTAGAGCAAATGGAGCAAGGCAAATCTCTGATCTTCAAGGCTACCGTAACGGTAAAACCGGAAGTGAAGCTGGGCGACTACAAAAACCTGACGATCGAACCGAAGGAATTCGAGGTAACCGAAGAAAGCCTGGACGCAGAACTGAAACGCATGCAAGAACGCCATGCTGAACTGGTAACCATCGAAGAAGGCGCTGCTGAAAACGGCGACCAAGCCATCATCGATTTTGAAGGTTTCCAGGACGGTGTCGCTTTTGAAGGCGGCAAAGCGGAAGACTATGCGCTGGAGCTGGGTACCGGCACATTCATCGCTGGTTTTGAAGAGCAAGTAGTGGGTATGACGTTGGGCGAAGAAAAAGACATTACTGTCACTTTCCCAGAAGAATACCACTCTCCAAACCTCGCAGGCAAAGAAGCGGTATTCAAAGTGAAGCTGAATGGCCTGAAGCGCAAAAACCTGCCTGCTTTGGATGACGAGTTCGCAAAAGACGTGAGCGAGTTCGACACGCTGGAAGAGCTCAAAGCAGACACCAAAAAGAAACTGGAAGAAAAAGCGGCACAAGAGAAAGATCAATACATCCGTGAACAGCTTGTACTGAAAGCTGCTGAAAATGCAGAAATCGACCTGCCTGCCGTTATGGTAGAGCATGAGCTGGATCAAATGGTGAGCGAATTTGGTCAACGCCTGCAATACCAAGGCATGACGCTGGAGCTGTACTATCAATTCTCCGGCATGGACGAGAGCCAACTGCGCGATCAACTGCGTCAGGACGCTACTTCCCGTGTACGTACTTCCCTGACTTTGGAAGCAATCGGCAAAGCAGAGAACATCGTGGCGACAGACGAAGATGTAGACGCAGAACTCGAGAAGCTGGCAGCTATGTATGGCCGCCCAGCTGATGAGCTGCGCAAAATCTTCTCCGCTCAAGACGGCCTGGTTGCCCTCAAACGCGATGTTCAAACTCGCAAAACTGTCGATTTCTTGGTTGCAGAAAACAAAGTAAGTGCATAAACTTAGAGGAACGCATGAATAGCCAGTGGTCAGGCTACGCCTCACTTCTGGCATGGCGGATGACAAGGCACGATTTCTCGTGCCTTGTTTTTCCAACTGGGTAATCCTTTTGGCAAAGGAGGAACATACATATGCTGATTCCTATGGTTATTGAGCAGACTAATCGAGGCGAACGTTCCTACGATATCTACTCCCGCCTCTTGAAAGACCGGATTATCCTTTTGGGGACCGAGATTGATGACGAAGTTGCCAATCTTGTTGTCGCCCAACTGTTGTTTTTGCAGGCAGAGGATCCGGACAAAGACATCTCCCTATACATAAACTCTCCCGGCGGTTCCGTCACGGCAGGAATGGCCATTTTTGACACGATGCAGTATATCAAGCCAGATGTCTCGACGATTTGTGTAGGCATGGCTGCCAGCATGGGTGCATTCCTGTTGGCGGCTGGCGCAAAAGGGAAGCGTTTTGCCCTCCCGAACAGCGAAGTGATGATTCACCAGCCGCTGGGCGGTGTGCGCGGACAGGCAGAAGACATTCGGATTCACGCCGACTGGATTTTGAAAACCAAGCGGCAATTGAATGAAATTCTGTCGGAACGGACAGGACAGCCGTATGAGCGCGTGGAAGCAGATACGGATCGCGACAACTTTATGAGTGCCGAAGAAGCCAAAGCCTACGGATTGATTGACGCTATTATTGAACGCAAAAACTGACCTGTTGTGAGGTGACGCGCATGTTTAAGTTTAATGACGACAAGGGCCAACTGAAGTGCTCCTTCTGCGGCAAGTCCCAGGAACAGGTGCGCAAGCTGGTAGCCGGTCCCGGTGTATACATTTGTGACGAGTGCATCGAGTTGTGCAACGAGATTGTGCAGGAAGAACTGGGCACAGAAGAAGAAGTGGATATGAAAGAGATTCCGAAGCCGATCGAAATCCGCAAAATCCTGGACGATTATGTGATTGGACAGGATCTGGCGAAAAAATCGCTGTCGGTAGCGGTATACAATCACTACAAGCGGATCAACTCCGGTGCAAAGATCGAGGATGTGGAGCTGCAAAAATCCAACATCATGCTGATCGGTCCGACCGGCAGCGGGAAGACGCTCTTGGCGCAAACACTGGCGCGCATTCTCAACGTGCCATTTGCCATCGCAGACGCTACCTCTTTGACAGAGGCGGGCTATGTGGGTGAGGACGTAGAGAATATCCTGCTGAAGCTGATTCAGGCTGCAGACTACGATGTGGAAAAAGCGGAAAAAGGCATTATCTACATCGATGAGATCGACAAGGTAGCGCGCAAGTCGGAAAATCCGTCCATCACGCGCGATGTATCCGGTGAAGGAGTACAACAAGCCCTGTTGAAAATTCTCGAGGGTACGGTTGCCAGCGTGCCGCCACAAGGCGGACGCAAGCATCCGCATCAGGAATTCATCCAGATCGATACGTCCAATATCCTGTTTATCTGCGGCGGTGCCTTTGACGGCATCGAGCAAATCATCAAGCGCCGTCTGGGCAAAAAGGTGATCGGGTTTGGCAGCGATCTGAACGAAGGCATCAAAGGCGATCTGAAAGCAGGCGAATACCTGAAATACGTCCTGCCGGAAGACTTGCTGCGCTTTGGGCTGATTCCGGAATTCGTCGGCCGTCTGCCGGTTCTGGCGACACTGGAGCCGTTGGATGAGGACACCCTGATCCGCATTCTGACCGAGCCGAAAAACTCTTTGGTGAAGCAGTACCAAAAACTGCTGAGCCTCGATGGCGTCGAACTGGAGTTCGATGCAGGCGCTCTGCTGCAAATCGCCAAGGAAGCGATCAAACGCAACACCGGCGCTCGCGGCCTGCGTGCCATCATCGAGCAAATCATGCTGGACATGATGTACGAACTGCCGTCGCGTGACGACGTAAGCAAGTGCGTCATCACTGAGGAAACCGTTCGCGACAAGGTACAGCCGAAGTTGATGACCAAAGAAGGAGAAAATGCCCGTTCCGAAACGGCGTAATCTTATAGGTAAATGATGAGAGGCTATTCCATGGAGGAGTAGCCTCTTTTTTTCTTGAAATGGAGCCGTAGTAGGGAGAAGGGGATTTCCATGCTTCGCTTCCCTCTCCGTCCCGCAAGGATGCCAGGACTGTCCGCTGCGCAGTGATTGGCGGGGAATCGCAAAAGCAGCCGACGCTACGAAGTGTGCGCAAGGTTGCGATTCTTTTTCCCGCCAATCCCTGCTCCGCTAAGCAGGACTACGCCATAAGCTGCGCCTGGAAATCCCCTTCTCCGCGCAGCCGAATGCTTAAATACACAAAATAAGAGCCTTAGCAGTCGTACAAAATCCCTAAAGTTAAATGGGTTCCTTTTTTGTAAGAAGAGCCACAATTCTAAAAGTTCCTGAGAACCGCGGGTGTACCTGGAGAAGAAGATTTCCAGGCAAGCTCATTGCGAAGTCCAACCCAGCGGAGCGAGGAGAGGCGGGAAAAAGAACCGCAACCCTGAATCACTTCAGTGAGACGGCTGCTTTTGCGGTTCCCCGCCACTCCTCGCGGAGCGGGCAGTCCCCGCTTCTTTGCAGGACGCAGAACGGAGCGCAGACTGGAAATCTTCTTCTCCCGCCTACAGCCCATTCCAAGGAGCTTTTCACAAGGCTGGTAACAACAGGAAGTATGGTTTACCTCCCCCAGCAAGCGGCAATACTACTTGGTAAAGCTCATAGATGTTTCCTGGGATGAATAGCTGCCAGAATCGTATGGGAGGGATTCAGATGAACTATACAACGTTAGTCATTGCCGTAATTGAAGTGATTGTCGGGATCGTCATCGGGACGTATTTTTGGAACCTTTTGCGGGCACAAAGAAATACGAAGAACTCCTCGGAAAAGGAATCAAAAAAGGATTTGGATTCCTTGCGCCGCTTGCGCATGATCGCATTGACGGAGCCGCTCTCGGAAAAAACGCGGCCTGCGAAGCTGGAAGAGATTGTCGGACAGGAGGATGGCTTGCGAGCGCTGCGTGCCGCATTATGCGGACCCAATCCCCAGCATGTAATCATCTACGGCCCTCCGGGAGTTGGGAAGACGGCAGCTGCCCGCGTCGTGTTGGAAGAAGCAAAAAGGAACAGCTTATCCCCTTTTACCGCAGATGCCAAGTTTATCGAGATTGATGCGACGATTGCCCGTTTTGATGAACGCGGGATTGCCGATCCGCTGATTGGCTCCGTGCACGATCCCATCTACCAAGGGGCAGGCTCGCTCGGTCAGGCGGGTGTTCCCCAACCTAAGCCCGGGGCAGTCACCAAGGCCCACGGTGGAATGCTTTTTCTCGACGAGATCGGGGAACTTCATCCGGTGCAAATGAATAAACTGCTCAAGGTTCTGGAAGATCGCAAGGTGATGCTGGAGAGCGCGTACTACAGCGAGGAAAATACGCAAATCCCCTCCCATATCCACGACGTGTTCAAATACGGCTTGCCTGCCGACTTCCGCCTGGTCGGAGCTACGACCCGCTTGCCGGAAGAATTGCCAGCGGCGCTGCGTTCCCGCTGTCTGGAGATTTTCTTCCGCCCGTTAAAAGCGGCAGAAATCGGCAGCATTGTTCGGACGGCTGTACCGAAAATGGAGATGACCATCATGGACGATGCCGTCTCCGTTATCGAACGCTACGCGACGAATGGTCGCGAAGCAATCAACACTTTGCAGATTGCGGCAGGGATTGCCCTGACGGAGGAACGAAAAGTGATCCAGGCATCCGATGTGGAATGGGTGATGCACAGCAGTCAGAAATCACCGCGCATGGAAAAGCAGGTGCACGATCAGCCGCAGGTAGGACTGGTCAACGGGCTTGCAGTATACGGTCCCAATATGGGCAGCGTAATGGAATTGGAAGTGACTGCCTCGCCCGCAGCCGCAAAAGGCCAAGGCCGGGTAGCCATGACCGGGATGGCAGAAGAAGAAGAGATGGGCAGCAGAAGCCGGACGATCCGCCGCAAGTCGATGGCCAAAGGCTCCATCGAAAACGTACTGACCGTCCTGCATCGCATGGGAGTGCAACCGTATGATTACGACCTGCACATCAATTTTCCGGGCGGTGTCCCTGTCGATGGGCCTTCTGCCGGGATTACCATCGCAACGGCCATCTACTCCGCCATCCGGGAGGTGCCGGTGGATAACCTGCTGGCGATGACTGGAGAAGTCAGCATCCACGGAAAAGTAAAGCCAGTCGGTGGTGTGGTAGCCAAGGTAGAAGCGGCCCGTCTGGCTGGAGCGACACGAGTCCTGATCCCGGAGGAGAATTGGCAGTCCATTTTTGCCGAGATGAAAGGGATCGAGATCATTCCCGTATCTACGGTGTCACAAGTGCTGGAACTGGCTGTCCTTGAAGAGAAGCTGCCGGAAACCGAAGAAGCCGGATTTACCCTGCAGTTGCCGGCAGAAGAACTGGCTTCCTCTCCAATGTCCCTGTAACAGTCGAGAGCGCTTGCGGATTAGACATCAGATTGCGTTTGCGCTACAATGGAAAAAAGCTTCGACTTGTCGGTGATACGAGGACGCTGCATATATCTGCATCAAGTCTGATAAAGCTGGATGGACCGGCGTCTCTCGTGTCGGCGGGTTGTATGTTCGACGATCAAAAACGGCTGTCGGAGCCGTTTTTGCGTGTTAACTGAATCTTTAATCAAGGGAACAACTAAGGAGAGGTGCATAAGTTTGGCTGAACGTTCCGGTAAACGAGAATTACCGCTTCTCCCGTTGCGAGGATTGCTAGTGTATCCAACTATGGTACTCCATCTCGACGTTGGGCGGGAAAAGTCCATTCGCGCATTGGAGCAAGCGATGGTGGATGACAACAAAATCCTGTTGGCAACGCAGGAAGAGGTCCACATAGAAGAACCGAATGCGGAGCAAATCTACAAAATTGGTACGGTGGCCCGGGTTAAACAAATGCTGAAACTGCCAAACGGCACGATTCGTGTCCTGGTAGAAGGGCTTCAGCGCGCCAAAATCGAGGAGTATCTGCAGACGGAGGACTACTTCATTGTCTCCGTTACATATTTGAAGGAAGAAAACGCAGAAGAGAATGAAGTCGAAGCCCTGATGCGATCCGTTCTCAACCATTTTGAGCAGTATATCAAGCTGTCCAAAAAAGTAACCCCGGAGACCTTGACCTCCGTCTCCGACATCGAGGAGCCAGGCAGGCTGGCTGATGTGATTGCCTCCCATCTTCCGCTGAAAATGAAGGATAAGCAGGAGATCCTGGAGACGGTCAACATTCAGGAGCGTTTGGAGATCCTGTTGACGATTCTCAACAACGAGCGCGAGGTATTGGAGCTGGAGCGCAAGATCGGCAACCGCGTGAAAAAACAGATGGAGCGCACGCAAAAGGAATACTACCTGCGCGAGCAGATGAAAGCGATCCAAAAAGAGCTTGGAGACCGTGACGGACGTCAGGGTGAGGTAGACGAACTTCGGGCACAGCTTGAAAAATCCGATGCGCCAGAACGGATCAAGGCGAAGATCGAAAAAGAGCTGGACCGTTTGGAAAAAATGCCGTCCACCTCTGCGGAAGGCTCGGTGATTCGCACTTATATCGACACCCTGCTGGCATTGCCGTGGACCAAAAAGACGGAAGACAATCTGGACATTGCCCACGCGGAAAAAGTGCTGGATGAGGATCATTACGGTTTGGAAAAGCCGAAGGAGAGGGTGCTGGAATACCTGGCTGTTCAAAAGCTGGTCAATTCCATGCGCGGTCCGATTCTTTGTCTGGTCGGTCCTCCAGGGGTAGGGAAAACCTCCCTGGCTCGCTCCGTTGCTCGTGCATTGGGACGTGAATTCGTCCGCATTTCGCTAGGCGGCGTTCGCGACGAAGCGGAGATCCGCGGCCATCGTCGTACCTACGTCGGTGCATTGCCTGGACGGATCATCCAGGGCATGAAGCAGGCTGGCACGGTCAATCCGGTTTTCCTGCTCGACGAAATTGACAAGCTGGCTTCTGATTTCCGCGGCGATCCAGCTTCCGCTTTGCTGGAAGTGCTGGACCCGAATCAGAACGACAAGTTTTCCGATCACTACATTGAAGAAACGTATGACCTGACCAATGTCATGTTTATCACGACAGCAAACAGCCTGCACACCATCCCGCGCCCCCTGTTGGACCGGATGGAAGTCATCTCGATCGCAGGCTATACCGAATTGGAGAAGCTGAACATCCTGCGCGGCTACCTGCTCCCCAAACAAATGGAGGATCACGGGCTTGGCAAGGATAAGCTGCAGGTAAACGAAGACGCCATGCTCAAGCTGGTTCGCCAGTACACGCGGGAAGCCGGGGTGCGCAATCTTAATCGGGAAGCGGCCAATATCTGTCGCAAGGCGGCCAAGCTGATCGTCAGCGGCGAGAAAAAACGCGTTGTGGTCACCGCAAAGACTTTGGAGACGCTCTTGGGAAAACCTCGCTATCGCTACGGCTTGGCGGAGAAGAAGGATCAGATCGGTTCTGTGACGGGGCTGGCGTGGACGCAGGCAGGGGGAGATACCCTGAATGTCGAGGTAAGCATTCTACCTGGCAAAGGCAAACTTACGCTGACCGGACAACTCGGCGACATCATGAAAGAATCGGCACAGGCTGCCTTCAGCTACATCCGTTCCCGTTCCAAGGAGTGGGGCATCGATCCCGATTTCCATGAGAAGAATGACATTCATATCCATGTTCCGGAGGGTGCGATTCCCAAAGACGGTCCATCCGCTGGGATTACGATGGCGACAGCCTTGGTGTCTGCCTTGACGCAAATCCCGGTGAAAAAAGAAGTCGGGATGACCGGGGAGATCACCTTGCGCGGCCGTGTGCTGCCGATCGGCGGTTTGAAGGAAAAATCCATGTCTGCCCATCGTGCGGGTCTGACGACGATCGTCCTGCCGAAGGATAATGAAAAAGACATTGATGACATTCCGGAAAGTGTCCGCAATGAGCTGACATTCTATCCAGTAGAGCATCTGGATGAAGTGCTTCGCTACGCTTTGACCAGACAGCCAGAAGGTGGCCAGTCATGAAGGTAACCTCATCTGAGTTTGTCATCAGTGCCGTAGGTCCGAAGCAATACCCGGAGGACGGTCTGCCCGAAGTTGCGCTGGTGGGCCGTTCCAATGTAGGGAAATCGTCCTTATTGAATAAAATGATGAATCGCAAGGGTCTGGCCCGCATCAGTTCTCGGCCGGGCAAAACCCAGACGCTGAACTATTTCCGCGTCAATCAGATGCTTTATTTTGTTGATTTTCCAGGATATGGATATGCCAAAGTAGCCAAGACGATCAAGGAACAATGGGGAAAAATGATCGAAGGCTATCTGAAAAACCGCGAACAGCTTCGTTTTGTCATCCAGCTGGTGGACATCCGGCATGCGCCGAGCAAGGATGACGTCGCGATGTACGAGTGGTGCAAGCAAATCGGGATTCCTACCGTTGTCGTCGCGACAAAAGGGGACAAGATCGCCCGCGGACGCTGGATGCAGCATCTCAAGGTGATTCGCCAGGATTTGAACCTGCGCGGCGATGATTCCATCATCGTTTTCTCCTCCGAGACCGGGCAAGGCAAGGACGAGCTGTGG
Organism: Brevibacillus panacihumi; assembly: GCF_003710985.1. Classification (GTDB taxonomy): domain Bacteria; phylum Bacillota; class Bacilli; order Brevibacillales; family Brevibacillaceae; genus Brevibacillus; species Brevibacillus panacihumi. The sequence goes on from NZ_RHHT01000002.1 coordinate 207,535, forward strand.
GGAGAAATCATGCGGCGTTTACGCGCGGCAAACGATCAGCCAGATAACGAAAATCCATCATAACCCAGACCATGAGGCAGGGGGATGTCTTCCGTGAGCGAACATGCTTGTTTTGCTATTACGGGGGTAATCGAAGGCTTCTACGGGCCGCCTTGGACCCATGAGGAGCGCTTGGACATGCTTGATTTTTTGGGGAGCTGCGGGTTTAACACCTATGTCTACTCTCCAAAAGAAGATTCGAGCTTGCGGGACCGCTGGATGCAGCCTCATTCGCAGCAGGAGCTGGAGCAGATCCGCGAGTGGGCAGATGCCGCGTCCAAGCGGGGGCTTGCCTTCGTCTATGCGCTCAGTCCCGGCTTTGGCATGGAGTACGCCAGCAAAGCCCATCTACAGGCCTTGAAGGACAAGTTCCACTCGGTGTATAGGCAGGGCGTGCGCCAGTTTGCTCTTTTGTACGATGACATCCCGCTGCAGTTGATGCATGAAGGGGATCAAGCAGCATTTTCCCATCTGGCGGAAGCGCATGTCGCGACAGCCAGATGGATCTGGGAGGAGATCAGCAACTGGCCCGAGACGGGTAAGCTGCTGGTCTGTCCGACCCAGTACAGCGGTATGGGGGATGAACCGTATATCTCCTATCTGGGGCGCCATCTCCCGCGGTCCGTCGAATTGTTCTGGACGGGGAGATTTGTCTGTTCCCCTTATCTGACCAGTCAGGATGCCATGCGCTTTTTGACCTACACCCAGCGTCGTCCGCTCTATTGGGACAACTATCCGGTGAATGATCTGGCGATGGCCAATGAGCTTCATATCGGTCCATTGCGCAATCGCGACCATGACCTGTGCAACTACGCTGCCGGATACGTCGCGAATACCATGTCTTTGCCCGAGTGTTCCAAGATCCCGTTGATGACGGCTGCCGAGTATTTGCATAATCCGCAAGGCTATCAGGCAGAAGCAGCATGGGACAGGGCCATTGAGGCGGTAGTCGGGAGGAAACACGCTGCTGCTTTTCGCCGGTTTGCCGAGCATGTCCAAGGCTCTTTTCTCCACGACAGGGAGTCGCCTGATTTGCTGGAGGCATTCTTGCAGTTTCGCTTTCATTTTTTACAGGGAAACAGACAGGATGCGCTGCGGCAATTACAAGCTCTCTTCGTGGAAATGGAGACGACGGCAGACGAGCTTCTGAATGGCCTTGAAAATCGCAAGCTGCTTGCAGAATGCCTTCCGTGGATCGAGAAATATCGCCTTTGGGGGATGGTCGGACAAGCGGCCGTCTCGCTGATCAGCGCGGGGACCGAGGGGAAAACGGCCCAGGCGGTCTATCATCTGCTGAAGCTGAAGCGGCTGGTCAAACGCGCGGAGACGATGCCGCAAAAGGTATGCGGCAATGTGATGAGCATGTTTGTCGACAGCGTGCTGCAGGAAGTCAAATGGGACAGGCAATAGAAAAGGTTCCTACCTGTTGAAGTGGGAACCTTTCTTCCTTCTTAAGCGGAATGCTTCTGATTCTGCTTTCGCTGCTTTGCATTCTCCAGCCATTCCTTGATTGGCAGCTCAGCCAGGATCATGCCGACGAAGATCAAGAGACAGCCGACGAGCTGACGGCCGCTTAGGACCTCGTGAATAAAGACATACGAAGTAAGGGCGGCAAAAACAGGCTCCAAAGCAAAGATGAGTGCGACACGCGTGGAGCTGGTCTTTTTTTGCAAGGCGGTCTGGGCGAGAAAAGCCAATGCCGTCGCAAAAATGGAAGTGATAAACAAGCCAAAGGCAACTTCCGGGATCAGCAGGATGGCTGGGTCGAAGGCGCGCTGATAATCTTCAAACAAGAAAGCGTAAGCCCAGCTTAACAGCGCGACAGTGAACAGCTGTACAATCGCCAGCGGCAAGGCGGGGAAGCGCGGGGCGTACTTGCCTGTAATGACGATTTGCATCGCGAAGCAGATCGCACAGCCAAAGACGAGCGCATCTCCCAGATTGAACGTAAAGCTCTGGTTCTGTGTCAGCAAATACAGACCAAATGCAGCCATGATGACACCGACAATCGCAGCTGGCTTGACTCGATCCCGCAAGATTAGGAACGAGAAAAGCGGGACCAACACCACAGACAGCCCTGTGATAAAACCGGCTTTGGACGGTGTTGTGTAGAGAAGCCCGACGGTTTGCAGCGCATAGCCCAGGCAAAGCCAAAACCCCAGGATAGCTCCCGAGACGAGCAGAGGGCCGCGCCACTCTTTCCACTGCTTGCGGTACAAGATGATTTGAATCAGGAATAAGAACAAGGCCGCGATCGTAAAGCGTACAGCGTTAAAGGTGTTGGGCGGCAAAGAGGCGATTGCCTGCTGTACGATGAGGAAGGTGCTTCCCCAGATGAAGGCGACCAACAGCAGGGTGATGTCGGCCATCCAAGGTTTTTTCAAGACTTCTCTACTCCTTATCTGTGAATTCGCAATATCTTGACACGTTCTTGTATAGCCTGCATGATACGGCATTCCCGTGGTGAGCGCAAGCGGATTTCGCTCCATTCCTGCAGGCAGAAAAGAATGGAATCCGGTGGAAGTGTCGGCCGTTAATAAACTTTTCACAATTACGCATGGTCCTTTTGGGACATAATGATATAATGATAGTGAAATTTACACAGGGAACGACAAGGAACGTCAATCTGGGAGGATGTCATGGATATACTTTTGCTGGGACTCAACTACAGAACAGCACCAGTCGAAATTCGCGAAAAATTTACGTTTAGCGATGACGGGACTGAGCGGGCTCTTCATCTTCTCTCCCAGACGAAGAGTATCGCAGAATGCATTATTATCGGCACATGCAACCGCACTGAGATATACGTGGTATGCGACCAGGCCAATATCGGGCGGGATTATACCTTGCGCTTCCTGGCGGAGTGGTTTGGTGTAGACAAAGAGTCTTTTAAGCAACATCTATATATAAAGCAGCAGGAGCAAGCGATTGATCACTTGCTGCGAGTGTCCGCTGGTCTGGACTCGATGGTCATGGGGGAAACGCAGATTCTCGGCCAGGTACGGGATGCTTTCATGCTTGCCCAGCGTTGCAAGACCACTGGAACGGTCTTCAACACCTTGTTCAAGCAAGCGATTACCTTTGCCAAACGGGCGCATACCGAGACCGCGATCGGCCAAAATGCCGTCTCCGTCAGCTATGCGGCGATCGAGTTGGGCAAAAAGATCTTCGGCTCTTTTGCAGGCAAGTCCGTACTCATTATCGGCGCAGGCAAAATGAGCGAATTGACCGCCAAGCACCTCCATGCCAACGGTTCGGACAAAGTGATTGTAGCGAACCGGACATTGGAGCGGGCGCAGCTTTTGGCGGAAAAATTCAAAGGGGACGCCTGTACGATGGAGCAGTTGCCAGAGGCGCTGCTCACCGCAGACGTCGTCATCAGCTCTACGGGTGCAGCCGGCTACGTGCTGGGCAAAAAAGAGCTGGCTCCCATCATGAAGCAGCGTAAACACCGTCCATTGTTCATGGTGGACATCGCGGTGCCCCGGGACCTGAATCCCGACCTGCACGATCTGGACAATGTCTATCTGTACGATATCGACGATCTGGAAGGGATTGTGGCAAGCAACGTGGCAGAGAGATCACGGGAAGCACAGCGTCTGGACTCCATGATCGAGGAAGAGATCGTTGCCTTCACTACTTGGTACCAGACCCTGGGTGTGGCTCCGCTGATTGCCGCCCTGCGGGAAAAAGCGCTCGGCATTCACAGCGAAGCGATGCGCAAGATCGAGAACAAGCTGCCAGAGCTCACTGAGCGGGAGATACATATCATCCGCAAAACGACCAAAGGGATTGTCAATCAATTGATGCATGATCCCGTGGTGCGTCTGAAAGAGATGGCGGCGAGCAAAAAAGGAGACGATGTGCTGGATATCTTTACGACGATGTTCGCGCTAGAGGAAATTTTGGAGCGGACAGAGAAGGAAGCAGTCTGGGCGGAAGAGAAAAAGACACAGCGTGCTCCCCAGGAAAAAGTTCTCGTCTCTTCTGATTCCTAGAAGGGACGCAGGCATCCGCAGACAGAAACTTGAAAGAGAAAGAGAGGAGAGCGTACATGGCTGATGTAAGATGGATCTATGATCTGACCATCTTTCTCTACGCTGCGAGTGTTCTCTTCTATTTTAACGACTTCTTGCAAAGCAATCGGAAAGTCAATCGCTTGGCTTTCGGGTTGCTTGCTGTCGTTTGGGCCTTGCAAACCGCTTTTTTTGTGTCGCAAGCCATGACCAAGGACTATTTCCCGGTCATTACGTTGTTTGAGACGCTTTTCTTTTACTCATGGGTGCTGGTAAGTCTATCACTTGCCATTCACTATTTTTTTCGCATTGATTTACTGGTTTTTTTTACTAATATTATCGGGTTCGTCGTGCTGGTCTTGTCCATGTTTTTGCCGGAGACGCCGATCAAGGCTGTCTCCCATATCCTGACCTCCGAGCTGCTCTTGACGCATGTGACGCTCGCGATGTTCAGCTATGGGGCCTTTTCTCTTTCCATGGTCTTTTCCGTCATGTACCTGTTTCAGCACAAGATGCTGAAGGAGCGCAAGTGGACGCCACTCTTGCGCAGGCTCCCGAGTCTTGGCCAACTGGAAGCGTATGCCTACCGCATGAACATGCTGGGAGTGCCGATGCTCTTGCTGTCCATCGTACTGGGAACGATCTGGGGGAAAATGGTCCTGCCAGAGAAATTTTTGCTTGATACCAAGGTGTTTTTCTCCTTGCTGCTTTTAGCCGCCTACTCTTTTTGGCTATACAAACGGTATCGGGATACATGGCAAAAAAGGCGGCTTGCACAAGCCAACATTTTCGCTTTTGCCCTATTATTGATCAACTTTTTCGGAGTCAATACTTCAAATTTTCACAGCTGGTGGTAGGGGCTGTCTAGGGAGGCCGTTATGAAAAAATGGAACGTAGGGACGCGTCGCAGTCGCTTGGCGCTCACCCAGACCAATTGGGTCGTGGAACAACTGCAGAAGCTTGAGCCAAATGCAAGCTTCGAGCTGCATGAGATCGTGACCAAGGGAGACAAGATCCTTGATGTGACGCTTTCCAAGGTAGGGGGCAAAGGGCTGTTTGTGAAGGAAATCGAGCAGTCCCTGTACGATAAAGAGACGGATTTCGCCGTACACAGCCTGAAGGACATGCCGGCAGAACTGCCGGATGGTTTGGTCATCGGGGCGATTCCGAAGCGGGTCGACCCGCGGGACGTGCTTCTCTCCAAAGACGGCAAAACATTGGATGAACTGCCGCAGGGAGCATTGGTCGGCACGAGCAGCCTGCGTCGCGCGGCACAATTGCTGGCTTATCGACCGGACCTGCAAATCGAGTCTGTGAGAGGAAACATCGACACGCGCATGCGCAAACTGCACGAAGGCAATTTTGATGCGATCATTCTCGCAGCAGCTGGATTGGAGCGCGTCAATTTTGAAGGAGAGATTTCCCAATTTATCCCGGTTGACATCAGCCTTCCTGCTGTCGGTCAGGGAGCTTTGGCGATCGAGTGCCGATCCGATGATGAAGAGACACTGGCTCTGCTTCGCCGTCTGGACGACGAGCCGACAAGACAGGCGGTCACGGCCGAGCGCACCTTCCTGCACAAGCTGCAAGGGGGATGTCAGGTTCCGATCGGCGCATACGCCACCGTGACGGACGGCGTGATACAGATTACCGGTATGGTCGGCTCTCCGGACGGCAAACAGTTGTGCAAAAGCTCAGCTTCCGGAAGCGATCCGGTGGCAGTAGGCTTGCAGGTAGCGGAGGCTGTATTGAAGCAGGGAGCGGCGGATATTTTGGCGAAAGTACTGCAGGAGAATGAAAAATGATGAGCGGTGAAGCCTACACCGAATCAACAAGGCCGCTCGCAGGCAAATGCATCATGGTGACACGGGAGCGCAGCCAAGCGAGAGAGATGGTTGAAAAGATCGAGGCCTTGGGAGGAGAAGCCTATGCTTTTCCACTCTTGAAAATGATCCCGCCGCAAGACAGCACGAAGCTGGATGCTGCGATTCGCGAACTGGACAGCTATGATTGGCTGATCTTCACCAGCGTGAATGGCGTCCGTTACTTTTTCGCCCGCATGGATCAATTGGGAGTACCCGCAGCAAGCATCACAGGCCAGCTGGCGGCCGTCGGACCCAAAACAGCAGCAGTCCTGGAAGAACGGGGACTACAGGTAGCCGTAATTCCCGGGGAATATGTGGCGGAAGGCTTGTTGGCCAGCCTGGGCAATCAGCTTCATGCAGGCCAGCGGGTACTGCTGCCGCGAGCGGATATTGCACGAAAGCTCCTGCCGCAGGAACTGCAGGCGTTGGGCATGGACGTGACTGAGGTGGATGTCTACCACACCGTGATTGATGCCGAGCAGGCGCCTGAGGCAGCCCGCCTCATTCAACATGGCGAAATCGACGCTATCTTGTTTACCAGCTCGTCTACCGTCTCGCATTTCGTCCAGGCGATGGCACCTTTTGCCAAGCCCGGGTGGCTTGCGCGGGTCAAGATTGCCTGCATCGGCCCTATTACGGCTGAAACAGCGCAACGGCTCGGATTGTCAGTACATGTTGTGGCTCAGGAGTATACTGTGGATGGCTTGCTGGAGGCTGTAACGAAAAATATGGGAGGGGAACACGCATGACAAGCAAATTTGATCGTCACCGCCGCTTGCGCAGCAGTGCGGCGATGCGCAGTCTGGTTCGGGAAAATCACGTACGGGTAGAGGATCTGATCTATCCGCTATTTGTCGTGGAAGGACAGAACATCAAGGAACAGATTCCTTCGATGCCGGGAGTCTATCATTTCTCCCTGGATCGTCTCGCGGAAGAGATGAAAGAAATCGCCGCGGCGGGCATCAAGTCCGTGCTGATGTTCGGCGTGCCGGAGCACAAGGACGCATGCGGCTCTGAAGCGTACAACGATCAGGCGATCACTCACCAAGCGATTCGCCAAATCAAGGAAGCGTATCCGGAGATGATCGTAATCGCAGATACCTGTCTGTGCCAGTATACGGATCACGGCCATTGCGGCGTATTGCATGAAGGCCAGGTCGTCAACGACGAAACCCTGAAGCTGCTGGCCCAGACCGCTGTCTCCCAGGCCAAAGCCGGGGCTGACATCATCGCGCCCTCCAACATGATGGACGGTTTTGTCATCGCGATCCGCGAAGGCTTGGACGAAGCGGGCTTTGCCCATATCCCGATCATGTCCTACGCGGTGAAATACGCCTCTTCGTTCTACGGACCATTCCGCGATGCGGCGCATTCGACACCGCAGTCCGGCGACCGCAAAAGCTATCAGATGGACCCTGCCAATGCGCGTGAAGGCTTGCTGGAAGCTGAGTCCGACATCAAAGAAGGCGCAGATTTCCTCATTGTGAAGCCGGGTCTGGCCTTTATGGACATGGTCCTGCGTCTGCGCGAAAATTTCCATGTACCGATTGTCGCCTACAACGTGAGCGCGGAATATTCGATGGTGAAGGCAGCAGCAGCCAATGGCTGGATCGACGAAGAGCAGATTGTAATGGAAACACTGGTCGGCTTCAAGCGTGCCGGGGCTGATCTGATCATTACGTACCATGCCAAAGACGTGGCAAAATGGTTGGCGAGGTGAGCGACATGAATCGTGAAAAATCATCGCAGTTTTTTGCTGAGGCGCAGACCTACATACCGGGAGGCGTCAACTCTCCGGTACGTGCATTCAAAAGCGTCGGAGGCAATCCGGTCTACATCGCCAAAGGGGAAGGCTCCCGCATCTACGATGTGGACGGAAACAGCTATATTGATTACATCGGCTCCTGGGGACCGCTGATTTTGGGGCATGCTCATCCTCAGGTGCTGGCTGCCATTACGGAAGTGGCGGCATTGGGAACGAGCTTTGGTGCTCCTACCGAAAGAGAAACCGAGATGGCAAAGCTCGTTTGTCAGCTCGTCCCTTCTGTGGAAGTGGTCCGCATGGTCAACTCCGGTACAGAAGCGACCATGAGCGCTCTGCGTCTGGCGCGCGGCTATACCAAGCGCAATAAAATCATGAAGTTCGAAGGCTGCTACCACGGACATGCCGACAGTCTGCTGATCAAGGCAGGATCGGGTGTGGCGACGCTCGGCTTGCCTGACAGCCCGGGCGTACCGGAAGGCACAGCGCAGAATACGATCACAGTGCCATACAACGACTTGGAAAGTGTAAAGCTTGCGTTTGAACACTTTGGCGAGGATCTGGCAGCTGTCATCGTCGAGCCGATCGGCGGGAACATGGGTGTTGTGCCGCCATTGCCAGGCTTTTTGGAAGGATTGCGCCAGATTACGGAGCAATACGGAACGCTGTTGATCTTCGACGAGGTCATGACAGGCTTCCGGGTAGCGTTGGGCGGAGCGCAAGAGCGGTTCGGCATCACGCCTGACCTCACAACCATGGGGAAAGTCATCGGCGGCGGCTTGCCAGTCGGCGCTTACGGCGGCAAACGGGAAATCATGCAGCAGATCGCTCCTGCAGGTCCGATCTACCAAGCGGGGACACTCTCCGGAAATCCGCTTGCGATGGCGGCAGGGCTGACTACCCTTCAGGAGCTGTCCAAGCCAGGTGTGTACGAAAGGCTGGAAAAGCTGTCGGCGCGACTGGGCGAAGGGCTTGCCGAAAACGCCGCGAAGCTGGGAATCCCGCATACCTTGAACCGCGTAGGCTCAATGGTCTGCCTGTTCTTTACCGATACACCCGTCGTCAATTACGAGACGGCGAAGACCTCCGACCTGGAGCGCTTCTCCGCCTACTTCAGCCATCTGCTCGACGATGGCATCATGATTCCTCCTTCGCAATTTGAAGGAATGTTCGTCTCCTTGGCTCACACAGAGGAAGACATTGAGCGCACAATCGAGGCAAGCTACCGGGCGATGCAAAAGCTGTAAAAACCATCAAGGGCTGTCCCACACGTCTATGGACGTAAAGGGCAGCCTTTTTTGCTTTCTTACAGGATTTCCCTTCCCTTGGTGCGAATAGAAATAAGATGGCTTGATCGAAAAAAGGAGTGAATCGCCATGACAGGGACGATTGTCAGCCTTCCACAGAAGCATTTCATCGGGATGAGCTTTTCCGGGTCATTCCAGACGCTTATAGCGGGAATGCCGGGTCATTGGGGAGATTTTCTCAAGCGCCAGGATGAAATTGCGCAGATGATCGAACCGGCTGTCCGCTACGACATCAGTGATGAGAACCGCAGCTTTCAGATGCATACCGAATACGTCGCCGTTGAAGTGGAGGGCTTTGCCCATATCCCGGAGAAGATGGTCGGGTTTACGATTCCAGCGCGCACCTATGCCCAATTCACCCACGTCGGTCCAATGTCACAGGTGCAGAATACCTATACGCAATTGTTTCAATGGCTCCAAGCCCAAGGCCTGAGGATGGATGAATCCGCATTGCGACTGGAGCGCTACGACGAACGGTACATCCCTTCCCTCCACGCTGCGGACCGAGCTGAGAATGCCTATGAGATTTTCATTCCATTGCTTGAAAAATAGAAGACGGCGGAAATAGGCAACCTTTTTGCAAGAAATCAAGTCAGAAAGAGAGAGAAACCCAACACCGTAATGGGATTGGAACTGAAAGAGGGATCATATTGAGCATGATTGGAATTGACTTGGGAACCACGAACAGCCTTGTCGCCTATTGGGACAAGGATCAAGCTGTCATCATCCCGAACGTGCTGGGGGAGCATTTGACTCCGTCGATTGTCAGTGTGGACGAGAATGGCAGCATCCTGGTAGGGCGAATTGCCCAGGAGCGGCTGATTACCCATCCGCATCTGACCGCGTCCACCTTCAAACGTTTTATGGGGACAGAAAAAAAATACACGCTAGGTGCGCATACATTTACGCCAGCAGAGCTTTCTTCGTTTATCCTCAAAGCATTGAAAGAAGATGCGGAGGCCCATCTGGGTGTAGAAGTAACAGAGGCTGTGATCAGCGTTCCCGCCTATTTTAATGATTCCCAGCGCAAAGCGACGAAGCGGGCGGCGGAAATCGCGGGGTTGAAAGTAGAGCGTCTGATCAGCGAGCCGACAGCGGCAGCGATCGCCTATGGCTTGCATCAGGAAAAGCCGGAAACCAAGTTTCTCGTCTTTGACCTAGGAGGCGGGACTTTTGACGTCTCCGTGCTTGAGCTGTTTGAAGGCATTATGGATGTCAAATCGATCGCTGGGGATAATTTTCTCGGTGGAGAAGATTTTACTGAAATTCTGATTGCGCATTTTCTGGAGAAACACAAGCTGGAACTCGCCTCTCTAGACACTAAGACCCAATCAGCGCTCTATAAACAGGCAGAAACCTGCAAGCTCGCCCTGGGGCAGGAAACCAGTGCAACGATGAGCCTGACGATCCGGGATCAAGCCTACGAGCTGCGGCTGGATCGGACGGAGTATGAAAAACTGGCTCATCCGCTGTTGCTGCGCTTGCGCAAACCCATCGAACGGGCATTGCGGGACGCCTCGCTCTCCCCGTCCGATCTCGACGCGGTGATCCTGATCGGCGGCGCGACACGGCTACCGCTGATCAAGCATGTCATCGGGCGCATGTTTGGACGCATGCCGTACACCAATATCAACCCGGACGAAACAGTTGCTTTGGGCGCGGCGATCCAGACCGCTTTGAAACAACGCAATCAAGCACTGGAGGAAATCATTCTCACGGATGTTTGCCCTTATACACTGGGGACGAGCGTCGTACAGGAGCTGGGGAACGGCCAATTGTCATCCGGCCACTTTTTCCCGATCATCGAACGAAACACGCCGATTCCCGTCAGTCGGGTTGAGCGCTTGTACACCGTACACGACAATCAAAAACGGTTGAACGTAGCTGTATATCAGGGGGAAAGCCGGCTTGTCGAACATAATATCAAGCTTGGCGAGCTGCAAATCAAAATTCCCCCTGCCCCGGCGGGAGAGCAGTCGATCGATGTCCGTTATACCTATGACATCAACGGAATTCTTGAGGTCGAAGTGGTCAGCGTCTCGACAGGAGAGAAAAAGCGGGTTGTGATCGAGCAAAATGAAGGCAGCATGACCAAGGAACAGATCGAGGCTCGATTGCAAGAATTGCAGGATATCAAAATCCATCCGCGTGACCGTACGGAAAACCGCTTGCTGATCGCGAAAGGAGAGCGGCTGTATGAAGAGGCTCTCGGTGAGCGGCGTGAAGCTATTGCCATCGCCATTCAGCAGTTCGAGAAAGCCTTGCTGACCCAAAACGACAAGGAAATCAAGAAAGCCACTGAAATATTCAAGGAGCGGCTGGAACAGATGGAAAGGTGGATGGATTTCTCGTGAGCGTATGGGATATCTTGGAGATCAATCCGACCGGGGAAGAATCCGCCATCAAAAAAGCGTATGCCAAAAAACTGAAGCAGCATCACCCCGAGGATGATCCGGAAGGGTATCAACGGCTGCGGGAAGCGTATGATTCAGCCCTCAAGCAAGCCAAGCATATCGCTGCCACCCCGGCCCTTACAGTCATGGATGAGGAAGAAGCGGAAGGTGCGGAAGGCGACGAGGCATGGATGTGGCAGGATGAGGACGAGGAATGGGAAGAAGAGCCGGATGAGACCGTCTTGCCGGAAATCCAAGTGCACCCTGTCCGCCGTTTTTTGGAACAGGTCGAGGAACTGTACGAAGATTTTCCGTCGCGCATCGAGCCCGACTCTTGGAAAGCTTTGCTGGATTCAGACGTTGTGTGGGATGTAGAGCATAGCCAGTCCTTGCAGGATGGACTGATCTCCTTTTTGGAGGATTCGCACTATCTCCCGCGCAGTGTCTGGGAGGTGCTTGATCAAGTATTTCGATTCAGCGCGGACAAGGAAGCCTTGCTGGAACGTTATCCGGAGTATTTTGTGGAATACATACTTCGTCAGATCAATGGCTCGATGGAGCTTCGCTACGATTGTTTTCGCGGTTCAGCGGCAATAGACGACGTGGACATCGAGGAATACCTCTACTTGCGGGAAGAGGCACAGGAGATGCTCGGCGATGGCGAGCTGGAGGAAGCAAAAGATCTCCTGGATACGGCTCATGAGATGTTCGCTGACGACCCGGATCTGGAGCTTATGCGAAGCAAGTATTTTCTGGCAGTGGGGGAAACCGACCAAGCGCTGGCATCCCTTCAACGCGTCATTGAGCTGCGTCCGGATGACTGGGACGGACATTGGCATCGGGCTCAGCTGCTCCATGATCTCCAGCGTTACGAGGAGGCCTTGGCTGATTTGGATGTTCTGCTTCAGCAGGAGCCTCATAATTCGCATGTGCTGAGCCTGGCCGGGCGCTGTCATCTCGGACTGGGGCAGATCGAGGAAACCAGGGAGAAGATGAAGCTATCCTATGAACAAGACAACACGCACATCAACACGTTTGTGTATTGGTATATGGCGGGGAACAAGCATTTCTACGAGCAGCCACCACTAAAGCGCGCTGATCGTCGCAAAGCCCGACTGCACACCTTCTACTACTGGGCAGTGGTATTCCTTCGTATGACCTGGCTGCCAATCATCCTTTATACATTGCTTGAAGTGTTCTTCGATTTGCCTGCAATCTGCAACCGCTTGTTTATTCTGATCCTGCTCTGGAATTTATGGAGAATGATCAGGTCAGAACGCTTTATCTCAACCTAGAAAGGAGTAACCCTGTATGCGAAAGCACTACAGCAGGAAGAAGCAAAGGCATCTAGAGATGTACTTTCGCTGTCTGTCCAGTTTTTGCAACGACAGTCTTCTGACCAACTACTATCTCCTTTACGAGTTTCATCCCATCGAGCGATGGCTTCGAAACCACCTGTTGAAACAGGCTTTGGTGTTATGGGATATAAAGGATGCGGCGTCCTTGAAAGAGCGAATCAGCTGGTTGCTGGATGACGGCGGACGCATGGAATACAAGGAATTGCATCATCAGCTATTGGCACTGACAGAGGCAGCCCGCCGCAGGTATATCGAGACCGCCGAGGATGATCTGAAGCATGCCAAGCGCAAAGTGGTGCATACGTTTCTTCCCCAATTGCCGTCTGGCGAGATTGCGGCGTTCGGTGGGGGATGGGCGATCTATCTAAGTCGGGTAGGGCTGGCCTACGGGTATCTGACGAAAGAAGAAGCATGGCCCTACAAGATAGAGGCTGCCCGTTATATCCAACAGCATTACAGCAGTTGGGGCGAATATATCACCGCTATTGCTGCAGGAAACATTTTCAAATCGTCAGATAAACAGATGACACGTAACAGACCGATCATCAATATGGCCAGTTCCTTCCTTGGCAGAAGTACATTGGTCAAGAAAGTCGTTTGGGAGCAGGATTTGCAGCCGGACAGGGCAGTGAGCCTGCCAAAACAGGAGCACGTTTCGGTCTGAGGATGAGAAACATGGAAGGGTCTGATCGTCCAAGTGAAGAAAATCAGAGACTGGGTCATCACAGATGCCCAATTAACCAAGTGGATTTCTTCCTTTCTGCTCGAACAAGAACCCTTTTTCCTGGAGGACCCTCGGCTTGTCACGCTATTGCACGAACACTCGATGATGGTCTATAGCAGGAAGGAGTATATCGATAGTCATCCCAATTTCGTACTGAAATCAGCATCTGTTTATAACCTCTGGGAGCAGCCACGAGAGTGTTGGATATGGGCCTCCAGCAGCAAATTGAGATCTCAGTTGCCACAGGATTTACTGGAACGAATCTATCAAGAACAGCAACGCCTCAATAGAGGACAAGTCTTCGATGCAGAATGGATAGGCTGGTTGGAGCGGCATTTTTCTCTCCCTGAAGCCTGTAAACGACTCCTTGATACACATGTTTTTCAGACCGCGGGAATGCGTTACCTGATTTTGACATACGAGATTTGGCAGACGCTGCCCATTGATGTCCGTGAACAAACATTGCTTAGATGGCTTGCGTCCAGTTGGAACAAGAACCGCGGTCATGGAATTTGGATGAGATTCCTGATAGTCATCAAGCTTCCCTTCCGCTTCTTCGTTCTCATGCAGGCCACTTTTCCGATTCGAGCGGTGCGAATTGTTTTGCTGCTTCCTTGGCGCTTTGCATGGAGAATCACGTGCAAGCAGAGGAAATCATCCGCCTTTGGCTACATCAAGCCCCCTTTTTTCGGATGCTGGATTCGATCGGGTACTTACCCTGTATGCAGGTGCGGGATGAAGAGGGGCTAGACAACATGCAAGCATCAGATGTGCTGGTCTGGAAGAATCAAGCAGGGGAAGGCATCCATGCAGCTTTTTGTATCGCATCAAGCTTCGTATTCAATAAAATGGGGCAGTCCTGGGAACAGCCCTGGTCCGTAATCGACATCAAAGAAATCCTGGATTATGGCGAGGTGATTTCAGGGGGTGGAAAGATTGTCATTTACCGAAAAAGCAAGCCCGAATGAGACTTGCCTCTATTTCGTCCGCCATGCCCATTCAGTCTATTCTGCGGATGAATACGGCAGGCCGCTGAGCGAGCGTGGCTATCAAGATGCCCAGCGAGTAACAGAAATCCTGAAGACAGAAAACATCAATCGAATCCTCTCCAGTCCCTACAGACGCGCCATTGAAACCGTGGAGGGGATAAGCAGATTCTTGGGTATCGAAATCGAACGGAAAGAGGATTTTAAAGAGAGAGTGGTAGCCAGTCATCCCGTCGAAGACTTCACTTTGGCGATGGCGAAGCTGTGGGCAGATGAGCATTTTGCTTGGCCGGGAGGAGAGTCGAACCAAACGGCACGTGAAAGAGGCGTGCGTGCAGTCAAAAGGGTACTGGAATCCCATCCGGGCGAAAAAATCGTCATCGCAACACATGGAAATCTCATGGTCCTCATGATGAACCATTTTGACAGCAGGTATGACTTTTCCTTTTGGAAAGAGCTTGCGATGCCGGATGTGTACAAGCTCACTTTTGAAGGGATGCAATGGCGAGAGGCTCGAAGACTATGGCTACCCCAATAGGGAGCAGTCTGAACAACCAACACGTGAAAAAGGCAGGAGAACAGCATGAAAAAGCAGGTACAACTCAAGAACGGTACACGCATTTCTTACCAGGAAGCGGGCTCTGGAGACACCACCATCGTTTTGCTGCACGGCTTTTGCGGAAGCAGTGATTACTGGCATCTGGTCCTGCCGCTGCTGTCGGCCACGCATCGCGTGATCGCCCTAGATCTTCCTGGACACGGCGAAAGCTCGGCACCAGATCCCGATGAGACATACTCCATAGAGCATTTTGCTGAAACTCTGCACGCTTGGGCACAAGAGATGGGATTGGATCGCTTTCACCTGTTCGGGCATTCACTCGGCGGCTATATCACGCTGGCCTTTGCCGAGCGATATGCGGATATGTTGAAAAGCTTCGGGTTGATCCATTCCACGCCTTTTCCAGATGACGAGGCTGCTCGCCAGAATCGGGACAAAGGAGCGGAAAGCATCAAAAGCAATGGCATCGAGCCCTTTATCAAGGCATTGGTCCCCAAGCTTTTTGCGCCGGCCCATGCGCAGACCATGCCGGAGCAACTGTCCTTTGCCAAAGATATCGGACTTGCGACAGATCCGAATGGCGCGATTCTGACCCTGAGGGCGATGCGGGATCGCAAGGATCGGCTTCATGTCTTGCAAGAGACAGCTTTGCCCGTCTTGCTGGTGGCAGGCAAAGAGGATCAAGTCATCCCGCCTGAGAAAACCTTTGTCGTCCAAAAGGCTCAGGTTCAACAGGTGCTGTTGCCGAGTGCGGGCCATATGGGGATGCTGGAGGTTCCGGAAGAGCTGGCAGGAGCGATCAAAACATTCCTCGATCAGCTTTAGAATCCTTTCTAGCATTATATTTTTTAGGTAAAATGTTCCGATCTATCAACCCAATTTCTTCATATTTTGATATAATGGTCACGAGTTTGGACTTACTAGATACATAGAAGAGAGGGGAAATTTGCGATGAAAAAAGCACGTCGGATCACGATGACAGCATTCGCATCGGTTGTCTTTGCTTCTCTGATGGCGACATCGGCCTTTGCAGCACCGCTTCATCCAGTGCAACACACAGATTGGATGGTTAAAAAATCGATCCTTTCCGCGGGACAAAACGGGGACTTGGCCCTGGACCGCAATATCACCTTGGCTGAAGCGGTTGTTGTATTTGCCAAGCTGAAGCAGGAAAAAGTAGAGAATGCGGGCGCAGGTGCTCACTGGTCGACACCTTTCCTGAACTGGGGAAAAGCGAATGGGGCCGTTACAGATGCTGATTTTGCCCATCCAGGAAAACCCGTTTCTTCTGCCAAACTGGTGGAAATGGCCAAAAAATTCGGATATGACATGAAGCTGGAGCAAAAAGCGCAAGTAACCCGTGGGGAATTCTTCCAGGCGCTGGGAGATGCAGCCACTACACATATCACAATCGCGCATACCAACGACGTACATGGACACATCCAGGAAGACAAGGGACAAAAAGAGTTTGGCTATGCAAAAATCGCTACCCTGCTGAAGGAATGGCGTTCAGAAAACGAAAACTTCCTGTTGCTTGACGCGGGCGATACCTTCCAGGGAACGATCTTCGTCAATCAATTCAAAGGGGAGTCTATCGTACCGATTCTCAACAGCCTGGACTACAATGTGATGGCAGCCGGGAACCATGAGTTCGACTTCGGCTATGAGCAATTGCTGAAGCTGCGCGATTCCCTGGATCATCCTGTCATCTCCGCGAACGTGTTCAAGGCAGATGGCAAGGAACTTCTTGTTCCTACCTTCAAAGCAGAAATCGGCGGCAAAAAATTTGCCTTTGTCGGTTTCGTGGCGGAAGATACTCCGATTCTGACTCACCCTGACAACGTGAAGGGACTTACTTTCAAGAGCCCTGTAGAAGTAGCGAAGACAGTCGTTCCTGAACTGAAAAAAGAAGTGGATCACGTGATTGTTGTTTCTCATATCGGGATCAATGTAGACCGTGAGATTGCCGAAAACGTGCCAGGCATCGACCTGATCGTCGGCGGTCACTCCCATACGCCTCTGAAGACACCTGAAGTGGTAAACGGAACTTACATCGTTCAAGACTGGGAGTATGGCAAGTCCCTGGGCCGTGCCGATCTCTACTACCTGGGTGAAGAACTCGTCGCTTTCAGCGGTGGACTGAAAGAGTATGACGAGGCAGTAACGGCAGATCCGGAGATCGACAAAATGGTCAAGGAGATCGTCAACAAAATCGACTCCGTGATGAATGTGGTCATCGCCAAATCCGAAGTGCCTCTTGATGGCGACCGCAACCTGGTCCGCAAGAAAGAGACGAACGTAGGGAACTTGATCGCAGACATCATGGTTGAGCGTACCCAATCAATCCCGGGATACGAGGCGGATATCGCTCTGGCGAACGGAGGCGGAATCCGCACCCAGCTGGAAGCTGGCGACATCACCAAGAAAGACCTCTACTCGCTGCTGCCGTTCGAGAATAACACGCTGGCAGTGGTTGAGGTGACAGGTGAAGAACTGAAAGCGGCCCTGGAAAACGGTGTAAGCGATGTAGAAAACGGAGCAGGCCGTTTCCCGCAAATCAGCGGCATGAGCTTTACGTACAGCAAGAGCAAGCCGGCTGGGGAGCGCGTCATTGAAGTGAAAGTGAAAGGTGAACCGCTTGATCTGAAGAAAACCTACAAGCTGGCAACCATCGATTTCCTGGCTGCCGGCGGTGATGGCTACGAAATGTTTAACAAACCGTTCTTCAACAGCGGATTGTCCATGTACAGCGTAGTAGAAGCCGCACTGATCGAACGTAAAGTGGTAAATCCAAAAGTAGAAGGCCGCATCGTAGAAGTTGAATAGTCAAGCCAAATGACGGGGAATGTGATTGCACATTCCCTGTTTTTTGTACTCCCGAGAAAATCCCACAAAAAATAGCCACTTCTTAGAAATAGCTGCTTTTGCCGCGGTTCCGACTTTGGAGTGGAAGCGGCCGTGGCGACCGCCAAATTACTACCTTGTATTGTATAGTAGTTATCTGGTAGAATCTGACTTGGTGATGAATATGAACGCTCAATTTAAAAAAGGGGTGCTGGAGTTATGCGTGCTTGTCCTGACTGCCAATCGGGACAGATACGGGTATGAGCTGGTGGCCAGCATTTCTGAAAAGTTCCATATTTCCGAAGGGAGTGTCTATCCCTTGCTGCGTCGCCTGACCCAGGAGGGGATGTTTACGACATACTTGGCAGAATCGCAGGAAGGCCCGCCGCGCAAGTATTATCAGCTGACGGAACGGGGCCGCATGTATATGAACGATCTGATTTTGGAGTGGCATGTCTTCAGCCGCGGCGTGAATCGGATCATCGAGGAGGGACTCGGATATGACGAGGCGTGAGTTTATGGACGAATTAAGCTCGCTTCTTGCGGATTTGCCTGACAAGGAGCGTTTGGACATTATCGCGGATTACACCGAGCATTTTTTGAACGGAATCGAGGATGGAAAGACCGAACAGGAAATTGCCGAACAGTTGGGAAGTCCCAAGGCCGTGGCGCGTGAGCTGTTGGCTGGATACCGCATCCATCAGGCACAAACGCATGCTTCCGCTACCAATATCGGCAGAGCCATCCTCGCGACGCTCAGCCTCGGTTTTTTTAATCTGCTGTTCGTCTTGGGACCATTTATGGGGTTGGTCGGCGTATTGATCGCCTTTTACAGCGTGGCAGCCACGTTGCTGGTGGTGCCGGTAGGTTTTGTCTTCTTCCCCCCGAATATGATGGAGACGTCGGAAAATCGCCTCCTTCTATTATTTGGCGGGATGGCTTCGATTGGACTGGGAGGCATGATGTCGATCGGTCTGCTGCGATTGACTGTCTGGCTGTACCGCCAGTTCTTGCGCTATCTCCAATTTAACGTGCAGTTGATCAGGGGGAAATAAGATGATTCGCTGGTTAAAAAGATTGTTCCGCTTCTTTCTATTGCTGTTTCTCGTCGGAGTCTGCGGTCTGATATGGCTGTTTTCGCAGCGTGATGCCGCCTTCTTTTTTACGATGAACAATCTCGATGAGCAGCGAGTGGTGGACCAGGCGTTCACCTCGGTGGAAGTGACGGCGCAGACGTCAGATATCAGTATCAAAACAGACAGCATTCCATCTGCGCGGCTCCGTTTCACTGGCAGCGTGCCCGAGGAGAGGAAAGAGAGTCTCAAGCTGGTCAGTGAGGTTCAGCCAAACGGCACGCTTTACGTGAAGATCGTGGAGACCGAAGAGCATACCTTGCTCAAACCGGGCTTCCATAAGCTGCACCTGGAAATTACGCTCCCGGAAAAAGAAGAACCGTATAAAGTCATTCGCGTACAAACCTCGTTTGGCGATGTAAGTGCAAACTCCGTACAGACGGAAAAGGGGAGGTTTGCTACCCATCTTGGAGACATTTCACTGTCTGAGGTCAGCGGGGATGAAATCCAGGTCAAGACAGATACAGGAGACATCCAATTGAATAGGGTGCTGGCCGCGATAGAGGTGGATAACTCCCTCGGGGATGTAGAAGTGGCGATGCCCGAGCTGTTGCATGACATACGGGCAAAGACGGAGACGGGTGATGTGACAATCAGCATTACGAAGACGCCGAGCGAAGCCATTCTTGATTTGGGTACGTCGTTAGGCGACGTTCAGGTGGATTGGGACCGGACTGCAATCAAAACAGGCGGCCCGACGATTTCGGCGAAAACCTCGCTTGGAGATATTCGGATTCAATAAGCAGGATTTGGAAAGAATAATGGAATAGGTTCCCAAAATGAAGAAACGATAAGATTTTGACACAAAAGAAAGGGTTTTTGTCGAAACTCAATGGTATCATTAGAATTGGGTAAGATTATTGTGCAAAGCGAGGTTTATTCATGACCGCCAAACCATTTAACGATACCTTTTTAAAAGCTTGTCGCAAGGAAGCGACGGATCGCGTGCCTGTTTGGTATATGCGCCAGGCAGGACGCTATCAGCCTGAGTATCGGGCGATCCGCGCAAAACATAGCTTTTTTGAGATGAATTACATACCGGAAGTATGCGCAGAAGTTACGCGATTGCCTGTCGAGCAGCTCGGGGTGGATGCTGCTATTTTGTTTGCTGACATCATGACCCCCCTGAAACCGATGGGGGTGGATGTAAACATCGAATCGGGGATCGGACCGGTGATCGCCAACCCGATCCAGACTCTGGCAGATGTACAGCGTCTTCACGATCTCGACCCCGAGACACATGTTCCTTACATCCTGGAATCGGTGAAAATCCTGCGTCAGCAGCTTTCGGTTCCGCTGATTGGCTTTGCCGGAGCGCCTTTTACCCTGGCAAGCTACATGATCGAGGGCGGACCGTCCAAGCACTACCACAAAACCAAAGCCTTCATGTACACAGAGCCGCAAACGTGGCAGGCGTTGATGGACAAGCTGGCTGACATGACCATCACCTACTTGAAGGCGCAGATCAGAGCGGGCGCACAAGCTGTACAGGTGTTCGATTCCTGGGTCGGAGCCCTGAATGCCGAGGATTATCGCATTTATATTACTCCTGTTATGCAACGGATCTTTTCGGCGCTTCGTGAAACAGATGTGCCGTTGATCTATTTTGGCGTAGGGGCCGGTCATTTGCTCAAGGAATGGAATCGTCTGCCTGTCGACGTGCTCGGCCTGGATTGGCGTACTACGATTACCGAAGCGAGAGAGCTGGGCGTGACCAAGGCTCTGCAAGGAAATCTGGACCCGACGCTCTTGTTGGCTCCATGGGAAAAGCTCGAATCCAAAGCGCATGAGATTTTGGAGGAAGGAACCAGACAGCCTGGCTTTATTTTCAACCTGGGCCATGGCGTGTTCCCGGATGCAAAGGTAGAGACCTTGCAAAAATTGACCCACTTGATTCATAGCTACAAACGGGAGCAGTAATCAGGAGGTGTGCACACAATGTCCAAACAAAAAATGGGCCTATTGCTGATGGCGTACGGGACACCCCGCTCTCCTGAGGAAATAGAGCCTTACTATACCCATATTCGCCGGGGCAGAAGACCGTCGCAGGAGCATTTGGACGATCTGGTCGCCCGCTACGAGGCGGTCGGCGGCCTCAACCGATTTGCTGAAATAACGGATGAACAGGTCATCGAATTGGAAAAAGAAATGAACCGCCGCTATCCGGAACGGGAATTCGTCGGCTATCTGGGTCTCAAACACATCGCGCCATTCGTGGAGGATGCGGTAGAGAAGATGAAGCAGGACGGCATCACGGAAGCGATCAGTCTCGTACTCGCTCCGCATTATTCCACCTACAGCGTAAAAGAGTACAACGGCCGGGCAAAAGCCCATGCGGAAGCCATCGGGGGACCGAACATCCGCACCATTGAAAGCTGGTATCTGGAGCCGGGATTTATCGCGTATTGGGCAGACGCCATTCGCGACACTCTGGCTGCAATGCCAACGGAACAACGGGAGAAGGCAGTGGTGATCTTTTCCGCCCACAGCCTTCCGGAAAAAATCCTGCAATCCGGGGACCCGTATCCGCAGCAATTGGAAGAGACGGCCAAACGGATTGCCGAACAGGCAGGCATCCCCGATTACGCCATTGGCTGGCAAAGTGCAGGAAACACGCCAGAGCCTTGGCTGGGACCGGATGTGCAGGATTTGACCCGCGAGCTGCATGAGAAGCACGGATATCAGGCATACGTCTATTGCCCTGTCGGCTTTATCGCCGAGCATCTCGAAGTTTTGTACGACAATGATGTGGAGTGCAAAGCGGTGACAGACGAACTGGGTGTACACTACTACCGCCCTCCGATGCCCAATGCCAGACCAGCCTTTATCTCGAGTTTGGCAGATGCGGTCGAGAAAAAGCTGGTAGAGTAGGGGTTCGATCAAAATGAGTGACAACAGCTATCACATGACGATTATTGGCGGCGGCATCACGGGACTGAGCGCCGCCTTTTATTTGCATCGGCAGATCCGGGACCAGGGCTTGCCGATCCGTTTTCACCTGATCGAAGAGACAGATCGACTTGGAGGCAAGATCAAAACCTGGCGGCACGAGGGATTCGTCATCGAGCTTGGCCCGGACTCATTTCTGGAGCGCAAAGCAAGTGCCGCTCAATTGGCCAAGGATTTGGGCCTGGAGGGCGAGCTGGTACGCAATCGTACAGGGCAGTCCTACATCTATCACCGGGACCACCTTGTCCCGATTCCAGAAGGTGCCGTCATGGGTGTGCCGACCAAAATCATGCCCTTCGTCAAAACCGAGCTTGTCTCCTGGCCGGGCAAGCTGCGTGCAGCGGCTGATTTGTTCCTGCCTGCTTCCCGTGGGAATGAAGACCGATCAGTCGGTGAGTTTTTTCGGCGAAGATTGGGAAATGAGGTCATCGAGAACCTGATACAGCCGCTTCTATCCGGCGTCTATTCAGGCGATATCGACAATCTCAGCCTGTTGGCAAGCTTTCCGCAATTCGCCAAAATGGAGCAGCAGCACCGCAGTCTGATCTTGGCGATGAAGCAATCCCGACCGCAGCCCAAGGTGCCGGGAACTCCCAAAGGAATTTTTCTGACGCTGAAAAATGGCCTGGAAACGCTGATCGAGGGCATGGAAAAAAGCCTGCCCGTGGAGAGCGTCTGGAAGGGGACTGGCGTAGCGGAACTTAAAAAATCTGCAAACGGCCGATATATTCTGACGATGAAGGATGGGCGGACACTGGAAACAGACGCCGTATTGATCACCTTGCCGCATGCGGTGACAGAGCCGCTCCTCTCCCCCTACGCGTCAGTGCCGACACTGCCAACAGCCAAGCCGCATATGGTAGCGACCATAGCCATGGCGTTCCCGGAGGATGCGCTGGATCAATCGCTGGACGGGACGGGCTTTATCGTGCCGCGCAACTCGGGGATCAAGATTACGGCTTGCACCTGGGCGCATCGCAAATGGCCGCATTCCACACCCGAGGGAAAAGCATTGCTGCGCTGCTTCGTAGGCAGGGCAGGCGAGCAGTCCTTCCTGCAGCTAACAGATGAAGAGATCGTCGACATGGTCCTGCGGGAATTGCGGAAGATCATGACGATTCGTCGGGAGCCTGATTTTTATCGTGTTACACGTTTGCAGAATGCGATCCCGTACGTCGTGGGGCATCAGGCGTGGGTACAGGAAGTGAAAAGGCGTGTGCGCGAAGAGCTTCCTGGTGTTTTTCTGGCAGGTGCTTCGTACGATGGCGTCGGGGTGCCGGATTGCATCGATCAAGGAAAAAAAGCAGTATCTGATTTGCTGGCAACCATCCAACCGGGGAGATAACCCCGGTTTTTCTTTTTTCCGGTGCTAAAGGACCCGTCCGTTCCATATAGTATAGGGAAATGTCCTGCACTTGAAAGGAGGAGCACGAATGGCATTACAGGATGGACTGCTTTCGTTCACCATCAAGGAGACCATTTTCCTCTCATCTGATAGAGCCGGTATCGGTGATTTGCAAGAGCTGGAATTGGTTCCGGATGTGGAGGTGCTTGAAAATCAGTCCTATGTTTCCATCACAGGCTGCTTGCAGCTCTATGGGAAGTACGAGCCGATCAGGGATACTGCTGAGCCAGCCAGTGGTGGAACGGAAACCCTGGTAGAGGCGATGTCGTTCTCCCCATTACGCCAGGAGGCATCCGAGAGAGCCGCTTACGGATTGGAAGAGCAGATCGGACACCGCATTCCGCTCAATATTACGATTCCCGTAGAACGGATCGCCGAGATGGGGGATATATACGCGATCGTAGACAGCTTTGACTACAAGCTTGAATCTCCGCATCAGATGCTGGTAGAGGCTGAACTGAAAATCGCAGGGATACATTTTGCCGATCCGGCGGAGGAGAGGCAGCAAGAGACGAATTCCTATGATTACAGTTACGAGGCGGTGCCAGCCAGCCAGGAGGACGTTTGGGATTATTCACATGCAGCTGTAGAGCAGATGGAAGAATCGACTGAGCCTGCGACGCTGGAAGAGATCGAGGAGAAACTGAATGCGCTGGAGCAGGAAATGGAAAGGCAAACTGAGTCGATTGCGTACGAATCTCAGGATTCCCCTTCGCTCTACGACATCCCTGCCGTAGAAGTGGGTTCGCAACAGATATACACGAACGAGAGCTTTGGCGAAGTGACGGAGGATGAGGCGGGTCATCATGTGTCCAGCCAGTACGATACTTGGGATTTCCCAGCTCAAGTACAGGCAGAGGATTCGTCGGCATTTGAGCAAGTCGCAGCACAGAACGGATACAATGATCGTTACGAGCTTGAGCAGCAGGAAGAAGAATTGGATGCCCCCGTCTTGGCGATTCATGATCAGCAGGAGGTGGATTTTACATCGGTCGCCGACCAGCAGCCTGCCGCCATGCAGGAGGATAGAGCTGAAGAGGTAGAGGCAGTAGAGACTCTTGCAGCAGAAGAAGAGCCGGAGAGCCAGGAGGTAATTGCCCCTGCACAGGAACAGGCAGAACAGGAAGCAGCTGATTCACAGGCAGTGGCCGGCAGTACGGAACAGGTTGAAGATGAAGCGGTTTCGTCCGACGTCGACGTTGCAGAGCTAGAGGCAAGCGCTGAACCGGAGGCGCAGGAGGAGGCGGAGGTACGGGTCGCGATTTCCGGGAAACCTTCGCGTGAAAAAGAAGGGAATCTCAATATCACCTCGATCTTTTCGAATGCATCGAAGGTGAGACAGGAGGCGGAAGCACAGGAAGCCGAGTCTTCCTCCAGTTCGTCCAAAAAAGCGGCGCTGCCAACAGCCAACGCGTCTACCCTGCAAGCGATGCAAAACCTTTCCTCCTTCGCTCGCAGCCGGGAAGAACGAACCAGCCAAATGAAGCTGTGCATCATTCAAAAAGAAGAAACGCTGGAAGCCATCTCGCAGCGCTATTCCTTGCCGGTATCGAGGCTGGTGGAGGTAAACCGACTGACCTCTCATCAGTTGGTAGCCGGACAAATCCTGTACATTCCACAGTGAGGAGTGGAGGGCTGTGGACAAGATAGATCTAACCGAAATTTGCCAGCAGTACCGGGCGCGTGTGATTCGCGTGACGCCTCTGGACGACTGTTATTTGCTGGAGACCAATCGCGGTCCCAAAGAATTGCGGGTATGGCCGCGCGTAGATGTGATGCGCTGGTCGTTTGCTTGGCGCGAACGACTGGCGCGTCAGGGTTTTCGCGGGCTGGAGCGGTTTATCCGGACACGTGACGCCAAACCATACGTCATCGTGGGAAAGCGCGGCGTCACCATGACAGATCACCAACGCCGCATCGAGCCTTGCAAGCCGGGGGTCGAGATGGCTCGCCAATGCGGAGAGGTGATCGGGATGATGCATGCAGCCCAGCAAGAAAGTCCGCTGCTGAACGGTGCGGAGTATCTGAAGCAAGAGCAGTTGAAAGCCGAGGCGGAATGGAACCGGGCGAAGGCGCTCTTCGCCTCCTTTCACAGGGGGGACAAAAAAAGGCTGCGGGGAGAACGGTGGGTGGCGGAGCTGATGTATCCGCTCTTGCAGCGAATGGAACGCTCGTATACAATGCTCAGCCACCCGGAGATCCCGCAGGACAGCATCGGTGTTTCTCACAGAGATTTGACTCGTGACAATTGGGGGATCGTGAATGAGCGGCTGTTTATCCGGGGCTTTTTTCGGCCGGCTTTGTCGGTGCAGCATCGGGATGTTGCAGGTTACTTGCGGGAGCTATACCTGACCCATGCGGACCTGGAGCAGATCGATTCGTTTCTGGATGGTTACGAAGAAAAAAAGGAGCTCTCCTACG
Organism: Brevibacillus panacihumi; assembly: GCF_003710985.1. GTDB lineage: Bacteria > Bacillota > Bacilli > Brevibacillales > Brevibacillaceae > Brevibacillus > Brevibacillus panacihumi. Next base: position 233,296 of record NZ_RHHT01000002.1, read on the forward strand.
GGGATTATACGTTGATGCTGGCTTTCATGGCTCGTCCCCGGGAAGTGTGGAAAAGTGTGGAGTCGTATGTAAAACAGCTTGTGCACGAGCCGCAGGTGCCGACGACTGCGATTGAACAGGCTATGGAATGCCAGCAGACAGTAGATGTGCTGCTGCGGCACATCGCCAATCGGGCCGAGCGGGCAAGGAGTGAAGGCAGCCATGAGTCGCTTTGAGGAAATATTCCCCCTGTTTCAGGAATACGACATGTTTGCCCAGTCCATCGATGTGCTCAAGGAGCCGAATGTGTTCAAGGCAGAGACACCGTACGGCACCTTTATCTGCAAAAGATCGTCCATCCCGGGCAAGCGTTTTTCCCAAGTCAGCGATGTCTTGCGGCAATTGCAAAAACGCGGCTGGGAAGGGGCAGTGCCTTTCGTGTATACGAAGTATGACGATCCCTTCGTGCAGGTAGAAGACAGGGTCTATTACCTGACGAGATGGCAACCCGGCAATGAACAATGGGCTGCTCAACCGCTTGCCTGGGCGACGCCGACTCTCGAAAGACTGGCGGAGATGCATCATTTGACCCAAAATGTTCACTTTGACGATCCTAGACAAGTAGAGCCGCTGATTGATTCCTTGCTGGCGAGATGGCGCTTCTGGCTCAAGCAAATGGACGCTGCAGCTGAGACGGCCCAAGGACGCGTCTATCAATCCCCGTTTGATGTCGTATTCTTGGCCAACCAGGGGTTTGTCGCAGAGCTGGGCAAACAAGCGATTGACCTTCTGGTGGATTGGCGGGAGCGGCACGAGACACATGCTCATTTTCGCCTTTCATTGATACACGGCTATCCCCATCCGGCTCATACCGTTGCGGACCGGACTGGCAGAGGAAGGCTGATCAATTTTGACCGGGCTGTTTTTGATACGCCGATCCGTGATTTGACGCTGTTTTATCGCACGTATTTTCAGATGGCGGGTGATCAGGCAGGCGCTTCCCAACTGTTTCACCATTATGCCTCCATCTTTCCCCTTCGACCGGACGAGATCGAGCTTTTGGCAGCATTTTTAAGCTATCCTGAACGCGTGATGCGGGACATCGATGTCTATTACAACAAACGGAGAGACTGGAGTGAGCTTTACGCCGTCAAGCGGCTGGAAAAAGATATGGACCGTTTGATGCGCCTACATCGCTGGGTCCAGCAAGCATTCTGACAGACAACGTCTCAGCAGTTTGGGACGTTGTTTTTTCGTTACAGCCAATCGAAGACAATGGCCACATAGAGCAGGGCGAGAAGTCCAAGCAGAATCACATCGAAGGAGGTCGGAAAGAGGACGGTACGGATAAATTGAAAGACCATCAGGGGAAGCAGGATTTGCTTGAGGCCAAACTTGATTCGCAGAAAAGTAGGATTGTACTTCCAGCGAAAATTCATCGCGAGATCACCTCAACTCAGCATATGCCAAAGCAGTTTGGACCGTGCCAGTCAGACCGGTACAGGTTTGGGGGCGTATAAAACAGGGAAGGGCAATTACAACGGAAGGATAGATGCTGGCGATTAAGGTGATGGAGATGCGAATGGAAACGTGGATGTTTTGGCTTGGCATCGGTGTTGGCGGGTGCATTCTTTATGGCTTGTGGGCCGCTTACCGGGAATATGGCACAAAGGTTTTGGAAGATTCGGCTGCAGAAGGAATTCGCCGACAGTACCTCAAACTGCGCTTTTCGCAATTGGAAGCGGGCTTGATGCTGTTACTGATGTTCTCAAGCTTGCTCGGTCTTCTGCTGCTCCCGCAACTGTCTTTTGCAGGGAGTGCGGGCTTGTCGGCAGCGCTTCTGCTCTTTTCCTTTCGCTTCGTACGGACAAGCCAGGCGAATCTAGTGCTGCTCAAGGATGTATTTCACTCGGCAGCCAAGCTGCAACAAAATTATGCCGAAAAAGTGATTTCGTTGCAGGCGACCAACAGCCAGCTTGCACATCTGCTCGGACTAAACAAAAACTATAAATATCTGCTGAACGCCAGAGATGATGTCCGCCCCCGCCCGCTGACGGAGGATTCCCTGCAGGAATTGACCCAGGAGCTCGTAGACTACTGGTTTGCGAGGGTTGGCACCATATCCTTTCTGCGCTTCTCGCTGGAAACAGCCGATGGCGACGTGTATCAGGAAGCAATGCGCGGGACACCGGATCATCCTGACGTCGTCCTGCGTGTCTGCGAGCAGATAAAAGTGGAAGACCTGCCCGGCTCCTTGAAGCTGATTCAGTTCGTCACGCTGACAGCAGAGGTCAAGATGGGAGAAAACGGAGAACGGGAGCTGGAACCGGCCTTTTTCCGCTTTCTGCTGCTTCATGTTCATGACTATCTCCTGCAGTGCATGGACAATCGCCGTTCCTTGGCGATCCGGGAAATGGAGAAGGAAATGGAGCTGGCGCAGCGAATACAATCTTTACTGATTCCCCGAGAGAAGTTTGCTCTGGAACGGCTAAAGGCGAGCGCGGTCTATTCTCCCGTGACCTACGTAGGCGGAGATTATATCGACTACATCCAGATGGATGAACGCTACACCTGCTTTATTGTTGCTGATGTTTCGGGCCATGGATTGCCAGCCAGCATGCTTGCTACGGGCATCCGAAGCGCCGTACGATCTGTCGTTTTGCAGAAGGTCTGCGGCCCTGATGAGATTCTTGGAACGTTGAACCGGCTTCTGTACGAAGATCTGTCCAGGACGAGATCATTCATCACAGCGCTGGTGATGGTATACGACAGTGTTGAGCACAAGCTGTTATTGAGCAGGGCCGGTCATCCGCATCCCCTGTACCTGTCGGAATCAAAACAGGTTATTCTCCCTTCCATGGGCGGGGTCGGACTGGGCTTGTTGCCTGACTTTACCTATCCCCTGCAAGAGATCGCTTTGCTGGAAGCGTGTATGATTCTCGTCTATACGGATGGCCTATTGAATGCGGGGAGAAATGATCCCCAAACGTATCCGCAAAAATGGCTGAACGATCTCGGGCAACTGTTGCAGGAACCTGATGTGCAGGAACCTGATGTGACATGTGAAAACGCGATTGATCGCGTCGAGTCATTTATCTGGGACAAGACAAGAAGCGGGCAACAGACTGACGATATTGCTGTGCTGATTTTGCAATTTCAACCCATAGAAGAAACATGCAGGTATCATAAAGGGGGCTGCACGGAGGAAAAAGCGTCCGCCCCAGCGGCCAACGCGACACGAAAAAGGAGGATGAACCGTGATTCTGTGCGAACAGTGTCCGAACAATCCTGATTGTCAAAACTGCCTAGAAGCCTTGCGTGTCGGCAATTCGGCTCGAAAAGTAATTCCGCCCCGTTCTGTTCGCATCACCCTGCTTGGCACCGGACAGACCTGCCAAGTCCAATTGGTTACAGTCAGCAGGACGGCGATTGGCTTGTACAGCCCCAATCTTCCGCTCCACGACCGACTCGAAGTGGAGCTGGCGGATGATTTTCGCATTATTGGCACTGGATTAAAAGGAATAGAGGGCGATCCGTATTTTGTGATGGACATCGACAAGGTGCTGCGCCGTCAGGAAGTCCTGGATCGCTTGCTGCTCGAAGAGTTTCATACCTGGCTCATGAGCAAGGAACTGGATCTTTCCAACATCCTGCTGGATTGGAAGGAACGAGACGACCAGATGAGCCGTCTAATCAAGCAGGAGCTTCAAAAGCTGTCCATCCTGCGCCAAGTGGAGACGATCTTTCTGTACCACTACGAGTGGGGAAATTTGAGGCCGCTCGGATCGAACCGGGCTGAACCGGATATCGAAAGAGAAATGAAGCGGCTGATTCACCCGACTTCTTTGACAGGGGCTTCACTGCGCGAGCAGCTGGTCTCGGCAAATGGGGAGAAGGTGTTTGAGCTATACGCCTCGCCTCTGCCTGATCAAACCTGTGGCGTAGCATTGATCGACGTGACGTCCGTCATCATGGAGGAGCGCAAGCGCAAGAGGCGAGAGTGGGAGATGTACCGCGATCTGCTCGGGGTCGTTACGCGAAACAAACTGCTGCTTTTAAACGACGAGGAACTGTTCGTATTGCTGCGGGAGGGAAGAAAGCTGTTATCGCAGAATCTGCGGGAGCCGGAGGATCTGGCCTCTTTGCGCAAAGCGTTCAGAAAGGCCTTGGAACCGATGAACCTGCCGGACAAAAGGCTCCTGCAATATCTGGTCGCGGTCAACGAGGCAGCTTCCAATATGATCAAACACGGAAATGGCGGCTCCATACTGCTCTATGCGGCTACGGACTGGAGCAAATGCAGAGCGGTCATCCATGATGATGGGCAGGGAATTGTACTTGAGGACTTGCCTCGTGCTACACTGTTACAAGGGTATTCAACCCAGCATTCCCTGGGAGTCGGCTTTCACGTCATGCTGCAATACTGTGATCGGCTCTATCTGGGAAGCTCGCATGCAGGGACGAAATTGATCCTGGAGTGTGACGCTACAGCTTGAGGCGATAGGCATTCTTTGGTTTTCATGTTTATGGACGCAAAAATCAGGGTAATCAATCAGTGTGGAATGACAAAGTACAGTATCGATACCGAGAGGGGGGTGGGCATGGACTACCGAGCAACGGAGACAAATGGACAGGCCACGTTATTTTTTACTGGAGAATTGGATATGGCAGTGGGAGACCAGGTCGGCCAATTGCTTCAGAAATACGGGGAACGGAATCAAACCGTCAGAGTCGATTTTCAAGATGTCTCTTTTGTGGATTCATCCGGCATCGGCAGCCTGTTTTTTACCACAAAAGAATTGCTGGCTTTGGGCAAAGAAGTGGAGATTGTAAATGTACGCGAGGAAATCCTGGATATTCTGCACGTGCTGGGCTTTACACAAGCACTGGGAATCTCCATTGGAAAAGCCGAATAACCGGGTTTGACGCAAAACGACTCTCTTGTATATAATACATCATATCAATGAATTCCATATACCATCAACGATGAGCGGGAAGAGTAAGCCAGGACCCCTTGACAGAGAGGAGAATCAGCGCTGAGAGATTCTCTAGGTGAGGAATGGCTGAATGTCGCCCAGGAGTTGTTCCGATGAGACCATTGTAGTCGGAAGCGGTTCGCAGCCGTTATCTTGTTAGAGGGAACACCCGAGTCTGCTAGGCTTGGTGTGTTAACAAAGGTGGTACCGCGAAATGATCCTTTCGTCCTTTGGATGAAGGGTTTTTTTATTTTTTTCAACGAACGAGGAGGAAAGAGCGATGTCAACACAACCGTCACAAGAGATCGATCAATTGCTGCCGAAGAACTATGATCCCAAGGCTGCAGAAAGCAAGTGGTATCCGTACTGGATCCAGAATGAATTTTTCAAAGCGGAGCGGGATGCCCAAAAGCAACCGTTTACCATTGTCATTCCGCCTCCCAACGTGACCGGAAAACTGCATCTGGGCCATGCGCTTGACACGACCCTGCAGGACATCATTACCCGCACGAAGAGAATGCAAGGCTACAGTACACTGTTCCTGCCTGGGATGGACCACGCCGGAATCGCTACGCAATCGCGTGTCGAAGCGACGCTGCGCGAGGAAGGCATCACCCGCTACGATCTGGGCCGGGAAAAGTTCTTGGAGAAGGTCTGGGAGTGGAAGCATGTCTACGCAGGACATATCCGCGAGCAGTGGGAAAAACTGGGGCTAGCCCTGGATTATTCTCGTGAGCGCTTTACGATGGATGAAGGATTCTCCCGCGCTGTTCGCGAGGTATTTGTCCGCCTCTACGAAAAGGGATTGATCTATCGCGCCAATCGGATCATCAACTGGGACCCGGCAGCACGGACGGCTCTGTCTGACATCGAGGTTATTTACAAAGAAGTCAAAGGCGCGATGCACCATATGCGCTATCCGCTCTCGGACGGCAGCGGCTTTATCGAGGTTGCCACCACTCGTCCGGAAACGATGCTGGGAGATACAGCAGTAGCGGTTCACCCGGAAGACGAGCGTTACAAGCATCTGGTCGGCAAAACGGTTATTCTGCCGATCGTCGGCAGAGAAATCCCGATCGTAGCCGACGATTATGTCGATCCCGAATTTGGTTCCGGGGCAGTAAAAATCACGCCAGCTCACGATCCGAACGATTTCGAGCTGGGGCTTCGCCATCAGTTGCCGCAAATCGTCGTCATGGATGAGACGGGCAAAATGAACGAGCTGGCTGGCATTTACCAGGGAATGGATCGATTTGCTTGCCGCAAGCAGATCATCAAGGATCTGACAGAGCAAGGCGTGATGTTCAAAGTAGAGGAACACATCCATCAGGTAGGTCACAGCGAGCGAAGCGATGCTGTCGTGGAGCCGTATCTGTCCACTCAGTGGTTCGTCAAAATGCAGCCTCTGGCCGACGAGTCTCTCGCCAACGCAGCGAGCGAGGAAAGCGTCAAGTTCGTGCCGGAACGCTTTAAAAACAATTACCTGCGCTGGATCGAAAATATTCGCGACTGGTGCATTTCCCGTCAGCTCTGGTGGGGTCACCGGATTCCTGCCTGGTACTGCGCGGATTGCGGGGAAACCATCGTATCCAGTGAAGACGTAACGGAGTGCCCGAGCTGCCACAGCCACAAGCTGGAGCAAGATAATGACGTATTGGATACCTGGTTCTCGTCGGGCTTGTGGCCGTTCGCAACCCTTGGTTGGCCGGAAGAGACAGAGGACCTGAAGTACTTCTACCCGACCAACGTGCTTGTTACCGGATACGACATCATCTTCTTCTGGGTAGCCCGGATGATTTTCAACGGATTGGAATTTACCGGTCAAAATCCGTTTGAACATGTTTTGATCCACGGCATTATCCGCGATTCCGAGGGACGCAAGATGTCCAAGTCGCTCGGAAATGGCGTCGATCCGATGGATGTAATCGAGAAATACGGCGCGGATGCACTGCGCTTTACACTGGCTACAGGGAACTCTCCAGGGAACGACCAGCGCTTCTACTGGGAAAAAGTAGAGTCCAACCGCAACTTTGCCAATAAAATCTGGAACGCTTCCCGCTTCGCCCTGATGAACCTCACAGGCTTCCGCTACGAGGACATCGACCTCAGCGGAGAGCTTTCTACGCCGGACAAATGGATTCTCTCCCGTCTGCAAGCGACGATTGCCGATGTGACCCGATTGTCCGACAGCTTTGAATTCGGCGAGGTAGGACGGATTCTCTACAACTTCATCTGGGATGATCTGTGCGACTGGTATATCGAGATGGCCAAACTGCCGCTGTACGGCACGGACGAAGCTGCGAAGAAAACCACGCAGTCGGTGCTTGTGACCGTCCTCGACCAGACTTTGCGTCTCTTGCATCCGTTCATGCCGTTCATGACCGAAGAGATCTGGCAGGCATTGCCGCATGAAGGGAAGAGCATCACTGTAGCTGCATGGCCGACCGTCAAGGAAGACTGGATCTTTGCCGATGCTGAGGCCGAGATGAATCTGCTCGTAGACGTCATTCGCAACGTACGCAATATCCGCGCTGAAGTAAACGTGCCGATGTCCAAGAAAATCGAGCTCCTGATCAAGCCAAGCGATGCCACATCCCTGGAAAGACTGAGCCGCGCAGAAGAATACATCACGCGTTTCTGCAATCCGGAGCGTCTTTTGATCAGCATGGAACTTAGCACTCCTGACAAAGCCATGTCTGCCGTCATGACTGGTGCCGAGCTGTACCTCCCGCTCGCAGGACTGATCGATCTGGAGCAGGAGCTGGCTCGTCTGGAAAAAGAATTGGCTACCCTGAACAATGAGGTAGAGCGGATCGAGAAGAAATTGAACAACGCTGGCTTTATGGCAAAAGCACCGGAAAAAGTCGTTGCAGAAGAAAAAGCGAAGATGGCCGACTACATGGAAAAACGGGATAAGGTAATTGCCCGTCTTGCCGAATTGAAGGGCGCATGATTCGCCGTATCATCGCATAATTTGAGAATGGAGCATAGCGGTATGAGTTCAGAACAATTTACGAAATACGAGCAAGGGCTTGACTGGCTGCACGGACTATTGAGGTTCGGAGCGAGACCGGGTCTGGAGCGAATGAACTGGGTCCTGGAAGAGTTGGATCATCCGGAGCGTAGACTGCCTTTTATCCATGTCGCGGGGACCAACGGCAAAGGTTCGACATGCGCCTATCTGACGCAGATGCTGTTGGAGGCAGGATACAGTGTGGGGACGTTTACGTCTCCGTATCTGATTGATTTTCGGGAACGGATTCGCTACAACGGCAATATGATTTCTCAAGACGATCTGCTTGCGCTGATTAACGAGGTCAAAACGCTGGCAGAGCGATGCGAAAAAGAGACGGCATACGGGTCACCCACCGAATTCGAGGTGGTAACGCTTATTGCGATTCTCTACTTTGCCAGAGTGGTGAGACCGGCCGTCGTGGTATGGGAGACCGGGCTGGGCGGACGTTTGGATTCTACCAACGTCGTCCTGCCGATTGTCTCGGTCATTACGAACATCGGGATGGATCATACGCAGGTGCTGGGACAAAGCTTGCAGGAGATTGCCGGGGAAAAGGCAGGCATCATCAAGCCAGGCGTTCCGGTCGTGACGGGAGAGCGCAATCCAGAGGCGCTTGCTGTCATCGTGAAAAAAGCAAAAGAGACTCGCAGCACTGTGTACCAGATCGACAAGGAATTTGAAGCTGCACAGCTAAAGGAGAAGCTAGGCGAACAACAGTTTCGCTACAACAGTATTCACCGCCGCCATGAAAGCAGCTACCGGTTGACGATGAACGGACCGCACCAGGTTGATAATGCGGCAGTCGCTTTGATGACAATCGACGTGCTGCGAAACTACTTCTCCTATATTCTGGAGGAAGAAGAAATCTCGCGCGGTTTGCAACAAACGCGCTGGCCTGGACGTCTAGAAGTCGTCTCCTCCAGGCCGATGGTGGTTCTGGATGGAGCGCACAACCGAGAGGGAATAGAAGCGCTCACGGGCAGTCTGAAGAAATTAATGCCAGAAGAGGCGCGTCTGCAAATGCTGTTTGCTGGACTGGGTGACAAACCCTTAATGGAGATGGCGTCAGCGCTGACGGGGATAAAGGATCAGGTGGGTTCTCTTCACGTAACGACTTTTGATTATCCGCGTGCGGCAGATGCCCCAACCTTGTATCAAGCGTTTCGTGACGGAGGATGGGAGGAAACGCTCCTGGATACTGTCTCAGACTGGCGTGCTTTTCTAAAAGAATGGATGCAAGATAAGCAATCAGCGAAAGCGGATGACTGGCTGGTCATCTGCGGTTCGCTCTACTTCATCGCCCAAGTGCGCGCATTCTTTCCCACTACAGTAGAAGAGGCAGGTGAATAGGGTGGATCAGGCACAACACGTCCACTTTGTGGGTATAGGCGGTTATGGAATGAGTGCAATTGCTCGTGTCTTGATTGACCAAGGGGTTAAGGTGACCGGCTCGGATGTCGCATTGAATGATTTGGCGAAGAAGCTGGAAGCAAGAGGGGCGATTGTACACATTGGCCATAGCGCATCCCACATCGAAGGAGCAGACACGATCGTTTACTCCACCAGTATTCCCAAAGATAATCCAGAGGTGGTTGCGGCTGCAAAGCAGGGAATCCCGGTTTTGCACCGCTCACAAATGCTCGCCAAAATCTTGAACGAGCGCACAGGGATCGCCGTAGCAGGGGCGCACGGGAAAACGACGACCACTTCGATGATCGCCCATGTGCTGGAGGAATGCGGCGTAGATCCGACGTTTATTATTGGCGGAGAACTCGTGAATGCCGGGACCAATGCAAAAGCGGGGTCCAGTCCATACGTAGTAGCAGAGGCGGATGAAAGCGACGGTTCTTTCCTGGAATACCGGCCCTACTACGAAATTGTAACAAGTATAGAGCCTGATCATCTGGAGCATTTCTACGGTGATTTTAATAATCTGAAACAAGCGTATGTCCAATTCCTCGGTCATCTCAATCCAGGGGGGAAGGCGGTCTTATGCATCGATGACGAGCATGTGAGAGAAGTGCTTCCTTCTGTCTCTGAGACCGTGATCACATATGCCATCCACGAACCGTATGCCCGTGAGGCAACGTATCGAGCGAGCGAGATCGAATGCGGAGATCGCAAGGCAAAATGCCTCGTCTATCATCGCGATCGCCTGTTGGGTGAGCTATCTCTGAACGTACCGGGGAAACACAATATCTCGAATGCATTGGCAGCGATCATCGTCTGCCTCGACATTGGCTTGCCCTTTGAGCGGATTGCCGCAGCACTGACCACCTTCCGGGGAGCCAAGCGCCGCTTTCAAATCATCGGCGAAGCGCGGGACATCCTCGTGGTGGACGACTATGCGCATCACCCGACAGAAATTATTGCGACGCTGCGCGGGGCGAAGGCGTCCGGCAAGCGAGTCATTGCCGTCTTCCAGCCGCAGCGATACACCCGTACCTTTTTCCTGATGGATGAGTTCAGTCGAGCCTTCAGTGAGGCCGATGAGGTGATTATCACCGATATTTACTCGCCAGCAGGTGAGGAGCGGATCGAGGGGGTTTCCTCCGAGGTTCTCGTTCAGAAGATCCGCACCAACAGTCATCCGCGTGCCCAGTACATCCCGACCAAGGAGCAGGTGCAGGAGCATCTCTACCAGGAGATTCAGCCCGGCGATCTGGTCATTACCATGGGGGCCGGAGACATCTGGAAGTCGGCGTATTGGCTGGCGGAAAAATTAGAGAAATAATTTGAAAGTGAAGCCCTTCTCCTCGCTGAGCAAGACAGCTTGTTGACAAGTGTCAGTGTCCGCAGATGGAGAGGGCATTCTTTTTTTATTTTTTTAGTACCAGATACTAAGACCTGGTGTTATAATAAGATCAAAATGTTGCAAGGAGTGTTGGCTATGAAGTCAAAAGCACGTGTCACCGCCATTGGCACCTATGTGCCCGAACGCGTACTAAGCAATGCAGATTTGGAGAAAATGGTAGATACGTCAGACGAATGGATTGTCCAAAGAACAGGCATGCATGAACGGCGAATCGCTTCGGCTGATCAGTTCTCCAGCCATCTCGCCATTGAAGCGGTCAGCAACCTGGCTCATCACTACCAGAAAACGCTGCATGATGTAGACATGATCCTGGTCGCCACCTCGACCCCGGATTATCCGTTTCCCGGTGTAGCCAGCCAAATTCAGGCTCATTTTGGCATGGTCGAGGCAGGCGCGTTGGACCTTGGTGCGACATGCGCAGGCTTTGCCTACGGACTTCATGTCGCCAATGGACTGGTAAGTGCCGGCCTGCATCAAAAGGTGCTCGTCGTAGCCGCTGAAACCTTGTCCAAAGTGACGGATTATACAGACAGGACCACTTGTGTCCTCTTCGGGGACGGCGCAGGGGCTGTTCTCGTAGAAAGGGACGAGGAAGAGCCCAGCTTTCATTCGTCGTTGACAAAGGCAAAAGGGGAGGGCGGGATTCACCTGTACCGCTCCGGACTATCCAAGCAGATGCACGGGAAGCCGCTCTCCGGAGACGGCTGCATCGTGCAAAACGGCAGGGAAGTCTACCGCTGGGCGGTGACGACAGTTCCTGAAGGAATGAAAGAGGTTGTGAAGCGCGCGGAGATGACGCTTGATCAAGTGGATTGGTTCATTCCGCACTGCGCCAATTTGCGGATGATCGAGTCCATTTGCGAGAAAAGCGGATTCCCGATCGAAAAAACCCTTACCAGCATGGCGTATTACGGCAATACATCGGCAGCCACCATTCCCTTGTCGTGGGAGGAAGGGATCTTGCAGGGGAAGGTCAAAGCGGGCGATACGCTCCTTCTCTACGGATTTGGCGGGGGACTTGTCCAGGCCGGCATGCTGCTCACCTGGAATCCAAAACAATAAAAGAGATGGCTGTCCGGCAAGCTGCTTGCTGCCGGGCAGTTTTTTTGTTCCATTGTCATGCTGCATACTTGCAGGCAGAAAAGTGGGGGAATGGGGGAGCACAGTGGGAGCAGCTTCGATCGAAATCATCACCCGAGTTGTACTGTTCTTCTTATGCCTTTTTGTGACTTGGACGGATTTGCGGGAGAGGCGAATCCCCAACTGGTCGCTGCTCGGGTGCATGATTATTCTTTTTGCCATGCGTTTTTTCTTCGGTACGCCCGGATCCTGGCTCTATCCGTTGCCGGTTGCCGCTGCTGTCTTGTTTTCTTTTGCTGCTCTGGCCTGGCGATGGCCCGAAGCGCTGGGGATGGGGGATGTCAAGCTGTTCGCCTGTTTCGCGTACGGACTGGGTGGTGCGGACTTCGTATGGATTTTCACCGCAGCCAGCCTCCTTGCACTTTTGTATGCAAGCGCAGTTTTCCTGGTCAAACGAAAGAAGGCACCGCGGCTTTTGCCTTTTGCACCGTTTCTTTTCGCCGGATATGCATGCTGGCTCAGCATGGGAGCCGCGTCCTGGTGAGACAACTGTCATAACCCGTCCCATCGCAACGTATGCTGGTACAAAGAGCCTGTAGCTGGGAGGGCATGACGTTGAGCGGAAGTCAAACAAACAAATTTAGAGTAAAAGTGAACGGGCAAAGCTGGGATACACCGTCAAAGGGATCAGCAAAACCAGCCGAGGTAAAACAACCTTCGTCTGGCCGCAAGCAAATTCAGGGACCTGCCCTGTCTTTGGCTGAATTAGACAAGATGTCAAAGCGCGAGGACGCATGGGACAGGATGATCGAGATTCGCGGAACTGCTGTAGAGGAAAGAGTCGCGCAGCCAGAAAGCGACCCTGAACGGGATGAAGATAGCCAGCCGGATTACGGAGAAGTCGATTACAGCGTCGGCAGAAGAAGAGCGCAGCGCATGGAGGCGAACTGGCCGAAGAAAGCCTTCGTCCGCATCTTTCTGACGACTGGTGGCGCAGTGGCGGTCGGCCTCATCTTTGGCATTATGGTGCTGACGATTTTTTCCCAAGAGCAATTCAAGACTTCCTATCGGTCGGTTTTGTCTGATACCGTGCAGACGCTGACAGCGCAATCCACGGACCAGGAAGGACAGAAGACGCCTGCTGCTGGTACGCCCCTCCCACAAGAAGCGGACGGAACCACGTCGCCTTCCGCTCCTGCGAATGCCTCTCACGCCGTGTCGCTGCAGCTTCCTGAATTGAAAATGTTCGTCGCGCAGGCAGGTGTTTTTCAAGCCGATACTCCTGCAGAGGCAGCGGCAGCCCCGTTGACCGAAAAAGGTCTGCCTCATTTGCTGTACAATGATTCGTCTAAGCAATACATGTTTGCCGCAGCCGCCACCAACAGGGAAGCTGCACTCGGCTTTGCCAGCAATATCAAGAACAAGGGCATTGAGGTGTATGTAAAGGAGTTCAGCTTCCCGGCTTTTCAAGGAGCGGTTCAAATCGGCCAGTCGACTGACTCTGCGAATCATCTCGATCTGCCAGTGTTTTTCTCCACAGGGCGTGAACTGGTAGAAGCCCTGTCCGCGAACTCCGGCCTGGTGATCACAGCACAGCCCGGAACTGGAGAAGTGGCGAAAATCAAGGAGACGCATCGGAGGTTCCTCGAGTCAGGCAAAGTAAGCGCATTGCCAACCGAATGGCAGCCCCATTTTCAACAAATGGTGAACGGGCTGAATCAGGCGGTGACAGCGCGAGATAAAATGGCGGAGGCTTCCACGGGGCAAAAAAACCAAAGCGCCGAGCAGTATGCCTGGCAGGTGCAGGCTGGCATCCTGACATACCTGGAAAGCTACATGAAATGGATACAGCAGGTAGAAAACAACCAGTTTCTATGATGTTTCACGAAGGCTTCCGCCAAGTTTTCTTGCGGGAAGTCTTTTCTTTTTATACAGTTACTACCAAGAGCATCCGGGGATTGTTTCACCCCCTCCCTTTTGCTACACTAAGGGTTGGTTAATGTGAATCCTTTTGCGGTTTTTGGGAGTGGAAACATGGGGAAAGAGGCGCTTACACTAGTCTTTCTTTTGCTTTGCGGACTGCTTTTCGGCAGCATTATGGGCGAAATCTTGAGCCCCTGGATTCCGTTCTTGACCAAGAGTAAAATAATAAGCTGGTCACCCGCTGCTGATTTGGAGATTGTGAAGTACGACCTGAACTTTCAGTTTAAACTAAACCTGGCAAGTATCGGGGGCCTTGCCCTCGCGTTTTGGATACATCGACGACTGAAGTAGGGAGTATGACAGATGAAACAAGAAAAATCGCTCATTCTTGCGTCGTCCTCACCGCGGCGCAAGGAGCTGTTGCAGACACTAGGTTTGCCCTTTACCATTCAATCCAGCGATGTGGACGAGACGACAAATCCGGGCATGCTGCCGCATGAAATCGTAGAGGAACTAGCGTTGCGCAAAGCCCGAAAGATCGCTTCCGGCTTGACGGAAGGCGTTGTTCTCGGTTCTGATACCATCGTTGTGTTGAATGGCGAAATCTTGGGCAAGCCCGTGGACGAAGCAGATGCCTATCGCATGCTGCATGCTTTGCAAGGGTGTGAACATACTGTTTACAGCGGAGTCGCGCTGATTGACGCCATGAGCGGGCAATCAGAGGTCAGCCATTCCCATACACAGGTAAGGATTCGTCCGCTTGCACCAGATGAGATCCGTGCGTATATCGCTACCCGTGAGCCGATGGACAAGGCTGGTTCTTATGCGATCCAGGGAATCGGAGCGACGTTGGTCGAAGGCATCGTAGGCGATTATTTTACGGTTGTCGGCCTGCCACTGCGTCTGACAGCCTCAATGCTCTCACGTTTTGGTATCCAGGTTTTGTAAGTTTTGAGCTTGCTTTGGTTTCTGGCGGCTAGGGCACCATTCTGCATGATCGCAACCTCGCGCAGCCGTTTTCAAGCATTAGACGGGAATGGCTGGAGGCGAGGAAAATGTCAACAAATACCTGTAACAAAACCGTCCCGAAAAACGTCCCTTACTATGATCGTCCCCGGGAGAGACTGCTCCGCGTGGGAGCCATTCATTTATCGGACACGGAGCTTTTAGCCATCTTGTTGCGTACAGGGAGGGAGAACGAGACGGCTTATCAGCTCGCTGCTCGTTTGCTCGCTACCTTTGGAGATCTGCACGGACTGGCTCAAGCAGCTCATTCGGAGCTGACGGAGATAAAAGGCATCGGTCAGGTCAAGGCGATCGAACTGCAAGCCGCACTGGAACTGGGGCGCCGCTTGCACAGCACCCCAAGGCAAAGGCGCGCTGCGATCCGTTTGCCGAGGGATGTGGCCGAACTGATGGCTCCAGAGCTTGCCCATCTGACGCAAGAACATTTTGTTTGTCTATTTCTAAATACAAAAAACCATGTCATTGGCAAACAGACGATTTTTGTAGGAAGTCTGGACTCCTCAATTGTGCATCCTCGTGAAGTGTTTAAGGAAGCAATTCGGCGAAGCAGCGCATCTGTGATCTGCTTACATAATCATCCGAGTGGCGATCCGACTCCAAGCAGGGAAGATATCGCGGTTACGCATACATTGCGGGAAGCAGGCGAATTGGTTGGGATATCTCTTTTGGATCATGTGATTATCGGGGATGGCAAATACATCAGCATGAAAGAGCAAGGGTATATGTAAATCATAGCTATTTCACAAAAAACCGGCTCGTTACTGTCAACTATTGGAAGGAGTTTTCGTATGTTTGGTGGATTTACTCGTGACTTGGGGATTGACCTGGGTACTGCTAATACACTTGTCTTTGTAAAAGGAAAAGGAATCGTCGTTCGGGAACCATCCGTTGTAGCGATTCGCACCAACAACAATTCGATTGAAGCGGTGGGAAATGCAGCCAAGAACATGATTGGACGTACGCCGGGAAATATCGTTGCGGTCCGTCCCATGAAGGACGGTGTCATTGCCGACTTCGACACGACGGCTACGATGATGCGCTACTTTATTAATCAGGCGCAAAAGAACCAGGGCATGTTCAACCGCCGTCCCAATGTCATGGTATGTGTGCCATCGGGCATCACTGCCGTAGAGAAGCGTGCGGTCGAGGACGCGACAAAACAGGCTGGGGCGAAAGAGGCCTATACGATTGAAGAGCCGTTCGCAGCCGCGATTGGCGCAGATCTTCCAGTCTGGGAGCCGACAGGCAGCATGGTCGTAGACATCGGCGGAGGGACCACCGAAGTGGCGATTATCTCCTTGGGGGGAATTGTCACCTCCCGTTCGATTCGCGTCGCTGGGGATGAGATGGATGAGGCGATCATCCAGTATATCAAACGCCGCTATAATCTGATGATCGGAGAACGTACGGCCGAGACGCTCAAACAGGAGATTGGTTCTGCGATCGCACCGGAGGAAGTGGAGACGGTAGAAATTCGCGGGCGAGACCTGGTGACAGGACTGCCCAAGACACTGACTGTCAGCAGCAATGAAATTGCCGAAGCATTGGCGGAGACGGTGGCTGCCATTGTGGAAGCAGTCAAAGTTACGCTGGAAAAAAGCCCGCCTGAGCTGGCTGCAGATATTATGGATCGGGGGATTGTACTGACTGGTGGAGGAGCCTTGCTGCGAAACATGGACCGTTTGTTAAGCACAGAGACGGGGATGCCCGTCCATATCGCGGAAAACGCCCTGGATTGCGTGGCGATTGGGACAGGACGCGCACTGGAGAATATGCACCTGTTCACGTCCAAGACCGGTATCACCTCTTCCCGACAAAAACCGGGTAAATAAACGGAGGTCTGGGCATGTCGTTTTTCGGGAACAAGCGGCTTATTATTGTACTCGTAGGCTTGGTCCTGCTCATCTCGGTCGTGGGCTTCACTTCTCGAGAACGAGAGAGCCTGACCTGGCCTGAAATGTTTTTCAAAGATACATTCAGTTGGGTGCAGGGCGTGTTTTATCGTCCTGCCCAGGCTGTTTCCGGCTTTTTCAAGGAAGTAGATGACGCCTACAGCGTCTATGAGGAAAACAAGGCATTGAAGGCGAGTCTGGACCAATATGCCCGCCTGACAGCCGAGCTGCATGATCTCAAAGCGGAAAACGATCGATTGCGGGAGCAACTGAATGCGAAAGAAAGCTTGAAGCTCTACCAATTGCGTTTTGCCGAGGTGGTGGCCCGCAACCCGGACACCTGGAACAATGTGATCACGATTGACAGAGGTCTCAAGCATGGCATCAAGAAGGACATGGCTGTGATCACGGCAAAAGGCATGATTGGTCGCGTGCAAAGCGTAGCCAACTTTTCATCGACGGTCGAATTATTGACCAGCTATGAACGCAGAAATCATATTTCCGCCGACATCCAGACCCAACAGGTTGTCAACGGGGTAGCAACCTTTCAAAACGTAAGTGGAGTCGTCGAGGAATACGACCCGCAGGAGCGTCTTCTCATCATGCGGAAAATTCCTTGGGGACAGAAAATTGAAGCAAAGCAACAGGTGGTCACATCCGGTCTCGGAGGGGTCATTCCGCGAAATCTGCCGATTGGATATGTCGTGCGGGTAGAGCCGGATGATTACGGCTTGACGCAGACTGCGTATGTACAGCCTAGCGCCGACTTCACGCAATTAAACGAAGTGATGGTGGTTGAACGCAATTTCTCCATCTCGCCGAACGGGGAAGTCATTCCGACGAATCCCGAAGGCCAGCCGAACACGAATGCGGCTGCGGGAACGACAAATTCCTCCAACACCGCCAATCAAGGAACACCTGCCAACGGGGGTGGGCAATAAATGGCTCGCCTGCTGTTGACTGCTATGGTGTTGCTGCTTTTTGTGCTGGAGGGGACGGTCGTGCAAGTGATTTCGCCTTCAACAGGGGGTCTGTCTTGGATGACAGTACCCCGCTTTGCGCTTGTATGCACCATTTTGATCTCCATGTTTTTAGGCAGGCGTGAAGGCTTGTACTACGGGTTGGCTTTTGGTTTTTTGCAAGATGTCCTGTATGGACAGGTTATCGGGATCTACTCTGTCTCCATGATGCTGGCAAGCTACTTCTCCGGCATGATCGTGCTGTTGTTTCAGCGAGGAT
Source organism: Brevibacillus panacihumi (assembly GCF_003710985.1). GTDB lineage: Bacteria > Bacillota > Bacilli > Brevibacillales > Brevibacillaceae > Brevibacillus > Brevibacillus panacihumi. The sequence goes on from NZ_RHHT01000002.1 coordinate 251,242, forward strand.
TTGGCATGATCATCATCACCAGCCTTCTGGTGATTTTCGGCCATGAATGGCTACTGTACAGCATGTATCGGCTGTTTTCCCTGGCCCCGCATGACGTCCAGTGGATTTTGAATCGCCAGATCCTGCCGACGGTAGTCTTGAACGGCTTGTTTACCCTGGTCATCTATATGCCGATCAGGCGTTTATGCAAATCGATAGAGTCGAAGAAGGACTTGTCTGCGAATGAATAGTCTGGTATGAAAAGGAAACCAAGAGGGGGGCAAGATGGATGGAAGAGGAGAAAAAACAGAAACCGACGATTCCCATCCGACTCAATATCTTGTTCGTCATCGTCTTCTTGTTTTTTGCCACGATCATTCTGCGACTCGCCTATGTTCAGCTGGTAGAAGGTGAACAGTATCGCCATGAATTGGAGAAGTTCAGTATTCGCGAACTGCCGATACCGGCCCCGCGCGGGAGAATTCTCGACAAGAACGGGGTTGTGCTCGTCTCGAACAAGCCTGTCTACACAGTACAGTACGTTGAGGAGCAGGGACAGGATATCGACGAGGAGAAGGTGGCAGATCGTCTGGCGCAGATTTTGGTGCCCGACGACAGCAAGATCGGAACGGACAAGGAACTTTTGAAGAAGACGATTGAATTGCGTTCGACGCTGCCCGTCGGCTTTAAGCGGGAAGAGACCAATGCGTTGAAGGAGAAGATTATCCCCATGCTGACGCGTCTTCCCGACGTAAACCAGGTGGCGGGCATGAAGGATTTAGATTTGGTCAAGACGGCGATGTATGCCGGGTTGCGCGTTCGTTCTCCTTTCACGGAAAAAGAGCGTTCTGATGTGGTGAAAAAGCTCAATGCTTATTCCGAAGCCAATGGCAGCGACATTACCTATGATGATGTGAATGACTGGGAAATTTTCAAGCAAGCCTTTAAAGCGAATCTGCCGATGAAATTGACTCTTGATAAAGAGGATCGGGAAGATTTGGTCAAGGAAGTGCAGGCTCAGCTCCGGCAGCTTCCAACACCTGAGCAGCTGTCCACGAAATCGGATATGGACCTGCTGCGCCTGGCCTCTCTTTTTGATCTGGACATTACCCTGCCGTTGAGCGATGAGCAGCGTCTCCACCAATGGCATAAGCTGTCCTTGCTGCAGGAAATGCGTTCTCCGCAATTGGCAAGCTATATTCCTAGACGGGTCAAGGTGAACATCACCCAGGAGGAAATGTTCCAAATCGAGGAACGGCGCACCGAGCTGCCGGGGATCAGCGTAGAGCTGGAGGCGGTTCGGCAGATTATGCCGGATCCGGACGGCACGGGATTCGCCACGCATATTCTCGGCTACATCAATGCCATCCCGCCGCAAAGCCTGAAAGAGTACATGGCGCAAGGGTACAATGCCATTGACCGCGTCGGCATCACGGGGCTGGAAGCCTATTACGAGCGCTATCTCCGAGGCAAGGACGGAATCATGGATGTGCACGTCAACAAGAATTCCGAGTCGGTAGAAAAAACGCTGCGACAACCCGCGCAGCCCGGGAATGATCTCGTCCTTGCGCTGGATTGGCGTTTCCAAAGCAAGGTAGAGGCGATCTTGAAAGAAGAGGTCGAGAAGTATAAAAAGCTCCCCTCAACACCAAAGGAATACAACAAAACGCATGTGTTGGTGATGAATCCGAACACGGGTGAGATCCTGGCGATGGCCAGCTACCCGGATTACGATCTCAATCTCTATTATGATCGAAAAAAGTTCAATGAGAATTACAGTTCCTTGATTTTGCCCAATGAGTTGAATGATTTCATTTATACGCCATATCCACCTGCATCCACGTACAAACCGCTTTCGGTCATGATTTCGTTGCAGGAAGGCCTGACAAATCCATCAGAGACAATCTATGATTCGGGTGGCTATTATGTAGGTACGGCCTACAAGCGCAACTGGAGGGCAGGCGGACATGGTAAGGTAAATGCCCGTCGCGCGTTGCAGGTATCCAACAATACCTACATGTACATCATGGCTGATCGTCTGCTGAAAAAATCGAGTCCATGGCAGAACCAGTTCCGCATTCTGGACTTTTACAATGCCCAGTTTGGCCTCGGCGTAAAAACTGGCGTAGATCTTCCGGGCGAAAGCAAAGGCTGGGAGAATCCTTACCTGAACTACGGGAACTTGGCGGATGCGTTTATTGGTCAATACGATCTGTTCACACCGATGCAAATCGGACAGTACGTTTCCACGATTGCCAATGGCGGCTATCGAATTCGTCCGCATCTGGTCAAGGAAATCCGCCGCGGAACGACCGACCCCAAAGAGCCTGGGCAAACGCTGAGTGTAATCGAACCAGAGGTTTTGAATCGCGTCACGATCGATCCGAAGCACCTCCAGGTCGTAAAAGAAGGGATGCGGATGGTGACACAGCCGGGCGGTACCGCTTCCAGAGATTTCGTCGGTCTGCCTTTCAATGTGGCTGCCAAATCAGGTACGGCCCAGACAGGGCGAAAGGCAGAGAATGCGTTGCTCGTCGGCTTTGCCCCTTATGAAAATCCGCAGATTGTGTTCGTAGTCGTCGCGCCCAACAGCTTGCGCGACGGTACATCCAGCTCTGCAGCTACCGGGCCTGTATCCCGCCGCCTGCTTGAAGCGTATAACGAGTTGAACCCAGGAGTTCTGACTGCTCCCCCTGCACAGACTCCTGCTCAGTCAGCCAAGTAGACGCGAATCGAGCGGTTTCGGCAAATTTTTCATCAGAGCAGGAAAGTGATTGCCGGATGGCGAATGGTATCGGTCGAGGTGAAACCGGTGACGACTGTGAAGAGCAAGGTCACTATCAAAGGAACAAAGGAAGGTCTTGTCTTCTTTATGGACGATACCTGTTCCTTCGATGAACTGTTGGCCGATTTGCGTGAAAAAATAGAGCATAGCCACCAACAAATTTTATCTGGTCCATTGATACGTGTATCAATCAAGCTAGGCAAGAGATACTGCACACCGGAGCAGCAAGAGGAATTGACAAAGATAATCCGGCAAAAGGGGAATCTGGTGATTCACCTGGTCGAAGCCGATGTGATTACCAAGGAAGAGGCTTTCGCTGAGCGCCTGAAATCTCAGTTTCATGTGCAGGTGCATACGGTTCGTTCGGGACAGGTGCTCGAATCGGACGGAGACATTCTTCTTCTGGGAGATGTAAATCCGGGCGGTACCATTCGCAGTACCGGGAACATTTACGTCTTGGGACATCTGCGCGGTTATGCCCACGCTGGTATTTCGGGAGATACCGAAGCCATCATTGCGGCTGCCGTGATGAATCCTACCCAATTGCGGATCGCTGAGGTGGTAAGCAAACCGGGAGAGGAATGGACCCAGAATTCCGGAGGGACCGAATTTGCCTATCTGGAAAATGAGACGATGCTCGTCGCCAAGATGAATTATCTGTCGCGGATTCGCCCTGAGCTGGGAGAGACAAAAGCATGAGGGTTGAGGGAATAGGGGGAACGGATGTGGGGATCGGAATTGTCATAACTTCAGGGAAAGGCGGCGTGGGAAAGACAACCACTTCCGCCAATTTGGGCACAGCGCTTGCCTTGATGGGACAAAAAGTATGCATGGTAGATACAGATATCGGGCTTCGCAACCTGGATGTGGTAATGGGGTTGGAAAACCGGATTATCTACGACCTGGTGGATGTCGCTGAAGGCGCCTGCCGCTTGCAACAGGCTTTGATCAAAGATAAGCGTTTTGAAAACCTGAGCCTTTTGCCTGCAGCGCAGACCAAAGACAAAAATGCGATAACACCGGAACAAATGGAAGAGATCATTACGCAGCTGAAGCGCGAGTTTGACTACGTTGTTATCGATTGCCCTGCAGGAATTGAGCAAGGCTTCCGCAATGCGGTAGCGGGAGCAGACCAGGCCATCGTGGTCACAACACCGGAAAAAGCTGCAGTCCGCGATGCAGATCGGATTATTGGCTTGCTGGAGAGAGAAAAGGTCGGCATGCCAAAACTGGTTATCAACCGGGTTCGCTCCCATATGGTTAAAAATGGCGAAATGCTGGACGTAGAAGATATTCTGGATTTGTTAGCCATTGACTTGGTAGGAGTTGTGCCCGATGATGATCATGTCATTAGATCGGCGAATCAAGGCGAGCCTGCCGTAATGAACCACGAATCGCGGGCGTCGATCGCGTACCGCAATATCGCCCGCAGATTATTGGGGGAAGCGGTCCCTCTGATGCCTTTGGAAGAAAAAAAGGGCGTGCTTCAAAAAATGCGCAAATTCTTTGGACTGAAATAGGGTAGAACGGAACAGGAGCACTCCTGTTCTTTCCTATTTCTTTCCTGCCGAAATAGTGGGCGCCGTTCTACTTTGAGAAGGATTTTTTTCATTGGACGGGTAAAGCCATTTGGTCTAGGAGGAAAGAAATGGACCTGGAAAGACGACATCTAAAAAACATCGACTGGTCGATATTGATCATAATGGTCGCTCTTGGCGCTTTTAGCTATGTGGGAATTGCCGGTTCTGCAGCAGGGGTTGAAAAGGCGAACCAGCAGGTTTTGTGGTATGTGATCGGATTTATTGTCTTGGGTGGAAGCCTTCTTTTTGACTACCGGATCTACTCCAATCTCTCCTATGTTCTGTACGGGCTTGGAATCATCTTATTGCTCGGGGTTTTGAAGGCGCCAGCGATCAACAACACACACAGCTGGTACAACTTGGGGCCTGTATTGTTTCAACCCTCTGAGCCGATGAAGCTCTTTACAATCCTGGTAGTCGCCAGGTATATGGCGAAGCGGGCGGAAGACCCCCATCGGTACCGTTATTTTTACAGGCTGATTCCGATCGGCTTGCTGGTAGCTGTGCCGTTGCTCCTGATTCTCATTCAGCCTGACCTCGGAACGGCGCTGGTGTATACCGGGATGCTTGCGACGATGCTGATCGTCGGAGGGATTCGCCTGCTCCACGTACTGTATGTAGGGGGGATGGTCGGAAGCCTGTTTGCGGGAATGACCTTGTTGTATGAGTACAAGCGGGATCTGTTCTTTAAAATCATCAAACCGTACCAGTGGGACCGCGTCGTTTTCTGGCTGAATCCCGATCTGGAGCCGATGGGCCGCGGTTTTCAATTGAAGCAGTCGCTGATCGCGATCGGCTCCGGCCAGCTGTTCGGAAAAGGGATCGATACGCCTACCCAAGCAAGCTTTGGCTGGGTTCCTGTCGGGGAAAGCGACTTCATCTTTACCGTCATTGCGGAAAAACTGGGCTTTGTCGGCGCTGGCTTGTTGATGATTTTGTTCTTCTTCCTGATTTATCGGATGGTTCGCATCGCGATGGAGGCAAAAGACCCGTTTGGTTCTTACGTGGTTGCCGGGGTGGTAGGGATGCTTACCTTCCAGGTCTTTGAGAATATCGGTATGAATATCCAATTAATGCCGATCACCGGGATTCCGCTGCCCTTTATCAGCTATGGGGGAAGTTCGCTTGTCACCAACTTTTTAATCATTGGAGTTGTGCTGAATATCGGCATGCGCAAGGACAAGTTGCGCTTCGACTAAATGCGTGACAAACCGAAAACGTTGTGATAAACTCAACCTAAGTTAACCATTTTTACAAGTTGCAGTGATTTGATGGCTTGGTTATGGAGTCGTGCCTTGTTGAGAGACGTCACCATGTCAAATCTCAACTTTGCACGGCTTTTTTCCTTACCGCAATAGGCTTCAGGAGTAAAAACGGGTTAACGCTACACTTCTTCGCCTCGTGGGGCGCAATGTTTAGGGAGGTTTTGTTTCATGCAACAAGGTATCGTGAAATGGTTTAACGCAGAAAAAGGATACGGTTTCATCCAAGTTGATGGCGGAGATGACGTATTCGTACACTACAGCGCGATCCAAACAGAAGGTTTCAAATCGCTGGACGAAGGCCAAAAGGTTGAGTTCGAAATCGTTCAAGGAAGCCGTGGACCACAAGCTGCTAACGTAATCAAACTGTAAAAAACTTCGGCAAATCCAACAGACAGTCTCTCTATAGGGAGACTGTCTTTTTTGTTGTTTCAGGAAATTTTATAGATGTGAAAGTGCATCAAAATGTTTTCAATAAAAACTAAATGGGTACATAACAATTAAATAAATATATACAAAGGGTGAACACAACAATGAAATTTCATCTGCGATCAATGAGAACAAAGTTGATCATCTTATGTCTTCTCATTCTTCTTATTCCAACCATTTTCATCGGAATAACGACGTATGAGGTATCTACCAGCAAACTGGATCAAGCAGGGAAAGAGCAATTGAAGCATAGTGTCAAGATGGCCATCGCCTTGATCAATGTTATGAATGAACAGGTAGAGGCCGGGAACATGACACTGGAAGAGGCGCAGGAGCGGGTTCGGGTAGAATTGTTGGGAGTGAAGGGAGCCGACAATAAACGTCCGATCAATGAGGATTATACAGTTGGTGAAACAGGCTACCTCTGGGCTGTCAATCAGGATCAAATCTCTGTCATGGACCCTGCCAACGAAGGTACTGATCTGACAGAAGTCAAAACAGAAGACGGGGTCATGATCGGACATGAGATCGTAACGATCGGGGCAAACGGCGGTGGATATTTGGCTTATATGTGGAAAGCTGCCAAATCCGATTCCTTGGAGATGAAAGTAAATTACGTAGAGAAGGCACCCCATTGGGGATGGACGATTGGTGCAGGAGCGTATCTTTCTGAATTTAACAGCGGGGCCAAAGAAATTTTGAACATTGTCATTGTCATCGCGTTGATTGCGATCATCGTCGGTTCCGCGATCGCAGCCCTCTTTTCCAAGCGCTTTACAGGGCCGATCATCCTCATTGCCCAAAAGCTGAATGCGGTGGCAGAGGGTGACCTTACGATAGACGAGGTTTCTATCCGATCAAAAGACGAGGTTGGAAAATTGGCCAAAGATTTCAACCACATGATCCAAAACATGCGGCATTTGATAAAAGAAATGCATGCGTCCGCAGACAAGGTTGCGGTTTCTTCCAATGAATTGACAGCCAGCTCCGAACAGACAAGCAAGGCTTCTGAACAAATTGCCAGCGATATTCAAGAATCAGCCAATGGTGCAGAAGAGCAGCAAGCTGCCCTACAAAAAGCGTCTGTTTCTCTCGGGGAGATCTCCATCGGAATGCAGCGGATCGCGGAAACCTCCTCTACGATCGCCCATTCCTCCGAGGAAACCATGGAAACGGCCAATTTGGGCGGACAAGCCGTGCAAAAAACGGTTGAGCAGATGAATTCCATTCGGGACTCCGTCCATCAATCAGACGCTGTGATCAAGCTTTTGAACAAACGCACGCAGCAAATCGAAGAGATGCTGCATGCCATCTCAGACATTTCGGCTCAAACCAACCTGTTGGCTTTGAACGCTGCGATCGAAGCGGCAAGGGCCGGAGAACATGGGCGAGGTTTTTCAGTAGTTGCTGAAGAGGTCAGGAAACTGGCTGATCAATCAAGCCAGTCAACGAGTCAGATTGCCTTGTTGATTGAGGAAATTCAGAAGGATATGGATCAGACCATCATTACCATGAGCAAGGTGAAAGAAGAAGTTGGCTCTGGCATTGAAGTGGCAAACGAAACCGAGAAAAGATTTGACGGCATTCTTTCGCTGACCACTCAAATCACGCAACAAATTGAAGAGCTGGCAAGCGTGTCTCAACAGATCTCGGCGAGCATGCAGGAGGTTACTGCAAGTGTAGAAAATGTATCGGCCATTTCGAGACAGTCCTCCATGCATTCGCAAAGCATCGCATCAGCGGCTGAAGAACAGCTTGCTTCGATGGAGGAGGTAAGCGGATTGTCTGCTCATTTGGCAAGCATGTCGGATGAAATGCAGAAGCTCACGCAGAAGTTCAGGTTCTAATGCAAAATTTCAACAAGGAGTGGCTTGTCATGTACCGGCAGGCGCTCCTTGTTTTTTGTCCCGCCCCTATAGTTCGATTCCCTGGGTGCAAGGAGGGAAGCCACGTATAAAGCGGGTAGACAAGTCATAGGATGGTAGAAATGGCTGGTCTACGGAGGGGATAGATGTGTTTGACGGTGAACGCATAAAAGAGCGGCGACGGGAGCGGGTAGAGCGTATTCGACTGCAGCAGTCCCGGGACAGTTATACACCTTTTGTGGATGATTGGAAGGATCCCATCGATCCCCATGAAGAGTTGTTCTCGTTTTCATCGCGGGATGAGCGCGGCTACGAGCCAAAAACAGTCAATGAAAAGTGGGGGATTCAAATCTTTGCCTCCCTCTTGCTGGTGGGAATGGCCTACCTGGTGTTTCAAACCTCCCTCATTCCGGCTTCGTGGAAGGATTCTGCGCGTGAAGTGATGACGCGCGATTTTAATTTTGCGGGAGTGTCAGACTGGTATGAAGCCAATATCGGCACGATCCCTACGCTGTTGCCTCCCCTCTCGGCACCACAGGTTGTTCCGGCCAGCACAGAAGGAAAAACACAGGTTTGGAAACTGCCCTCTCATTGGAAGGTCGCCAAATCGTATAATCCCGAGAGTGCAAAAGTGGTTCTGTCGACCGGATTTTCGGATCAAGTCAAGATTGGAGAGACGGGCTGGGTGACGTTTATCGGAGAAAAGCCAGGGTACGGCACTACCGTGGTCGTTCGCTTGACGCAGGGGCGGGAGGTTTGGTTCGGGAATCTGGATGGCGTCATGGTAAGCAAGGACGAGGTCTTGCTGCCCGGACAGGTGGTCGGGACGGCCAGGGCAGTCAATCAAACCTCACGCCATCTGTATCTGGGAATGTCCGTCAACGATGAATTCGTCAATCCACTGGATGTGATCCCCTTTGAATAAAGGGGGCTGGTTCGGGTTTCGCTTTCGGATACACCTCTTGTTTTGGGTGGTAATCGGCCTCTCGGTGGCGGCCGGACGTTTTTTGGAGATTTGCACCCTGTTCGTCATCGTCTTGATCCATGAATTCGGACATGTCGCCATGGCGAAGGAGTTGGGCTGGAAGGTAACAGAGGTGCAGCTGCTTCCCTTTGGCGGCGTAGCCACGATGGAGGATTCCTACGCGACAGATCCAATGGACGAGATCGTCATCGCACTGGCGGGACCGTTTATGAATGTCGTCATGATGGGACTCTCCTATGTATTATGGCTCGGAGGAATCTGGACAGAGGAATGGGCGAGATTTTTTCTCGTGAGCAACGCCACCATTGCGGCATTCAATCTTCTCCCGATCTGGCCCCTCGACGGCGGGCGTATTATTCTGGGACTGCTCTGCTGGCTGTTTCCGTATCGCAAGGCTGCCTTGCTATCCTTGCTGGGAAGCACCTTGTTTGCGGGAACGATGATTGGCTTGTCGCTTTTTGAATGGAAAATCAACCTGCTGGTGATCGGCAGCTATTTGCTTGCCATCAATATCCAGGCCTTCTTGCGCTTTCCCTACCAGTTCTTCCGCTTCCTCATGGAAAAATACGTGCGACAGCCTGTAGAATACAACGTCCAGGCGATTCAGATTGGGCCCGACGAGACGGTATTGCAGGCCACGCAGAAGCTGCGCAGAGGAGCTTCCCACTTGATCTACGTGCAGGGAACCGGATTGCTGGCAGAGGATCAGCTTCTGCGGGCTTTATTATTTGAGCAAAAGCATGATGCCGCCGTAAGTGAACTCGTCGTCTAGCTGCCGATAGTCCATTCAGTCTTCTTTTCTTTTCACCATGCCTATGATAGGATTACTTCCTATAAGTCCGGATTTCCTGTCTGGACGCATGAAGTACGGGATGAAAGCGGGAGTGACGGCTGTGCGGCAAGTAGCGATAAGCGGGAGCGGCGGACGTGTGAGCGTGGCATTGCTGGAGAATGAGCGTCTGGTGGAATGGCGCTGCGAAGGCGGGCAGGCAGAGGTGGCAGTGGGTGAAATCTTCATCGGACAGGTCGCGGATGTCCTGCCTGCGATTCAGTCCGCGTTCGTCCAGATCGGGATGGAGCGAAACGCGTATTTGTATGTGGACGACGTTCGAGAGCCCACCCAGCATCCGGCTCGCAAAACAACGATCCGCGAACGGGTGCGCGAAGGAGAGAAGCTGCTCGTGCAGGTGATCAAGGAGGGCAGTGAGCTCAAAGCTCCCAAAGTGACGACAAAGATCAGCCTGCAAGGAAGGTACCTCGTCCTGCTGCCTTATGAGAAGGGCATTTCCATGTCCCGGAAAATGGCTGACCCCCATAAGCGCGAGCGTTTGCTGGAACTGCTTGCCCCTTTGCTGGCAGCCGATGAAGGCGTTATTGTGCGGACGGAAGCCTTTGAAGCGGATGAACAAAGACTGCTTGCGGAACTCGGTTTTTTACGCCGGCGCTGGCAGGAGATTCGTGAGCTGGCTGCGCAAAAGACTGGGGTCGGGCGTGTCAGCCTTGCGACAGAGTGGCTGGAGACGACGGTGCGAGAGCTGGTTACGGCAGATGTCGCGAAGATCTGGGTGGAGGACGGAGCTGTCTATCAGAAGGTCAAGGAAGCCCTTGCGATTGTTGCGCCGGAAGGGGTGGCCGGACTGTCCTGGTATCGGGAAAAAGAGCCTTTGTTTGCCCGCCTGGGGATCGAAGCGCAGTTGCAGCAGGCCGTGCAGCGCCAAGTCAAGCTTCCCAGCGGCGGCTTTTTGATTTTTGACAAAACAGAAGCGATGACAGTCATTGACGTGAATACAGGCGCTTTTACGGGCAAGGGAGGGCAGCAGCGCGAACAGGCTGTCACCCAGACCAATCTGGAGGCGGCGGCACAAATCGCGGTCCAGCTACGGCTGCGGGAGATCGGCGGCATCATCGTCATTGATTTCATCGATATGAAGGAACAGGCCAACAAAGAGCGGGTGCTGACCGCTCTAAAGCGCGAGCTTGCGAAAGACCCGGTCCCTGCCACGGTTCTGGGCATGACAGCCTTGGGACTGGTCGAGATGACTCGCAAGCGCGTTCGCCCCAGTCTGGCTGAACGGCTCTTCATTCCCTGCGGTGCTTGCCGTGGGCAGGGGCTTTTGCTCTCGCCGCAGGAGGTGGCTGCCCGTCTGTACAGCGAGGTGACATCGCTCGCGAAGGTGCAGGAAGCAGAGGCGGTGCTGGTCGAGCTGCCTACCCGTCTTTTTCATCACATCGATGAGGCGGAGCCGACATGGCCAGCTCGGGTGTACAAGCTGCATCGGCCTGCCCTGCTTGCGGATGAGTACCGCATTTTGTACCTGGGCAGCGAGCAGGAAGCAAAGCGTCTCTACGCCAGGCAGACACAATTGACTTGACTGGGTGAACGCTGATGTGGTAATCTATTGGTTGTCATACAGATATGTCTTCGTGCATACTGTAACCGCTCGAAGCAGGTAGACAAGACGCCGTTCGCGGCGCACCTGTACAGGCGAGTCTGAGTATAGGAGGTGCACACAGTGTACGCAATTATCGAAACCGGTGGAAAGCAATACAAAGTAGAAGAGGGCTCCGTTCTCTTCGTCGAGAAACTGGCTGGCAACGAAGGTGAAGCTGTTACTTTTGACAAAGTTCTCTTCGTAAGCAAAGACGGTAAAGTAACAGCAGGTACTCCTACAGTAGCAGGAGCAACTGTTACAGGCAAAGTAGAAAAGCACGGCAAAGAGCGCAAAATTATCGTGTACAAATACAAAGCCAAAAAGAACTACCGTCGCAAGCAAGGTCATCGTCAACCGTTCACCAAAGTTGTGATCGAAAAGATCAACGCTTAATTGGTAGGCTAGATGGTTACCGTAACTGTAAAGCGAAACGAGCGTAACGGGATCGAGGAAATTACCATTTCCGGACATGCCCATGCGGGAAAGCACGGCTCGGACGTTGTCTGTGCGGCTGTATCCGCAGTCAGTCTGGGAACGATTAATTCCGCAGATCTGTTGCTCGGCTCAAATCCGAATGTTCAGTTTGCAGAACGGGAGGGCGGGTACATCCACTGGAAGGTGGGAGATTGCCCTGATCCGCTCATCAGCGAGAAGCAGCAGCTTTTGGCTGAGAGCCTGGTCATCTCTTTGTTCATGATCGCTGAAACAAACGGAAAATATGTCTCGATTCAAGATCCAAAATGGCAAGGAGGTGTCTGACATGAACTTTCGTTTTCCTGTAGACCTGCAGTTTTTCGCATCGAAAAAAGGGGTAGGTTCCACCAAGAACGGTCGCGATTCCATCTCCAAGCGTCTCGGCGTAAAACGTGGCGATGGACAATTCGTGAAAGCGGGTAACATCCTCGTTCGTCAACGCGGTACGAAAATCTACCCAGGTGAAAACGTGATGAAGGGTGGAGACGACACTCTGTTTGCAGTAGCAGACGGTGTTGTTCGCTTCAAACGTCTGGGCCGCGATCGCAAGCAAGTTGTGATCGAACCAGTAGCATCCCAAGCGTAATTGGATACGAAGAAAAACCCAGCCTCGCTGCTGGGTTTTCTTTTTGCCTCAAGACACTTTGTGGTACAATAAGGTGTACAAAACAAATACAATATTGACTTGGGTGAATGGGAATGAGTCACGAGCGGCGATTGATCACGCATCAGACAGACGAACTGCTGACAATATTAAATAGGCAGCGACACGACTGGTTGAACCATGTACAGGTTCTGCTCGGCTATTTGCATTTGAACCGTACTGACCAGGGAGAAGCGCATCTGAAGCGAATCGCGGAAATCGCGATGCAGGAAAGCCTGATCGCTCGGCTCAACAACTCTCTTTTGTCCGTTTTTTTCTTGACATTCAACGCGTTGAACAAGGAAATGCTGTTAGAGGTTGACGTATGCGAACAGGTCGACCTTTCGTGCCTTGTCTTGGATGAGCAGGACTTGTTTTCCCTGGTGTCGGACATCCTATGCACAGCGAACGATCATGTCAGCCAGGATGGCTATGAGCCGGCAAGCATGCAGGTCACCTTGTTTTCGGGTGAGCGCGGCGTCCATTTTCGCTTTGACTTGGCCGGAGAATTGACTGCAGAAGGTTTGGACGAACTGGAAAAACGGGTACATAATAGCAAGCAACGTACGGTGGAAGTCACCGAATGGATACATACGAAGGAAGAGTGGGTCTTGGAATTGATCGTTCCATTCTCGAAATGAAAGAGGTGACACCATGTTTGTCGATCAAGTCAAGATTTATGTAAAAGGGGGAGACGGCGGCAACGGAGCTGTTTCCTTCCGACGCGAAAAATACGTCCCGCTTGGCGGTCCAGCGGGTGGAGATGGCGGACGTGGCGGAGATGTCGTGTTTGTCGTAGACGAGGGCCTGCGTACGCTGGTCGATTTTCGCTATCAAAGGCATTTCAAGGCTCAGCGCGGCGAACACGGCCGCAACAAGGGGCAGCACGGGGCTGGTGCTGAGGACATGCTGGTGCGCGTCCCTCCAGGCACAACGGTGATTGACGATGATACGAAAGAAGTCATAGCGGATCTGATCGAGCACGGACAGCGTGCCGTCATCGCCAAAGGCGGGCGCGGAGGACGCGGGAATATGCGCTTTGCCAATCCGTCCAATCCGGCGCCGCACATCTCGGAGAACGGCGAACCCGGCCAGGAACGGTATATCACGATGGAGCTGAAGCTGATCGCGGATGTCGGTCTGGTCGGCTATCCGAGTGTCGGGAAATCGACCTTGCTCTCCAGCGTCACAGGGGCGAGACCGAAGATCGCAGCTTATCATTTTACGACCTTGTCCCCGAACCTGGGCGTCGTGGAACTGGGCGAGCAAAGCTTTGTCATGGCAGATCTTCCGGGCTTGATCGAAGGAGCTCACGAAGGAGTGGGGCTTGGACATCAATTTTTGCGCCATGTAGAGCGGACCAGGCTGATTGTTCATGTGGTCGATATGGCAGGAGTCGATGGACGCGATCCGTACGAAGATTATCTGCAGATCAACCGTGAACTGAAGCTGTACAACCTCAAGCTGGAAGACCGCCCGCAGATCGTCGTCGCCAACAAAATGGACGTCCCGGAAGCGCAGGAAAATCTGCAGCGCTTCAAGGAAAAGCTTCCTGATATCCAGGTGTACGAGATTTCTGCTGCCACGAGACAAGGTTTGCAGGAGTTGATGTATGCGATCGGAGAGACGCTGGCATCACTGCCGGAAAAATTGGCCGTGGAAGAAGTCGCGGAGGTCGAAGAGCGCGTGGTGTTCCGGGCTGAAAAAGAGCCGGACGCATTTGAGATTCATCGTGAAAATGAAATTTTTGTTGTCAGCGGCGACAAAATTGAAAAGCTTGTGCGTATGACCAACCTGAACAGCTACGACGCAGCTCAGCGCTTCGCCAAGATCATGCGCAGCATGGGTGTGGATGATGCATTGCGCAAGCACGGAGCGAAAGATGGGGATACGGTCCGCATCGGGAAACTAGAGTTTGATTTTGTGGAGTGACCTAGACCATGGCAGATATTCCTACCCTCCAACCTTTTCTGAAAGATAGCAGGCTTCAACGCGGCGGTATTTTGCAACTGGAGCTATCCAAACAAGGTCAAGCACCGATTCCGATTATCGTCGAACATGCCAAGGCTGGCTATCTTGTCGTCAGTTACGAAATGAAAGACACGGCAAACCTTCAACTGCTGGGCTCTCAAGTTCGTGTAACCTGGGAGACCGATTCGAGCGTGCACACAGTCGACATGGAGGTTGTGCAGGAACAGTCCGTATGGCCGATCAAGATACTCGGACTGATCCCTCTGAGTGTCCGTATTGATATTGCGCTCCGAGGACGACAGGAACCGATTACGCCCGATTTTATCATTCAGGTCCCTTACAAGGTAATGGGGGCAAGACCGAGTGAGGAAAAAGGGGAAGGCGTCCTGCTGAAATTCTCTCCGACCCACCTGGTAATCGGGACGGATGGCTATGTAGCCAAGGGTGATTTCGTCAATTTGTCTTTTTCAATCCCCCATTTCAAGCAGGAAATTGTAGGAATGGCAAAAGTGGTGGAAAAAAACTTTGAGGACTCAAAAGCCCTGATTGAGCTGATATTTACAGATATTAGCAAGCAGAATCATGAATGGATCAAGAAATACTATAAAATGCTGCAAGAAACCGCTTCTTCTTGACGGAGCGGTTTTTCCCTTTGAAGTTATAGTGAATAAGGTATATAGTATAGGTGTAGAGAGTACTGAATCGTGCCTGCTCGTTTTTTTTCCGGTACTTTGTGAAAAAAATTACAAAATCAAGGCGCTAAGGCCTCTATTCCAATGCAAAGGAGGACGTTTTCCTATGTCACAAACTACTCAACAAGCCGCTGAAGAGGTGGCGAGCACTGCTGCAGTAGCTTCCCAACAACCAGATGTGCTGGACCAGCTGATGAAGCCGGAAATCCAACAGTCCTTGAACGTTTTGGTAGAAAACCTGCCGAAATTGGCTGAGATGACGACGGTTCTGACGAAAACCTATGATCTGGTGCAAACGGTTGCAAATGACCACGTTCTGATCAACGACTTGAAGGGCGGCATGGAAGAGTTCGTCAAGCCCATTCAAGACAAGGCGAAAGGGATTGCCCAGGCAGCGATTGAAGCAAGTGATCGTTCTCAGGCCGAGACCTCGACAACCGTCGGGCTGTTCGGGCTGCTGAAAATGCTCAAGGACCCGCAAGTGCAGAAGGCATTGCGCTTTGCGCAAGCATTCTTGGAAGTAACGGCGGAACGCCAGCAACAACAGAAGTAGCACTACCTAGATTGAAAGACGGACGGAGGATTGAGCAATGGCGAAGCAAATAGTTATTCTAGGCGGCGGTTACGGCGGATTGCTCAGCGCATTGACTGCCCGTAAATATATGACGGCAGAGGAAGCTGAGATCACTGTAGTAAACCGTTTTCCATCCCATCAAATCATTACGGAATTGCACCGTTTGGCGGCAGGCAACCTGGCTGAAAAGGCTGTCGCGCTGCCGTTGGAAAAATTGCTGCGCGGCAAAAATGTCAATCTGGTCATCGATAGCGTAGAGGGCATCGGTCTGGATTCCAAACGCGTGACATTGGCTAGCGGCGAGACGTTGAAATACGATGCGCTTGTCGTCGCTTTGGGCAGTGAAACCGCATTTTTCGGCATTCCTGGTCTGCAGGAGTACAGCTTCACACTCAAATCTGTGGATGAAGCCAACAAGCTGCGCGCACATGTGGAAGAGCGAATTGCAGCCTACAGCCAAAGCAAGGACAAAGCAGACGCGACCTTTGTTGTCGGCGGCGGCGGTCTTACCGGGATCGAGCTTGTCGGAGAATTTGCGGACATGCTGCCAGGTCTTTGTGAGAAAAACGGCGTGGATTTCAGCGACATCAGCCTCTACTGCGTAGAAGCGGGTCCTTCCATTCTCGCCGGATTTGCTCCTGAGCTGGTAGAACGCGCGAAAACCAGTCTGGAAAAACGCGGCGTTCAATTCCTGACAGGTGTGGCGGTTACCGAGATGAAGGAAACAACTGTCTTCCTCAAGGACGGCAGCAGCATTGAAACAAAAACAATGGTATGGACAGGCGGAGTTCAAGGAAACAGCGTCGTAGCCAACAGCGGTCTGGAAGTAAACCGCGGGCGTGCTACCGTAAATGAATTCTTGCAATCCACATCCCATCCAGAGGTTTTCCTTGCAGGGGACAGTGCAGTGGTTATGGGACCAGAAGGACGTCCATATCCTCCGACTGCACAATTGGCATGGCAAATGGGTGAAGTGGTCGGACACAACCTTTTCGCTTCCTTCAAAGGATCGAAAATGCAAGTCTTCACACCTGTTTTCTCCGGTACACTGGGAAGCCTGGGACGCAAGGATGCGATCGGTACCATCGGCGCGAGCCAAATCAAGCTGAAGGGTGCTCCTGCTTCCTTTATGAAAGAAGCAAGCAACGTGCGCTATCTGGCACACATCAATGGCCTGTTTTCGATCGCTTATTAATTGGGAATCACAAAACCCGGGAAATTGCTCCCGGGTTTTTTCATTTGCTTTACCCGTTGCCGCTGGGATCCTCTACAACATGTGGAGACTGGGCCATTTTTTTGCCTCTCATTTCATCTCCGAACTGGTCCAGATGACTCGGCTTGGCAGCGGGATGATTGTTGCGGCGCTCCGATTTATCCGTCTTTCCTCTTCCAGCCATTCATGATCACCTCCTCGCATTACTCGCCTCTAGTCTGCACGAAGAACCATCCGCTCATGTAAATACGAACTGAACAAGATAGCCCAAATATGAAAAAAACGCCGACAAGGATTGTCAGGCGGAGAACGATCCGTTATAATGTCCTCTATGAAGAAACAACTGTTTTTCTCAGGAGGACACATCGAGTGAAACGGGAAGAAAAATTCTATCTGATACGATCTGACATTCTGCCGGAGTCGATCGCCAAAACCATTGAAGCGAAAAAAATGCTGGAATCCGGCGAAGTGGATACAGTCAACGATGCGGTAGAACGCGTAGGACTCAGCAGAAGCGCCTTTTACAAGTACAAGGACGGCATTTTTCCCTTTAATGCCATGATGAGCGAAAAGATCATGACCATTACCTTTTCGCTGGATCACTTGTCGGGCTATTTGTCCAGGGTTCTCACGTACGTAGCGGATCAGGGCGGGAATGTGCTTTCGATCAATCAGACGATCCCCCTGCAAGGGATTGCCAATGTCTCGATGTCGGTCGATATGGCGCATTTGCGTGTATCAAGTACAGAATTTTTGGATGGTCTGCAATTAATACCCGGCGTGCGCAAAGCGATGATCGTCGGCAGAGGGTAGATTGGATGGGAGGAAGAGAGATGGAGAAGCAGATAGTAAAAGTAGGCTTGATGGGCTTCGGTACAGTAGGAACTGGTGTCGTGCGCATCATCTCGGCACATCAGGAGGATTTGCAAAAACAGACAGGGCTTGGCATCGAGATCAAAAAGGTGCTGGTGCAGGACGCAGAAAAAGCCCGCAACATCCGCGCCATGGAAAACAAGCTGACAACCGATCCGGCAGAATTGCTGGAAGATGCAGAAATAGATGTGATTGTTGAAGTGATTGGCGGCATCTCGCCAGCTAAAGAATATATTTTGGGTGCCCTGGAACGCGGCAAGCACGTCGTGACCGCCAACAAGGACCTGATGGCGCTGCACGGCGCAGAGATTTTGAACAAGGCGCAGGAAAAAGGCTGTGACGTCTTCTACGAAGCGAGCGTGGCTGGCGGCATTCCAATTCTGCGCGCTCTGGTCGAGGGCTTCTCATCCGACCGGATCACCAAGATGATGGGTATTGTCAACGGAACGACCAACTACATTTTGACCAAAATGAGCCAGGAGGGCGCGGATTACGCAGAGGTGCTGAAAGAAGCGCAAGCCCTGGGCTATGCGGAGGCAGATCCGACCTCAGACGTGGAAGGCTTCGATGCTGCACGCAAAATGGCGATCCTGGCAACCCTCGGCTTCCGCGTACCGATGAAGCTGGAAGATGTCGATGTCAAAGGGATTAGCGCGGTAGGCCGGGAAGATATCGCCTACGGCAAGCAATTGGGCTACGAAGTGAAGCTTCTGGGACTGGCCCGCCGCGACGGCGAAGCGGTAGAGGTAAGCGTGCAGCCGACCATGGTGCCGAAATCTCATCCACTCGCTTCTGTCAATGGAGTGTTCAATGCCGTTTACGTGCACGGGGAAGCTGTCGGAGAGACCATGTTCTACGGTCCAGGCGCAGGTGAGATGCCAACGGCTACCGCAGTCGTATCCGATCTGGTGACTGTCGTGAAAAACATGAAAATGGGCGTCAACGGCCGCGGCATGGTCGCTCCGTACAAGGAGAAAATTCTCAAGGACGACAGCCAGAAGCTGTCCAAGTACTTCCTGCGGATCGTCGTTGCTGACAAACGCGGCGTGCTGGCGAAAATTACCCAGATGCTGGCGGACAAAAACATTTCGCTGGAGCAAGTCATCCAACAGCCGTACAACAACGGCTCGCAAGCAGAGATCATCATGATTACCCATCTGTCCTCCAAGAGCGACATGAACAGCGTCATTGCGGATATGGAGGAAATGGAGATTATTACGGAAGTAAAAAGCTGCTACCGTGTGGAAGGTGGAGACCAACAATGAGTACAGATCGTCAATCCGGCATCATCGCCCGCTACCGGGAATTTCTCCCGGTCACCGAAAAAACACCGTTAGTAAGCTTGCATGAGGGAACTACGCCGCTCATTCACGCAGCCAATCTGTCCAAGCAATTGGGTGTGGAACTGTACGTCAAGTACGAAGGCTTGAACCCGACCGGCTCGTTTAAAGACCGCGGCATGGTGATGGCAGTAGCCAAAGCAGTGGAGGAGGGCAGCACTACAATCATGTGCGCGTCCACCGGGAACACCTCTGCTGCTGCTGCCGCTTACGCCGCGCGCTGCGGATTGCGCTGTATCGTATTGATCCCGAGCGGCAACATCGCATTGGGCAAGCTGGCGCAGGCGATTGCGTACGGCGCGGAAGTCATTGCGATCGACGGGAATTTTGATGAAGCCCTGAATATCGTGCGCGAGATTACAGCAAAAGAGCCGATTACCTTGGTTAACTCGGTCAACCCGTACCGCATTGAAGGACAAAAGACAGCCGCTTTTGAAATCGTAGATGCTCTCGGGGATGCTCCAGACATCTTGGCGATTCCTGTGGGCAACGCCGGTAACATCACTGCTTACTGGAAAGGATTCAAAGAATATCACGCTGCAGGCAAAGCAAAAAGCCGGCCTCATATGTACGGCTTCCAGGCGGCGGGAGCGGCTCCGCTGGTTCACGGAGAGCCTGTGCCGAATCCAGAGACGATCGCAACTGCGATCCGCATCGGAAACCCTGCTAGCAAGGACGGCGCGCTGAATGCCATCAGCGAATCCAACGGACTCGTGGACAGCGTAACTGACGAGGAAATTTTGGAAGCCTATCAATTGCTGGCAAAAAGCGAAGGGGTATTCTGCGAGCCTGCCTCTGCTGCGTCTTTGGCTGGGATCATCAAACTGCACAAGGCAGGCAAGCTGCCAGCCGGAGCAAAAATCGCTTGCGTGCTGACAGGAAACGGCTTGAAAGATCCCAACATCGCCCTGAAGCTGGTCGGCGCTGAACCGCGTACAGTACCGGCAACCCATGAAGCTGTCATGAATCTGGTGCGTCTGCAAGAGAAAGAAGTGTCGTCATGAGCAGCAAGCGTGTACGCGTGACCGTTCCGTCCAGTACAGCCAATCTCGGCCCTGGATTTGACACGCTCGGAATGGCTTTGCAATTGTATTCGGTCGTCGAGATGCAAGTAAGCGAACAAACCACTATTGAGCTCATCGGCAAGGAACTGCAAGGGACCCCCACTGACAAAAGCAACCTGCTCTATGTAATCGCAGCCGAACTGTTCCAGCAAGCTGGCTTGGCTGTACCTGAATTACATATCCGCGCGTCCAGCGAGGCACCGTTGACGCGCGGTCTGGGCAGCAGCGCAGCTGCGATCGTCGGCGCATTGGTAGCGGCCAACCACCTGGCAGGAGAGCCTTTTACCCGCGAACAGCTTTTTGCCATGGCAGTAAAAAAGGAAGGGCACCCCGACAATGTGGGGCCGTCCTTCTTTGGCGGGATTATCGTCGCTACGATGCCGGAGGTTGACGGGCAGCCGATTCCCTACATCCGACTGGCACCGCCTGAAGGAATGAGAGCGTTGGTTGTCATTCCGGATTATGCCTTGTCTACCGAAAAGGCGCGCAATGCATTGCCGCAGGTGTACAGCAAGCAAGATGTCATATATAATGTTGGTCATAGCAGCTTGCTTGTGGCCGCATTGGCACAAGGCAGGCTGGACCTGTTGGGCCAAGCGATGGGCGATCGGCTGCATCAGCCGTACCGTGCGCCGCTTGTTCCCGGCCTCGAAGAGATCCTGGAAGCAGCGACAGATAACGGCGCAGTAGGCGCTGCCCTGAGTGGAGCAGGGCCGACGATTCTTTGCCTGACAGCTTCAGATTCGGAATGTGAACGTTTGAAGTCGTTTGTGGATCAGGTGATGAGAGGGCACGGCATTTCGTATCAGACGATGGTGTTGCAACCAGACGAACATGGCGTACAGGTAGAAGTCCAATAGATAGATAGCTTCAAGCCGAACTGGATAGGAGAACGTCATGGAGAAGAAACTTGCCTTTCTCGGACCGCATGGAACCTTTACGGAGCAAGCAGCGCGAGCTTTTGCGCGGGAGCAGCCGTTTTCGCTTGTTCCGTACCCTAATATTATTGAAATTTTAAACGCAGTGAATCGTGGTCAAGTGGACTACGGTGTCGTCCCGATGGAAAACTCGATTGAAGGTACCGTCAACATGACATTGGACTGGTTGATCCATGAAGTTGATCTGCCGATCCTGGCAGAGCTGGCGTTGCCGATCACGCAAAATCTTCTGGTGGCAAAAAGGGATCAACCGCTGCCGCTGTCGGAGATTACCCGAGTCCTGTCCCATCCGCAGGCGATTGCGCAAAGTCACAACTTCTTGCGGGAACATCTGCCGCAAGCCACGATTGAGTACACAAACAGCACGGCATTGGCCGCTCAGATGGTAAGCGAGCATCCAGAAGAGCCGTGGGCCGCTGTAGGCACCGGACTGAACGTGGAGATCTATCCGCTGGAATTCGCCCGTGAGCAGATTCAGGACTTTTCCAACAACTTCACGCGCTTTGTGCTGGTGGGCCGCGAGCCATTGGACATGCCTTCCTCCGACCGGGAGAAGACGACGATTCTGGTCAATTTGCCAGAAGATTTTCCGGGAGCGCTCTACCAGGTGCTAGCGGCGTTTGCATGGCGGAAAATCAACCTTTCGCGCATTGAGTCGCGTCCGACGAAAAAAGCGTTGGGCAGCTATTATTTTGTGATTGATATTGAACAGAAGATGGATGATGTTCTGCTTCCTGGCGCTTTTGCGGAAATCGAAGCGATCGGCTGCCAGGTAAGGCAGTTGGGAACATATCCATTTTACATGCCGAAAACCAACTCCTAGGGGTTGGTTTTTTGCTTTTCCACGTCCTTCCAAGAAAGCTAGGCGGAGCAGGAGCAAAACGCCCAGAGGTGCATACGATGGTAGGGAGTTTCCGCAAGAGGGAGGAGAAAGCGTGAGAATACATGTAGTACAAAAAGGCGATACGATGTGGAAAATCGCCAAAAGATATGGCGTCGATTTCAAAGAGCTATTGAGGTTGAATAGTCAGCTCGCGACCCCCGATACCATTTATCCAGGAGCGCGAATCAAAATTCCCGCCAAAGGTGTACCCGTTCGTCCCAGAAGAAGGTCTCCTCAACAGCAAAGAAGTGAATCCCAATCTCCCCAATCGGTAAAAGAGCAACCGGTCCCCAAGGAAGTGCCAGAGGTTCCGATTGAGATCGAGCGCAGACCGATGGAAGAGCCAGAACAAGAGGAAGAAATACAAGGCGAGATGGAGCAGGAAATGGAGGAGCCGATCGAAGAAGCGGAGCCAGAGGTTGAAATGGAATCGGAAACCCGGATCGAGTCGGAGTCCAAAGTGAAGCCGGAGATTCCTTATGTCAATCATCCAGCAGTCGAACGACCAGCCCCTACACGCCCGCCGCAAATCATCACACCACCAGCCCGTCCGATGATGCCCCAACAGACACGCCCGTACATCTCACCATATATGCTCCCCAATCAGGGCCAGCAGATGATGCCTCCAATGCCGCCTCCGCTCCCGATGCGCCCGATGCAGCCCATGGTGCCGCCTCCGCTTCGTCCAACAGTAGCACCGCAGCAGATTAGTCCGTATATGCAAAAAGCACCGAAACCTCCCATGCAGATACAGCCGACCATTCCGCCAACGCCATTGAGTCCAATCAGACCGACGCGCCCGCCGAGCCAGGTGAGCCCGCTGCAGCCGAACGAATCGCCAAGCCGGGTCAGCCCGTATCAATCGAACCGCCCGCCGAGCCAGGTGAGCCCGCTGCAGCCGAACCGTCCACCGAGCCAGGTGAGCCCGCTGCAGCCGAACCGTCCGCCGAGCCAGGTAAGTCCGTTGCAACCGAATCGCCCACCGGGCATGGTCAGTCCGTTCCCGCCGCCTATACCGCCAATGCCGCCGATGATGCCTCATTTCCCACCGGGTCAGGTGAGTCCTTTTCAGCATCACATGCCACTGCCGCCCATGCCGATGCTGCCGATGTATCGCCCTGTCCCATGTCCGCCATGTGGAGGAGCAAAGAGAGGGTATCCTGCAGGACCGATGTATTTTCCGCCAATGATGCCACCCATGCCGTGCCCGCCCGACCTAGGAATGCCCGGCTACCGCAGCATGCCGCCTGATTTTGATTCGTCGTATTCTTCTTCGTGCGATTGTTCCCCTGAACGGCCAAAGCCCAGACGAAAAGCCTCGAGACGGTCCAAAAAAGCTCGCGATTCGTATCACTACTACCCAGCAAGCATGATGTCCCCTCCTGCACCCGCCATCTCCAGTACGCCAGGGCAAGGATTATGGCCGAATTGGGGAGAAGGACATGATGAATCCTCTGCCTACTAATCGGGGCGGCTATGAACAAAGGATTACTACTATCTCTTGAAAAGGCGTTTCGTTGCCAAATCCTCGGGGTGAAACCCAGGCGAAACGTGAATCTGCTTAAAACGGACCGGGGCTACTGGATCATCAAGGGCTACAAGAATCGGGAAAAAGCGCAATGGGTGACTGAAATCTCGCAAGCATTGCGCGAAAAAGGGTTTCGGCATACCGTTCATTACGTGTCAGATGCGAGCGGGTCAGCCATCTTTGCCTATGGTGATCGCTACTATACCATTATGAAAATGATCGATGGCCAGGAGGCGGATAACGCTTCGTTGTACGACGTCAAAAAATCAGCGGAGACACTCGCTCGCTTTCATATAGCTGCACAAGGCTTTCCCGTGCCTCACACCTCCTATACTTATGAAGGCACGCCGGCCTTGCTGGATAAATGGGAAAGCCGTCTGGAACAATTTGAACGAATCACCTGGTCGATTGATCTGAACGGTCCGCAAAATCGAATCGAGCAATTGATTCAGCAAATGGCTCCACAGGTGATTCGCGAAGGGCAAGATATTTTGCAAAATGCTTATAAATTGCCTCTCACGCCCGAGATGTATGTGGCGCTGGAGAGGGGAACATTGGCTCATCGGGATGTGGCGAGTCACAATTTTTTGCTGACCAACAGGGGAAATTGCTATTTAATCGATCTGGATACTGTGGGTCATGACCTGCAGCTGGCTGATCTGGTTCAGTTGATGTCCCGCATGCTGATGATGCAGGAATATCGGGTTCAATCTTTTGTCGAGGCCATGGAGGCATACAGCAAGGTAAAGCCTCTCAGTGATACGCAAATCTGGATGGTGCATCAATTGCTGCGCTATCCTGATAATGTGCTGCGTGAAATTACAGGGCTGTACAGCAATCGTCCCGGCTATCATATGCGCGGGGTGCTTCAACTGGTGCAGATGGAAGGGAGGCTGCAGCAGCAGCGCAGCATGTTCCTGGAAGCAGGGGACCAGATCCTGCAACGCTCGCCTTGGGGACATTATCACTTTGTGGGGTAAAAAAAGAAGGTGCTGCCCATAGGTTTCTGGGAGAGCACCTTCTTCATGTTCATTATTTGGAAGCCGGTTTGGAAAGGTCGATCGTGTATTTTGCAAATCCGTCTTCTTGGGTCGTAATGTATTTCAGATTTGGCATTTTATCCGCGTATGGCTTCGCATCCGGGGAAGTTTTGAAGGTCACGTTCAATTCTCCCTGTACCGGTGCAAAAGACCAGTTGTTGTCTGCAGCAGGGTTGATCGTTTTTTCACTCAAAATGTAGTTGATCACTACTTGACGGCTTTCATCTGGCGAATCGATGATGATATTGGAACCATCCAAGCCTGGGAAGCTTCCGCCGCCACTTGCGCGGTAGTTGTTGGTGACAATGATGAACTTGTCTTCCGGATTGATCGGCTTGCCGTTGAAGCTCAGGTTTTTGATGCGCTGAGCGTTCGCGTCAGCCAGTTTGCCATCGATAGCATAACGAGAAGGCTGAGTCACGTCGATCTGGTAAGTAACACCGTCAATCACATCGTAGTTATAGGTTGGGAACGCTTCATTCACCAGAGGCTGCTCTTCTTTTTTCTTCACATCGATCTGGTTGAACTGGCCTGCAGCGCGCTCCAGCCATTCTTTCACATCAGATCCCTTCACCAGTACAGCGTTTACAGTGTTCGGGTAGATGTACAAATCAGAAACGTTCTTGATTGCGATGGTTCCTGTCGGGATATTGGTGTAGTAGCTCGCACCGTTGCGTCCGCCCGCTTTGAATGGAGCGCCCGCAGAGAGGACAGGAATTCCTTCGTATTCTGTACCTTTGATATGGTTTTCCACGTACCATTTTTGCGCATTTGTTACGATCTGAATCGAAGGATCGTCCTGCACCAGCGCAAAGTAGCTAAAGATCGGAGAAGTAGTTGTTCCTACCGCAGAACGTACCCATTCTACCGTGTGGTCATGATCTTCCTTCACTGCAGCCACCAGATCTTTATCTGCCTCTGCCAACGGAGCTTTTTTGGCTACGTCGTAGATGGGAAGCGCAGCCGTTTGGGAATCTGCAACTTTCCATTTGCCGTTCTCCTTCTGCAAGGTAAGGTCGATTACGCCCAGATGATTGCCCCAATAGCCGGGCATGACGGCTGGTTTTCCGTTAATTGTTCCCTTGGCAACGTCGACACCTTCAATACCCTCGAAGTTAGGGCTCGGGAACAAAGCATGGGAATGACCGAACAGCAGCGCGTCGATTCCATCGACTTTGCTCAATTGGAAGGTAGCGTTTTCGGCCATTTCTTCTGTTTCAGTGCCGCCGATTCCGGAGTGAGGCACTGCGATGATGATGTCTGCTCCTTTTGCCTTCATTTCAGGAACGAATTTTTTGGCAGTCTCTACGATATCCTTCGCAATGACTTTCCCTTCCAGATTGGCTCTGTCCCACTGCATGATTTTTGGCGGAACGAAGCCGATCACACCGACTTTGAGTGTAACGTCTTTGCCGCTTTCATCTTTAAATGTGCGATCCAAAATCAGGTAGGGAGTAAACTGGTTTTTGTCATTGTCTGGATTGTCGTCCTTGTCATCCACGTACACGTTGGCATTGACATAGGGGAAATTTGCACCTTTCAGACTGATCTCCAAGTGCTCCAGTCCGAAGTTGAACTCGTGGTTTCCGATGTTGCCGGCGTCGTACTTAAGCAGGTTCATCGCTTTGTAGACGGGGTGTACCTCGCCGTCTTTCAGCGGGTCTACTTTCGCTACGTAATCTCCCAAAGGATTGCCCTGGATGAGGTCGCCATTGTCGATGAGAATGCTGTTTTTCACTTCATCTCTGGCTTTTTTGATCAAGGTAGCTGTTTTTACAAGGCCAAATTCATCGGTTTCTTTATCTTGATAGTAATCATAGTTGACGATATTGGTGTGGATGTCTGTTGTCTCCAGCAGACGCAATTTCAGTGTCGATTCCGAATTTGCGCTTACAGGAGTAACAGGAAAGGCGAAGGCGCTGACGACCAACGACGTACTGAGCAAAAAGCTTGCCAGTAATTTCTTGTTTGGCTTCTTCATAATGAAATAGATAACCTCCAAGTCATGAATAATATCATACAAAAAGATTTTACCATCAGAGACAGAATATTGGTATAAATTCCTAATGAATTTGTCGTAAATATGAGAATGTTGAAGAGACACGGGTATGTGGCCCCTTCCTTCTGGCAAAACTAGGAAAAAAGTCTAGTGAAGGGATCATCGTGCTATGAAGAGAAAATGGATGGTCTATGCCTCATGGGCAGCAGCCCTGTTGACCGGATTGATTGTGGGGATCGTAATGATGCTGCAGCCGGGTGCGGACAAGCAAAACAGCTTGACCCGCCTGTTTTCTCCGGGCTCGGAAAATGCTACCCGAGTCATGGGAAACACTTACAATCTCGTGTTGACACGTACGTATTTATGCGGAGTTAGAGACGAGGAGTACAAGCCCGTAACCGCGAATCGCTTGCCGGATATGATGGCCGACTACAAGGGCTGGGAGATCGTCTCGGCCGATGCTCACAAATTGATTTTGCTCAAAAGGGAGCATGATCTATCCCCAGCCTGCAAGGAAAATGGGTATTTCGGCTTGAATGAAGACGGCATGCTCACATTGTTCCATGGTCTTCCTAAGGAGCAGGAGGTCGTGCAAACCTTCTACCGGATCAACACCGCAAAAATGGAAGCAAGTCTGTCCAAGGAAGAATTGGAGAACTTGAAGCAGGGAATCCGGATTCGTGACTTGGCGGAGTACAATAGTGTGTTGTCTACCTATGGTGAGTTTCAATTGACGGAGGAAGAGTGAAAGGGGCTGTCTCGGGGGACAGCCCTTTTTTTATTCGCAAATGACTGATGTCTGATGTGCATGCCAAAGCTAGGCTAGTCCATTTGGACCCCAACGATTCTCCAGCGTTCCCAAGGCGCTTCCCGATGCAGGAGAAAACGCCAGGTGCCGGAGCGTCCCCTGCCATTTTGGCCAACGTAATCGACATGAACAGGGATGGCTACGAAAAAAAGACCAGCTTCTTCAGACTGTGGAATTTCCTCCGGTCGTTTGACGTTTTGGACGGAAAGAAGAGATTCTGGCAGGGAGAAGCCAGACGTGGTCATCTTAAGCGTGTGATGGTCATGCTCATTCAGTGAGGTCAGAAAATAGCTGATCAGCTCCTGGGGTTCGGCACGTGCCAGTGTTTGGGCCAAAAGTCCGGATGACTTGAGGATCATCAAGCTGTGGCTGGGGTCTGGTTCTGTGCGGCGATGAGTCGAACTGCCGAAGAAATGGATGCAAAAATGGCCCGGAAAGTCATTGCCGCGTATGGCACCGGCCCCGTGCGGCATACCGTGCATGGAAGCGGCGAAATACTTGCCGTCCACTTCGACCAGGATTGCGCGCCGCTTCCAGCTCCATTTGCCCTGATAGATTTCTTTCATGATTCTGGTGTCCGTGCGAGTCAAAGGCTGGACGTCAGCATGACGGCTGCCTGCGCGCCGCTGCACCATGAAGCGCTGCCCGGTCTCGAGGTCGACGACAGCGGCATTCTCCATACGCTGAAAGGATTTTCTCACTTGATCCCAGGGAAGCGGATTGCCGTAATGCGCTTGCTCCACGATTTGAACGTACTGTTCCATCTGTTGTCTTGTTTTAGCTGAGATCAGGAGGAGCTGGGATTTTTGCGGATCGTACAGCCGTCCATCATGATCGTACCAGTACGAGTTTTTATGAATCGTCATCGTGGCTCGGACCCAGTGCGGATTGCAAGAGGACTCCTTGGTTCGGGCACGCGTGATTTCTTTGATAAACGTCCGGTCTGTCTGAAAGGTGATGCTAGTGACAAATGAGGATTCGGGAGAGACGCGGACCGAGATGGAAATATCGCGTCCCTTTGCCGCTTCGGCATCCACATCGGCAGGGGCAAGGGCAAGGAAGA
The DNA here is from genome assembly GCF_003710985.1 of Brevibacillus panacihumi. Taxonomy (GTDB): domain Bacteria; phylum Bacillota; class Bacilli; order Brevibacillales; family Brevibacillaceae; genus Brevibacillus; species Brevibacillus panacihumi. The sequence goes on from NZ_RHHT01000002.1 coordinate 279,662, forward strand.
GATAATAAAGGCTAAAGCACCATACTACCCGAAATAACAACCGCATGACGGTCACCTCCATATGTTAGTCTGTGCTGCAAAGAAAAGGAGCAAATCTGCAAATCTTGCCAACATAAGCGATTGGCGGATGCGCATACTGTTCCCATACGGCGGTCTTGAGGAGGTATCTTTCGCATGGGCTCAATGCCGAGAGGAAGCTATAAGGACCAATTCCACCAACGTTTGTATGTTCAACTCAACCAAGGCCACAACAAGCTGGACTATCGCCGAATCAGCAAGATCCAGGATGAGATGCGAAACCATGTCGATGAGTATGCTCATATGCTGCATGATGAGGCTGATACGCTGGGGATGAACAAACACTAGGTGACGCCGTATGACCCGCTCTCAATCAGGGCGGGTTTTTTGCGTCCGAATCACCACTCATGGAAATGCATGTTCGCTTTGTTGGCGCTTTATGATACAGTAGAGGTACGAATCTTTGTATCATTGGCAGGAGAATGGATTATGCGCATAATTGGAATTGACCCGGGAATTGCCATCGTCGGATTTGGCGTGGTGGACAAAGAGGGCAGCCAGCTTCGCCCCGTTCAGTACGGCAGCATCCAGACCCAGGCAGGCCTTTCCGTTCCTCTACGGTTGAAGCAGATCTTCGAGGCGATGCAGAGTCTGCTTGAGACCTATCGTCCGGATGAGATGGCGGTAGAGAAGTTGTTCTTTAATAAAAATGTTACGACTGCCTTTACGGTAGGCCAGGCGAGAGGCGTGATTCTGCTCGCGTCCGAAATGGCTGGCGTACCCGTCTATGAATACACCCCCATGCAGGTCAAGCAAGCGGTGACCGGTTACGGGGGCGCAGAGAAAAAACAGATTCAGGAGATGACCAAGCTGCTCCTTCGTCTCAAAGAAGTGCCAAAACCGGACGATGTGGCTGATGCTTTGGGCATTGCGTTGACTCATGCGCAGTTCCGCGCATTTATTTCGATTTCGGAAGGGGTTCGCCGATGATTGATTTCGTGGAAGGCACCTTGTGCTATTTGGATTCAGAATACGTGGTGATCGAGACGAACGGGATCGGCTATCGGATTTTTTGCCCGAACCCTTATCAGTTTGTCCGCGATGAGGGGAACCGGACGAGATTACATACGCATCATCATGTAAGGGAGGACGCGATTCTTTTGTACGGGTTCGCGAGCCGCGATGAGCGGGATCTGTTCCGCAAGCTGCTTGACGTCAGCGGTATCGGACCCAAAGGAGCCTTGGCGATCCTGGCGGCAGCCACACCCGAGCAGATCGTCATGGCAGTGCAGCAAGAGAATGTCACTTATTTAACAAAATTCCCAGGAATAGGAAAAAAGACAGCGCAACGCATTATTCTGGACTTGAAGGACAAACTGGTTGGCTTTACGCCATCGGCGATCCTCACTGTCGCGACCGGGGAGCTGGCGCAGGGAGAGAAAGCAGCCTCTGCTTTGAACGAAGCCCTGGAAGCGTTGACTTCCCTTGGCTACTCTGATGGAGAATTGCAAAAAATCAGGAATGCGCTGTCTGAAAAGGCCAAAGGCGGGGACAAGGTAGAGGCGCTCATCAAGCAAGGGCTGGCTCTGCTGATGAGGGGGTAGACTATGGACGAGCGCATTATTACGACGCAGATGAACCTGGAAGAGGACGCGGCTGAGTTCAGCTTGAGACCGCGGTATCTGAATGAGTACATCGGTCAGCAGCAGGTAAAGGAAAACCTGAAGATCTTCATCGAGGCGGCCAAGATGCGCCACGAGTCTTTGGATCACGTTTTGCTGTACGGACCGCCTGGATTGGGGAAGACCACGCTGTCCCAGATCATCGCAAATGAAATGGGCGTGAACATCCGCACCACCTCGGGACCTGCGATTGAGAGGCCGGGCGATCTGGCCGCGATTCTGACCAATCTGCAGGAAGGGGACGTCCTCTTTATCGACGAGATTCACAGGCTGAACCGGAGCGTGGAAGAGGTCCTTTATCCTGCAATGGAGGATTTCGCGCTGGATATCATCATCGGCAAGGGGCCGAGTGCCCGCAGCGTCCGCCTGGATTTGCCGCCCTTTACGCTGGTGGGGGCGACCACTCGTGCAGGGATGCTGTCCGCACCGCTGCGGGACCGATTTGGAGTCGTCAACCGGCTGGAATTTTACACGGTGCCGGAGCTTGCCTTCATTGTCTCTCGGGCGGCAGACATTTTGCAGGTTGAGATTCGTGAAGCAGGAGCGCAGGAGATCGCCAGGCGTTCGCGCGGAACCCCGCGAGTCGCCAACCGGTTGCTCAAGCGGGTCCGTGATTTTGCCCAGGTTCAGGGGGAAGGAGTCATCACTGACGAGATTGCCAAGGAAGCTTTGGAGCGGCTGCAGGTAGATGCCTGCGGTTTGGATCATATCGATCACAAGCTGCTGCTGGCGATCATGGACCGCTTTGACGGCGGGCCAGTTGGCCTCGATACCATCGCCGCTACGATTGGCGAGGAATCACAGACGATTGAAGATGTGTGCGAGCCTTACCTGATGCAGATCGGCTTTATGCAGCGTACACCGCGTGGTCGCGTCTTGACACCAAGCGCCTATCAACACTTCGGTCGGGAGATGAAAGCATGAATCCAATCGCCAAGCTCTTGATTATCGGCGGAGCAGTCCTCATAGTCGTCGGATTGCTCTGGCAGGTGGGCGGCCGCTTTCTGCCATTGGGCCGGTTGCCGGGAGATATTGTCGTAGAAAAGGAAAATGTCAGGTTTTACTTTCCCATCGTGACTTGCATTGTGATCAGCATCGTGTTGTCTCTTGGCATGTACCTGTTTCGGTTGTTCAAATAAGGATTGCGCATCGGAAAAACCATGGAGAAGATCCGTGGTTTTTTCTTTTTGTCCAAACCGTCAAAAACGCCAAAGAGGGCAGGAGAACTGCCAATGATTGTCGAAAAAGTTGGTTGGTAATGCCAAAATTCGACGAAATAACAGGTGAAAGGAAGGACGAGGGACGACATGTGGAAGAAATGGATGGGTAAAGTCCTCTCCGCGGGCCTGATCACAACTTTGCTTCTGGGTGGACAGCTTCCTGCGCAAGCCAAGAGCAAAGATATTCGGGTTGCTTTGTTCGTAGATTCGGGGCAGGGATATCGAGGAGTGGTGCCCTCGATCACGTTGACCTCTGAAGACGGGATGGACGTGACATTGTCCAGTGACGAGGGGAAAACAGAACTGCCGGACATGAATGGAGAAGCCGCTCGGTTTCGTGTGGATGAATTCCATCTGATCGTCGCAGAGACGGCAGATTGGAACCAGGCTCAAGGCATAGCCCAGCAATTAAGTCAGCGCAAGTACGAAGGCACCATTCAGGCAGTTGACAAGGGTTCACAGATGCTCTACCAGGTTGTCAGCGGGTCCTACTCTACGTATCAGGCAGCTTCCAAACAGGCTCAGGCCGTCGCCCAGGCCACTGGACAAAAGCCGGTGATCAAGGGGCCATTTCATCTGGAAGCGGGGAGATACCGCAGCCTGCAGGAGGCGATGGACTGGAAACGAACCTTCGATGCGGCAGGCTATCCAGCCTACCCAGTGATTATCCAGGATGGAAAGAGGGAGGAGTACGCCCTATGGGTAGGGGATGAGGCAAGCGGAGAGGGTCTGCAGGCTTTGAAGAAGAAAGTATCGGCAGCAATTCCGGGATTTTCGTACACGGAAGCTTCAGCCTCTTCCTATGTTCTCCTCAAGCAAGACGTGTATGGGTCGGCAAGAGATACGATCTGGAAATACGTATTCTCGCCTCGCTCCAAGCTGATTGCCGAGCCCAAGCGCAGCCGCGGAACGGCGCTGATTGGAGTGGTGGAGCGCGAGCAGCGCACCTATCGCGGGAAAATGGAGCTGTCCTCGTACAATGGGTATCTGACGCTGGTGAACGAGTTGCCGCTTGAGGAGTACCTCTATGGTGTCGTCGGGTCGGAAATGGCGCCGGGATGGCCTTTGGAGGCATTGAAGACGCAGGCGGTCCTGGCGCGGACCCGGGCAGTCGGCCTGGGCAATAAATACGGGGTGGCCAATCTGTCAGATACCGTCTATGAGCAAGCCTATTACGGATACGCCAAAGAATCGGCGGATATTCGCGAAGCAGTAGACGAGACGAAGGGCGAGATCATCACCTACCGCGGCAATGTGGTGGAAGCCTTGTATTATTCCAATGCTGGAGGCATGACCGCGGACGGAAGCGAGGTATGGGGCAATCCTGTCCCTTATCTGAGACCGGTTGAAAGTGACGATTCCGGTCCAATGGTGCAGGCCAATCTCTGGTACCAGGTATCGTTGGCCGATGGCAGAGTGGGTTATGTGAGAAGCGATCTGGTCAATGATACGGGCTTTACCAATGCGATGGGATTGCGCCAGGCGATCGTCGCTACGGACAACACGAATCTGCGCTCGGGGCCGAGCACAGCCTTCCATCGCGTGCTTGCTACACTGCCGTATGGCGCTTCGCTTACCATCCTGTCAGAGGTAGCGGAAGAAAACGCCTATTCCTGGACCCGCGGCCCCTATACGGCAGAAGAGATAGCGGGCATGATCAATACCAGTCAGGACAAGAACAAGGCTCCGCGTATATCCGGCCCGATTCAGTCCTTGCGCGTAACAGAGCGAGGGCCGTCAGGACGGGTTTTGGAGATGGAAGCCAATGGTCAAATCGTGGCTGTCTCTTCACCGGATGCGCATCGATCCATCTTCCAGCAAGGGGGAAGCTCCCTGCGCAGCACCAAGTTTGAGGTGGAAGAGATGGGCAGCATTACCATTCTTGCTGGCAACGGCAAGCTGCGCAATTATGCGGCAGGCGGAGGGCAGATTCAGGCGGTTGGAGCCAATGACTACTATTCCCAAGCAGCCAACGGCTATAACGATCAATACCTGGTATACAGTGGAGATGGCGCATGGAGAACGGTTAGCAAAACTCCTCTCTTTCTCTTCCGAGGAACAGGCTACGGCCATGGTCTCGGCGTTTCCCAGTACGGGGCCAAGGCAATGGCAGAAAGTGGGTATGACTACGAAGAGATTCTGCAACACTATTACCAAGATGTAGAAATTGAACGCAGCAAATGAACAAGACAAAAGGAGTAACAGCCTGTGGATGTGCAACAGTTTGACTTTGAGCTTCCGGAACATTTGATAGCCCAACACCCATTGGCAGATCGAACAGCATCGAGGCTGCTGGTTTTGCATAAGGAGACGGGCAGCATTTTGCATCAGCGTTTCACGAATTTGATCGACCATTTAGTGCCGGGAGATGTCCTGGTTTTAAACGACAGCCGTGTCCTTCCCGCACGGCTGATCGGGGAAAAAGAGGGGACAGGTGCAAAGATTGAGGTGCTTCTGCTCAAATCCCTGGGCGATGATCGCTGGGAAACTCTTGTAAAACCAGGCAAGCGAGTGAAGCCGGGAACGGTTATTGTGTTTGGCGGCGGGTTGCTTCGGTGTGTCTGTGAGGAGAGCACAGACATGGGAGGACGTATCGTCCGCTTTTCCTACGAGGGAATTTTTTATGAAATCCTGGAGCGATTGGGTACCATGCCGCTTCCCCCCTACATCCATGAACAGCTTGAGGATCAGGAACGGTACCAGACGGTCTACGCCCGTGAACGGGGCTCCGCTGCGGCTCCTACCGCAGGCCTTCATTTTACAAAGGAATATCTCGAACAGATCGCGGCCAAAGGAGTCCACATCGCGACGATCACGCTGCATGTCGGCTTGGGAACCTTTCGCCCGGTCTCGGCAGATCGCGTAGAGGAACATGTGATGCATGCCGAATACTACGAGATTTCACAGGAGACTGCCGACGTGGTCAACGCCGCCAAAGAAGAAGGCAGACGGGTGATTGCAGTCGGGACCACCTCCTGCCGTACGCTCGAGACTGTGGGGTCGGCCCACGGAGGCAGATTGGCTGCCACCAGCGGCTGGACCGATATTTTCATCTATCCGGGCTACCATTTTTCGATCATTGACGGCATGCTGACCAACTTTCACTTGCCCAAATCCACCCTGGTGATGCTCGTCAGCGCTTTGGCAGGAAAGGAGAATATCCTGAATGCCTATAAGAGCGCGGTTGAGCAAGAGTACCGCTTCTTCAGCTTCGGGGACGCGATGCTGATCATTTGATCCTCTGAGCAGAACATCATATGAGCATCCGCTTATCTGTTTGGGTTTACTTCAATGCGAGATTTTTTTATAATAGGAAAGACCTACATACAAGCTTGAGGAGTGCAATCATTTGGCTGTACGCTATGAATTGATCAAAACTTGCAAACAAACCGGTGCACGCCTTGGCAAGCTGCATACGCCGCACGGTACAATCGACACCCCGGTCTTTATGCCAGTAGGCACACAGGCTACGGTGAAGACGATGAGCCCGGAAGAGCTCAAAGAGATGGGTGCGGGCATTATTCTGAGCAATACCTACCATTTGTTCTTGCGTCCAGGCCACGAAATTGTTCGTGAAGCCGGTGGACTGCATAGCTTCATGAATTGGGATCGGGCGATTTTGACTGATTCCGGCGGTTTTCAGGTGTTCAGCCTCAGCAATCTGCGCAAGATTACGGAGGAAGGCGTCTCATTCCGCTCGCATTTGAACGGAGAGAAGCTGTTCATCGGACCGGAAGAAGCGACGCAGATTCAAAATGCACTGGGTGCCGATATTTTTATGGCATTCGACGAGTGTGCGCCTTATCCGGCTGAATACGATTATGTCAAACAATCGATGGAACGGACTACACGGTGGGCAGAGCGCTGTCTGAAGGCGCATGAACGCCCGGATAGCCAAGCTTTGTTCGGAATCGTACAGGGCGGGATGTACAACGACCTGCGCGCCATCAGCGCCCGTGATCTCGTCTCCCTTGATTTTCCGGGATACGCCATTGGCGGTTTGAGCGTGGGTGAACCGTTTTCCTTGATGTACGAAGTGTTGGAGCACACCGTTCCGCTTTTGCCGTCCGGAAAGCCGCGCTATCTGATGGGTGTAGGTTCGCCGGATGCCCTGATTGAAGGGGCCATTCGCGGCATCGATATGTTCGACTGTGTGCTTCCTACACGGATCGCTCGCAACGGGACATGCATGACAAGCCAGGGCAGACTGGTGATTCGCAACGCAAAATTTGCACGCGACTTCACGCCGCTTGATCCGAACTGCGATTGCTACACATGCAAGAATTATACACGCGCTTATATCCGACACCTGGTCAAGTCGGAGGAAACCTTCGGGATTCGTCTAACCACCTATCATAACCTTTACTTCCTGGTGAAGCTGATGGAGAAGGTGCGCCAAGCGATTGCCGAAGACCGTCTGCAAGATTTCCGCGACCAGTTTTTCGCTCAATATGGATTGGGTGGAGATAGATCTTTTTAATTGAGGGGGCTACATATTTATGGACAGCACATTGACCAATTTTTTACCGATTATCATCATGTTTGCGATTTTCTATTTTCTGCTGATTCGTCCGCAGCAAAAAAAGGCGAAACAGCGCAATGCCATGCTTTCAGCCTTGAAAAAGGGCGATAAAATCGTAACGATCGGCGGCATGCACGGAACGATCCAGGAACTGTCTGATGATTCGGTGACGCTGCGAATTGCCCATAATGTAAATGTTACGTTTGACCGCGGTGCGATCAATAACGTCGTCTCCTCCAATGCGAGCGAGCCTGCACCAACCAAGACAGAGGAAACAAAAGAAGAAGCAAAATAAGCCTGACACGAGGGCGAAAGCCTGGTGACCGGCGACAAAATGCAGACAAAATAAAAGCACAGGACAAAAGACCGGTTTGGTCCATTGTCTTGTGCTTTTTTGCTGCTTTCAGATTAATACAGCCAAGCCTTATCCGGTTATTTGCCATCAAGAATGGGGACGAGCCCATCCATTCTGATTTCCTGATGATCGGCTCTCTGCGTGTCAATCTGGTAAACTTCTTTTTGCGGAACAGGATATGTTTGGATGAAGGTGCCATTTTGAGTTATTTCACTGTCATAGCCCACGCCGTCTACTTTCAGTTGGGTCTCTTCTGTCATAGCTTCCCCGGGCAGAACCACATGCAGCTTATGATTTTCGTAATACGCGTTCAGGATTTGACTGCTTTTGTTTCCAAATGGAGCTTCGATCGGAAATTTTCCATGTAGCTCCAATCTGAAACTTCCCGTTGTCATTGTAGAAATGGTTGCGCCATCGAACTTCAGTGCCAGCTTTTCCGGAATGGCGTCGAAGTACAAGGATGGAATCATGTCCAGATAGTAATCTTCAGCCGTAGCCGTACCACTATTCCTGTTTTGGAGTGAAGTAGGCTCAAGTGATGTATACTCCTTTCCCTGATCATCTACTAGACGGGGATTGATTAGGTTGCGAAGGGTATAACCGGCCTTTGTTTGAGCCTGCACCTGCACCCTCATAACGGTAGGAAATAATTGTACCTGTTTAACCGCAAGGCCCTGAAGGACTTCTTGGTCCCCCAATTGAGGCTTGTTCATCGTTGCAGGCTGTATATTTTTCCTTGCAGTGGCAACATCTTTCGGTAGCGGCAACGGTATTTCTGCGAGGACAGCTTCTTCATCAATTACCCTATCATGGAATGGCTTCTTGAAAAATTTCACATCGAGAACCGGGTTTGGTTGCTTTAAGATTGTTTCCATTGAATCCATCGTATCCCACTCATTTTTATTCTCTGACAGGTTGTAGTTTCCAGTGAAGACGAGATAGTGGGAACCATTGATCAGCTTCAATTCTGCTCTTCCGCTACCTCCTCGAATATTGACGTCGATATCAGAGCTGAGGGAGTAGTCGTCTTGATAGAAAATGAGGTGGGGGTACTGCTTTAAGTCTTTACCGGTAGCGAGTGCTTCCTTCACGAGTTGTTCTACTTTTTCTCCGGATACAAGCATGGTATACGTGATTCGCAGTTGGTCTACCATTACATCCTTGATTTCGACAGTATAGCCGTTTACTTCCTTTTTTACTGAAGGGAGAGTGGGATAACCGTTTTGGAGCGCATGGGAGAATCCCTTGTCAGGTTCAATCCATTCGAATTTTTCTGGCGCCTGGACTGTGCCAATCTTATCGACAATGCCGCTTACGAAGTTGTTCGGGTTCGCTACGTGAAAGAATAAAAGGGCAGAAACCGCAATTCCGATCGGCCAAGCTACTATGCTCCATTTAGGCATTCGGGTCTGCTTCTGTACCTGCTTCATTACTTTTTCTTCCAGTTCGTATGAGTGAAACGGGTATTTTTTTCGAATCTGTTGCTTGGCTGATTGGACAACCTCCCTCATCAGGCGATCTTCTCTCATTGCAAATCCTCCTTTGACATGATCTTCCTCAACTGTTTTCTTGCCCGATGCAATCTGGTTCGAACAACATCTTGTGAGACAGACAGGATGCGGGCTATTTCTTTTGTCGTCAAATCCTCATAATAGTGCAAAATGATAACTTGTCGGTACATGGGCAGAAGGGACATGATCATTTCTAAGGTATCTTCGCGATTCAGTCTGTTCTCCACTTCCTCCTCAACACTGTCTTTTGCGTGTTGATCGAGATTGCTGCCCAGGCGCTCATCCACCATCGTCCAGATGTTGCGGAATGTCCAGGAGCGAAAGTATTTTTTCGATTCGTTCATGGCAATTTTGAAAAGCCAATGCTTGATTTCTCCTTCTCCGCGAAAAGTGTCCAGCTTACAGTACGCCTTGATGAATACGTCCTGTGTGATATCCTCCGCCAGTGCATGGTCCTTGACTGTCAGGAAGAGCAGATGATAGATGCTTTCCCCGTATTGCTGCATCAGCCACTTCAAGTTCGCTTCTCGACTTTTGGGCAATGTGGTCGACAGTATTTCGATATCGTTCAATCGTTTCACCTCATTATTCGTTCCTACTAAGAATGATCCGGCAGAGGAGGGAAGTGTGACAAGAAAAGATATGACCGAAGCAGATATCGCCACTATGCATCGAATCCAAAGGTTTGTAAAGGAATGACAAGACACATTAGGGAAACACCAAGAAATGCAGTTCAGAATATAAAAAAATTGCCCTCCACCTTGCGATGCAAGGATAGAAGAGCGATCCACTTTGCTAAAAAGCAGAGCTTTTTCCACAATCGGAGGCTGTCGACTTTCTCGACAGCCTGGACCTTACGAGCATTCCGTCTTGCCTAAAAGCGAGAATTCCGAGGGAACCCCGACCCTACCTTCTGGGCTTGAAGTTTCTCGGTTTATGACCGGAATTGGCGGAATTGACACCCAATATTCCCCCGACACCGGCAATCACGAATGCGCCGATCAGGAAGAAAAAGGTCTCCCATTGCATGGGAGCGTCAAATCCGAGAAAACCGATCAGAAGCACAAACAAAAAATAGGTGAGTCCAGTCAGACCGCCGTAGTACCAACCCTTTTCTCCGCGTCGGCGGCCTGTAACAAAACCTCCGATCAAGAGTCCCAAGATATTGATGACGTACGTAAAATAGGGCAGGGAACTTTCGCGCATGCTTGTAAAGCTAAGCAGCAGAGTGGCGAGCAAGGCTCCTGTCAAGACGAGACCAAGCGTGTACATGAGTCCGGTCAGTACAGAGGTGGATGCACTCCGCACAGTATAACCCCCTTACTGGTCAAGTTTGTACCATCTATATGAGTGGCTTGGTCCACGTATTCATCTTCGCGTTGAACATTGGAAGGAATTTTCGTATGATGGATGGGAATCGGACGGGAGTGAGAAGAAGATGATTAAAACCTATTTTTACAATCACTCAGAGCAAAAAATGTATCATGACGTCGATCTCACGACCAAAGACCAATGGTTGAAGTCACCGGAAGACTTGCTCTGGATTGATTTGTATGACGTAGGGAACCAGGAGCTTCCCTTCATCGCTCAGATATTCGACTTTCACCCTTTGGCAATCGAGGATTGCCTGCACGTCAGTCCGCGTGCGAAGGTTGACAAGTACGATGACTATTACTTTTTCGTTTTTCACGCACTGCGGTACAACGAAGAAAGTGATAATGAGATCACCACTGTAGAACTGAACGTTTTTCTCGGGCCGAACTACATCGTCACCATTCACAAATCTCCGATGAACAGCATCGGAAGGATTGCCGCTGTGAGCCATCGGAACAATTCCTATTTAAATCGCGGCCCTGACTATCTCTTGTACGCGATTGTCGACGGGATTACGGACGAATACTTCCCGATCATTGACAGGATCTCCGTGCGGATTGACGAATTGGAAGACGAGATTTACGAGCATCAAATGGAAGAGATCACGGAAGAGTTTCTTGCCTTGAAGCGAACGATTATTTTGATCCGCCGCGTCATCATGCCGCAAAAAAGAATCTTCGCCAACGTGAATGGACGCTATTCATTTGATATCTCCGAGGAAAACGTACCGTTCTACACGGACTTGACGGACCACCTGGAAAGAATTTCGGACTCGACTGAGACGTTTCGGGATCTGGTAAATGGTGCGCTTGATACGTACTACACCATTATCAGCGCCAAAACGACGGAAACCATGCGTGTGCTCACGATGATTTCCACGATCATCCTCCCGTTGACTTTTATAACGGGGCTTTTGGGAATGAACACCTTCAGCTGGCTGGGTGTAGAGGCAGAGCCGTATATGCTCGTTATCGGCGTCGCCATCATGCTTATCATGACATTATCGATGCTGCACATTTTTCGAAAACGCAAGTGGCTGTAATTGGTGCTCATAGTTTTCACGCCCCCCGCACAAGAATAGAAAGAAAAGAGGCGGGGGGAATTTCTGTGGATAACATTACCGGACTATTGCTGCGTACCCTTTTTACCTACTTCTTTATCTTGATTTTATTGCGGCTCATGGGGAAAAGGGAATTGGGCAAAATGTCGGTTTTTGATGTGGTGATCTCGATCATGCTGGCAGAAATGGCCGTCCTGTCTATCGAGAATACGGACAAGCCACTCATGCATTTCTACCTTCCAATGCTGCTGGTCTGCGTATTGGAAATTGCCATGTCCTTCTTGTCGCTGAAAAGCAAAAAAGTACGGGATGTCGTGGACGGCTCCGCTGACATGATTATAGAAAATGGCGAGATCCGGGAAGAAGCGATGCGCCGGAACCGCTTGAACATGGACGATCTGATGGTTCATCTGAGGCAGAAGAACGTAAAAAATATTGCGGATGTGGAGTTCGCTCTTCTGGAGCCGACCGGCCAACTAAGCGTCTTTGTGAAGCATGACAAATCCTTCCTCACCAAGGGCGATCTGGGAATCAGGCCTCCGCAGCCTGCCAATCCTGTCACGTACAAGGGGCTGCCTATTCCGTTGATCCTCGATGGCAAGGTGAGGACAGAGGCCCTGCGCAGGATCGGGCAGAACGAGCTGTGGCTGAAGCGGGAAATCCGCAAGTACGGAATCAAGGACATCAAGGATGTCTCGTTTTGCAGCATCGACGATCAGGGCATTATGTACCTCGATAAAAAAGACTCAAAAAAAGACACGCCGCAGAAGTAACTCAGCGGCGTGGAAAAAAGAGGGATAGCTGTTCACCAATCCAAGGGATGCGGCGCACGTCCTGCCTGCCCAACACCCGAAAGGCAAGAAGCAGAAGAAGATAGAGGCAGGAGCTGGCAGGAATGCTGACCAACATGGCATATGCCTTGGTCTCGTGCGGCAGCCACTGATTGGCAATGTACGATCCACAATAGCCCATGATCAGCATGGCGACGCCGATTTTGGCGAACTCCCAGACATCGATGGCAAAGCCGATTTTTTTTACCAGGCTGGAAAAATGCAATAGCGTAACCAGTGTAATCCCGATATTGAGGGCGATGACAGTGCCGTAAATGCCAAAGCTGGGCTGGGAGGTAAAGGCAAACATGGCAGCAATTTTTACAATCGCGCCAATAAGTGTGTTGCGAAAGACGACCTGTGCATAATCCAGTCCTTGCAGGGCCGCAGCCAGCGGTGCTTGAAAGAACAGGAAGACCGAGAAGGGAGCCAGCCCCTTCAGAATCAGGCCGACTTCATGAAACTTGTCGCCGTACAGCAATGCGCAGATCGGTTCTGCAAAAATGGTCAGCAATACCGTGCAAGGTGCTCCGATTACGAGTGTAATGCGCATAGCTTGATAGATGCGCCGATGCACCAGTGGGGCATTTTTTTGATAGGCGGCTTCCGCTACAGCAGGAACGAGTGAAACGGACAAGGAATTGGTTAAAAAGGTGGGAAATAGCAAAAGCGGGACTGCCATTCCTGCAAATTGGCCGTACAGGCCAGTAGCATCGGCAATGGCGTAACCTGCGATAACCAGGGCAAACGGAACGAGCATCGGTTCCAGTACATAAGCGATGGAGCCAATCACTCGGCTCATCGTTACAGGCAGAGCAACGTGGATCAACTGCTGGATGCTTGCCGTTCCTGCTTTTACTCTTGTATAGAACGGCCTTCGCAGCAGCTGAGCGGTTTTTTTTCTGCTCCCTTTGCGGTATTGCCAAAAAATGTACAAGAGCCCGGCAGCTTCTCCGAAAATGATGCTCCCTACTGCCCCCGCGGTAGCATACTCGATGCCGTAGGGGAGGAAGGTCATCGTCATGACGGCTACCAGCGCCATGCGTACTACCTGCTCCAGCAGTTGAGAGACAGCGGTCGGAATCATGTTCTGCTTTCCCTGGAAGTAGCCTCGCAGGACCAGGGAGATCCCGGAGATGGGAATCACCGGAATCGCAGCGAGCATAACCACATGGGCACGAGCGTCGGCAAACAAGAGAGCAGCGAGTAAATCGGAAAATAGCAGAAGCGGCAAGCAAACAACCAGGCTGATACTGCCTGCTACCAATAGGGAGACGTAGAGAAAGCGGCGAGTCTGTCGGTAATCCTTGGCCGCTTCCGACTCGGCTACCTGTTTTGCGATCGCCACGGGCAAACCAAAAGTTGTCACCGTAATGAGAAAGTACAGAAGCGGCACAACCATCTGATAGAGCCCCATTCCTTCCGCGCCGATGATGCGGGAGAGAACGATCCTGTGGGCAAAGCCGAACAATTTTGTCACGCCGCCAGCCAGGATGAGGATAACCGTTCCGTAAAAAAAGGACTGTTTCATGGAAGGCTCCTTTGCATGGATAAATGTACTCCATACAGAATATGGACGTGCTGAGAAAGGCATGACTACTTTGAGGGGGAAATGAAAATGGATCTAGCGAGCAAGCAGGAATGGTTTTCGGAGGTAGAAAGCATCTGCCAAAGCAAAGCAGAAGAATTTGCTTTGCTTGGCTATGACAATGTCACGGCACAGGATATATGGGAATGCGTCACGCAAGGATACAAAGAAATCCCTCCGTTGCACCGCATGGTAAACGATATTTTGTCGCTGAAACCGAATAAATACATGAACTACCTCATGATTCAAATGTATCGCAATTCATAATGAAACTTTTTCCCGCTCTATTCGTACACCATCTAGATACGCATGACGGGAGATGGTTACCATGATTCGCCTAGCCTGCAATAATTGACACTTTTTTTCATCGTTCGCTATAATGGGCATATTGGTTTTCGTCTAGGACGGGACCCTTTGAGGAAAGAGGGGTATTACGACAATGGTGAAATGGGGAAGATTCGTCCTGTTTTTGGTTGTTGTGGCTTTGTTGGGCACATTAGTCGCGACGACGACCAGAGATGTAGCAGGAAACATTACGCTCGGTCTTGACCTGCAGGGCGGGTTTGAGATTCTGTACGAGGTAGAGCCGCTGGAGGCTACGCATAAAGTTGACATTGAACTGCTCAAGGCAACTGCGTACATGATTGAGAAACGGATTAATATCGGAGGAGTGGCAGAACCGGTTATCGTGACAGAATTGCCCAACCGCATCCGTGTTCAAATTGCTTCTCAATCTGCCGATCAGGACAAGCTCAGAGAACTGATTGGCAAGCCCGCTGTACTTACTTTCCGCGATGAGGCGGGAAATATTATCCTGCGAGGTAGTGACCTGGCTCCAAACGGTGCGGCAGTCGGCTATGACGACCTGAGACGCCCGCTGGTAACAGTCAAATTTTCCGATCCGAAAAAATTGGAAGACGTGACACGCGCCAACTTGCACAAACGCATGGCGATCTACCTGGATGAGAACATGCAAACCAATCCGGTGATTCAATCTGTGATCCCCGGGGGCAGTGCGCAAATTACAGGTGATTACACTCAGGAATCTGCACAGGAATTGGCGGATTTGCTCAACTCCGGTGCGATGCCTGCGAAGCTGATTGAGAAGCAGGTAACCTCTGTAGGGGCATCTCTGGGTAAAATTGCTTTGGAGAAAACGATTTATGCCGGTTACGTCGGAGGAGCTTTGATCGTCCTCTTCATGCTGTTTGTCTACCGCATGCCTGGCATGATCGCCAATATAACATTGGCTGGGTTCTGTTTTTTCTGTTTGGTCGTGCTTGATTGGATGGACGCGACTCTTACATTGCCGGGGATCGCTGGCTTTATCCTGGCGGTCGGGATGGCTGTAGATGCGAATATCATTACGTACGAGCGAATTCAGGAGGAAATCCGCTCCGGCAAGACGATTCTTTCGGCTTTCCGCGCGGGTGAGCGCCGTTCTCTAGTGACGATCCTCGACGCGCACATCACGACGCTGATTGCGACAGGGGTATTGTTCTACTTTGGTACAAGCTCGATCCAAGGCTTTGCCATCGTGCTCGCTATGACACTCATTGTAAGTATTATTACGAACGTGTTCGGATCTCGATTCCTGCTCTGGCTGGTAGTACGCTCCAACATGTTTAAAAAGCCGTTCTGGTTCGGAGTAAAGGAGAGTGAGATCGGTGAGCTTTGATAAAGACCATACAGTGATTCGATTTGACATCGTAAAGAATCGCCGGAAGTTCTTCCTGTTCTCCGGAGCGATTATCGTCCTGGGCTTGCTGTTTTCTTTGTTCCAGGGGTTTAACCTGGGCGTTGACTTCCAAGCCGGGACGCGGTTGGATATCTACGTCGGAAAGGAATTCGTCCCTGCCGATGTGGAAGCAATCTTGAAAGAGCAGCTGCCGGAAGCAAAGTTCTCCGCTGTGACGCCATATGGCACAAATCAAGCCTACACCCGTTTTGACCAGACGGTGTCATCTGATAAAATGATGGAAATCGAGCAAGCGCTGAAGGCCAAATACGGGGATCAGGTGACCAAGCAGGTCGCGACAGTAGACCCAAGCATCGCACGTGAAATGGTGAAAAAGGCTGCGATTGCAGTATTGATCGCCTCTCTCGGGATCATTGTCTACATCGCGTTTCGTTTCCAATGGCTGTTTGGTATCGCTACGGTCGTAGGGCTGGCGCATGACGTGATTATCCCCATTGCGCTGTTCTCTGTCCTCGGTCTGGAGGTAGATATCACCTTCATCGCAGCGATTCTGACCATTTTGGGTTATTCCATTAACGACAAGATCGTTATTTTCGACCGGATTCGTGAAAATTTGAAAACGATGAAGTCCAAGTCAGTAGAGGAACTGGAGCATCTGGTGAACGTTTCCTTGTGGCAAACGATGCGCCGCTCCGTTTTCACGGTGGCTACGGTATTCTTTACTGCCATGGCGATTGCAATCTTAGGTAGTGAGAGCATCCGCAACTTCTCGCTGGCGCTGGTATTCGGTCTGGTGAGCGGGACCTACTCCTCGATCTTCATTGCCGCCCAAGTATGGGTCAACCTGAAGGAGCGCAGCATGCTGAAGAAAAAACGGACAACCTCACCATCCAACTAGGCTGACAAACAAGCCGCGGGTTCTTCCCGCGGCTTTTCTACTCTTCGAAAGACAAGACTGCTGCTATTGTCAGTCTCCCTCTCCATCCACTATAATGAATAGGGGATTGGAGGAACGCCCATGCTGAAAGCGAAAACACGCTGGCAATTGGCCGCCTGCGATGAGCGTCTGGCGGAAGAGCTGGCAGCGCAAGCCAATCTGACTCCGCTGGTATCCAAGCTGCTGGTGATACGCGGCATCCAAACACCAGAACAGGCGCGCGATTTTCTTCAACCGGGGCCAGAACAATTTCACGACCCATTCTTGCTGGACGGGATGGAGAAAAGCGTGCACCGTATCCGTCAAGCAATCGAGAACAAAGAGCCGATCTGTATTTACGGCGATTACGATGCGGATGGTGTAAGCTCCACGTCGCTGATGGTACACTTGCTTCGCCAACAAGGAGCTGTGTTTGACTACTATATTCCCAACCGCTTTACGGAAGGGTACGGGTTACATAAAGAGGCATTGGCCCATCTGCAGGAAAGCGGATTCAAGCTGATTGTCACTGTCGACACAGGAATTAGCGCAGCAGAGCAGGTGGACTACGCTAAACAATTAGGTCTGGATGTCATCGTCACAGACCATCATGAACCTCCGGCGGTGTTACCGGAGGCATTTGCTGTGATTAATCCCAAAAAGCCGGGATGTTCCTACCCGTTTGATATGCTGGCGGGTGTAGGGGTAGCCTTTAAACTAGGGCATGCTTTAACAGGAAAACCCCCGCTTCATTTGGCTGACCTGGCCGCGCTGGGGACAATTGCCGATTTGGTCCCCTTGGTGGATGAAAACCGGGTATTGGCAAAACTCGGCTTGCAGCGCCTGAACCAAACGACCAATCCGGGCCTGCAGGCATTGATTCGCGTCTGCGGCCTTACAGAAAATGAGCTGTCTGCCGGACATGTCGGCTTTGCATTGGGACCGCGCTTGAACGCAAGCGGGCGGCTTGAGACGGCAGAGGCCGCGGTCAAACTGTTGGTTACGGAAGATCCACAGGAAGCCGATGCCTGTGCAGTCGAGCTGGACAATCTCAACCGCGAGCGGCAGGAATTGGTGCAGCAGATGACGGAAGAAGCGGTGGAGATGGTGAAAAATCATTTTCCCCTCGAGCAAAATCAGGTTCTGGTCGTCGCCAAAGAGGGCTGGAATGTGGGAGTGGTCGGCATCGTCGCTTCCCGCCTGGTTGAGCAGTTTTACCGTCCGACGATTGTGCTGGGCATCGACCCGCAGAAAGGTACGGCAAAAGGCTCGGCGAGGAGCATCGCTGGCTTCGACATGTATGAAGCGTTGACCGCCTGCAAGGAATGGCTACCCCATTACGGTGGCCACACGATGGCAGCCGGGATGACGCTGCCTGTGGAAAATCTTGATTTTCTGCGTCAAAGACTGAATGAGCTGGCGAGAGAATGGCTGACAGCAGATGATTTCATTCCGTTGACCAAGGTGGACGTCTCCCTGGAGCCGGAGGAGATCCATATGGACGCGGTTGAGGAGTTAGCCAAGCTAGCGCCATACGGCATGGGAAACCCCACGCCGCTTGTCATGCTTCAGGAAATGGAAACGACAGGGATGCGCGCAATCGGCAGAGAAGAAAATCATCTGAAATGCACCTTGATGCGTGAGGGCTGCAGTCTGGATGCGATCGGATTCAATTGGGCGCATGTGACACAGCATGTAACGCCAAAAGCAAGATTTCATGTGCTTGGGGAGCTGTCGGTCAATGAGTGGAATGGCAATCGCAAGCCCCAGCTGACCATACGGGACTTGTCCGTGCCGCATCGACAGGTTTTTGACTGGCGGGGGAGCCGCGACAAAATGGAGAAATGGCGGCAGTTAATGCTTGCGGAGGACTCCTTGACCCTCTTGTTTCGCGAGGAGAGTCTGGAGGCTCTGCATGGCCTCTTGACACCGCAGCAACGCCGCTTTGTGCATCTAGTCGAAACCTTCGAGGCAGAACCCGCAGATCAGCCTGGCTTTCGCAATCTCGTATTATACGATTTGCCCAGACGACGTGCTGATCTAGAACGAATCGTCCCCATCTGGAATCAGGCAGAGCGCATCTATTGTCTGTTCGGGGATCCTGATCTGGGGATGGAGAGGCTCTTTTGTCCGGGGAGAGAACATTTCAAGCAACTGTATACGTTTTTTATGCAAGTACCTGCGGTCAAGCATGAACATCTGGACGCGCTCGCGAGAAAGCTGAAGTGGAAACGGCATGACCTGGATGGGATGCTGGAAGTCTTTTGCGAATTGTCGTTTCTGGCAAAGGAAGCAGATCAGTATTGTTTCCAGCCTGCTGCAACCAAGCGTCCCCTGGAAAGCTCCATGCTGTACACTGCCTGGAAAGAAGAAGCCCAACTGGCGACCGAGCTGCTGCTCTCCTCGTCAGAAGGCTTGATACAAATGTTTCACCAATTGGTGGAGCCTGAGCCTGTCACTTAGGAGGAATTTTAGATGGATTTTAAACAATATATTCGCGTGATCCCTGACTTCCCGCAACCGGGAATTCGCTTCAAAGACATCACGACACTTTTGAAAGACGGTCCTGCTTATCATGCAGCGATTCAGGAGCTGGCTGTTTTCGCGCGGGAGGTAGAGGCTGAAGTAATCGCCGGTCCTGAAGCCCGTGGCTTTGTCGTGGGTGCGCCCTTGTCTTATGAGATGAAGATCGGCTTTGTTCCGATCCGCAAATCCGGCAAGCTGCCCTATGAGTCTATCAAGGCAGATTACAACCTCGAATACGGAAAGGATGCACTGGCGGTCCACGTGGATGCGATTCAGCCCGGGCAACGTGTCCTGATCGCGGATGATTTGTTGGCGACCGGCGGCACCATCGAAACGACGATTCAACTGATCGAGCAATTGGGCGGCAAGGTCGTAGGAGCAGCTTTCCTGATCGAGCTGGGCTACCTCGACGGACGCAGCAAGCTGGGGAATATCCCTGTTAAATCCTTGATCCAATACTAGTTTGTACCAGGAAAACGGGCATTGAGCCCGTTTTTTGCTATTTTGCGGCATTCTTCTTGTCTTTACCGGGGAAAGCACCTTTACAACCCGAACGACTTACAAGATAATAGGATGAAATAGATATTTACCGCATATTCGCGGACACGCAGCGATGACACGACCGTTCTTCACCGTACTTGACGCTTCCTCTAAAGGAGTATCGGCTTCTTCGAGAAGGCTTCTATTCAAGCTTTTTTATGAGAGGATAAGGGAAGGAACTATGATTACGGGTATTGATGAGGTAGTAAAAAAAGCGAGCACATATCTATCACCTGCGGACTTGGACATGATTTCGCGTGCATATGAGCTGGCAAACAAGGCACACGAGGGTCAGATTCGAAAATCTGGCGTTCCCTATATTATGCATCCGATCGCGGTTGCGGGGATTCTCGCCAACCTGCATATGGATGCGGTAACGATCGCGGCAGGCTTTCTGCACGATGTGGTAGAAGACACGCCGGTGACACTGGATGATTTGCGGGAGCAGTTTGGACCGGATGTAGCTCTCCTTGTCGACGGTGTGACCAAGCTTGAAAAAATCAAGTACAAATCGAAGGAAGAGCAGCTTGCTGAGAACCACCGCAAGATGCTGATCGCGATGGCACAGGATATTCGGGTGATCATGATCAAGCTCGCCGACCGTCTCCACAATATGCGCACCCTGCGCCATATGTCAGAGGAGAAGCAGCGGGAAATCTCCGATGAGACGCTGGAGATTTTTGCCCCGCTGGCGCATCGCCTGGGGATCGCGTCAGTGAAATGGGAGCTCGAGGATACTGCTCTTCGCTACCTGAATCCGCAGCAGTACTACCGCATCGTCAACCTGATGCAGAAAAAGCGGGTAGAACGTGAAGCCTATCTGAACGAGGCCTCCGCCACCATCCGGGAAAAGCTCGGGGAACTGAACATCGAAGCCGAGATTTCCGGACGTCCCAAACATATTTACAGCATTTATAAAAAGATGACGAAGCAGAACAAACAGTTCAATGAAATCTATGACCTGCTTGCTCTGCGTGTGATCGTAAACGACATTCGCGACTGCTATGCCGTGCTGGGCATTGTCCACACACTGTGGAAGCCGATGCCTGGACGATTCAAGGATTACATCGCGATGCCCAAGACGAACATGTATCAGTCCTTGCACACCACGGTGATCGGTCCGAAAGGTGAGCCTCTTGAAGTGCAGATCCGCACATGGGAGATGCACCAGACGGCCGAGATCGGGATCGCGGCTCACTGGGCCTACAAGGAAGGCAAGAATGTGGTTCAGGGCTCATTTGCGGAAAAATTGGGCAATCTGCGGGAAATGATCGAGGGCGGCTCGGAGGAAGCGCCCAACGCTCAGGAATTCATGGAGAGCCTGAAGCAGGATCTTTTCTCCGACACCGTTTTTGTCTTTACGCCAAAGGGCGATGTTGTGGAGCTCCCAAAAGGCTCTGTCCCGCTTGATTTCTCGTATCGGATTCACTCTGCTGTCGGAAACCGGACGATCGGGGCCAAGGTCAATGGCAAAATCGTTCCGCTGGATTATGCGATGAAGACCGGGGACATCGTCGAGATTCTCACTTCGAAGCATTCGTACGGACCGAGCCAGGACTGGCTGAAGATGGCGAAGTCGGCCCATGCTCGAAATAAAATTAAACAATGGTTTAAAAAAGAGAAGCGGGAAGAGAATGTAGCCAAAGGCCAGCAGATGGTCGAAGGCGAGATCAAGTCCCGCGGCTTTGACGTCAAAGAAGCGATGTCGGAAGCCAACCTGAAGGAAGCGGCTGCCCGGTTCAACTTTCAAGGGGCGGAGGACATGTTCGCGGCGGTGGGGTATGGCGGAATCACGGCTTCGCAGATCGTCACCAGACTGGTAGACAAGATGCGCCGGGAACGCGAGGAGCAAAATCCGGTCATCCCCGAGCACAAGCCGACACCATCCCCGTCTGTTACGAGAAGCGAGTCAGGGGTCAAGGTGCGCGGGGTAGACAATCTGCTGGTTCGCATCTCCCGCTGCTGTACGCCGGTTCCGGGCGATCAGATCATCGGTTTCATTACCAGAGGACGCGGCGTGTCGGTACACCGTCTGGACTGTCCCAACATCGCGACAGAGGACTGTTCGGAGCGTCTGATCGATGTGGAATGGGACACCGAATTCAAGCACAATTTCCATGTGGATATTGAGATCACCGGGAATGACCGCAGCGGCCTGCTGAACGATGTCCTTCAGGTCGTGGCTGAGACGAAGACCAACATCTCGGCCGTCAGCGGCAAGGCAGACAAAAACCGCGTGGCGACCATCCACATGACGATCTCGATCAGCAACGTCGATCACCTGCATAAAGTGGTGGAACGAATCAAGCGCATCAAGGATATTTATTCGGTACGCCGAATTTTAAGCACCTGATCCCTGGATGGATTAGGTGTTCTTCTTTGGCCTTCAGCGAGGGGATGAAGAAGAATAGGATGAAGAGGAGGAAGCTGCGTGCGAGTAGTCGTACAAAGAACCAGGGAAGCCAGCGTGACAGTAGCAGGAGAGGTCGTGGGGCAAATCGAACACGGCCTGCTATTGTTGGTAGGAATTACGCATGAGGATAGCGAAAAAGATGTGGAATTCGTTGCGGACAAGGTGGCGCACCTGCGCATCTTTGAAGATGAAGCGGGGAAAATGAATCATTCGGTGCTCGACACAGGAGGTCAGATCCTGTCTGTCTCGCAGTTTACCCTGTACGGAGACTGCAGGAAAGGAAGACGTCCCAATTTTATGAGTGCAGCCCGTCCGGAGCAGGCGGAGCCTTTGTATGAGCTGTTCAACAACAAGTTGCGGGAAAAAGGCTTGCACGTGGAGACAGGCCGTTTTGGCGCGATGATGGATGTGCGGCTGCTCAATGATGGACCTGTGACCTTGATCGTAGAATCCTAGCTTTCGAAAAAGGAAGGGGAGTGAACCATGGGGCAAGAAGCGCTTGTAATTGGAGGAACGGGCATGCTGGCCGATACCGTTCTGTGGCTTGTCGGACAGGGGTATCGGGTCACGGTGCTGGCCCGTGACCGCAAAAGGTTTGAGCAATTGCGGCAGGACCTGCCTGATCCACAGGCAGTGCATTTCATCCAGCTTGATTACCACCAGACGGCGGTGCTGAAGCAAGCAATGGAGGAATGGGTTGCCGAGACGGGCTCAGTCGATCTGGTCGTATCCTGGATACATTCGAGTGCCCCGCTGGCACTGGAGACGATTCTAGACGCTCTCTCTGTTCAGCGCAAGCCATGGCGATTGTTTCAAGTTTGCGGAAGCCGCGCCTGGAAAAATCCCCCGCAAGAGATTGCAAGGGAGCACGTGCTATTTCGACGCGTCATCCTCGGATTCATCCTGGAGGAACAGTCGGCGAGATGGCTGTTCAATCACGAAATCTCACAAGGCGTCATCGATGCGATTCGCTCGGATCAGCCGCTATCTATTGTAGGCACGGTAGAACCTTGGGAGAAACGCCCCATATGAAAAGCCCTCCGGCGACAGCTTGGACGAAAAATTGTCTAGCTGCCGAGCCGGAGGGCTTCTTTTGTCTAGTACACAGTTGTTTAGCCGCCTTGATTGCTCAGAGTGGCAAAGTATTGAATAATCCCTTTGTACAAGCCTTCCGCAGCCAACTCCTGCTGCTGCTCAGAGCGCGCGCGGATCTCGTCATTGTAGTTGGAGAGGAAGCTGATCTCTGCCAGAATCGATGGGGTTGGATTCTCCCGCAAGACGAAGTAATTGCCGAAGCGTGCGTTCATATCCTTGTAGTTGGTCGCTTTGACGATTTCATTTTGCACGAGGGAGGCCAGCTTGCTGGAATTGCCGTCGCTGTAGTAGAAGACGATCGTTCCGTTCGTCGCCGTGTTCGGATGCGTATTGTGATGGATGCTGACGAAGATGTCCGCCTTGTTTTGAATGGCGATGTCTACCCGCTGCTGCAGGGTTAATTTGCGGTCATCAGCACGTGTCATGACCACCTTGGCTCCTGCTGATTCCAGCTTTTTGCGCAGGATGAGGGCGACTTGGAGGTTGACGGTCTTCTCTAGTGTCGCAAAGCTTGAGCCGGTTGCCCCATTGTCATTTCCGCCATGTCCCGGATCAACCACGATCACCTTGTTGACCAGTTCATTGCTTTTCAGGACGGCCGGAACCCCGACAGCCGATACAAGCCAGCCTGCTACGTAACCGCTGGAGCCGTCCCCGAAGCGAATGTGGAACCAGTCTCCCTCAGTATTGACGATTTCATATTTCTCGCCTGTTTGAACCCGTTTCACGATCTCGTGCTGTGTACCAGGACCTTTGCGGATGTTGGTATCGGGATTGATGATCGTCACGTGCGGTCCGGCAGGTGTCGGATACTCGGGTATCGATACGGTGATAAGCCAGCCGGCGACCCATCCGGTTTTGCCTTCAGGGGTAGTGACCCGGTACCAGTCTCCTTGTTTTTGGACGATCGTCAGCTTCGTGCCGATGGCCAAAGTGGCCAGGACCGCGCTGGACGTATTGCCTTCACTGCGCAAATTGAGTCCGTCCGTGTTGACTGTCGCAGTTTGTACAGCCGGGGTTTGCGGCGTGTTGGGCGCCTGGACGTTCGGCTGGCTGCCGGTTGTTCCCGCATCAGGGACAGGCTGCTGCGATGGCGCGTCCTCCTCTGTTTTGATCCAGGCGTTGACTCCTTGATAAGGAAATTGGACCCAGCCATTTTGCTTCGCCACGACCGTAATCGTGGAGCCCGCGTGCAATTGACCGATCGCTGGCGTAGAAGAGTCCGGAAATGCGTAGATATAGGGAGCGGAGTCCAGCGTCAGGCTGGCGCCTTGGACTGTGTCCTGTTTGGGAACCTGTACCTGGACGGGCGGGAGCTGCGTCACTGGAGCTGTCGTTCCGGTATTGCCGCTCACACTGGTTCCGCCGCTACCAGAAGTCCCTTGTTCCTTGACCAGCCATGCCGCGACCCACCCCTTTTTTGAGCCGGGCAATTGTATTTCGATCCAGTCTCCGCTCTTCTGCAGGACTGCAAAGCGGGTTCCTGGATTGATGGTTTGAACGATCTGATGATTGGTTCCTGGGCCGGAGCGAACATTCAGGTTCTCCGTGGTGCTCTCTATCGTTGCTGTGGCTGAAGGCGCCGCAGAGGCGGGCGGATTACTGCCTGCCGATGAGGAGGCGACGAATTGGCCGGATACCCAACCGCTCTTGCCGTCGGGGAGCTGCACTTGCACCCAGTCATTTTGTTGTGATAAGACTGGCAAAACAGTCTGGTTCGGGAGGGTCGTAATAATCGTGTCCTGGAGGCTGGGACCAGAACGGACGTTCAGCTTGTCCACAGTAACCTGAACAGAACCGGCGGCCCAAGCTGACGAGACAGGGATGGAGATGGCACAGACGATAGTCAGGAGCATCTTCAGGAATTTTTGACGAACAAACACGATAGACATCCTTTCCGAAAGATTTGCATACTCTCGCAATCATTTCTTGCATGATTTTGGCAATGTTTTGGGGTAAAGGTATTCCATTCTCCTTCCATCCTGGTTTTTCCTGCAACATCCGACAAACTTCTCGGGGAAATTGGCGTATGACATGCCGAAAAAGGCGGCAATACTAGCATATAGACTATCAATGCCAGGCAGGAGGGAAGACGTGAGACAGTCGAGTAAAGAAACCTTTGCCCAAGAATTGAACCGGAAACTGTTTTCCGTCGACTTTCACGATTTTTTGGAAAAAGAGTCTCGTTTAAACGATATTGAAATGTCCAGAGAATTCCATATCAGTGTCCGAGATGTCCGGGCTTTGCGCAGAGGGGCAAAGCCGTAATCGGTTCTTTCTCAAGGGTTCGCCACACGTACGGTTGACCGGGCTTTTCGGGTCGGCTAAGATGAAGGGTGGCAAATGAAAAAGCAGGTGAACCCAATGATTGAAATTACATGTGAAGGGCACGCTTTCGAGCGGGAAGTCTCTTTGATTCTCGCCTTGTTCTACGAAGACCCCGCGCTTGCCTTCGTCCCTAGCTGGACAGATGAGCCGGGACTTAAACTGAAATTGACCTTGTCGCAGAGGGCAGACGGAGTCGAGGCAGCCAGTCAGCTTTTTGACGGGCGAAGAAGTCTGGCTCACCAGGTTCAACGCACCTATACAAGCCGTGAAGAAAAAGAAATGCGCAGAACGGCCAAACAGGCGATCAACTACGCTTTGCTGCTGGTGTTGGAAGAATACACCGGGATGGAGCAGGGATGGGGCATTTTGACAGGAATTCGTCCGACTAAATTGCTTCATCAACTCCTCTCGTCTGGAATTTCCCGGGAAGCAGCCCATCAAAAACTGCAGCAGGAAGTCGTGTTGCGTCCTTACAAGCTGAAGCTTTTGCAGGAAATCGTGGATCGTCAGTTGCAAGTGGTCCCGGACTTTTATCAAATAGACCGCGAACTGTCGATTTATATTGGCATCCCCTTTTGTCCGACGAAGTGTGCTTACTGTACGTTTCCTGCATATGCCATTCGCTCGCATACCGCATCCGTCAATCCGTTCCTGGAAGGGCTGCACTACGAGATGGAGCGCATCGGAGAATGGCTGACGGCACATGACCAGAAAATCACTTCGATCTACTTTGGAGGCGGCACTCCGACCAGCATTACAGCAGAGGACATGGACCAGTTGTTCGAGACCATGCACCGCCGTTTTCCGCATATGGACCAGGTGCGGGAGCTGACTGTGGAAGCGGGCAGACCCGACACGATCACACGAGAAAAGCTGGAAGTGATGAAGCGCTGGGAAGTGGATCGGATCAGCATCAACCCGCAGTCTTTTACCCAGGAGACCTTGCATGCCATCGGTCGCCATCACACAGTGGAGGAAACGATCGAAAAGTATCACCTGGCGATGGAAATGGGGCTGACCAATATCAACATGGACCTGATCATCGGCTTGCCGAATGAGGGAATTGCCGAGCTGGCCCATAGCCTGGCAGAAGTAGAGAAGCTGATGCCTGCCTCCCTGACGGTGCACACCTTGTCTTTTAAACGCGCATCGGAAATGACGCAGAACAAGGAGCGTTACCGGGTAGCCAGCCGGGAGGAGATCAGCCGGATGATGGAGATGGCATCTGAGTGGACGCAAGCGAACGGTTATTCGCCGTATTATTTGTACCGCCAAAAAAATATTCTGGGCAATTTGGAGAATGTGGGTTACTCCAAGCCCGATCAGGAAAGCATTTATAACATCATGATCATGGAAGAAGTGCAGACCATTCTCGGACTAGGCTGCGGCGCGGTCTCCAAGCTGATGGCTCCGGGAAGCGGAAAGCTGACTCGCTGGCCCAACCCGAAGGACCCGAAGACGTACAATGACACCTACAAGACTCTGGTCGAGAATAAACTGAGGGACCTGGAAGAAATCTACGCGGAAAAATCCGTCACTCGAGGCTGAAATCCTGATCAAAAAATGTTTTTCAAAACCGCCTGTTGACGCAGGATTCCGAGTTTGCTATGATTCACATTAAGCTTTTTTCAACCGAATGGAACAAATCTGATGACGGGAAAAAGTAATCAGGAACCGCTGGAGCAGAGAGCAAGCATCGAGGCTGAGAATGCTTGCCGAAGACGACTTGGTGAAGGACATCCCCGAAGACCGCAGTGAACAGATGAGCGCATGGCTCTCCTCAGTAACTGGCTGGCGCTTAGCCCGCGTTATGGGCTTACAAGTGGAAGGGTCCCGAATGATCATATTGGGGGATCTTCAAACAGGGTGGCACCACGGAAGATAAACAAGTCTTTCGTCCCTGACATGCGGCGTATGCATCATGTCAGGCGGCGAGGGGCTTTTTTTATTTCTTGCCAAAAATGGAGGTTCAATTCTATGAAAAAAATTCAGATTCCACGCGGCACCCAGGATATCCTGCCGGGTACAGTGGAGCTGTGGCACTACGTGGAGAGCAAGGCCCGCGATCTCTGCCGCCGCTACAACTACCAGGAAATCCGCACACCGCTCTTCGAAAGCACCGAATTGTTCATTCGCGGCGTGGGCGAGACGACAGATGTCGTGGAGAAAGAGATGTACAGCGTCGCCAATCCGCGCAGTACCGATGCTCTGACTCTTCGTCCAGAGGGGACGGCAGGGGTCGTTCGCTCATACGTGGAGAACAAGCTGTACGGTTCACCCAATCAGCCGACCAAGCAGTACTACCTGGGACCGATGTTCCGCCACGAGCGTCCGCAGGCGGGCCGCTATCGCCAGTTTGTACAGTTCGGCGTAGAGGCGATTGGCAGCAGCGACCCGGCAATTGACGCGGAAGTCATCAGTGTCGCCATTCGCTTGTATCAGGAGCTGGGACTTACCGGGCTATCTGTAGAACTGAACAGCGTAGGGACGCTGGAGGACCGGGCACGTCATCGCGAGCACCTGCTCGCTCACCTGAACGCGGTGCGCTCGGAGCTTTGTGAGGATTGCCAATCCCGCATCGACCGCAATCCGCTGCGCGTGCTCGACTGTAAAAATGAAAAATGCCGCGAGCTGACCAAAGACGCGCCATCCATCCTGGATTATCTGAGTGAAGAGTCTGCAGCCCACTTTGAAGCTGTTAAAGGCTATCTCGAAGCGCTGGGAATCTCGTACTATGTCAATCCACGCCTGGTTCGCGGACTTGACTACTACACCCTGACTGCATTCGAGATCAAGATGGCGGAGATCGGCGCGGTCGAAACGCTTTGCGGCGGCGGCCGCTACAACGGACTGGTTGCCGATCTGGGCGGAGACGACATGCCGGGAATCGGATTTGCACTCAGCATTGAGCGCTTGCTGCTGGCATTGGAGAAGCAAGGGATTCAGCTTCCGACCCCCAGCGGAATTGATTGCTTCGTAGTCGTTCAGACACCGGAAGCCAAAAAAGCTGCCTTTGTTCTCGTCGATCAGCTTCGCCAGGCAGGAATCTCCGCCGAGCAGGATTACCTCGACCGCAAGATGAAGGCGCAGTTGAAACAAGCCGATCGTTTGGAGGCGCGTTTTACCGCCATCATCGGCGAATCGGAACTCGCGAATGGCACCGTCGTCGTCAAGGAAATGGCGACAGGCGAACAGCAAGAAGTCAAACAGGAAGACCTCGTCAAATATTTGACAGAGAAAAAATAAAGAACCTTAGTGGAGGGACTCATCATGGCATGGCAATCTCGCTCCGTGCATTGCGGAGAAGTGACAAAAGAACACGTAGGGCAAGAAATCGTCTTGAACGGCTGGGTACAGACTCGCCGCGACCTTGGCGGCGTCATCTTTATTGACTTCCGCGACCGCACCGGGATCGTCCAAATCGTCTTCAACCCCGAGTACAACAAGCCCGCTTGGGAAATCGCCGACAAAGTAAGAAGCGAATATGTTCTGGCCGTAAAAGGGGAAGTGGTCAATCGCGCTCCAGAAGCGGTCAACCCGAAATTGCAAACGGGCGAAGTGGAAGTCCATATTTCCGAGATCCAAATCCTCAACGACGCCAAAACACCGCCATTCCCGATCGAAGACGATCTCAATGTCGATGAGCAGGTGCGCCTGAAATACCGCTATCTCGACCTTCGCCGTCCGGAAATGCAGCGTTCTCTGATCCTGCGCAGTAAAGCAGCCAAAGCTTTCCGCGATTACCTCGACGAGAATGGCTTCGTGGAAGTAGAAACACCGATGCTGCAAAAAAGCACGCCAGAAGGAGCGCGCGATTATCTGGTTCCTTCCCGCGTACATCCAGGCGAGTTCTACGCATTGCCGCAATCTCCACAGCTGTTCAAACAGCTGCTGATGGTATCCGGTCTGGAGCGTTACTATCAGATCGCCCGCTGCTTCCGCGACGAAGACCTGCGTGCCGACCGCCAACCGGAGTTTACCCAGGTGGACATCGAGACCTCCTTCCTCCCGATGGAAGAGATTTTGCCGATGATGGAAAAAATGGTTGCATACGTCTTCAAGCAAACCATCGGCGTCGATGTGCCAACACCGTTCCCGCGTCTCACTTATGCAGAAGCGATGGGACGCTACGGCTCCGACAAACCAGACGTTCGCTTCGGCATGGAGCTGACAGATGTATCGGACGTCGTAGCCAACAGTGATTTCAAAGTGTTTGCCAGCGTTGTAGCAAGCGGCGGTCAGGTAAAAGCGATCAACGCGAAAGGCTGCGGCCACTATTCCCGCAAGGAAGCAGACGATCTGGCGAAATTCGCTGCCCGCTATGGAGCGAAAGGCTTGGCTTGGATCGGTCTGAAAGACGGCGAATTGAAAGGGCCAATCGTCAAGTTCTTCAAAGAAGAAGAAATGAATGAAATGAAAAAACGTTTGAACGCCGAAGAAGGAGACTTGCTCCTGTTCGTGGCAGACAAGCCAAAGGTAGTAGCGGATGCCCTCGGCGCCCTGCGTACCAAGCTGGCAGCCGAGCTGGGACTCATCGACCACAGCAAATTTGCTTTCCTGTGGGTCGTGGACTTCCCGCTGGTCGAATGGGACGAGGAAGCGAAACGCTACGTAGCACTGCACCATCCTTTTACCCGTCCAAAAGACGAGGACCTGCACCTGTTCGACACCGACCCGGGACAGATCCGTGCGCAAGCGTACGATATGGTCCTCAACGGCTACGAGCTGGGCGGCGGTTCGATGCGGATCTTCAAACGCGACGTACAGGAGAAAATGTTCAAAGCACTCGGCTTTACACCGGAAGAAGCGCGTGAGCAGTTCGGCTTCCTCCTGGATGCCTTTGAATACGGGACGCCACCGCACGGCGGAATCGCGCTTGGCTTGGATCGTCTGATCATGCTTTTGGCTGGACGCAACAACCTGCGCGAAGTAATTGCCTTCCCAAAAACTGCCAGCGCGAGCGATCTGATGGTAAACGCTCCAGATGTGGTATCCCCGAAACAGCTGAAAGAACTGCATATCGACACGATTGCAGAACAGGAAGACAAGGGAAACGCATAGCGGCAAGCGACTTGCACAGATGCATGACACTTTGATACATTGGTTATAGTAGAAGATAAGCCCTACGATGTCCGTGACATCTGATCGTTTTGAGCCACAATGTTTGAATCGGGAGTCGAACGTCCCAACTGGAAAGGCATGCCTCCGCAAGAGTGGAAGTCTTGTTCAGTTGGGCAGACGCCCACCTGCGATGAGCAGGTTCAAAACGTAGGAAATCACGGCATAATGGGGCTGCTTTATTCCCTGGAATCCTACTTTTCCGATGGACAATTACTCTGCTTTGAAAGGTGAAAAATACGTATGCTTCATCAATTTTCCCGTTGTGAATTGGCCTTCGGTCCTGAAGGTTTGGAAAAAATGAAAAACAGCCGCGTCGCCGTCCTGGGGATTGGCGGGGTAGGCTCCTTTACCGTAGAAGCATTGGCGCGAACTGGCGTAGGCAAGCTGGTGCTGGTGGACAAGGATGTCGTCGATATTACGAATTGCAACCGGCAGATTCACGCGACTTTGCATACCATCGGACAGAAAAAAGCGGAGCTGATGAAAGAGCGCGTGGCGGCCATCAATCCCGAATGCGAGGTCATCACGCTGAACATGTTTTACAGCGAAGAGACCGCCGATCAATTTTTTGCCCATGAAGTGGATTATATTGTAGACGCGATGGATATCATGTCTGCCAAGCTCCACATCATTCAGGAGGCAAAACGGCGCAATATCCCGATTATCTCCAGCATGGGCGCAGCGAATAAAATGGACCCGACCCGCTTTGAAGTCGCGGACATTTCGCAGACGAGCTATGATCCAATCGCCAAGGTCATTCGTCGCGAGCTGCGCAAAAAAGGCATCTATAAAGGGGTAAAAGTGGTGTATTCCCGCGAGATTCCGGTCGAGATCCGCACGGATGTACGAGAGCAGATCGTCACCAACCCGGATTCTCCGATCAGCAAGGTTCGGCAGCCTCCAGCGAGCAATGCATTCGTCCCGTCTGTGGCAGGATTGATCCTGGCCAGTGTGGTCGTACGCGATCTGCTTGAGTGGCAGCCGGTGAAAGGGTAGGAAGATGGACGATCTATTCTCGTTTGCCTACGAACAACAGGGTGGCAGCGGCAAACAAAAGCCGCTTGCCGCTCGCATGCGTCCCCAGACGATTCAGGATGTAATCGGCCAATCGCATATTATCGCTCCTGGAAAGCTGTTGCGCCGGGCGATTGAGGCAGACCAGGTCTCTTCCTTGATCTTCTATGGTCCGCCGGGTACGGGAAAAACGACTTTGGCTAAGGTGATCGCTCGTTCGACGCGTTCGTATTTTTCAGAACTCAATGCAGTGACTGCCGGTGTAGGCGACATTCGCAAGGTTGTGGAAGAGGCGAAGGAAAGATTGGTGATGGGCGGTCAGCGCACGACGCTGTTTGTGGACGAGATTCACCGCTTCAACAAATCCCAGCAGGATGCGTTGCTGCCTTTTGTGGAAGAAGGGACGATCATTTTGATCGGAGCCACTACGGAGAACCCCTTTTTCGAAGTAAATGCGGCCCTGCTGTCCAGGTCCCAGATCTTCTCCCTGCAGCCGCTCACCCATGAAGAATTGAAACAGGTCATAGACCGGGCATTGCAGGATGAGGAGAACGGACTGGGAGAACTTGACGTGCAGCTCACGCCGGAAGCGCAAGAACATTTGATTCAGTATGCCGAGGGAGATGCGCGGCGCTTGCTGAATGCTTTGGAACTGGCGGTCACCACGACACCCCAGGGAGCAGACGGGAGCATCACTGTCACCTTGGATGTGGCGGTGGAATCCATTCAGCGCAGGGCTGTCAGGTATGATAAGAGCGGGGATAATCACTATGATACGATCTCTGCATTTATCAAATCGATTCGCGGCTCTGACCCCGATGCTGCCTTGTACTGGCTGGCGAGGATGATCGATGCCGGGGAAGATCCTCGCTTTATCGCCCGCAGATTGGTCATCTCCGCATCAGAGGATATTGGCAATGCCGACCCGCAGGCGATAACCGTAGCCATCTCCTGCTTTCAGGCGGTCGAACTGGTCGGGATGCCGGAGGGGCGAATTGCATTGGGACAGGCTACCACCTATCTGGCTACCGCGCCAAAAAGCAATGCGGCGTACAACGGGATCAACCAGGCTTTGGCCCATATCCAAAAAGAAGGACACAAGCCTGTCCCGATCCATCTGCGCGACTCCGCCTACAAAGGCGCGTCCAAGCTGGGACACGGCAAGGGATACCTGTATCCGCACAACTACCCGTACGGCTACGTGCAGCAGCAGTACCTGCCAGATGGCCTGGATATTGTGTTCTACGAGCCAAAGGAATTTGGCTATGAGCGCCATATCCGAAAATTCCAGGAGGAAAGGCAAAAGCTGGCGAACCCGAAGAAATCTTCCTCGGACTAAGGCTTAAAGAAGAAGGGAACTCCCTCGCAAAAGAGGGAGTAACACGCTTACGTACGGACGTTTCCCCCAGGCTTGTTGGGCAAGTCGCCGTTTTCATTGGGCTGCTTGCTTTGTTCGCTCGCACCGTATCGCGCTTTGTGTGCAATCGTCCCGGCCGGGTTTTCGTACAACGTTCCGGACGGATGGTTGCGGCCTCGTTCAGAACGTTTATTTGTGGTCATTTTGCACTCACCCCCTGTAGGTAGTGTATCCCGGACCGATGAACTCATGTAGGAAGCAGGAAAGAAGGGAAATGTAAATATAGAGGAGAGTTGTGACTGTGAAAATATCGACGAAGGGACGTTACGGTCTGACGATTATGATGGAACTGGCCAATCGCTGTGGAGAAGGGCCAACCTCATTGCGCAGCATCGCACAACGCCATGACTTATCAGAGCATTATCTGGAGCAGTTGATCGCACCGCTGCGCAATGCGGGCCTGGTAAAGAGCATTCGAGGGGCTTACGGCGGCTATGTTCTTGCCAAGCAACCCGACGAGATCTCCGCAGGCGATGTCATTCGCGTGCTGGAAGGGCCGATCAGCCCTGTGGAATTCGCGGAGGAGGAGGATGCGGCGAAGCGCTATCTGTGGCTGCGCATTCGCGACAGCATCTCTTCGGTGCTGGATTCTACTTCGCTACAGGATTTGATTACCTTCCAGGATGACGGACGTACGGACAACTACATGTTTTATATCTAATGATGGAAGCTGAAGGTGACTTTCGTGTCGGAAATGATCTATTTTGACCATGCCGCCACCACCCCTGTACACCCGCGTGTCGTAGAGGCGATGACACCCTACCTCAGCCAGGTGTACGGCAATCCTTCCAGTGTGCACGGCTTTGGGCGCAAGGCTCGCCAAGCATTGGAAAAAGCCAGAGACGGGATTGCGGGCTCCTTGCATGTCGATCCGCAGGCTTTGATTTTTACCAGCGGCGGCACGGAGGCGGACAATCTGGCGGTGATTGGTGGTGCGTTGGCTCAACAGGGCCGAGGACGTCACGTCATTACGACGCAGGTCGAGCATCACGCTGTCTTGCACGCCTGTGAATATCTGGAGCAGATCGGATACGAGGTGACGTATCTTCCGGTGGATGAGACGGGGATGGTACGCATGAGCGACCTCGAAGCGGCCGTTCGTGAAGATACAGTGCTCGTCTCGGTGATGTATGGCAACAACGAAGTGGGAACGCTCCAACCGATTGCAGAGATCGGACGTTTTTTGCGTGAGCGCCGCATTATCTTTCATACGGATGCCGTGCAAGCATATGGGGTGCTGCCGCTCGATCCAGAGCAGCTTTTTGTCGACATGCTCTCGGTCTCGGCACATAAAATCAACGGCCCCAAGGGAGTCGGCGCCCTGTACCTCGGCAAGCACGTTCCGATTTCTCCTTTGTTGCATGGCGGGTCACAGGAGAGGAAACGTCGTGCAGGGACGGAGAACCTGTCCGGGATCGTCGGCTTTGCAGAAGCTGCCCGGATTGCAACAGAAGAAAGGGAAGAACGGGTAGCCAAGTACAACCAGATCAAGGCTGCTATGCTTGGGCGTTTTCAGGAGGCAGGAATCGCGTACTGCGTAAATGGACATCCTGAACGCACGCTGCCGCATATCCTGAATGTCAGCTTTCCTGGAATCGAGACCGAAACCATGCTGATGAATCTGGATCTGGTGCAGGTAGCGGCTGCCAGCGGTTCGGCCTGTACATCGGGATCTCTTGAACTGTCGCATGTCTTAAAAGCGATGAATCTCGGTGAGGAAAGGGCGGAATCCGCGATACGCTTCAGCTTCGGGATCACCAATACCGTAGAGGAAGCAGAGCTTGCCGCGAAAAAGATCGTACAGATCGCAACGCGTTTGCAAAAATAAAAGACGAAAGACCAGTCAAGGCGAATCAATGCCGTTGACTGGTCTTTGTTTTTTAATGTTTATCGCGGTCAGATTGTGGGAATCGATAACAAATGGTAAAATATTTCTGCTTTAATCAAAATTCTTCCTCATTTGCAAAAGAAAAGGAGTGCATCATCATGATAGCAAGAAAGGCTTCTGTGAGATTCAAGCTGCTCGCGACCATGCTGATCATTACGATTGTCCCGCTCATGATCGCAGGCTATCTCCAGTTTGAGAACGCCAAAAGAGCTGTCTATCAGCTTACGATTTCTGATTTGCAATACATAACAGATTTGAAAATGCGGGAGTTGGCTCCTTATACGCAAGATACGAATATTTTTGACGGCAATAGACAGAAAATAAAGGATATTTTGAATGAGATAGCAGAAAAATACTACCAGCCAAATGGGATGAGCGGCTATGCTTATATCATGGATCAACAAGGGATACTGATGTTTTATCCCGATGAAAGCATGGAAAACACCTCTTTATGGGAAGAGAGCTTCACTCAGGAAATGGTTGCGAACAAAAACGGGTGGATGGAGTACAATTTCCAGGGGGATGACAAGCTCGCCGTCTACAAGGAACTTCCCAATGGATGGATCCTGGTGACAGCGAGCTTCCAACGGGATTTGTTAAACCCGATAGAAGCAAGTCGGATCACTATGTTTATCATCAGCCTGATCAGTGCGATTGCAGCGCTGGCTATCGGCAGTTTTGTCGTGTACAAGCTGCTTTCGCCTCTGAAACAATTGGTTTCGGCAATGAAGGCGGCTGAAGCGGGAGACTTGACTCCGCGGGTTGAGATTCATACCAGGGACGAGTTCGGCCAGCTTTCACAGAATTACAATGAAATGATGGACGGTTTCTGCCGGATGTTGCGTGATGTGCAGGAGGTATCGCGGCAAGTTGAAATCTCATCTGTCGAATTGAAGGCAAGCGCATCCGAAAGCGCACGTGCGTCGGAACAAATTTCCCACTCTTCTGCGGAAATCGCAACGTCCTCTGACCAGCAAAAAGAAACGGTCCATTTGACAGGAGACTTTATTCAGCGAATCGGCAAGGATATACAAGAGATAGCTCAATCGACGAGTCATGTTAACGAAGAGGCCTCACATGCCTATGCGCTTGCAGGCCAAGGGGGAGAGAAGCTGAATGTTCTCGCCCAAGAGATGGATCAGATCACAGAACAGGTGCAGCGGACGGAGCAAGTGGTGCGGGAGCTGGGGATGCAATCCGAAAAGATCATCGGAATCATCTCCATTATCCAGCAAATATCCGAGCAGACCAATCTGCTGGCTTTGAACGCAGCCATCGAAGCGGCACGAGCTGGAGAGCAAGGGCGCAGCTTCGCGGTTGTCGCGCAGGAGGTGCGAAAATTGGCTGAGCAATCCGGTCAGGCAGCTGAAGAGATCGCAGCTTTGATCCACAACGTCAATCAGGAAATCCTGGAAGCTGTCGGAGCGATGAGCAAAACGACGGGTGCCGTACAAGAGGGACGCGGCGGGGTCGCATCCGCGGGAGAAAGCTTCCGTCTGATCCTGCAGGCTGTCCAGGATGTCAGTCAGCAGGTTGACCGCATGAACGGGGCTGCACAAAAGATACATCGAGATACGGAGGAACTGCTTGTTCACTCCGGCACGATTCAAGAGCTGGCAGAAATGACAGCGCGCAACACACAGGAGGTGGCTGCAGCATCCGAAGAGCAGACGGCCTCGACCGAGGAGATGGCTGCAGCGGCGGAGACTTTGGCCCAAATGGCCCAGCGGTTGTCAGAACAAGCAAAACAATTTACAATCAAATAGAAGCGATGGTGAAATCCACTTTGTGATAAAGTGGATTTTTTCCATCTTTAAGGGCAAATCATCTGTTCGCGTAAAATGGCACAGGTGAGAGGAGGCGTTTGGGATGGAGGAGCAGCAACAAATCTCCTTGTTTTCCGAAACATATATTCGCGGATATGTCAATCAAGAAATATTTTACAATGAAGAAACATGGTATGGAATTATCCGTCTAAAGATAGAAGAGACCACGGAGAACATCAAGGACTCCGAGGTCATCATCGTCGGCAATTTTCCGCGGCCCCATCCGGAAGAACGGTACACCTTCTACGGGGAGTGGAAGACGCATCCTCGATATGGACAACAATACGTCGCCAAGCGGTATGAACGGGAAACGCCCAAGACGGCGGCTGGGGTAGAACGATATTTGGCTAGCGGGCTTTTCCAGGGAATCGGCAAAAAGATGGCAAAGCGCATCGTCGAGGAATTGGGCGTTGATGCACTTAGCATCATTGCGCAAAATCCGGAGTGCCTGGCGCAGCTGCCGGGGATCTCGGAGGCAAGGGCCAAGACCATCTACGACTCGGTCATGGAACATCGCTCGTTGGAAAGCGCCATGGTCTTTTTGTACGACTTCGGGATTGGAGTCAATTTGGCCTTGCGCATCTATCAGCATTACAAGCTGGAGACGATGGAGGTTTTGACCAAGGAGCCGTATCGCCTCATCGAGGATATCCAGGGCATTGGCTTCAAACGGGCTGACGACATTGCCCGTGCTACAGGAATTGCCGCTTCCTCCGAGGAACGGGCAAAGGCTGCTGCTTTGTTCGTGCTGCAGGAATCCTCTTACACGGAAGGTCATGTGTTCGTCCCGGTAGATGAGCTGTGTGAAAAGACAAAGCGGTTGCTGGATGAGTGCGGCGGGCATGCTTTTACTCAGGAAGATATCCAACTGGCAGTCGAAGCGTTGTTCGTCCAGAGCAAGGTTGCTTGGGAGGAAGAACGCATCTACTTGCCTTCCCTGTTTTTTGCAGAGATCGGTTTGGCCAAGCGGCTCCGCCATTTTGCGCAACGCGAGGATTTCGGTACCTTTCCTGTGTCAGAGTTTTACAGCGCTCTGGGCAAGGTGGAGGACGAGCTGGGGATTACGTACGCTGACACCCAGCGCGATGCGATTGAGCGGGCCATTACGAGCGGACTCATGCTCCTGACCGGCGGGCCCGGCACCGGAAAGACGACGGTCATACGCGGGATCTGCCGTGTTTTTGCCCAATTGCATGGCGTTTCGCTCGATCTGAAAAAATACGGAGAAGACAATCCCTTCCCCATCTTGTTAGTCGCACCAACGGGACGAGCTGCCAAGCGGATGACCGAGACGACCGGATTGCCCGCGATGACGATCCATCGGCTGCTGGGCTATAAAGGAGAAAGCTTCGAGCATGACGCCGAACATCCGATTCAGGGAAAACTGTTAATCGTAGACGAAATGTCGATGGTGGACATTTGGCTTGCCAACCAGCTTTTTCGGGCCATTCCCGACGAGATGCAGATTATCCTTGTCGGCGACCCTGACCAGCTCCCATCTGTCGGTCCCGGCAATGTGCTGCAGGATATGATCACGTCTGGACTGCTGCCGCTCGTCCAGCTGAAGGATATTTACAGGCAGGCACAGGAATCCACGATCATTCAGCTGGCACATGAGGTACGGCAGGGTCGAGTGCCGGCGGATTTGTTGAAAACGACGCAAGATCGGAGATTTTTCACAAGTTCGCCACAAGATGTGCCGGAAGCAGTGAAACAAATTTGTGCGGCAGCCGTAAAAAAAGGGTATACGGCCAAGGACGTGCAAGTCCTCGCCCCGATGTACAAGGGGATGGCCGGTGTAAATCGATTGAATGAAGAATTGCAGGAGCTGTTCAATCCGAAAACCGCACAAAAGCGGGAGGTTACCTTCGCGGAAACTGCTTTTCGGACCGGGGACAAGGTGCTGCAATTGGTGAACAACGCCGAAGAGCATGTGTTCAACGGTGATATGGGTGAGATTGTCGCGATTTTTTTCCCCAACGAAAATGCGGAAAATGAAGAGATGCTGGTCGTCAATTTTGATGGTCGGGAGGTAGTGTACAAGCGTTCTGCCTATCATCAGCTAACGCTTGCCTACTGCTGTTCCGTGCACAAGTCGCAGGGTAGTGAATTT
Source organism: Brevibacillus panacihumi (assembly GCF_003710985.1). Taxonomy (GTDB): domain Bacteria; phylum Bacillota; class Bacilli; order Brevibacillales; family Brevibacillaceae; genus Brevibacillus; species Brevibacillus panacihumi. The sequence continues at coordinate 318,718 of NZ_RHHT01000002.1, forward strand.
CCGATTGTGATTATGCCGTTTGTCAAAAGTTATTACCGGATGCTGCGCAGAAAGCTGGTCTATACCGGCATTACACGCAGCAAGTCATTTCTCATCATGTGCGGGGAGCCGGAAGCTTTCCTGGCAGCCGTGCAGACAGATGAGGAAGGAGTCCGTTACAGCTATTTGGAAGAGCGCTTAAAGCAAGTGTAGGTTGGAACCATTTGCGCCGAATGAGCCTTTGTCTTTCGCCGATACTAAAAAGGCGGAAGGAGGATGTCCCACATGCGCAAGGCATTGGATGTAGTCGGTTTGCCCGTCATGTGTCTTCAGACCGGAGAGACGATCGGCACCGTCCGTGACATTCTTTGCGACCCCACTTGGCATGTACAAGGAGTCTTGCTGAGCGAACAGGGCTGGTTCCACCCAGGCACCTATATTCCTTCCGAACGGATTCACGCGGTCGGCGAATCTTGCCTGACCGTTTCGGGAAAAGACGCAATCACTCCCTTGCTTGATCTCGCCGGTATCGAACCTGTCGGCATCGTGACGGGAAAGACAAAATTAAAAGGGAAAGCGGTCATAACCGCTTCCGGAAACATCCTGGGCAGAGTGGAAGATGTTTACTTCTCTGCAAACTGGGAGAAACTTGTAGGGTACGAACTATCCAATGGTTGGATTGCGGATGTCACTGAAGGGCGAAAACGCTTTTCCGCACCACCTTCTGTCATTGTCGGGGAAGAAAACCTGATCGTGCCGGACTAGGTTCGTATCCAGGCGTGAAAGGGAGGATTTAGGTGATGCGTGTCATTTGCCCGAACTGCAGTTCGAAAGACGTCGGAAAAATTGGGACGAACCAGTACTACTGCTGGAACTGCTATATCGAAATGAGCGTGAGCAATGAACAAATTGCCTCCGTCTACCAGGTAGAGGAGGACGGTTCTTTGCATTCCTTGAATGATCTGTTCATCGAGGAGCAGACCGCTGCAGCTCAGATCAATATGTAGTCTGGCGAAAAAAAACATCCTATGGAGGTGGCCGCGAATGTTCATTCGAAGCCTGATGCGGATTGTCGCGACTGGCGGAATCGTCGCTTTGATCGGCTATTTGATGGCCCCGCGTCGCAAGAGACGAGGATTTTCGTTGAATTTCAACCGTTTGCCCTTCTCCATGAAAGATGTCAATCGCATGGTCAAATCTGGCCGCAAGCTTATGCGGGCTATGGCTAGGTAAACGCAATAACCCCCGCTTTGGCGAAATCAATAGAAATGCCCGAACGCTCATATGGCGTCCGGGCATTTTTTTATGCGTTGCTGTGCTTAGGATTGTTCGGCCATTCTTTTTTGTTTCTGGTTTTTCATGCGGCCGATCAAGAGCACACCAACCACTACTGCTACGATGAATACCCATTTTACCCAAGGATAGGCTGCGAAGAACGGAGCGAGCAATTTTTCATTGGTGACCATGCTTCCAGCGGTGTAAGCCAGTACACCAGCCCCGATAAAAATGACGATCGGGAAACGCTCCATGAATTTGAGGATCATTGTGCTTCCCCAAACCATGATCGGAACGCTGATGATCAAGCCGATCACGACAAGCAAAAAGTCTCCATGAGCTGCACCGGCGACCGCGATCACATTGTCCAGACCCATGACCGTATCCGCGACGATGATCGTCCAGATTGCTGAGCCGAGTGAACCGCTTGCTTTCATGTTTTCATGGCCTTCTTCCTGGACCAAAAGCTTCAGTGAAATCCAGATGAGGATCAGACCACCGACCAGCAAAAGACCGGGTATTCTCAGCAACCAGACAACGGCCAAGGTGGCTAGAGCGCGTATGATGATAGCTCCGACGGTCCCCCAGATAATCGCTTTTTTCTGTTGGTGTGCAGGCAAGTTGCGGGCTGCCATGCCGATGACAATCGCATTGTCGCCAGCCAACACGAGATCGATTACAATGATGGCTAATAGTGCGGACCAAAACTCGGGTGTTAAAAGTAGTTCCATTTCTTTCTCCTCCTCGTCCTCGAATGGTGAAGAATCCTCGGCCGTTTTCTTACAATCTCCCTTAGTGTTAGTAGATAGGAGGAAAAGAAAACGACCTTTCCCTGGACAGGTAAAGGTCGTGTGAAAAACAAAAAAAGACCATTACCCTACAGGCAAAGGTCTTGCTTACAACATTTCCGGAAATGTTGCCAACATAGCCGGGGATTTCTCCCGTAATGACGACTATGCTGCAGAAAAGCTACTCCCCTTTGGAGATATCTTCTTGTATTTCAAATTTTATTTGCCTTTTGGCTGCATGTCAATAGTCAGTTTTCTTGGGCGTACATGTTTTTTTTGCTTTGAGACAGGCTAATTTTTAGGTTCCACCATCAGGAAGGGGAGTGACAGCGGTGGATGAATTAAAGCGAAGTCGTTGGTTCGCTGCTGCCGTCTGGCTGATCGCTCTGTTGATTATAGGGAATTTGCTCTGGTTGCTTCGTCCCGTACTCATTCAAATTCTGCGCTTGATTTCCGAAGTGTTTATGCCTGTTCTGGTTGGCTTGCTCATTGCCTACATCCTTCATCCGATTGTTGAATTGCTTGAACGCAGACGTGTGCCGCGTCTGATGGCTGTCCTGTTGATCTACGCATCTTTTATTCTGGTGATTGCGATCGTGGTCGTCAATGCTATACCGGTGTTTACGACACAGTGGATTGAGCTGTCGGATGACCTGCCGCGCCTCAAAGAGTGGTATACCAAGTGGATGAGCGAATGGGAGGCGCATAAGTATTTCTTGCCGGAAAGCATCTCGCACGGGGTAGACCGTGTCATCATTCAATCTCATGAGCGCGTCTCCCATTCTGTCACGGAGCTGGTGAACAATGCCCGCAATACGTTGGGCAAGCTTCTGGCTTATGCAGTCGTGCCGTTTATCGCCTTTTATCTGCTCAAGGATATGAAGCAATTGCACCAGTCCAGCATGCTCATTATCCCAGCTGCATACCGTAAGCGCGTTTTGACCGTGCTGCGCGATATTAATGTGTCGCTCGGGGACTACATCCACGGGCAGATGATGGTCGCCCTGATCGTCGGGGGCTGCGCTTACCTGGGGTACTGGCTGATCGGCATGCCATATCCGTTTGTCTTGGCTGCCTTTGTCTGCCTGACCAATGTCATACCGTATATCGGCCCTCTGATCGGAGCAGGTCCAGCCGTCATCATCGCGTTGACCATCTCGACAAAAATGGCCATCATGGTCGTGACCGTCAATTTGATCATCCAGGTGCTGGAAGGGAATGTTTTGTCCCCCCATATCGTTGGCCGCTCTCTTCAATTGCATCCTTTGCTGATCATCATGGCCCTGCTTGCCGGTGAGGCCATCGGAGGGATTGTCGGCTTGATCGTAGCGGTGCCTTTTTTGGCTGTCTGCAAGGTCGTGATCAATCGCATCGCTTTGATGATGCATGAAAGTTGACAGTGATCGGCAAAAAAATTTATAATACGAAAAAGCACCACACGTAAAACGATCAATGAGGGAACGAGTATGTCGCAGACCTTTTACAGAGAGGGCGCTCCATGGTTGAGAGGGCGGCCAGAAGAAGTGCGACGGAAGGCTACTCCCGAGACCGGGCAAAAACCGGCGGCTTGGCACCGTTACTTGTCTGTAAAGCGACAGAATCTCGCTTGCGATAGGCAGGCAGATCTGTAAGCAGGGTGGTACCGCGAGAAAAACAGTTCTCGTCCCTGAGGGGATGAGGGCTTTTTTTATTTATTCAAGTTTTCTATTTTTTGGAGGAGATTGCCATGAAAAAACTGACAGGAAATCAGATTCGCAGGATGTTTCTTGATTTTTTTGTGGAAAAGGGGCATCGCATCGAGCCCAGTGCATCACTGGTGCCAGTCGACGATCCTTCCTTGCTGTGGATCAACAGCGGTGTTGCGACACTGAAAAAATACTTTGACGGACGGATTATTCCGGATAACCCGCGCATCACCAATTCGCAAAAATCCATCCGTACAAACGATATTGAAAATGTGGGACGCACAGCACGCCATCACACGTTTTTTGAGATGCTGGGCAACTTCTCGATCGGAGATTACTTCAAGGAAGAAGCGATTGAGTGGGCATGGGAATTCCTGACCAGTCCGAAATGGATTGGCTTTGATCCGGAACTGCTGTCCGTGACGATCCATCCAGAGGACGAAGAAGCTTTCGAGATCTGGAATAAAAAAATCGGCATTCCCGAAGAGCGGATTATCCGTCTGGAAGGGAACTTCTGGGATATCGGGGAAGGTCCAAGCGGTCCGAATACAGAGATTTTCTACGACCGTGGCGAGAGCTTCGGCAACGACCCGAATGATCCCGAACTGTATCCTGGAGGGGAGAATGAACGTTATTTAGAAGTGTGGAACCTGGTATTCTCCCAGTTCAATCACAACCCGGATGGCACCTACACGCCGCTTCCGAAGAAAAACATCGATACAGGTATGGGTCTGGAGCGTATGGCTTCGGTCATCCAGGGAGTCGACAACAACTACGAGACCGATCTGCTGTTCCCGCTGATCGAGAAAACCAGCGAGATTTCCGGTGTCAAGTACAAAACCAGTCCAGACCTGGATGTTGCCCTCAAGGTGATTGCGGACCACGCTCGTACGGTCGTATTCGCGATTGGGGACGGAGCCCTGCCAGCCAATGAAGGACGCGGCTATGTCATTCGCCGTCTGCTCCGTCGCGCCGTGCGGATGGGCAAAAAGCTGGGAGTGGAAAAGCCGTTCCTGTACAGCCTGACAGAGACCGTCGGCACGATGATGGGCGAATTTTATCCAGAAGTGGTGGAAAAGCGCGCCTTTATAGAAAAAGTCATTCGCGCCGAGGAAGAGCGTTTCCACGAGACCCTGAATGACGGACTCAATATCCTGACCGATATGGTGAAAGCGGCAAAAGCAAGCGGCCAATCCCAAATCGCGGGCAAAGACGTGTTCAAGATGTACGATACGTACGGATTCCCCGTCGACCTGACAGAGGATTTTGCCCAGGAGCAGGGATTGACCATCGACCGCGAAGGCTTCGAGCAAGCGATGGAAGAACAGCGGGAGCGTGCCCGTGCAGCGCGTCAAGACGTAGACAGCATGCAGACTCAGGGAGGTCCGCTGTCAGATTTGACGGTTACGAGCCAATTTGTTGGTTATACTGAATTGGTAGCGACAGGTAAAGTCGAAGCGATCATTTTCAACAACCAACTGGTCGACGAAGCGGAAGAAGGACAAACCGTACAGGTCGTACTGGACCGCACGCCATTCTATGCGGAAAGCGGCGGACAGATCAATGACGAAGGTCTCTTGCTCTCCGATTCGGTAAAAGCCCGGGTGCAAGATGTGCAAAAAGGACCGATGGGGCAAAATGTCCACTCTGTTCTGATCGAGGCAGGCACCCTGCGCAAGGGAGATGAAGTGCATGCGGAAGTAAACCGCGATGCGCGACTCGCCATTACCAAAAACCATACGGCTACCCATCTCCTGCACCAGGCGCTCAAAGATGTACTGGGAACGCATGTAAACCAGGCAGGGTCACTCGTGGCACCGGAGCGTTTGCGCTTTGACTTCACTCATATCAGCGCAATTACGCAAGAAGAGCTGGAGCGCATCGAACGAATTGTCAATGAAAAGGTTTGGGAGAATCTGCTGGTGGACATCTCCAACAAACCTCTGGCGGAAGCCAAAGCAATGGGAGCGATGGCCCTCTTCGGCGAGAAGTATGGGGACATCGTACGCGTAGTTCAAGTAGGCGACTACAGCCTGGAGCTTTGCGGCGGCTGCCATGTAACCAATACCGCTGAGATCGGTCTGTTCAAGATCGTCAGCGAAAGCGGCATCGGTGCGGGAACCCGCCGGATCGAGGCTGTGACCGGACGCGGTGCTTACCAGTTCCTGAATCAGCAATTCGCGATCTTGAAAGATGTGGCGAATGCGCTGAAGGCACCTGTACTGACCGAAGCTCCTGCCCGTGTGGAAGGATTGCAGCAACAACTCAAAGAAGTTCAGCGTGAAAACGAATCGCTTCGTGCAAAACTGGGCAATATTGAAGCGGCTTCGCTGACTGACCAGCTGAATACCGTAGAAGGCATCCAGGTGCTCGCCGCTCGCGTGTCCGCATCTGACATGGATAATCTGCGCGGCATGGTGGATGAACTGAAGAACAAGCTGGGCTCCGCAGTCATCGTGCTTGGTTCCGTCGACGGCGATAAAGTAAATCTCGTCGCGGGTGTAACCAAAGACCTGATGGACCGCGGTATCCACGCCGGAAAAATCATCAAGGAAGTTGCGACTCGCTGCGGCGGTGGCGGCGGCGGACGTCCCGACATGGCGCAAGCGGGCGGGAAGGATCCGTCCAAGCTGCAAGAGGCATTGGACGCAGTCGCGGATTTCGTAAAAGCACAAGCTGTGGCGAAATAAGTGCACCTTCTGTGGAATTTTTGCAGTTTCGACAAGGAGTAAAGTTGGAGGGAGTCGAATACTTGTGATCATAGGCTCCCTTTTTCAAAAAAGAAGTCTCAAAGGAAATCGAGGTGTTGATTGTGAGTTCGTTGGATAATACCATGAAATTCACGGTGCCCAAGGAAGCGAATGCGGCGGACGTTCAGGAGACATTGACAGAGGTGTACAAGGCCCTGCAGGAAAAAGGATACAACCCGATCACCCAGATCGTGGGATACTTGCTTTCTGGAGACCCGGCGTTTATCCCGCGCCACAACAACGCACGCAGCTTGATCGGCAAACTGGAACGAGACAAAATCATAGAAGAGTTGGTGACTGTTTACTTGGCAGAGCGCAAGTAAACCAGACGACATGGCGCGATTACTGGGATTGGACGTCGGCGACAAGACAATTGGCGTCGCAGTAAGTGATGAATTGGGCTGGACGGCCCAAGGGCTGGAGACGATCAAGCGGCAATCCAAGGAAAAGGATTTGACTCGCATCCAAGAGTGGATCGCCAAGTATCAAATCGGCGGCATCGTGGTCGGACTCCCCAAAAACATGAATGGAACCATTGGCCCAAGGGCGGAAATTTGCCAGGCTTTTGCGCGCTTTTTGGAGGAACGCACATCTCTTCCCGTCTATATGTGGGACGAGCGCTTGACGACAATGGCAGCGGAGCGGATGCTGATCTCAGCAGATGTCAGCCGGCAAAAACGTAAAAACGTAATAGACAAAATGGCGGCCACTTTGATCCTGCAGGGATATTTGGACGCGAAATCGAGGTGACCATGATGAGTGAAGAGATGACAGAGGAGTTCGAAGTGGGCGATGTGATCGCCCTGACAGAGGAAGGGACAGAGGAGCCGCGAGATTTTCGGATCATGTACATTTTTGATATCGAAGATCGCAGCTATCTCGTACTGGTTCCAGTGGACCAGGAGGAAGAAGAAGAGTATGAGGTACACTTCCTGCGTTACGACGGAACCGATATGCTGATTCCGATCGAGGACGACGAAGAATGGGAGCAAGTCGAAGCCACCTTCGAAACCCTGATCACCGATCTGGAAAAAGAAGGAATTTAATCGCGAAGAGGAGGGCCCAAGGGTCCTCTTTTTTTGTATTGCCAACCTTGAGAAGCCCGCAAAAAAAGGTGGACCAAAAATGGCTGGCTGAGGAAAAAAGGGAGAAAAGCGAAGGTATTTGGGATCTTGACCCAGACGCAACGGAAAAGGCGGAACCCGCATTCAGCGGCCAACCCTGAATCACTTCTTGGAGAGGGCTGCTTTTGGCCGCGGTTCCGCCTTTGGAGTGGAGGCGGCCGGGAATGCCCCCCAGCGAAGATCCCACCCCACCTGAGCGTTCTCCCTTTTTTCCTCCCTTCCACTACAGTTGGACGACCACAAACCAAAGAGGTTTTTCAGTCTTTGATAGGAGCCTATCCCACGTACATGATAAGATAGAAGTATGACAATCCGGGAGAGAAGGCATGCTAAAAAAAATCATTCTAGCCGCATGTTATCTGGCAATCGGCTACTTCATCTATCAATTCGGCGAAGGTATTCTGGCTTGGATCCAGGATTCGAGCAATGTTTTGCTGGTAGCGGCACTGGCGACGATCATGGCTCTGTTTCCAGTGATTCCCTATCCGCTCGTCGGTGGCGTCATCGGTGCCGCGTACGGCCCATTCCTTGGAGGCCTGATCACCTGGATCGGCTCGACAGCAGCATCCATCCTGATGTTTGCGTTCGTGCGCTATGGCTATCAGGAATGGGGAATTCAAATCCTCAATCGCTACAAGCGAATTGGCGAGCTGACAACTATTTTTGAACGTCATGCTTTTTTGGCGATCGCGTTCGCCCGATGCATTCCCATCGTTCCGTCGATCGTGGTCAACGTGTATTCTGCTTTGAGCCGTGTATCGTTTTGGAATTATACGATTGCCTCAGCCCTGGGAAAAATACCAGCGATGCTGCTTTTTGCTGTCGTAGGGGACAACCTGATGACAGAGCCACGCAATATTTTGCTTGCAGTCGGGATATACGGCCTGTTTTTGGGATCCGTCTTATGGATTCACCGAAAATGGAGAAATGCGAACAGGCACTCAAGCACCTGAAAAAAGGGTGCTTTTTCTACTTTCCGAAATAAGCCAAGTTCTTCCTAATCATGATTCGGCAAAATCCAACACGGTGACAGCGTGGATTGCCTCCTGTATAATAAAAAAGATTGAGAGAAGAGACGCTAGGGGGATTCCTACCTTGAATCAACTGTTAGAGAAACCAGATTTCAAGGCCGAGCGCCCGAAAGAACAACGCCGCAGGAGAGGCGGGCGACTGTTTCGCTGGCTGGTGCTGTTCTTTTTTGTTCTGGTACTTGCTGTCGGAGGGACAGCCTTCTATGTTTATCAACAGCTCCAACCTGTACCCTCAGAAGAGGTGACGAAAAATGTCGTCATTCCGACGGGGTCTTCGGTGCTTCAAATCGGCCGATTGCTGGAAGAGCAAGGATTGATACGAAACGCGGAGATGTTCTCCTATTACGTACGGTATACAGGTGTGGCTCCCAAGCTGAAAGCAGGGGAATACGCCTTTACTCCCGGGCAGACGCACGACGAGATGCTGCAGGCGATGATCGAGGGCAAAACCGTCGTCCGCGCCCAGCGCTTTACGATTCCCGAGGGGTGGAATGTGGAACAGATCGCCGACCATCTGGCTTCCGAGGGCCTTGTCGATAAGAAGGTCTTTTTAGACGAGGTCAACAACGGCAGCTTTGAAGAGTTTCCATTTGTAGCGCAAATACCCAAAAACGAAGCGCGGACTCATCGTCTGGAAGGATATTTATTTCCTGAGACCTATGAAATCAAAGAGGGCGCTACCGAGCATGAGATTATCGAACGGATGCTGGCCCAGTTCCAAAAAGAATGGAAGCCGGAATGGACAGAGAAAATCAAGGAACAAAACTTGAGCCTTGATGAGGCAGTTAATCTCGCCTCTATCGTAGAGCGTGAAGTGACAGTGGATAAAGAACGTCCGACTGTAGCCGGGGTCTATTACAATCGGCTGCGCGACAAATGGCCGCTTCAGGCGGATGCCACGATCCAGTTCATCCTGGGCAAGCAACGGGATCGTCTGACCTATGAAGATCTCAAGGTGAAGAATCCTTACAACACTTATGCCAATCCAGGCCTGCCTCCAGGTCCAATCGCAAGTCCGGGCAGGGCTTCGCTGGAAGCGGTCGTCAATCCGGAAAAACATGATTACTTCTTCTATGTTACGAAAAAAGACGGTACCTCTGAGCATTACTTTTCCAAGACATTGAAGGAACATAATGCGAATGACGCGAAAAGCAGGAAAAACTAGAGGAGTGATACGATGATTACCAACCCGCAAGTAGATGAGTATCTCTTCCGTCTGGTGCCAGAAAGATCCCCGTTGCTGCAGCGGCTGGAGCAGGAAGCGGCAGACGAGGGAATCCCGATTGTCCAGCTTCCATCGGCACAGGTGATGCGGATGCTGCTCCTTTTGCACCGCCCCGCCTCGATATTGGAAGTTGGGACCGCTATCGGGTATTCGACAATCTGGCTTGCTGAAGCCGCTCCGGACGCGCGTATCGTGACGATGGAGATCGATGAGGAAAGGCTTGCCCGTGCCCAAGCCAATATCAGGGAAGCGGGTTATGCGGATCGGGTAGAGATTCTCTCACGGGATGCTACCCTTGGGCTGCCTGACAGCTACCAGTTTGACTGTCTGTTTATTGATGCAGCGAAGGGGCAGTACCAGAAGTTTCTGGATCTGTATCTCCCGATGCTGCGCGTCGGAGGACTGGTGATCAGCGACAACGTGTTGTTTCGTGGACTGGTGGCAACCCCTGAAGACGCAGGAAAGCGGCAGCGGCCTTTGGTGGACAAACTCATCGACTTCAACCAACAGCTCGCGACACGGCCTGATGTGGAGACGACATTTATCCCCGTTGGAGATGGCCTCTCCGTAAGTGTAAAAAGGGCATAGCAGCGGTCAACGCAGAGAATAAATCAGGCAAGAGAAGGCCTTGGATACATGAAGGAAGGGGACATGCAGGATGAAGAACCCCGTGCTCATTGGGGTAGCAGGAGGAAGTGGATCCGGTAAATCCACAGTGGCGGGAGAGTTGTTCCGCCAATTTCAATACGATCGCGTGGCGATGATCGAGCAGGATTCCTATTATAAAGATCAAAGCCATCTCAGCTTTGAGGAGCGTGTAAGCACCAATTACGACCATCCGCTGGCGTTTGACAATGACCTGCTTCTGACGCATCTGCAAGAGCTTTTGCAGGGGCGTGCAATTGAGAAGCCGATCTACGATTTCAAGGAGCACAATCGCAAGCAGGAGCGCGTGCTAGTGGAGCCCCAGGATGTCATCATTTTGGAAGGCATGCTGATCCTGGAGGATGAGCGCATCCGCAATTTGATGGACATCAAGGTATTTGTGGATACGGATGCGGACGTGCGGATTGTTCGCCGAATCGTTCGGGATATCGAAGAGCGCGGACGTTCGCTCGAATCTGTCGTCAATCAGTACTTGAATGTCGTGCGCCCGATGCATTTGCAGTTTATCGAGCCGACGAAGCGATACGCGGATGTCATCATTCCCGAGGGCGGTTTCAACCGTGTCGCGCTCGATCTGTTGTCCACGAAAATCAGCAACATCCTGCTGGAAAAAAGAAAATACGCCCATGCAACTCCCTAGGCAATGACCAGGAAACACGCCCCTTCGGCGTGTTTTTTTGTATGATCCGCAACGTGTTCCCGTTTCCGCTCAACTCAATCCGGCAATACTTGGAGGAAAGAGAGCTGGAGGGGGGCCTGGGATGCAACTGGAACAACGAATCAAACGGCGTCATTTTCTGGTGCTGATCTTTATGACGTTTGTCTGGATCGGTTTGCTTGCCCGTCTGTGGTGGATTCAACTGGGGGCTCCGCATCATTTTTCCCGCAGAGGCATCGATCTGGTAAAAGGCGCCGTCAAGCAAAGGCAGCAAAGCATCGTACTGCACAGCGGTCGTGGCGATATTCTGGATCGCGACGGCTACGCGTTTACAGGGAGCGAAAATCTGGCCTTGATCCTTTTTCCCCTGGCGCGCGGCAGTCTGCAAGGTACGGACGGGATCAAACAGCTTGCTGAGATCGTAGGACAATCCCCGGAGCATTTGACTGCGACCATGGAGAAGGCCAAGGCGCCTGTCCTGCTCCGCAATCCGGGCGGCAAGCTGATCGTTCTGACTGAGAAGCAGAGCAGCCAGGTGAACAGCTTGGCGATACCTGGAGTAGTCGCTCTGAAAGTGACAGAGCGTTACCGTCAGGATGAGGTAGCGAAGCATCTGATCGGCTATATTCATCAGAATCCCACCCTGGTCCAAACGCTGTATCCGGAGGAAGTAGCCAGCGGAAAGATGAATCAGGAGAGCACGATTGGGGCGTCTGGACTGGAGCGCAGCTTTGACCGCTTCTTGCAGGGAGTGGAGCCTTCTGTTCTGTCCTACTATGTGGACGGACAGGGCCGGCCGCTGCGCGGTCTGGACATCCGTTACAGCAAGCAGGAAAACGAATACTATCCGCTTTCCCTGACAACGACGCTGGATGTCGGGATTCAACGCAGGATGGAACATGTCGCAGATCAAGTAGGGCTGCAGGAAGGCTCTCTGGTCGTACTGGATGTCAAAAACGGAGACGTTCTTGCGATGGTGAGCCGGCCCGCCTATGATCAGACGAAGGTAAACGTACAGTCAAGAGAGTGGCAAAATCGTGCGGTCAAGCAGCTTCCCCCCGGATCCGTCTTCAAAACAGTTGTAGCTGCAGCGGCGCTTGGAGAAGGAGTAGTGCTTCCGACAGACCGTTTTACCTGTACAGGGGACTATGGCAAATACCATTTTTCTTGCTGGAAAAAGGAAGGGCATGGGACTCTTACGATGGAAGAGGCGTACGCCCAGTCCTGCAATATCGCCTTTGCCGAGATCGCCAAACGGGTAGGCGCGAAGAAGCTGGAGGAGTACGCTCAGCGTCTGGGCTTGTCCGTGCCTGTCGGCCATACGACGGCTCACATGTTCAAGCTGGATGGTTTTAGGCAAATCGACGGGGAAGAGCGAGGCAGCATATTTGCCAAGGATGTATCTGTCCATGATGAAGGCGTGTTGATTCAGACGGCTATCGGTCAGCGGGATGTCCGTGTGACCCCTTTGCAGGCGGCCAATTTGATGGTCACGATCTTGCGCGGCGGTCAGCCTGTCCAGGTACGGCTGGTCAATCAAATCTCCTATAAAAACGGACAGACCTTTTTCCGCTTTCCGGTGCAGGATCTGGGTCAACAAGGCATTGACTACGTGACAGCAAGCAAATTGCGCAAAATGATGCGCAAGGTCGTCACCGAAGGAACAGGAAAAATGCTGAACGATTCAGTCTGGCAGATCGCGGGAAAAAGCGGAACGGCACAGACAGGGGGGGCAGGCTCATCTGCCAACCATTACTGGTTCGTGGGTTACGCCCCCTACGATGAACCGCTGTATGCCATCAGCGCTGTTGCCGAAAACAGACCGAGCTGGGGGCAAAATCAGGCAATGGAGATGTTTCGCCGGGCTATCGATGAACTTTCCGATCATACAACTCGATCTTCCCGACCTCGCGCAGGGAATTCCCCAGAATAAACCCTCTCGCTTGGATCTGATTCTGTTTGCTCAGCCCCACGATCAGCATGAGCGGAGAGGCAGACATATACTTGGATTGTACCGCCTTGGACCAAATCGTCCGCTTGTCGCCCTTGCTTGGCGACAAGCGCCGGATCGTATGGCTGTGCCAATCGCCAAGATACTGCCAGCGCTTGCTGCGATTTAATTTGCGGACTAGCTTGCGCAGATGCTCGTCATCAAAAAAAATGGACGTTGGACTTTGGATGGCTTTTGGCCCCGGTTCGCTGGCATAGGCAATGACCCACTTGTCGTCGCCCAGAGAATATCCCATCATCACCCCTCCTGTTTCCAGCGAGGGGTTTTTACGCACCGCGTTTTCTATCTGTTTCCACGCTCTTGGTGTAAGGTACAGCGTTGTCATCGAAAAACGATCCTCCTTGTTTTTCGCCAAATGCTTCGCCTTTTATCCTATGATTCGGCAGAAAAGAAGGTCCCGGTGTGCAAAAAGTTAAGAATTGTCGAAAAAATCGTTGTCACGTGAACCCTTTCTTTCTATAATTTAGGAAAAGGACTTGAGAGGTTGATCCTATGTCTTATATGCCCGTTAACGGTTCATTGGTAGGGCGAGTGTTGGCTTCTGACCTGTTCACGAAAAACGGAATCTTGCTACTGCCACAGGATACCGTGATTACTGCCACTCATGTACATATTTTGCAAAAACAAAGCATCTGGGAGGTAGAAGTCCAGGACGTCTGGACGGAAGGCACAGGAGAAGACATCTCGTCACAGCTTGCGGAAATGGCAGCAGATGCAACCGCCGTCGCGGTATATCTAGAAGCCCTGGACAAGACACGAGAGATTTTTGAACAGACTTATCAAGATGTCAAACCGAGACTGGAACAATTCTCGGAGATTTTTTGCGACGTAGCTGGACAAGCATTGAAGCAGAAGGGACTGTTTCGTTCCCTTTACTTCCTCGAAGGGGCAGACAGTTATACATACCGTCATTCCTTGAACGTCGGCATCTTGTGCTCCCTGATCGCATCCTTGCTCAAATGGGACGAGGATCGGGTAGCTTTCATGGGTACTGCCGGCTTTTTGCACGATCTGGGCAAGATGCGGATTCCCAAGGAAATTCTTCTGAAACCTGGGAAGCTGAGCGAGGAAGAGTTTGCCATCATGCGCCAGCATACCGTGTATGGATATGAAATGATCCGAACCATGGAGGGCGGCTCCGAGGAATTGGCGCTCTGTGCCCTCTTGCATCATGAACGCCTTGACGGGTCTGGCTATCCGCAGCAGCGAAAAGGCGATGACATCCCGATCGAATGCCAGGTGCTGGCGGTGGCCGACATGTTCGATGCCATCTGTTCAGACCGGGTATACAAAGACAGAACCTCCCCTTTTGAGGCTGCACAGCACCTCTGGAAGGAAGCCTGCAACGGTACCCTCAACATTGAGATCGTTGCCCAATTTGTCCGCTATATCGCTTTGTTGTACGTCGGAGCCAAGGCTCGGCTGAGCTCCGGCGAAGAAGTGGAGGTCATTTTGATCAATCAAGACGAACCGATGCGTCCACTGGTTCGCCGAAGCGGAGAATTTCTGGACTTGCGACTGGAAAGAAAGCTGACAATTGAAAAAATGATTGGTTGACCGCTCTGATCTCAGGGCGGTTTTTTCCTTTTTGACGAGCCAACAGGCTTGTGACAAAATAAGAGACGGGATTCGCCCGAGAGATAACGCCGACAACAAGAGAGGAGGACTCCAAAATGATCCGAAAAGCGTTGCCTGCCGATGCGAAACACGTAGCCCCGCTCATCCTGGAGGCGATTGGCCTTGATATTGCACACAGTTTGACTGGTGCCAATGAATACGATGAGGCTGTACGAAGAATAGCCAGCTATTTTGTCACGCCGCAAAATCGGTTGAGCTATGAAAATGTGGTCGTAGCGACGGATCGGGAGAGAGTAGTGGGATTCGCCTTGTTCTACCACGGCAGCGAAACGGAGCGGCTGGACCGTCCCTTTGTGGAAGGGTGGCTGCAGCGTACCGGACAAGCTCCGGTCATCGTAAAGGAAGCGCGTGATGATGAATTCTATCTTGATTCCCTCGCTGTGCACCCTGATAGCCGCAGGATGGGAGTGGGCAAGTCCCTGCTCCATGCTTTCGAGAAGGAAGCAGAGGCTCGCGGGCACGACCGCGTCGCATTATTGGTCGAGGAAGAAAATGTGAAGGCTCGCAAACTGTATGAATCGGTCGGTTTTCGCCCAGACGGCAGCTTGATGGTTGCAGGGCATCTGTATCATCATATGGTCAAGCGTGTCCCTGTACCTGTACCGTAAACAGCAGACCAGATTGAATCAGCCATTTCTTTGATGAAAAGGCTGGTTTTTTTATGTGCCAAATTTCACTAACTTGCTTTTCTATTCAAAAGGTTCACGCTTCGATGGTCAAGGAGGCGAACACCTGATAGAATACTTGCATGAGTCAGTAGGCTATTCAACTTGCGGAAAGTAGGGGTATGTGTGACGCGTACACTGTTTCTGGTTCTCACACTTCTCAGCCTGATTTGGGGTGGGTCATTCTATTTCATAAAAATTCTGTTGCCTGATTTTGGGCCGTGGAGTATTGCTTTCCTGCGGTCCTTTTTTGGTTTCTTGACCATCGTCATCGTGATGCTTCTTCTGAAAAAGCCTTTTGGTCTCAAGCAAATTGCTTGGATTCCGATGGTCACGATGGCTTTGATCAACACGGCAATCCCGTGGGCATTTATCGCATTTAGCGAAACGAGATTGACGAGCAGCATGGCGTCTGTTCTGAACGCGACCACGCCGCTGTGGACGTTGACGATCGGGATCTTATTTTTCAAGGCGGTCTCGGGGCGCATGCAGTGGCTGGGTATGCTGATTGCCTTCCTGGGTATCATCGTATTGCTGGACATTAACCCGGTTTCCCTGGTCTCTGTAGATGTCATCGGATTTATCTGTATGCTCCTTGCTACTTGCTGTTATGCGATTGGAACGCAATTATCCAAACGCCTGCCGGGCAACTTGTCGATGTATCAGATTACACTGGGGACCCTCTTGAGCACGATGGTGGGAAGCGGCAGTCTTGCGTTTGCATTGGAATCCTTCTCTTTTGCTCCGCTCGCTGCGCCAGGATCGTTTGGAGCGGTAGTGGGCATCGGTGTGATCGGTTCGGGGATCGCCTATATTTTGTATTATTATCTGGTACAAAAAGGTGGGCCAGAGATCGCTTCCCTGGTCACGTATTTGATACCGGCGAGTGCAATTGTTTGGGGGTATCTGTTTCTGAACGAGGAGGTCACCTGGAATTTGCTCGCGGGAACCATCCTGATCGTCGGCGGCGTCTTTCTGACGGGCAAGAAAACAAACCTCCCCGCCTCCAAAGCGACGATGGATGCGTGAAAGATCAAGCAGGCTGGCCGAGAGCTTCGGGAGCCTGCTTTTTCTATGCTCGCACGAATGCTAGTTCGATCATCATGCCTTGCAAAAACAAAAGAATAAAAAGGAAATATAGTGGAAGTAGAGAAATGTACATTAGAAATGTACATTAGTATTTTACATTTTTTCAACAAGATGAAGGGATGGAGTGGGTGAATGTGTCCACAAAGGATGACAAGGAGATCAACGAGTTTCATCTGAATCAATTGGCATCAGTGGGTCAGATTGCGGCAGGGATCGCACATGAGGTGAAAAACCCGTTGACTGCCGTAAAGGGATTTCTTCAGCTTTTAAAGGAAAGTCCCGCTGATGAATATCTGGATATTGCTCAATCCGAATTAAACAATGCGCTTGCTACGTTAGAAAATTTATTGCATGTGTCAAAGCCTGATGCGGAGGACGAGCCGTATCAACCGATCAAAGTGGCGGTTGAACTGGAGGTATTGTTTACTCTCTTCCAAGACCAGATCTACCGGGTAGAAATACAGAGAAATCTTCGTGATACAGAGACGCCTATCTATGGGAAGAAAAATCAACTGAAGAAGGCGTTGTTCAATCTGTTGAAAAATGCATTTGAGGCCATCCCCCAAAAAGGGACAATATCTGTTGAGCACTACGCGACTGATGAAGAAATCCATATTTACATCAGAGATACCGGGGTTGGCATCCCTCCAGAAAAATTAAAAATGCTGGGAACCCCGTTCTACACAACCAAGCCCGACGGCACGGGAATGGGGCTTACACAGGTATTTTCGGTGATTTATGAACACCAGGGAAAGATTGATGTACATAGCGTTCCGGGCGAGGGCACTGCTTTTCATATTCGATTGCCCAAGATGACAAATACGCCGACTCGTGGAGTGATCAATTTGAATGTGGAGTATGCACCAGGTGAAGAGATCAGACATTTTTTGCTCCGAAATCAAGATGTATTTGAAAAGCGCTTGTTGGCCGAGGCAGTCAATGTCAAAGAAAAAATCCATGAGATTCAGAGGGTAGGCAATATCGACCTGTTGTCCAACGCTCACAAGCTGGTACTGTATATCGTCGATGGCAGAGAGCATGAAATGATTTCTTTTGCCAGGAAAGAAGGGGTGTCATGGGCAAAATACTCCCTGACACTCGCTTTTAAGCTGGAATGGGTACAAACAGTGCGCAGAGTGCTGTGGGACTTTTTATATAATTATGATCGATTGCATTCCATTGAGACACAGAGCAATCGGGAACAGTTCTTCGAGTTGGAGAGAAGAATCAACCATATGATGGATCAGTTTCTCAATCACTTTTTCATCACTTATACGGAGTGCAAAGACCAATTGATTCAATCGCAAAGGGAAATGGTAAACAATTTGTCCGTTCCCATTATTCCTCTCACTCCAAATGTTTGTATTCTTCCACTAATTGGGACAATTGACGAGGAGCGTGCTGCCCTTATAGAGGAGAAGGTCATCAACCATATTGGGGACACGCGGATTGAAGTGTTGATCTTGGATTTGTCGGGAATTTCCAGTATGGAGAGCTCGATTCTCAACCAACTTATGGGCTTGCTCAATGGGATGACGATGATGGGGTGCAAGGCAGTAGTCACAGGATTGCGTCCTGAAGTGGTCAAGCAGATCATTCGCAGCGGCATTTCTTTTGAAAAATCAATTATTACCAAGGGAACGCTTCAGCAGGCGTTGGTTGACTTTTTGCACGAATCACGAAGGCAAACATCAGATTGTCCTTTCTGCTGTACATGCACAAATAGGCGATTGCCCACATAAGGTTAGGAGAACGCAATTCCTGACGTGGAGGTGGCAGCCATGTCCAGCATTTTAGCAGCACTCTCGTTGGTTTTTAAAGAGCTTCTGATGTTTGTGGCTTACGTGAAAAACAATGCATTTCCTCAGCCGCTTCCAGATACAGAGGAGGAAAAGTATCTTCGGCTGATGGCAAAGGGCGACCCGTATGCGCGAAACAAACTGATTGAGCATAATTTGCGGTTGGTCGCCCACATCGTGAAAAAATTTGAAAACACTGGAGAGGACAGCGAGGACCTGATCTCGATCGGTACAATTGGCCTGATCAAAGCCATTGAGAGCTATCAGGTAGATAAGGGTACCAAGCTGGCAACGTATGCTGCACGTTGTATTGAAAATGAAATCCTCATGCACCTCCGCAGTCTGAAAAAAACCAAAAAGGACGTGTCCCTGCACGACCCGATCGGTACGGACAAGGAGGGCAACGAAATTACTTTGATCGACGTCCTGGGAACAGAGACGGACGAGGTCGTGGATGCCGTACAGCTGAAGCTGGAATCCAATAAGATCTACCAGCACATTCACATTCTTGATGAGCGGGAAAAAGAAGTGATTATCGGCAGATTTGGTTTGGACCAGGACAAAGAAAAAACCCAGCGGGAAATTGCGCGTGAGCTGGGCATCTCCCGTTCGTACGTCTCGCGGATCGAAAAACGGGCATTGATGAAGCTGTTCAACGAGTTTTATCGGACGAAACAGACGCAAAACCGATAATGGAACCCGCCAGGAGGTCATGTTAACCCATGTCCTTCTGGCGGGCATTTTTTATGTGGATACCATACGGAGTCCCTCCTCGTTCTCGATCCCGAACAAGGCGTACTCCGTTTTTTGTTTTGAATAGGAGAGTAGCTAGAGCAGCCAGATTTTGTGTCTCGGAGAATACAGTGAAAGGAGAAGGGGATATTACAAAAGAGTCGTAGGGATATCCAGGGGAGGCTATATCGTTATGACTACGAAAACCCTTCATGGACAAGAGCAGCAGTCTTCGCTTCCTTCAGAGGTTATGCAGACCCTTGCGCTTTTGCAGAGAAGACTGGGACATAGTTCCGATATATCTATCCGAAAATTGAACTGGCCAGAGGATTCGTCCCCTTTCGCCATTGTTTGTCATTTGAATGGCCTCGTGGATGATAAAGAAGTCAACCAGATGATATCAAATATCAATCAATACGTAATTGCAAAGCGTGAGAATGACGGGATGTCAGTGGAATCCCTCCTGCAAGAGGTGCTCCCGGGTAAACTGAAAGCGATCAGAGACGAGGAAGCCATGGTACAAGCCGTGTTGGATGGACGAACTGTCGTCCTTATCGATGGCCTCGACACCGCTATGGCGGCCTCTTTGCTTGGAGGGGAAAGGAGATCCGTTGAGGAGCCCACCTCTCAAACGGTGATCCGCGGCTCAAAAGAGGGGTTCACAGAAGATATCTCGACGAATATCGCTTTGATTCGCCGGAAAATCAGATCCGCTGATTTGAGATTTGAAGACCGAATTATAGGGAGAGTCACGCGAACCCGAGTCTCTGTCGGCTACATACAAGGAATCGCCAATCCGAATGTGGTGCAGGAAGTATTCGCAAGACTGGATGCAATAGACACAGACAGCATTTTGGAGAGCAGTTATATCGAGGAGTTTATACAAGACTCGGAGCTAACTCCATTTCCTACGATGATCAATACAGAACGGCCCGATGCTGTGGCGGGAAACCTGCTGGAAGGTCAGGTAGCGATTCTGGTAGACGGAACCCCGTTCGTACTGATTTTGCCGGTCACGTTTTTTAGGTTTTTTCTGTCCAGTGAAGATTATTACCAGAGGTACGATATTTCTACTTTTCTTCGCTTGATCCGTCTGTTTTCTTTCTTCGTAGCTTTGCTGCTGCCTTCAACCTATATAGCCGTGACAACGTTTCAGCAGGAGATGATTCCGACTACACTGCTGATCAGCCTGGCAGCCCAACGAGAAGGGACGCCATTGCCGGCTTTGGCTGAAGCACTGCTTATGGAGCTGACCTTTGAGGTAATCCGGGAAGCAGGGGTTCGCATGCCCCGGGTTGTCGGACCGGCGATTTCCATTGTTGGCGCCCTCGTATTGGGACAAGCGGCCGTACAAGCGGGCTTGGTATCGGCTGCGATGGTCATTATCGTGTCTTTTACGGCCATTGCCAATTTCGTAATTCCTTACTTCAGCATGTCATCCGCCGTTCGCATCAT
Organism: Brevibacillus panacihumi; assembly: GCF_003710985.1. Lineage (GTDB taxonomy): Bacteria > Bacillota > Bacilli > Brevibacillales > Brevibacillaceae > Brevibacillus > Brevibacillus panacihumi. The sequence continues at coordinate 339,288 of NZ_RHHT01000002.1, forward strand.
CCGATTCGGTTTTATGATCTTAGCGGGAACTTTTGGTCTGTACGGTATTTTGGCAGGGGTTATCCCTCTGCTGGTTCACTTGGTTGCCCTCCGATCGTTCGGCATACCCTATTTCTTGCCGGCTTCGCCCCTTAGCTTCTCCAACATGAAAGATGTATTTCTTCGGATTCCCTGGCCGAAAGCAAAATACAGGCCGGACTATGTCAGTGAAATAAATAAACGGCGCCAGTCTGATTCTTCAGGCGAAAATCCGAAGGAAAAACTAGGTGATTGAGTTATGAATCGAAACGGATTGCTACGATTGTTGTTTCTGTCCTTTTTGCTGCTTTCCGGCTGCTGGAATCGGACCGAATTAAACGAGCTGGGGATTACCGCAGCCACTGGATTTGACAAGGAGGGCAAGGAATGGGTCATGTCCTACCAAGTAATCGTTCCATCCGTGATGGCGATCGGGCAGGGAGGAGCGGGAAGCGGGGGAAAATCGAAGCCAAACGTGCACGTTTTTACGAATAAGGGAGCATCCATTCGGGAAGCGGCAGATATGAGCTATATGGAAAACGCCCGCCGGCTGTACTTTGCCCATACGGATGTTTTGGTGCTTGGCATAGATGCCGCCAAGGAGGGAATCGATGAAGTCCTTGATTTATACTTTCGCAATAATGACGCCAGGGAAACAGTATTGGTGACCATTACGGACGGAAAAGCCTCCGATATATTAAAAAAGCTCATTCCCGCCGAAAGTCTGCCGGGCACCGCGCTGTCCGAAATGATAAGGAAAGAATCGGCTTTCTCGTCGAGACTTCCATCGATTAAAGTCTACCAATTGGCTCAGAGAATTACATCCGACTCGGCCGCGGCCGGGGTGCCAGAAATTAAATTTACCGGCAACATAAAAGGGGAAATGGAGTCGCTGGACGACGAGAAGAGGACCTCGGCTCCAGGCAAGCTCGTGTTAAATCGATTGGGAGTTTTTCGGGGCGACCGCTTTATCGGCTGGCTCAACCGCAGGGAAAGCTTCGGTGTTTCCTGGCTGACCGATCAGGTTAAGGGAAGCACAATTGCCTTTTCCAGCGATAGCAAATCAGGAAAACCAAATTCCATCCGGATAACCCAGGCCAAAACCAAAGTCACCCCTGAAAAAGCAGGGAACCGTTTTAAAATGAGAATTGAAGTCAAGCTTAGCGGAGCCCTGCTCGAGGCGGGTACGAATCAGGATTTGATGAAACCTGAGAACATTTATAAACTCGAGCAGGATCTGGCGAAAGAAGTGACTGACATAATGAATATCGGATGGAAGGCATCCAAAAGGATCGGCGTGGATTTGCCGGGATTTGCCGATAAAATCCACCGAAAGTACCCGAAGGATTGGAAGAAAATGAAAGAAACCTGGACGGAAGACTTTAAAAAAGTAGAGCTGGATGTCCAAGTCAAGGCGAAGATACTGCGTCCGGGTCTATTAAAGAAAGCATTCCGGACGAATCAAGAAGGATCGTCTAAATCCGGAAAGTGAGTAACACAAAGGGGTGAGGGAAATGCATGCGCGGCAGAACAGAGTATCCGAACTGATCGCCAGCTATATTTTGTTCGAGATCGGCAGTACCACTCTGTTTTTTATCGGTGCGAAAGCCAAGCAGGATGCCTGGCTGGCGATGCTGATCGGCGCCGCTCTGGGTTTTGTTTTGGTGCTCTTTTATTGGGGGACGTACCTGATGGACCCCAAGAGGAACTTATTTCAATTGTTCAGCCATTATCTTGGGAAATGGCCCGGAGCTATGTTGACAATTTTGTATGCCGTGTACTTCGCGTATGAGGCGTCCAGGAATTTACGGGACCTGGTTGAACTTGCGGCATTTGCACTTCTGAACCGAACACCGCTGTTCATTCTTACGCTATTGGCGATCCTGGTCATTGGAAACAGTGCGCGCTACGGGGCTCGCATCGCTCTCCAGCTGTGCCTGGCTTTACTTCCGGTCGTCATTGTCAGTTATTCGGCATTAATTCTGGCCATTATCGGCAAGGGAATGCTGAGATTTGAGTATATGCTGCCTGTATTGGAACAAGGGATGGGTCCCGTCGTCCAAGCTGCCGTGCCTGAGATCGTTTCCTTTCCATTTGCCCAGACCTTGCTGTTTTTGGTGTATTTTCCGCTCATTTCAAGCACGAAGAAGATGGGAAAATCGTTCTTCTTGACCTATGGAATCGTAGCCTTGGTCTTAACGATTGTCAATCAAATCAATGTGCTGGTTTTGGGGCCCACCCTTGCAGAAATGATGACGTTTCCTTTGCTCGAGGTGGTGCAATTGATTGAACTGGCGGAGGTTTTCGAGCGCATGGATGTCTTGTTCGTTCTCGTTTTGTTTATCGGACTAGGCTTTAAAGTGTTGTTGTTTTATGTCGGAGCGGTTACAGGCATCTCCGAAATTTCTGGGACAGGCTACAAAAGATGGGTAATACCAGTCGGGTTATTCATCTTTGCGTCCTCTCTGACATCGCCGAACTTCTCTCATCATATGTGGGTTGGCATCGACGTCGTCCTGAACCAGGTATACCCGTATATCCAGATGGCAATCCCCCTGTTGTTGTTCCTGGTCATGTTCTTTCGGCGAAAAAAAAGACTGCAGTCTTAACTGTGTGATGCTCGGTAAGATGACTCGAAATCGCGACCAGGAAAGGGGTTATCAGAATGGATTGACCCACCAAAAGGTATCACTATTTACAAACAGTGAAAAAGTGGAAATGAATCATTGACTCATTTTATTGGATTGTGATAAAATAAAAAATTTTAAACGAATAAAGTGTGTTATAATAGATGGAGGTTGTCTGGGAGGTGGACGTATGTTTGAAGTAGGAGACAAGATTTTTTACCCCATGCATGGAGCCGGAATCATTCAGGCCCGGGAGGAAAAAGAATTTCTCGGCGAGAAACATTTGTATTTTGTGTTGAACATGCTGCTGAAAGATTTAGACATCATGGTTCCTGTTGAGAAGATGTCCGCACTAGGCATTCGCCACGTAGTTGAGCAAGACGTCCTCTACGATGTTTTGGCGCGTTTGCAGGAGGGAGAGGCAGATCTTTCCGTTCATGCCGGCCAGCGTCAAAAGATCAATTTGGACAAAATGAAAAGCGGAAACCTATACGAGATCTCTGAGGTGGTCCGCGATTTGACGACGATTAGCAAGAACAAAATCTTAGGCACCTCTGACAAACTCATGCTGGATAATGCTCAGCAAATCATCATCAGTGAAATAGAACTGGTCCTGGGACTGGATACCGAACAGGCTTCTGAACGTTTGAAGCAAGCGGTATGCAAGCAAGAAACAGTCGGTAAAGCATAGAGAACGTTGTGGAGGCAGTGTATAAGAAGGACGCGGATACCATTATCCGCGTCTTTTTTTATAGGTATCGTTTGCCGATAATCTGTTTCACTCGTCCCCATGCACGCTGATAGTAGGGGGAGGGTTTTTGCAGTAAAGCCCGCAACGGAACGATGCGGTAAGCGATTCGGCCTTTTCGCGAAAACCGTTGTGTATAGGTAGGGACCACAGAGATCTGTGTGAGCTCAGCTTGTCTGCCGTCCTCTTTCTCGATGGTCAAAAAAAGAATCGCCCCGCATTGCGATTGTTGGATATTCAGCATCGGCTCGGAGGAGAAATTACCCAGTGAATAGGCAACAGCCGTTTTCCGAAGCTGGTTGTTTTTCTGGCGGATCATAGGGGTGACGACAGGCTGCAGAACATGGGGATGAGCACCGAGTACGATGTCGGCTCCGCGGTCCAGAAGGGCCTGCACGAGTATCCGTTGCCTTAGTGTCGGAGTGTAACGGAATTCAATCCCAAAATGCAGCGAGACGATCAATACATCGACGAGCGGCCTAAGCTTGAGGATGTCGGCTTCCATACGATTTCGATGGAGGAGATTGACCATCCAGGGTGCATCGGCTGGTATCTTTTGCTTGTTCGTTCCGTAGGTATACGCCAGGACCCCGATACGAATCCCTTTCACCAGCTTGATATAGGGAAGCTGAGCCTCCAGCTTGTTGCGATAGGTGCCGGTATGATCGAGCTGGTATTGGTCCAGCACATCCAAGGTTCGCGCAAGGCCCTTGGGCCCGCCATCCAGACAGTGATTATTGGCCGTCGTTAAAAGCTGAAAGCCAGCCTGTTTCAAATCGCGGGCTAGCTCATCCGGACAGTTGAACCGGGGATAGCCGGCGCGAAAGGAGCCGATCTGATAGGGCTGCTTGGTCCCTGAAAATGTCGTTTCCAGATTGCCGATGGTAAAATCGGCACGCTTCAACAGCCCGGCGACAGGGGCGAACTGTTCGGCGAAGGAAAATTGGCGGGTGCCCGGGATTTGAGCTGCAGCAATCTGACTTTTCCACATCAGGATGTCACCGACCGCGGCAATGGTCACCTTTTTTTTCATCAGCCTCACCTCTCTTCCTACTCTATGCATCCTGTCGTCCACCGGAATGGAACAGAAGTGGAGACAGCGACTAGATGACGGTCTATACAGGCTGTCTACTCCCTTCATACTATGAGGGAGAATTTGGTGTGGACTCGAATAAAGGAGAGGCTGCTTTTGAAAAAAATAGGGAGAAAAGAGATAGCCAAGCTGCCCACCAAGCCGCTCATTCTGCGCATTCCGGTCATCGCGGTTACCGGCAGTGCAGGGAAAACGACGACGAAGGAAATGATTGCAGCGATTTTGGGGCGCACTCGGCGAGTGTACAAATCGATGTTCAACAAAAACTTCCTAGGCAATACGAGAGCGCATGCACGACGAATCAAGAAGGAGCATCAGGCAGCGGTTCTGGAGTTTGGCATGCTGCGAAGAGGGCATATCATGAAGCATTGTCAAATCATCAAGCCTTCCTATGGTGTGATCACGAATATTGGGACAGCCCATATCGGCAATGTCGGCGGTACCAAACAAGGAATCGCGTTGGCCAAATCGGAATTGATTCGTCACATGCAGCCAAATGGGAAGGTCTTTCTGAACATGGATTGTGCGTACTCGCGCATGCTTTGCAAGCAGCCGTATACAGGCAAATTTACCGGCACGTTTATCACTGTAGGGCTGCAGCAGGAAGCGGACTATCGTGCGACCAATTTCAGCCAGTCGGAAGAAGGCACATCTTTTACTTGTGAGCTAAAAGGCGAAGAGCACTCATTTTTCATTCCCGTATTGGGCGAGCATAATATCTACAATGCGCTGTTTGCCATCGCGGTCGCGGATTCTCTCGGTTTGAAGCCCGCGGTGATCCAAGAAGGCTTGCGCTGTTTCCGTCCGCAAAAAAAGCGCCTGACCCATTATCGGACGGTTCGCAACGTGCATATTCTCGACGATTCGTACAGCTCCAATCCCAATGCCGCCAAAGCTGCCATCGATGCACTGTGCCAGGTGGCCAGAGGTACAAAAGTCGCTGTTCTTGCCAGCATGCTGGAGATGGGCAATTACGAACAAAAGGGGCATGAAGATGTCGGGCGGTATTTGAGCCAAAAGCAGGTTGACTACGTCTACACCCTGGGCAAAAGCGCAAGGTATATCGCGCGTGGGGCGATTCAGGCAGGCTTCCCTCCAGAACGCGTTGTCCACTGTATCAGCAAAAGACAGCTTCATCGAATGCTGATGAAGCGCTTGAGACCGAATACGTATTTTCTCGTAAAGGGCTCGCGAAAATTGCGAATGGGAGAGACCGTCTTGTTTTTATATCGCGAGGCTACGAAGAGCATCGCAAAGCAGGAAGTGTAAGCGAGCAAGGAAGACTCTTGCCCGAAGAGCGGGCAAGAGTTTTTCCTATTTTATGCGTGTCGTTCTCTAGGGCTATAGACACCTGACTATGTAATCATTTCAGCTATTGGGAAAATTTACAGCCTTAACCTGTTTTGTTTTTTCCAGTAGACTGGTTCCGTACCCAATTCGTTGGGAAATTCACAACTTGGAGGGAAGCACATTGACGAAACGAGATTGGCTACAAAAATCCACTGTTGCTGTCTTGCTTAGCACATCTTTTCTGATGTTTGCAGAAGGTGGACAGGCTGTTTCGCATGCGGCGCAGACCCAAACCGAAGCGCAAGGGGCACAAGTAGCAGCCATCGCCCAGTCGCTGAAAGGAAAACCGTATCAATACGGGGCGGTTGGTCCACAAGCTTTTGGCTCAGCAGGTTTTGCAACCTACATATACAAGAAGATTGGTATGAATATAGAAGATACCATTGCCAAGCTGAACAAGGCGGGCAAGAAAGTATCTGTGCAAGACGTACAAGCTGGTGATTTGCTCTTTTTCTCTTCTACAGGCAAAGGATCTGCTTCTTTCATGGGGGTCTACATCGGCGACGGTCAATACATGTACGCATCCCAGGGAGAAAAGAAAGTCGTAGTAAAAAATTTGAGCGATTATTCCAAAAAGTTGCTGAGTGTGCGCCGCATTCTACCGGATGAAACAGGCTCTGTCACACCGCCAAACACCGCGGAACCGGATCAAAATCTGGGGAAGGACTTGGGCAACAAGGTCGTAGCAGCAGGGATGAAGTACCTGGGAACTCCATACGAATACGGCTCGACTCGTTCGAACAAAAAGACCATGGATTGCTCTGAATTCACCATGTGGGCCTATCTGGATGGAGCAGGCATCGATATGGGGCGGGGGGGAGCGAAATCCCAAGCCAACTATGTAAAAGCCCATGGAACGATGACTACGGACATCAACAAGCTGAAAAAGGGTGATCTGGTCTTTGTCATGAAGTACAAGGGCTGGAAGGAGTCCGATTACAAAGGGATTGACGTATCCAAGCAAAGCATCAACCACGTTGCGATCTACCTCGGAGACAACAAGCTGCTGCATACGTATTCCAAGGAATCCGGAGGAGTGCGGATCACCGATTTTAAAGGGACCCATTGGGAGTATCGTTTTATCAGCGGGGGACGTCCCTATTAAAACAACTACGAGAGGCGGATGCATGACGGACAAATGCGGAAAAATGGGTGAATGACCGCGGGCAAACGCACATGCCAGTTCCGCGTTTGCTGCATCTCCTATAGGGAGACTTGTAGGAGGTGAAGGTCATGTCGTATATGTTTCCCCCTGGGTCGCCAGGAGGCTTTCCACCAGGATCGTCAGGCTTTCCACCAGGATCGTCAGGTTTTCCGCCAGGTTCGTCAGGCTTTCCCCCGCCGCCAGGGCCACCCCCATTCAGAGCACCAAGCTCGCCTGGCAGGCAGGGGAGAGGGGGGCCGCGCCAAATTTTCCCCTGGAGTTTTCAAGCCTGCCTGTTTCGCTTTACGTTCATCTGGCTCCGTAACGGACGCTCGTTTTGGTTCTATCCCATAAGGATTGGCCGCAACACCGTGCTCGGTTATCGCTGGCGCAATAATCGCTGGGAATTTTATGATCTGGTTGTTGCCCGTGTTGCGTTTTTTACCTGCTGAACCAAAAGAATCATACAATTCCCTATCAAAATGGAAAAAGGCGCATGCTCCCCGATGGTCCGATGGAGCTGCGCCTGTTTTTTTCTGTATTTGATTATTGTACGGTAATGGAGAAATCCTTGTGATCGTGAATGCTTCCAGCTTCGACATGAACCTTGACGGTATAAGCACCGGACGCGGGGAATGTAAGCTTCGTACCATATTGACCAGGATGGGTTTCGGAAGCATCCTGAAACGCGTGTTTTTCTTCTCCGTCCTTCCAGTATTCGAAGCGTACAGTCGCGTTTGGCAGGACATCATCCCCGTTCATGATGTGGACACCGAGCCAAGTCTCTCCCGATGCGCGAATTTCTGTTGCCGGCATAAAATGCATCTCGACCTGTCCACCCTCTGATGCTTCTGTTCCGTGTTCGTGCGAAGCGCCGTGTTCAGGGGAGGACGCAGTCTCTTTGTTTTGGCTCTGCTGTTCAGCAGGTGTTGGTTGATCGACTTCTCCCGTTTCTCCTTTTACTGTGAAGGGGATCTTTTTCATCGTGTGAAAATCCCTAGCGGTGACGTGGTAGTAGACAAAGTACGATCCCGGCTGGGAAATGGTCTGTTTGGCAATGTAGAGGCCATCTTTTTGGAAGGTGGCGGGCAGCATTTCATGCGGCTCTTGTCCTTCTCTCCACCACTCAAATTTCACTTCGCTCGCATCGTCCACTGGTTTGCCATCCTGTGTCACCGTAACAGCAAACGTGACGGTATCACCCACAGCAGGCTCGCTTGGTTCCATCGTAAAGGCGGCTTCTACCGGCGAGCCGGGCATAAATGCCTCTTGGTTGTCATTGCCGCATGCAGCCACCGCGACGAGCAAAAGCAGGCAGGGAAGCACGCGCATAAAGCGTATGATAGTCATGTTCCGATCATTACCCTTTCTGTTTCAAGTTGATCAGTTCTTCGTAGATTTCATCCGGGTCGAAGTCTTCTCCCATACCAAACTTGCGTAGAACGACGTTGTTCTCGTCGACCAAGTAGGTGCTGGTGGTATGGGAAATAAACCCGTCTTCGGTCTGGTTGGCGAAGAACCCAAGTGAGCGTGTCACGGTTTTGATCGTTTCTTCATCGCCGCGCAGAATGACCCAGCCTTGCGGATCGATTCCGATATTTTGGGCGTACTTTCGCAATACCTCAGGAGTATCATTGACTGGATCGATCGTAACGGTCAAAAACTCGATTCCATTCCCCATCAGATTTTCTTCCATCAGCCGTTTCTGCAATTGCACCATCCGAACCGTGGTAGTCGGGCAAACGTCTGGACAACGCGTGTAGATCAATTCGACAAGACGAAGATTCTTTTTTTCATTCGTCAGCGGAAAAGCGCTCCCGTCCAAAGCCTCCAGCGAAATATCAGGAAGAGCGGCCTGAACGTTTTTGGGCTGTCCGAAAAACCAGGACGACAGCAGGATCAGGAAGACGAGGATCGGCAAGAAAATGAGCAGTCTCCGAATCCGTAACGCAGTAGTTGAAGCAGCGGTCATGCTAGGACTCCTCTCCCTCCCCAAGCATTAAGAATGGGGGAGCAGTTGATCATCTGGTTGGTCGCGTTCTTTGCGGTACCAGGTCGTAAAGATATAAGCAAGCATCACGCCATAGGTCATCTCTTGCATCAGCTTCATGATGATTCCGCCGAGACGTTGATCCTCCAACGGGTCCATGGTAAAGGCGAACATCGACTTGTCGATCGGTGCCGAGAAGAACGGTGCGCAAAGCATCGTTGGACCATTCAAGTAGGTGTCGTACAACGGAGCGCCAGCAAACATGATCAGGGCACATGCCGGAGTGATCAATACTCCGTTGGCAAAAATATACGCCAGTTTTTGCAGATGCGACAGACGATGAATTTCCGGAACAGGAGCCATCACCGGCATCCACATGAAGAAAGCTGCGATCAACAAGATCAAGTGAATGGAGTTGTGAATCGCCAGATTGTTCATCGACAGGTCGAGAATGAAGGGCATATGATAGAAAGAAAACAGAGCATTAAACAAGATCACGCCTGGCAGGGGGTGCGTAAAAACACGCAGAATTCCTCTGATTACGCGAAAGCTTGCCAGATAACGGATCAGGTAAGCAGGTGTTCCAGCCAAGATGAACAAGGGCATTACCAGATAAAGCAGAGACTGCTGCAGCATATGGGCGCTGAACAAAAAATGGCCGCTTACATTTAACGGACTGCCCAGGCTGAAGTAAAAGAGCAGAAGCCCGATTGTAAACAGGATCTTATGTCTTGGCTTCGCTGGCTCATTGTCCGGAAAGGTATGACGCAAGGGACCAATAAAGGAGAAGTATGCCACACCGATCAATACGGTCAGTACGATCAGTTCAGGGTTCCACGTCCCGCGAAAGCCAAATGTTTCGGTCAAATAGGTGAGATTCATAGGTACTACCTCCGTTTTCCGATGATGTTCCCCATCCTCTATTATAGGCATGAAAAGGGAAGAAGCCTAATGACTAATTTGGGCTATTTCGTGGAGAAAAGAGGGATTGTTCACACATCTGTCACGCCGTATTCACAATAGCAGCCTCCCATCTATGAAAGTGGGAGGCCGGCTGTTTGTTTAGGAGCCTTGCTGTTGTTCTTCAAACCATTTCTTCCAAGTGGCAGCATCTTGTTCGCCAACCTGACGGGACACTTCTTTGCCATCTTTGTAATGGACCAGCGTCGGGGTGTACTCGATATGATACTCATCCCAACTGGAAGGAAACTCCAGGAGATTATGTTTTTTCATGTCAATTTTCATTTCTTCGGCAATCGGCACGAGGACTGGCGTGGTAGCCATGCAGTGCTCGCATGTCGGGCTGAAGTAATAGACGTAAAGCTCTTCTTTTTTGTCCATCTTGTCTTTCAGTTCATCTGGCAAGATGAGATTGCCGTACAGTGGATCGTCCAGTTGTGCCAGTGTGGCCGGATGAAGGGTTTCCTTGCCGTACGGATTGCCTGCTGCTTTCTCACGATTGGAGATGTCTGAGTACACGATGGCACCGATCAATAGCGCCGCTACGACGATAGCGAGAATAATAACTTTTTTCAAGGTCTAGTTCTCCTTTCGATGTCTCATCATCAGCACTTGCAGGATGCTGATCAGAATAAATGCAATCAGAGCCAAAAACGGAATCGTGATAAATCCAAACCAGTTAATATAATCGGTATTGCAAGGAACGATTCCGCATGCGTCCCCCATTTCATGCAGGAATGGAACCTTCTGTATCAAATAGTGATACAGCGAGATCAGGCCGCCGATGACGGAGAGGATCAGTCCATACTGGGACATCCGGTAGTCTTTTTTAGCGGAAGCAACGCCCAGCAGAATCACGAGAGGGTACATGAAAATCCGCTGGTACCAGCATAACTCGCAAGGTATGTATTTGAGAACCTCCGAAAAAAAGAGACTACCCGAGGTCGCAATCAAGGAGATGACCCAGGAGAGGAACATGCATCGTTCCAACAATTGTTCACGCTTCATATCAACACCTCAGCCATTATTCTATCATAATTACGAATCGAAAGTAGATTGTATAAAGTAACAATTTGTGAAATGAAACGGCTTGTCCGAAACAAAAGGAAAAGCCGCAAGCGAATGAGTCTCCTCATCCGCTATTTTAGGCTTTTTTCGTTTTCTCTTCAGGGTAGGCGAAAGTGAAGACGCTTTGCAGATTTTGGACTGGCGTGAACTGAAACTGCAGGGAGGGCCATTGCAAAAGCAAGACGCCTCTCTGGTAGCCAGCTCCTCCATCAATTCCAACAAGCGCTCCTCTCCTCCAGGGACCTGATCCGGTATAGCCTGGAAGGCGGTTGACAGGCGTATGCCCAAAAACAATCGGAAGGTTTCCGGCATAGTGATCGTAGAAGGGCTGGCGAATCCAGAGCAAATCCTCGGGGCGCTGCTGCGTCAGCGGGAGGTCAGGGCGTATTCCGGCATGGACAAGCAGGACAGAGGGAGCATTCATTCCGGGATTTGCAGGAAGTTCCATATAGAGGGGAAGCGTTGTCAGGGCAGGCAGAAGCTGCGGGTATTGTTCAAGGATCAATAGTCTGGCCTGTTCCTGTTCTTCGGGCGAGGGCATTCGCCCGAGAAAGGCGCGACGCAATGGATGGCGATCCAAAAATGACCGGATGGTGGCATCGCCGCCGTTGAAACGAAGATAGAGCTCGGGATTCCCATTTCGCAGCAGCCAGTCTTCCAACATCTGTTCGTGGTTTCCTTTTAGCAGCATTACCTGGTTCGGATAGGCTTGCCGCAGCTCTAGCAGATGTAGGAACACCTCTTTTGATTTCGGTCCTCTGTCCACCATGTCGCCGACAACATAGAGCTGATCGCCGCGATCCAGGGAAAAGGAGGCGTCTTCGAGTGCTTTGACAAAGGTTTGATACTGACCGTGCAAATCCGAGACGAAATAAGTCGTCATGCACCTCCCCCTTTCCTATGCAAAAGAGATTTCCTTCCATTAGAATATGTATACGGTGTGAGCGAAAAGGAGTGACACGAGATGGACCAATTGAAGGAATGGCTGTATGAGGCCAAGTCAGCCGTTGTTTTTTCAGGTGCGGGCATGTCTACAGAAAGCGGCTTGCCCGATTTTCGTTCGCAAAACGGCTTATGGCAAGGAAAAGATCCGATGCAGTTAGCCAGCACTCAAGCGATGCGCAATCATCGGGAAGCGTTTGTTGACTTTTATCGAAAACGGATCGAGGGGTTATTGGCCTGCGAGCCGCATGCAGGGCATGAATGCTTGGCTGCTTTGGAGCAGGCGGGTAAGGTGAGGGGGATCATCACGCAGAATGTGGATGGATTTCATCATCGCGCGGGCAGCAAAATGGTCGCACAGCTCCATGGCACGCTGGAGACGGTTCACTGTACGCGCTGTGAGCAGGTTTATCCCAGCGCCCGCTACCTGCAGCAGGATGGAACGATTTGCTCCTGTGGAGGTTTCCTTAGACCCTCCGTTGTCCTGTTTGGCGAGTCATTGCCCGCGATGGCGCTGGAACAGGCTCAGGAGTGGAGCGATCAGGCGGATTTGTTTCTCGTCCTGGGATCGTCCTTGACGGTGAGTCCAGCCAATTGGTTCCCTCAGTATGCGAAGGAACGCGGTGCCAGACTGGTGATTGTCAATCAGGAGCCGACACCGCTGGATGCGTGGGCCGATCTTGTCATTTCAGATAAACGAATTGGCGAAGTGCTGGCGGAGGTTTGCCGGCAAATCTAGACCCAAGGCGCCTGCGGACATTTTTCAACCAACTAGAGCTTCCCGCGAAAACATGATACCATTTGCTAGACAAGTCGAAAGAAAAAGGTACAGGAGACAGCCATGCAGATATTATCCGTGGAAAATCTCTCCAAAAGCTATGGAGAGAAACGCTTGTTTGATAACATATCGTTTCATATTGCCGAACAGCAGCGAATCGGTCTGATCGGAGTGAATGGCACAGGCAAATCTTCGCTCTTGAAGATCATCGCTGGCCTGGATGCGCCTGACAGCGGCAAAATCATTCACGCCAACCGATTCGTCGTCGAATACCTGCCTCAGAACCCAAGCTTTGACGAAAACTCGAATGTGCTGGACCAGGTCTTTTACGGGGATTCGCCCTTGATTCAGCTTTTGCGGGATTACGAGATGGCACTGGCGGACCTTCAGGCATCTCCGAATGATGAGAAAAAGCAGGCCCGCGTGCTGGCGCTGCAAGGCCGCATGGACGCGGCTGACGCATGGGAGAGCAATACACAGGCGAAGATGATCTTGACCCAGTTGGGCATCCATGATTTTTCCCAGCCCATTCGCGAGCTCTCTGGAGGTCAGCGCAAACGTGTCGCGATGGCGAGAGCCCTCATACAGCCGGCTGATCTGCTGATTTTAGACGAGCCGACCAACCATATTGACAACGAGACGGTCGAGTGGCTAGAGGAATATCTTTCCCGCTACAAAGGAGCGTTGCTGCTGGTGACGCATGACCGCTACTTTCTGGATCGGGTGACCAACCGCACATTTGAATTGGACCGCGGCCAGCTCTACAGCTACGAGGGCAATTACGCTACCTTCCTGGAGAAAAAGGCAGAGCGCGAGGAAAATGAGGCTGCTGCCGAAAGCAAGCGGCAAAATCTGCTGCGCCGGGAGTTGGCATGGCTCAGACGCGGTGCCAAAGCACGGACGACCAAGCAGAAAGCACGGGTACAACGGGCCGAAGAGTTGCGGGACCGCGCAGTGGAAGGACCTGCAGCGAAGATGGATATGGCTTTGGGAGCCAGTCGGTTGGGCAAAAAGGTGATCGAGATCGAGCATATCAGCAAAACCTACGGGGAGCGAAAATTGGTCGATGACTTCAGCTATATCGTGCTGCCGAAGGATCGCCTCGGAATCATCGGACCCAATGGAAGCGGCAAATCGACTTTGCTCAATATGCTGGCAGGCCGAATCGAACCTGATTCGGGAAAGGTTGAAGTTGGACAGACCGTCAAAATCGCCTACTATACGCAAAATAATGTAGAAATGGACGAGAAGCTGCGCGCCATCGAATACGTGAAGGAAGCGGCAGAGGTGATCCATACGAGTGACGAACAGACGATTACCGCTTCGCAGATGATGGAGCGATTTCTCTTTTCACCGAATATGCAATGGACCCCCATATCTCGACTCTCCGGAGGGGAAAAACGTCGGCTTTACCTGTTGCGCACTTTGATGGGAGAGCCGAATGTCCTCTTCTTGGATGAGCCGACGAATGATTTGGACATTCAAACGCTCAGCATCCTGGAAGATTATCTGAAGCAGTTTCCCGGAGCTGTGATAACAGTCTCTCACGACCGCTACTTCCTGGATCGGACTGTCGAACATCTGATGGCCTTTGAGGGACAAGGGCAAATTCGCCATTTTTACGGCAATTACTCCGAATACCTGGAGACCAGACGGGAGGAGAAAGAAGCAAGTGTTCCTTTAATGGCGGGATCTGCAGCGGAAGGTAAGCCAGCCAAGAGTGAAAATAGTATGGCCAACCGTGGAAATAATCGCACCCGCAAGCTGAGCTACAAGGATCAGAAGGAATGGGACGAGATTGAAGACAAAATTGCCTCATTGGAAGAGCGAAGCCAAAAATTGAAGCAGGAGATCGCGCTCTCGGGTAGTGACTACGGTAAAGTGGAAAAGCTGTACGCAGAAGAACAGCAGGTAGCAGCTGAACTGGAGGCAGCCGTCGAGCGCTGGGCTGAATTGTCTGCTTTAATCGAGGAACTGGAGCAAGGAAAATAAATCTGATGTCAAACAATGTTTATACAGCCAGTAATTGATGCTGTGAACAGCGGCTCCCTTCATGTAGACTAATGGAGATTACACGAGTAGAGGAGTCGCTGTCTTTGCCTGCATACAAACTTGACCCGGAGTGGGTATCGTCCTATCTGATCCTGCAAGAAGAAAAACTAGATCAGGAAATGCCCGAGAAAAAGGAAGAGATCATGAACAAGATCAAGGAATTGACCTTGTCTATCATGTACAAGCAAGCTACAAGGTACATCGTCTACCTGGGATCAGATGAAACCGAAGATTGGGAAGAAACAAACGAAAACTCGATTCATGACAAGACCCGCCTTTTGTAAGAAAGGCGGGCTTTATTTTTGGCGGATGCGTACAGGGGTTCCAATCGGTACAATTTTAGCCAAGGCATTGACATCCTCATTGTACATGCGGATACAGCCATGCGATACGTAGTGGCCAATCGACGAAGGGTTGTTTGTGCCGTGAATTCCATAATGCGGTTTGCTCAATCCGAGCCAATAGGTCCCAAAAACACTGAGCGGACCACCGGGATAAGAATTTGGGTACGGAACCTTGTTGATGATCGTGAAATTTCCTCGTGGGGTCGCAGTCGCGAGCTTGCCCAACGCCACGGGATAGGAACGCACTACGTTGTTGCCATCTAGCAAATCCAGCCTCAGCCGCTCGATCGAAACACGGATGCTGTAGGAAGGCATTTTCTCCACCTCTCGTTCTACCACATCCTATGTCGATTCTGAGCAAGTGACGCTATTTTCATCTGTTATTTTTTAATCCAGATCTGTCGGGCAAAAGGATCGGGATAACCGATGCCGTCGCATGCAAACAAGGTTCTCACCCATACATACGAGCGCAGCGGAATGGAGGGAAAGACGATCGCGACCTGGCCTTCCTCCAGTACAGGCAGATCGAGCGGAGATAGAACCTCGTAAGGAATGCTTTCCTCATCCAGAGCGGATTTGTATCGGTGTGCTTCGCTCCAGCTAACCGGGTAGTAAAATGAACGTTCCATTTTCTGCCAACCCCTTTTTCGTCATTCGCTACTGCTAGTGTAGTCTTTCGGTTTGAGATAAAAAAACCGCAGACTGCTCGGCGAAGACAGATGCATTGCCTGTTGCCAAAAAAATTGCTTTCAGACAAGGTAATAGTAAAACACCTGCTCCATTTTGTGAAGGTCGTTGCGTGTTTTTTCTGAAGAGTTGGGCGATTTACGCATCGCCGTTTTCCATGTAAAGTAAAAGGTGTGAATCGGGGAGGGAATGGGATGAGAAGTACTCACTTGCACTTCGATATGCAGCTTGGCAGAAAAAAGCCGGAAAGTATCCATAATCGAGACACTTCATGCCCATTTTGTGAAAGAAACAGCCTGACCGATGTATTGGAGCAGCGGGACAGCATGATTTGGCTGAAGAATAAATTCCCGGTCTTACAGGATACCGTTCAAACGGTATTGGTTGAATCTGACGAATGCGACGGGGACTGGTCTGTTTACTCCAAAGAGCATGTCCGCAATCTGCTCGCTTTTGGAGTTGAAAAATGGATGGAGATGGAGAGGAGCAAGGAATTTCAATCCGTGCTTTTTTTCAAAAACCATGGTCCTTATTCAGGAGGAAGTATTCGCCATCCGCATATGCAGATTGTTGGTCTTAACCAATATGACTATTTGCAACAGGTGAAGCAATCGGATTTTGAGGGAATTGTCATTGATCGGGAAGATGGGGTTGAGGTAACGCTGTCGACACTGCCCAGAGCCGGCTTTTTTGAATACAATGTGGTGCTGTCAGATCGTGATCGCCTGGGCAGAATGGCAGAGTACCTGCAAATCCTGGCGCACTGGATCTTACATCACGTCAATCCGCGCTTCCAAAGCTACAATTTCTTCTTCTATCAATGGGAGGGAAAGATCGTCACAAAGGTAGTTCCTCGTTTTGTCACCTCTCCCTTGTTCGTGGGGTACTCAATTCCGCAAGTAGCGAACAATCTGGAAGACGTGGTACAGGAGATCAGACGACATTATTTTTGATGGGAGAGGTATGTATGGGATATGAAATCGTAGCCAGGACCCGAATGAGTGAAGAGGAGCTTGAAGCGGTTCTGCAACTCGTCCAGGTGTGCAACGAACATGACGGAATTGATCTTAAGGTGAACCCGGACATGCTGCGGTCCCGTCGCGGAACCGAGACAGAGGACTTTCTCTGCTACCAGGATGACCGGTTGGTTGGATTTCTCGGGCTGTATGTGTTTCATGGAGAGGAAGCGGAAGTAAGCGGGATGGTTCATCCGGATTATCGCAGAAAAGGGATCTTTCGTGCGCTGCAAAATGAGGCAGCCCGCGTGTGCCGAGAGCGAAAGATTCCGCAACACTGTTTCATCGTTCAGCGAGAATCGGGTTCTGGGAAGTCCTTCGCAGAACAACTCGGCGCCGTGTACTCCTTCTCTGAATACTGGATGGATTTGGCACCGGATAAAAAAGCGGTTCTGCCGCCGCCTAGCATCCAGTTGCGGGCAGCAGGACCATCCGACCTCGAAACCTTGATTTGGCTGGATGTCCATGGTTTTCAAATGGAAGAGGAAAAAGTGCGGGAGATGCACCAGCGCATAAACCAAAATGACAGGTCCACAACGTATCTGATCCTCGCAGATCATCAACCGATCGGGAAAATCAGCACGATGGGAATGGACAAGGAAGGATTTATCTATGGCTTTTGCGTTCATCCCGAGCATCAGGGAAAAGGCTACGGACGACAGGCTCTAGCTCAGGCGATAGACATTTTGCTGGAAGAAGGAATGCAGAAAGTCAGCCTGGAGGTAGCCTGCGAAAACAGCAATGCACTCGGTCTGTATGAGTCTTGCGGATTTGTTGTCAAATCTGCCAATGATTACTACAAGCTGACTCTTTGAAAAATGATTTTTTACACTTTCCAAAGAGTTGCAGGTTGGAACCGATAGGGAATTCCATGCTAGGATATAGGGGAAGCTGGAAAGTGTGCGGAGAAAAGGAGTGACAAGGCATGAAATTGCTTTCGATAGAACCAACACCCAGTCCCAATGTAATGAAGTTGAATGTTGACGAGCGTTTGCCGGATGGCGTACAACGTGTCTATACCAAAGAGAAGGCGGAAAACGTACCGGATCTCATGGCGAAGCTTTTAGCCATCGATGGCGTTGTTTCCCTTTTTCATACGGCTGATTTCCTTGCGCTGGAGCGTAAATCCAATGCCGATTGGCAAAAAATCCTGACGCAGGCAAGAGAGATTTTGCATGCGGGCAGCGAGACGGCAGTTCCCGAATTCCAGGGGGAATCCGCTGGTGCTGCATTCGGTGAGGCGCAAGTGTACATTCAGATGTTCCGGGATGTGCCGATGCAGGTAAAAGTCACAATGGGCAACGAGCAAATCCGTGCTGCCCTGCCGGAACGCTTTGGCCAAGCAGCCGTCCGTGCCGGTTCTGCTTCACCCAATCTGCTGATGGAACGAAAATGGGTCGAGCACGGCGTCCGCTACGGCGACTTGCGCGAGATCGGGGAAGAAGTGGCGCAGGAGATCGATGCAGCTTACCCCGTGGAGCGCGTCGAGGAGTTAGTCGAAAGAGCCATGCAGCAGGGAACAGGAGAGGCGCCAGCGCCCATCGTTCGCGAGAAGAAGATCGTGACGTTGGAAATGCTGGATGATCCGGACTGGCAGAAGCGGTATGAGGCGCTGGATCGTATGGAGCCCGGTGAAGAAGACTTGCCTGTTCTGGAAAAAGCCCTCAAGGACCCAAAATCGTCCATTCGCAGACAAGCGGTGGTGTATCTGGGAATGATCGGGACCGACGCGGTTTTTCCGCTGCTGTACCAGGCGCTGGAAGACGATTCTGTCTCCGTGCGTAGAACGGCAGGGGATACCCTGTCGGATCTGGGCGATCCCCGCGCGATAGATGCGATGTGCAAGGCGCTGAAAGATCGCAACAAATTGGTTCGCTGGCGCGCAGCCCGCTTCCTTTTCGAGGTCGGAGATGAGTCAGCGCTCCATGCATTGCGGGAAGCCCAGAATGATCCGGAATTTGAAGTTAGCTTGCAGGTGAAAATGGCAGTCGAGCGGATCGAGAGCGGGGAGGCTGCCAGCGGTACCGTCTGGCAACAAATGACCCGGCGCAACGAGCAAGGATAAAACGGGGGTGAATCAACTCCCGTTTTTTCATATGTGCTGATGGATTGCCTCCCTTTGGAAGGGAATACTAATGGGAAGTTCTGTTTTTCCATAAAGGAAAGATCGCAGTAAATTAGGGAAAAAATGGAACATCAGAGTATAATAATAGACGTAAGTTCAATTATAGTTGACTCTGCTCTGCTGATCCCTTATTCTAAGGATTGGGTTTCAAACCATATATCATAGATCAACATCGCTAGCGCGTAGGGGAGATTGTGTATGACAACCAATCACTATGACGTTGTAGTTGTAGGCGGAGGACTCGCAGGTCTTTCTACAGCCGCCTATCTGTCGTCGAAAGGGAAAAAAGTTGCTGTACTGGAACGCGGACAATTAGGTGGACGCGCCGTCACTTTGAAAATCAAGGGATTTAACTTCAACTTCGGAGCGCATGCGATCTACGCTCGTGACAGTTCCGTACTGCGGACGTTTGAAAAGGAACTTGATCTGCACATTGACTGGCAAGACTTCAATCCGAACAAAGCCAAGTACGATACGGGAGATATGCTGACAGCCGTTCCTGCCAACGTGCAAGGACTCTTCCAGACGAAGCTGTTGAAGGCCTTCGACAAAGTATTGTTTACGTTTGAAATTTTAAAAACGATGCTGAAAATGGAAACGGGCCATCCGCATCTTTCCATTCAGAAGTGGATGGAGAAGAAGCACATTAATGAAGAAGTGCAGGAAATGATGCTGACGCTGGCATCCTCCAACTTCTTTACCCGTGAGCCGGAGAAGATTCCATCTGATGTATTCTTCAGCTACTACAGCCGTTTGTTTACCACAAACAAGCCTGTTGCTTATATCGGCGGGGGTTGGCAGGCATTGATTACGGAATTCGTCCGTGTCATTGAAGCCAATAACGGTACGATTTTGACCAAGACCAAGGTAGAGGGTGTCCGCGTTGAAGACGATCGGGTAGTCGCGGTCATGACGCCGGAGGAAGAAATTACTGGCGATGAATTTGTATGCTGCATCCCGCCGAAGGAAATGGTCAAGGTTTTCCAGGAAACGCGTCTTGAGCATGCCATCGCGCAATATGCCGAGTATGAACCAACTGTCGTTGTCGTCTATGACGTCGGACTGAAAGAGCGCATTGACGTTCCGTACTCCTACATTTACGACAAGCAAAACAATATCTTTATCACAGACATCTCGTATTATGACCATACCTGCGTACCGGAAGGCGGCCAATTGCTTCAGGCTACTGCGTATTTGCGCCAGTCCGAGGTCGGTAACAAAGAGGTCATCGAACAGCGCAAGCAGGAGATCGAAAATCTGTACGACAAGCATTTCCCGGGCTGGAAGGAGCAATTGGTTGTTCCTCGCGTGTCCACGCGTGCGATCGTCCAGGAAATCAAGTGGACGATGAACCAGAAGCCGATGCCAATTTCGCTGCCGGATTACCGCAACCTCTTCTTTGCCGGAGACTGGTGCGAAGGACAGGGACAATTGTCTGAGCTTTCCTTCTCCAGTGCATTCAACGTATCCAAGCTCATCTTGGAAAAAGATTAAGACATGCAAAAGGGATGTATCCGCCTTCCGTGCGGGTACATCCCTTTTCTTTATTTTTCGTTGTCGTCGTACAGGTCAAATACCAGCTTGCCGATTTTGGCGATGGCTTGCACTGCCGGCCTTTGCTCCAAGCCCTTGTTCAGAACACAAATCGTGACAGCCCTGGAGCCGATGTAGAGAATCCCCATATCGTGCGTGATCTTGGTCACGGAGCCTGTCTTATTGGCAAACTCCCAGCTTGGCAGGCTGCCGATTACGTCTCCCCCCGGATAGGGAAAATGATGCGGGATGCGGTCGCGATGCTGCTGTTGCTTCAGGATCGCGATCATTCTCTCGCAACTGTCGTAGGAGATCACTTTTCCGGTCGCCAGATAGCGCAGATGATTGCCGAGATCCGCTGCGGTCACCTCGTTGTAGCCCTCTACCTGGGCAGGCACGATCATCAGCTTGTTGTAAAATCGGCTGTTGGTCATCTCTGTCGCCTGCATGGCTGCGCGAATCGCGTCTCGTCCGACCAAGTCAATCAAAATGTTTGTTGCTGTATTGTCGCTTTGGATAATCATCAGGGTGACGAGGTCCTGCACGGTCCATTCCGAGCCGGGTGTCATATGCTGCAGGATGCCGGCGCCCCCGACCTGGTCCTCGCTGCGCAGCGCGATTTTTGTATCCAGGGCGAATTTGCCCGCGTATACTTCGGAAAAAACGGCAGTCATGATCGGAACCTTGATCACGCTTGCCGCGTAGAAGCGTTCATCCTGGTTAAAAGCAAGTTGTTCTCCTGTCTGCAAATCTTCAACATAGACCCCCCATTGGCCGCCTGCTTCCTCCAGTACTTTGGCGATGGAAGGGGAGAGGCTGGATAACATAGAAACAACTCCTTTTTATATAGACAAAATTTTCTTACTATAATAGTATGTAGTCAAGCTTGGAACAGCAAGAATTATTTTCCGCGTCCATCCATTACTCAGAAGAAGGAAGTGACCCGCGTGCGTCCCGTAATCGGTGTGGTTTCTGCAAAAATGTTTTTTCCAAATAACAATCTGGACCAGTATTTTTACGTTGGTTCCGGCTATGTAGACGGGATTGCCAGAGCAGGCGGGATTCCGCTGATCATGCCGCTGTTGGGGATTCAGGATCCGCCATTTGAAAAGATGCTGGAATCGTTGGATGGATTGATTCTTACAGGCGGCGAAGACCCTGCCCCGCATCTCTATGGAGAAGAGCCCCTGCAGCGCTTGGGAGATGTGGAATACGAGCGTGATCTGGCTGAGTTGGCCATCATCAAGCTGGCGCTGGAGCAGAAAAAACCGATGCTCGGCATCTGCCGGGGGATGCAGATCATGAACGTGGCCTGCGGCGGTACATTGATCCAGGATATTCCGAGCCAGGTGCCGGGAGCCTTTCAACATGCGCAAAAAGGATCTCGCCAGTACGGCGCGCACAAGGTACAGCTTCAGCCTGGATTCGTCGCTGATGCATTGGGTACCCACGAAGTGCTGGTCAACACCTCGCACCACCAGGCTGTAAAAGACGTCGCGCCGGGGTTTCGAGTGACTGGAATGGCGGCGGATGGCGTGATCGAGGCGATTGAGAGCCTGGACGGACTGCATGTCGGACTGCAATGGCATCCCGAGCGCATGTGGGGGCATGACGCCCAGATGTTAAAAATCGCGGAAGCGTTTGTTGCGCGTGTCAGTCAGACCATGGCACAAAAGCAATCGTAGAACGATGCACACGAGGCTGTCCACAGGTGAAGGTGGGCAGTTTTTCATTTTCTCTGCCGGCTGTATACTAAGGATGAGGTGAACAGGATGCTGACAATAGGGTCCCCTGCTCCCGCGTTTGCCGCGGAAAGCACGCAGGGAACGATTCATTTGCAAGACTATCTGGGAAATAAGAATGTGGTGCTGATTTTTTACCCGGGCGACGATACGCCTGTCTGCACCAAACAGCTTTGTGCCATTCAGGACCAGTACAGCGAGCTGGAGAAGCTGGATACGGTCGTCTTTGGTGTCAATCCTGCCGATTTGGGGAAGCATCAGGCGTTCTCAGAAAAATTCGGCTATCGGTTTCCGCTGATTGTCGATGCCGATGAGCAGATTCGGACGGCGTATGGCGTGGGCAAGATATTAGGACTCTTTTTCCAGCAGCGCATCGTCTACATCATCGGCAAGGACGGGACCATCATCTATGCCAATAAGGGAAATCCGCCTGTATCCGAGTTAATCCGTGCAATCCGCCAGCAGCTGTAGTTCTTGACAGGGGATCCACGCCCTTGCATAGTCCAGGAAAAACGGCGATAATAATAGAAATGAGAATGTATGTTTGGTGGAATCTGCCGTTATGAAAAAAATCCTGCACATGGACGTGGATGCTTTTTTCGCCAGTGTAGAGCAGCTTGATCAGCCGCAGCTGCGAGGAAAACCGGTCATCGTAGGCGGTACGGGCAATCGTGGAGTGGTCTCCACCTGCAGCTACGAAGCACGCCGATACGGGGTCCGCTCGGCTATGCCCATTGCTCTGGCTCGCAAGAAATGTCCGCACGCTGTCTTTTTGCCCGTCCGCTATGGACGCTATGTAGAAAAGTCCGCTGAAATTCGTGAAATCTTAGCTGAATATACGCAGCAATATCAAACCGTCGGACTGGATGAGGCGTATCTCGATGTTTCCGACTATTCGGATGCTGTCCCGATCGCCCGCGAGATCAAGACGCGCATCCGGCGAGAGACGGGCTTGACCTGCAGCATCGGTCTTTCGTACAACATGTCTCTCGCCAAGATTGCCAGCGACCTGAAAAAACCGGATGCCTTCGTCATCATCCGGCCGGAAAACGCCCTGGAGATTCTGGGGCCGCTGCCAATCGGCGCCTTGCATGGAGTAGGCAAGAAATCCCAGGAAGTTCTCGCCAAAAAAGGAATCAAGACCGTCGCGGACTTTTGGCAGCTGTCATTGGATGATGCGGTCCAGCTTTTTGGAAAAATGGGCCGGGTGCTTTACGAGCGTTCCCGGGGACACGATCAACGCGAGCTCGTCCTGGAGCGTGCACCAAAATCGCTTAGTCGTGAAACGACCTTGGGCTTCGACTTGTTTGAGCGGGATGCAGTTGCAGCGATTGCATACTCGCTACTGCAAGAGGTTCAGGAAGACGTTCGGCAGGAGGGAGTTTCTCCCCAAACGATCATCCTGAAGATCAAATACGCCGATTTTACGTTGCGCACCAAGCAGCGCAAAGCGACGACGGACGCAAATTGGCGAGAGCTGCTGGACGATTTGCTCGATGCCTTTTCCTACCGTGCTGGCGTTCGTTTGGTCGGGGTGGGCTTCTCCAATTTCGCCGACCCGCAAGAGGTTCGCTATGAGCAGCTTTCGCTGTTTACCTGGAATCGCAGAGAATGAGGGGAATGAGACGTGGAGCCAAACAATCCGCATCACTGTTGCGCTACCTGTGTGCATTTTCGCGTCGAACGGGTGCAAGGGAAAGTCGGGTATCGCTGCTCGCGTCTTACCTACGAGACGCGCCCAGATTACCGTTTTTCTTGCTGGACGCCTACCGAGCGTGTCAAAAGGCTGATGGAAAGCCGGGAGAACAAGGAGAGTTGACGCCTTCGCGCCCATGCCGCCGGTACTGGGCGCGTTTTGTTTTTCTTTTGCAACAGGATGGTGGAGTATGATATAGTAGGTGCCGAAATCACGGTTATGAGGCTTGTTGCCATTTGGAGGTGCTCCGTGTTTTTACAAAAGCTGATGCCAAACCAGTACGTGGATTCGATCCACCACATTGATATAGAAGAATTGAAGCAACGAAAGATTCGCGCGGTCATTACCGACCTCGACAATACGTTGGTGGAGTGGGACAGGCCGCAGGCGACTCCGGAGGTTGTGGAGTGGCTCAAGCGCTTGCGGGAGGCCGACATTCAGGTCACAGTTGTCTCCAACAACAACGAGGAGCGAGTGGGAAGCTTTTGTTCGCCTTTGCAAATCGCCTTTATCAGTGCGGCGCGAAAGCCGACCAACAAAGCTTTTTTGCAGGCGGTCCGGCAAATGAATGTGACTATTGAGGAAACCGTCGTAATCGGCGACCAATTGTTTACGGATGTGCTGGGGGGCAATCGGCTTGGGTTTTATACGATTTTAGTCGTTCCCGTCGCACAGACAGACGGATTTTGGACGCGCTTCAACCGTCAGATGGAGCGTGTCGCCCTATATTGGATGGAGCGGAAAGGATTGGTTTCGTGGAAGAGCAAAGCATGATGGATCAAAATCTGGGCGCCTGTGCCGGATGCGGAGTCGCGATTCAGACAGAGGATAAAAAGAAGCCCGGATATGCGCCTGCCTCGGCGCTTGAACGAAAAGTGGTGATCTGCCAACGCTGTTTTCGGATCAAGCATTACAACGAAGTAGCACCGGTCAGCATGGGAGATGACGATTTTCTCCGTATTCTGGACGGAATCGGTTCGACGCAAGCGCTGGTTGTCATGGTCGTGGATATTTTTGATTTCCAGGGCTCCTGGCTCAAGGGCTTGCCGCGCTTCGTCGGAAACAACCCGATCCTGCTCGTCGGCAACAAGGTAGATCTGTTGCCGCGCAATATCAATCTCAACCGCGTCCGCAACTGGATGCAGCATGAAGCCAAGGAACGCGGCTTGCGACCACAGGATGTGGTGTTGATCAGCGCGCAAAAAGGATTACATATCGACGAGCTGCTGGCTCGCATCGGAGAGCTTCGCAAAGGGCGCGACGTATACATTGTCGGCGTCACGAACGTGGGCAAATCCACCATGATCAACCGGATTTTGCACGATTTCGGCTCCACAGAGCTGGAGATCACGACTTCACCGTTTCCGGGAACGACTTTGGACAAGATCGAGATTCCGCTTGAGGATGGCCGATCCATCTTCGACACACCCGGCATCATCAATCGCGAGCAGATTGGACACATGATCTCGCCAACGGATTTGCGCAAGATTACGCCGACGAGCCGAATCAACGCCAAGGTGTACCAGCTCGACCCGGAACAGACGCTGTTCATCGGGGGGCTGGCTCGGGTGGATTTTGTCCGTGGGCCAAAGCAGCCGCTGGTCGTGTATGCAGACAATGATCTGTACATCCATCGGACCAAACTCGAAAAAGCGGATGAAGTCATGGAAAAGCATCACGGAACCATGCTCGTTCCGCCGACGGGCGAGGAGGCTGTTCAGGCTTTGCCGCCTTTTGTGAAGCATTCATTCAAGATCAAACCCACAGGCATGTCCACGGACATCGTCATTTCCGGATTGGGCTGGGTCACTTTGCAGGGCAAGCACGAAGCCAACGTCGTCGTCCATGCGCCCAAAGGGGTAAGTGTCGGGATGCGAAAGGGCTTGATCTAGGCTTGAAAGATTGCTTCGCCCGCAATCCTGCCATATGCTAGAGAGAAGAGTTAGGGGGTTGGAGAGCGTCATGATGACAAGCAAGACAAAATTGGTTGGGCTTTTCGGTCATCCCGTTTCCCATTCTCAATCGCCGCTGATGCATAATGCGGCGTTCGCGGAAGCGGGCCTGTCCTTTGCATACGCTGCTTTTGACGTACATCCGGAGGATCTCGAAGATGCTGTCGAAGGCATTCGGGCACTGGGGATCAAGGGGGTCAATGTAACGATCCCGCACAAGGTGGCAGTGATGCCCATGCTGGACGAAGTAGATCCCTTGGCGAAAAAGATCGGCGCGGTCAACACGATCGTCAATGCTGACGGCCGCCTGATCGGCTATAATACTGATGGCTTGGGCTATGTCCGTTCGCTGGTGGAAGATACAAATATCGAGCTGGCAAAGCAAGTGGTCACTATTCTCGGTGCCGGTGGAGCTGCCAGAGCGGTGGCATTTACTTTGGCAGAACATGGGGTAAAAGAAATTCGGATCATCAACCGTTCGCGGGAAAAAGCCCTGTTTCTGGCGGAACACGTCGGCACCATCGTTCCGACCAAGGTCGTAGAACAGGACGCCGGCCAAGAGGCAATCGCAGATTCGACGCTCTTGATCAATACGACTTCCATCGGCATGTTCCCCAATGTCCAGGATATGCCGGTACAAGCAGAATGGCTGCACGGGGAGCTGGTCGTCAGCGACTTGATCTACAACCCATTGGAAACCCGTTTGTTGCGGGAGGCACGCAGTATTGGCGCTACTGTCCATTCGGGAGTAGGCATGTTCGTCAATCAGGGCGCACTTGCCTTCGAGCTGTGGACGGGGCAGGCTGCACCCAGCGACAAGATGCGGGCAGTAGTGCTCGAACAACTGAAAAAATAAGAGGAGGCATGCCGATGTTAACCGGCAAGCAAAAGCGCTTTTTGCGCGCAGAAGCCCATCATCTCAGCCCTATTTTCCAAGTGGGAAAAGGCGGAGTGAATGAAAATATGATTACCCAAATCAAAGAGGCATTGGAAGTGCGTGAGCTGATCAAGGTCTCGATCCTGCAAAACAACCTGGACGACAAGCACCAAGTAGCGGAAGATTTGGCTGCTGGGGCTGGCGCTGAGCTGGTTCAACTGATCGGTCATACAGTCGTTTTGTACAAAGAATCTCGCGAAAACAAGACGATCAAGCTGCCTTAGGAATAAAGGAGAGCCGTGTATGATGGAGCCACTGGATCGGGAAGCATTGCTCGCCCGCGTGCGGGCACAGATGCATGACAAAAGGTATCAGCACACATTGGGTGTGGCGGAATCGGCACGCGTGTTGGCTATTCGGTTCGGCGCCGATCCGGACAAAGCGGAGCTCGCGGGATATTTGCATGATTACTGCAAATGCTGGCCGGTAGACAAGATGTTTGAGATCCTGGTTCGCCATGATATGCCGCCCGAATTGCTCCAAGGCGAGAAAGAGCTCTGGCATTCATTTGCCGGGGCGATCGTCATTCAAAGCGAGCTGGGCGTGACGGATCCAGAGATCATTCAGGCTGTGCGCTATCATACGACCGGTAGAGTGGGCATGACCCTGTTAGAAAAAGTCGTATGTGTGGCAGACTATATAGAACCGAACAGAGATTTTCCAGGCGTGGGCATGATCCGCGCTCTGGCTGAAAAGGATCTGGATACCGCCCTGGCCACTGCTTTGGGAGGAACCATCCAGTTCTTGATAGAAAAGCACAAGACGGTCTATCCGTTGACGCTTTTGGCTTATAACGACTTGGTTTCCCGAAAAGGGAGAGAAGGAGGGTTTAATGGTTAGGACTGTTGAAGATTTGGCTCGTTTGGTAATCAAGGCAGCAGAGGACAAGAAGGCGGAAAAGCTGACGGTGCTCGATATTAAAAATCTGTCTGTCATCGCAGACTACTTCATGATTTGCCACGGAAACAATGAGCGCCAGGTGCAGGCCATCGTCCGGGAAATCCGGGATCAGGCGCATAAGCACGGCTACTCGGTCCGCGGAATCGAAGGAGAAGAAGAGGGGCGCTGGGTGCTGGTAGACCTTGAAGATGTTGTCATCCACGTATTCCATCGGGAAGATCGCGAATTTTACAATCTGGAACGTCTTTGGAAGGACGCCGAGGTCGTTACTTTCTCAGAAGAAGGGTAACGAAGATGGCATATACGCATATGGCTGCCGTCTACGACCAATTGATGGCAGAGACACCGTATGGAAAATGGCTGGATTGGGTAGAGCAGGCGTGGGGAAAGCAAGGCAGGCCTAGCCATGTGATTGATCTGGGCTGTGGAACGGGCACGGTCGCGATCTTGCTGGCCAAGCGCGGATACCGTGTGACCGGAGTCGATCTCTCTGCGGAAATGCTCGCCATCGCCTACGACAAGATGCGGCGTGAACAGGTGGATGTCTCCTGGGTGGAACAGGACATGCGCGAGCTATCCCTGATGCCTGCGGACGCGGTCATCTCCTTGTGCGACTCTCTCAGCTATCTGACGGAAGAGGAGGACGTTCAGGAGACCTTCCGCCGTGTATTTTCACAGTTGACCCCAGGAGGTCTCTTCTTGTTCGACGTCCATAGTCCGTACAAGATCCTGCACGGCTTTGGCGACGCTACCTTCACTTATGTGGAGGACGAGGTATCGTACATTTGGCAATGCTTCTGTGATCCATTGCGCACAGAGGTCGAGCATCAGCTTACCTTTTTCATTCGCCAGCCCTCCGGTTTGTACGAGCGGGTAGAGGAGGAGCATTGGCAGCGCGCCTACCAGCCCATCCAGTTGATGCGCTGGCTTACGGATGCAGGCTTTACAGACATCAAGCTGACTGCAGACTTTCTGGATTTGCCGCCGCATGCGGAAAGTGAGCGTCTATTTTTTGCAGCACGCAGGCCGAAAGATTGACATGGCTGGTTTGTATTGACTATAATCTGGTTATAACTACAAAAATCGACGCGTTAAAGAGGAATAGTAGGATCTCGTCTGCGACAACTAGAGAGTTGACGGCAGGTGGAAGTCAACCCAGGCTGATCTGAACTCACCTCCCAGCACTCTCCCTGAAGGCGCATGCCGTGCTGTGTAAGGGCGGGCGACTTGTCCACGATACGGATCCAACAAGCGGGTGAGCAGTTTTCACCAAACTGGGTGGTACCGCGGGAGTATGCACAACCTCTCGTCCCTTTTCGTAAGCGATAGGGGCGTGAGGTTTTTTATACTTTCAAAAAGGTAATTTCGCAAACGCGATAAAGGATGAAAGTATAAGAAAAACTAAGGCCTTCGCCATTGGATTTGGGCGATAAGCCTAGTTTTTCTAATTTTTCCGAGATGGGAGTGCTTTACCATGGTTTTTAGCCATCAAAAAGTTGAAAAGAAATGGCAGCAATACTGGGAACAGAACAAAACCTTCAAAACCTCCGAAGACAAGGACAAGAAAAAGTTCTACGCTCTGGATATGTTTCCGTACCCGTCGGGAGCCGGCCTGCACGTCGGTCACCCGGAAGGATATACGGCTACCGATATTTTGTCTCGTATGAAGCGAATGCAAGGCTACAATGTCCTGCACCCGATGGGCTGGGATGCTTTCGGGCTGCCTGCGGAGCAATACGCGCTTGACACAGGGAATGACCCTGCGGAATTTACCGAGCACAACATCAACAATTTCCGCCGCCAGATCAAGGCTTTGGGCTTCTCCTACGACTGGGACAGGGAGATCAATACGACAGACCCGCACTACTACAAATGGACGCAATGGATCTTCACCAAGCTGTACGAGCATGGACTCGCCTACATCGACGAAGTGGCGGTTAACTGGTGCCCGGCGCTTGGAACCGTGCTGGCCAACGAAGAAGTCATTGACGGCAAAAGCGAGCGCGGAGGCCACCCTGTAGAGCGTCGTCCGATGAAGCAATGGGTGCTGAGAATTACCGCCTACGCAGAGCGCCTTTTGGCCGACCTGGAGGAATTGGATTGGCCGGAGAGCATCAAAGAGATGCAGCGCAACTGGATCGGCCGTTCTGAAGGCGCAGAGGTGACATTTGGCATCGAAGGCCACGATGAATCCTTCACCGTCTTCACCACGCGTCCTGACACTCTCTTTGGAGCGACCTACGCGGTCTTGGCGCCTGAGCACAAGCTGGTCGAAAAGATAACGACCAGCGAGCAAAAAGCAGCCGTCGAAGCGTATCTGGACCAAGCGAAGCACAAGAGCGATCTGGAGCGTACCGATCTGGCGAAAGAAAAAACGGGCGTCTTTACCGGAGCCTACGCGATCAATCCGGTCAATGGCGAACGTCTTCCGATCTGGATTGCCGATTACGTGCTGATCAGCTACGGTACGGGTTCGATTATGGCGGTTCCGGCTCATGACGAGCGCGACTACGAATTTGCCAAAACCTTTGACTTGCCGATCAAACAAGTCATTGCCGGCGGCGACATCTCCAAGGAGGCGTACGCAGGCGATGGAGAACATATCAACTCCGGGTTCCTCGATGGCCTGAACAAGGAACAGGCGATCAACAAGATGATCGAGTGGCTGGAGGAAAACAAAAAAGGAAGCCGCAAAGTTACGTACCGCTTGCGCGACTGGCTGTTCAGCCGTCAGCGCTACTGGGGAGAGCCGATTCCGATCATCCATCTGGAAGACGGCACGATGAAAGTCGTACCAGAAGAAGAGCTGCCGGTCGTCTTGCCGAAAACCAAAGAGATCAAGCCGTCCGGTACTGGTGAATCGCCGCTTGCGAACATCACCGACTGGATCAATATCATCGACAAGGAAACTGGACAAAAAGCTCGTCGCGAGACCAACACCATGCCGCAATGGGCGGGCAGCTGCTGGTACTTCCTGCGTTTTATCGACCCGCACAACGACAAGGCAATGGCTGATCCAGAGAAGCTGAAAGAATGGCTGCCGATCGACATCTACATCGGCGGTGCCGAACACGCTGTTCTGCACCTGCTCTATGCTCGCTTCTGGCATAAATTCCTTTACGACATCGGCGTCGTACCGACAAAGGAGCCGTTCCAAAAGCTGTTCAACCAGGGAATGATCCTGGGTGAGAACAACGAAAAAATGAGCAAGTCCAAAGGGAATGTCGTCAATCCGGACGATATTGTCCAAAGCCATGGTGCAGATACGCTGCGCTTGTACGAAATGTTCATGGGACCTTTGGATGCCTCGATCGCCTGGTCCACCAAAGGCTTGGACGGTGCCCGCCGCTTCCTGGATCGCGTCTACCGTCTGTACGTCAACGACAACGGGGAATTGAATCCGAAGATCGTAGATACTGACAAGCCGAATGCGATGGATCGCGTCTACCACCAGACCGTGAAAAAAGTAACGGAGGATTACGAAGGACTTCGCTTCAATACCGGCATCTCCCAATTGATGGTCTTTATCAATGAAGCCTACAAGGCGGATGTTTTGCCGAAGAAATACATGGAGGACTTCGTCAAAATGCTCTCCCCCATCACCCCTCATCTCGGCGAAGAGCTGTGGGAGAAGCTGGGTCACAAAGACACGATTACTTACGAAGCATGGCCGACCTACGACGAGTCGAAGCTGGTAGAGGACGAAGTTGAGATCGTCCTGCAGGTAAACGGCAAAAACAAAGAGAAGCTGCTCATCGCGTCCGACGCAACGAAGGAGCAGATGGAAACGCTGGCGATGGAGAATGAGACGATCAAGGAACTCCTCGCAGGCAAAACCATCGTCAAGGTGATTGCCGTACCCGGAAAACTGGTAAACATCGTCGTTCGCTAAACGGCGATTTGAAAAGAAGAGCATATGAAAAAGGAGTGGTGCCTTGTGCAAAGGTGCCACTCCTTTTTCCATCCTGAGGAGAAAGGGCTATGTCTGCAACCACTCGATTCAATCCGGCACCTTGCTGCTCCACTGGCTGTGAACGAGTTCGAGGTCTTCGGCAAATTTGGCATGGGTACGTCGAAACACTTCGGCAAACACTCCCGGAATAGCACCCTGCAAGACAGACAGCCCTTCTCCGGTGATCCCCCCCGGGACACAGACCCGCTGCTGCAAAGAAGGTAAGGTGAACATCTCCTGCTGCAGCAGCTCGCCCATGCCGATCAGCATTTGAGACACCAGATAGGTAGCGGCATCATGAGAAATTCCGGTTTCCTTTACGGCGTCTTCAATCATTTGCTGCAAGATATAACTGACGAATGCCGGCCCGCAGCTAGTCAGGTCAGAGCTGACACGCAAAAAGCCCTCGGTTACCTCGATGGGATGGCTGATTGCTGAGAACAGGGAAAAAATTCGCACTCGATGCTCTTCGGTAATCCGTGAGCCAAATTCGCAGAGACTGACACCGCTTCTGGCAGCATTGGTGATGCTGGGAACTACCCTCGCGACAGGGCAGGGGACTTGAGCCTCCAATTGCTCCAATCTGATCGGGCTGGTTATGGTAATCAGCAGGTGGTCTTCAGTCAGGGCAGATGAGAGCTGTTGCAGCATCAGGCTGTATTCCAACGGTTTGACGCAGAGCACCAGTATTGAAGCAGAACGTGCGATCTCAGCATTGTCTCGTGCGACGGCCAAGCCAGGGTATTTCTCTGCCAATTGCTCGGCTTTTGCAGGGGTGCGGTTGCTGATGATGATCTGGCAGGGGGAGAGGGCGTTGGCTTTCAACCATGCTTCCAGCAGGATGCTGCCCATACTGCCCGTTCCTACAACACCAATCCTGTTCAAATCCATACCTCCCTCCACAATTCATTCCCATCATATGTAAGGAAAGAGAGGTTCATGCCGATTCGTTGGCATTCATTGCACGCGGATCCGGTCCTTGAGACGCTCGTACATTTTTTCGCCGATACCCGAGATGTTTTTGAGTTCCTCCGGAGTGCGGAAGGGGCGTTTCTCTGTCCGATAGGCAAGAATGGCTTGAGCTTTTGCCTGTCCGATCCCAGGCAGGGTCATCAGTTCTTCTGCTGTGGCGGTGTTGAGGTTTACGCGGCTGTCTGCCTGGGCAGAGGTACTGCCAGTGCCTGTGACTCCTGTCGCGTCCGCGGAGAGCGGCGGCAGCATGCCAGGGAGGGGACGAACTGCCGATAGTCCGTCTGATCGGGCGGACTTTTTTGGAATGACGACAGCAGCGCCATCCGTCACGGGCTGTGCGAGATTAATCTGGTCCAGGTCTGCATCTGACAGAGTTCCTCCAGCCAAAGAGATGGCATCGGCTACCCGCATTCCTGCTTCCAGTTTGTACAAGCCGGGCTGCTGCACCTGCCCCTTCACATCGACAAAGATGGGAGATGGTGCGACTGATTTCTCTACTGGAGCTGTGATCTCATCCTTTTTCTTTTCACTTTGCTCTTCCGAAGGATCTTCATTTGGCTGCACAACCTCCTGTGTTTGCGTCTCTTTGCCGTGAACGATCACAGGAGAAAGCGGCCAATCCCCGTTTGCCTCCTGCGTATCCCATGTATAGAGCCAGACACTGCCAGCCAAAAAGAGCAATGATCCCGCAATCATCAGCAGCCGTCGATAGCGCTGCCACCATTCCCACAACAACAAAAACCCCTCCTCCTTGACGTGCCTCTGCATGGTATCTCTACCACAGATGCTACGAAAAGAAAGAGGGGGGCTGCAAATATGATCCGGGACAAACGGGATTACCCGATGTGCTGCAAACTGTTTTTCTTCCGTCTCAGGTCAACATTGGGACTGACGTATGGGTCAAAGGTATAGCGCTGCTCGATGAAAATCTGATGCCACAGCATGAAGACGAGAATCGTCCAGATTTTTCGGCTGTAGTCCGCATTTCCTTCTCGGTGTTCGTCCAGCATGTACAGAACATACGCCTTGTTGATCAGATTGTCTACCTTAGACTCGAAAATCAATTCCTTGGCCCATTGGTAGAATTCGTTCTTCAGCCAGGTGCGGGTAGGAACCGGGAAGCCCAGTTTCTTTTTTGATTTGATTTCCGCAGGCAAAAAGTCCTTCATGGCCTCGCGCAAGACATGCTTGGTCGTGCCGTTGGCGATCTTGTACTTGGTCGGAATCGTCGCGGCGAATTCAAATACCTTCGTATCGATGAACGGAACGCGCAGCTCCAGCGAGTTGGCCATCGTCATCTTGTCCGCCTTCATCAGGATGTTGCCGCGAAGCCAGGTGTGAATGTCCAGGTACTGCATTTTGGTGACGTCATCGTACTCGCTTGCCAGCTTGTAAATTTCCTTGGTAATGGAATAAGGCGAAACGTAGGAGCTGGAGTTGGCAATATCCTCCATGACCACGCGTCTTTTCATTTCTTCGCTGAAAATCAGGGCATTGCCGAAGAAGCGTTCTTCCACGGTTTTTGAACCGCGGATCAGGAAATTTTTTCCTTTTACCTGGTCGGGC
Source organism: Brevibacillus panacihumi (assembly GCF_003710985.1). Taxonomy (GTDB): domain Bacteria; phylum Bacillota; class Bacilli; order Brevibacillales; family Brevibacillaceae; genus Brevibacillus; species Brevibacillus panacihumi. The sequence continues at coordinate 373,480 of NZ_RHHT01000002.1, forward strand.
AGATGCTCAGCCAAGGATCCGATCGAGTGGCGCATCCAGCCGGGCATTCCGGAAAACATTTTCAGGGACTGGGGCTCGCGGTAGATGTTGTAGCCGCCAAAAAATTCGTCGGCGCCTTCGCCGGACAAAACCACGGTTACGTGCTCGCTCGCCAGCTTGGCCACGAAATAGAGCAGAATCGCAGAAGGGTCAGCGACGGGTTCATCCTGGTGCCAGATGAGTCTGGGCAGTTCATCCATGTACTGCTGGGCATTGACGACCAGCTCGTGATGTTCCGTGCCGAGAAAAGAAGCGGTCCGTTTGGCAAAGTCCAACTCGCTGTATCCGGGAATATCCGAGCCGACAGAAAAGGTTTTGACAGGTTCAAACGTGCGCAGCATGGCTACGATGCTGCTCGAATCCACGCCGCTGGAAAGAAAGGCTCCCCGGGGCACTTCACTGATTCGATGCTTGTCGATGGATTCCAGCATAATGCTGCGTGTGCCCTCGACGAAATAGGAAAAGGATTTGCCCTCATCAGGCTGAAAGTGAACGTCCCAGTAGCGTTCCAGTGTGATTTGATCCTGCTCCACAATGAACGAATGGGCGGGGGGAATGCGATAGATCCCCTTGTACATCGTTTCGGGATCAGGGACGTATTGAAAGGTAAGGTAGTGGTAAAAAGCTGTAGGATTGACCTCGCGCTTCAAGCCCGGCAGCTCCAGAAGACTTTTGATCTCGCTTGCGATCCCGATGGAATCAGCGGTTTCAACATAGTACAGGGGCTTGATCCCGAAGTGGTCGCGCGCTCCAAACAGCCGTTTTTTGCGTCCGTCCCAGATAGTAAAGCCGAACATTCCGCGCAGATGCTTCGGCGCATCTGTTCCCACTTCTTCGTACAGGTGCAGGATCGTTTCAATATCAGAATCGGTTTGGAAGATGTGTCCGGAATCCTTCAACCATTGCTGCAGTTCTTTGTAGTTATATATTTCTCCGTTGCCGATAATCCACATATCACGCGTTTCGTTGAACAGCGGTTGATGACCGCCTTCCACGTCGATGATGCTTAAACGACGAAAGCCCAGGGCGATGTTTTCTTCGAGATGAAAACCATCGTCGTCTGGACCACGGTGCAGGATGACACCTGTCATCGCGCTGATTGTTTCTTGTTGAACAGGCGCTTGCCGCTTGTTATAGAGCGATACGATTCCACACATATGAAATGACTCTTCCTCTCACTGATTGCTCTTGCTAACTCTATCACAAGATCGAGTGCCAGCGCAATCTCTCCAAATGGCCTGAAAATGTCGGAAAATCGATGGGTAATAGAGCTTCCTGCTTCCTATTTTTGTCCCTGGAAACCGAGATAAACTTCGATTTGAAAAGAAGTTTTCGACACGGGACGGGGGGAGCAGCTTGACGATCTTAGGTGCGGGTTTTTTGCTGGTTGCAGGCTATTTGCTGGCAGCGTATCTTCATTCGGCCTGGATGCTCGCTGCACCAGGCATCTGGCTGTTTGTCTGCCGATACATACCCCAGCCCAGCCGACGCTGGCTGACCCTCTATCTTCTTGTTTCTATTCTAGCAGGTCTCTATTTTACAGGGTACGAATTTTTCCACCGCTCTTCGCTGCAAACTCTGGCAGCCGACGAGAGGATTGTCTGGGCGAAAGGTGATTTGCAGGCACCCGTTCAACGTGATGGCGACGTAGCCAGGATGTTTGTCTTACTTTCGGCATGGAAAGAGAAGGACGGGACATGGATTGACATTCCCGGCAAGGAAAGAGTTGCTCTGCGAGTGAGGCTGGATACGGAAGCCGAGGCCCGGCAAGTGGAAGAATGGAGGCATGGGAGCACCTTCGTCGCCCCTATTCAACTTGCACTGCCCCAGTCCGCCCGCAACCCGCACGCGTTCGATTACAAGCAATACCTCTACTATCAGCGCGTGCATGTAACAGCAGAAGCGAAGTACGCGGATATCACATGGACCTCTACAGGCTCCGGAATCTGGAGCTTTTTTCAGTCATGGCAAGCGCAAGCAGCAAGCAGGGTCGATGAATTGTTCAAAGACCCAAATACGGCTGGCTATATGAAATCTCTCCTGCTTGGGGTCAGAGAGGATGTCGCTGTAGAGTGGGGGGAGATGTACGCGGAGCTGGGATTAAGCCATATTTTGGCGATCTCCGGCTTGCACGTGACACTGGTCAGCAGCATGTTCATGTGGATGCTGGAGCGCATCGGCATCAATCGCAAGCACGCATTGGTGACGACGGTTCTTTTTATCATCGGCTATGTAATGCTGGTAGGAGCGAGTGCTTCGGCTGTGCGCTCCGGGTTAATGGGAGGAGTCGCGCTCGCCTGTCAGGTGTGGAACAAGCGGCTGGACGGCCGGGAGGTATGGGCAGGCGCTTTGATTGTCATGCTCCTCTACGATCCCTATCAGCTTTGGAATGTAGGGTTTCAATTGTCCTTCGCCGTTACGCTTGGCTTGATCCGATATGTCCCGTATTGCTTGCATGCAGGTGGTCAGACGCCTGTTTGGCTGCGTACCCTGCTTGCAGTCACCATGACGGCGCAGATGGTCTCTTTTCCTTTTGTGGTCTATCATTTTCATCAATTTTCTCCGTGGTCCTGGCTCGTCAATCTCCTGGCGACGCCTCTCCTTTCGTCTCTCGTATTGCCGCTGGGGTATATCGCGCTTCTTTTCGGCACCATGCATCCGGCGTTGGCGATTGTGCCTGTCTGGTTATCCACGCAGCTGTTGGAATGGGTGCATGCCCCCTTGTTCGCTTTGGAAAATATGCGGCTTCCTTACACGCATTGGCCGCACCCGGATTGGTGGTGGCTGATCGGGTATGGTATCTTTTTACTTTTGCTGCCCAAATTATGGGATCTCGGATACCATCGCAGACGGGACATGATCCTCTATCTGATCGTCTTGGCCGGCTTGGTCATCGCAGCGAGGCAACCGTTTTCCGGGCATAATGAAGTCCGAATTACGTACCTGGATGTCGGGCAGGGGGATTCTATCATTGTCGAAGTTGGTCATAAGAAGGTATACTTAATGGATGCGGGTGGAAAAAACGCATGGGAAATCCGGGAGCCGTGGCGTGAAAAACGAGATCCTTACGAGGTAGGCAAGGATGTCGTACTCCCCTTTTTGCGTTCGAGGGGAATCACGCATGTGGACAGAGTCGTTCTGACTCACGGCGACATGGATCATATTGGAGGAATGGACGCACTCCTGGGGAGAATTACGTTCGGAGCAGTGTTGACGAACGGGACGACCCCCAAAGCGAAGGAACTGGAGCTGCTGGCCCGGTTTCAGGCGCAGAGTGTGCCGATTTGGTCCGGGGAGCCAGGCATGAGTTGGACAGACATGCCTGGGGTAGAGTGGAAGTGGCTTCATCCGGGACGAAGCGCCGGTTACTCCGGCAACAACGCTTCTGTCGTACTGCAGCTTACGGCGTACGGCAATACAGTCTTGTTTACAGGGGATATCGAAGCGGATGGAGAGAATATGCTGCTTGAGAATGGCATACCAGTGATCGATGTATTGAAAGTCGCACATCACGGGAGCAAGACTTCCAGCACAGAAGCATTTCTGACAGCGACTGCACCGCGCTATGCGATTGTTTCCGCCGGTCAACGCAACAGGTATGGCCATCCTTCACCGGAAGTACTGGAGCGTTTTGCAAAGAATGGAACGCATCTCTTCCGTACGGATCGACACGGAGCAGTTACCCTTACGATTTCATCTAAAGGAATATCATGGAAGACCCAATTAGCCGATACATAAATATGGTTGCAACCTTTTTTAGCAGCGACCCGTCTGTAGGGGGGAGAAGAGAATATGCCGGAAGCAGAGCTGATCAGGTTAGCGCAAACCGGGGATCATGAGGCGCTTGTTCAACTGCTTCGATCTATTGAGACCTCCGTTTACCGCAGCGCATATTATATCTTGGGCAATGAACAGGACGCTTTGGATGCGTCCCAGGAAGTACTGATTCGCATTTACCGAAAGTTGGATACGTACCAGGAAAAGGCGAAGTTTTCTACCTGGGTCCAGCGAATCGTCAGCAATGTTTGTATGGATAAGTTTCGCGCGAAAAAAGAGACGGTCTCGATAGACGAGCACGAGATGATTATACCTGATCGAAACAACGTAGAAGACGAAATCCTTCTCACCGGATTGTCTCATGACATCCAAGAAGCCATAGGGAAACTGCCCAAGCAGTACCGAGTGGTGGTAGTACTCCGCTATCTGGAGGATTTTTCCTACCAGGAAATTGCGGAAACGCTTGAATTGCCGTTGAATACGGTAAAGTCTTATCTATTTCGGGCCAGACAACAGTTGCAGGAGCTGTTGTACGACTACCAGAAAGGGGGGATCGGTTGATGACCAACACAGAGATATGGGAATGGATGCAGCGGGATCTCGACGGAGATTTGTCTCCTGACGAGCAAAGAGCATTGTTTGCACTTCTCGAGAAAGATACCGACTTGCAGCATAAGTACAACCGTTTGAAAAGCGTGTCTCTTCAATTAGAGCAGCTGCCCCCAGTCGTCCCCTCCATCAGCATCGTGGATTCGATCTTGCCGAACCTGGAGTCAGCAGTGGCCACACCTGCTGCCAAAGCCGATCTGAATGCGGGAGTCCTGCCAACTCTGGAAGTGAAAAGCAAGCCTGCTTCGCCTTCCGAAACGAGAAAGTGGAAAAACAAGACAGTCTGGTTTGCGCGCATCGGGAGCACCGCTGTGGCTGCTTGTCTGCTGATAGGTGTAATGATCATCGGCAAGGAAGCAAATGAACAGGTAGATCCTGGAACACAAGGATCGATTGTCGCTCCACCGGCTGTGGAACCGCCTGCTTTTATCGGGCCGCCTGCTCCTCAACCAAGCACTAATCCTACACCTCTTCCCGAACAGGGCGAGGAGCCGCCTGTACAGGAGGAAACGAAACAGCCGCCGAAGCAGCAGAAAAAAGCCCAGCCCCCGTCCAAACCGGTAACGAAAGCGCCGGAACCGCCACCGGCTCAGGTCACCAAACCAGTTGACTCGGCTCCTGTCATGGTCCCGCCGAAGCCGGTGCCGAGAGAACCTAAACCACCGGCATTTCCTTTCGGCTTGGAGGAGAAATCCGATGATGACAAAGGAAAGAAATCCTCCGTGAAAGAGGAAGGAAAAGGAAAAGAGAAGCAGAAAGAGATCAGGGAAGATAAGGACGACGATCGAGATAACGACCGTGATGACGACGATGACGATGACGACGATGATGACGATAAGGAAAAGGATAAAAAGAAATCCTCGCGTCAGTACGGGCTTACAAGTTTAGCTTGAAAAAGAAAGGACATCTGGTGAAATGTGGCTTTCATCAGATGGACCGGCACCAGCAAGGGGAATCTTGCGTATAGTACATTATCAAGCACCCCCTGCTTACCGTTTGGGGAGGATACATCCCGGGGCTCTTCCCCCAACGTTTACATAGAGGTGCCAACGATACCAAACCGCTGCCGTTAGAGGCAGCGGTTTTTTCATCTGGTAGAATGCCAATATGGTATAATATTGCCGGAAGAGAAAGGAGTCGTTGTTCGTGCCGTTACATGCTGTGATTCGTGAGATCCGGCAAAAGCAATTTGCGCCTGTCTATGTCCTTTTTGGACCGGAAACCTATCTCGCGGAAGAGTTTGTGGCTCTGGCCAGGCGCGAAATGATCGATCCGGCGTTCAGTGATTTGAATTTCAGCGTTTACGATTGTGCGGAAACGCCATTGGCTGATATTTTACAGGATGCAGAAACCTTGCCTTTTATGGGGGAGCACCGACTCATCATCGCCAGGCAAGCCTATTTTCTGACGGGAAGCAAACCGCCTGCGAAAATCGAGAGCAATCCGGATGCTCTGCTTGCCTACCTGCAAAATCCGCCGCCTTATACGACATTGATTCTGATTACAGACGCGGATAAGCTGGACGAGCGCAAAAAGCTGGTCAAAACCTTGCAGCAAAAAGCCAAGGTTCTGCCGTTTTTACCATTAAAGGATGCTGATCTCTACAGTTGGGTAGAGAGGCGAGCGGAAACATACCAGGCACGTATCCAGCGCTCTGAGGCAATCAAGCTGGTAGAGCGAGTAGGTGGCGAGCTGCGCTTGCTGGACAAGGAATTGGAAAAGCTCGCGCTGTACGTCGGTACGAACGGAGTGATCACCGACGAAAGCATCGAAAAATTGGCTGTCCGCACGCTGGAGCAGGATGTTTTTGCGCTGATCGAGCACGTCGCGATGGGCAGAATCGACAGAGCGCTGCGGATGATGTACGACTGCATGAAAACGGGGGAAGAGCCAATCAAGCTGCTCGCGTTGTTTGCCCGCCAATTTCGCCTGCTCCTGCACATTCGTCAATGGTCGCCGCGTGGATACTCCCAGCAGCAGCTGGCGGGAATGCTGAAAATTCACCCCTACGCGGTAAAAAAGGCGACTGAGCAAGCGCGTCATTTTTCGGAAGGATCACTGAAAAAACTGCTGGGGATTCTGGCAGAGGAGGATTTCCGGATCAAATCTGGCCAGGTGGACAAGCTGCTCGCCCTCGAGATGTTTATTACCCGCGCCCATGAAGAGCGGCAGAGAAGCAGCCAATATCAGGCATAAAAAAACCCGTGAACACAATGTTCGCGGGTTTTTGCTTACGCATTTCTCTTACGCTACAGGAGCGCTCAGAACGTTAAGCTTTTTCATCAAACGAGATTTTTGACGGTTTGCTGCGTTTTTATGAATGAGACCTTTCGAAGCGGCCTTGTCCAGCTTTTTCACAGCCACCAGAAGAGTCGATTTCGCCAATGCTACGTCGGAAGCAGCCACGGCTTTCTCAAAGTTCTTCAGGGAAGTGCGCAGATCAGACTTTTGAGAAGCACGGTGTGCGCGGCGCTTTTCAATTGTTTTGGTGCGCTTAATCGCGGATTTAATGTTTGGCATGTGTGTCACCTCCTTAGACGACCATAGACATACAGTCATACAACAAAGTAATTCTAGCATGCGCAGTATCCATTTGCAAGAAGAGGATTGGGAATAAAATTGAGCGATTCAAGCAACCTAGTAGCAGGAACAAAATGGAGAAGGGGGCAGATGAGAAAATGGAACATGATATCGATCTGTCAGGCTATTCGATACGAACTGATCTCGCAGTGGAAGCGCACGAGCTGGCAAGGCAGCACAATGAGAGCGACATTCCCGGGGTATGGCTGCAGGCAGACAACAGCGAGCCAGGCATACTCGTCACCCGTTTGCATGTTCAGACGGAAGAAGCGGGCAAAACGCTGGGAAAGCTGCCAGGCCGCTATTTGACCATTGAAGTGCCCAAGCTGCGCAACAACGATACGAGCGTAGAGGAGCAAGTCACACGGCGTTTCACTGTCGAGTTCGGGCGCTTTTTAAAAGAGCTGGGCATTACCGAAGAACACAAGGCATTGGTCGTAGGGCTGGGCAACTGGAATGTCACACCGGATGCGCTCGGTCCGATGGTGGTCGAGAACCTGTTGGTGACCCGACATCTGTATACGATCGCTCCTGAGACCGTAGGGGATGGTTACCGTCCCGTGAGCGCCCTCTCGCCAGGGGTGTTGGGGATCACCGGGATTGAGACCAGCGAGATCGTGTTTGGCGTTGTGGAAAAGAGCAAGCCGGACTTCGTCATCTGCGTGGATGCGCTCGCCTCACGTGCCCTGCATCGCGTCAACACGACCATCCAGATATCCGACACCGGCATTCATCCGGGTTCGGGGGTCGGCAACAAACGCAAGGCCATCGATCAAGAGACATTGGGCATTCCCGTGATCGCGATCGGGGTCCCGACTGTCGTATTTGCCTCCACGATCGTCAACGACGCCATCACCTACCTGCTCGGTCATTTTGGACAATCCATGGCGGAAAGCAAACGCGCCTTCAACAAGCTGTCGATGAGTACATTGCCGGAGCGCAAGGAGCCATACACAGAGGAGGACTTGCCTGACATGGAATCGCGCAAGACCTTCATGGGGCTGGTAGGCTCCCTGCCGGAAGAAGAGAAAAGACAATTGATTCACGAGGTGCTTCGTCCCCTCGGACAGGATCTGATCGTCACCCCGAAAGAAGTGGATGATTTCATCGAAGGCGTGTCCAATGTGATTGCTACAGGGTTGAACCGCTCGTTGCACCGTGCCGTAGATGAGGAAAACAGCGCCGCCTACACCCACTAGGCATCCTATTGAATAGGGTGAGTGGTGCGAGAGAGAAAAGCTAGAAAGGGGTTCTATCGTCTCTATGACCCTCATAGGCTAAAGCATAGACAAGCGTGAGAGCAGGCTGCGATCCGCTGTCAAAGCTACAGCCAGAGGAGTGAGACAGATGGCTGCCCTCATACAGCGCCAGTTTGTAGTCCTTTCGTTTATGACCGCCTTTTTGTTCTTGCTGACAGGCGTGCTGTCCTTTAGCAACAATCGGCTCATGATTGCCTCTACTACGGTTCAACAGGCCGCTTCGCAGATCTCCAGCCTTGCCTTGTTGACGTGGATGGGACGTGAAATCCCGACATTGAACGAAACCGTGCAAGGAGATCAAGCGCCCAACAGTGTGACGGGCTTCCTGTTTCAACTGGCTACGAGCATCCATCCCGGCGATCTGCGCAGCTTGCTTGGAAGAGAGCTGCCCGGGATGATGACCATGGATGATGCGCGTTATATCGTAGAAGGAAAAGGCGCAAGATTAGCCGACTTGTACGTGGAATATCCTCCTCATCCCAAGCAGGTGATCGATGCCCAGGCATCCGATCCACCGCAATCAAAGGTTGACGAACCTGACACCGAAACCGCCCAACCTGAGGTCAAACCAGAAGAACCAAAAAATAAGCCGGGGACGATTCCCAATCCTTCCGACAAGAAAGTCGTATTTGTCTACACCTCCCACAACAGGGAATCGTGGGTCAGCGAGACGAAGTACGTCGGGTCTTCCCTGGATCATCCGACCCGCAATATAACCCTGGTTAGCAAACACCTCTCCGATGCGTTGAACGAGCGCGGCGTAGGATCAGAGGTAAACACCGATGACATCTACCAGCAACTGCTGGACAAGAAAATGAATTACGCCCTTTCCTACGCCCAGTCCCTCCAGGTAGTGAAGGCAGCCGCCCAGGAGAATCGGGAACTGAAATACTTTTTCGACCTGCATCGGGATACAGCCCCCCGGGAACAAACGACGGCCACGATCAAAGGCAAAAAGTACGCGCGCGTGCTGTTCGTCATTGGAAAGCGCAACAAGAATCATCAGAAGAACGAAGCGTTTGCGACGGAGCTTCACAAGCTGTTGGAAGAAATGTATCCGGAGCTCTCACGCGGCGTCATGGAAAAAGGCGATAAATCAGATCACGGCGAGTATAACCAGTCTATCTCTCCGGGTAGCCTGTTAATGGAAATAGGCGGCACCGAAAACACCTTGGAGGAGTGCTTGAATACGGCCGAAGCGTTGGCGGATGTATTCGCAGCCTATTTCTTCAAGGCGGAGAAAGTGGCCAATCCGGTGGCTGAAGAGCCTGCGAAGAGGTGACTGGAGACATGAATGTGACATTCAAACTGGCCGGAATGCTGGTAATTCTGTTGATTGGCGTAGTGCTGGGCTTGCAAACAGCAGAGAGAGGAATCGCCAAAGTAAGCGGTGTACCGCAGCAGCAACCGCAAACCTTCTATATTAAACAAGTAGACAAAGGGCAAATGGAGATTGCCGTAATGGGGAAAAATGTTCAGACCGCTTCTCCCGATCAAATGGTCAATTACGTCAGCAACATGGGCGTGACGTTGGGAGGGTCTGTCAAAAACGGAGCGAAGGTGTTTGTAGAGTGGGTAGGAGCCTTCTTTGAACCATAAAACTGGTTTACCGCTAAAATGGTTGTTAGGGAGAATGGCATAGAGACGAAAGGCCTGCTGCGGCAGGTCTTTTCCATTTGGAATATCGTGGAAAACCTTTCCTGATCGATCAACAGCAGGGAACACGTCCACGAAAAGCGTCCACATGCAAATTAACGGAAAATTTATAAAAAAAATATTAATGAGAAATTTAATTATTGCCAAAATATAGAACAGATGGCATAATGTCAGTAAATATTTGTGATTGACAACAATATAACGATGAAAGAGGTGCGCCGAGTGTCACAGCCAGTGCTTCAGATCGAAAACCTGCAAACGCACTTCTTCACGGACCGTGGTCAGGTTCCCGCAGTAGATGGTGTTTCGATCACGGTACATAAAGGTGAAGTAGTGGGCATCGTAGGCGAGTCGGGTTGCGGGAAAAGTGTAACCTCCTTATCCATCATGAAACTGGTTCCGAATCCTCCCGGAAAGATCGTGGGGGGAGCGATTCGTTTTAAAGGAGAAGACCTCGTCTTGGCCAGTGAAAAACGGATGCGCGAGATTCGAGGCAATGAAATCGCAATGATTTTCCAGGAGCCAATGACCTCGCTCAATCCCGTATTCACCATCGGCGATCAGATCGGTGAAGCAATCCGCTTACATACGAAAACTAGCAAAAAAGAAGCGCGGCAAAAATCAATAGAAATGTTGAAAAAGGTAGGAATCCCCCGCGCCGAAGCCATCGTGGACGAATACCCTCATCAGTTGTCAGGCGGGATGCGTCAGCGCGTGATGATTGCCATGGCGATGGCCTGCAATCCAGAATTGCTGATCGCGGACGAGCCTACGACCGCCTTGGATGTGACCATACAAGCGCAGATCCTCGATTTGATGCGACAGCTGAACCAGGAAGCCGATACCGCTGTTTTATTGATTACGCATGATCTCGGAGTCGTTGCGCAAATGTGCCACCGCGTCGTGGTCATGTATGCAGGCAATGTGATAGAGGAAGGCGACGTGCGGACCATTTTAAAGAATCCCAAGCACCCCTACACGATTGGTCTGCTGAATTCGCTGCCGAAGCTGGAAGAATCCCAGGAACGGCTGTACTCCATTCCGGGCAATGTGCCGATTCCTGGCTCGCTGACTGCCGGCTGCCGTTTTGCGCCGCGCTGCGAACAGGCGATGGACCGCTGCCGTCAAGAAATGCCGGAGCTGATTCCTGTGGAAGAGAACCATCGCTCCCGTTGCTGGCTGAGCATCTAACCCGAAAGGAGCATGCAGGTGACTGAAGAACTTCTGGTAGTTTCCAATCTGAAAAAATACTATCCCATCACAGGCGGTGTTCTTGGTGGGGAAATTGGAACGGTCAAGGCAGTGGACGATATTTCGTTTTCCGTCAAACGCGGGGAGACGCTCGGTTTGGTAGGGGAGAGCGGCTGCGGCAAATCGACGACGGGCCGTTCCTTGCTCCGCTTGATCGAGCCGACTTCAGGAGAAATTCGCTTTGATGGCGTCGATGTCATGAAGTTGAAGCATGAAGACCTGCGCAAAATAAGGCGTGACATGCAGATCGTTTTCCAGGATCCGTTCGCATCGCTCAATCCTCGTCACAATGTTGAGAAGATTCTGGAAGAACCGTTGATCGTACATAAAATCGGTACCCCGGCTGAACGGAAAAAAAGGGTGGCCAAGATGCTGGAGGTCGTCGGTCTCAGCAGTTATCACGCCAGACGGTATCCGCATCAATTCAGCGGCGGCCAGCGTCAGCGGATCGGCATCGCCCGGGCGTTAATGCTGAACCCGAAATTGATCGTTGCAGACGAGCCGGTCTCGGCGCTTGATGTCTCCATCCAGTCTCAAGTGCTCAATCTCATGCAGGACCTGCAGAAGGAAATGGGGTTGACGTACCTCTTCATTGCCCATGACTTGAGTGTGGTTCGCCATATCAGTGACCGAGTAGGAGTCATGTACCTCGGACGGATCGTCGAACTGACCACGAGCAATCAGCTGTACACCAACCCGCTGCACCCTTATACCCAGGCATTGTTGTCTGCAGTACCCACGCCAGATCCGGACGTCGTGCGGGAGCGCATCATATTGGAAGGAGATGTGCCAAGTCCAGCCAATCCTCCCGGCGGCTGCACCTTCCACACGCGTTGTCCCAAGGCAAAAGAAGAATGCAAAACCGTTCGTCCCCAGTTTCAGGAGGTCGAGCTAGGTCATTTCGTGGCCTGCCATTTATACAGCCAGGCGTAAACATCGACAGAAGCACAATCAACTATCCCGCAACCTTTCAAAGGGGGGATGCGAAGCAGAGTCGATAAGATCCAGAACCTTTATGTGCAAGCGGTAAACAAGGAAAAGAGGGGGATTCAAGTCATGAAGAAACGAATTCTTTCGGCGACCATGACCAGCTTGCTGGCGATTTCGATGCTGCTTGCGGGCTGCTCTCAAACCACGCAAGCTCCGCCGACTGAGCCTGCCAAGACGGAGCAGCCAGCGCCAACGCCAGCGCCGGAGCCCGCCAAAAACGAACCGAAACAACTAATCGTGGGCCGCGGGGGAGACTCTCCTGGACTCGATCCGATCAGAGAGACAGACGGTGAATCGTTCAGGGTTACCGAAAATATTTTCGACACCTTAGTAGGCTACGAAGAGGAAAGCACAAAAGTAGTTCCTTCCTTGGCTGAGAAATGGGAGATTTCAGAAGATGGCCTTACGTATACCTTCACTCTGCGCCAGGGCGTCAAGTTCCACGATGGCACCGATTTCAATGCCGAGGCAGTCAAATGGAACTTTGAACGCTGGATGGATAAGAGCAATCCTTTCCACAACCAGGACGGTTACTACTATTACAATGACATGTTTGGCGGCTACAAAGGCGATCCCAATCACGTCATCAAATCCGTAGAGGCGGTAGATCCGAATACAGTCAAGTTTACCTTGAATTATCCATTGGCTCCGTTTATCCAGAACCTGGGAATGTCTCCTTTTGCAATCGCATCTCCAGCAGCGGTTCAAGCAGCAGGAGCAGAAGGCTTTACCGAAAAACCGGTGGGTACGGGTCCATTCAAGTTTAAAGAGTGGAAGCGCAACGATACCATCACGCTTGAAAAGAATCCAGACTATTGGAACAAGGGATACCCGAAAGTGGACACCCTCGTGTTCAAATCCATTCCTGAAAACACGGCACGCTTGACAGCGCTGATCAACGGCGAGATCGACCTGATGGACGGCCTGAACCCCGATGATGCGGAAACGGTGAAATCGAACAGTGAACTGCAGCTCATCCTTCGTCCGTCGAACAACGTCGGCTATATCGGATTCAACGTGGAGAAACAGCCGTTTGACAATCCGAAGGTGCGCGAGGCCATTGCCTATGCGATCAACAAGCCTGCTATCGTGGAAGCCTTCTTTGCAGGATTGGGCCAACCTGCCGTCAATCCAATGCCGCCGACTCTCTGGGGACACAACGACAGCATCAAGGACCGCGAGTATAATCTGGAAAAAGCCAAGCAGCTGTTGGCTGAAGCCGGTTTCCCCAATGGCTTTAAAACGCAGTTCTGGGCGATGCCAGTACCGCGGCCTTACATGCCGGATGGTGTGAAAATTGCCGAAGCCATTCAACAGGACCTCAAGCAAATCGGAATTGAAACGGAAATTGTGACAATGGAATGGGCGACTTATCTGGAGAAAACGAGAATTGGTGAGCAAACCATGTTCATGCTCGGTTGGACCGGGGACAATGGAGACCCTGACAACTTCCTCGCCACACTCTTGGATAAGAATAATATCGATGGAAACAACAATACTCGCTGGGCAAACGATGAGGCTTCCCAGCTCATGATGAAAGCCAAGCAGGCGAATACGCAGGCAGAGCGCGAGCAGCTTTACAAGCAAGTGCAGGAGATTATTTTCAAGGAAGTGCCAATGGTTCCGCTGGCGCACTCCACACCTGCGCTGGCTGCAAGTGCCAATGTTGTCGACTACAAACCGCATCCAAAAGGCTCTGAAAGTTTGGAGAAAGTAGATATCAAATAATCCTCTCCACAAGGATCAAACGATTGCAAAGGGTAAGAGGAGCCCCTTCTTCTTACCCTTTTTTCTTCGTGCAACCACTGCCCCGCCATGAAGTTTTGACGGAGCCAGGTTTTCAAATCAGGAAAGCGAGGAGATGGCATTGCTATCCTACAGCATCCGAAGAATTCTAATGCTCATTCCCGTCCTACTGGGCATGTCCATCGTCGTTTTTTCAATAATTCGGGCTATACCGGGCGATCCGGCATTAACCATTCTGGGTGAGAAAGCAAGTGCCAAAGCAATTGCTGACTTGCGAGAAGTGCTTGGCTTAAACAATCCTTGGTACATACAGTATTTTGATTATTTGAAGCAAATCATTACAGGTGATCTTGGCGTATCGCTCCACACGGGAGCTAGCATTGCAAAAGAAATTGGTCCTTATTTGGCGGCTACGACAGAACTGACGATTTTCAGCATGTGTTTTGCTGTCTTTATTGGTGTAAACGCTGGCATTATCTCTGCGTGGAAGCAAAATTCATGGTTCGATTACACCGCTATGCTGATTGCATTAATTGGCGTCTCCATGCCGATTTTTTGGCTGGGTCTGATGGAGCAATGGTTTTTTGCGCAAGAGTTGAAATGGCTGCCATCAGTTGGTCGTGACAATCCGCGTGATCCGGTACAGGCGATTACGCACTTTTATATAGTAGATACCATATTGGCAGGACGGTGGGACCAATTCCGGGATGTAGTGGAGCACTTGATTCTCCCCGGAATCGCTCTTGGTACCATCCCGATGGCTATTATTGCACGCATCACTCGCTCCAGCATGCTGGAAGTCATGCGTGCCGATTATGTACGCACGGCTAGAGCAAAAGGGATGGCTCAATTCGGCGTAGTGTACAAGCATGCTTTGAAAAATGCGATGATTCCTGTACTTACCGTAATCGGTTTGCAAACGGGTCTTTTGCTCGGTGGCGCGGTCTTGACGGAGACAATCTTCGGATGGCCGGGTGTGGGAAGGTATATTTACACGGCGATCGGCAATCGCGATTACCCGGTCATCCAATCGGGGATTCTCGTGATCGCGACCATCTTCGTCCTGATCAACTTGCTGGTCGACCTGCTGTACGCCTACATCGATCCACGGATCAAATACCGCTAAGGAGGTTCGTCAGATATGGCAGAAGTAAATGTGCAGACGTATCCGGTAAAGCAGGCAGACGAACAGGTCATCTCTCCTTGGCGGGAAGCGTGGAGAACACTGCGCAAGAACAAGCTCGCGCTGGTGGGGATGGGAATCATTGGCTTTTTTGTGATCGTCGCTTTACTCGCTCCATGGATCGCCCCTTACCCGTACGACGTGGGGGACCTGAAAATGAAAAACCAGCCTCCATCGGAACAGCACTTGTTAGGGACGGACTACAATGGACGTGATGTTCTGAGCCGCGTCATTTACGGTGCGCGCATCTCCCTATGGGTAGGGACGTTTGCAGTGATCGGCTCAGTTGTGGCGGGAACGATCCTGGGGCTGTTGTCCGGCTATTATGGCCGCTGGGTAGACACCCTGATTTCGCGGCTCTTCGATATTATGCTCGCTTTTCCCAGCATTCTCCTGGCGATTGCGATCGTTGCCATTTTGGGCCCCTCGCTGCAAAATGCCCTGCTGGCCATCGCGATCGTGAATATCCCGACCTTTGGCCGATTGGTTCGCTCGCGTGTCCTCAGTCTCAAGGAAGAAGAATTTGTCATGGCGGCTCGCGCGATTGGCATGAAGGACAGCCGCATTCTCCTTCAGCATATCTTGCCGAACAGCATGGCTCCCATCATCGTGACGGGAACGCTTGGCATCGCGACAGCCATTATTGAAGCAGCAGCCTTGGGCTTTCTCGGCTTGGGGGCACAAGCACCCGAACCGGAGTGGGGCAAAATGCTCTCCGATTCGCGCCAGTACATCCAGAAGGCTCCGTGGACGGTCATCTTCCCGGGTTTGTCCATCATGCTAACCGTTCTTGGATTCAACCTGATTGGAGACGGGCTGCGGGATGCGCTCGACCCGAGGATGAAAAATTAACTGCCAACAAACCGAAGGAAGCTCACTCAGCTTCCTTTTTCGCTGAAACGCTTCTTTTTTTGCCAAGGAAATGGTATCCTCGCAATAGAATATTGATGAAAGCAAGGTGACGACATTGTTTGCAGCACGCATCGAAAAGCTTCATCGTTTTATGCAAGAACAAAAGCTGGATGCAGTATTGATTACATCTCCGAAGCATGTCTATTACCTGACCGGCTTTTTCACAGATCCGCATGAACGGTTTCTGGGACTGGTGATTCCGGCGCAGGGGGAACCCTCTCTGATCGTCCCTGCTCTGGATCGTGAGGCAGCCGCAGCCGCATCCGACATCCAACGCATTTATACACATACTGATGTTCAAAATCCATATGTAGTCCTCAAAGATACCCTTCCGACCGGCCTTCAGGCATTGGGGATCGAGAAAAGCCACATGACTGTGGAGCGTTTTGAGGCGATGAGCGCATTCGTGACGGCTGCACGCTTCGTCGACGTAGAAGAGCCGCTTCGTGAAATGCGGCTGATCAAGTCCCAGGATGAGGTTGCCCGCATGAAGCATGCGATCCAACTGGTAGAAGATGCTCTGCGGGAGAGCCTGAAAAAGGTAAAGCCGGGCGTAACCGAGATGGAAATCGTCGCAGAGCTCGAATATCAGATGAAGCGCTTGGGTGCGGAAGGCCCTTCGTTCAGCACAATGGTACTCGCTGGCGAGAAATCGGCGCTGCCGCACGGAAATCCGGGCAGTCGAGCTGTTAAGCAAGGAGAGCTGCTGCTCTTTGACTTAGGAGTAGAAGCCGATGGTTACGTCTCCGATATTACACGGACTTTTGCCGTGGGAGAAGTAGACGGAAAGCTTCGCGAGATCTACGAGATCGTATTGGCTGCCAATGAAGCGGCAATCGCAGCGATTAAGCCTGGTGTTACCTTTGCCCATCTGGACAAAACCGCGCGTGATGTCATCAGTGCCAAAGGCTACGGGGAATATTTCATGCATCGTCTCGGTCACGGACTTGGCATGGATGTGCATGAATACCCGTCGGTACACGGGGAGAACCAGGAAGTCTTGCGTCCTGGAATGGTCTTTACCATCGAGCCGGGGATCTATCTGCCTGGTCTCGGAGGCGTCCGTATCGAAGACAATGTCCTGGTGACGGAAACAGGCGTAGAAGTGTTGACGAGATTCCCGAAAGAGTGGACGGTAATCGGCTAAATCCGGCGTCCAACCAAGTGAATAATGATGTTTCATGGTGCTAGATTGTTGCTGGAATGGAGCAATCAGCTTAAAAGGGAAGTCCGGTGCAAAACCGGCGCGGTCCCGCCACTGTAACGAGGAGTGCGATGTCAGATCTGCCACTGTGCCCACACAAAAGGGAATGGGAAGGTGACAAAGCGCGATGAATCGGAGCCAGGAGACCTGCCATGAAGCCATGCATGATCGGCCCACGAGGATGGGGATGATGTGGAGTACAGCGGCAGCGAAAAGCAAGGCGTTAGTCAAACGCCTGTGTCTTGGCATGTCCCCGTCCACGTAAGACAAGCATCTCCCCGAGCCAGATGGGAGATGCTTTTTTATTGTGATGAAAAGAGAGAGGGGAAGCCACATGAATCGTAAGCAGAAATCATTTTGGAATAAAATGGGCATTTCCGGCGTTTGTGCAATAGCCATGCTGCTCTCCGCGTGCGGAGCCAGCCAGAACACACAAGGTACAGCCTCACAGTCATCTTCGAGTCAAGAATCCGAGCAGTCGGTCGTCATTCAAAACAACGGAAGAGAAATTCGCTTTACGAAGGCGCCTGAGCGAGCCGTTACCCTCAACCAGCATGTGACCGAAGTGATGCTCGCTCTCGGGTTGGAAGACAAGATGGTAGGGACGGCTTATCTAGACGATGCGATTTTGCCAGCATACAAGGAAGCCTATGACAAAATTCCGGTCTTGTCAGACACGTACCCCAGCAAAGAGGTGCTGGCAGCCGCAGACCCTGATTTTGTCTACTCCGGGTGGAAGAGCGGCTTTGGCGATAAAGGGGTAGGATCGATGGAAGAGCTGGAGCAAGCCGGAATCCAGTCCTACTTGCATATGTCCTCTAACATGAACGGTCCGACGACGGAGGATGTATTCGCAGATATACGGAATATCGGCAAAATCTTTCGGATCGAGGACCGGGCCCAGGCGCTGATTTCCAGCATGAAACAGGAGATGAAGGAAATAACGGACAAGCTGGGACAAATCGACCAACCGATCACAGTCTTCGTGTATGACAGTGGGGAAGATCAACCCCTGACAGCCGCAAACAACTACATGACCTCGCTCATCACCCAGGCAGGCGGTACAAATATCTTTGCTGATGTGGACAAAGGGTGGACCACAGTAAGCTGGGAAGAGGTCGTAAATCGAAATCCGGAAGTGATTGTCATCGTCGACTATGGCGACAAGACTGTAGACCAAAAGCGAGACATGCTCTTGCATAAGCCGGAGCTGGCTGATTTGCCGGCGATCAAGAATCAAAAGCTGATCGTATTGCCGTTGTCTGCTGCATCAGAGGGTGTGCGTGCGCCTATCGCACTGAAAATTCTTGCGCAGGGCATGTACCCTGAAAGATTTGCAAACTAACTTGATACTTAGGATTCCGGTACTGGTCGGGCTCCTTGTGAGGAGGGAAGTAAGCTGCGACGCATAAATTTGACAATGCTGCTCATGGTGCTGGTGATGGTTCTGGTCGTCTCCATCACGCTAGCCATCACAATGGGTTCAGTTCCGATCGAAACTGCAAAGGTTTGGAAAATGGCGTTATGGCATACTCCTTTCCTGGGTGAGAGTATTGAGACAGACTGGACAAAAGCAGAGCATACGATCATCTGGGATATCCGCTTTCCTCGTGTCTTGCTGGGAGTGATAGTCGGTGCAGGATTATCGGTGGTCGGGGTGGCGATCCAAGCCTTGGTTCGCAACTCGTTGGCGGATCCGTATATCCTGGGGGTTTCTTCTGGTGCCTCCGTAGGAGCTACGCTGGTTATCCTGTTTGGCGCATTCAGTCTGTTCGGACAGTTCGCTTTGTCAGCTGGAGCTTTTGTGGGTTCGTTGATTTCTGTCGTGTTGATCTTCGTCTTATCGCGGATCGGAGGCCAGAATTCCACGGTGCGCTTGCTGATGGCAGGAATCGCCATCTCGGCAGTTCTGTCAGCTGTAACCAGCCTGATTATCTTTTCTGCTCCCAACGAACACGGGATTCGCTCGGTTTTGTTCTGGATGAGCGGCAGTCTGGCAGGCGCCAAATGGGACTATCTGGCAATCCCTTCGGTTGTGGTATTGCTTGTCATGCTGATATTGACCGCCCACTATCGTTCGCTTAATGCCATGCTGCTTGGGGAAGAGTCCGCCCGTACCTTGGGTGTTCATATCACCCGTTTTCGCAGGTTGTTGTTTTTGGTAACCGCCCTGCTGACCGGGGTGATCGTCGCCATCAGCGGGGCGATTGGTTTTGTCGGGTTGATGATGCCGCATATCGTCCGCGCCCTGGTTGGATCGGATCATCGTCGGGTGCTGCCCGTCAGCGCGTTGCTGGGAGCCATTTTTCTCGTGTGGGCTGATGTCATTGCCAGGCTTGCATTCGCTCCGGAAGAGCTGCCGATCGGGATCATCACGGCCCTATGCGGCGGACCGTTTTTTCTCTGGCTGATGATGCGCAGTTCCTATTCCTTTGGAGGTAGTGGCAAATGAAAATACATGCTGAAAACATCTCCGTTACAGTAGATAAAAAGAAAACATTGCTGCGAGACGTCGGACTGGACGTGCTGGACGGGGAGACCGTCGGGTTGATCGGGCCCAATGGCAGCGGCAAGTCCAGCTTGTTGAAGAGCATTTACCGCGTCCTGAAGCCTGAAGCCGGTCTCATTACGTTGGATGGGGAAGACGTCTATCGGCTTTCTGCGGCGGAGAGCGCCAAGCGCATGGCTGTCGTTCGGCAAGAATCGTCTGTGGAGTTTGACTTTACCGTACGCGAGATGGTCTTTATGGGACGCGCGCCGCACAAGAAGCTGCTGCAGACCGATACGCCTGAGGATGAGCGGATTTGTGCCGAAGCATTGGCGCAGGTAGGGATGGGAGATCAGGAGCAGCGCAGCTTTTTTACCTTGTCTGGAGGCGAGAAGCAGCGGGTCATGATCGCTCGGGCCTTGGCGCAGCAGGCGAAATTCCTCGTATTGGACGAGCCGACCAACCACCTCGATGTGCGCTACCAATTGCAGATCATGGACCTGGTGAAAAGGCTGGGCATGACCGTGCTGGCAGCCTTGCATGATCTCAATATTGCCGCGATGTACTGCGACCGCTTATACGTCATGAAGCACGGGAAAATCGTGGCGTCGGGACGGACCGAAGAGGTTTTGTCGACGGCATTGATTCGCGATGTTTTCGGTGTTGAGGCGGAAGTGAACACTCATCCCAGAACGGGGAAAAAGCATATCGTCTACTTTTCGGAACTGAGCTTGCCTCCTGCCGTTATCCAGAAAGGGGCTGTCGGGTCATGAAAAATTTGGCCACATCCTGTAACAAAAGTCATTCGTGCGCATCTAACCAGTAATACTGTAAGGGAAGGAGGATCGTGCCGTGGAAAAATTGCAGCCGACACAGGAAGCTGCATTTGAACAAATCATGCGTGATTACGGGACACGAGTGCTCCGCCTTGTCACTTTTCTGGTCAAGGATCGCAGTTTGGCTGAAGACCTCACACAGGATGTTTTCGTCAAAGTGTATCGAAATCTCCCTCGCTTTCGCCACGAAAGCAGCTTGCATACCTGGCTGTACCGGATCGCCGTGAATGAGTGCAAAGGGTACTTGCGTTCTTGGTCTGTACGGCATATCCTTCCCCAATCCTGGATTCGCGACGAAAGCGATGTATCCGCCGAACGCCTCGTCATGGAGCAGGCGGAGCGCGATCAATTGGTACAGGCAGTGCTGGCTCTGCCGCCTGCGCACCGCCAAGTCATCGCCCTTCATTATTATGCCGATTTGTCGATGGCGGAGATGGCGGAGGTGCTCGGGATCAAGGAAGGAGCAGTGCGGACTCGCTTGCATCGCGCAAGACAGCACCTGAAACAACGGTTGGGAGAGGAGGATGCATGGGAATGGTCGAAGACAAATGGCTGGAACAGTTGAAGGAGCGGGCCGATCAAGGGATGCTGCGGGATGTGCATTTTACTGCTGAATTGGAAAATAAAGTACGTGAGCGAATTCAAAAGCGGAATCCCAGGATGTCTTTTATGCGATCTGGCTCAGTGGCGCTGGCGGGACTTTTGCTCTTCATCACGCTTTGGCAGGTGTGGCCACAACAGATCGAATGGGGGCAGAGTGGGACGAATCCTGTGGAAAAACCGCCTACATTGTTACCAGGGGGAGTTCCGCAAAGCCCGGAGCTTTGGAAACCTTCCCCCGTCGTCGAAGGAACCGTTGATAACCTGACGTTCTCCTACCTGGGCGAAAAACCTGTTCGGTTAATCACGGACGAAAACAACATCTACGCAGGCCAGCAGCAAAAATTCATGTGGCTGCTGGACGGGGACTTTTCCAATCAGGTGGAACTTGTCGCTCATAACACGGAGGGGCAGCAGGTCGAACTGGGTACCTTTGAGGTGGGCGGGGGAATGTATGATTCGAAGGGTCATTTTCCTTCAGGACTTGTCTTGCCCACTCCGGGGATCTGGAAGCTGGAGGTACGGTCATCCGGGAAATATTTCGGGCATGTATTTATTGCAGTGAAGTCTGGGATCTCTCCGAGCAACCAAAGCCTGGTAGAACCGCTGGTCCGCAAGTTTTTGGAGACGGAAGAAGAGAAGCTGGGGTGGCTGGGCAAAAACCGCCAGATAACCATCGAATTGCTTCGTGTCGATGCCCCTACTGCCGAGAAACGAAGGGCCTATGCCTGGATCAGGGTCCTGAGTGAAAACAACTCATCAGGAATCAGTGCGGCGATGGCGTTTGACGTGATGTATATGGGCAATGATTATCGCGTGGTTGGTTTCCAGATGCCAGAGGATGGAAATCGGTATCAGAGCAGCCTTGCGGAAATTTTCCCGCCTGATGTCTTGGACATGATCTGGCAGCGAAGTGAGCAGCCATCCTGACATTTCGTGATGTTGTGCCGGAACATCTCTTGAATGTGGAATTGGGAAAAGTTATAATAAAACTTGTTGCGGGAGCCGTGCGACCACACGGCTCCCGCCCAATAGACCGCTACAAAGGCGGTCGGCTTTGGTGAAATGTCCAGAAATAGACCGCGTACCCTGGCAGGGGCGGTCTATTTCTTTTGGTTAAGAGCTACGACTATTGCGACAACCAGGGTCAGCCCTGCTATCAGTAGCGAACCAAAACCGATCATCAGAGTCAAAGCATCTTTAACCTCCACGTAGCATCCCTCCCTTCCGCGAGAGGTAGCCAACTGCCTTTGAAAGCCGTTCTATCGTTAGTCCAATAATAACATAAATTTACAGTACATTGTAATTGCTTCAGAATCACTTGGAACGTACTTTCTCTAGTGCTTTTGGGCCAACTCTCCATTCTCTTCTGTTGCTACGCTATCCAGCGTTTGCTATAATAACCGTTAGTGTATTTTTGTGAGACGCAATCTGGCAGGAATGGATTCGCGTGGGAGGGAACTAACAGTCAATGGATCGACGTGAAAGACAGAAAAGGATACGAAATTTTTCCATCATCGCCCACATTGACCACGGCAAGTCGACACTTGCTGACCGGATTTTGGAGCTCACCGGAGCTTTGTCATCCCGTGAGATGGAAGCCCAGTTCCTGGATTCGATGGATCTGGAAAGAGAGCGCGGCATTACGATCAAGTTGAATGCTGTGCGTTTGAACTATAAAGCCGACAACGGAGAGGAATACATTCTCCATCTGATTGACACCCCTGGACACGTGGACTTCACGTATGAGGTATCCCGCAGTCTGGCTGCCTGTGAAGGGGCGATTCTCGTCGTGGATGCAGCCCAAGGGATTGAAGCGCAGACGCTGGCGAACGTATATCTGGCGTTGGACAATAACCTGGAAATCATTCCGGTTGTGAATAAAATCGATCTGCCAAGCGCAGAGCCGGAACGTGTAAAGCAAGAGGTGGAAGATGTCATCGGGCTGGATGCCAGCGACGCCGTTCTGACTTCCGCCAAAGCGGGAATCGGGATCAAGGACGTGCTGGAAGCTGTCGTGCAAAAAGTGCCGGCGCCGGAGGGAGACCCGGATGCTCCGCTGCAAGCCTTGATTTTTGACTCCTACTTCGATGCCTACCGCGGCGTGATTGCCTCGATCCGCGTGGTGAACGGAACCCTTCGAAAAGGCATGAAAATTAAAATGATGGCGACAGGCAAAGCTTTCGAGGTGACGGAAATCGGGACCTCGACACCGCGCCAGACGCCAGTGGAAGAGTTGACGGTAGGGGATGTAGGCTACGTGGCCGCTTCTATCAAAACCGTCGGCGATACGCGGGTGGGGGACACGATCACAGAGGCGAGCCGTCCTGCCGCAGAGCCGCTGCCTGGTTACCGCAAAATCAACCCGATGGTATTCTGCGGTCTGTACCCGATCGAAACCAACGAGTACAACGACCTGCGCGAAGCCCTCGAGAAGCTGCAGCTAAACGACGCTTCGCTGCAGTTTGAGCCTGAGACGTCCCAAGCTCTGGGCTTTGGGTTCCGTTGCGGATTCCTCGGACTGTTGCACATGGAGATCATCCAGGAGCGGATCGAACGTGAATTCAACATCAACCTGATTACGACTGCGCCAAGCGTTATCTATCGCATTACGAAGACAAACGGCGAAGTGTTCGAGATCGACAATCCGTCGAAAATGCCGGAAGCCCAAAAGATCGAAACAGTCGAAGAGCCGTATGTTACAGCTACCATCATGGTGCCAAAAGAGTACGTCGGCGATGTCATGCAGTTGTGCCAAGGCAAGCGCGGCGAATTCCTCGACATGCAGTACATGGGCGAGAACCGCGTTCAGTTGAAGTATGACATGCCATTGTCGGAGATTGTGTACGACTTTTTCGATCTGCTGAAATCAGGCACGAGGGGCTATGCTTCCTTTGACTATGAATTGGGCGGCTACAAGGCTTCCAAGCTGGTCAAAATGGATATTCTCCTCAACGGCGAGATGGTGGATGCCCTCTCCTTTATCGTCCACAAGGATACGGCATACGCCCGCGGAAAAGTCATCTGCGAAAAGCTGAAAGAACTGATCCCGCGTCAGCAATTTGAAGTGCCCATCCAGGCGACCATCGGACACAAGGTCGTGGCCCGCGAGACGATCAGCGCATTGCGCAAAAACGTATTGGCCAAGTGTTACGGCGGGGACATCTCGCGTAAACGCAAACTGCTGGAAAAGCAAAAAGAGGGGAAAAAGCGCATGAAATCGGTCGGCTCTGTAGAGGTTCCTCAAGAAGCCTTCATGGCCGTATTGCGCATGGATGATAAGAAGTAGGCCTGACCTTTGTGTCAGGTCTTTTCCATTCTAAAACTACGAAAGGAGGGGAAGCGGAAGATGCCGCAATCGGTGTATATTCACATCCCCTTTTGTACGAATAAATGCTTTTACTGCGATTTCAACTCTTTTGTCACTCAAAATCCGCAGTTGGTATGGGATTACCTCGAAGCTCTGAAGCAAGAAATGAAGCTTACCTTTGCTAACAGAACCATGCAGCCCATCAAGACGATTTTTGTGGGTGGAGGAACACCTACCTTTCTCGATCTCGAACAGATGCGTTCCTTTCTGGAGACGGTCCAACATTTTCTCGGCAGCCATTTGGCGCCGGATCTCGAATTTACGATGGAAGCGAATCCTGGCACGACAGATGTGGAAAAACTGCGTCTGATGCGCGAGCTCGGGGTAAATCGGCTGAGCTTTGGGGTTCAGTCCTTCGACAATGCTCTGTTAAAACGGCTGGGACGCATCCATGATACGGACGATGTCTACCGCAGCGTGGAGAATGCCAGGGCTGCCGGCTTCGAGAATATCTCGATCGACCTGATGTTCGGCTTGCCGGACCAGACAATGGAGATTTTTCGGCAAACCCTGGACAAGGCATTTGCTTTGGGGACTACGCATTTTTCAGCGTACAGCCTGAAGGTAGAGGAGAATACATTGTTTCATACGCTTTACCAAAAGGACCAGTTGCCGCTCCCTTCGGAAGAGACCGAGCTTGCGATGTATCTGCTGCTGATCGAAGAGATGGAGAAGCACGGGTATCATCAGTATGAAATCAGCAATTTCGCCAAACCGGGCTGCGAAAGCAAGCACAATAAAACCTATTGGCTCAATAACGAATATGATGGTCTGGGAGCAGGAGCTCACGGCTATGTGAAGGGCAGAAGACACGTCAATGCCGGGCCTTTGCCGATCTACTTGCAGATGTGCAAGGAAGGTCTGCCGCGAGTCGATGAATTCGAAGTTCCGCGCGAAGATGCGATGGAAGAGCAGATGATTTTAGGCCTTCGACTGAGTGAAGGAGTAGATCTTGCACGCTTTGCAAATCGTTTCGGCTCTGATGCGAAAGAAGTCTTCGGTGACGTAATCCGAGAAGAAATCGATAAAGGCATGCTGGAGGAAGTGGACGGATTTCTGCGCCTCACTCGGAAGGGGCTGCCGCTGGGAAATGAGGTCTTTGCGCGGTTTTTGCGCTAATTGCTGTCGAGATTTGCGAATGAACTCCAGGAAGTCCGTTGACAAATCCTTCTACTATTGATAATTTAGTATGTAGATTTAGCACTCGATAGCTATGAGTGCTAACAACGGGGAGGCGAAGTGATCTTATGTTATCTGACCGTCAAAGACTGATCTTGAACGCGATTGTCGATAATTACATTCATTCTGCCGAACCAGTTGGCTCCCGCACGATTTCCAAACGGGAAGACATAGGATATTCTTCGGCAACGATTCGCAACGAAATGTCTGACCTGGAAGAGCTGGGGTATCTCGAACAGCCTCATACCTCGGCAGGACGTGTCCCGTCTACAAAGGGATACCGGTTTTATGTCGACAACCTGATTCAGCCTCATCTGTTGAACGAGCAGGATTTGGTTAAACTAAAACAGTTGTTTGCCGAGCGAATTCTTCACGCTGAGCAAGTCGTGGAGTACACGGCCCAGATTTTGACGCAGCTTACCAACTATACGGCGATTGTCCTGGGACCGGAGATTTTTGAGCATCGTTTGAGAAATGTGCAAATCGTTCCGTTGAACGAAACACAGGCTGTGGCAATCATCGTCACGCACACCGGACGGGTAGAAAACAAACTGATTGATTTGCCGGATGGCATCGGGTCAAGTGAGATTGAAAGACTCGTCAACCTGCTGAATCATCGCCTGACAGACGTGCCGCTCTGGCAATTGCGCCAGCGCTTGTACCAGGAGATCTCAGGGGAAATGAGACGCCATACCGAGCAGTATGAGGAAATGCTCCAACTCCTTGATCAATCCTTCCAACAGGAAGAAACCGATCGTGTCTACCTGAGCGGTGCGACCAAGATTATGAACCAGCCGGAATTCCGGGATGTCGACAAAGTGAAGGATATTCTGGAATTACTGGAGCAGCACGACCAGTTGCTTCATATGTTGGGCATGCCAGCGAATGGACTGACAGTACGTATCGGTCAAGAAAATCAGCTAGACGCGATAAAGCAATGCAGTATTATCACCGCTTCGTATTCCCTCGGCGGCAAGCCGGTGGGGATGGTGGGAATCCTAGGGCCGACCAGGATGGAGTATAGCCGAGTTATTACTGTGCTCAATCATCTGGCAGAAGGGCTGTCGCGCATGCTGACCTCGCAGTTTGAAAAATAAAGCAAGGCACGAGTGAATGGCTGCCGGTCATCATGATCGGAGGAGCGACACAGGAGGTATTTCGAGTTGAGTGATGAGAAATGGACGAAGGAAATGACGGCCGAAGAGGAGCAATCGGCAGAAACAGTTGAAGCAGCAGAACAGCCTGAAGCTCCTGATACAGATTGGGAGCAGGAAGCAGCTAAATGGAAGGCACAGGCTGAAGACAATCAAAATAAAATGCTGCGTGCGATGGCTGACATGGAGAACCTCAGAAGGCGCGTTCGCAAGGAGCAGGAAGATTTGGCGAAGTACGCTTCGCTCAAAATCGTCGAAGAGCTGCTGCCCGTGCTCGACAACTTCGAGCGTGCATTGGCTGCTGATCGCGAAGCCATGACAGTGGAATCCCTGTTGACTGGTGTGGACATGGTATACCGTCAGATGGTTCAGGTCTTTGAAAAAGAAGGCTTGCAGGCAATCGAGGCAAAAGGCCAGCCTTTTGACCCGCACATTCACCAAGCTGTGATGCAGACGCAAGACCCTGACTTTGATTCGGGCGTCGTTGTCGAGGAGCTGCAGAAGGGCTATCAGTTCAAGGACAGAGTGATTCGGCCATCCATGGTCAAAGTGAATGAGTAGCATCAGGCATTCTTAAAACATTCCCAGATGTGAAGTGTTAGGAGGAACAGATTGTATGAGTCGCGTAATCGGAATTGACTTGGGAACTACAAACTCTTGTGTTGCGGTAATGGAAGGCGGAGAGCCAGTCGTTATCGCCAACGCGGAAGGAAACCGTACGACACCATCCGTCGTCGCGTATAAAAATGGAGAGCGTATCGTCGGGGAAGCGGCGAAGCGCCAAGCGATCACGAACCCTGACAACACCGTTATGTCGGTAAAACGCCATATGGGTACCAACCACAAGGAAATCATGGAAGGCAAAGAATACACGCCTGAACAAGTTTCTGCCATGATCCTGCAAAAGCTGAAGGCTGATGCGGAAAGCTATCTGGGCGAGACAGTGACGCAAGCGGTAATTACCGTGCCAGCGTACTTCAACGACAGCCAGCGTCAAGCGACCAAGGACGCAGGGAAAATCGCTGGACTGGAAGTGCTGCGCATCGTGAACGAGCCGACTGCGGCTGCGCTTGCTTACGGAATGGAAAAATCCGAAGACCAGACCGTTCTGGTATTTGACCTGGGTGGCGGTACATTTGACGTATCCATCCTGGAATTGTCCGAAGGCTTCTTTGAAGTAAAAGCGACATCTGGCGACAACAAGCTGGGTGGCGATGACTTCGACCAAGTGATCATAGATTACCTGGTCAGCGAATTCAAAAAAGAGCATGGCATCGATCTGTCCAAAGACCGCATGGCTCAACAGCGCTTGAAAGATGCAGCGGAAAAGGCGAAAAAAGACCTTTCCGGCGTGTTGACCACAACCATCTCTCTGCCATTCATTACAGCGGATGCTTCTGGTCCCAAACACTTGGAGATCAACCTGACTCGCGCCAAATTTGAAGAGCTGTCCGCCAACCTCGTGGAGCGTACGATGGGACCAACCCGTCAAGCTTTGCAAGATGCCGGACTTACTCCGAACGAGATTGATCGCGTCGTCCTCGTCGGCGGTTCCACTCGGATTCCAGCTGTACAGGAAGCGATCAAGAAATTTACCGGCAAAGAACCGCACAAAGGGGTTAACCCGGACGAGGTTGTAGCCCTTGGTGCTGCTGTGCAAGCTGGTGTACTTACCGGTGATGTCAAAGACGTTGTTCTTCTGGACGTAACGCCTCTCTCCCTGGGGATTGAGACATTGGGCGGCGTATTCACCAAATTGATCGACCGCAACACAACCATTCCTACCAGCAAGTCTCAAGTCTTCTCTACTGCGGCAGACAACCAGACTTCTGTAGAAATTCACGTCCTGCAAGGTGAGCGTCAGATGGCTGCCGACAATAAAACGCTGGGACGCTTCAACCTGACGGACATCCCGCCTGCGCCGCGTGGTATTCCACAAATCGAAGTATCCTTTGATATTGACGCCAACGGGATCGTGAATGTGCGTGCGAAAGACCTGGGTACCGGCAAGGAGCAACGCATTACGATCACGTCCAACACGGGCTTGAGCGATGAAGACATCGAGCGCATGGTAAAAGAAGCGGAACTGAACGCGGAAGCAGACAAAAAGCGCAAGGAAGAAGTAGAGGTTCGCAACGAGGCAGACCAGCTCGTCTTCACGACCGAAAAGACACTGAAAGAAGTGGAAGGCAAGGTTGACCAATCGCAGATCGATTCGGCCAACGCAGCCAAGGAGAAAGTGAAAAAAGCGCTGGAAGGCGGAAACATCGAGGAAATCAAATCTGCCAAAGACGAACTTTCCGCGATCGTTCAACAAATTTCCATGAAGCTGTACGAACAGGCAGCTCAAGCTGCTCAAGCTCAAGGCGGAGCTGGAGCAGGTGCAGAAGGGGAAACGAAGAAAGACAACGTGGTTGATGCCGACTACGAAGTGGTAGACGACAAAAAATAGTCACGTTGGCACATTCTTCACCATGTGACCCACTTAGAAGTCAAAGTCACGCGTTGTGACTTTGACTTTTTTTCAAGTCTGTCACATGCTATGATAACAGTTGACTGTCATGGGAGTGATGTAGGAGATGAAGCGTGATTACTACGAGGTGTTGGGCGTAGCCAAGGATGCGAGCGCGGACGAGATCAAGAAAGCGTATCGTCGGTTGGCACGCCAGTATCACCCGGATGTGAATAAAGAGGCGAATGCCGAAGAGAAGTTTAAAGAAGTAAAGGAAGCCTATGATGTGCTCTCCGAACCGCAAAAGCGGGCGCAATATGACCGTTTTGGCCATCAGGATCCGAATCAGGGCTTTGGCGGCGGCGGATTTGACGCATCGGGAATGGGCGGCTTTGGCGATATTTTTGATATGTTTTTCGGCGGCGGTGCGAGAAGGGCGAATCCGAATGCGCCACGGAAAGGTGCCGATTTACAATTTGGCTTGAGCATCGAATTTACAGATGCGGTGTTCGGCAAGGAAACAGACGTGGAAATCCCGAAAGAGGCGGAGTGCGATACTTGTCACGGCTCGGGTGCCAAGCCTGGCACGGGAGTAGAGACATGTAAGACATGTAGCGGTACAGGACAACAGGAAGTCGCTGCAAACACGCCGTTTGGCCGGATTGTAAATCGACGCGTTTGTACCACATGTGAAGGAAAAGGGAAGGTCTTCAAGGAAAAGTGCTCCTCCTGCCGCGGCAGCGGTCGGGTCAAGGTGCGCCGCAAAATTCACCTCAACATTCCTGCCGGTGTGGACGATGGCGCTCAGCTTCGCGTCTCAGGCGAGGGAGAGCCGGGAGCAAACGGCGGACCGCCGGGCGACCTGTATGTGGTTTTGCGCGTAAAGCAGCATGAGTTCTTTGAGCGTGAGGGCAATGACATCTACTGTGAAGTTCCCCTGACTTACGCACAGGCAGCTCTCGGCGACGAGATCGAGGTTCCGACAGTAGACGGACGCGTGAAGCTGAAGATCCCAGCAGGGACGCAGACCGAGACATTTTTCCGCCTGCGCGGCAAAGGAGTTCCGCATTTGCGCGGCAGCGGCCGTGGCGACCAGCATGTCAAGGTGCGGGTGATTACGCCAACCAGACTGAGCGACAGGCAAAAAGAGCTCTTGCGCGAACTGGCTGAATTGTCGGGGGAGAAGCCGGGCCAACATGGCGGCGGGGTAGAGGATGAGAGCTTTTTTGAAAAAATGAAACGGGCGTTCCGCGGCGAATAAGGCCGCGGATACGTCTACATGCAAACATCTAAGGCAGGCAATAGGAACACACGGGGAGTGGTAGATTCATGAATTGGTCGGAAATTAGTATCCATACTACAGCAGAAGCTACAGAGGCGGTGTCCAGTCTTTTGTATGAATTGGGTGCCAACGGCGTCGTGATTGAAGATCCGGAGGTTCTGTATCGCGAATGGGATACGCCATTTGGTGAGATCTACCAGCTCTCCCCGGATGATTTTCCGGCCGAGGGCGTATTCGTCAAGGCGTATCTGCCGGTTGAAAGCCGCGATCTCCTCGAAGTGGTCGAAACATTGAGAGGACAGTTGGCAGAGCTGATCGAGTACGGTTTGGATATCGGCAAGGCAACGATCGCTGTCAACGATGTTCACGAGGACGAGTGGGCCCACGCCTGGAAAAAGTACTACAAGCCGATTCACGTGACGGATCGGATGACGATCAAGCCTGTATGGGAAGAGTACGAGCTGAAGTCGCCAGATGAAATCATCATCGAGATGGACCCCGGGATGGCATTCGGAACCGGGACACACCCGACGACGATTCTTTGCCTGCGTGCTATTGAGAAGTACATGTCCCCGGGCGATCGCATCTACGATGTCGGGACAGGCACTGCCATTCTCAGTATCGCAGCGGTCAAGCTCGGTGCAGAACACGTCCTCGCGATGGATCTAGACGAGGTGGCCGTTCGTTCTGCGCAAGCCAATACGGAACTGAACGGTGTGCATGAAAGTATTACGGTAAGGCAAAACAATTTGCTTGACGGCATCGAGGAGCAGGTAGAGATGGTAATCGCCAACATTTTGGCGGAAGTGATCGTCCGTTTTACTGACGATGTGTACCGGGTGTTGAAGCCGGGAGGAACCTTCATCGCATCAGGGATTATTGAAGCGCGGGAGGCAGATGTGAAACAAGCACTGACCGCGTCAGGACTCACCATCGTGGAAACCATTTTCATCGATGACTGGGTAGCAATTGTTTCAAAAAAACGATAGAATAGTGAGGTTGGCGAGATGCAACGATATTTTGTCGAGCCAGATCTCTTTTCCGAGAATGAGATTACCATTGTCGGCGACGACGTTCACCATATCGTAAATGTGATGCGGGCCAAGGAAGGCGACGAGATTTATGTCTCAGATGGTGAAGGGCGCTCTGCCAGGGCTGCGCTCGTCGTCTTGTCTGCCAAAGAAGTGAAGGCGCGTGTGCTTGAATGGCTGGATGAGCGGTCTGAGCTTCCGATCCGCATCACGATTGGACAAGGGCTGCCAAAAGGCGAGAAGATGGAGTGGATCTTGCAAAAGGGGACGGAACTGGGAGCGTACTCCTTTTTGCCGTTTTCTTCCGAGCGCACCATCGTCAAGCTGGACGCCAAAAAAGAAGCAAAAAAATTAGAACGCTGGCGCAAAATCGTGAAAGAGGCTGCTGAACAGTCGCATCGCGCAGTTTTGCCGCAATTGCTGCCACCTTCCTCGTTTCGCGAGGTCCTGAAGACAGCAGGGAATTACACTCGCTGTGCCATTGCTTATGAAAAAGAGGGCACAACGACACTGCATGAGGTATTTGGCGAGATGAAAGCAGAAGATACGCTGCTCGTTCTCATTGGACCAGAAGGAGGTTTTTCTCCCGAAGAAGTAGCGCTGGCAGAAGCGAATGGCTTTTTGCCGATCTCGCTTGGCTCACGCATCCTGCGGACAGAGACGGCAAGTCAGTATGTGCTGGCTTGCGCATCCTACCAGTTTGAGCGAATGAATGACACCGATGAGTGAAGGTGGAGGAGCAGGAAAAAAGGAGGTATAGCCATGTCTACTGTTGCTTTTCATACATTGGGTTGCAAAGTGAACAGCTATGAAACAGAGGCGATCTGGCAACTGT
The DNA here is from genome assembly GCF_003710985.1 of Brevibacillus panacihumi. Lineage (GTDB taxonomy): Bacteria > Bacillota > Bacilli > Brevibacillales > Brevibacillaceae > Brevibacillus > Brevibacillus panacihumi. Next base: position 405,913 of record NZ_RHHT01000002.1, read on the forward strand.
TCAAGGCAGACGGCTACGAACGGGTTGACTTTGAGCAAGATGAAGCCGATGTCTATGTGATCAATACATGTACCGTTACCAATACAGGGGACAAAAAAAGCCGGCAGGTGATCCGCCGCGCGATTCGTCGCAATCCGGAAGCAATCGTCGCTGTGACGGGATGCTATGCGCAGACGTCACCGAGTGAAATTGCCCAAATCCCGGGTGTGGATATTGTCGTCGGGACACAGGGCCGCGAGAAGCTGCTTGAATACGTGGAGCAGATTCGCCGCGAGCGTACCCCGATCAATGCCGTTGGAAATATTATGAAAGCACGCGAGTTCGAGGAGCTGGACGTGCCCAATTTCACAGACCGTACACGAGCCTCCCTCAAAATTCAGGAGGGCTGCAATAATTTCTGCACCTTCTGCATCATCCCCTGGGCACGCGGCCTGATGCGCTCCCGCCAGCCAGAGAGCGTCGTAGAGCAAGCCAAAAAGCTGGTGGAAGCAGGCTATCTGGAGATTGTCCTGACCGGGATTCATACCGGGGGCTACGGCGAGGATCTGGAGGATTACAACCTGGCCAAGCTGTTGGTCGACCTGCATCAGGTGGAAGGGTTGAAGCGCATCCGCATCAGCTCGATTGAGGCAAGCCAAATCACGGACGAAGTGATTCAGGTCATCAATGATTCGGATCGCGTCGTGCGCCATTTGCATGTTCCCTTGCAGGCAGGCGATGATGATGTGTTGAAACGGATGCGCCGCAAGTACACAACGGCTGAATTCTACGAAAAAATGGTCAAAGTTCGCCAGGCGTTGCCAGGTGTGGCGTTGACGACGGATGTGATCGTCGGCTTCCCGGGAGAGACAGAAGAACAATTCCAGAATGGCTACGATTATATTCGCAAGATCGGATTTGCTGAGCTGCACGTATTCCCGTACTCGATGCGTACAGGGACGCCTGCTGCCCGCATGACCGACCAGATCCCGGAGGAAGTGAAGCATGAGCGCGTCACCAAGCTTCTGGAGCTGAACCGCGAACTGCAGCTGGCGTATTCGCAGCAATTCGTCGGGGATGTCCTGGAAGTGATTCCTGAACGCCCGTACAAGGAGGCGCCGGACAGCGGCCTTCTGATGGGCTACTCCGACAACTACCTGAATGTCGTTTTCGCCGGGGATGAAAGCATGATTGGAAAAATCTGCAAGGTTCGTCTTGATGCTCCTGGTACGGAATACTGCAAAGGAACCTTTGTCCGCGTGCTGGAAGACGAACAGCTACCACTGTTGAAGGAGCGAGCCATATGAAGGAGATCTCGGCAGGAGGCGTTGTTTACCGTCAGCAGGACGGAGAGTACATGCTGCTTCTGATCGAAGACCGCTATGGCAAGGTGACGTTGGCAAAAGGCAAGCAGGAGCTGGGAGAAACCATTCAGGAGACAGCCTTGCGCGAAGTGCTGGAAGAGACCGGAGTTGCCGGACGTTTGGGTGAAAAGCTGGATACGATCAGTTACGAGTACACCCATCCCGCAACGGGAGATGTGGTGGACAAGGAAGTCCATTACTATTTGGTAGAGGCGTACAACACCGAGATTACCGTTCAGCTGGAGGAGATCAATGACGTGCATTGGCATCCGGCTGGTGAAGCGTGGGCCTTGCAGTTGGAGCGCGGATACCGCAATAATGATCAGATCTTTCGTTTGGCTTTTCAACATTTAGGGATTGAGGTGTAACCGATGACGGTTCATTTGAATGCTTATATTGACCATACCTTGCTGAAGCCTGAAGCGACTCAAGCCATGATTGACAAGCTGTGTGAAGAAGCGAAAACCCATTCGTTTGCTTCCGTGTGCGTGAATCCGTATTGGGTTGCACGGGCTGCGGAATTGTTGAAAGGCACGTCGGTCAAGGTTTGTACCGTGATCGGTTTTCCTCTGGGAGCGTCGACCTCAGCAGTAAAAGCAGCCGAGACGCGTGACGCGATTGCCAATGGAGCGACAGAAGTCGATATGGTGCTGAATGTAGGCGCACTCAAATCGGGTGATCTGGAGCAGGTTCGCTCCGATGTGGCGGCTGTCAAGCAAGCAGCTGGAGACATTTTGCTCAAGGTGATCCTCGAGACAGGTCTGTTGACAGACGAAGAAAAAGAGATTGCTTGCAAGCTGTGCGTGGAAGCAGGGGCTGATTATGTCAAAACCTCTACAGGCTTTGGTCCGGGTGGAGCGACTGTTGCTGACATCGCGCTGATGCGGCGGGCGGTTGGCAAAGATGTCGGAGTGAAAGCTTCCGGCGGTGTTCGAGACCGTGAAACCGCATTGGCGATGGTAGAGGCAGGGGCTACCCGAATCGGCACCAGCTCGGGCATTTCCATTGTTTCCGGAGACGCACAGGCAACAAATGGAGGATACTAGTCGAATCGTGAAGGAGCCTGGCCGGTTGTAGGTCGGGCTTCTTCCGTTTCCGTTTGCAAAAAGAAAAAAGAGAGAGCAGAGACAAGGAAGAGGGGTAAGAGAAATGAAAATCGTCAATGGCATACTGATCCTGCTCGTTTTTTATGGAGTCGGAACGTTGGCGAGCAAATGGCTTCACATTCCATTGCCGGGCAATTTGATTGGCATGCTGCTTCTGACCCTGGCCCTGTACAAGGGGTGGATTCGCATGGACTGGGTGGAGCAGGCAAGCAATCTCTTGATCCGCCACATGCTGTTGTTTTTTGTACCCATCATTGCGGGTGTCGCTTCGTATCTCGGATTTTTTGCGGATGATCCGTTGCCGATTTTGCTTGCGCTCATTTCCGGCCCGTTCCTGGTTATGATCGTGACAGGAAAAGTCGTGCAATGGTACGTAAATAGGCAGCAGAACACAAAAAAACCAGTCCTGCCGCAAGAGGGGAGATCACTCGATGCTTAAGGAACTGTTGGCGATCCTGCTGATTGTGGCAGGCTATAAAGTGGCGATGATGATTGCAGCACGCAAGCCGATCTTTCAACCATTGATCGTATCCGTGGTACTTGTCTGGGTAAGCTGGTGGCTTCTGAGCAATGACTGGGAAGCCTTCTCGGCTGGAGGTGCTTGGATCTCCTACTGGCTCGGTCCCGCGACAGTAGCACTGGCCGTCCCGTTGGCGAAACAAATCAAGGAATTCGCCCATATCTGGCGCGGCCTCTTTCTGGGAATAGCAGCAGGATGCGGGGTGTCGATTCTTTCCGTCCTGCTGATTCACGCCTGCTTTGGCTTTGACAACTCCGTGATGTACAGCATGCTTAGCAAATCTGTCACCACCCCGATCGCCCTGGAATTAGCGCATTCCGTAGGAGGAATTCCAGCGCTGGCTGCTTTGTTTACAGCCTTGACGGGCTTCATCGGCACCATGTTTGCCCAGCCTCTCCTTGCCTGGGCTGGAGTGACCGACGATCGGGCCATCGGAGTGGCTGTGGGAACGAGCACTCATGCCATCGGTACAGCAAGTTTGAACCGCATCTCCCAAGCACAGATGGCTGCCTCTTCCGTAGCGATGATCGTCGCCGGGGTCATGACGTCGCTGTATCTGATTCCGTTTTCCCTATGAGCTTGCCTTTGGCGATTCAGCGCTTCTTGTCGGGGATCAGCCATTGAATGAAGCCAGCTATCTGTGCAGTGAATGGCAGCGCCACCAGCGAGCAGATCAGGTTGAAGATCGTTTGGGAATGCGCAATCTGCATGGAGACATTATCCGTTAAGAAGGCGCTGACGAGGGCAAGCTGAGATAAGAAAGGCAAAAAGATCAAGGCCCCTGCTACGTTGAACAAGGTATGGCACCAGGCTACCTGTTTGGATGCCGTATTGGTGCCGATACTGGCGATCACGGCGGTAAAACAGGTGCCGATGTTGGCTCCCAGCACGATCGCCAAGGCAGTCTCCATCGTAAGAATCTGGTTGCTCATCAGTCCCATCGTGATCACGGTCGTAGCCGTACCGCTGTGAATCAAGGCAGTGAAAATGATCCCGGTGACGAGGCCGATCCAGATCGAATGTCGACTTTCCAGAAAAAGGGAACGAAAGGTGTCCGATTGTTCCAAAGGGGCAGCCATGACTTTCATGGTGTCAATCCCGAGGAAAATCAAGCCGAATCCTGCGACCACAAGCCCGATGCAGCGAATGCTTTTTTTAGGCATCAGCCACAGAGCGGCGCCGATCAATAGCATCGGTACTGCGAACGACTCCAGCTTGAGCGCCACCAGCTCTGTGGTGACGGTGGTGCCCAGATTGGTCCCGAGAATAATGCCTACGGTCTGGGTAAACGGAATCATTCCGGCATTCGTCAAACCAATTGTCAAGACCGTAACCGCACTGGAGCTTTGCAGGATAAAGGTCGTGATCAAGCCCATCCAGAAGCTGTGGGCAGGTGTACGGGTGACCTTGTACATCCACTGCTCCATTTTTTTGCCGGCCAGGTTTTGAAATCCCGAACGCATGGCATACAGGCCAAATAGAAAAAAACTTAATCCGATCGAAAACGGTGCGAGAACAGAGAGAAACACGAAACGATCCTCCTTCCAGCGATTCTTTGAGCTGGGGGTGGGAATGACGCATAATATACGCTATGCTTGTACGCAGACAGGCATGACTAGGAGGACATACATGGCACGAATTCACTTGCATCAGCATCGGAAAAAAAGACTGGAAGCAGGACATCCATGGATTTACCAGTCGGAGGTTGCGCAAATCGAAGGGGAAGTGATTCCTGGCGAGATCGTCGAGGTCGTCAACCACAAAGGGCATTTTCTCGCGAAGGGATATATCAATCCAGCCTCACAGATTTTGGTCCGCATCCTCAGCTACGATCCAGAGGAAAAGATCGACTACACCTTCTTTTTACGCAAAATTCGCGAGGCGTCCGAGTTCCGGACCCGATTTGTCGACAATCCTCGGGCATGCAGGGTGCTTTACGGCGAGGCTGATTTCTTGCCGGGCTTGATCGTAGACCGGTATGAGGATGTGCTGGTTGCCCAAGTGCTGTCGCTCGGCATGGAGATGCGCCTGGATTGGATCCGGGACGCTTTGGTAGAGGTCTACCAGCCGCAGGGGATCTATCTGCGCAACGATGTGCCTGTGCGCGAGCGAGAGGGATTGGAGCAGGGCAAAGGGGTTCTGTATGGGGAATGCCCGCGAGAAGTGACGATTGAGGAAAACGGCTTGAAGTACATCGTCGACATCATGGAAGGCCAAAAGACAGGCTTTTTTTACGATCAGCGGGAGAATCGCGCTGCCATCCAGCCCTTGATGAAAGGCTGGGGAGAAAAGCACGGAATTACCTTGCAGCAGGTCGAATCCATGCCGGAACAAAAGCTGGTCCCTGTAGACAAGCGCGGCAAGGTGATCAAAAACCCGTTCTGGGACGGTGCAGAGGTCCTGGAATGCTTTACGCATACGGGATCATTTACGCTGAATGCCTGCAAACACGGCGCAAAAAAAGTAACGGCACTGGATATTTCCGAGCATGCAATCGAGACGGCGAAGCGAAATATTACTCTGAATGGTTACTTGCATCGGGTTGATTTTGTCGTTGCCAATGCATTTGACTATTTGCGCCAGCAGGTGGAAGCGGAAAGCTCCTGGGACGTCGTCATTCTCGATCCGCCTGCCTTCGCCAAATCGCGCTCAGCAGTGAAAGGAGCGATCCGCGGCTACAAGGACATCAACCTCAACGGCATGAAGCTCGTCAGACCCGGTGGTTATCTGGTGACCGCTTCCTGCTCGTACCACATGTCGCCTGAACTGTTCCTGGAGACGATCCAGGAGGCGGCAATGGATGCGAAAAAAATCCTGCGCCTGATCGAATGGCGCGGGGCCGGGAAGGATCACCCGCAAATCAGCGGAGCTGACGAAGGACACTACCTGAAATTCGCTATCTTTGAAGTGCGAAACCGCCGTTAGGACCAACACCAGACATACCTGATCCGTCCGTCGTACCTTGTTTTTGCAAAAGGGTTTGTTGTATCCTGTAGGATGGATTCTGCCGGGATAGAGCAGTTGCCCTTCTTTTGCATAGGATAGAAGGGATGATACGGGTTAGGCTCTCTGTCAGCCAGAGAGGAAAGGAGCATGACAATCATGAGTAGGGAGAAAATTCGTCTCGGTATCATTTATGGAGGGAAATCCTCAGAGCATGAGGTTTCATTGCGTACAGCCCTGTCCATCATGAAAGCGGTGGATGCAAATAAATACGAGATCACGCCGATCTATGTCTCACTGGACGGCACTTGGACGATGGGGGACGCTGTAACCGGCCAACTACCTGACAAGATTGCTTCCTTGCGTTTGCAAGACCAAGATGCTGCAGGAATTGCAGAACGCAAGGATTCCCAGCTCGTCAGTACGACCCGGAAAGCATCCCCTTTTGCCATTGGAGAACAAGTAGATGTCATTTTTCCAGTCGTGCACGGTCCCAACGGGGAGGACGGTACCATACAAGGTCTGCTGGAGCTGGCCAATCTCCCCTACGTGGGGGCTGGCGTGATGGCATCTGCTGTCGGGATGGACAAATGGATGATGAAGACCGTCTTCGCCCAAGTCGGATTGCCGCAAGTGAAATATGTAGGTCTTCTGCGCTCGCAATGGGAGCGGAATCGGGAAGGCAGCATGGATCGGATCGAGGAGGAGCTCGGTTTTCCTTGCTTCGTGAAGCCTGCCAACATGGGCTCCAGCGTCGGGGTCAATAAAGCGAAAAACAGGGATGAACTGGCGCGCGCTCTCGATATTGCCGCAAAATTTGACCGTCGCCTAATTGTCGAAGAATACGTAAATGCCCGTGAACTGGAAATCGGCGTGCTGGGAAATGAAGAGTTGATCACCTCGGTGGTCGGAGAAGTGATCGCCTCGAAGGAATTTTACGATTACGAAGCCAAGTACAAGGGCGCGGGGACTGAATTGTCCATTCCTGCCATCGTTCCTGAGCATGTCACGGAGCAGATCGCAGAGATCGCCAAGACCGCTTTTCTGGCTTTGGACGCCTCCGGTCTGTCACGTGTCGATTTCTTCTGGGACGAGAAGAACGACAAGCTCTACATCAATGAGGTCAACACCATGCCGGGCTTTACGCCGTTCAGCATGTATCCGATGCTGTTTCAGGCAGCGGGAATCAGCTACAGCGAGTTAATCGACAGGCTCGTCCAATTGGGGCTCGAGCGCCACGAAGACAAGCAGCGCAATATCGTGGACGCGGAAGAATTGGAATAAGAACAAACGTGCAACAAAATCCATAGAAGATAAAGAAGGATGCCCATGACAGGCATCCTTCTTTGCATTCTCCCGGCATTCAGCATCCCGCCGGAAGTTGTATTGCGTGGGCATTGCGGAGTCGATTTACTTCCGTTGTTCCAGATCAGAGATGACTGTCCACAGCTCCATGCCTCGGGATGCTTTGAACAAAAAGGCATGATCGCTGTCGCGCATGGGAAGCAGTGCGGCAACCGCCTCCTCTTTGGTGGCAACGTGGAGCTTGGTGCCTTCATAGGCATCGCTGATGTGGCGGGAGTGTTGACCCACGGTCACGAGCATGGAAAAGCGGTCGCGCAACGTGTTGGCGTATGCTCCCACTTGCCTGTGCAGAGCATCGCTTTCCATCCCCAGTTCATACATGTCGCCGAGGACGAGCACCTTTTTGCGCTCGGGAAAAAGTTCGGCAAAGGTTCCAATCGCGCCTTGCATCGAGGTCGGGCTAGCGTTGTATGCATCGCTGACATAGACAGGGCCATGGGGGGAGTCGATTTGCTCAAAGCGCATGGCGGAGAGCTGTACAGTGGCCAAAGCTGCGGCGATCTCGTCATGCGACATTCCCATCCGCTTGGCAATCGCGATCGCAGGCAAGGCGTTCAGGACGCTATGCTTGCCGTAGAGTGGGAGGAATGCCTTCATGCGATCTCCGCTGGCAAAGCATGCGGTGAAGCGCATGCCGCCTTCTGTGGTCTCTATGTCTTCCGCCCACAAATCTGCTTTGCCATTGATCGAATAATAGAGGATTTCTCCCGGGTACAGATGGGCGATCTGGCGCAGATATTCGGAATCTCCATTCAGAATTGCCAGCCCATCTGCAGCGGTGTGGGGCAGGAGCTCCGCTTTCGCCAGGGCAATTTTTTCCTTGGAGCCGAAATGCTCGATATGTGATTCTCCTATGTAGGTGATCACGCTGATTTCAGGCCGGACCAGCGAAGCGAGCAGATCGATCTCCCCGGCATGATTCATCCCCAGCTCAAGGACGACAGCTTGATGCGCTGGCTCCACCTGCAGCAAGGAGTAAGGGACTCCGAGGTGGTTGTTGAAGTTCTTGTACGTCTTATAAAGGGGAAAACGGCTTTCCAGGACATGGGACACGATATCCTTGGTCGTGGTCTTGCCGATGCTTCCGGTAATTGCGATGTAGGGAATGGTAAAATCTCTACGATAGCCTGCAGCCAGTTTTTGAAAAGCTCGCAAGGTGTCGTTGACCAGGATCAGGCCAAATCCATCAGGCAATTGCGCCGGAATTTTCGTCTGGTCGCTGACGATGGCGGCAGCGGCTCCTTTTTCAGCAGCCTGCAGAAGGAATTCATGTCCATCTCTTGCGCCGCTTGTGATCGCGACGAACAATGCGCCTTCGGTTAATTGACGGGTGTCGAAGTGGACGGAGGTTACTTGCGCTTCAGGAACTCCTGTGAGCAATATACCTTCCGCCAGCAAGGCTGCCTGTTTCAGGGCGACTGGTTTCATATGGAAAAACTCCTTTGTCATGATATCCTCCAAACCTCGAGGTCATGCTAACACGCGATCCTGCTGGCCGCAAGGGAAAATTCCTGTGAAGCCGGGATTGATTCGCTTCCCTGGCTTCGCTATCATGGTAGGTATCATTACATACATACGAAGCAATCCTCTCAGGGATGTATAGGCGAAAGGAGTTTCCCCCATCATGGAAAAGAGCATATTTACACGCATCATGGAAAATGAGATCCCGGCGCGCATCGAGTACGAGGACGACAAGGTCATCGTCATTCACGATATCGCACCGAAAGCGAAGGTGCATCTGTTGATCATTCCGCGCAAGCCGATCCCTACTTTAATGGACGTCACGGAAGAAGACCTTCCGCTGATTGGCCATATCCATCAGGTTGCCCAAAAGCTGGCACAAAAATTGGAATTAAAAGGGTTCCGCTTGATCAATAACTGTGGTAAAGAGGGCGGTCAGGAAGTCTTTCATATCCATTTCCATCTGCTCTCCGGATTTCATGAATAAAAGTGAACTAAAGGTTGACCTCCTTTAGTCGAATATCCTATAATGAAGTGTGACAGTCTGTTCGTATGAAAAGTCGATTCAGGCGTCCCACGGTTTTAGCGGAGGGAGGGAAGACAAATGGCAGAAATTCGAGTCAAGAAAAACGAGTCTTTGGATAGCGCACTTCGCCGCTTCAAGCGTGAAAGCGCAAAATCTGGGGTGATGGCAGAACTGCGTAAACGTCGTCACTTTGAGAAGCCTAGCATTAAACGGAAGAAAAAATCCGAAGCTGCTCGCAAGCGCAAGTACTAATTGACGGAGGGCTCATCATGAGTGTAATGGAGCGACTCGATCAAGATATGAAGCAGGCAATGAGAGACAGAGCTGCTCTAAAACTCTCTGTTATCCGCATGGTGAAAGCCGCGTTAAAGAACGAAGAGATAAATAAAGGCAGACTTTTGTCTGACGATGAAGTGCTGACCATCTTGACTCGTGAGTTAAAACAACGCCGTGAATCCCTCCACGAATTTGAGAAGGCAGGCCGTGAGGAACTTGCCTCGAAAGCGCGCGAAGAGATCGACGTGCTGTCCGCTTACTTACCCGCTCAGCTTAGCGAAGATGAGATTCGTGAAATCGTTCGGGAAGCAATTGCCTCCACCAATGCCACCTCCAAAAAGGAGATGGGCAAGGTGATGGGCGCGATCATGCCGAAAGTAAAAGGGAAAGCAGACGGAAACCTCGTGCAGAAGATTGTATCTGAGGAATTACCGATGTGATGAGTAACCCCCTCATAATAGATACGACAGAAAAACTCAACCGCATGCCGGTTGGGTTTTTCTTTATATATGAAAAAAATGAAACGATTGTCGAATTCCTCCGTATACCATAGTAACCATTCGTGAAATGATTCTTGGAAAGGAGGTAGAAACGATGAGTGGAACCCGAACGGTTTGGGGACGCACGCGATTACTCCTGTCGATGTTTTGTATACTGGCTTCTATGATCCTTTCGCTCATACCTGCGCAGTCTCACGCACAAACCTATCAAAAAGCAGTCTGGATTCCCGTGGAAAAAGAAATTGAACGCGGTCTGGAAAGCTTTTTGCGCAGAGCGTTTGCAGAAGCCGAGGCACAGCAGGCTGATTTGGTTATCCTGGAGATAAACACACCAGGTGGCAGAATCGATTCGGCCGGGGCAATCGGGCAACTGATACGTCAATCTCCGCTCCATGTCGTCGCCTACATTGACAATCAGGCATTCTCGGCAGGGACGTACATCGCATTGAACGCGAATGAGATCGTAATGACGCCCGGTAGCAGCATGGGAGCAGCCACTCCGATTGATTTGGCGGGGAATGCAGCGGAGGTCAAATTAATCTCAGGCTGGTCCAACCAGATGAAGGCAGCCGCCGACCTGAATAACCGCAATCCTGATGTCGCCAGGGCGATGGTGGAGATCGACACCGAATTCCCTGGACTGAAGCCAAAAGGAACCGTTCTCTCGCTTGATTCGAAACGGGCAAAAGATCTTGGCTATGCCGACCGCATCGTGAACAACAAGAATGAATTGCTTAGTCTGTACGGTATTTCAGCAGACACGATGCAGACCATCGAGCCGACGGTTGGAGAAAACGTGGCGCGCTGGGTGACGAGTCCCGTCGTGATGAGCATGCTCTTGGTCATCGGTCTGGTGGGGATCGTGGTCGAGCTGTTTGCCCCGGGATTTGGCGTCGCCGGAACCATTTCTCTCTGCGCATTCAGTCTCTATTTCTTCGGCCATTACGTAGCTGGATTTGCCAACTGGCTGCACATCGGACTATTTCTACTCGGTATCTTGCTCATGATCCTGGAGATATTTCTGCCAGGAGGTATTGTCGGAGCGATCGGCTTTATCAGTATCGTCAGCGGGCTGGTAATGGCAGCCTACGATACAGAGCAAGGACTTGCCTCGCTGGGAATCGCAGTGCTGATCACCGCAATTGTTGCCTTCCTGCTAATCAAGAAGTATGGATTGAAAGGGCTGCTCAACCGATTTATCTTGGGGGATGAGCAGAGCAATGAACGCGGGTATGTCGCGCCGAAGGATCAGCGCGATCTGGTAGGCAAGAAAGGGATCGCTCTGACACCGTTCCGTCCAGCAGGAGTAGCCAAAATCGAGGGTACGCGCGTCGATGCAGTCTCTGCCGGCGGATTTATCCAGGCAGGTATGCCCGTCGTAGTCGTACTGGTAGAAGGCACCCGTGTCGTCGTGCAAGAAGAAGAACCAAACAGTCAGGGCCGATCTGTTTGACCGCAAGTTGCCCCATCACTTTCTGAAAAGCGTCGAGACGTTTTTCACAGTAAAGGAGTAGGATATTCATGCTAGAAGGCGGATTGATTCCTCTTATTTTCATGGTCGCAGTCGCGATCGTCGTTCTCTCCATTTTCTTTTCGTTCGTTCCGGTCATGCTCTGGATTTCTGCGCTCGCTTCCGGCGTGCGCATCGGAATTATTACCCTGGTAGCGATGCGTTTGCGTCGTGTCATTCCATCCCGGATCGTGAATCCGCTGATCAAAGCGCGCAAAGCCGGTTTGGAGCTGGATACAAACCAATTGGAGAGCCACTATCTTGCAGGCGGTAATGTAGACCGCGTCGTCGATGCTCTCGTAGCAGCACAGCGCGCAGACATTCCACTCGGATTCGAGCGTGCCGCAGCGATTGACTTGGCTGGCCGTGACGTACTGGAAGCGGTACAAATGAGTGTAAACCCGAAAGTAATCGAGACTCCGTTGGTAGCCGCGATGGCGAAAGACGGGATCGAGCTGCGGACGAAAGCCAAGGTTACGGTTCGCGCCAATATTGACAGACTGGTCGGGGGTGCCGGTGAAGAAACGATCATCGCCCGCGTCGGGGAAGGGATCGTCTCGACCATCGGTTCGTCCAACAGCCACAAGGACGTGTTGGAAAACCCCGATATGATCTCGAAGACTGTACTGAACAAAGGGCTGGATGCTGGAACTGCTTTTGAAATTCTCTCGATTGATATTGCCGACGTCGATGTGGGTAAAAACATCGGTGCAGAGCTCCAGACTGATCAAGCCGAAGCGGATAAGCGCATCGCACAGGCGAAAGCCGAGGAGCGCCGCGCAATGGCGGTAGCGACCGAGCAAGAGATGAAAGCGCGCGTCCAAGAGATGAAGGCAAAGGTCGTCGAAGCCGAGGCGCAAGTCCCGCTGGCTCTCTCCGAAGCGCTGAAATCCGGAAAGCTCGGCGTCATGGACTACTACAACATGCAAAATATAGCGGCAGATACACAGATGCGTCAATCGTTTGGATTGCCGGGTGACAAGCAGAAACCAGCCGAAACAGATCAGAAGGAATAAGGGAAACCAACATGGATGACCTGTTTGATCTGCTTTTCGACCTCTTCGGATGGGTCCTGCCGCTGATCGGCAAGTTCTGGTTCCTGATCCTCGGATACCTGGGCTATAAATTGTTCGGTCAGGCTGCAAAGAAGTCTGCCCAGGATCAAAGGAGACGAACGCTCACTCCTGTAGAAAGCGGAGGATTTCCGTCCCCCTCCCAGAAGGTGGAAAGGAAAACCGTACGCGCCTCCTCCCGTTATGAACCTGTACAGGTAGAGCAACGCGATGATGAGGAATGGGATCGTCCGTATGAGCCAGAGGCAGAGCCTGAGAAGAGAAGTCTCGAGGGCATTGACCGAACTCCCGACAAGGGATTGCCAGACAGGCCAGAGGCAGAGGCAAAGCCTGCGATAAACCTGGACCCTCGAGAAGGGATGAAATGGGCGCTGATTTTTGGCGAACCCCGCTCCAAACGGCCGTATGCTTCTCCTACCACCCGGGGGAGAAGCGAGTAGCCGAATACAAGCATTGCCAATAGGCAGATTCCGCATGCAGAGATTTCGCTTGCGGGATCTGCCTTTTTGTTGTATTTGTCGAATTTGCTCGAAATTCCAGGCTTGTCTTGTCGGAAAAGGTTCACTACTATTTATTCATAGAAATATTTTCCATATCTGGTCCTGGGAGTTGGTCTAAATCATGGAGCCAAAAGAAATGGTACAGATGGGACGTTTTCGCCAAAAAGTGATTCAACTCGCCATCGTTGAAAAAAAGTCAATTTACGAAACGGCGATTGCGTGTGGATGCACGGCAGAAAAGGTAAAGCGCGTGATTAAAAAGTGGAAAGCTCTTTCCCGCAATCAAGTCTTAAGCAACCCTTCTCCAAAAAAAGAATAGTACGTGATGTAACGGCTGACCTAAGGGTAGATGTACTGCTCGAGGGTCAGCTTTTTTTCGGAAAACTCCTCCGCACTGCTGTATTCCGACGAATCACTTCCCGTCTCGGCGCATAAAGATGGGTAAGAATGGTTTCGCAAGCCCGATGGAAGCCAGGGAAGGTGTGGCGAAGCAACAGAAACGGAATCGGCGTTGGAGCGCCAGTAGGAGAGGGGGCTTTTCCATGAGGCGTTGGAGCCGCCGTCTGCGTCATCTGGCCGGAGGGGTTTTGGACCTGCCGCAAGATGTAGTTCTGGAAGTCCCGCGGATCACGATGATCGGCCATTTGCAGATGTACATAGAAAATCACCGCGGAGTTCTGCACTTCAGTGAAAAAGAGCTCCGCTTATTGTTAACCAATGGGCAGTTGATTGTCTCGGGAGAACAGCTCGTCATTCGCGCGATCCTGCCAGAGGAAGTATTGCTGGAGGGCAGAATCGGCGGAGTGAAGTTCGTGTAAATTCACAAAAAGGTGGGAAGATCTCTTATGCGTTATGGGCTGAAGGAATGGGCAGAAGGATACGTCACCATCACCGTCCGAGGAAAGCGTTTTGAACGCTTCCTCAACATGGTGGTGCGGGAAGGGCTGCGGGTCTGGAATATCCGGCGGGTGGGAGCGGAGACATGCCGTTGCGATATCCTGATCGCAGATTATTTTCGTCTTCGTCCATTCTTGCGGGAGACAGGCTGTCGAAGCCATGTGGAGCAGCGGGAGGGCTTGCCATTTTGGATGGTTCGACTGCGCCGTCGATCGGGCTTAGGGATAGGGGCTGTTTTATTTTTTGTCGGATTGTACATGCTCTCCTCGTTTGTGTGGACAGTAGAGGTGACCGGGACCAAGCAGATGAGTCCCCAAAAAGTACTGCAGGCCGCTGAGCAAATCGGGATTAAAGAAGGGGCCTGGAAGGTCAAACTAAAAGAACCCCTATTGCTGCGGAAGGAATTAATGACTCTATTGCCGGAAGCAAGTTGGATCGGGGTTACGATACAAGGCACAAAGGTAACGCTGAACGTAGTGGAAAAAGACGATCCCGTCAAGCCGATCGTCTTGGGACCGCGCCATCTTGTCGCAAAAAAACGCGCAGTGATCCATACGATACTCCCCGAAGCCGGGCGCAGCCAGGTGAAGGTGAATCAATTCGTGGAGAAGGGACAAGTGCTCGTCTCCGGCATCATTGGCAGCGAGGAGCGCCAACGGGCAGTCGCCGCACGCGGCACAGTTAAGGGAGAGGTCTGGTATACCAGCGATGCTTCCGTTCCGCTCAAGCAAACCCAATACCGTCTGACCGGAGAAAAGCTGGGGCAGCAGTACCTCATTGTGGGGCCGTATGCTGTGCAAGTCTGGCCCTGGAACAAGCAAAGCTTCGCCCTGTACGAGAGCAAGGAGGCGCGGTTTATGCCGAGCTATGCGGGATACACCTCGCCGGTCGGCTGGAAGCAGGTGGAGCAGTCGGAGGTTGTGGAAAGCCAGGTGGAACTGAGCACGGAGGAGGCCGTCGCGTATGCCAAACGCTTTGCCCGCGAGGATATTTTGCGCAAGGCGGGAAAGGATGCCGTCATCCGGGAGGAAAAAGTTTTGCACGCCACCACAGAGAATGGTAAAGTTTACGTAAGCATTCATTTTTCAGTCATCGAAGACATCGCTGTTGAACAGCCGATTGTGGGAATTCCCCAATCTCCTGAGCCCGACAGCACCCCATGATAACCGTTCCGAGGAGATGGAAGCCTGTTGCACGTACAAGAAGAGGTAAAAATCCCATTTTCAGACGCATCAGAGGCCTTGCTGCTGTTTGGACCGCATGACGCGTATCTCAAATTGATCGAGGCAAAAAGCAACGCCAAGATCGTGACCAGAGAAGGAGAACTGGCGATTAGCGGTGATAAGGCAGAAGTGGATAAGCTGGCAGAACTGATTGACATCCTGCTGCAATTGATTCGCCGCGGCATTGCCCTATCCGAGAGAGATATTTCCTATGCGATGATGTTGATCGAACGCGGAGAAGGAGCGGATTTGCTGGACGTGTATGACGAAGAAGTCGCACGTACCCAACGAGGCAAGCCGATCCGGGCCAAAACTTTGGGGCAGCGGCATTATCTGTCTGCCATCAAACGACATGATATTGCCTTTGGGATTGGACCTGCGGGTACAGGGAAGACCTATTTGGCTGTCGTCATGGCAGTCAGTGCCTTAAAAATGGGACGAGTCAAGCGCATCGTACTGACACGCCCTGCAGTGGAAGCCGGAGAGAGTCTCGGCTTTTTGCCAGGTGATCTGCAGGAAAAGGTCGATCCATACCTGCGGCCGCTCTACGATGCACTGTATGATATGCTCGGGACCGAACAGGTAGCCAAGATGATGGAAAGAGGCTTGATCGAAGTGGCACCGCTCGCATACATGCGCGGACGGACTTTGGAAGACTCCTTTGTCATTTTGGACGAAGCACAAAATACCACGCCCGAACAGATGAAAATGTTCCTGACCCGCCTTGGCTTCGGCTCCAAGATGGTGATTACCGGCGACGTGACCCAGGTCGACCTGCCAAAAGGCAAGAAATCGGGTCTGCGCGAGGCAGAGCGCATTTTAAGTCCGATCTCTGATGTTGCGTTCATTCGCTTCCAAGAAGGAGACGTCGTCCGTCACAGACTGGTGCAAAAAATCATTGAAGCCTACGCCAAGGAAGAGGCAGATCAGAATAGCCGTTAAAATGCTGGAAGCTAAAGGAGATCACATCGTGCTAGCGGTAGAGATTTTGCATGAAGAAGTAGAGCCTATTGCAGAAAGTCTGCAAGACCTGATTATCCGCTGCCTGCAAAAAGCCGCAGCCAAGGAAGAGGTCAGCGGCGAGGTAGTTGTAACACTGGTCAACAACGAGCGCATTCACGAGCTGAACCGCGATTACCGCGGAGTGGACCGTCCCACAGATGTCCTTTCCTTTGCCATGAATGAAGAAGGCGAAGGAGAGATGGAGATTTTCATCGACGAAAGTGAAATCGATGAGTATCCCAATATGTTAGGAGACATCATCATCTCCTTGCCGAAAACACGCGAGCAGGCCGAAGAATACGGTCACTCCTTTGAACGGGAGCTTGGTTTTCTCGCTGTTCATGGATTTTTGCACCTGCTTGGCTACGACCATGGCACGGAGGCAGAGGAGAAGGAGATGTTTTCCCGTCAAGAAGAGGTTCTGCAGGAAATCGGCTTGACGAGGTAGGAGATCGCTTTGAAGGAATGGAGACGTTTGGGGCGCAGCTTTGCCTGCGCGATGGAAGGAATCGTCCATACCGTCAAGACACAGCGAAATATGCAAATCCATCTGGTCGCCGCCGTCCTTGCATTGGCGGCTGCCTGGTGGCTGGAGATTGATCGTACCGAAGTGATCTGGGTCCTGATCGCCATCACACTGGTGCTGGTATTGGAACTGGTCAATACCGCAATCGAATCAGTCGTGGATCTCGTCACCTCCGATTGGCATGCCAAGGCAAAAGTCGCCAAGGATGCTGCGGCGGGGGCAGTGCTGGTCGGAGCGATTTTGTCCGTTGCGATCGGGATGGCGGTGTTCGGCCCTCCTTTGTACGAGAAATTTCTGGGATAAGCCAATCTAAGAGGTACCAGACGAACTGGCGGGAGGCCAGATGTCTGGTTTCTTGGTGTCTGCGAAGAAAAGGCGTCATCGATACGCGACCGAGGAGGAAGGAAGAGTATGGATCAACAAGCTTTGCTGGCGCAAGCGCTGGAAGCTAGAAAAAGGGCGTACGTCCCTTATTCCCGCTTTGCGGTGGGAGCGGCCCTGCTGACAGAAGACGGAAAGGTCTATCTGGGCGGCAATATCGAAAACGCTGCTTATTCCTTGTGCAATTGTGCCGAGCGCACGACGATTTTCAAGGCGTATTCCGAGGGTGACCGCCGATATGCGGCGTTGGCTGTAGCTGCTGACACGCCGGGCCCTGTCTCCCCATGCGGTGCTTGCCGGCAGGTAATGGCTGAGCTGTGCCCGCCGGACATGCCAGTCTATTTGACGAATCTGAAGGGAGAAGTTCTGGAGACGACTGTATCAGCCCTGTTGCCAGGGGCTTTCACCAAGGAGGATTTACGTGGATAACCGCAAGACCAAACAATCATTCAAATCTGGCTTCGTCACCATCGTCGGAAGACCCAATGTGGGCAAGTCTACGCTGATCAATCACATGGTCGGACAAAAGATCGCGATCATGTCAAACAAGCCGCAAACAACCCGCAACAAGATCACGGCTGTCCATACAACGGAGAATGGTCAGATCGTCTTCATCGATACGCCGGGCATTCACAAGCCCAAGTCCAAGCTGGGAGACTATATGGTCTCAGTAGCCGAGAATACCTTGAATGAGGTGGACCTGGTGCTGTTCGTGGTGGATGCGACCGAAAAGCGGGGAGCCGGTGATGAGTATATCATCGAGCGGCTCAAGCAGGTCAAAACCCCTGTCTTTTTGGTCATCAACAAAATCGACAAGGTCCATCCCGAGGCGCTGCTGCCCATCATCGACGACTATCGCCAGCTATATGATTTCAAGCAAATCATTCCGATCTCGGCTCTCGAGGGAAACAATACGGGTTCCTTGTCCGAAGCGATATTTGGCGAGATGGAAGAAGGACCGATGTATTACCCGGCCGACCAGGTGACGGATCATCCGGAGCGCTTCGTCGTCGCCGAGCTGATCCGGGAAAAGGTCTTGCATTTGACCCGGGAAGAGGTGCCTCACTCCATCGCTGTCGTCGTGGAAGAGATGAAGCGCGGCGATAATGGGAAAACCCTGTACATCTACGCCGCGATCTACGTGGAGCGGGATTCGCAAAAAGGAATTCTGATCGGCGAGAAGGGGCAGATGCTCAAAGAAATCGGCCGCCGCGCCCGCCAGGATATCGAACGTCTGCTGGGGGACAAGGTCTTTTTGGAGATCTGGATCAAGGTGAAAAAAGACTGGCGCAATCAGGAACGGATGCTGCGCAACTTCGGTTTTTACGACGAAGAGTAGAGGTCAGGTGAAATTTTTCCAAGGGATAGAAATACGGGCATAGGTGATTCTAAGAAAGAAGTGGATCCAGCCGAAACAGGAAAGGATGATGCTCCATGCTTCGTGACTTTTCTTGGAGAGTTTTCGCTTCAACCGGTGACATCCAGGCATACCTTCTTTACTGTGATCACCATCAAACCGCCGTGCCGGATGAGGAGGACGCGTTTGATCTCGCCCATGACGAATTGGGTGACTCGCAGGCATGCTTGTAAAGTGGGAAGGGATTGTGATCCGTAGCGTAGACTACGGAGAGTCCAGCAAGGTAGTAACGTTGTTTACCCGGGAGCACGGCAAGCTGGCCATCATGGTGCGCGGGGCCAAAAAGGCTAAGAGCCGTCTGGCCGCCGTCTCCCAGCTATTCACGCACGGATATTATCTGTGCAAGGCAGGGCCCGGTACGGGCATGCCTGATCTTTCCCAAGGGGATATCGTGAACTCGTTTCGCGAGTTGCGCCAAAGCCTGAATGAGACGGCTTATGCCGCATACATAGCGGAACTATTGGACCGGTTGACGCACGAACGTGAAGCAAATCCCTTTTTATTCCAGTTTTTGCTTCATACCTTTCGTTATCTGGACGAGGGGCGGGATGCAGAGATTCTCTGCCGGATTTTCGAGACGAAAATGCTGCAGGTAGCAGGGATATCTCCGCAGCTTTCCTGCTGCACGAACTGTGGCGAACAAAGAGAGCCTTACGCGATCAGCATTACGCAGGGAGGACTGCTGTGTCCGGTGTGCCTCCCTTCCGACCCCTATGCGGTTGCTGTGACACCCTCTACCTGGAAGCTTTTGCGGCTGTTCCAGGTATTTGATTTGGAGCGGCTTGGCGAGATTGAAGTAAAGCCCGCGACGCGCAGTCAACTCAAGCACGTTCTGCGAGGCTTCATGGACGAACATCTCGACCTTCGCTTGAAAAGCCGCTCGTTTTTGGAACAGCTGGAACGCATGCAGATGCCGCGACAGGACTGATTGACATCTTTTTTTCTTTCCGTTATCATATATATCTAATTGGATATTTGATATTGCCATGAAGGAAAAGAGTAGTCGGCCGCTGGTCGTTGTAGCGAATCGGGGAGAGTGGAAGCCCGGTCGCCATGCTGATGAAGGGCGTTCCGGAGCAATGGATACGAAAGTGGGCGGAGCTTTCAGCTTCGTCAAGTAGGGTGGAACCGCGAGAATCCTCTCGTCCCTACACGGTCTAGTACAGACGGTGTAGGAGACGGGAGGTTTTTTTACTTTGAGGAGGACGAAAGCATGAAGATGACGTTTCAAGACATCATTTTGACGCTGCAAAATTTTTGGGCCAAGCAAAACTGTTTGATCGTGCAGCCGTACGACGTAGAAAAGGGAGCGGGGACCTTGAACCCGATGACGTTTCTGCGTTCGATCGGCCCAGAGCCGTGGAATGTGGCCTATGTAGAGCCTTCCCGTCGACCGGCGGACGGCCGTTACGGGGAAAACCCCAACCGCCTGTACCAGCATCACCAATTCCAGGTAATCATGAAGCCTTCGCCTGACAATATCCAGGAGCTGTATCTGGACAGCTTGCGCGAGCTGGGCATCGACCCGCTCGAGCATGACATCCGCTTCGTAGAGGACAACTGGGAGCATCCGGGACTCGGTGCTTGGGGACTCGGCTGGGAGGTTTGGCTGGATGGCATGGAGATCACCCAGTTTACCTACTTCCAGCAGGTCGGTGGGCTGGAGTGCAAGCCTGTGGCGGTCGAGCTGACCTATGGACTGGAGCGGCTGGCTTCCTACATTCAGGAGAAAGAAAATGTATTCGAGCTGGAGTGGGTGAACGGCTATACCTATGGCGATGTTTTCCTCCAGCCGGAGTACGAGCATTCCAAGTACACCTTCGAGCTGTCCGACGTGGACATGCTGTTCAATCTGTACAACACCTATGAGGCGGAAGCGAAGCGCCTGATGAAAGAGCGTCTCGTTTACCCCGCTTACGATTATGTGCTGAAATGCTCCCATACCTTCAACCTGCTGGATGCTCGCGGAGCGATCAGCGTGACGGAGCGCACCGGCTATATCGCCCGTGTCCGCAATCTGTCCCGCGAAATAGCGCAAACCTATTATGCAGAGCGTGAGCGGCTTGGGTTCCCGCTTTTGGAAAAAGGAAAAGCAAGCCAGGCTGTGGCGAAAGGAGAGGGTACGCATGAGTAAGCGTGATTTGCTGTTGGAGATTGGTTTGGAAGAGATGCCTGCCCGGTTCGTCGCCGGGGCAGCCGAGCAGTTCAAGGAGAAAGTAGAGAAATGGCTGGCGCAGGAGCGGCTGCCTTATGAGCAGATTACTTCCTACGAGACGCCTCGCCGTTTTGCTGTACTGGTCAGCGGACTCGCAGAAAAGCAGCCGGACCGCAATGAGGAGGCGAAAGGGCCGGCGCGCAAAATCGCCCAGGACGAAGCAGGCAACTGGTCCAAGGCTGCACAAGGCTTCGCGCGCAGCAACGGAGTTGCAGTAGAAGAGCTTTACTATAAAGAGGTAAACGGCGTCGAATACGTCCATGCACGCAAATCAGAGGCAGGGAAAGCAACACAGGAGCTTTTGCCACAACTGAGCGACACTATCGCCGGAATGACCTTCCCGAAAAACATGCGCTGGGGGGCAAATGACCTGAAGTACCTCCGTCCGATTCGCTGGATGGTGGCCTTGTTTGGGGAAGAGCTGATCGATCTGGAGATCGCGGGTGTGTACAGCGGCCGCGTCACACGGGGACATCGATTTTTGGGTAAAGAAGTGGAGCTTGCCCATCCAGGCGAATATGTGAGCAAGCTGGCTCAGCAGTACGTCGTCGTCAATCCTGATGAGCGCCGCGCCACCATTGTTGAGCAGATTCGCCGCATGGAAGAGGAGCAGGGCTGGAAGATTCCGATGGACGAAGGACTCCTGGATGAGGTTGTGCATCTCGTCGAGTACCCGACTGCCTTGTACGGGACTTTCGAAGAAGAATTCCTGTCGATTCCGCGTGAAGTTCTGGTTACCTCCATGCGCGAGCACCAACGCTACTTTCCTGTGGAAGACTCGAGCGGGCAACTACTCAATCATTTTGTGACCGTTCGCAACGGTGACAGCCGTGCGCTGGAAAATGTGGCAAAAGGGAATGAGAAAGTGCTTCGCGCCCGTCTCTCCGATGCCCGCTTCTTCTATGAAGAAGACCAGAAGCTGACGATTGAAAGCTGCCTGAAACGGCTGGAGTCCATCGTCTTCCATGAAGAGCTGGGAACCATCGGGGACAAGGTGCGCCGCGTCCGCAAGACTGCCTCACAGATCGGGGCGAAGCTGCAGATCAGCCCGGCGGAAGCACAGCAGGTCGACCGGATCGCCGAGATCGCGAAGTTTGACCTCGTGACCAACATGGTCGGAGAATTTCCTGAGCTGCAAGGGATCATGGGAGAGGATTATGCCCGCAAAGCCAATGAGAGTGAAGTTGTGGCACGGGGTGTATTCGAGCATTATCTGCCGCGTTTTGCCGGCGACCAGAGTCCTAAGTCTGCGCAAGGCGCCATCGTAAGCATTTCCGACAAGCTCGACACCATCGTGGGCTGCTTCGCAATCGGAATCGTGCCGACAGGCTCTCAGGACCCGTACGGACTGCGCCGCATGGCAGCAGGCATTGTCTCTATCCTGATCGAGCGCGATTGGGCTTTGTCCCTCGATCAGCTCTGGGATGCTGCTCTGGCGACCTATGCCGAGCAGGGAGTCAACAAGCGCACAGCAGATGAAGTGAAAAAAGATCTGGTCGACTTCTTCGCCTTGCGCCTGAAGAACGTCTTGCAGGAAAACGAGGTTCGCTATGACGTGGTGGATGCCGTTCTTTCCGCCGATCTGACGCTGGTTCCTGTCGTGCTGGCAAAAGCGAAGGCTTTGATGGCCGCTGTCGCTGCGGAGGATTTCAAGCTGATCGTCGAACAATTCAATCGCGTCAACAATCTGGCGCAAAAAGCGACTGCCGACGAAGTGAAGGAAGATCTGTTTGCCGAGCAGGTAGAACGCGATTTGTTCCAGGCGTACCGCGCTGTTCTGCAGGAAACGGAAGGCCTGGATGATCAGGAGAAAGTGCTGGTGGCTCTGGGCACACTGCGCGAGCCGATCAAGAATTTCTTTGACCAAGTGATGGTAATGGCGGAGGATCAGGCTGTTCGCGCCAACCGCTTGGGCTTGCTGCTTCGCCTCTCCAGACTGATCTTTGGCTACGCGGATTTTGCCAAACTTGTTTTTGCTTAATAACAAAGGATCTCAAATTCCACGGTCAAGTGGAAGGCGAGGTCCTTTTTGCAGGCATCTAAAAAAGTATGTCGAAATCAAGTTTTCTAACAGCGAAAGAAGGAAAACCTGCACGAATAGAGTAATACTAGGAGAAGGTAACAGGACAGAACCGGGGTGATTAACCATCGAGCTTACCAAGCGACAAGAGCATATCTTACAGATCGTAAAGGATGACGGACCGATCACCGGAGAGCAAATTGCGGATCGGCTCAACCTGACCCGAGCCACCCTGCGTCCTGATCTTTCTATCCTGACGATGTCCGGGTATTTGGAAGCCAGGCCGCGGGTCGGGTATTTTTATGCCGGCAGACCTGCAAGCTCGATCATTAGTGAACGGCTTCACAAGCTTTACGTCAAGGACTATAAAGCGGTGCCGATCGTGGTTTCCGAATCGGCTTCCGCTTATGATGCCATCGTCACTCTTTTTCTCGAGGATGTTGGCACATTGTTTGTAGTCAACCAGAAGGGGTATCTCGCGGGAGTAGTCTCGCGCAAGGATTTGCTTCGAGCCTCGCTCGGAAACAAGACGCTGGAGGATGTGCCAGTCAGCATCATCATGTCGCGAATGCCTAATATCATTACCTGTGGACCGGAGGAAACATTGTTCGCTGCTGCCAAGAAGCTGATCGATTTTCAGATTGACTCCTTGCCGGTCGTCAATCCCAGCGCGGAGGACCCGCGAATGATGGAATTGACGGGACGGGTGACGAAAACCACGATAGCCAAAGCATTCGTGGAATTGGGCAGCGAACCGAAAGTGTAGGAGGAGAAGCGATGCAAGAAAATCAACAGGGACAACTCATCTATGTGGTCTCGGACTCCATCGGCGAGACAGCCGAACTCGTTGTTCGCGCAGGTGCCAGTCAGTTTGACCGATTCGTGATCGACATACAGAAGTATCCGTACATTGAAGATAAAGAATCCATCGACGAGATTATCGCGTCAGCCAAAGAGTCCAAGGCAATGATTGTCTTCACGATCGTCGTACCGGAACTCAACTCCTACATTATCGAACAGGCTGCCCGTTACGGGATTCCGGCCATCGATGTCATGGGACCGGTCATGCAGACGTTGCAGAACATGCTGCAAGAACCTCCGACGGGGAAACCGGGATTGGTCCGCAGGCTGGACGAAGAGTATTTTCGCAAGGTGGACGCGATTGAGTTCGCTGTCAAATACGATGATGGGCGCGATCCGCGGGGACTGCTGCGGGCTGATGTTGTGCTGATCGGCGTCTCGCGCACCTCCAAGACACCGCTGTCCATGTATTTGGCAAACAAAAGGCTGAAAGTGGCCAATGTACCCCTCGTACCCGAGGTGGAGCCGCCCGAGGAGTTGTTCGCGCTGCCTCCGGAACGATGTATCGGACTGACGATCAATCCGGAGCAGTTGAATGGAATTCGCACAGAGAGACTAAAAGCCCTAGGACTTACCGCTCAGGCGAACTATGCGAATCTGGAGCGCATCGAGGAAGAATTGGCCTACTCCAAGCGGATTATCGAGCGACTCGGCTGCCCGGTCATTGACGTTTCCAACAAGGCAGTGGAGGAGACGGCCAATATCATTCTGGAGATCATACGGAAAAATAAACTGCGCAAAGATCGAAAATAGGTCAAAGGAAGGAATTTGACGTTTTTTGTAGAAAATGAGTATGAGCATACGCGAAATGGGGATGGCGGCAAGCGTTTACCGTTCGCAGAAATGTGGCAAAGTAGAAATGTAAAAAGAAGTGTGCGCCTAAGAAGGAAATTGACGAATTTTGACGAATAACTTATTCTGCGATTCTCCTTTAAGAGGTGAATGAAAGATGGCTGGTCACACTTCGGATGAATGGATCAATCAAGTGCGTACCGCTGTCGACATCATTGACGTCGTAGGAGAGTACGTGCAACTGAAAAAAAGCGGACGTGCCTATTTAGGCTTGTGCCCGTTTCACTCAGAAAAGAGCCCTTCCTTCAACGTCAATGCTGAAAGACAGTTTTATCATTGCTTTGGTTGTGGAGCAGGTGGGGATGTCTTTTCCTTTTTAATGAATATCGAGCAGCTGACGTTCCCCGAAGCCCTGCACAAGCTGGCGGAGCGTGCAGGCATCGAGGTGCCAAGGCTCCAAAGTCATGAAGGAGAGGATTCACCGGAGAAAAGACTGAGACAGGTCATGCTGGAGGCGCATCAATTCGCCGCCAATCTGTATCAGTACGTCTTGAAGGAGACCCCCTACGGGGCAGAGGCGTTGAAGTATCTCACCCGACGCGGAATGTCTGCTGAGACCTTGGCTGAATTTCAAATTGGCTTCGCTCCGGACTCCTGGGATTTCCTTACCCAATTCCTGTCCAAGAGAGATTTTTCGCTGGATGTGATGGTAGAAGCGGGACTGTTGGCCAAAAGCGATTCAGGCAAGATCTTTGATCGCTTCCGCGGCCGTGTCATGTTCCCCATCCATG
The DNA here is from genome assembly GCF_003710985.1 of Brevibacillus panacihumi. Lineage (GTDB taxonomy): Bacteria > Bacillota > Bacilli > Brevibacillales > Brevibacillaceae > Brevibacillus > Brevibacillus panacihumi. The sequence continues at coordinate 431,161 of NZ_RHHT01000002.1, forward strand.
ATACCCAGGGAAATGTCATTGGATTCGGCGGAAGGCTGCTGGATACCTCGCAAGCCAAATCACAACCGAAGTATCTGAACAGCCCGGAAAGTCCACTGTTCAACAAAAGCGCCACCCTTTTCAATTTGCACCGTGCCCGCCCAAACATAAGAAAAAAAAAGCAGGCATTGTTGTTTGAAGGATATGTAGACGTGGTGTCTGCTTGGCAGGCGGGTTTTCCTCTGGGAATTGCCACATTGGGGACAGCATTGACCGAACAGCAGGCCCGGATCATCCGGCGCAATGTGGATTCCATCGTTCTGTGTTACGACGGTGATGCAGCAGGTCAGGAAGCGACCAGCAAGGCAATTCACATCTTGCAAAAAGTCGGTCTGAAAGTGCGGGTAGCCCCCTTGCCACAAGGGACGGACCCGGACGACTACATCCGGCAGCATGGAGCGGAGGCCTTCTCCCAGCAGGTTTTGCTGCAGGCGATGCCGATTACCGCGTTTCGACTGAAACATTTGCGAAGCCAGTACGTAATACACGATGAGACAGACAAGGCCGGTTTGATTGCCAAGGCGCTGGAGATCATCAACGAGCTGGACAGCCCGGTCGAACGGGATTTGTATCAACGCCAATTGGCGGAAGAGTACTCTCTCTCCCTGAATGATTTGAAATGGGAGTCCAAACGGGTTTACAGGCAACAAAAAAGTGAACAGCAAAGGGATAAAGTAGCGTCAGCATGGAATAATAGTATAAATAATGGCAAAGTTACGCTCGCGAAAACATTGCAGCCTGCATACATCACAGCGGAGCGCATGCTGCTTTACTACATGATGCGCAACGAAGAGATCGCTACTCGCGTCCAACAAGAGTGTAACGCCCATTTTCAGGTGGACGAACACGATGCGTTGGCCGCGTACTTGTACGCCTATTACGCAGAGGGAAACCCTGAGGACCCCGGAAAGTTTATACATTATGTGCAGGACGATTCATTAAAGCAATTAGCCTCGGGATTGGCCATGATGGAGTGCAAGGAAGACGTATCTGATCAGGAGATCGGCGACTACATCAAACAAGTGAATAACTACCCGAAGCGTGCCGAGTTGGAACGATTGCGCGAAGAGCAGCGGAGCTTACACCTCCAAGCAACCGCAGCGGACAGCGAGGATGCGCGCAAACAACTGGAAATTCAAGCAGCCGTTACAGGGATGAAGATTCTTGCATTGGAAAATGCTTTAAAAGAAGGGTAGCTTCCGATCATTCCCGGGGAAGGAGGGATAGTAGATGAACAAGCAAAACATCACTTCTGACATGGAAGCAATGTCCATCGAACAAGTGAAGGAACAATTGGTCGAATTAGGCAAGAAAAGAGGCGCGTTGTCGTACAAGGAAATTACTGATCGCCTAGCAGGATTTGAACAAGATTCAGATCAGATGGATGAGTTTTTTGAATATCTGGGCGACCAGGGGATTGAGATAAGCAACGAAAGCGATGACGATGATGAACCGCATGAAATGCAGATGAAAGACGAAGACAACGAAGAATTCGACTTCGATGATCTCTCCGTTCCACCCGGAATCAAGATCAATGACCCTGTACGCATGTATCTGAAGGAAATTGGTCGCGTTCCTCTGCTTTCCGCTGAAGAAGAGATTAAATTGGCACTGCGTATTGAGCAGGGTGACGAGGAAGCGAAACGCCGACTGGCAGAAGCCAACCTGCGTCTCGTCGTCTCCATCGCCAAGCGTTATGTCGGCCGCGGCATGCTGTTCCTGGATCTCATTCAGGAAGGGAACATGGGCTTGATCAAGGCGGTCGAGAAATTCGATTATCGAAAAGGCTTCAAATTCAGTACGTACGCCACATGGTGGATTCGTCAGGCAATCACGCGTGCTATTGCCGATCAGGCACGGACGATCCGCATTCCGGTGCATATGGTGGAAACGATCAACAAGCTCATTCGGGTATCACGACAGCTTTTGCAGGAATTGGGCAGAGAACCGATGCCGGAAGAGATTGCGGAAAAAATGGATTTAACGCCGGAAAAAGTTCGCGAAATCATGAAAATCGCGCAGGAGCCTGTCTCGTTGGAAACACCGATCGGAGAAGAAGACGATTCCCATCTGGGAGACTTTATCGAAGATCAGGATGCATTGGAGCCATCCGATGCGGCAGCCTATGAGTTGTTGAAAGAGCAACTGGAAGATGTGCTGGATACGTTGACAGATCGAGAAGAGAATGTTCTGCGCTTGCGTTTTGGTCTGGATGACGGTCGTACACGAACGCTGGAAGAAGTGGGGAAAGTGTTTGGCGTAACCCGTGAGCGGATTCGTCAAATTGAAGCGAAAGCCCTGCGAAAACTTCGTCATCCAAGTAGAAGCAAACGCTTAAAAGATTTCCTCGAATAACCGATATATGTTATGTGGCCTACGTATAGCCGACGTAGGCTTTACTTTTTTCTTGACCCGGATGAAAGCGGGTCATAAAAAGGAGGGGCAGCGTTGGACGACCAGCGCAAGCGAACCATTATAGCCGAGATCGAAAATTGGCGGCGAAATCACCTGCTGCCTGAACATTACTGCATTTTCCTCTTGAATCTCTATACGGAAGGGGAACGACCTGCCTCTCCCTCATCTCCCGTAAAGCAAGGGAAAAGTGGAAAAGAAGCGGTGATGACGCAGTCAGGATCAGCATGGGGCAAAGGAAACGCTGCAGATACGGGATATGCCTATGTAAGGCGGGAGGTATCGCCTGTCACCGGAAAAATGGTGATGGCCTGGCTTCTCGGTGCCCTCGTCATCGCTGGTTTGATCTTGCTTGCTTTTCATTTTAACCGTTTTCAAACCCCAATGCAAATTGCCATCTTTGCCTGTTTCGCACTGGTTTTCTATATATTGGCATTCGCTCTTCGCCGTTCTGCGCCGCCACTGACGCACCTTTTCCTGGGTTTATGTTTTGTGATTCTCGTCGCAGGCGGAATCTATATCATCCAGAAACTGGATGGTTCTGTTGCCTTGATCCTCATGTACCTGGGATTGCTTTGCGTGCTGTTATGCGCCAGCGCGTTTGTTTTTGGATTTACGTACCTGCTGTATTGCGGTATGCTTGGATTGGCTCTGATATACGGAGTTGCAACGACAGAGCGGGTAGGCGAAGCGTATAGCTGGTGGAAAGCCGAGCTGTACTGGGTGCCTATGGCTTGCATGCTGACAGGGGTCGGCTTTATGATGCATCAGGCAAATCCGAAATGGGCGGGCGTTTTTGCGATGTGCGGTCTGCTCTGCTTTTTTGGAGCGGAAATCCAGTCTCTTTACATACCGGAGGCACAGCGGGATTTGATTCAGCTTTTGCTGTTCATCAAGGTGTTTTTGGCATCCGCGTTCTTTTTCCTCACCCGGGGATACTGGTATGCCTGGCTGAGATTGTAACGAGAATGATACTAGAGGTGACAGAAGTGGATAGCAAGTGGTGGGTATTGCTCGGGGTTGTCCTTACCGGTATTCTGCTGGCAGCAGAAACGGTGTTGAAGGTCTTGTCGGTCCCGACCTACAATGCAGGATATATATTGGCAGCGGTCTCCTTTTTGGGAGCGATGATTATCGGAACACGTCGAAAATAAAGACGTGTTTTTTCTTTTGGAAAATACAACACATCTGGCAAACGATGGTGTATAATGGTTTTTAGAATTCTGAACAAACGCTCAGTCGAAATGACCAACATCATGTCCAGCAAGCTGTAAAGCGTTTACATGGAGGGGTGAAGATGAACTTCGATTTGACATCCGAACAACAAATGTTGAAAAAGGTCATGCGAGAGTTCGCCGACGAAGTCGTGGCACCGGGAGCGGATGAGCGGGACAAAACCAAGCAGTTCCCTGTCGAAATTTTTCGTCAACTGGCGGACTTGAATGTGATGGGCCTTCCTTTTCCTGAGGAATACGGGGGTGCTGGCGCTGATGCGATCAGCTTTGCCATTGTGGTGGAGGAATTAAGCCGGGCGTGCGGCTCGACTGGCATTACCTATTCAGCCCACATTTCGCTTGGAGGCGCGCCGATTCACCTGTTTGGGACAGAGGAGCAAAAGCGAAAATACTTGACGAAAATCTGCAGCGGGGAGAGCATGGGAGCGTTTGGATTGACGGAGCCCAATGCAGGGTCGGATGCAGGAGGAACGAAAACAACGGCTGTACGCCATGATCAGGAATGGGTGATCAACGGTTCCAAATGCTTTATTACCAACGCCTCGTATGCTTCCTTCCTGGCCTTGACGGCGGTGACAGAAAAAGAAAAAGGGTCGCGCGGCATCACAGCGTTTATCGTGCCGACTGACGCCCCTGGCTTTACGGTACTGGCGAATTACGAGAAGCTGGGCCTGCACAGCTCCAACACAACGGAGCTTGTCCTGGAAAATGTGCGGGTACCGGAGGAAAATATCCTCGGCGTTCAGGGAGAGGGTTTCAAGCAGTTCCTGATCACGCTGGATGGAGGCAGGATCGGGATTGGGGCGATGGCTGTCGGAATTGCTCAGGCAGCTTACGAGAAAGCGCTGCAATACGCCAAGCAACGGACTGCTTTTGGCAATACGCTAAGCCACTTCCAGGCGATACAGCACAAGCTTGCCGACATGGCGATGCAAATCGAGCTTGCCCGCAGCATGGTCTACAAGGCGGCATGGCTGAAAGAGCAGGGCAGGAGCTTTACGAAGGAGGCGGCAATGGCCAAGCTATACGCTTCCGAGGTTGCGATGTCGGCGACGCACCAGGCCATTCAGATCCATGGGGGTTACGGGTATATGCGCGAATACCAGGTAGAGCGCTTTTTCCGTGACGCCAGGCTGCTGGAAATCGGCGAGGGTACGTCCGAGATCCTGCGCAATGTGATTGCGAGAGAAATCGGCTGTTCCTAAAAGACACACAAACAAGTCCCTGCCATGAATTGGCGGGGATTTTGTCGTATGTTGATGATGAAAAGAGGGGATTTAGCGTTGGGCAATTTCGGGCAAATAGAGTAAAATAGTGGCTATGGAAGGTGGAAATTGAAGATGACATTTACAGCCATTTCAGAGCGTTTGAAAACGATAGCCAGCTATTGTCCGAGAGGAGCCCGCGTGGCCGACATCGGGTCGGATCATGCGTTGTTGGCTTCTTATTTGCTTGTGGAGGACATTGCGAGCTATGTGATTGCCAGTGAATTAAACGAGGGGCCTTATCAGGCGGCCTTGAAGCAAATACATACCCTGCAGGCGCGGGACCGGGCTACAGTCAGAAAAGGAGACGGACTTTCGGTTGTCCAACCCGGCGAGGTCGATGCCGTTTGTATCGCCGGCATGGGGGGACAGTTGATCGTTTCGATTTTGGAAAACGGCAAAGAGCGGCTACAAGGTGTAAAAAGGCTCATCCTTCAGCCCAACGTCGGAGAGGAGCTGGTCCGCCGCTGGTTTGTAGAGAACGGCTGGGAGCTGGTTGCCGAGTCGATATTGAAGGAAGACGGCATCCTTTACGAAATCCTCGTAGCCGAACCCGGCGAGACACACGCGCCGTATGCGAACAAGGACAGATCGATGGAGGAGCTGCTGAGAATCGGACCGCTCCTCTGGGAGCGAAAAGAGCCTCTATTACGCGAGAAATGGGGGCAAGAGCGGGAAAAATGGCAGAAGGTGCGCACACAGCTGGAGCGCTCCGACAAGCCGCAGGCCCAGGAGCGGATCAAGCAGATTGAAAGTGAAATCGATTGGATAGATGGGGTGTTGACATGCTTGCACATGGACAAACAGTAATTCAATACGTTGAAGGTTTGGCTCCGAAAGCCATGGCGATGGAAGGAGACAAGATCGGCTTGCACGTAGGGACGCTGCAAAAAAAGGTTAAAAAAGTCATGGTAGCGCTCGATGTGCTGGAATCGGTAGTAGATGAAGCGATTGCCGAGGGCGTCGACTTGATCGTAGCTCACCATGCTGTGATTTATCGCCCTTTGAAAAACATCCGGACGGATCTTGCCGCTGGACGTGTTTTTGAAAAGCTGCTCAAGCATGATATCGCGGTATACACGGCGCACACCAATCTGGATGTAGCGGTCGGCGGGATGAACGATTGGCTGGCAGAAGCGATCGGGCTCGTCGATGTGGAAGTGCTGGATGTGCTTTATCGCGATGCGTGGAAAAAGTTGGTTGTCTATGTCCCGAAAAGCCATCGCGAGTCTGTCTTTCAGGCGGTATGCCAAGCTGGAGCAGGCTCCGTAGGCAATTATGGACATTGTTCATTTCAGGTAGAAGGAATCGGCACCTTTATGCCTGGCGAAGGGACACAGCCCTTTATCGGCGCCGAGGGCAAGCTGGAGCGAGTCGAGGAGGTTCGCATGGAGCTGGTCCTGCCCGCATCGCGTCAATCTGCGGTTGTAAAGGCGATGATGGCTGCTCACCCCTACGAGGAAGTGGCATATGACCTGATTCCACTCGATCTGCCGGGTACAGGCTACGGAATCGGGCGGATCGGCCATCTGCCGCAGCCGCTGACTTTGCGAGAATTGGCAGAGCTGGTCAAGGAACGTTTTTCGCTGCAAGGCGTTCGCGTAGTGGGAGACCTGGATGGCACGATCAAAAAAGTGGCAGTTGTCGGCGGCGATGGGAGTTCCTTTGCTTCCAAGGCGATCTTCCGCGGAGCTGATGCCTATCTGACGGGTGATATCGGCTACCATACCGCCCACGATGCCCAGGCAGAGGGATTGTCCATCATCGATGCCGGTCACAACATCGAAAAAGTCATGAAGGAAAAGCTCGCTGCTTACCTGCTGGAACGATTGAAAGAGAACGGCTATGAGACTGAAGTCATCGCCTCCCGTGTTCACACAGATCCATTCCAATTTGTCTAAGGATCGGGAAGGCGGTAGAAATTTTTGTCTCCACCTGAAAGTAGGAGGATTGCAAGTGCGAAAACAAATCAAGAGGTCCCTATGCGGCTTACTGGTGACAAGCATGCTGATGATCACCCCCGGCTTCGCTTCGGCTGCTGGGGGCTTTCTTCCCTACGATGATATCAGCAAGCACTGGGCTCGCGGTTCGATTGTTCGCGGCGTTGAGGCAGGCCTGTTTGCCGCTGGAACCAATGTCCCGCATTTTTATCCCAATCGGGAAATGACGCGTGCCGAATTTTTGGCCATGCTTGATCGGCTGTACAACAATGGCGGGCAGTATACGATCTATCCCCTGACCTTCCTGTCCGAACACGCGCAGCTATCCAAAGGAGAAGGCTTTGACGAGCCTTATCTGCCATACAAGGATGTGGATCGCCTGACATGGTGGTACCGTCCGATTTTGCGCGTGTCCTATCTGTTGGACCGATTGTACGGGCCTGGCGCGATTCAGGAGGTTTTTCCAGGGGAGAAGATGAACCCGACTCAAGCGATCAGCCAGGAAGAGGCCGCTAAGCTGTTGGCCCTTTACACGGCGGCAACAGACAGCGCCAAGGCATGGGACGAAGTCAAGGCATGGGGCTGGCTGGAGGGAGAGAAGAACGACAAGCTGAAGCGCGGTGAAGCTGCTGCGGCAGCGGACCGCCTGATCGACTTTTTGCTCCAGGACCAGATCTTGCCCTTGTTGGATTACGACAGCCAGAAGTTTCCGATGGTTCCAGAGATTCAGGATATCTTTCCGTTATTTGCCCACTACACCGAGCAGAAGACGCCTGACGAACAAGCTTACTTCGACGCTGTGAACGCGATTGTCAACCAGATGGACGGAGAGGAAACCTATCAGGTCTTGCGGAAATTGGGCAGCACTTCTTTCCCAAATCAGATCGGGGTTCACTATTATCTGAGCTGGGACCCGACCCAAGAATTTGCCGGCAATCTAGACGAGGCATTTCTGGCAATTGACGCCTACTTCGCCGACAAAATGATCTTGCCGGATACCTTGCGCCTTTTGTGTGCCAACGTCTACGATATCTCTTTGCAGATGGGCAGCAAGAAACCAAAGGTGTATGGCGAGGTCCAAGAACGCTTGGCTCGTTATCTGGAGAAGGTGAAAAAAGGCTCTGAGGAATGGGAAGCCTTGACACTCTATCTCGCTGCTTTGGATGTGAAGGGAGAGAAGATCGAGGACGCTTTGGCGAGCTATCGTTCTTTTGCAGCAGAGAACCACGAAGCGCTGATCAACGCTGTGTACTATCTGACGCGGCAAGACCGACTGGATGAAGCGCAGGAGCTGGTCGCATCGATCAAGCCGTACCATAAAGACACACGCATGATCCAACTGGTGAAGCTGCTGCGGCAGGATCTCGATTCGCTGAAAGAGCAGTCCAAGATCGCTCTCGACCTGGCCTACAGCCTGCGCAAGATGGAGTCAGCATCTACCGTTCAGGTAAAAGGGGAATCGGTGTTGAGCGGGTACCTCTTCAAGTATACGCAAGACATCGACCGGGAACGAAAAGCCAGCCGAACCACTGGTTATTACCAATCACCCTACAAACCGATTTTGGACAAAATGGAGTCCTACACCGATGAGAAGGCTGAACGTCATTACACCTATGATTCGGAGTCCGAGAAGTGGGTAAGCGGTCGTACGAAAAAAAGGGACTTTCTGCATGAATGGGTGGCGACGATCAGCATCAAGGAACGCTTGAGTGATTGGAATGCCCGGTACTACAAGCAAACGTTTGGACGCTACGACGTCATCACCGAATGGATTCCGCGCACAGCCCTGGAAGAAAAATCGCGAGGGGCTTCGCTGGGAAAAGGGAAAATCAAGGCCGCACCGCTGTATATCAACAAGTACTACATAGACCGCGAAAGCAAAAATTTGGTTCAGCATATATGGCGGTATGAGGAACTGTATGAGAACCAGGAATATGTGGCCTACTCGGGTACTGATTTTTACGACTATACTGCCAAGGTAAAGGTAACGATTCCGGAGAAGGTAAAAAATGAGGTGGGTCGATGAAAAGAATCACGCAAATTTTCCTGACGGTCGTTTTGTTTCTAAGCGCTGCCCTTCCTGTCTTTGCGAATCAGCCTACATTTGTCGAGACGGAGGAAGTGTTCCATCATGTCATGGAGAGCCATCTCAGCAAGCCTAACGAGAATCAGTTGGTGCAGGGAGCTTTGAAGTATGCAAGCACGCTTGCAGATGAAGAGAAACAGGTAAAGCTGCTCTATTCCACCAGTGATAGCACCATTGGGGATTTGAAGAGAAGGCTGGAAGAATGGGAGCGCAAGCCAGGACTGGATGCGACGACACTGAATCGCTGGGCAATTGAGGGGATGCTGGAAAGCCTCGACGATCCACATAGCGTGTTTTTCACTGTAGATGAGCTTCGGCTTTTTCAATCCAGTGTGGAAAACGAGTTTGTCGGATTTGGTTTTCGTTTGCGGTTGCAAAACGGGGCCTTTATCATTCGCGATATCATACCAGAGTCGCCCGCTGCCGCTTCCGAATTGCAAAGAGGGGACCAAATCATCGGAGTAGACGATATTTCCCTGCAAGAAAAAAGCTTCGAGGAAGCGTATGCGTATCTGCGGGGTGAGGAAGGCAGCGAGGCGCTGCTGACGATCTATCGCGCCTCGGAAAAAAGAGAGCTGCAAGTTCGTTTGAAGCGTGCGATGCTCACCTTGCCGGAAGCGGAAGGAAAGCTGTTTGACGAGGAGCCGATTGGTTACATCCGTCTGGAGACATTTGGATCGGACGGTGCCTATCAAATGCGCGATCAGTTAGCTGCCTTTGCACGTACGGGCAAACCGTTGAAAGGACTTATTCTTGATCTTCGGGACAATGGCGGAGGCTATTTGACGGCAGCAAGAGATATTGCCAGTCTCTTCATGGAGGAAGGCCTGCTCATGTACACCACCAATCGCAATGGCGTAGAAGTGGAGACATGGGTTCGCAACGGCAATTCAATCGGCATTCCGGTACGAATTCTGGTAAATGGAGGGTCGGCTTCCGCTTCGGAACTGCTGGCAGGATCCTTGCGAGACCACGAGATCGCCAAATTGGTGGGAACCAAGACGTACGGCAAGGGGAGCGCGCAGCAGGTCATTCCGCTATCCGAAGGGGATGCGCTCAAACTGACCTTGAATGAATATTTCACACCGAAGCACACAGTTGTCAATCATGTGGGACTTACGCCGGATATGTTGGTGGAAGACGATGCGGCCCAAGTCGTCGAAGCTCTACAATCGTTGGGTGTAAAAAGATGGAAATTAGGCGATCAAGATGGAGATACAGTCGTAAATGGCGTCTCTTTCCCAACTGTCCATCCGCTGTTCAAAGAGGATGAAAAAGGATTGCAGATTCGCTCCGCCGTTTTGACTCATTTGCTCGACCTAGAGGCAAGCCAAGAGGAGTATGTGTTGCTCGCGCCCTACCTTGAAGCACACAAAAATCTCTCGCTGGCTAAAGAAGCGGATGGAACATTCACGCTTTTGTATACACAAAACTAAAAATCAATAGAAATCAGCCCTCCTTCCGACCGGGAACGGGGGCTTCTTCGTGATGTTTGTGAATAGCATGCAGTCCACAATCAAACCCTATCTGCAGGATAACGATTACGGATGAAGGGTGGCAGAAGGTTGAAAAAGGTGATTTTATTCCTCATTGACTCCATGATGCCAGATGTGCTAGAGCGCTGCATCGCTGCCAACCAAGCGCCGGGAATGCAGTTTTTGGTGGGCGAAGGACAATACATACCGGATTGTGTAACCGTCTTCCCAACCATGACCGCATCCATCGACTGTTCGTTGATCACAGGCGCCTATCCGGATCGGCACAAGGTCCCAGGACTGGTCTGGTACGATCCGCGGGAAAAGAAAATGATCAATTACATCAACGGGTCCATGCCCGTACAAAGAATCGGAATCGCACACTGTGCCCGCAATGTCTTGTTTGATCTCAATGAGCGGCATCTCAGCCGGGAAGTGAAGACGATTCATGAAGTATTGGAAGAGAACAAACTCGTATCGGGCTCGATCAATGTCATTGCCCATCGGGGACATAAGCAGCACAAAATCGATTTGCCTCCTGTTCTGGAAGCTCTGACAGGCTTTCAACTGAAGGAGAAGTCGGTGAGCGGACCTGCGATTATGAGCTTGGGAACGCTGGTCCGCCCAGGGATCTTTCGGCCGATTGTCTGGAATTTTGCCCAAACGGCACTGGACAGTTACGGAATCAATGACCAGCATGCGATCGATGTTCTGATCGAGGTAATCAAAAGCGGAAAACAGCCTCATTTCACCTTGGTGTATATGCCGAATAATGATCACAAGCTGCACAAGACGCCGCAGGATGCCATCCAGCATCTGGCAGACGTCGACAGGGAGCTGGTTCGCTTTCTCGATAGCTACGACTCTTGGGAGCAGGTTCTGGAGCGCAATGTCATCATGCTCATCAGTGACCACGGGCAAACCCTGATCGGGGAGAGTGAAGACCACAATATTCACCTCGAACCACTTCTGTCCGGACTGGGCATTCACCGTCTGGGAACTGAAATTACAGATGCGGAAGACGTGGTGATCTGCAATAACGAGCGCATGTCTTTTTTGTACCCCGTTGGCAAGTGCACCGCGCAAAAGATCGTTGAAAAGGTCAGCGTCGATTCCCGCATCGATCTCATCGCCTGGAAGGACGGGGATCGGGTGGCCGTGCGGCGAGGAGGCAGCGAGCAGGAGCTTCGCTTTTGGCGCGAGGGAGAGTATACCGATATCTATCAAGTCTCCTGGGGTATGCAAGGGGAGCATCGCATCCTGGATGTGGTCGTACGAGCTGGGCAAATCCATTTTGACACCTATCCGGATGCGTTTTCACGTTTGTACGGTGCTCTTTTTTCCCAGGAAGCATCTGTTGTAGCGGTAACGGCAGCTCCCGGTTATCAATTTATTTCAGAAGTGTCCCCATCGCATCTCGGAGGTGGAAGCCACGGTTCCTTGCACAAGCAGGATTCCCTGATCCCGTTGGTCATCGCGGGGGCATCGCAGCCCTTTGCAGTACCGGCACGGCTAGTCGATGTGAAGGCCTTTATTTTGCAGGAGCTGCAGGTCTTCCAGGACGCAGATCTAGTTCCACTATGACGGGGAGATGGTCGGACCAGGCCACAGGGGAGAGTGTATAGCGCAGCACCTGCCAATGCGGGGAAGCGAAAATATAATCCAGGCGTCGGCGGAAGGCAGGCAGGGTAGGTACTCCCTCCTTGCCCATCTCCCGCGCGCAGTCTATGAGGAATGGAGCGAAGCTTACATTCGTCGTGTTGAAGTCCCCGAACAAAAGGAGGGGAGTCTCGGGATGGTCTGCTGCCATCGACCTCAACTGCTGCACTTGCATGGCACGGCTCCCTGCTTGCAGGCTGCAATGGGTATTCCAGACGCGTATTTCGTGCTCCTGCCAGAGGAGTGTAGCGGAAAGCAGCGTCCTTTGTTCGCGTTTCGCCGGCAAGAAAATGCTTCCGGATTCCTTGATGGGCAGGCGCGTGAGCAGGGCATTGCCGTAAAAGCCACCCGCCAGAGCAATAGAGGGGGAGAATGCCAGCGCATACGAAAGCTGTTCGGACAAATATTGCGCCTGATAGCCGTATTTGCTGTTTTCGTGGACCTCCTGCAGACAGATGATGTCGGCATCCAGGGCGAGGAGCGTCCTGGCCATTTGGACCAGGCGATTGCGCCAGAATAGGTCGCGGCCGCTATGGATATTGTAGCTGATTACACGTATCATCTTGTATCCTTGAATAGTGTGACATGGATCATGGCAAATGGTAAGAACCACTAATTATTTAGCATTTCCTGTTGCTTTTCGTTTTAGCCTATGCTATATTAAAAATCGTCGCCTCTGCGTGAAGCGACAGCATTATTGAATAAAAAATCCTTTTCATTCGGAGAGTTACCCAAGAGGCCGAAGGGGACGGTTTGCTAAACCGTTAGTATGCGCAAGCGTAGCGAGGGTTCGAATCCCTCACTCTCCGCCATTTCTTATTTGCACATGAGAAGAGAATGGTTTTTTCTTTGTTATGGCGGCGTAGCTCAGCTGGCTAGAGCGTTCGGTTCATACCCGAAAGGTCGGGGGTTCGAGCCCCTCCACCGCTACCACAGGGGCATAGTTTAACGGTAGAACAAAGGTCTCCAAAACCTTTGGCGTGGGTTCGATTCCTACTGCCCCTGCCAACGAACATTTATATCTGATGCATGGCGGTCGTGGCGAAGGGGTTAACGCACCGGATTGTGGCTCCGGCACTCGTGGGTTCAAGTCCCATCGATCGCCCCATATTGCGGGAGTATAGCCAAGTGGTAAGGCACGGGTCTGCAAAACCTTCACCCCCGGTTCAAATCCGGGTACTCCCTCCAACTTGTCCCAGTAGCTCAGCTGGATAGAGCAACGGCCTTCTAAGCCGTCGGTCGGGAGTTCGAATCTCTCCTGGGACGCCATTGCAAACAATAGTTCAACGGGATCCCCCTTGTACTCGATGAAATTCATTGAGTGCGAGCCGGGATTTTTTATGGAATGATGACCGACTAAAACGCCCCAGTAACGTGAGCAAACCCGTTACTGGGGCGTTTCTCTTTATCTTTTCAATTGGAAATTTTATGATAATATAGAGAATAAAAGGAAGAGGAGGCTGTCATGAGACAATTATTTATCCTCATGCTTGTTTTCGTTACTCTCTTTCATTTTGCTCCCGCAACTCTGGCAGAATCAGATACATCTCAGAAGAAAGATGAAGAGGTCACTCCATTGCCAGAGGTTATTAATGACCTGGCTGAAACCACTCTCAAGTTTAACAAAGAGGAGTATTCCCCTGGAGAAATCATTGAGTTTACGGCCGAAACAAAGAGAGTTGGATCATATGTAAAGGGTTCAGTTGAAGCTGATATTGATTTTGAAAATGTGCGATTGAGATATGTTCTTACGTCAACGAAAAAGGCATACAAAGTGAAAGGAAAAATTACAGCACCAGACACCGAAGGTACCATTCTAGTCAGTTATATAATTAAACTGCAAGATGATTCAGGAAAGTTATGGATCGGATATCAATCAAAAAGAGTAACGATAAAATCTACAAAAACACTTTCTCTAAGCCCATCAGAAGCGACCATCAAAGTCGGGGAAGAATTGTTGTTGATCGGGAAGCACTCGAAAGGGCGAAAAGCCGAAACAGGCTGGAATGCGGACGGGGATACAGGGTATTATACATTGACTAAAAACGTAGTACATTTACCGGACGAGGACGGGTATCGCAAGGAAGTGTCTTCATTTGTAGCAGGAAAGCCGGGGATATACAAGATTTATTACGGAATCGACTATGAGGAAGACGGCAAGAGTGAACACGTCTATCTTTCTGCCAAAATAACGGTCGTGGAGCAATAGAAAATAGGGGGATGAATGGCCCGCTTATCGGAGAATTTCCGGGAGGCGGGTTTTTTGTCTCATACAGGTCCGATCGAGAAGCCTTGATGCCCCGTTAAAAATTTGACTGACAGCGGAAGAGAACGTATACTAAAAAGCGATGTAAAGGGATGTGCGATTTCAACATAGAAGGAATATGGAACTTCCTACGTACTCGATGAAAGGATGGAGTGCAAAGGATGTTATTTTTTTTCAAGTAAAAAAAGAAGGGGTGCGCTATGAGACGAGTCACACTAACATTTTTAATACTTGCAATAATCGCCACAATCGTCGGATGCTCTCCGAAGGGCGATCCGAAAGAGACGCTTGAAAAATACTATACACGTATCATCAATGAGGAATATAATTTCGCATACGCATATCTTTCGGAAGCTGACAAGAAGGTTACGAAAAGAGACGACTTTATCCTGTTCATGGAACTAGACGCAGATATTACTCGATTAAACAAGGTGGAAATCACGCAAGTCGAAAAGAAAGGCGATACTGTCGTGTTCGATGTCGTAGAGAATCGGCATGACTACATGGATGAAAAGGATAAAGACACCACCGTCAAACGCACTGTCGTCGCAGAAGATGGCGAGTGGAAGGTAAAGGCTGAAGGAGATTACGCCGCCTTGATCGTGGATCGGCAGGCCAAGATCGGAGCCATGTATTTGAACGGAAGCGCAGGCAAGGCACTTGACCCTGCAAAAGCAGCGGCCCGGTTCGAGGATGTTCTCAAACGAGATCCCTCTTTTTATCCTGCGAATTACGGACTAGCCGCTTCCTATGTAAAAATGAAGCGATATGAAGACGCGATCCCGCTTGCAACAAAATACGTGGAGTCCGCTGCCGACAATAAAGAAAAGTCAAATGGGATGAACCTGATCGGTATCTGCTATGAGGCTACCGGCAACAAAGAGAAGGCAAAAGAGGCTTTCCAAAAAGCCGTCGAGCTCAACCCAGAGAATCAGTTAGCACAAAAAAACTTGAGCCGATTCAAATAAAAACCATTTTGGAATGAATCACCCAATCTGCAAGCCTCCTGCAATGCTTCGTATGCAGGGGGTTTTCATTTGCAATTCCGCCGGCTGCACGGCTGTGCAATGCCATTCCTTGCCCATCTTTCCTCCGATTTTAACTGGATTACAGGATCGTTGGTTTGGTATAATGACTTGATGGTCAAACATGAATGAATACCCGGGTGCCAAGGGACTGCCCCTGAATCACCCGAAGCGGCTGGAAGCAGATCTCGTGAGATGCGACAGACAGGACAGCCGCGAGGAGGGAGTAAACGAATGAATACAGCAACCAACCAAACAAGCTGCGATACTCCACTCATGTGGGGAGACAAACGATACCATACATGGAACTACCATCTTCGTGAGACGTTTCAGGAGAAAATCTTCAAGGTTCCGCTGGACGGCGGGTTTAGCTGCCCCAACCGGGATGGCAAGGTAGCGACAGGAGGCTGCACCTTCTGCAGTGCCAGAGGCTCAGGAGATTTCGCCGGCGATCGCCGCATGGATTTGGAGCGGCAGTTTCACGACGTGAAGAACCGGATGCACGAAAAATGGCCGAATGCCAAGTACCTTGGCTTTTTTCAAGCGTATACCAACACCTACGCGCCGGTCGATGAATTGCGCGAGATGTATGAAGTGATCTTGAAACAGGAAGGCGTTGTCGGTCTTTCCATCGCGACCCGCCCCGATTGTCTGCCTGACGATGTCGTCGAGTACCTGGCAGAGTTGAATGAGCGCACGTATCTGTGGGTAGAGCTGGGACTGCAAACGATCCATGAGCACACCGCTCAATTGATCAATCGGGCGCATGATTACCAATGCTATGTGGATGCGGTGGAAAAGCTGCGCAAGCACAATATCCGCATCTGCTCCCATATTATTTACGGGCTGCCGCAAGAAAGCCGCGAAGAGATGATGCAGACAGCGAATGCAGTGGCGCATCTCGACGTGCAAGGGATCAAGATTCACCTGCTCCATCTCTTGCGCAAGACGCCGATGGTTAAGCAATACGAGGCGGGCCTGCTCGAATTTCTCTCCCAAGAGGAGTATACCAGCCTGGTCGCCGACACCCTGGAGATTCTGCCGCCGGAGATGATTGTACATCGGGTCACCGGTGACGGCCCTCCGGATTTGCTGATCGGACCCATGTGGAGCCGTAAAAAATGGGAGGTGCTCAACGGCATCGACGCCGAGTTGAAGCGCCGCAATACATGGCAAGGCAAGTTTTATGTCCCTGACGCCAAGTAAACCAGCCGATAGCCTTTCTGCTTACCTGTAGCGGGTAAGCGGAAAGGCTATTTTTCATTCAGGCGCAGGCTTTTCCATACTTTTCGGGCCCTGCCGGGATAGTTGGTTATGATCCCGTCTACCCCCATTGCGAGTGATTCCCGGATTTCGCCCTCGCTGTTGACGGTCCAGACGATAACCGGGTAATCATGCGCGTGGGCTTGTGCGACCAACTCCGGTGACAGTTGATCGTACGGCACGTGAAGCTCATCGGCCTGATAGCGGGTCGCGATCTCCCATGGAGACTTGAGCGCACCCACGTACAGTAGCGCCGTTGACTGAAATGGATCGAGCTCTTTGATTCTGGACAGGCTGTCGAAGTTGAACGAGGAAATCACCGTTCGTTCCGTCAGCTGGAATCGCCGTATCATTTCGATCAATTTTTCCTCCAGTTGCGGTTGGGGAAACAGCAGGTTTTTCATTTCGATGCTGAAGCGGATCGGACTTTGTGCGAAGCGCTGGAAAACCTCCCGCAGCGCAGGAATTCTCGCTCTCGGGAGATGCAGGGAGGAATCTTTATCAGCACGGTATTTTCTCAGTTCTTCCATCGTATGATTCCGTACGAATCCGCTGCCGCTTGTGGTCCGATCCAGAATATGATCGTGAATGACGGCTAGTTTGTCATCCTTGGTCAATTGGACGTCCAGTTCAATGCCGTGTGCTCGTTTCTTCACGGCGGCTTGGAAAGCTTCCATGGTGTTTTCCGGATATTGGCCGGAAGCGCCGCGATGGGCATAGATAATGGGCGGCATGCGAGGCTTCCTCCTTTCATGCAAGTTTGCCTCTTTACATGCATATGTAAAAAGCCCCTCTTTACGACTACAGCAGAGGGGCTGTGCCAATCCGTCAGTTATTACACGCAACGAGAACAATCACCAGAAGGACAAACAGGACCAATATCAGAGTAAAATCGTTGTTGCTGCTGCTCATAACAAACCCCCTCCTTCCCGAATCAACCTCTCCCTTTCCTTATTCTATGATTAAAATGAAGAATGGCACTCGGCTTCTACCTAATATGAAGAAGCCGTTCATTGTACAGATTGGCGGATGACGAAAACGGCTGTTGCGCTACAATAAAAGAAAGAGAAGTCGGGAGGGGAGCTTGAGATGAATATCGAAATCCAAAATATGGTAAATAATGGAGATTTGATACTCGATCAGCAGAATAGACGAGTAAAGCTTCACGTATACGATCCGCTGCAGATTAACGAACTGGACGTGATGCTGCGCGAGCAAGCAGTCCAGATGGATGCGACCAAAGTAATCGTGTACGGGAAAAAGGCAGACATAGAGAAGTGGCAAGCGCTCGGATATCGACTGGAAGGGACCATTGAGGGCTTTTTTCATGGAGAACATGCCCATATGCTCACTCGCTACTTGAGCGAGGAGCGGGCGAACTCAGCTGCTCCCGAGCTTGCAGATGAATACTTGACTCTTAGCTTGTCCAAGGCTGGGGATGGCGAAAAGAAGGAATTGCCCGCAGCGTACAGCATGCGCGAGGCGACCGAGGCTGATGCGGAGGAACTGGCAAGGCTGTACAAGCTGGTATTTGCCACGTATCCGACCCCGATGGACGACCCCGTCTACATTCGCGAGACGATGAAGGAGGGTACCCGCTATGTAGTCGTGGAGCATGAGGGGAAGATCGCTTGTGCAGCCTCCGCGGAGGTATCCAAGCGTTTCGGATCAGCCGAGCTGACAGATTGTGCCACCCATCCAGACCATGCTGGAAAAGGCCTGCTCCAACCCCTTTTTGCTGAGTTGGAGCAGATGATGGAGCAGCAGGGAATCTACTATTTGTACACGTTGACCCGTGCCCAATCTGCAGGCATGAATGTGACAGCTGCCAAAATGGGGTATCAATACCGCGGAAGGCTGATTAACAACTGTACGATTTACTCAGGCTTTGAAGACATGAATATTTGGGTGAAAGCGCTTCGGCCTACAAAAGAATAACAATCGGGACCTCGGGCTACAGGGATGGGGGATACAGATGCTGCTGGAGACGTCGCGCCATCAACGCGAGATGAAGCTGCCAGCGCTGATGGGCATCTTCCAGACTGCAGCCCGTTTTCTCTTCAATCTGGGTTATCCGGTATTTGAGCGTATGCCGATGAATGTACAAAGCCTGAGATGTCTGCAGCCCGTTGCCATTGTGGCGTAGATAGGCGTCCAGTGTCTCCAGCAGCTGCATGTTGTGTTTGGTGTCGTAGCGGATCAACGGGTCGAGCAGAGGGCGCCACAATGCCATCAGACTCTCCTGGCTGCGATGGTAAGGAAAGAGAAACTGATAGCCTCGCATTTCGCTGTATCGCAGGAAGGCTGGGGGAGCAGCGAGAACCGGGTACGCCTGGAGCGCGAACAAGGCTTCTTCTGCCGCTCGGTCTACGCGGGGAAGCGGATCGCAGGGATTGCTCACCCCGATATGCATCACCTGGTCTGGATAGAGCTGTTCCCAGCGGGAAGCCAATTGCTGCAAAAGCAGCAGGCTTGTCCGCTCGTCCGGCAGGACAAAAAACAGGCAATGGGGACGCTCGCGCAAAAGATAAGAACGCTTCTGCCGGTCGCAGAGACGCCGCATGAGCGTGATAGCGTTCTGATGCAGCTCGCTCGAATCCCTATCATTCCCGTTTACCCGGACAGCCGCCACCAAATGTCTGCCTTGCAGGGGATAGCCCAGCATGCGGCAACGGCTCTCCAACTCCGCCTCGTTCATTTCCTTGCCGCTCAGCAATTCTTCCACGAAATCTCCCTTTAACCGCCATTCTGTAGCAGAGACGGCGCGTTCTTTTACATACTCCAGCGCACACAGGGTGGCGGCATGCTGCAATGCGACGTCATCCAGCTCCTTCCACAGATGCTTGGGCTTGGACAGTGTCAGGCTGCCGAAATGTTCGCGGCTGGCTCGTATCGATACGGCGTGCGCGCTCTCTTTTTCCTCTCCTGTTCGTTCGCTGCTCCGAGGTCCATGCTGCACGACTTCAAACCCCAAGGCATCCACGAGGGTCACAGCCCCGCCAGTCAGCTTTGCCAGCTCTTCGATGATGGCGGACAATCCGCCTTTGGACAACGCTGCTTCGATCATCTGGTTGTGAATCGCCTGTGAGTAGGCGAGTGTTTCAAATTGCCGGTTGACGATTGGCTGAAGGATCGCCTTGGTAATCGTGGAAAAATTGATTTCCACTGGGATTTCGATCAAAGGAAGACGGTACAAGTCAGCCTGCCGGATAAATTCCTGCGGGATTTCGCGCAGATAAAATCCGGTATGAATGGCGACTCCGCTCAGCTTTTGACGGGCAAGTGAGGGGATAAAGGAGGCAAGGCGCTTGGGATCGCCGTCCAGACCAAACCCGGTCGTAATCAAAAATTCGCCTTCCTGCAGGCGGCTGGCGTCTTCCAGCACTTCGACAATGGTGACCCAACGGATCGGATGGTCTAATCCGCCTGCTCCGGCGATGAGCTTCGTCTGTACCATATCCGGGAGCTGCAAGGCTTCGCGTATGGTAATCGACATGCACAACTTCCCCCTCCACAATCTCTTTATACAAAATGTACAAAAGATTTCGTCTCTTGACCATGTTTTTTTGCCAGCCAGTCGGATGGCGGAAGAGATCAGGTCGGCTAGGATGAAGAGAGAAGGAGAGGTGGCTTTCATGACAAGAAGTTATGTAATCAAACCTGAATTGGGGAAGACATATCCGTATATCTCTCATGGAAAAGGCATTTATCTCTACGATCAGGAGGGAAAACGCTACATCGACGGCTGCGGCGGAGCTGTTACCGCCAGTATCGGCCATGGAGTGGAAGAAGTGGCGGAAGCCATGTACGCCCAAGCCCAAAAAGTGAGCTTTGCGTACCGCTCGCATTTTAGCAGCGACGCGGTGGAGGCATTGGGAGCGAAGCTGGCGGAATGGGCCCCCGGCTCGCTGAACTGGACCTTTTTTGTCAGCAGTGGATCGGAAGCGACGGAAACCGCGCAAAAAATCGCAATCCAGTATTGGCAGGAAAAAGGCAGACCGACGAAAAACCGCATCATCTCCCGCTGGATGAGCTATCATGGCATCACAATGGGAGCGCTCTCGATGTCTGGTCACGTATTGCGCCGCAAGCGCTTTGTTCCCTTGTTGGAAGACTATCCGACGATTTCCCCGCCGTATCCGTACCGCCGTCCCGAGGGGATGCCGCTGTCCGAGTACGCCCTGCAATGCGCCAACGAGCTGGAGGCGGCTATATTGCGCGTCGGAGCAGATCAGGTCGCAGCTTTTATTGCCGAGCCGGTGATCGGTGCATCCGGTGGAGCCGTCGTGCCGCCTGATGGTTATTTTCAGAGAATTCGAGAAATATGCGATCAATACGAAGTGCTGTTTATAGCCGATGAGGTGATGACGGGTGTCGGACGTACCGGAAAAGCATTCGGCATGGATCATTGGGGTGTTGTGCCGGATCTGATGACGCTCGGGAAGGGAATGAGCGCGGGCTATACGCCGATGGCAGCCACTATCGTCACCGACGAGATCATCGAGACCATCACTAAGGGAAGCGGCTTGATCATGGCCGGCCACACCTACAGCGCCAACCCGCAATCAGCTGCCGTATCGCTGGCTGTGCTGCAATACGTGGAGAAGCATCAATTAATCGAAAAATCTGCCGAGCAAGGCGCCTACCTGCTGCAGCGCCTGGAATCGCTGGCTGAAGAACTGCCGCTGATTGGAGAAGCGCGCGGACTCGGCATGCTCTGCGGGCTGGAGTTTGTCCGCAATAAAGCGACCAAAGAAGCATTTCCGCTATCCGCAGGGGTCGCTTCCAAGGTGATTGCCAAGTCCTTTGAAAAAGGGCTGATCATCTATCCGGCAATCGGAGGGCTGGATGGTGTAGCGGGGGATGCGATTATCGTAGCTCCGCCATTGACCATTACAAAAAGCGAGATCGATGAGCTGATCGCGATTCTGCGGGAGGCGATTCTCGCTGTGCAACAGGACGTGCAAGACAAAGCGATGTTCGGATAGGAGGAACATTCATGACCAACCGGTTTGAGAAAGTGATTTCACTAGAAGAAGCGACCGAGTTTTTCCGCGATGGGATGACCTTGCTGGCTGGCGGGTTCGGCGGGGTAGGGAATCCTCCCACGCTGGTACAGGCGATTTTGGACAAAGGGGTCAAAGACATCACCCTGATCAGCAATGACACGGCCTTTCCCTGGATCGGAATCGGCAAGCTGATTACAGAAAAACGCGTTAAAAAAGTGATTGCCTCCCATATCGGCTCCAATCCCAATGCAGGTGCGCAAATGACGGCTGGTGAACTGGAAGTGGAGTTTTGTCCGCAGGGAATCCTGGCAGAGCGGGTTCGTGCAGGGGGTGTCGGACTGGGCGGGATTTTATCAGACGTCGGAATCGGCACGATTGCAGAAAAAGGCAAGCAAAAGCTGACTTTGGACGGCAAGGAATACCTGCTGGAGACGCCTTTGACGGCAGAAGTGGCAATCGTCCACGCAAAAAAGGCAGATCGTTTCGGCAATCTCGTCTACGACACCAGCGCGCGCAATTTCAATCCATTGGTTGCGATGGCAGGGGATATCACGATTGTTGAGGCGGATGAGATCGTAGAGGTCGGGGAACTGCCTCCGGAGGAAATCGTAACACCGGGTGTCTTCGTCAACTTTATCGTGCAAAGCAAAGGGGTGAACTGGCAATGGGCGTGGGAGAAGTAAGGGAAAATGAAGGGTATCGCGAGCGAATCGCCCGCCGTGCTGCGCAGGAAGTCGAAGATGGAATGATCATCAATTTGGGGATCGGCATCCCCACCCTGGTAGCCGATTTTATTCCTGCAAACAAGCGAGTCATGTTTCATGCGGAAAACGGTATTTTGGGCACAGGACCAAGCCCCGTCAAAGGGGAGGAGAATCCCATGCTGTGCAATGCAGGAGGATTTCCAGTCACACTCGCGCAGGGAGCATCCTTTTTTGACAGCGCTGTCGCCTTTGCCATCATCCGCAGGGGCTTGCTGGACATGACGATCCTCGGAGTCTTGGAGGTTAGTCAAAGCGGTGATATCGCCAACTGGATCGTTCCCGGAAAACGTGTTCCGGGAATGGGCGGAGCTATGGAGCTGGCGCAGAAGGCAAAAAAAGTGCTGGTCGTCACGACTCATCTGGACAAGAACGGACGTTCCAAGATCGTACGCGAATGTTCGTTGCCGCTGACAGCCCGGAATGCCGCCAATCTGATTATCACGGACATGGCAGTCATGGAAGTGATGCCGGATGGGCTTTATCTGCGAGAGGTCATGTATCCGTATAGTGTAGCTGATGTGATCGGCGCGACCGAAGCAGTCTTGAAAATCGAAGGAGATGTCGAGGTCTTTCGCTAGGCAGGTCCAGCATAAATTGGTGGTATGAAGGAGGCTATAAGCAATGGCGAATTGGCAATCGCTCGTACATGAACAGGTGCAAAAAGAGCGGGAAGCGGCTACCGCGCTTCTGCAAGAGTGGGTGCGGCATCCGAGTGTATCCGGGGCGGAGTATTCGATTCAGGAGAGCATAGCGAAGCGCTTGGACTCGATGGGGCTGGATGTGGACCTCTGGGTGATGGGCGGCGATGAGCTGATCAAGCATCCGTATTTTGTCTCCCCTCGTCAACAGTTTGAGGGAAGCCCCAATGTTGTCGGTGTCTGGAAGGGGACAGGCGGGGGACGCTCCATCATTTTGAATGGACACGTGGATGTGGTTCCAGCGGGGGATGAAGCCCAGTGGGTGCAGCCGCCATTCAGCGGTGAGGTGCAAGACGGCAAGCTCTACGGCCGCGGGGCTACGGATATGAAAGGCGGCAATCTCTCCTCCCTGCTGGCGATTCAGGTCCTGCAAGCATTGGGTGTCAAGCTCAAGGGAGACGTCATTTTTCAAAGTGTAGTGGAGGAGGAGAGCGGAGGAGCAGGCACGTTGTCTACCATCCTTCGTGGCTACAAGGCCGATGCGGCATTGATTCCGGAGCCGACCAATATGAAAATCTTCCCCAAGCAGCAAGGCTCCATGTGGTTCCGGCTATTGGTGAAGGGGCGCTCTGCTCATGGCGGGACTCGTTACGAGGGAATCAGCGCCATTGAGAAAAGCCTTCTGGTCGTGCAAGCGATCGGACAATTGGAGAAAGTTCGCAATGAGCGAATGACGGATCCATTGTACGCGAAGCTGCCGATTCCGATACCCATCAATATCGGTGTAATCGAAGGCGGGAAATGGCCGTCTTCTGTTGCCGATCTGGTCAAGCTGGAGGGGCGGATGGGAGTCGCGCCTGGTGAGCGGATGGAGGATGCCAAGGCAGAAATGCAGGCTGCCCTCTCCGCTTTGGCCCAGATCGATCCGTGGTTTGCCGAACATCCGGTCGAGCTCGAGTGGTATGGCGCACGCTGGGTGCCGGGTGCTGTCGAGGAAGACCATCCGTTGATGGAAATTCTCCACAATCAGTTTGTCGCCATTACAGGTGAGAGAGCCGTGGTGGAGGCATCGCCGTGGGGAACGGACGGCGGCTTGCTGACGGCACTGGCGGACACTCCTGCGATTGTGGTAGGTCCGGGTGTGACACAGGTGGCGCATTATCCCAACGAGTACATCGAGCTGGACGATGTGTTTCGCTGTGCAGAGATTTTTGCTTTGACCCTGATTGAATGGTGCGGCGTCAGCGATTCGTAGCACGGGAGGTTGATCTGGTGAAGAAACCTTGTTACATCGGCGGAAAATGGATGCAGAGCGCAGAGCATGTCCCGCTTTATTCTCCGTACAGCGGAGAGGAGATAGCCTTGATCTCTTCGGCGGATGAAGGAATGGTCGACCAAGCCATTGCAGCTGCACAGGCAGCGTCCCCGCTCATGAGGAAAATGCCTGCCTACCGACGCGCTGCGATATTGGAGAACATTTCCTTGTTGCTGAATGAGCGCATGGAGGAAGCGGCGAGAATCATCGCCTTGGAGGCGGGCAAGCCGATCAAGACGGCCAGGGGCGAAATCATCCGCACGATCCAAACGTACAAGTTCGCGGCAGAGGAAGCAAAGCGGATACATGGTGAGACGATTCCCATGGACGCTGCCATCGGGGGAGAAGGACGGCTGGCGTATACGGTCAGGGAGCCCTTGGGCGTGATCGGAGCGATTACTCCCTTCAATTTTCCCTTCAATCTGGTCGCCCATAAAGTGGGACCGGCCTTGGCGGCAGGCAATACAGTTGTGCTGAAGCCCGCTTCACAGACCCCGCTGTCTGCGTTGTTTCTCGCTGAAATCGCTGAGCAGGCAGGGGTGCCTCCAGGAGCCTTGAACGTAGTGACGGGAAGCGGCGCTGTCGTAGGCGACAGGTTGGTTCGTGATCCCCGGGTTAAGGCGATCACCTTTACGGGGAGCCCAGCAGTCGGGATTGATATTCGCAACCGGGCAGGCTTAAAGCGCGTCACTTTGGAGCTTGGCTCCAATTCTGCGGTCATCGTCGATCGAGATGTCGAGCTGGACGAAGTGATTCCCCGCTGTATTTTTGGCGCCTTCGCGTACTCTGGACAGGTATGTATATCCGTACAGCGAATCTACGTGGTTCGCGAGCGCTATGACGAATTTGTCCGCCAATTCGTCATGGAGACCGGGAAGCTGCGGGGAGGCGACTCGCTTGCCGAGGAAGCCGATTATTCTGCGATGATCCACCCCAAAGAGACGCAGCGCGCCCTATCCTGGATCCAGGAAGCGGTAGAACAAGGAGCCAAGGTTGCTTGCGGTGGAGAGCTGGAGGGGCGTGTTCTCCAACCGACTGTTTTGACAGAGGTTCCTGCTGATTGCAAGGTTTCTTGCCAGGAGGTATTTGGTCCCGTTGTGCTTATTCACCCCATCGATTCGGTCCAGCAGGGGATAGACTTGGTCAATGACTCGCGCTACGGCTTGCAGGCAGGTGTCTATACCAATCATCTGGCCACGGCGATGCAAGCAGCGGAAGACCTGCAGGTGGGTGGTGTGATGATCAACGATATTCCGACCTTCCGTGTGGATCATATGCCATATGGCGGCGTAAAAGAGAGCGGAATGGGACGCGAGGGGGTCAAATACGCGGTCGAAGAATTATCGGAGATGAAGCTGGTCGTCATGAAGAGATAGCGGGTGCTGCGGCCTCGCTTTTCTTTTTTTCTTTCTCTTGCGCAAATCGGATTTCCTGTGCTATAGTATATCTTGTGTTTCATGTTGGAGGGATACCGAAGTGGTCATAACGGGGCGGTCTTGAAAACCGTTAGGCGGCAACGTCACGGGGGTTCGAATCCCTCTCCCTCCGCCATATTTCGCAAGAACAGCGGGTAGACAAGCTCTGCCTGCTTTTTTGTTTTTTTTGAACTGCATACCAACTTTTACCTCTGGAACCAGATGTTCGCTTGGTGCATAATGGAGTTGTAAGCAAATTCATCTAGTGCAACAAATGGGGATTGGACGACTCGATACAGAGTTGTCTTTTTTTTCCTCAAAAACCAGCAGATTCAATGTCGAAGCAAAGTCGCAAATAGGCTATCCTTTATCTAGGTACTGATTCTTGGGGCCTGCGGCAGCTTCAAACCTAGCAGAGGAGGCTGCCGCTTTTTTTGCTTGAAAATATCAGAATATACACATTAGAAAGATAATTGATTATAATAGAAGCAAATTCAGGTTGGGAGGCGTGTACATGACTGCAATCCAGCGAGCAAGGAGAAATACGTTAGGGGATGTTCTCCGCAGAAGTCGCGGGCGATTTCCAGAGAAGGTCGCGTTGCAATTTGAGGAAGAAGTGCTTACATACCGTGAATTGGACCAGCTCGTCAACCAGACTGCACATGCTGTTCGCAATAAAGGCTTGAAAAAGGGAGACCGGGCGGCGGTCCTCTCTCGCAACTCCATGGATTTTGCCATCCTCAACTTTGCCCTTGCGAAAGCCGGAGTCATTATGGTGCCGATCAACTACATGCTGAATGCGGAAGATGTGGCTTTCATTCTTGGACACGCTGAGGTGAATGCATGCTTCGTCTCGCCTGAGTTTCGTGACTTGTCGCAGGAAGCGATGCGTCTGTCAGGGATTTCCCCCGTCCTGCTTTCCCTTATTTCACGGCCTGCTGCACCGCAAGGCGATTGGCTGCCGTTTCGCGAGCTGATCGCAGATGGGGAGATTACAGAGCCGGAGGTCGAGCTGGAAGACGACGATATCGCTCATATCCTGTATACGAGCGGTACCGAATCACGCCCCAAAGGCGTCATGCTGACTCATAAGAGCATCATCTCCGAGTACGTCAGCACAATCATCGACGGGGGCATGACGGAGGACGACGTAGCGATTCACGCGCTGCCGTTATTTCACAGCGCCCAGCTTCACTGTTTCTTGGGCCCGTACGTATACCTGGGAGGAAGCGGGATTATTTTGGAGCAGGCGACGCCCAGCCTGATGCTTGAGTCGGTGGAAAGGTGGAAGGCGACGCAGCTTTTTTGTCCTCCGACCGTCTGGATCGCGCTGCTTCGCTCGCCTGAGTTCGCATCCCGCAATCTCAGCTCCTTGAAGAAATGCTATTACGGTGCTGCTATCATGCCTGTAGAAGTGCTGAAGGAATTGAATGAACGGCTGCCCGGTGCCCAATTCTACAACTTCTACGGACAGACGGAGGTTGCGCCGCTGGCGACTGTCTTGAAGCCTTCCGAACAGATCCGCAAGGCGGGTTCAGCCGGAAAACCCTCACTGAATGTAGAAACGAAAATCATCGATGACGCTGGAAACGAGGTACCTCGAGGGAGCATCGGCGAGATTGTCCACAGGACCAGTCACGCCATGCTTGGCTATTACCGCGATCCCGAGAAGACACAGGCCGCCTTCGAAGGCGGTTGGTTCCACAGCGGGGACTTGGGGATCATGGATGAGGAAGGCTTTATTACGGTAGTAGACCGCAAGAAGGATATGATCAACTCGGGCGGTGAAAATGTCGCCAGCCGCGAAGTAGAGGAAATGATCTACCAGCATCCCAAGGTGTCTGAGGTGGCGGTGATCGGTGTCCCTCATCCCTTCTGGATCGAGGCTGTAACGGCTGTCGTGGTCCCGAAGGCAGGGGAAAGCCTGACGGCCGAAGAAATGCTTGCGTTCTGCAAAGACCGGCTTTCATCCTTCAAAGCGCCGAAATACGTGGTGATCGCAGAAAATCTGCCTCGCAATCCCAGCGGCAAAATTCTCAAGCGGGAACTGCGGCTGCGCTACGAGGCATTAGCCGCGAACTGAGGCTAAGACACCAGCTTGCATAGGAATGATAACAAAAACCCGCTCCGGCGAGTCAGCAGCCGAGAGCGGGTTCTTCGTCTTTATTTGACGGTAGAAATAATATGTCGGTCGGTCGGGATGGATGCAAAGCGGTAGCCTTTTTCCTTCAAAAACTCGATCACATGCGGCAAAGACTGTGCCGTCGCAGCTTTGGTGGAGGAATCGTGCATCAACACGACGATTTCCTTTTGTTGTTTCACTTGTTGCTTGATCTGGGAAAATGCGTCGGCAGCCGTGTATTTATTGCTCCTCGCATCGCCATTGGTGACGTTCCAGTCGATAAAGACGTATCCGCGCTTGTTGGCTTCTTCCTTGATGGCGGACATGACGTTTTGCTGCTTGTTGTACAGCTTGGGGTCCTGATAATTCAGGCTTACCGTGTTCGTACTGCCGCCCGGATACCGGAAAAGAGTCGGCTTGATCCCGGTTGCTTGTTCGATGAGTGCATTTCCTTTCTCCAAATCAGCGAAAAAGGCATCTTTGCTCTTGTACAGCGACCGATAATCGTGGGAATAGGTGTGCCCTCCCAGGGCATGCCCTTCTTCGATAATGCGCTTCAAGATCTCCTCGTGGCCCGGCACATTGCGGCCGACGATAAAGAAGGTAGCTTTGGCGTCGTACTTTTTCAGCGTCTCCAGAATCTGTGGCGTCACTTGAGATGGACCGTCGTCAAAGGTGAGATAGGCCACTTTCTCCGACGCAGCGGGAACAGTCTGTTGCTCAGCTGGAGCAGGCACGGCCGGCGGAGTCTTGGGTTGATTCGGATTTGCTGGCTCTTCTTTCGGTTTTCCCTGCGGCGGTTGGACAGCCGGCGGTTCAGGATTTTTCGATTCTTCCACCGTTGGGGCAGGCGGTACAGCCGGCAGATGGATGGAAATGGGAATCGTCGGGAAAAAGGGCTGTTCGTTGTAAATCAGATATGGACTGCGCAAAGATAAAAACTGGGCAAGCTGCGGGGCATACTCTGCCTCGATCTCTTGCGGACTTTTTTCGCTTTCCAATAGGGTGCTGATTTTGTCTGTCCCCATGCGCTGATCGAAATCGCTTGTCTTCCCGTCGCTTCCTTTTTTCGGGATGGGAAAATGGCTCAGTTGTTGCGCATACGCCAATACATAGATCCCGGTTTTCGCTGGGTTAAACAGGCGGGGATCCATGATCTGCAGACGTACGCCGCCGTCCGTATCCCGGTCTTCCGGAAAGAATACAACACCGGGCAACAGACTGCCGTTCAGCAAATCTGCATACTGGACAGAGTCGATACCTGGGCCTCCGATCCAGCTGTAGTGGTCGGCATGGCGGATATTGGTTCCCTCCCCCAAGCTTGCAGCCAGATAGCGCATGGTGCTGCCCAGGTCAGGGAACTGCGGTGCTGGCTTGATCCAGCTTAGCCTTGTTTCCTGGTAGGACATGCTGCGGGTATAGCCCGCCATCGGGATAACGGAGACATCGGCACCGATCTGGCGATTGAAAAAGAGGGCAAGCTCGCCAATCGTCATGCCGTGTGTCAACGGGATGGTATCAACGCCTGCGGGAGACAGGAAGCCTTCCTCCAGAACAGGGCCATCGACATTGATGCCGCCGAGTGGATTCGGATGATCCAGCACCAGGAGCGGCTTGTGGTGTTCTTTAGCCAGCAAAATCGCTTGCTTTAGAGTCGATAAAATGGAATCATGGCGGTTTCCTGTGTGTTGCACATCGACGAGCAGCAAATCGAGTGAGTCGATCACTGAGTTGGGAAGCTGCGGCGAAGGGGCAGCCAGGCTGTATACCGGAACGCCGTATACAGGGTGCAGGTAGGACGGATTGGCGTCTTCAGCCAAGGTTCTGCCGTCCAAACCGTATTCAGGAGTAAACAATGCTGTCAGTGAAACGGAGCGATCGCGTCGAATCATGTCGATCGTGCTGATGCCGCTGCCGTTGACACCGGTTTGGTTGGTGAGGAGTCCCACTTTTTTGTCTTCAATCATTTGGTGAAATTGTGTAAACAAAACATCGCTTCCCAATTGAATGACAGCCGTGTTCGCGGAGCTTCCACCAGGGGGAATAATCGTTAAAATAAGAACGAGGATGAGGAAAGGAAGAATTTTTTTCATGAATCGCCGCCTCTTTCGGGGTGAAAATGTCGTCGGTGTATGTCTATTGTAACGGTTTTTTGTAGCAAGATGGTTTCATTTTTGTAACAAATTGAAAATAGTCCAAACGTACGGGGTACTAAGCATCAGAAGGTCATGAACGAGCCTTCAAACGGCAGGAATTTCTTGAATCGGCGCACGGGCTGTAGTAGATTATTAAACGAGCT
The DNA here is from genome assembly GCF_003710985.1 of Brevibacillus panacihumi. Lineage (GTDB taxonomy): Bacteria > Bacillota > Bacilli > Brevibacillales > Brevibacillaceae > Brevibacillus > Brevibacillus panacihumi. The sequence goes on from NZ_RHHT01000002.1 coordinate 461,388, forward strand.
ATACGAGGGAAACGGAGTGAAGAGGGTAATGATGAAGAAAAAGGCAACAGCACTCATTCTAGGGTTGTCACTTGTTCCGATGGCTGCTTCCTTTTCTATGAGCGCCAGCGCGGCATCTGCCATCCAGGTTGAGTACAACCAGACGAAAATCGTTTTCCCGGATCAAAAGCCTATTTTGCAAAAAAATCGCACGCTGGTTCCGATCCGCCCGATAGCAGAGAGCCTTGGCTTCGAGGTGGACTGGAATGAGGCGAATCGCACTGTAATCATCAAAAAAGGGAGCGATCAGGTCAGACTGGTCGTCTCGCAAAAATTAGCCCGCAAAAACGGGGAGACGATCCAGCTGGACGTTCCGACCCAGATCGTCAACCGGCGAACAATGGTACCTCTCCGCTTTATCGCTGAAGCTTTGCAATACGATGTCAATTGGGACCAGGAGGCGCAAACGGTTCTCATTGCCGATGCATCATCTGCAGCAACGCCTCCGGAAAACATGGCGGCAACAGCGCAAACAACACAGCCCGAACAACCCGGGGCTGCGATCGAGCAGCCGAAGGAAGAAGTTATGTTTATCGATCCTGAGGAAATTACGGCGAACAGTGCCAACTTGATGGGGCTAGGCATCTATATCATCAAAGGAAAAGCCGAACCAGGTCTGGAGATGAGTGTCCAACTTGCAGACAAGACCTACGATGTAAAAGTCGCTTCAGACGGGACTTACAAATTTGAATTGATGGACAAGATTTTTGCCGATGAATACACCTTGACTGTAAGCAATGGGGATCAGGAGCAAATCATCGAAGGCGAGTTTACCAAACGGAACTGACCAGCAACTGGAAGTCGAGAATAGAGTAAGAACACCTCCTGTACACCACACTATGGTCAAGGAGGTGTATTTTTGTTGAAGCGAAATCTCTTGGGGCTCTGCGCATGTCTGATGCTGGCAGCAGCCTTCTCAGGTTGTACCCCCAACAAGCAGCAGGGTACGGAGGATCGGGGTGGCAATCAGGCAAAGTACGATACGTTCGGCGTCAATATTCGCAATGACAACGCAGGTACGGACAAAGGGCCGGCGTCGATGCTCGGACAAAGAATCATGCACAATCGCGAGCCGCAGCTGGTTGCAAAACTGGAGAGATTTGCCGAGGACCTGCCCGGAGTTGCGGATATCAAGGTTTTGGCTTACAAAGATACGATTCTGGCCGGGGTTTTGCCAGTCGGGACACTCAATCCGGGAATGGTCAATACGACTCCTTCCACCCGGTATACGCCTGGCGCTATCGTGAGGAATGCCAACGGCCATACAGACCATTTGCAGACAAAAGTTGTCGATCGGATGAGAACGCAACTGACCAGCTATTCGCGCTTCAATCTGTTATATGTAAGCACGGATCGGGCCATCTATGACAGGATCCTCGATTTGCACACCCGAATTGAACGAGGCGAGCCGGTGAGTGACGACGTCTTTCAAACCCTGATTAATGATATCGGCTACACTGTAAAAGGATACAATCTGACCGATTGAGCGCCACCTGTTGCCCGGGTGGGCTTTTTTGGCTATTACGCCTTCACGGGCATGGCAGGGATTAGGCAGACCGATGAGGAATAAAAGGGATAGGAAAGGTGAACGGTGAGGAGTGCAGCGTATGAATACGACACAAGTCTCTCTGATGAAAATAACCCCTCCCATACCAAAAACGGTAGTTCTGCGGCGCCCTGCCTTGGCCAAAAAATTGCGTTTGCTCACTCACGCGACACTTTGTCTGATCCACGCGGAGATGGGGTACGGCAAATCCACTGCTGTCTCGACATACCTCCATGATGCCGGGATCAAGGCGAGTTGGTACCGCTGCGGCGAAGAGGATGTGGAGCTGTCCTTGTTTTTGCTGGGATTATTGGAGAGTATTCGGAGGAATCAACCGGAGTTTGGGCAAAACCTGAGGGAACGGATTACGAGTGCTCGCGAGCAGTCGGAAAGACTGGACGGGTGGCAGGTGGCCGAGCTTTTTTTGCAGGAGTGCATCACTTGCACCCAGCTTCCCACCGTTGTCCTGGATGATTACCATCTCATCCGCGAGGGCTCGGAAGCAGATCGTTTTGTAGAAAAGATCGCCATGCACCTCCCTTTGCGCGGAAAGCTGCTGATCCTCACCCGGACTCGTCCGGCATGGACAGGGCTTGATTTGATGGCGGCGCGTGGGGACTGCATGGAGCTAACTACTCCGGATCTGGCTTTTACCCGCGAGGAAAGCGAAACCTTCTACCAGGACGAATACGAGGTCATCTTGCATGCAGAGGAGTGGGATCGCGTCGATCAGGTAGCAAAGGGATGGATCATGGCCTTGCGTTCCTTCGGCGAGCGGGTAGCGCGGGGCAATACGGTTGCGGACAGCCTGCGCGAGCTGTCGCGGCTGATGTATTTGCTGGAAGCAGAGGTTTGGGCGAAGCTGGACGCCAATATGCAGAAGTTTTTGATAGAGTCCGCAGTATTTACGGATTTCGATGCGCATGACTGCTCTCAAGTCCTGGGGGAGAAGAGCGTAGAGCTGCTTCACGAAGCCAAGCGAAGCCACTTGTTTCTTTCGGAAGACGCAGATGGGAGGTACTCTTTTCATCCGCTTTTCCGCAGGCTGATGGCGAGCAAGCTGGCTTCCGATACCGCAGCTTACCTGCGGGTCAACCGACTGGCGGCGCATTGGTACCATCGCAAGGGAGAGGCAGGCAAGGCCTACGAATGCCTCATGCTGGCAGAAGAGTGGGGGCTGTTGAGCGAGTGGCTGGCACAAGCCGCTGAGAGTCTGTTGATGGACGGAAAGCTGGATATGCTGTATCACTGGGCCAGCTTGCTGCCGATTCAGGCCAAGGACGATCAGCATTGGCTTTGGTTTTACCAAGCGGAGGTAGAGCGGTATCGCTGCATTTATCGACAGGCTTTCGATTCCTATCAAGTGTTTATCGGTTTGTGTGAACAAAAAAATGATCGGCACGGTCTTTGCCGCGGGCTGGAGGGCTTGGCGCGGGTTCACCTGGACAGCGTGCAGAATGTTCGGGCAGAGGAGCTGCTGAAGAGGGCGATCCAATTGCTGCCGGTAGACGTGCCGGAGCGGGAGCTGGCATCACGCCTGTACCGACTGTTGGCGGAAATCTACACAAATCGCGGCGATGCCAAGCAGGCGGCGGATTGGTACCAGCGAAGCCAGGAGCTGGAGCACCAGACAGAGGTGGAGCTTGAATCGCGGTTATTGTTTCGTACGGGACGCTTGCAGGAGGCTATTTCGCTTTTGGAGGAGAAGTGGAACCTGGAGCAGACCAGGCATCCAAGGCTGACCCGTTCTTATCGGGAGACGTCTTTGCTGCTGTCGTTTGTCTTCGCCTTGAATGGAGAATGGGAGCGGGGCTGGGCTGCCGCAGAGACGGCGATTGAGTTGGGACAGGCGGCACACTCGCCCTTTGTCGAAGCGAACGGCTATGTCCGCAAGGCGCACGCGGCGCTGATCAGTCAAGAGCTGCCCTTTGACGAAATCCGCAAGCTGTACGAAAAAGGCTTGCGGATGATGGAGGAGCTGCAGTCTACCCGAGGGAAATCGGAGACGCTGCTGGGGCTCACGCTGCTCTACGGCAAGGAAAAGGCGTTGGAGCAGGCGCTTTTCTGGGGCAGGCGCGGCATGGAGGAAACGGAAGCCATGCGGGATGATTGGTTGAACAGCCTCGTCCGGCTGGCTGTCGGGATCGCCTATGCGAAAAGCGGCAAAGACGAAGATGCCGTGGCAGTGATCCAGGATTGCAGCGAACGGCTGCGTCTTTGCAAAGACAGCTATGGAGTTGTAATTTGCCAATTGTGGCTGGGGTTGCTGGCGTATCGCAACAAAGAGTGGGAGTTGTTTCACCAAGCCATGACCCAGGCATTGTCACTGATGCAAACTGGCGAATACGAGTTTCTTTTGCAGCGTTCGACGATGCTCACCCCGCATGACGTCCAGGCATTCATGCCGGTCTTGCTCGAAGCCGGCCGCAGGCAGATTGTCCCGGATTACGTCACATCACTGTTGGGAGAGCTGGGCCTGCAGCAGGTCAGCTTCCACCCTGGCTATACATTGCGAATCCAGACGATGGGACAGTTTCGCGTCTGGCTGGGCGAACAGGAGCTGCAGGACAAGGCATGGCAGCGGGGCAACGCCAAGCTGTTGTTTCAGCTGCTGATAACCAAACGCCATCAGATGCTCACGCGCGAGGAGATCATCAACCTGTTGTGGGAAGGGCGCGACGACGAATCAGCAACAAGAGACTTCAAGGTCGCTCTCAACGCCGTCCACAAAGCCCTGGAGCCTGACCGGGCGGCGCGCACAGACGCCTTTTTCATCCAACGGCACGGCTCTTCCTACGGGTTTAACCTGGCTTCGGGCTACCAGATCGACGTGGAGGAGTTCGAGAGATGGGTCTCGCAGGGGTTGGAAGAGCGTGATCTCATACAGGCTGCCAAGATGCTGGAAAAAGGGCTTGGGTATTATCAAGGGCCTTACCTGCCTGAATGTCGGTACGAAGAGTGGTGTTCCGCGGAGCGTGACCAGATGCAGGAGCTGTTTTTGCGCGGAGCGGAACGATTGGCGCGGATTGGGCTGCAAAGGCAGGATTGGGAAAAGACGATCCGCTGGTGCGAAGCCATCCTTCGTGTGGACGATTGCTGGGAAGAGGCGTATCGCCTGCTGATGCATGCCTACTATCAGCAAAACAATCGCACACAGGCCATTCGTTGGTACGAAAAATGCGTCAACAAGCTAAAAGAGCAGCTGGGGGTAGAGCCGATGCCTGCGACCATCGCTACATATCAGCAGATTATCGGAGATTGAGAGCAAAGTTTTAGGGCTGTCCTACGGGTCATGTAATGACGCGATGGGCGGCTCTTTTTTTCTTGCTTCCGCCTCTTGACGAATCTTGGAAAAAACAATACACTAATTTTTGTACTGACCAGTCAGTTCAAAATGATAGAGGAGTGTGGGAGTGATGTCGACTTCAAAAAAAGACCAGATTGCCCAAGGGGCATTAACGGCTTTTTCCCAATACGGGTACAGCGAAACGACGATGGATTCGATTGCTGAAATCGCCCAGGTCGCGAAAGGCACCTTGTATTATCATTTTGCTACGAAAGAAGAGTTATTCTGGTACGTAGTCGAAAGAGGCGTGAAGATGCTGATCTACTCTGTGGACAGCGTGATTTCCGACGAGACCTTGTCTCTGGAAGACCGCATGAAGAGCATACTGGATGGTCATCTTCACTTCTTTTCCGAGAACCGGGAGCTGTGCTTTTTGCTCCTCAGCATTTTTACGACAGATGAACAGCGCAATCAGTTTGCCGGAAAGCTGTTGACCAACTATTTCACCCTGATGGAAGGGTACATGCACGACCTGAAGGAGCAAGGATTTATTCGCCAGGATGCGGATATCCAGACGCTTGCTTCTGCCCTTTTTGGCATGGTGGGATTCACGGCTTTGCGCAAACAGTTTCGCAATGAACCGGTCGACATCGAAGCGAGCAGGAAGACATTGCTGCTGATGCTGGACGGGGCATTGCTGGAATAGACCGAATGCCCATTGCTGGGGCTGGTCACAACCGAGTTTAGATAGACGTTGGAGGGAAGCACCGAGATGAACAAGAAACGAGCATGGATCGGGATCGCTGGCTTTGTCGCCGGCATCGCCGTTTTAGGTACTTTTTTATTGGGGCCGGGTATCGGCAATGTAGCAGGACACTCCGCCCAAGCCCTGACAGGGGTAGTGGAAGGAACGGAAGTGGACCTCTCGTTTAAAATGGGCGGTTCCATCGAGCAAATCAGCGTGGTAGAAGGGGACGAAGTGAAGACGGGGCAATTGATCGCGACATTGAGCAGCGAAGAGCTTCTCGCGAAAAAAGAACAGGCGCAGGGAGCTTATCGACTGGCACAGGTCAAGCTGGAACAGGCAAAAAAGGGTGTTGCTTTGACTGACAGCTCCAGCAGCGCGCAGGTCGATCAGGCACAGGCAGTAGTAGCCTCCGCGAAAGCGCAGCTGGAAGCCAATAAAAACGGAGCCCGCCAAGAAGAGATCGCCCAGCTCAAAGCGAAGCTGCAAGCGGCACAAACGGCCAAGGATATCGCAGCTACCAATCTGGAGCGGATGAACAAGCTGCTGGCAGAAGGCGCCATTCCACAGGTAAAAGTGGAAGAGGCCCAAATGCAAATGGACAAAGCGGAAGCAGAGCTGAAAGCGGCCGACGAACAATTGAAGATGGCCCAATCGGGTGCTCGTCGTGAACAAGTCGACGCGGCGCAGGCGCAGCTTGATCAGGCAAAAGCAGCATATGATCAAGCAGTGGCAGGACGTGGTCAGGTCGGACTGAAGCAGCTGGATGTCCAATCCGCAGAAGCGGGAGTCCAGCAGGCAAAAGGCGCTTTGGAAGAGATCGAAGCGTATCTGAACAATACCAAGCTGACCTCTCCCGTAGACGGCGTCATCAAATCAATCGCCGTGCAAAAAGGGGAGCTCGTGTCGCAAGGATTTACAGTTGTGACGATTCAGGCCAAGGCTGACCATTACGTCAAGTTTTATGTCAATGAATTCGCGCTGGGAAATGTAAAAGCCAATGACACGGTAAAGCTGTATGTACCTGCCCTTAATCAAGAAGTCGAGGGAAAAGTGGCGACCATCGCGCCAGCTGCTGACTTCGCCGTGAAAAAAGCGACACAGGAGCTGGGGGATCGAGACATCCGCGCCTTCGCTGTCAAAGTGGTTCTGGCAGATGCCAACATTCGTCCGGGGATCACGGTGGAGTGGGGGTTAGAAGGAGCTGGTATCGGTGAGTAACTTCTCCCGCCTGTTCTGGATAGAATGGAAAAAATTATTTACCAATAAAACAATTCGGCTCGTGGTCTTTATTGTGCCGATCATGTATTTGACGCTTTTCGGGTTCTTGTACAGCGAGAAAAAAGTCATGCAAATCCCGACTGTAATGGTCGATGCGGACCAAACCGAGCTAAGCCGTGAACTGTATCGCGGCTTTGAAGCGGACCAGACCTTCGGGATGATCGGACTCGTTGATACAGAGACGGAAGCCATGCGCATGGTAGATCAGGGTAAGGCGCAGATCGCCCTGATCATCCCGCCTGATCTGGAGCGAAACGTCAAGGCGGGGAGAGCGGCAGAAGTGCTGACGGTGATCGACGGAAGCAATATGATGATCTCCAACACGGCTGTTCGCGCCGCCAACAGCGTCATCAAGACAGTCTCGGCCGGTGCGACGCTCAAGAAGCTGGAAGCAGCTGGACGCTGGGGAGAAGAAGGCAAAACGCTCTACACGGGGATTGATTTCCGCTATCGGGTTCTGTACAATCCGACATTCAGCTACCTCAGCTTCATGGTGTTCGGGCTGGCTGGAACCGTGCTGCAACAGGTCCTTTTCCTTGGGGTGGCGCTATCTGTCACTCAGCAGAAGGAGGAAGGCACATGGCATTCGACCATCGCCACGTACAGCTTCTGGGAGATTACGTTAGCCAAGCTGCTGCCGTATTTTCTCGCCGGAACCTTGAATATGGTATTGGGCTTCAGTCTTTTGCTCAAGGGGTTCGGCATTCCGTATTACGGCAGCACGCTGGATCTGATGGTGATCGCTTCGCTGTTCAATATCGCGGTCCTGGCGATCGGCTACATGATCTCATTCCTTTTCAAGGATCAACTGCAATCCACGCAAATCGCAATGTTGATCGCGGTTCCGTCGTTCATGCTGTCGGGCTACACCTGGCCGTTTCTGTCGATGCCAAGCTATATCGCGGCGATCGGAAAATCCCTGCCGCTGACGTATTTCCTGGACGGCGTGCGCGAAATCCTGTCCAAAGGTCACGGGCTCTCCGCCCTATCGCAGGATATGATCGTGCTGGGATTCATGACTTTGGTTAGCTTGTTTGTTTCCTACCTGATCTATCTGTACCAAAACAGGAAAATATCTCATCCTGCTAGCGAATCAATGGCGGGATAGACAACATTTGCTGAAAAGAAAACCTTGTGCTACAAAGAATCTATCCTATATACTTACTTGTAAAAAGGCAGATTCTTCAACGCAAGGGGGACATTATGTCAGCAACTCATCTGAAGCAATTGTGCGAAGAGACGTATACGAAGTTGAAAAAGGTCAGCATGGAATTGGAGCGCTACTTGAACCAGGTTACCTTGAACAGCCTCGTAGCTCAGTCCGGTGATCCGGAAGAGTATGAGTCTTACTACCGTAACTACCTTTCTGACCTGCGGCATTTGCTGGTATATTGTGAAAATGCTTATGAAAGGCTGGGAGTTTCCCTGCGCCGTGCACGATTCAACGAGGAGTTTGCAGAAGAAGTCTTGTATCAGGTGTATCATAGCTGTATCAACAACTTCTACTATCCAAAAGGCGAAGTGTACGATGAGGACGGCAGATATGCGTATACTGATCAGGACTCCATCATTTTCCGGAAAAAGGTAACGCCGGAATTGGAAAATCTGACATTGTCTTTATCCAAGGTATTCGAGCAATTGCGTGACGAACTTCAATACTACGAGACCGACTACATTACCAAAAAACGGATGCAAAAAGCACAGGCGTAAAAGCCTGTGCTTTTCTAATGGAAAAAAGGTTAGACGCCGGCAGGGATGCGCAAGGCTGCCATTTTTTCCGGAATCGAGTTGAGCATGCCTTCTCTTGTTGCATCGTCGACGTAGGGCACAGCCGCAAAATTTTCGTACGTTACTTCATAGCCGATCATTTCCAGCGTGCCTTCCACAATTTGCTTGCGTACGACTTCATCCAGCCCCTTGGCTGCCATTTCCTCGGCAGATTCCCGAGTTGTCGTGAAGACCAGAGCCTGTTTGCCGTTCAAAAGCCCGACAGGTCCGTTCGCTTCGTAACGAAAAGCAAATCCGTCCGTAAACACCCGGTCGATGTATCCTTTCAGAATTGCAGGAGCGGACCACCACCAAACCGGGTAAATCATGACCAGAAGATCGCAATCTGTGATCAGGGTCTGTTCTTCCTCGATGTCGCTGCTGAGATTCCCTCGCTCGACACGCTTCATGTCCAGTGCCGAAAAGACGGGCTGAAAGTTCATCTGGTACAGGTCTCGTACGGTATACTCGATGCCTGCTTTCTCCAGCTCGTCGCTGACGCGTTGCAAGATCTCGTGATTGAAGCTGCTGCTGCCTTCATGGGCAAATACGATGCATGCTTTCATGGAAGTCCCTCCTAGAGTATGACGGGTAGGATGCTATTGAAAACTGTTCCGCAGACGCAGCAGGAATTTATTGAGGATGCCTCCGACCTTTTCAGGTTTTTTGGGCTCAACCGGACGTACTTGACGCAGGGTTTCAGCGCTGTCGATCATCCCGTATCCATAGAGCTGGTCATGACCGGGCGGCCCCAGATCGACTGCTGCCTTGCGGATATACTCCATGACATCTCTGTTTGTCATACCTGGATGGACCGAGCGAACCAGTGAAGCCAGAGCGGCAACATGCGGACAGGCCATTGATGTACCTGACAAGGAAGCGTAATCGCTGTAGATATACGTGCTGGGAATATCGACGCCGGGGGCAGCCACATCGATGTAATCGCCGAAATTGGAGAAATCTGCCCGTTCCTTGCGGTGATCGACGGCAGCGACAGAGAGGACTTCCTTGTACGCAGCCGGGTAGCTGGGCTGGTCTGTGGCATCATTTCCGGATGCAGCGACCAAAACGACGTTATGGTCGTACGCGTAGCGGCAGGCCTCCTTCAAAGTGGCGGAAGAGGTATAGTTCCCTACGCTTAAATTGATGACATCGGCACCGTTGTCTGTAGCCCAGTAGATGCCATGGGCAATATCGACGGCAGAACCGGAACCGTCCGCACCGATGGCTTTGACTGGCATGATTTTGCTGTTCCATGACATCCCGGCGATCCCGTCCTGGTTGTTGGTCTTCGCTGCGATGATCCCGGAGACGTGCGTCCCATGTCCATTGTCGTCTTCGGGCATGTTGTTGTCCTCGAGTACGTTGTAGCCTTCGACCAGCTTACCTTGGAATTCGGGATGCTCCATATCCACCCCAGTATCCACTACAGCCACGATCACATCCTTGCTCCCTTTGCTCACATTCCAGGTCTCCTCCATCCCGATCAGGGAGAGATTCCACTGGTATTCGGTGTAGTAGGGATCGTTCGGCTTGCGATTCGGCAGGAGCAGGTAATTGGGTTCCGCGTAGACGGAATGCGGATGCTCAGCCAAGGCTTTCATCATTTCCTTCGTGGTCTTGCTTTTTGATTTGAGAATGAGAAATTTCTCGAAATCCCGCTTCACCCAAGCGTCGAGAGAAGAAGCCAGTTCTTTGATTTCTTTTTGGGAAGGACGCGGCGAGAAGCGGACGACAATCTCATGCTCCACGTAATGGCTGCGGTCCCGCGGATTGTGGTGCAGCGTTTGGATGTGTGATTTGCTTTCCAGATTGCGGCGAATATCTTTTACTTGCTCGATGTAGTTGATTCGCGGTATGGTCGCGTTTACAGAGGTGACTTTGGGATGTGGTTCACGCATCTCCTGCTGGACGTACTGATTACGCATAGGGATCACGACCAATCCGAGTAACGCGACGGCAACGACGATCGGGGGCAAGATGCGCAAAAAAAACACTCCCTCCATGCTATCTGTCTTTAGCGTGTGCATGAAGAGAGTGTTTATGAAGGTAAAAGTTACATCTGCTTGTCCACAGTCGGGACTGCTGTGGTACGAAGAGTTCTGCGAGGAAGTTTCCAGCCGCGGTAAACAGAAAACATACGGAATGCAATAATGGCGGAGAATAAGGTGTACAAACCGGGGATGGAATTGGTCCAATTTAATCCAACTGCCACGCCGGCGACCATTGCCCATACGGCATAGATTTCTTCCTGAAATACGAGCGGCTTGCGGCCCGCCAGGACATCCCGGATGATACCGCCCCCAATGCCGGTGAGTACAGCAGCTACGATCGTAGCGCTGAGCGGATAGTTCATTTTTGTCGCGTACAAAGCACCCTGGATCGCGAAGGCGGACAGGCCTACGGCATCGAAAAAAAGTCCCCAGCGATTCCAGTACCCAATAATTTTTCGCGGTAAAACAAACACGATCAACAACGTGACAAGGGCGATTGTAAACAGATTCCCCTGATTCCAAAAGGAGGCGAGCGGGATATCCAATAATATGTTCCGCAGGATCCCTCCGCCAAACGCTGTGGCGAGGCCAAGGACAATCACGCCGAGGAGATCGTATTCCTCCTCCATGGCAATGATCGCGCCACTGATGACAAAAGCAACAGTTCCAATCAGATTAAACCAGTCCCAAGGCATGGATGTTTCCCCTCATTCATTTTCGCACTAGATCAAACCGAGCTTCTTCAAGCCGTAGGAAATACCGTCATCGTCTACGTGACGCGTGAGCATGTCTGCGTACGGCTTCAATTCATCGTGAGCATTGCCCATTGCTACTCCCATCCCGACGAAGGACAGCATCTCCTTGTCGTTCAATCCGTCCCCAAACGCGATTGCCGCTTCAGGACGCAATCCGAGGTGGCGAAGCAAGGCTTCGATCCCGCGGGCTTTGGAGCCGTTCGCTGGAAGGACGTCCAGTACCTGAGGATGCCAGCGGACATAGGAGACCTCCTGGAAGTTTTCAATATAGGGAAGCTCTTCGGATTCGTTGCAGTAGAGAAAAGCCTGGTAGATCGGTTTCTCTTTCCAGTACTGCTGGCGTACAGCGGGACTGGGCAGTTGCAGGAAGTCAAAGGATTCCAATACATGGGGATGGTCTTCGGTATTCGCATAGCAGGATTCGGCGCTTAAAAAGACCATGGGGTGGCTGTTTTCTCCAGCGATTCTTTCCAGGTTGTTCAAGGTTTGCATATCCAAGGGAGTATGATGGATCACTTGTCCCTGGTGTACGTTGTAGGAACCGTTGAAGCTGACGAACGTGTCGATCTCAAGCTGACGTGCGATTTCTGCCAAGTGATAGGGGGAACGGCCCGTAGCAATCGCGACATGAACGCCGTTTCGCTTCAATTGGCGTATTGCCTCTACAGTGGTTGGCGGAATGATGTGGTCTGTATTCAGTAAAGTCCCGTCGATGTCAAAAAAGACGATTTGATAAGACATGGTTTTTCCTCTCCACTTCTTTTTTCTCTAGTACAAATTTTCTTGCAAAATAAGGAAAAGGAATGCCGGGATACAAGACATTCCTTCTCACTTCGACTATTAGAATACCGCCACTTGCGTCTCCCTGTCAAATACATGGCATTTGGAGAGATCCAGGCCGAGTTGGATGGACATGCGCGGTTTCAGCGCATCCCGTGCATCGACGCGAGCGACCATCTGCGTGCCTCCGATGTTGTGGAAGTATATGTAAAGCTCGGAGCCCATATTTTCGACGACATCGATTTCGGCGACAAGGGTACTTTGGAACGGATTGGCCTCCAAAAAGGACGGCTCGCTGTACATATCCTCCGGTCGAATGCCAAACACAATCGGCTTGTTTACGTATCCGCGATCGCGCAGGACCTTTGCCTTGTCTTCGGGAAAGCGGATCTCAACACCATCGGTCTGGAAGACGACGTGGCCCTCCTTTTCGAGCAGGTTCCCTTCCAGAAAGTTCATGGAGGGAGAACCGATAAAACTGGCGACAAATTGATTGACGGGATGGTTGTATATATCGCTCGGGGTTGCGACCTGCTGAATCAGCCCGTCCTTCATGACTACGATTCTGTCTCCCATCGTCATCGCTTCTGTCTGGTCGTGGGTAACATAGATGACGGTCGTGTTGAGTCGTTGATGCAGCTTGAGAATCTCGGTACGCATCTGAACGCGCAGTTTCGCATCCAGGTTGGAGAGAGGTTCATCCATAAGGAAGACCTGCGGTTCGCGTACGATGGCCCGCCCCAGAGCCACCCGCTGTCTTTGTCCGCCTGAGAGAGCCTTTGGCTTGCGATCCAGCAGGTGGGCGATGTCGAGAATGCGAGCGGCTTCCTGAATCCGCTGCTCAATCTCGCTTTTGGAGAACTTGCGCAGCTTGAGTCCAAATGCCATATTCTCATAGACGTTCATGTGAGGGTAGAGGGCGTAGCTCTGAAAGACCATTGCGATGTCCCGGTCCTTGGGAGCGACATCGTTGACCAGGCGATCTCCGATGTAAAGCTCCCCCTCGGAGATTTCCTCCAGACCGGCGATCATCCGCAGTGTCGTGGATTTGCCGCAGCCAGACGGACCGACCAGTACCAGGAACTCCTGATCGTGAATTTCCAGGTGGAAGTCATCGACGGCGACGACTTGATTGGAAAAGCGTTTGTAGACGTGATTCAGAATGACTTTAGCCAAGGACAGGCCCTCCTCTACGAAAATCATCAAGGCAGGTATCGTGCTCATTGTTGTCGCTTTTAGCTTACAAAAGAGGCGAGCATCGGGCTATGTATAGAGTGTACAAAATATTTTGTTAATTCCGACCGAAAAGCAAATGCAGCTGCAACAGGACTGCATCGGGAAAATGCCTGGGATCAAGGCCAGTCGCTTCGGTGATTTTGTCCAGACGATACAGCAGCGTATTGCGGTGGATATAGAGCTGCCTCGCTGTCTCGCTGACATTCAGCTGGCGAGCGAACAGGGTTTCCAACGTTTCTTTTTGCTCCGGGGTCAAAGCGGGATGGGCTCGAACAGAAGACATGGCTTGCAGCAACTCGGCAGCGACAGCGTCCGGGAGCATGGCAGCCCATCGTTCAAGCGGGTATTGCCAACTGGCAGCGACCATTTCGCTTGGACGATAACGCTGCATCGCGAGCGACAACTGATAAAGTTCAATGAAGCTTCTCCCTGCGTCAGTCAGCGTGCTGAGCGGCGGGCTGACCAGCACGCGAAAGCTGTCCAGCGCTTCGCAGGCGAGCAATTCCTGCAGCCCGTAGGCCCATTCCAAATTGTCCTCCCTGCTGTCGGACCCAATCACAGAAAGAGGGACGACGAGCAAGAGCTGGATGGGATTCAAGGGAATAATGAGAGGCGTGGGCTGGATGCCGGGAATGTAGTCCCGCAATAATGGCTCTACTGTTTCCCATGTCCAATTGCTTTCGTTTCGGCATCGTTCCAGCAGGAAGACGACCCGCTTCTCCCGCCACGTGAGCTCCTGAACCGAGCGGGGGGGCGGTGTTTCGGGATGGTCCGGCAGACTCCGGAACCACGAGGCGAGCTGCTCCGTTAGGGATTGCACAATCTGTGGTGTGGCGGCCGGGGTCAGATAAAGCTTCAGCAGTGCGCGGGCAGCTGGATCCCAGTACTCTGGTTGAATCAAATACAGGAAGGCGCGATCCTCGTTTTGCACCAAATAGATCAGTTCCCACCCGTTGCGCTCCTGTTCCAGGCGGAGCTGCTCCCATTCGGCGTTTGAGCATTCCACTCCGCGTATCGGCAGACCGGTTGCTTGGGTGATTGTTTCCGCCTTTTTTTTCCAATCCATATTCCGCCTCCATTCCAAAATGCTCTGCGGCTACCTTCTTCCAGCCGGATATGCGAAGGCCAGCCAACATAAAAAAATCGAGTAAGTCCATTATAGCTTACTCGATTGCCAGTGTGGGCGCAGCTTCTTGTGCAGCTGCGGGAAAAGCAGACGAAGCTTCTCCTGCAGACGCTGGGCGGCCTGTCAAGGTATGCAGGGTGATTTCCGGACGAGAGCGAAGGCGGATATTCAGCCCTGTCTGACCGAGTCCTTCACTGATGTAGAACGGGCGTCCGTCTACATAGTGCAGCCCCTTGACCATATTCAGTTTTGGCAATTTGCCCATCTTCGCCAGGTGATACGGTTTTGGCCAGTGGATCTGGCCGCCGTGAAAATGGCCTGACAGCAAATAATCGTAGTGATAATCTTTCATTTTCAGCACGAGGTTGGGATCATGGGTCAATACCAGCCGCGCTCCTGTTTCGGGCACTCCGTCGAAGGAACGGGCAAGATGACTGCGACGTGTGGCAAAATCATCTACGCCGATGATAGTAAGAGGCTGGCCATGGTGATGGATGGTTGTATGCTGATTGATCAGGACATGGCATCCGAGCCGCTCCAGTTCGCTTTTCAGTTGGTTCAGCTTGGACGGAGACAAGACGTAATCATGGTTGCCGAACACCACGAAAGTCCCGTGCAGGGGGTTCAGTTTCATGACGGTTTCCACGTAGGCGACTGCCTTGGGAATATTTTTATGACGATCCAGCAAATCGCCGGTAATCGCGATCAAATCCGGTTTCTTTTCGGAAAAATCATCAACAATTTGTTTCGCGTCAATCGACAAATTTTCCATATGCAAGTCAGACAAATGCAAAATGGAGAGCGGTTTATAATCGTCAGGATTCGGCAAGCTATCAGAGGACGAAAGCGGTACAGTGACATAGCGGGTGTGTACATCGTAGGTATTTCGATTCGCTCGCAAATAGATAACGGCGACAGCTGCAAGCAAGAAAATCCAAGTCATGATGGTCTGCCACCTCCTATTCATTTCAATACGTTTCATTATACTAGGTTTTTACTTCTTTGAATGAGGTGGATTTTGGAAGAAGGAATTTTGCCAGAAGGAAAGAAATATTATGAAAGTTGAGGTAAAATGTTTCCAAGTGGAGTGAAGGAGAGTGGGCTCATGAAGGTAGAAAAAATTCCAGTAATGCAAACCCAGTCCAATTTGCAGAATTATGACGAGGCATACGCGAATTTTGACTGGGCAGAAGTCGAAAAGGAGTTTTCCTGGTATGAAACCGGGAAGGTCAACATGGCCTATGAAGCGATCGACCGCCATCTTTTGACACCGCGTAAAGATAAAATCGCCTTGCAGTACGTCAATGATACGAGAGAAGAAAGCTACACCTACGCGCAATTAAGTGAATTGTCGAACAAGTTCGGGAATGTGCTGCGCAAGCTGGGAATCGCAAAAGGTGACCGCGTGTTTGTATTCATGCCGCGTACGCCGGAGCTTTATGTAAGCGTTTTAGGCACTCTCAAGGTAGGCGCGATTGTCGGCCCTCTGTTTGAAGCCTTCATGGAAGCGGCAGTCCGCGACCGTCTGGAAGACAGCGAAGCCGTTGCCATTGTGACGACAGCAGCACTGCTGCCGCGTGTTCCTGTGAATGAATTGCCCGCCCTCAAGCATGTGATTGTCTTCGGCTCCGAGGACGAGCTGGCTGAAGGATTGATCAGCTACGAAAAAGAGATGGCTGAAGCATCCTCAGATCTGGAGATCCAGTGGGTAGATCGCGAAGACGGCTTGATTCTTCACTACACTTCCGGTTCTACAGGGAAACCAAAAGGGGTGCTGCATGTCCACAACGCCATGATTCAGCACCTGCAAACAGGAAAGTGGATCCTCGATTTTCAGGAAGACGATGTTTTCTGGTGCACGGCTGACCCTGGCTGGGTGACGGGGACTTCTTATGGAATCTTCTCTCCTTGGCTGAACGGCGTCACGATGGTTGTACGAGGAGGGCGCTTCTCCCCGGAAAACTGGTATAGTACTATTGAAAAATATAAAGTGACCATTTGGTACAGCGCACCGACTTCCTTCCGCATGCTGATGGGGGCAGGCGAAGAAGTGATCAAGCAATTTGATCTCTCCAGCCTGCGCCACGTCCTGAGCGTGGGCGAGCCTCTGAACCCCGAAGTTGTCTACTGGGGACTGCGCGCTCTGAACCAGCGCATCCACGACAACTGGTGGATGACCGAGACGGGTGGACAGCTTATTTCCAACTATCGCTGCATGGAGATCAAGCCGGGCTCGATGGGCAAACCATTCCCTGGCATCCAAGCTACCATCATCGACGACCAAGGAAACGAATTGCCTCCTAACCGCATGGGGAATTTGGCAATTCGTACTGGTTGGCCGGCGATGATGCGGCAGATCTGGAACAATCCGGCCAAGTATCAGGAGTACTTCAGATTTCCCGGCTGGTATGTGTCGGGAGACTCGGCGTACATGGACGAGGAAGGCTACTTCTGGTTCCAGGGCCGGATCGATGATGTCATCAATACCTCCGGTGAACGGGTAGGTCCATTTGAAGTGGAAAGCAAGCTGGTCGAGCATCCCGCGGTTGCGGAAGCAGGTGTCATTGGCAAGCCTGATCCCGTTCGCGGTGAAATCGTCAAAGCATTCATTTCCCTGCGTGCAGGCTATGAGCCAAGCGACCAGCTGATGGATGAGATCCGCAAGTTCGTAAGAGAAGGACTCGCAGCCCATGCGGCTCCTCGCGAGATCGAGTTCCGCGACAAGCTTCCAAAAACCCGTTCCGGCAAAATCATGCGCCGTGTATTGAAGGCGTGGGAGCTGGGATTGCCGACTGGTGACCTGTCTACCATGGAAGACTAATGGAATAGAAGAAGACAAAGCCATCTCTCAGCTAAGGGAGATGGCTTTTACAGCATCGATCACGGAAACGGTGGTGTCATCATGGGTAAACACCAGCATCATGCGCAAGAAGAATGGCTTCTTCAAGTCTTGGAAGGAATCGTGGAAACTTCGCGGGATCATCTGATCATAACGGATGGAGAAGGATTTATCCGCATGATCGGCGATTCTTGCGAGGAGATGTACGGCAGAAGCAAGGACCAGCTTCTCGGCCGCAACGTCATTGAACTGGAACAGGAAAAGGTGTTTTATCCCTCCGTCACCCATATGGTGATGCAAAAGAACATTCCTCAGACGATATTGCAGGAGACGAAAAAGGGCCAGCAGTTGATGGTCAGCGCGTATCCGATTTTCTCCGACGAAGGAAAGCTGACGGCAGTCGTCAACTATTCGCATGACTTGACGGAAATTCTGGAATTAAAGCAGCGTTATGAGAGTATGAATCAGCAGTTGAAACAATTTGAGAGTGAAATAGAAGAGCTGCGGGAGAAAAATCAGGATGGGGTAGTGGCCGTCAGCGAGGCGATGCTGGCGATTAACAGGCTGATCAAAAAAGTGGCCGTCGTCGATTCTACGGTACTGATACTGGGAGAGTCCGGCGTAGGGAAGAACGTGATCGCCAAGGAAATTCACCGCAACAGCCGCAGATCGGGCGGTGATTTCGTCGAGATCAACTGCGGGTCGATTCCCGAAGGGCTCCTCGAATCCGAGTTGTTCGGCTATGAGGCAGGTTCGTTCACCGGAGCAGCCAAGACGGGAAAGAAAGGCATCATCGAGATGGCAAATGGGGGGACGCTTTTGCTAGACGAGCTGGGAGAGCTTCCCCTCCCGTTGCAAGCCAAGCTGCTCAAGGTGATCCAGGAAAAAAAGCTGCAGCGAATTGGCAGCACGCAAGATCGCGAGGTGGATTTTCGTCTGATTGCGGCAACGAACCGCAATCTCGAAGCCATGGTTAAGGAAGGGAAGTTTCGCCAGGACCTCTACTTTCGCCTGAACGTGGTGCCGATCCACGTTCCTCCTTTGCGCGAGCGCCCGGAGGATATTGCCGCCCTGATTCGGGTGGTGCTGCGCAATCTAAATGAGCGCTACGGCTTAGAGAAACGGCTCGATAGCGCTACAATCGCCGCTCTGATGCAGTATGATTGGCCGGGCAATGTGCGCGAACTGGAAAACGTTCTGGAGCGCATGGTCGTGACGACAGATGAAGAAGTGATCGAACCCATCCATCTGCCGGCAGAGGTAGCCGCGAGCTACGTCGAGCAGGAAGAGAACGTCCCGCTCATGCCCCGCTTTTCGCTCAAAGAGGCACTGGATCAAGTAGAGGAGAAATGGATGCGGTATGCCTCTGAGCGCTGCCGCACGACAGCTGAGATGGCGGACTTCCTGGGCATCAGCCAGCCCTCGGTCGTGCGGAAGCTGCAGAAATACCGTATTCGCAGTTGATTCATTTTTGAATTATATAATTCATTTTTGAATCGGATTTTGCAGCAAATAATTCAATTGTGAATAAATGCAGATAAAATAGGCGAGCTTTCCGCTTTTATTGAGTTTGGCATGCTTTTTGCTAAGTATAAGGAGCAGGTCGGGTATTACCGAATCTTACTCAAATAATCTCCTAAAGGGGTTGGGTCATATGTCCAAACAACGTACATTTGTCAATGTTTCTGCAGGGGTGCCAGGTCCCAAAGGCGCCGCGATCATCGCCAGAAGGGAGCAGGCTGTACCCAGTGGTGTGGGCAATAACACGCCGGTTGTCGTAGAACGCGCATCCGGTGCATTGCTGACAGACGTAGACGGCAACACATACCTGGATTTTGCCGGAGCGATCGGTACAATCAACGCAGGCCACTGTCCGCCAGAAGTCGTCCAGGTATTGAAGGAGCAGCTCGACAAATACATCCATACCTGCTTCCACGTTGCCATGTATGAGCCATATGTCCAATTGGCGGAAAAACTGGCTGAAATCACGCCCGGCGATTTTGCCAAGAAAACCATGTTCGCCAACAGCGGTGCGGAAGCCGTAGAAAATGCGGTCAAAATTGCCCGCAAATACACAGGACGCCAAGGGATTGTCTCGTTTACCCGAGGCTTCCACGGACGTACGCTTTTGGGCATGTCCCTGACTAGCAAAGTAAAGCCGTATAAATTCAAAATGGGTCCCTTTGCACCCATGACGTATAAAGCCCAGTTCCCGTACCCGATGAACAAGCCGGCAGGGCTGACGGATGCCGAGTACGCCCAGTACTGTGTCGATCAGTTTGAAGATTTCCTTTTGACAGAGGTATCCCCTGAAGAGCTGGCAGCGGTCATCATGGAGCCTGTTCAGGGTGAAGGAGGCTTTGTCATACCGCCTGTCGAGTTCGTTCAAGGAATTTACAATATTTGCAAAAAGAACAATATCCTCTTTATCGCAGACGAAATCCAAACCGGCTTTTGCCGTACAGGCTCGATGTTTGCCTCCACTCATTTCGGCATCGAACCCGACATCATCACAATGTCCAAGTCGATTGCGGCTGGTCTGCCGATCAGTGCTGTCACGGGGCGGGCAGAGATTATGGATGCGCCGACAGCCGGTGAAATCGGCGGCACCTACGGAGGAAGTCCTCTCGGCTGCGTAGCGGCTCTGGCTGTCATTGAAAAGATGGAAAAAGAGAATCTGGCCAAGCGGGCGCAAGAGATCGGCGATGCCATCCAGAAGCATTTCCTGGCTTTGCAAAAGGAACTGCCTGTCATCGCGGATGTCCGCGGGCTTGGCGCGATGTGCGCAGTGGAATTCGTAGATCCGCAGACAGGGGAGCCGGCGAAGGAGCTGATCGGAAAGCTGACCAAAGGATGCTGCGAGAACGGAGTCGTCGTGCTGTCTGCAGGCGTTCACAGCAATATTCTGCGCTTCCTCACACCGCTGGTCATCACGGATGAGCAATTGCAGGAAGGCTTGGATATCATGACCGATGTATTGAAAGGGATCTACGTAACCAACTAATCGAGCGAAGAGGAGGGGATCGCGATGAAAAAGCATTTGTACATCCAGGGGAAATGGAAGGAAGCGAAGGAATACGTCCCGCTCTATTCTCCCTTCTCCGGAGAGTTGATCGCCGAGATCGGGCAGGCGGACGATGCAGATGTAGACGAAGCTATCGAAGCTGCGAGACAGGCGAGCAAGACGATGGCGAAACTTCCGGCAAGCAAGCGCGCCGCCATTCTGGAAAAGGCGGTCTCGATTATGGAAGAGAGGCAGGAGGAGCTGGCTAGGATTCTGGCGTCGGAAGCAGCCAAGCCAATTCGTACCGCCAGAACAGAGATCGGGCGAACGATCCAGACGTACAAATTTGCCGCAGAGGAAGCAAAACGAATCCATGGCGAAACCATCCCGCTAGACGCTGCACCGGGCGGAGAGGGGCGGTTGGCTTTCACCGTCCGCAAGCCGATCGGTGTCGTGGGAGCCATCACACCGTTCAACTTCCCATTTAATCTCGTAGCACACAAGCTGGGCCCTGCCTTTGCTGCCGGAAACACAGTGGTGCTCAAGCCAGCCAGCCAAACTCCCTTGAGCGCCTTGGTATTGGCCGAGATTTTTGCCGAAGCGGGGCTGCCCGACGGAGCCTTGAATATTCTCCCGGGAAAAGGCGCCATCGTGGGCGAAAAGCTGGTGCGTGATCCGCGAATTGCCGCGATCACGTTCACTGGCAGTCCGGAAGTCGGAATCGCGATGAAAAACAAGGCTGGCCTCAAGCGGGTTACGCTGGAGCTGGGCTCCAATTCGGCTCTGATCATTGACGATAACGTGGAGATCGACCAGGCATTGATCGATCGCTGCGTGATAGGCGGGTTCTCGTTCAGCGGTCAGGTATGCATCTCGCTGCAGCGCGTCTATGTGCATGAAAGCAAGTACGAAGAATTCCTCTCCTCCTTCCAGGCGGCGACGGAAAAGCTGGTGCTCGGCGATCCTCTGGAGGAGGCGACCGACATGTCGTCGCTCATCTCGGCTAAAGACCATCAACGCATGACAGACTGGGTGGAGGAAGCCGTCTCCAGAGGGGCGAACGTGGTTACAGGCGGCAAGCCCGTGAACGAGCGGCTTTTTGCCCCGACCATTCTGACCAATGTAGCGAGTGACATGAAATGCTCCTGCCAGGAGGTTTTCGGTCCGATCGTAGTCGTTACGCCTTTCCAGAAGCTCGATGAGGCGATTGAAGCAGTCAATGACTCCCGCTACGGGCTGCAGGCGGGAATTTACACCCGCGACATTCAGAAAGCGCTCAAAGCCGCCGACGAATTGGAAGTAGGCGGTGTCATGATCAACGACATCCCGACATTCCGGGTGGATCACATGCCGTATGGCGGAGTGAAGGAGAGCGGCTTTGGCCGTGAGGGTATCAAATATGCGGTCGAGGAAATGACAGAATTGAAGCTGATCACCATCAAGCTGTAGCTGTAGCCAGCAGGATCGGTCAAATAAGCAGAAGCAAGCGAGCCACTACAGGCTCGCTTGTTTCATTGATTTCGATCGATTAGCGATTTTCCATTCTGTCCACGATATATCTCGCGTCATCTCCCACCCCGCCGAGAAGGGCGGAGCCGCGGGTGTACTGCCAAGGCAGCCCGATGAAATAGAGATCCTGCACGGGAGAAATGCCCCTTTCATGGATTGGCTGTCCATCTGCCGCCAATACTCCGGGTATCTGAAGCCATTCATAATTCGAGCGAAAACCAGTAGCCCAGATGATGGCGGAAATATCGGCTTTTGCTCCATCGTCAAAAGTCGCCGTACGATTCTGAATGGAGCGAGTACGCTGCGTTACTTGCAGCTGTCCATTTTTCGTTAGCTCACGCACCTGCTTGCGGTATCCAAAGATCGGGTCTGGCTTGGCGCGCCACTTTTTCCCCAGCCAGGATGTCCCAGGAGATTCAAGCAATCCGAATGCGTATAGATACGAGAAGATCGATCTGCCGAAGATCGTCGCGGGAAGAAAGGTGCGATCCTGCCCCATGGACAGGTAGACTGGACGCGAGGCGGCAAGCTCGACAGCGATCTGTACACCCGAATTTCCCCCGCCGACGATCAGGACGGGACCGGGTGGCAATTGCGTTTCATTCCGATAAGAGGCGGTATGCAGGGAGAAGACATCTGATGATTCCTGCTGCCCCAACGCAGGGATGAACGGTGTTTGAAAAGGACCAGTGGCAACGACGAGGCTACGGGTATGCAATACTTCATCTGCCGTCTCGACTGTATATCCTCCGGCCGTTTTTTCCACCCGGAGCACCGTTGTTTGATGCTGGATGGGAAGGTCAAAATGGCGGGCGTACATTTCAAGGTAATCTGCAGTCTCCTCCTTGGTTGGCAGCTGCATTTGCTCCCCGGGGAAATCCAGCCCGGGCAACGCACTGTAGCGACGGGGTGTAAACAAGACCAGGGTGTCGTATCGCTGGCGCCAGCTATCGCCGGTCCGTTTTTGTGAATCCAGTATCAGAAAGCGGCGATTTGTCTGGCGTAAATAATAGCCCATAGCCAGCCCTGCCTGCCCCCCGCCAACCACAATGACATCGTACTCGTTCATGGCAATCCCTTCTTTTCTCTGCTAGTAAGGAAAAGACTACCAAAGAACGAACAAACATTCAAGTGTATATTTGAATAATAATAAGAATTTGGCATCATTGGACAGGTTCGCATATAATAGAAAAGATATACAAATCGCTAGATCGATAGGAGGTTAGCATCTTGCCGGTAAACTTCCGTAGCCTGCTTCGCGACAGCCTGGGAGCGGTCATACTGGGGCTTGCTGTTGTCTGGCTGACAACAGGGGGCACGAGCAACCCTCTTTATGCGAATTTGATCACTTGGTCGCCGAAATGGCTGGATGTCAGAACTTTTTTCTTAAGTATCGTCCTAGAAGCGATTCCATTTGTATTGTTGGGAGTCTTTTTTTCCGCCTTTATTCAGACGTTTGTGACAGAAGAACAAGTTCGCCGCTGGACGCCCAAGAATCCCTTCATTGCTTTGCCCTTTGCCGGACTCTTGGGAGTGCTGTTCCCCGTGTGCGAATGCGCCATTATTCCTGTGGTTCGCCGCCTGATCCAGAAGGGGATGCCGCTTCATGTGGGAATCGTCTTCCTGTTGGCGGGTCCAATCGTCAATCCAATCGTGCTGACTTCTACCTACACGGCTTTTACCCGGCAGCCTGACATGGCGATGTATCGTGCCATATCGGCACTGATTGTGGCCTTCGTGATCGGGATTCTGGTGTTGGTATTCGTCAAGAAAAATCCCCTGCGCTTGGGGATGGAGACAGAGATCAGACACGAAGCGAGACATCTGGAAGCCTCTCGTGGCAAGCTATCGGCTACTTTTTCTCATGCAGTCGATGAATTTTTCGATATGGGAAAATTTCTGCTTTTCGGTGCATTGATCAGTGCGCTGCTGCAAGTTTTCGTAAGTCGGGAAACCATGCTGGGGATCGGACAGACGCCACTCTCTTCCCATTTGGTCATGATGGGCATGGCGTACATTCTCTCGCTCTGTTCAGAGGCAGACGCGTTTATTGCAGCTTCTTTTGCCAATACCTTCCAGAGCAGTTCGCTATTGGCCTTCCTCGTCTTCGGTCCCATGATGGACTTGAAAACGACCTTGCTGTTGTTCCATTCATTCCGTTTTGGCTTTGTGGTCAAGCTGATCCTGGCGGTGACGATTACGGTACTGGTCGTCACATTATGGATGCCGGTGTGAGAGGAGAAGAAAAATGGACCAAAATCAGAAAAAATGGAAACGTCATTATATATTGCGGACGTTGATCTTGAGCGGTTTTGTGCTCTTGCTGGCGGAGATGATTTTTACAGGGAGGCTGAGCCAGTATCTGGCTCCTCGGCTGCACATGCTGATCTATGTTACGCTGGGCATCCTGATCATCTTGACGATCGCGAGCATCCGCCAGGTCATCATCGGCCAAAGCGATTATGATTGTGACTGCGACGCTCATAAAATCCCCCGGTCCCCCTGGACTTCGCTGATCGTATACGGGCTTTTCTGTCTCCCTTTGGCGATGGGCATATTCATGCCGGACAAAACGCTCGGAAGTGCAATGGCAGAAAATCTAGGTGTGAACCTGTTGAGCAATGACGTCCGAAAACTGGCACAAGTGAATGCTTCGGTGCCTAAGGTAGAGTCACAGGGGGAGGATGTCAAGCAAAATGCAAGCCCGGAAGGCGGGGAACAGCTAGAGGAAGAAGCCAGGAAGCAAGAAGAGCCGTCAGATACAACCGAAGAGCCTGCGAAGTCCGTTCCACTCGAAGATGCGCAAATCAGGCAACTTTTTGCTGAAAGCGATTTTGGTGATTTTTACACAGACATTGCGGTATTTTTGTATAAGCAGCCTGTGATCAAGCTGGATGACAAGGTATTTTTGGACGGTCTGACAACAATGGAGCTGTATGCCAAGGAATTTGCGGGCAAGGAAATCGAGACCATGGGCTTTGTCTACCACCAATCCGATTTTTCGGAAGAACAGTTCGTCGTGGCCCGTTTTTCAGTCTCCTGCTGTACAGCAGACGCCAGTGTGTTCGGAATTCTGGTGGAAGACAAACAAGCCAAAAACTATCCCATCGACAGCTGGGTCAAGGTTCGCGGGAAGCTGGAGCTGAGGAATGCAAACGGCTACGATATGCTGGTGCTGAAGGCAACGCAGGTAGAGCCTGTAGATGCACCGAAGGATCCGTACGTGTACTACAGCTTCGAGGCGCCGCAAGGGAGCGAATAGAAAAAAGAGCGTCCGAGGGCGCTCTTTTTTATTTTTTCAACAAGTGATGGCGTACGGCGTATGCAGCCAGTTGCACCCGGTTCGCCAATTGCAGCTTGTCCAAAATGTTTTTGATGTGATTTTTTACCGTGTTCTCGGCAATCACGAGTGCATCGCTGATCTCCCGGTTCGTCCTGCCAGCACCGACGTACATGACGATCTCGCGTTCACGCGGTGTCAGCACATCTGGCTTCAGCTCATCTCCCAGCTCTTCCTGGCGAAAATGATGAAACAATCGGGTCGCCATCTCGCGCGAGGGGAGACTGTCTTCGCACAATAATGCATGCAGATAGTTGATCCAGTCGTCAGGCTCGAGGTTTTTCAGGAGGTAGCCCTGGGCGCCGAACTGGATCGCCGTGATCAAGTCGCCGACATCATCGGAGACGCTGAGAATCACCACTTTGATATGGGGGTACGCTTTTTTGACCTCGCGTGTCGCTTCCAGCCCGCTCCATTTCGGCATATTGATATCCATCAGGACGAGATCGGGCTGCAGCTCGCCGCAAAGCTGAAAAGCATCTTCACCGTTGACAGCTTCGCCTACGACCTCGAACGAAGGGTCCGGGTCGAGCAAACTGCGAATCGCCAACCGCGCCATGGGGTGATCGTCAGCGATAATGACTCGATAGGGGTTCATCTGTTTTCGCCTCCTTTTTGGGAGATCAGGCTAATCACCGTTCCGCCGCCCTCCCGCTGTTTGATTTCCAAAATGGCGTCCAGTTGACGGGCGCGTTCACGCATCATGGACAGTCCGTATTTTTTGGACCTTTTTGAATCAGCGGAGATCCCGATGCCGTCATCTTCGATCGTCAGCAGCCAGCTGCGCGAATCTTGCGTAACAAGCGAAATCCGGGTGTGACGGGCCTGTGCGTGCTTGCGAATGTTGGCAAATGCCTCCTGGATGACGCCAAACACCTGGACCTCCTGGGCAGGTGAGAAAAAATTGTCGCTGACCTCTATCTCATGTACGATATCTACGCCCGAGAGCGCACTCCACTGGGCCAGCCAGTTTTCCAGACGCTGCTCCAGACTGCCTTCCTCCGGGAGCGAGCGCAGATTGAAAATGGCTTGTCTGACGTGATTGTCAATCGCCGACACGGCTATGCGCGCATCGTCCAAATGTCCTTGCTTCAGTTTGACGTTGAGAAAAAAGAGAGACTGCGCGATGCCGTCATGCAGCTCGCGGGCCAGCCGCTCCCGTTCCTCGTAGACAGCGCGACGCGCCTGCTCCTCGACAAGCCGAGCATTCATCCTCTCAATCGTTCGGAACATCCAGTTGGCGAACAAAAAAGAGAGAACCAACGTGAGGATCGTGATGTATACATTGCCGTCCTCCATGGAGAGATAGGGCAGCAGGAAGTCATGGCGGATGAATTCAAAACCTCCGATGATGATCGCAGGGAGAAGAGCGGTCAACCAGTAAAGCGTGCGGTAAGTCATTGCTTTCTTCCTTCCTTGTCCAATGGCAATCAAGACTAGTATACCGAACTGTACCTTTCGATGATATACTCAGATAAGATCAGAGAATAGCGAGATGGTGGTGGAGGATAACATGAAACAGGTAGCCAGGGCTTTAACGATAGCAGGCTCAGATAGTGGAGGCGGCGCCGGGATTCAGGCGGATCTGAAAACCTTTCATCAGTTCGGCGCATACGGAATGAGTGCGATCACCGCGATTACGGTTCAAAGCACCCTTGGGGTGTTTGGGGTATACCCGATGACGGCAGAAGCTGTTGCCCAACAGATCCATGAGGTGCTTCGCGATATTGGGGCGGATGCGGCCAAGACGGGAATGCTCTTTGATGCAGCAATCATCAGGGCTGTGGCGGATGAACTGCGTCCGTACGACAAGCTCAAATTGGTTGTGGACCCTGTCATGATCGCAAAAGGCGGGGCAAAGCTGCTCCAGGATGATGCGATTGAAGCGCTGACCACAGGATTGCTGCCTCTCGCGGAGGTCGTTACCCCGAATGTACCGGAAGCGGAGTGCTTGACGGGTATGCAGATTCGCAATGCGGAGCAGATGCGCGAAGCGGCCAAGGCGATTCACGCGTTGGGCGTGCGCAACGTCATGATGAAGGGCGGGCATCTGGAAGGCGACGAAGTACGGGACATCCTGTACGATGGACAAGCTTTTCACGAAATCGTCCACGAGCGCATCCATACCCGGCACACGCATGGGACGGGTTGTACGTTCTCGGCTGCGTTGACGGCAGAACTGGCCAAAGGCACGCCGCTGATTGAGGCGGTGGAGAAGGCGAACCGCTTTATTTTCGAAGCGATTAAGACAGCACCTGAACTGGGCGGGGGCCACGGTCCAACCAACCACTGGGCTGTTATCGAATAAAGGAAGAATATGAAAAGCCCGGCGCGAAGCCGGGCATTTTCTATTTGATCTTGATGCGAAAACCTTCTGTCAGCCGAGTTGGATAGCTGTAAAGCGTGAAGCTGTATTCCGAAGGCATGCCATAAGAAGTAAGCCGTTTAAACAGATGACCGTAAAGCTGTATGTTTTTTGATGAATAGTCACTGGAAGAGGTGCTTTGCAGCAGGTCATATTCATTTCCCAGATCATCTGTCAGCTCGCTGAGCAAAGACACATATCGCGAGTGGTCGATCTCATCTACCATTAGCGAAAGGTCCATTCCCACGACATCGTCCCGTTGGCGCAAGGCGTCCAGGCGAAGGCGTTCATCCGGTATCTTCGTGAATTCACCTGTCCGGGCATCTATCGTCACAGTCAGCTTGTCCTTATCCAGCGCGCGGATCCCTTTCGCCTGCAGCATCAGTTGTTCGAATTTGGTAAAGTAGATGCTCTCCAGATGGTAAATGACCACATCGTCGCCTTCGCGGGAATAAGGCAAGCCATTTCCCCAAAAGGCGTAGGTAGCTCCCTTTTCATCTGCCAGCTCCAATTGGTCGAATTCAAAAATATGCTTCGTATTGGTGGGATCAAAGCGGATCCTTACCTCTGTTTGCGTCGGATAGGCGGTGATGCTTTCAACCGTGAAGCGTTGGCTGTCGACATGCACCTCTTGGTTTACCTCATAGGAGAAAGGCTGATGTACAGCAAACTTCGCCTTGTCGATGGCAAACACCACGTTTACCGGAGTATCTTGTTCTTCGCCATCGATGGATATCGTGGCGCGAAGCTGCAGGAAGTCCGGCACTTCCCCTCTTTCTTCGAACGTAAAATCGATCCGATTTTTGGTGGTCTGTCCCGGTTCCAAATTGTGACTCCACGATGCGCCGCCTAGTCCCCACGGATTCCCCGCAGTGTCCAGCAGCTCCACTTTATGCAAGGAGAGGACCTGGTCGGAGCGATCCTGCGAGAGCGTATAAAAAATCAGCATGCGCCGTTCATCCATCAGCACTTCGTCCACACTGAAGCGGATGGCTCCTTGCTGGACGCTTTCTCCGATGTTTTGCACCATACTATGCTCTGCTGCACGCTGCAGTCCTTTGTCCTCGCGAATCAGCTCCACCAGCTTTTCCATCCCCGGAATATGACTCACATAGGCAGCGACAACGGGAGACAAGCGGATGGAAAAAAACAGTCCCACGACCAATAAACAAGCAGCCAAGCTGGTCCCGTAGCGCTGCCAGCGCTTCCGTCTCGCCTGCAATCGCTTTGCTTTGTCTACTCCTTTTCGGATGTAATGGTCCAGTTCAGCAGGCAGTACAACCGCTTGCATGCGTTCTTTTTCCTCATTCAATGACTGTTCGATCTTATCTTCATGTTGCATGAGCGTTCACCAGCCCCTCCCCAAGTCGTGACGCAATGCGCCGAGTGCTTTATGCAGCCAGGTTTTGATCGTCCCTTCCGGATGGCCGAGCAGGGAAGCAATTTCGCGTATCGTCAGATCTTCAAAATACTTCAGAATGATGACATGCCGCTGAATCGGGGAGAGCCGCTCCATGGCAGCCTGCAGCAAGATTCGTTCATCTGTATGCTCTGCCTGCGGGTCTATGCGCTCCCGGTCGGTCTCTTCCAAAATCCAGCGCTTTCTTCGTTTTTGCTCATCTATGCACAAGTGGATCAAAAGCCGTGTCAGCCAAGTTGAAAAATAGGCCGGCTCCTTTACCGCAGACAGTTTGAGATAAGCGCGACAAGTCGCTTCCTGTATGGCTTCCAATGCATCTGTTTCCGTGCGCAAAAAGGCATACGCCACGCGATACATCCGCTCCTTGTGCATGAGGATAAGCTGGTAAAAAGCCTGATCGTCCCCCTTTTGGGCCTCACGGACAAGCTGTTCCAGATTCACGTTCACCCCTCCTACAATCATTAGACTCCCGAAGAGCCAAAACGGTTTTGCCGAACCTTCTCCTTCTTTTTTGCTTACTGTATAACAACGAAAGAAAAAAGGATGGAATGAACGGTATGTGGACGAGATGGGTTACGATTCACCAATCCTACGGTCTGCCTCGGGTCGCACAGGATTGTCGGCAATTTTTGGAATTGAAGGGCATTCACGTCAAGGTGGTCGCCAAACGAACCAAAAGAAACGGGCACGTCTATTCGCTTCGCGTCCCGTCCTCCCAGCTAGACCAGGCCAAGAAATGGCTTCACCTTTTTAAGCAAACAATGTAGGAAAAGCCCATGCCATCTACACACCAGCGCTGACTAGAAGCTAGCGGGACATACTAGAGCAAAGGGGGGAGAGTATGGCGACTACAGTGCAGGAAGCGCCAGGCAGAAGCAAATCCGGTCTTTTTATCCCTGACTATGTCTTTGTCGAGCCCCACGCTCTTGATTATCCGCTGGGGGAAGAACTGTACCAGCGTTTTCAGCGGGAAGGAATCCCGATTCAGATGACAACCAGCCACAACCAGGTCCGGGGGATCCCGGGAGAGACGGATGCGGAGAAATACCGCAATGCCAAGCGCACGCTGGTGATCGGGGTACGCAAAACCTTGAAGTTCGAGACCTCAAAGCCTTCTGCTGAATATGCCATTCCGCTTGCTACTGGATGTGTGGGCCACTGCCACTACTGTTATCTGAATACAAACGTCGGCTCCAAGCCGTATATCCGAATCTACGTCAACACCGATGAGATCTTCGCGCAGGCGAAAACCTACATCGAGGAGCGGGCGGGAGAAATCACCCGTTTTGAGGCTGCTTGTACATCGGACCCGGTCAGCATCGAGCATATCACCGGGAATTTGAAGCGGGCGATTGAGTTTATGGGGGAGCAGGAGTGGGGCAGGCTGCGCTTTGTCACCAAATTCCACCATGTAGACTCCCTTCTCGACGCCAGGCACAACGGGCATACGCGCTTTCGTTTCAGCATGAACGCAGATTATGTGATCAAGAACTTCGAGCCGGGAACCTCGAGTTTCAGCGAAAGACTGGAGGCTGCGGGAAAAGTGGCGAAAGCCGGCTATCCGCTTGGGTTCATTTTGGCCCCGTTGTATTGGTTTGAGGGCTGGGAAGCAGGGTATACGGATCTATTGGAGAGGCTGCGCGAACAGCTTGTCCCGGAGGCGATGGAAGACTTGACTTTTGAACTGATTCAGCACCGTTTCACCAAGATCGCAAAAAGCTTGATTTTGCAGCGGTATCCCAAGACAAAGCTGGAAATGAACGAAGAAGAGCGAAAATACAAATGGGGAAAGTACGGAAAAGGAAAATACGTCTATCCCGACGTGAAGGCAAAAGCGCTGCAGGCTCATTTGGAAAAGGAAATCTCCAGATTGTTTCCACAGGCGCGCATCGAATATTTTACGTAAACAATAAAGCGCTTACAAGCTGCTCGAGGCATCGGGCAGTTTTTGCCGTTCCCAAGAACCGATTCGTTTCGACAAACCCGCGGCGGACATGCTACAATATGATTTGCTCTCATTTTCGTGAAAGGAAGACCCAACCCCTATGAAGTCGATTTTGATTACCGTGGAGGGACCAATTGGAATTGGAAAAACCTCTCTCGCACGGGAACTGAACCGGGCCTACGAATTGCAGCTTCTGGAAGAAATTGTGTACGAAAATCCATTTTTAGGAAAATTCTACGAGAATATTTCCGAGTGGAGCTTCCAGTTGGAAATGTTTTTTCTTTGCAATCGGTACAAGCAGTTGCAGGATATTCATACCAAGTATTTGCAGCAGGGCATTTCGGTCGTTTCCGACTACAATATTTTTAAAAATACGATTTTTTCCAAACGAACGCTTGATCGCGACAATCTGAACAAGTATCTGAAGATCTACGATATTTTGACGGAGGATCTGCCGCAAGCTCATCTAGTCATTTATTTGACAGCATCGATCGATACGGTGATGAAGCGAATCGCCTTGCGCGACCGCGATATCGAACGCAATATGGACATCACGTACATGGAAAATCTGATTGCTGACTACGAAGAATTCATGCAGGAATTCGAAAAGCAGCACCCCAATACTCCTGTGATCAAATTGAATTGCGATCATTTGGATTTCGTACATAGCCCGGGAGATTTGCAGCATGTCTTGGACACGGTAGATCCCATCCTCCAAAAGCTGCTGGCAAAATAAAAGGAAGAAAGAAAACTAAGGAGTTGCGTACATGTCAAGGTTTCATAGCAGTCCACTTCGCGAAAAATACGGAATCCCTGCCAACGCGGTGATTACCATCGGCGGAACAGTCGGTGTGGGGAAATCCACGTTTACACATGCATTGGCAGAACAGCTGGGGTTTCGCGTCTCGATTGAAAAAGTGGACAATAACCCGTATTTGGGACGATATTACGAAGATTTGGCTCGCTGGGGCTTTCATTTGCAGATCTTCTTTTTAGCGGAACGCTTCAAAGAGCAGAAGCGGATGTTTGAATACGGAGGCGGTTTTGTACAGGATCGCTCCATCTATGAGGATACTGGCATTTTCGCACGCATGCTGTACGAGCAGGGAAACATGACCGAGGAGGATTACCGCACTTATACCGAGCTGTTCGAGGCGATGGTGATGACCCCGTACTTCCCGCATCCGGACATCCTGATCTATCTGGAAGGCAGCTTTGACGACATAGTGGAGCGCGTGAAGGAACGAGGACGCCCGATGGAGCAGCAGACACCGATCGAGTACTGGAAGGATTTGTATGAGCGCTACGAGAAGTGGATCAGTTCTTTTGCCGCTTGCCCGATCTTGCGCATCAACATCAACGAGTACGATGCCGTGCATGAGCCGAACTCGATGGAGAGCATCATTGAGCGTGTCGCACAGAAAATCCAGATCGGCCGTTCCACCAGATTGGAAAAGCGGTAAAAATTCGGCGTGTCTACTGACACTTTTCGGCAGGTAAGAGCCCAACGAACAAACCCCTCTATGGTATAATAGGAACATCTTGGTATCAAAAAAGGAGCTCAGACATGGCAGAAGAATGGTTTGAACGCAGCTTTCGCGAAGATTATGTGCTGGTGTACCGGCACCGTGATGATTCGGCAGCAGATGAGGAAATCGCCAATTTGCTCGAACGACTGCCGATCAAGGCGACAGGAAAAGTGCTTGATCTTTGCTGTGGAAGCGGCCGACATTCGCGTGCACTGGCTCGTCGGGGATACGAAGTCGTTGGAGTCGATTTATCGCCTGTCCTATTGAAGCTGGCGGAAGAGCAAAATCACTATCCAAAGCTCCGTTTTGCCCGCTGTGACATGCGAGAAATCCCGTTTCGCGAGGAATTTGACATCGTCGTCAATCTCTTCACCAGCTTTGGTTACTTCACTTCGGATGAGGAGAATGCGAAAGTCGTCCAAAACATGGCCCAAGCGTTAAAACAGGGCGGTGAATTAATCCTGGATTACCTCAATCCCGCTTTTGTCAAAGATCATCTGGTCCCGCATTCCACCAAGGAAGTAGAGGACTTGCTCATCGAGGAGAAACGCTGGATTGAGGATGGATTTGTGAAAAAGCGGATTTCAATCAAAGACGATTCGTCTCATGAGCCGCGGGAGTATATGGAGCAGGTTCGCCTGTTCAGCGTGGAGCAGATGATGGCGATGCTGGAACAGGCAGGATTTGGACAGATTCAGGTATTTGGCAATTATGTCTTCGAGCCCTATGTCGCTCCTGACTCCCCGCGCATGATCTTCTATGCAGTGAAGATGTAAATGGGTTGCGGATAAGCGTGACTAACAGCAGTCTCCCCTGAATATGATGGTGTTACTACCGTTCATCGGGTCTACGAGGGGGAGTTTGTGATGAGCAGACTGTCGGTCGAGCAGGTTAAGCTGTATCTCGGGAAGGTGCCAGGCTGGAGGTTGGTGGAAGATCGGATGGCGTTGTCCCGGACGTATGAATGTTCTGATTTTGCTTCTGCCATGCGGCTTGTCAATCGGGTTGCCGAAATGTTGGAACATGACAGTCAGCATGTGGAGATTCGCATCAACGCCAACCTGGTCACCTTTGTCCTTGCGACGAGGGAAGCGAGGGGTCTGACAGGCAAGGATTTTGCCCTGGCACAGACCATCACCAAAGTCGGTTGACAAAAACGCAGGGCATATTGCTGGAAAGCCGCATTCGCGAGACGAGGCGGCTTTTCGCATTCCGGGCGTAGCATCTGGAAAAGCCATCTGCTATGATTGGCTGTAAGTGTACAGCTTTGATGGCTGTAGTCAATTCGGAGGGATTATCATGGACATCCAGCAGCATGAGCAATTGCTCAAAATCTTGACAGAGGAATACGCGAATAAAGTGCTTACAGTCTCCTACACTCAGTGGGATGCGGAGGGGGAGGATGAGGAAGAGACCCAGTTCCGTGCAACTCTGGCTTCGGCTACGCTTACGAACAACGAGTTTACAGAAAAAGATCTGCTGCTGGTCTTCGCCGCTGAAGACGGGGAGCATATCGAGATCCTGATGGAAATTCCCAGCGAGGAAGCAGACCTGGCAGCAAACGAAGCAGGCCGCCTCTCCATCTTCGGGACGGAAGCCGAGCTCGTGCTCGAATCATGAGATCCGCTCGCACTTCCCGTTACATCGGCACTCCGGAGCCGATGATGCATCATGAAAGGTATCATTGTGAAAAGTATATAAAACGAAACAAAGCCTCGCTGATCCGGGCGGGTCGTTATCTGGTAGATACAAAAGCATTGCTCGCCCTGTTTCATCTGGACTGCGGCCATTGCCGGCAGGTGCACCGGGAAACCTGCTGCGAAGGGGGGCAGCCTTACGCAGTGGATGATTGGCAGGTCACGCTGCTGGAACAGGAATTGCCTGCGATCGCAAGCTATGCGCAGGATGCCCGAGTGCGACAGAGAATGACAGCAAAAGACGTCTGGGACCAGAACGCCGGTACCATCCGCATGCAGCACGGAAACTGCCTGTTCTATCAGGAATTGGCCGCCGGAAGCTACGGATGCGCCATCCATGCGTATGCGGAGCAGACGGGACGAGAGCTGGAACCATTGAAGCCCTTTAGCTGTCAGCTATACCCGCTCGATTTAATCGAGACGGATCAAGGAATCCTGGTGACAGCAGTGACCCCGGAGACATCCTCTTTTTCGCGCTGGGGCACGGATTATTTGGACCATTTTTATTGCGCTAGCCCGGAACGCAGAAAACAGGCTGTCCACCTCGATGAACAGCTTTTTTCTCTGAGCGGCTATCGCCCAGCTTACCTGTGGAATTTGGCCTTGCTTCGGTATGTGCTGCAAGACGAAGCAGATAGGATCGAGGCACTTTTGCAGGAGATGGCACAACAGCGTGCGGCAAGCACGTGCTAACAACATACAGCTTGATCTAGGAAAGAAGGAGTCACTGTGATGAAAGGGAAAACAACACAAGAATCGCGCACGATCCAGGCTTCCCTGGTGCAGCCCTCAGATACCAATTACCACGGCACCATCTTCGGCGGAACGATGATGGCCTATGTTGATGAAGTAGCCGCTATCGCCGCGATGCGCCATTCACGGCGTCCAGTCGTGACGGCGTCGATCGATTCCATCGATTTTCTCGCCCCGGTAAAGATGGGGCAGTCGATCTGCCTGGAGGCATATGTATCGTCAACTGGCAAAACGTCTATGGAAATATTTGTAAAAGTGGTAGCTGAAAATTTGCGGACGGGTGAGCGGGTGCTGACGGCGACGTCGTTCCTTACATTCGTCGCTCTGGATGAAGACGGGAATCCCACCGAGGTTCCGCCGTTGATTCCGGAAACTGAAACGGAAAAATACCTGTTGGATACCGCAGAAGAACGCAAAAAAATGCGCAAGGAGCGCAAGCAGAACACGCAAGCCTTCATCGATAAGCTGACGATTAAAAAAACGATTTGAGCAAACAGCTCCAACAAGTGATGGTAAAAGGGGGAGAGGCGTATGAAGTAC
Organism: Brevibacillus panacihumi; assembly: GCF_003710985.1. GTDB lineage: Bacteria > Bacillota > Bacilli > Brevibacillales > Brevibacillaceae > Brevibacillus > Brevibacillus panacihumi. Next base: position 496,884 of record NZ_RHHT01000002.1, read on the forward strand.
CGCCGTCTTGGAAAAACCGAAATGAATGTTTCCGTCGTAGGAGTCGGGACATGGCAGTTTGGCGGCGAATGGGGAATGGATTTTACGCAGGCCGAAGTAGATCAGATTTTACATAAGGCGAAGGAGCTGGGAATTAATCTGATCGATACGGCGGAATGCTACGGCGATCATCTGTCGGAGCGCCTGATCGGTGATTACCTGAAGCGAGACCGGCGAGAAGACTGGATCGTCGCGACGAAATTCGGACATCATTTCCACGACCGCTTTACAAGAACCAATGAGTACGGAGCGGATGAGGTTTTGGCGCAGCTCGACCGATCCTTGAAAGCACTGCAAACGGATTATATCGACCTGTATCAATTCCATTCCGGTCCTGATGAAGCGTTTGACAACGACGCGCTGTGGACGATGCTGGACAAACAGGTGAGCGCAGGGAAAATTCGACATCTTGGCCTGTCCATTGCGAAGAACGACAACCTGCACCAAACGTCCTCCGCTTCGCAAGTAAATGCCAAAACCATTCAGGTCGTGTACAATCGATTGGATCGCAAGCCGGAAGAAGCGGTATTTGCTTCTTGCGAGGAGCAGGATCTCGGTGTATTGGCGCGCGTACCGTTGGCGAGCGGATATTTGAGCGGAAAGTACAAGCCGGGTGCTGTATTTGCGGGTAACGACGTCCGCCATCGCCACGATCCCGAGCATGTCAAGAACCTCCTGCAGCAGGTGGAGGAGATCCAGCGGACAGAAGTTCCGGAAGGCGTAGACATGGCGCAATGGGCCCTGGCTTGGTGCCTCAACCATCCGGCAGTGACGGCGGTAATCCCGGGCAGCAAGAGCCCGGCGCAGGTCGAAGCCAATGCAAAAGCGGCCCTGCTCGTGCGTGATGATCATCCGCAGGCAAGACCGCTGTAGGCAGAACTAATCGAGAAAACGCGCTCGCATCGCAGGGGTGGGCAAAAAGCATTGTTCGCTTTTGCCGAACCAGCGGTAGCGATTGCGGGCAATCCATAGATAGACCGGATCGCGAAGAAAACGGGGGATGGCTAGCCCAAGCAAACTGAGGGCGCGCCATCCCCCGCCCAGTTTTTTTCCGACCTGCAAGGCAGCATCAGATTTGGTATAGAGTGTATTTCCATCAAAAAAGACGACGGATTGCAGACGATTTTCCGCATAACCGTGAGCGGCAAGCAATTGCTTGGCTATATCGGATTGCAGGGATGCAAAGAAGATGTCCTGATCGCGATTATGCCGCAGCACAAACTGCACGGCAGAGTGGCACATGTGACAAACGCCGTCAAATAACAGGATCGAGTCGGGTTGATGTGGCATGTCGAACCCTCCACATGGAATAGGAATCAATGCTCTTTTGCTTATCATATCAAAGCGGGGAGCTTTTTCCTATGCCTCGTCTATGATCCGGGCCAATTTCCCCTGCCAGATCAGGCGTTCAGCCATGACCAGGTCAGGATGCATTTCGCGGTCTTGGTGTAGCCGCGGGATGCTGCTTCGAATGTGCGCATAGGCTTTGGCAGTGCCTTGCCCAAGTTTGCCAGTCCCGAATTCGAGGGCTTGCGCTGCAGCCAAATATTCGATCGCGAGAACTTTGGCCGTGTTGGCTACGATGGTCCGCAGCTTGCGCGCTGCAGTCGTTCCCATGCTGACGTGATCCTCCTGATTGGCGGAAGAGGGGATCGAGTCGACGGAAGCAGGATGGCAGAGCACTTTGTTTTCGGAGACGATGGAGGCGGCGACGTATTGGGTGATCATGAAGCCAGAGTGCAAACCGCCATTTTCCGTCAAAAAGCCGGGCAATCCACTTAATTGCGGATTAACCAATCGCTCTGTACGCCGTTCCGAGATATTAGCCAGCTCCGCTATCGCGATTGCCAGAAAATCAGCTGCCAAGGCCATCGGCTGACCGTGAAAATTGCCCCCGGAAATGACATCTCCCGTATCGGGGAACAGGATCGGATTGTCTGTCACGCTGTTGCATTCGCGCTCGACGGTCTTCCATACGTATTCCAGGGTGTCTCTGGTGGCACCGTGCACTTGTGGAACGCACCGCAGGCTGTAGGCGTCCTGGACACGCAGCTCTCCCGGCTCGGTGGTCCGTTCGCTGCCCTGGAGATGGAGCAGCAGCCGACGTGCGGACTCCTGTTGGCCGGGATGAGGACGAACAGCGTGCAATTGCGGATCATACGCTTTGGGAATCCCGTGCAAAGCTTCCACCGTCATCGCGGCGATTACCTCTGCGCTCTCCATCACGATGCGGGCTTCATGCAAAGAAAGGCAGAGCAGGGCGGTCATCGCCTGCGTTCCATTGATCAGGGCAATCCCTTCCTTGGCCTGCAAGCGTATTGGCAAAAGACCTGCTGCACGCAAGGCTTCATGGCCGGGAAGGCGTTGGCCGTTTACTTCCGCTTCCCCCTTGCCGAGCATGACGAGGACCATATGAGCCAAAGGTGCCAGGTCGCCGCTTGCACCCAACGATCCCTGCTGGGGAATGACCGGATGAACGCCGCGATTGCACATTTCCATGAGCAGAAGAAGCGTTTCCTCGCGAATTCCGGAGTAGCCTTTTACCAACGCGTTGATTCGCAGAGCCATCATGGCACGGACCACTTCGACCGGGTATGGCTCTCCCATGCCGCATGCGTGACTCATGATGAGATTTTCCTGGAGCTGGCTTACTTCCTCACCTGTGACCATCACATCGGAAAACTTGCCAAAGCCCGTCGTAATGCCGTAGACGATTTGGTTTTTCTTCACCATCTCATCCACCATCTTGCGTGATTTGCGGACATTGGAGAGCGCGGCTTCCGGGATTGCAATCAGACTCTTCCCATAAGCGACGGAGACTACCTGTTCGAGGAACAGGCTATTCCCATCCAGATTCACAACGGTTTTATCAGACTTCATGATTTTCCTCCTTTAGCAGAGCAGAGGACGAAAAAAGGAAGAGGGGCAGGATCATTGTGATCCTGGCCCCTCTTCCTTGGGTTGTATAGGCATATGACAAAACGAGATAGGCAGTTTGCCCCGCATTCGTATTTCCCCGCTTTCGTCCTCTATTCACATGTTTGGAAATGTTTGCGCTTTCCATTATTCTACCTGATTCATGCGTTCAGTCAAGAGGGGGGTGGCACGGCACCTGCACCTGTTTGCGAAAAACGGGCTTAGTCAAATTGGCGAATATGGGCAAGTGTCGTTTCTTGAGCGGGATAAACGTCATACCATGTACTGTGTCAGTTCTCCCGAAAGGACGTGTGAGTATCTTTGGAAAAACGACGTAAAGTGCCACCCGCGCCACCCCGGCGTCCAAAAGAAATGCCCATGCCCAAACCGCCTTCGTCGAGTATGCCGTTTCCATCTCCCAACAGACCGTCACCGTCGATGCCTTCGCCTAATGTGTCTCCAAAAGAATCGCCGATGCGTCCGTCTCCGAACATGCCATCCCCCAATATTCCAAGGCATAAGGCGCCACATATGCCTACCCGTCCGATGCCGCAAAGACCGATTATTCCGGCACCGAATCGCCCTATGCCGAAGCCAATGAATCCAATGCCTCCAAATCGGATGCCTGTAAGGCCGATGCCTCCGAATCTGCGGCCATCCAATCCAATGCCCCCGAATCGGATGCCTGCGAATCCAATGCCTCCGAATCGGATGCCGGCGAACCCCATGCTGCCGAATCGCAGGCCGTCCAGTCCCAACATGCCGAACCGGATGCCATCCAGCCCCAATTCACCTCACTATATGTCGCCAAATGCTTCACCCAACAAAAGAGCGCCCGAATCACATGGAAGACGCGGTGGAGATTACGAGCTTTACTTCTTCAAATTGCATTTTCACAAGGACCGGATGGACTACTATCACCGAAAATGCGAGGAGCACCGCGAGAATCGGCGCAAGTACGGGGAATACCGCAAGCTCTACAAGCACCACAAGCGCAGAATGAGTCATTATCACGAGCGTTGTCAGATGTATGAAGGAAGCAGCTCTTCCATGGATCGCAGGCATTCTTCTTCGGGTCACTCATCCGGACATAGCTGCGAATGTGGCTGCCGCTGCTAATCAAGGAAAAAAGGCGTGCGTAAACGGTCGACCCGTTCACACGCCTTTTTCCATTCACTTCCTTCACAACGCTTCGCCCTTGAATCCACGCTTTTCCAGATTTCGCCGCAGCGTCAGCAATGCGTCATCCTTATTTTTGCATTCCAGCATGACATCGAGATCGTAATCGGACAAAGCCGTCATGTAGGAGAGAAATTCTTCTGGATCAATATTGTCGGCGTGAGCCCGAAAATCATCCTCTGATTTGGGGGAGGAGACATGAATTTTCGGGGTCCTGTTCCCCCAGGTAGCGATGATTCGCGGCAGATATTCCACCCAATCCTCGCCATTGGACAGGCACTTGTGGTGATGAATATCGAGCACCATGGGAACACCGATTCTTTCACAAAGCTCCAGCACTTCGACCATGGTAAAAGACACATCATCATTTTCCACGACCAACCGCCTCTTTACTTCTGTGGGGAGTTGCTCAAAATTTGCTGCGAAGCGATCAAGTGCAGCGCTTCGATCCTCATACACACCACCGACATGTGTCACCAATACTGAGTTGTCATCGAGCCCCAACAGATCGAATACCCGCGCATGATAACGGAAATCGTCGATTGTAGATTGGAGTACGGAGGGCTTGTCCGTATTCAGGATGCTGTAGTGTCCGGAATGTGCCGTGACACGAATCTTGTGCTTGCGAATATACTCGCCAGCCTTTCGAAAATCCCAGGCAAACTCTTCAGCCCAGTTCCAATCTGCCGTGACAGGATGGGTCGCCAAGGGAACGAATTCAGAAGGCAAGCGATATAAGAAAATCTGATGCTCGACATTGTACGCCAACAAGTCCATCAGGTTGAAAAAGTTGGTCTGCATCACTTGCCGCAGCTTTTTGAGCCGGGCGGCAGGTTCCAGCTTGTTTATCTGCGCGACGGTTGTTTTTTTGTTGGGGTTGTTCTTGTTCTTTACGCTGATGCAGGCATAGCCCAGTCGAATCATGGTGCCCACTCCTTTGCAACATCGTAGTCCTAGTATTCCCAAAACCGTAGTTCGACCCCGTATGAAAAGTTCCCAGCGTAGAGATACTATCAGGGATTTATTTCTGTCAGTACAAGAACCAAGGGTAAGTCCTCAGGAGGTATTGAACATGGAGCATGTATTAGCGCAACAGTATCGGGATGGACTGATAGCGTTCGGCGAGATGCTGCCAGAGGCTCTGCAAGCCTACAATCAATTTACAAGCCAGTGCTTTGCTTCGGGGGTATTGTCGGTCAAGGAAAAGCATTTGCAGGCTCTGGCCATTTCCTTGTTTGCTGGCAACGAACACTGCATCGTCTATCACCTGGAGGCTGCACTGGGAGAAGGCATTACCGAGAAGGAGATTGCAGAAACAGTGGCAGTCGCAGGGGCTTTCGGCGGCGGTACGACACTCGCTCACGGTGTGGTTTTGATTCAGGAAGTCCTGCGCGAAAAGCAGGACAACATGCAGTAGCATCATGAAACAAAGCTCTGGGACCAGCAGGAGCTTTGTATTTATTTTGCCGAGAAAAAATGAAGGAATATTCAAATTGACGACACTTGACACTTGTTCAAGGCAGATAATAGAATTGCTTGCTGCCAAAATGACAGGTATACTCATAATTATTAGATATTATGGACGAATCGATAAATAGAGTGGGGGTACATGATGGTCATTGATGTGAAGAACGTCGAATGGAAGCGGGATGAGACGACCATCTTGCGCGATGTCACCTGGCGGGTCGAGGAATCGCAGCACTGGTGTATAGTCGGGTTGAACGGTTCGGGGAAAACCAGCCTGCTCCAGATCCTCTGCGGATACACCTGGCCAACACGGGGGGAGGTACATGTCCTGGGAAACCGGTACGGTGAAGTGGATGTGCGGGAAGTGCGAAAATCGATCGGCTGGGTAAGTACGGCTCTGATCGCACAGATGCATGACCACGAGACGGCTTTTCGGGTAGTTCTGAGCGGCAGGGAAGCGACAATTGGGCTCTATACGACACCGAGTGATGAGGATCTTGCCAAAGCATCGGAGCTGTTGGATACCTTCGGCTGCTCCAAGCTGAAAAATCGCCCGTTTCGCGCGCTGTCCCAAGGCGAGCGGCAAAAGGTCCTGATCGCACGAGCATTGATGGCTTCGCCGCGCCTGCTGATTCTGGACGAGCCGTGTACGGGCCTCGACTTGTTGTCCCGTGAGCAATTGCTGGCGATGATCGAGCAGATCGCAAGCCAGCCTGACGGACCAACGCTGTTGTACGTGACGCATCATATTGAAGAAATACTTCCCTGCTTTACGCACACGCTTCTGATCAAGGATGGGGCCGTAGCAGCGGCGGCCAAGACGACAGAGGTTTTGACCCCTGATGTCCTGACGACCTTTTTCGGCGTGCCGGTGGATATTCGCCAATCCCAGGGGCGCTCCTGGATCAGCATCGGAGAAGAAGCCGTCATCCGCTAATACGTGTCACAACATCACGAAACCAAATGTTTGTGTATACTATCAGTAAGCAACTTTTATCTGGGAGGAGAGGAGAGATGGAGGCATGACGAATGTGACTGCACCTATAGCTGACTCCACCTGGGCGATTATTACCTACGAGGAGGCCTGGCAGGGTTACATTAACAGTTATGTAGTCAAACAAGGTGATTCTTTTGTGCTGATCGATTCCCAACTTCGCAAGCATCGGAAGTATTTTCAGCAAGCGCTGGAGGGGATCGGGGCGATACCCGGAAAAATCGAGAATGTCTATTTTACACATCGAAGTGCGGACCATATCGGGAATGCCGATCTGTTTCCTTCCCGCAACAACTGGATTCATCTGGATGATTATTATGAGCTGGACGATTTTTCCCAGACCTTGTTCGGTCACACGTTTACTGGGAGCGGGGGAGAGCTTTCGTCCTTGAAGTTTCGGCAACTCTCTTTTTATACGGAGGGCTCAGTGGCGTTTTATGATCCGAAGACAAAAGTGTGTTTTGTCGGCGATCATCTGAGCTTCAGAGAGGCACCTTTGGGAGATATTGTGGGAAAAGAACCGGAAGTCCGCACGGCTTATCACAAGCAGATTCAGATATGGGCACAGCAGGAACCTGAGCGCGCGCGCGAATATGCAGAAGGGCTGGAGATCCTGCTGGAATGGCCAATCGATTATCTGGCTACGGGTCACGGTCCGATCCTCAGTGGGGAGATCACACCGTTCTTGCAAAGCTTGATCGAGGCTGCCAGGCAGTCGTAACGATATCCGAATGAATCAAAAAACACCGCAAAGCCTCTGTAATCGGCTTTTGCGGTGTTTTCCTTTTTGTGGAAAGAACTAGCTTGCCTGGGTAGACGCCTTCTGCCATTCCTCCAGCCGTTTTTCCAGCTCAGCCCGGTTCAGGTGCAAGAGATGGGACGATTTGCCCATTAACTGACGCAAATGTGCAAGCGCGTGCTCGTAATTTCCTTTCGCGGCCTCGATCTCGGCGAGACAGAACAGCCGCCAATCTCGTGCCGAGCGCTTCCCGGAGATCAATTTAAACGCTTCCTGCGCGCTTTCCACTTCGCCAAGTCTTGCGTGGGCGCAAGCGATAACGGCCAGCGAATCGGTCATGCCCTGGTCGCGCTGGTAGACGCGGAAGGCCACTTCCAACGCTTCGCTATAGCGTCCGGACGAATAGTACACGATCGCCAGGTTGTAAAACAGATAGTGAATCATCGCCTGGTTAAAGAGAGAGGGACGTTCCTTGCAGACGTTCAATCCCTGTACAATATATTTTTCTGCCAGCTCGTAATTGCCGATCAGGATTTCATAGGTCGATTTATCCAGCATCGCTACGGAGCGGGCGCGATTCTTGCGGTAAGAGACATCCAGCCAACGCAATCGCTGCTCGGTGCGGCTCTTGAACAGATGGGAGATATATTGATAGCGGAAGGGCCAGTGAAGTCGCGCAAACATGACCAATAGGACGACCGCCAATCCCGCGATTGTTGAAGTCAGATTCAGGTTTAAATATTCCATGTGCGGTGACACCCTTTCTTCCTGCTACGTTTACCTGTTCATCTTAGCACAGAACCCGGTTGCGCGACAGAGAATTACCGCTATTTTGTCAGGCTCAGTGTGCCGATCGGTCGATGGTCTTCAAGCCTCTGCGACTTGATGAGGCTGTTCGATACGGTGTAAAGCGTATCGCCGATGGTCAGAATGCGTCTGATGTTTTTTTCGCTGTCATACCAGTCATGGCCGGCTTTTAGGGAATCTTCGGCTGTCAGGTGGGTAATGGTGCTGTCCAGGACGAAGCCTTCCTGCAAATTGAGACGGTATACATAGGCGCCTTGGAAGGAGAAGCGGCCGTAATCTTGTATCCTGCGATTTGCCTTTTCCTCGCTGCTAAGAGAATAAACGGTTACGGGAAAAGCGAGAAGTTCCTTCTCCTTGGAGAAAAGCAAGGCTTTGTGGTTGCTCAACAGCTCCGAATCGGTTCCGCGATCGCCAATGACCGTCTTGAACTTCTCGATTGGATTGGCTACATCTGTCACGTCAAACAAAGCGATTTTCATGCCTTGATAATAGGCGATGTCTTTTTCTGCCTCCGCTTCCTTGCCAAAGCCGATCAGGTGATTTTCGTCATACGGATGGAGATAATCGCTGTAGCCTGGAATTTTCAAAGCCCCCAGAACACGTGGTGCATCCGGTTTTTTGACATCGATTACGAACAGGGGATCGACAGTCTTGAATGTTACCATGTACGCGCGGTCTCCGATGAAGCGGGCCGAGTAGATTTTTTCCCCTGGAGCGATTCCTTCCAGTTTTCCGTGGATTTTCAGGTCCTTGTCGAGAACGTACAGATTGTTTTTAGAGGTTCCTTCATCTGTGCGCCAGATGCTGCCGCTCGTCGTTGCGATGCGCAAATAACCGTCATGTTCGTCGATGGAAAACTGATTCAGAACATTACCAGGAACAGAGCCCTTTCCTGTAAATTTCAATGAGCCGTCTTTTAACTTGAAACGGTACAAGGTCGTATTCACGGATTCGTCTAGGGGAACCGGACTGGACTCTATAGATGGCATATTCCGCTTCGGAGCCTCGTTTTTGTATTCGGTTACGGCGACATAGAGATTTTCTGGAGAGGCGTACATATTTTCACCGCCGCCCAGATAGGAGTGTACGGTCATCTTCTGGTTGGGATTATCCAAATCGACTCCTGCCACCATCAGATAATTGGGTGCCAGGCTTTCCGGGAAATAATGAATGTCACTATACGGAAGCTTTTGGGGTTCTGCTTGTTTGTCGGGAGCTTGATCGCGGTACATCGGAGCAGGATCGCCTTGGTCCTCCATGATCTGGAAGGTATTGATGCGATGATTGGCGACGAGATACAGATTGCTTCCGATTTTGCGGGATGACAAATAGCTTCCTTCCATCTCTAGCTCGCGTGTCAGCTTTGGTTTTTGTTTATCTGTAATGTCATAGACCTGGGCTTTTAGCATTTCTACATGCAGATTGTGATAGCCAGGAGCGATTTTTACCTTTTTGGCGGAATCGTTTTTCTTTATGGCAAGCGTCTCAAAAGACTGTCCGATTACGACCAGCCTGTTTTCATCCACGTACAATTCCAATGGTTCAAACGTTCCCTCCGTATAGCTCAAGCGGCTTGCCAGCTGCATCTTGCCGGCCGGATCAGCTTGCACAATCCGGATCTCGTTTGAAGTGGCTTGATAGATGTACTTTCCGTCCGTCTTGACCACATCAGCTTCGTCAACGCCTTGGACCTGGACATTGGTTGTCGAGTAGTCAGCGGCAGCAGATTCTGCGACATTGGCAACTGCCGGAGCTGACTGCGGTTCGGCGCTGCCGGCTACCGGCGCGGACTCCATTGCGACGGTGGTTTTGTACATCAGCTTTTGCTGCTGGAGATCCTTTTCCAACAGCTTTTTCAAGTTTTCATACGAGCCGACGACAGGCAATCCATCCTTTTCGATGTAGGCTGCCTCCACCTCTCTGTCGGCGCTGTCAGAGCTATCCGCGCTGTCCGCACTTCCCGCTACCGCAAAGGCTGTTGTCGTCAGAACAAGGGCTGATGCAATGAACCAGACCCAACTTCTTTTTTTCATGCTGATCCCCCTTTTTCTCTATCTGCTAAGAATTTCCTTATACTTATCACATAAGACGGCAGCCGCGATCAAATGTTTCACACTCGGAGGACCATAATCTACGGACACGGGGGATGGCATGTGCTATAATTATAGGCGGTTTATGATACCAATCACACCACTTCGTCTAAAGGGGCGTCATAGATGGAAAACTTGAAGCAAAGCATTCTGGAGCTGATCACGGATACCTCCACGAACTTGCCGCCTGACGTGCGTCGTGCCGTCAATGCAGCAAAATTAAATGAAGATTTGGGCACTCGTGCAGCACTTTCTCTGGCCACGATCGCACAGAACATCGTGATGGCAGAAGAAAATGTATCGCCAATCTGCCAGGATACAGGCATGCCGACTTTTGAAGTGAAAACGCCAGTCGGAGTCAACCAGCTCATCATTAAAAAAGCGATCAAAGAAGCTATTGCAGAAGCAACCAAAACAGGGAAGCTGCGTTCCAACTCTGTCGATTCCTTGACTGGGCACAACACAGGAGACAACCTGGGACCTGGTACCCCGGTCATTCACTTCGAGCAATGGGAAGAGGATGAGATCGAGATCAAGCTGATCCTCAAAGGCGGCGGCTGTGAAAACAAGAACATCCAGTATTCGCTGCCCTGTGAGCTGGAAGGCTTGGGGAAAGTGGGACGCAATCTGGACGGCATCCGCAAGTGCATCCTGCACGCCGTCTATCAGGCGCAAGGACAAGGCTGCAGCGCGGGCTTTATCGGAGTCGGAATCGGCGGCGACCGCACCTCTGGCTATGCGTTGGCCAAGCATCAGCTGTTCCGCCGCGTTGATGACGTGAACCCGAATCCAGACCTGGCCAAACTGGAAGACTACATCATGGAAACCGCGAACCAACTGGGTATCGGAACGATGGGCTTCGGCGGAAACGCGACCTTGCTCGGTTGCAAAATCGGCGTAGAAAACCGTCTGCCAGCCAGCTTCTTCGTTTCCGTGGCTTACAACTGCTGGGCGTTCCGCCGTCAAGGTGTACGCCTCAACGCAGAGACAGGCGAAATCCTCCGCTACCTGTACAAAGATGAAGAAGTAGCGATGGATCTGACTCCAGCGGCAGCGGCAAGCGAAGCTGCACAGCCTGAGCGTCGCGAGGTTGTCCTGCAAGCACCGATTTCCGAGGAGCAGATTCGCAGCCTGAGAGTGGGCGATGTGGTCATCATCAACGGAGAGATGCACACAGGACGCGACGCTTTGCACAGCTATCTGATGGAAAACGATTGTCCAGTAGATCTGAATGGCGGCATCATTTATCACTGCGGTCCCGTCATGCTCAAGGACGAAGCAGGAGAATGGCATGTCAAGGCAGCAGGTCCTACCACCTCCATCCGTGAGGAACCTTACCAAGGCGAGATCATCAAGAAGTTCGGCATTCGCGCTGTCATTGGAAAAGGCGGAATGGGAGCCAAAACCTTGAAAGCACTGCAAGAACATGGCGCTGTTTACCTCAACGCTATCGGAGGGGCAGCTCAGTATTATGCTGAGTGCCTGGAGAAAGTGGAAGGTGTAGATTTCCTGGAATTCGGTATTCCGGAAGCAATGTGGCATTTGCGCGTAAAAGGCTTTGCCGCGATCGTCACTATGGATGCGCACGGCAACAGCTTGCATGCTGATGTGGAAAAATCCTCGCTCGAAAAATTGGCAGAATTTGCTGCACCGGTATTCAAATAAGAATCACAAAAACACTCTGGCACTAATTGTCGTGCCAGAGTGTTTTTTTAGCCTTGACAAGGTACCGCCCGCAACGGCTGCAATCATAGGCATTTGACTATTTGAGAAAAAATGGGTATTGGTTTATCTCCGGATCGGGCGGGTGGGCATAGGTTAGTAGCGAAAGATAAACCTGGAGGAGGGGCTATTCGTGAACTATGTCGTCCGTGCCGGCGATACGCTGAACAGTATCGCTGCTCGTTTCGGTGTTCCTGTACAAGAGTTGATCCGCGTCAACAATATCGCATATCCGTATTATATCTATGTAGGACAGAATATCTACATCCCTGTTACTTCACCTGAATCTCCCACTAGTGATGTCGAGCGTCGATTGAGAAGAGTGGAAAATCGTGTGGATGCCCTGCGCTCCGATTTTACCAGAGTGGACGACCGGGTAGATGATTTGACCAGGCGTGTGGATCGTCTGGAAGCAAGGGTTACACGTCTGGAGCGCGGCATGCCCGGTCCTGCGCCAACACCTCGTCCTCGTCCGACCACCACACCGTCACCGCGTCCGACCACGACGCCCCGCACGTAGAAGTTTTCTTCTATAGCCAAAATACCTGAAGACATCATGTCTTTGGGTGTTTTTATTTTTCATACTATTCTATCTAGTTTTCACTTGATCTCTATTCGGGGTAAGGCTACGATGGAGGAAATAGAGGATCAGGGGGGAACGTTATGAAGTGGAAGGTGGCGATGCTCCAGATGGACATCGCTTTTGGTCAGCCTGAGCAAAACGTAGAAAGCGTAAGACGCCTCGCCGATGTGTTGGCGCGAGGGGAAAGTGTAGATGCTGTCATTTTGCCGGAATTATGGGACACCGGGTATGATCTCGAGAAGTTGGGAGAGATCGCTGATTCACAAGGAAAGCGGGCCCATAGCGTGCTGAAGGAAGTGGCACAAAAGCTCAACTGTCACTTCATTGGCGGTTCGATCGCTGAAAAACGAGCGGGACAAGTCTACAATACGACTTATACATATGATCGGCATGGGCAACTGGCCGGAACCTACTCCAAAGTTCACCTGTTCCGCTTGATGAAGGAAGATCAATACATGTCAGCCGGGGATCAGCCGGGGATCCTTCACCTCGACGATCAATGCGTTGCTTCTTTGATCTGCTACGACATCCGCTTCCCCGAATGGATTCGGCTGCACGCCCTGAGAGGCGCAAAAGTTCTATTCGTATCGGCTCAGTGGCCGCATCCCAGACTGGACCATTGGAGGCAGCTTCTGATCGCTCGGGCGATCGAAAACCAGATGTACGTCGTCGCCTGCAACCGCGTAGGGGAAGGGGGCGGCAACATGTTCTGCGGCCATTCCCTGGTTGTCAATCCCTGGGGGGAAATCGTAGCGGAAGGCATGCAGCAGGAGGAAATCGTCAGGGCTGAGCTGGACTTGTCCCTGGTAGATGAGGTGCGGAGCCGCATCCCAGTCTATGATGACCGGCGTCCCCGCTTATATACCTTCTAACGATTTGGAAAAGAAAAAATGGGCGCATGGCACTGCACTCCCCCATTTCCACTTCCGCTCTATCCGCATAAGGTAGCAGTAGAAGATGGAGGAGGAGGTGCGGACTTGTTCGGGCTGAATGGAAAAAATGTGCGGCATCATTTTTTAGGTGTTTATGGAAAAGTCGTGCAAATACGCGAGCTTGTGGAGGTGCTAGATCAGGTATTTGATTCTTTTCAAAAGGTAAACACTATCAGTCGCACCATGCTTGGACCGCGTAAGCCAAGCGCCAAAAAATTGGACCGTATGCGTTGATCATGCATAAAAGCACCCCGTGTTTGAAAAAACAGCGGGGTGCTTTCTGTTGATCTCCCAGATCCCTACAGACGATCCTTTTGACTCGCGGCTTCGAGCGCCATGCGAACCATTTCCTTGACCATTTTTCCGCCGAGCTGTCCTCCGACACGCCCTGCATCATGAGCGCTTAGCTGGCCATTGTAGCCCTGCTGCAAAGGAACGCTCAACTCTTCGGCCACCTCGAATTTCGCCTGGTCGGGGTCGCTCACATTTGCGACTCGTGCTTTCAAGGCATCCAATCCTGCACGAGCATGGGGAACAAGCGGTCTTCTGCGTCTGCTCATCGTGCCTCACCTCTGGGCATAGTCTGCCCGACTTAGAGGATTGCCTTGCGCTTGGTAAAGTCCGTTCCCTGGTAGTAAGTATTGGCGACAAGAAGATTGGGGCCGGCACAGGCGACACTTGGGCAATAGCAATTAATCGTCTGGTTCAGCGGATGGTTCTGCCAGCGGTCGAACATCGACTGCAATGGCTCATGCTGGATGTTGCCAAGCGGCTCTACGTCACCGAAATCAGTTACGATCACGTCGCCTGTGAAGACATTCACATTTAAGCGATTGCGACCATCCGGATCATTGCGAACCGTCACATTTTTGCTGTGACGCAAGCGATGAACCAGTTCTCTGTCTGCTTCCAAAGGGCTGCAAGCGAAAAAGGGGAGCGTCCCGAACAGCATCCACAGCTCCTCGTTGCGAATATCAAGCAAGCGATGAATACTGTCGCGAAGTTCATCCAGGGAGAGGACGGAAAGATCCCGGGCAAAGTCGCTTGCGTACATCGGATGGATCTCATGGCGTTTGCTTCCCATTTCCTGAATCTGGCGGTGCAGAATATCCAGCTTCGGTGCAGTCCGGTGGTTCAACATGGTTTCTGCGGATACAAAAACTCCCGCTTCAGCCAGCTTTTGCGCATTTTCCATGATCTGAACAAACAGGTTTTCTGCCTGTTTGCTTGAAACCTCCCGAGGTGCTTTTGCGTAAACAATAGAATGGAACTCCTCAGGAGTCGTCCAGTTCCAGGAGATATGCATGACATCTATGTAAGGGAGAATCAGCTCGTAACGGGAAAAGGGCATCGTCAAATTGGAGTTGATCTGTGTACGCAAGCCTCGCTCGGTCGCGTATTTCAAGAGCGGCAGAATCTCTTCCTTGACGGTCCGTTCGCTGTACATCGGCTCGCCGCCTGTTATACTGAGAGTACGCAGATCTTTGGCCTCATCCAGACGACGCAGGATCAAGTCAATGGGCAAAAAAGGATCATCCTTGTATCGAAGCGTTTCTCCGACTGCGCAATGCTCGCAGCGAAGATTACATAGATTGGTGACGGTAAATTCGACGCTCGTCAAGCGATAAGCGGGCGGAGTTGCTGCTTGCAACGGCTCCCACGGATCTTGAGCGGGTGTCAGAGGAGTATTTGGAACCATGCGAATCACTGGGTGGACCTCCTTCAATTACGTAAACATACTTTCTTATTATAGCGACTTGGGGACGGGAGGAGAATAGCTCATCATGATTATGGGAATATCATTTGGCCGCGGAGTGCTTTTTCATGATCGCAACGTTCTCGCTTGTGCCGAAGTAAAAGACGGCGTGATCCACCTGTGGGCGGAAAAAATGACATTGCGAACGATCGGCAAGCTCTGGTACCGGATCTTTTTCTCTTTCCCCTGGTATTACCAGGTTTTCCATCTGTTCCTTGCCTGTTATGCGATGGCGGCTTTTCTCAAGCCTTCCTGGGCAATTGTAAATCCAGCATGGATTGCCATCTACCTGGCAGGATTTCACTTCGTATTTCCTCGCAGATTAAAAAAATTCCATGGAGCTGAGCATAAAGTGTTCAGCTATCAGGGAAGGAAGTCTATGGAGGCGCTTGGCGAGATTGCCCGGGCCAATATCATCAACGACGGCTGCTCCACGAATTTGGTCATCTGGTTTTTTACCGGATTTTTGCTGGCCGTATCTTTTCTCCCGCTGGAATGGAGCGTTGTAAGCGGGGGAGCGCTGATGCTGGCCGGAATGTTCGGGGATCGCTACCTGCGCAAGCCGTTCCGTTTCATATACCAGCTTTCCGCCTTTTCCCAAAAGCATTTTACCACCAAAGAACCGGATCGACTGCACCTTGAAACCGCGATTCGCTCTTATCTCTTGTATGAACATATTCGCGATACAACTGCAAAAGAAGCAGCATGATCAGCAAGGAAAACGAAGAAGCCGTCTGCATATCCTGAGCAGAACGGCTTTTCTTTCGCGGTCCGGCGAAGCGTTATTTGCGGACGAGCGGATTTTCTTCCAATTTGCGGTATGTTTTTCCCTTGTCCACATAGGATTGGCGGATGCGTCGCAATTCTTTGAAGTCCTCTTCGGTCAGCTCGCGTTTTACCTTGGCAGGCGATCCGACGACGAGCGTGCGCGACGGAACCTTCATACCTGGTGGGACGAGCGCGCCTGCGGCGACCATGGCATCTTCGCCGATTTCGGCTCTGTCGAGGACGATTGCTCCCATCCCGATCAAGGCCCCGCGGCGCACGATGCAGCTGTGCAGGACAGCGTTGTGGCCGACGGTGACTTCATCCTCGAGGATCAGGGGGTTGTTCGGGCTTTGGTGCAGGGTGCTGTTGTCCTGCACACTGACGCGGCGGCCGATTACGGTCGGGGCAATATCGCCGCGGATGACGCAATTGTACCAGATCGAGGAATCCTCGCCGATCTCGACGTCACCTGAGACGACAACGCCTTTGGCGAGAAAAACAGATGAATGGATACGAGGTTCGATGTTTTCAAATGGTAGCAGTAGCATGGTAGCCTCCTGTCAGTTGATGTGCGGACAATCTGTTTGCAGCGGCAAGCTATGGCTGATGGAAAAGCGGTTGGTCGCCGCGTCGCAGTCAATCAAGATGCCCGCAAGCTGATCTTCTTCTGTATGTTTATAAAACAGGCGAATGCCGCTCACATCCAGCTCGCGATCGCTCTCGTCCTTTTCGGTAATGGCGATGCTGTAGGTGTAGCTGCCGCATCCCGTCGTGGTCATGATGAGCCTGATCCCGAGCTCGTCTGCATCGGGCTCTTCGGCGATCATCCATGAGAGGCGAGCCGCAGCATAAGGTGTAATGATCATTTCATATCCCTCCTCATTGCCCGATACCTATTGTACTACAGTGAAGTGAGGGGAACAATTTGGCAGTGCAGCCAAGAGTCGCTTGTTGACCTGCGAACAGGTGTGTGGTAGAGTAAGAATACAAATTCGAGATGTGCAGGAAATGCGGGTAGTCGCTGCCGCAACCGGTTTTCCGGTTGGCGGTAGAGGAAAGTCCAGGCTCGCCCAGGCTGAGATGCTTGGAGTGTTCGTACCTGGTGCAAACCAGGGCAGTGAGGCTCGCGCTTCGCTGACGGCGTGGAAAGGGCTCTCTCTGAGGCCCAAGTACGCTGAAAGTGCCACAGAAACGTAGCTTTCCTGGCGACAGGAAAGATGGAACGCGGTAAACCCTGCGAGCGAGAAACCCAAATTTGGTAGGGGAACCGTCCCAAAGGAATCAAACGGAGGGACGGATGGTGTCTGAGGCACCATAGATAGATGACTACCGCTCTTAGTGCGAGGGACTTGTCCCGCTTGCAGCACGGGAGAGACAGAACCTGGCTTACAGCATTTCCTGCTGGATATGAACGCAAAACCGTCTGATGATCAGGCGGTTTTTTTACGTTTGTACATCATATTTTCCACCTCCAAAACTCCTCAGAAATATTTTCCAAAAGAAAACCGCAACCTTTCGAGAAAGAACGACGTCAAATAGAGCGCTTAACCAAATTTAGTCTTAGCGTTCTTTATCCATCGATTATTCGGAGGGGTTAATTGTGAAAACATGGAAAGCACTATCTGCGAAAACCTGTAAGACCGGGATGGCCGTTGCTGTCCTGATGGGGATGCTGGCACTGCCCAACATGGGATTGGCTGCTACGTCTCTGCCATTGTCCGACATCGCTCAAAACGCCAACAAGGATTCGATTCTCAAGCTGAATTACGCCGGAGTCCTGAAAGGCTATACGGACGGAACATTCCGGCCGAAAAAGGAAGTAACCCGTGCCGAGTTTGCGAAAATTGCTGTACTGGCAATGGGATATACCGACGAGCAAGCACGGCTGCTCCAAGGTTCGACAGTTTTCAAAGATTTGCCTGCGGATCACTGGGCAACAGGATACATCAATCTCGCAGTCTCCCAAGGGATCATCAAAGGATACCCGGACGGGACTTTCAAACCAAACAACAACGTGAAAATTGCAGAAGCACTGACAGTATTTGTACAAGGGCTCAAAATCAACGTGAGTACGCCTACGGTTGGCGAATGGTATTATCCGTACCTTCTGGAAGCCAATAAGACCGGAATCTACGAGTCGGCCGAAACTCCGACTGCTGCCGCCCAGCGTGACACCGTAGCGAAGTATACCAGCCGTTTCATGGAGACGCCGGTGTATGCCAATGGCGCCTACTACGACCGCAACGGCAATGCGGATGGCACCAATCAAAAGCTGCCAGTGGTAAAAGGGATCGTCTCCGCGTACAACAAAACGACCAAAAAGCTGAAGATTACGGGTCAGAAGGATGAAATCACCATTGACGACAAAGCCCAGGTGTACGGCAATATCGTAGTGGGAGCGCAGGTTGAATACCTGCTGAAAAAAGGGAACATTGATTTTCTCATCGTTTCGACTGCAGATTCTCAAATCGTCGAAGGAGTAGTCAAAACAGGACTCAACGCAAGCACGAAGGTCGGGGATGAGAAACAGTTCAAGGCGATTGTGAATGGCAAAGAGGTTGTCCTGGAGGTCGTCAACGGAGTAAACGTGACGCGCTCCCAGATTGGACAAAAATTCGTAGCTGTATTGGGAGATGACGGAAGAGTCGAGTCCATTACATTCTCCAAAAATACGACGTCCGGCCTGATCGAGAAAATCTCGGCGGTCAGCGGGACCAATGCCAAAAAAGAGCTGAAGGTGGGCTCCGAGACATACGTACTTGCCAGCGGCGCGACCGTGAAAGGAAAAGCGCATCCTCAAGCCAAAGAGGTAGCCGGTTCTTTTACGGATATGGAAAAAGGTGACCTGGTAGAACTGACGCTCGATGTGGATGGCAAAGTAAGTACTGTCGTCTACACCAAGTTGAGCGCAACAGAGACAATCAAAGTCGACACGGATGAAAATCTCATCCTGATCGGAAATGCAGAGTACGAAGTAACCAGAGACACAGAGCTGATCGTGGACGATGAGGAAGTAGACGAACTCGACGAATTGCAGGACGGCAAAATCGCCATTCTGACCTTTGACGAGGATGGCCAATTGAAGAAAGTCGAGCAGGGCACAAAAGTGGCGGGCAATAAAGTGATTGGAAGCACAACCGCTTATCAGGCTGGTCCGCCTGTGAAGTTGGCGACGATCAAGGTCGACAAGAAAACGTACAACCTGCTCGCTACAGCCAAGCTGACCATCGATGGCAAACGTGTTTCCGCCACTGCGATCAAGGCGAATCAGCTCGATGACTACCGTATCGTCTCCTGGAAATACAATGTGGGAACCAACGATATTGTGGAGCTGGAAGTAGAGAGCCAGACAGTCAAAGGCTATGTGACGAAAAAATCCGGAAATAAAATCACGGTAGACGGCAAAGTGTACGAATTGCTCTCTGGAGTCAGCATTGACAACAACGCTGCAACCAACGACAAGGAATACACACTGACGCTCGACAGCGACGGCAAGGTTAAAGCGATTTCCGGCGCGCTGAAAACGGTCAGCGGTCTCGTAGAAGAAGTGGAGATTCGAAAGGACAACGGAGAGATCACATCCGCCAAAATCGTCCTGGACGGCAAAAAATACGATGTTAGCGAAGAGGATGCGGTCGAAGATCTGGAGCAGTTCTTCTATGCGACATTGACGCTGAATCGCGACCAGGAAGTAACGGCAGCAACCGCGCAAGGGAAAAAAGCGGAAGAAAAAGTGAAATTCATCGGCATCGAGTCCCGCGTCAATGGTGACAAGTACGTCTTTTTCGAGGATGTCTCCACCAGCCTGAAGCTGGCTGAAGATGCGAAGGTAAAATATTACGACGGCTCTGACATGGACGAAGACGATCTGAAAAAAACAGATAAAATCGATCTGTGGACCAAAGCAGATGGGCAAGTCTACGCCATCGTAGTATTGAAACGATAACGAATAGAAGGTAAAGAAGATGGCCGTTTCCCCTACATTAAGGGAAGCGGTCGTTTTTTATCTGGAGAAACATACCTGAATCGCGTAAGGTAAGGTAATAAGAAGCTTTACGTCATCTTATATACTTGTGAGCGGAGGAAAAAATGCTGAGAAGACTGTTGTCCGCCCTTCTTTCATCCATCATTTTCTGCGTCATTTTGGCTTATCTTCAACACACACCGGTTGCTGAGCGCCAGCCGAGCACGTCTTACATGTCTTTTTCTTCCCTTGTGTTCATCTATCTCATTTATGCAACACCAGTTTATCTGCTCGGGGGCATACCTTGCTCGATTTTGATTGACACCATCACGAAGCGGATCTTCCGCCGTTCTTCGATTATCTTTTACCTCGTCAACATCATCTGCTATGCGTTAGCTGGCATGCTTTTGATCTTACTTTTATTCAGCTTGACCAAGATTAAGGAGTGGATATGGCTAGGGGCAGCTCCCGCTCTTCTTTACTATGTCGTGTATCTCCTGGTGAGACTCTTGATTCGCAAGCCACAATCCATCAATTACCCCTGGGAGGAAGGCGGCAAAAAAATGGGGTAGCAAAAGGGCGTACTAGCATGAGCCTTTCTCCATAGGGTTTAAGGAGGAGGTGAAAACAGTGGATCAGTTGCGCCAGTTCAAGCAGTTTATCGACCAGGCTGAACAAGTATGGACACAGATTGCCGCGTCACCAAGGGGGAAGCCTGTCTATACCGTGAATGGCGTCGATTATACGCCGCTCCCTGAACGTTATGGAAGCAAACGGAAAATATCTCGAATTTTTCGGCGGTACTGGGGGATCAAGCTGACGGAGAGGATGATTCGCAATCTGCGACTTCGCCTGGTTAAAGGAAAGCTGTGTGTGCCCTATCGGGTCTATCCTCCGCTTCCGATGAAGGTTGAATCCTTGAAATGGAGGAAGAACGGTCCGAACCAGAAGGTCATTTCGGCGGTCTTGAGCGGAGGAAGCAAGAACGTCCGTGTCGATTACCGGTTCATCCGTTCCGGGAACACCGTCTCTTTTACCATCATGAAACGCTCCAATTGTGAATACGATCTGCGCTACCGTGCAGAGGGTGCATCAACTGCACACACGCGAAACCAGCGGAAGAGAAATCAGCGGAAGAAAAATCAAAAGGGCAGAAACAATCTCCTCAAACCCCCGTAAAGTCCGGGGAGAGGAGTTTTTCTGTCCTTTTTTTGTCCAAGCTTAATGCTGGATGGTGACGCGGTACTCCCGAAGCCAATAATCCAACTGAGCGAGAAACGCGAACAATTGCGGCGTGCTCATCAATTGACCGAAAAAGGGGATGCCGGAGGCTTTGGCGTCCATGGCTGCGATTTGCCGAATGGCAGGTACGTCGATGAGGGGAAGCAGGGGAGAGGTCGAATCATCCAGAATCTGCAGCAGCCACGAGCGAACTGCTTCCGTGTACGCAGGGTTATGAGTTTTGGGATAGGGGCTTTTCTTTCGGTACAGAACCTCGTCCGGCAGGCAGCCCTCCATTGCTTTTCTCAGGATGCCCTTTTCGCGGTTGCCGTACATTTTCAGCTCCCAGGGAATATTCCAGACGTATTCTACAATCCGATGATCGCAAAACGGGACGCGCGCTTCCAGACTGGCAGCCATGCTCATCCGATCTTTGCGGTCCAACAGCGTGTTCATAAACCAAGCAAGATTGAGGTAGAACATCTCCCTGCGGCGGGCCTCTAATGGATTTTCACCCGGCAAGGCAGGGACCTCAGCCAATGTCTCCTCGTAACGCCTCGCTGCATATTCCTGTGGCTTCACCCAATCCCGCAGCTCGGGCGAGAGCCAGGCAGCGCGTTCCTGCGTCGCGCGCGCCCAAGGAAAAGTGTTCGCGAAAAGCATTTCTTCGCGATGGAACCAAGGGTAGCCGCCAAACACCTCGTCGGCACACTCCCCGGAGAGAACAACGGTTGTCTCCTTTTTAATCTCTCGACAAAAGAGATACAAGGAGCCATCGATATCCGCCATGCCAGGCAGATCCCGGGCAAGAGTGGCCGTGCGCAGGGAATCGATCAGATCCTCGGTATCAAAGGTGATCGTGCGGTGCTGCGTCCCCAAAAATTCGGATACCTTCTGAATGTAGGGGGCGTCTTCGTCGGGCTGAAAGGTGTTGGATTCAAAATGTTGCGCGTTATCTATATAATCGATCGAATAGGTAAAAAGCGTCCCCCGTTGCTGCTGTTTGAAGCTGGAAGCGGCGACAGCCGTGATGACACTGGAGTCGAGACCGCCGGACAGCAAGGTTGACACGGGTACATCGGCCACCAATTGACGCTGTATAGCATCCGTTACCAGCTCTCTTACCGTCTGTACCGTCCGTTCGAGGTCATCGGAATGGGGGCGGCTTTCCAATTGCCAATAGCGAAGGTGACGGAGCCGATCCCGTGTCACGGTCAGCATATAGCCGGGCCGCACCTCGTGGACGTTATGAAATACGCCGTGTCCTGGCGTCCGCGAAGGGCTTAGAGCGAAAACCTCCGCGAGACCTTCCCGGGAGAGGACCGGTTTCACCTCTGGATGGGCGAGCAATGCCTTCAGCTCAGAAGCAAACAGGAACGAATTGCCTCTTTGGGCGTAAAATAGCGGTTTGACTCCCATGCGATCACGTGCCAGAAACAATCGCTGGGCGCTCTCATCCCAGATCGCAAAGGCAAAAATGCCATTAAGCCGCTTCAGACAATCCGTGCCCCATTCCAGATAGGCATGCAGCAGGACTTCCGTATCCGAATGAGAGCGAAAGGAATGTCCAGAAGCGAGCAGCTCCTGTCTCAGATCCTCTGTATTGTACAATTCCCCGTTGTAGACCATCGTACATGCCTGCTCCCGATGGAGGGAAGTCATCGGCTGTTGTCCTCCTGCGGGATCGACGACGATGAGACGTCGATGCCCAAGCCCAACATGCGTATGGAACCAATAGCCTTCCGCGTCAGGCCCCCGTGAAGTGAGCCTCGTCGTCATTCTCTGCAAAACAGGCTGCTCCTGGGAAAGGTCTTTTTCCCAATCCAACCATCCGGTAATTCCACACATCGTCATCATCCTTTCCCTGCAGCGATTGCAAACTCAGCCTATGCAGAATGCCCAGGCGATTTGTCTGTCCAGAAGGGAAAATGAAAAAAAGAGGGAAATAGTAGAAAGTCGGTTTGGAAATGGGAGGTTCAAGTGGACAATTTAACCATTATGCTCATTGAACGAATGGGGATTTTGCTTACTTTTGCCTTTCTCCTCACGCGAATCCCGTTGTTTCGCCAGGTGCTGGATCGGGAAATCCACATGGGCACCTCGATTCTCTACTCACTGATGTTTGGGTTGTTTGGAGTGGCAGGGACTTATGCGGGTATCGTCGTCAATGAAGAATCATATATGCCGGCATTCTGGATCTTTTCGCTTGCCGAGCGGGAGATGATCGCCAACTCTACGCTGGTCGGAGTGGTCATCGGGGGGCTTCTGGGCGGTCCACTGGTCGGTTTGGGAGCCGGACTGATCGCAGGGGCACATGTATACGGACTCGGGGGATTCGCAGCGTTGCCCATCGGCTTGTCCATCCCGATTACCGGCCTTCTCGCCGGCTATGTCGCGCGATTTTTTTCACAGGAGCGGGTTATTTCACCGTCGAAGGCCTTGTTCATCGGCATGTTCGCACCTGTGATCCAGATGTCTTTTATGCTCATACTGGCCGGACCTCCTGATTTGGTCAAAACGGTCGTCAATGTGGTTGGAATTCCGATGGTTCTGACGAACAGCATCTCGATTGCCGTCTTTACTACGATGATCCAGATCGCGCTAAAGGAAGAGGATCGCAAAGCGGCATTGGAGGCGGAACGGGCTTTTACCATAGCAGAACGCATACTGCCTCATCTGAAAATGGGGTTGACGCCGCAGACGGCTCATGCAGCAGCCTTGCTCCTCCAGCATGAAGTGAATGCTGCCGCGGTGGCCGTTACGAACAGGGAACAAATTTTGGCCCATGTAGGAGCAGGCGGCGACCACCATTTGGCGGGAGAAGCGATACGAGGGGAATTGAATCGCCGGGTCCTTTACACGGGTATTATTCAAAAAGGATTGAATCGGGAAGTGCTTTCCTGTACAAAAAGCAACTGTCCGCTGCAAGCGGCGATCCTCGTCCCGATCCGGGAAGGCGGCAGTGTAGTGGGACTGATCAAGCTGTATTTTCGCAGACCGCAGCAGATCGGGAAGGTGCAGGAGGCCCTGGCGAAAGGACTGAGCAATTTATTGTCCAATCAGTTGACGCTGGCATTGACAGAAAAGATGAAAAGCCTGATGAAAGACGCGGAGCTGCGCATGCTGCAGGCTCAAATCCATCCTCACTTTCTCTTCAACACGCTGAATTCGATCGTTACGCTGATCCGCATCGATCCACAGCTGGCCAGACATATGACGATCCAGCTTGGCACTTTTATGCGCCTCAATCTCAAGCTGACCTCAAGTCCTTTGATCTCGGTCAGGCAAGAACTGGACCATTTATACGCGTATCTGGAAATTATCAAAATCCGTTTTTCTGAACAGTTCGCAGTTCGCTGCCGAGTCGACGAAGGAGTAGAAGATGCCCTGATCCCGCCAGGCACCTTGCAGCCTTTGATTGAAAATTGCATCCATCATGGATTGCGCGACATGCCGATCGGGGGAGAGATTTTGCTGCACGTAAAAAGGCAGCCGCGACAGGTTATCATCAGCATCGAAGATAATGGTGCGGGCATCCCCGCCGAGAAGCTGGCGATTCTGGGGAAAGTACCGACAGACAGCGAGGACGGCAACGGAATCGGCGTCCACAATGTCAATCAAAGGCTCGTCAGCCTGAGAGGTCCTGATGCCGAATTGCTCTATTACAATAAAGCGGAGGGGGGATGTGTCGTCACTTTCAGCCTACCATTGTCTGGAGAGGAGAGTGCTTGATGCCGATTCGAGTCATGATTGCGGAAGATGAGCGACTCGCACGGGAAGAACTTTATTACTTGCTGCAGCAGGAAGCAGATGTCGAACTGCTGCCTTTTGCGACGAACGGTAGAGAATTGCTGGAGATGGTCGAGGAGTACAAGCCGGACGTGGTGTTCCTCGACATCAAGATGCCGGAAGTGGAAGGGGGACAAGCAGCGCGGATGCTGGCTGCTCGAAAAGAACAGCCCCTGATCGTCTTTTCAACAGCGTATGAGGAGTACGCAGTAGATGCCTTCAAGCTGCATGCCGTTGATTACTTGTTGAAGCCGACCGAACCGACCCGATTGCGGGATACCATGCAGCGAGTGCGGGAGCGGCTGGAAAAAAACAAGACCGAGCAGGTCGCACCGCTCAAACTCGGTGCCAAGCTGCTGGTCGAGGAAAATAACCGACTTGTGGTCATTGATCCGGCGACGATTGTTTACGCCGTCAGAGATGAGCGGAATGTTCGGATCCATACCCAGAAGCAGGTTTACACAGCGCGGATGACGCTGCTGCAATTGGAGGAAAAGCTGCAAATGTACGATTTCTATCGCACACACAAGAGCTACCTGGTGAATCTGCAGTACGTGTCAGAATTGGAGCCGTGGTTTAATGGCGCCTACAACCTCATCTTGAAAAACGAAGAACAACTCCGTATTCCGGTTTCCCGCTCGGCAGTCAAAGACCTCCTGAAAAAACTGGAAGGATAGTTCGACAATCCCATCTGATCAGATGGGATTTTTTGCATGTTACGCAGGCAAGTCGACATGTTGCGCAAAAAATCATCCGAATTTTGCGAAATCTTCTATAATAACGTAAGCGCTTTCAATTCTGATTTATCTTGAAGGAGGTTTGTGTATGTCTCAAATGGATCTTGTCAGCCAGAATTTGCACAAGAAGAACAGTGCCGGACAAGACATCTCGTTGACGACACAGTTTGTAACAGAGGAGGAGCTGGAAAAGGTAAATGCTTCCTTCCATGCGCAGCGCAGACTCAGCTTTTCATTCGGAATTTATTTTTTTCTCATCACCTTGCTTATCCCGTTTTTGAGCGGAACCTCTGAATGGTGGTACGGAACACCTCTCATTTTTGGTCTCACGCTGAACTTCTGGACAACGCTTCTGCTGTTCCACATCTTTTACTGGGTACTGGCATTTATCTTTGTCAAAAGGGCCAATCGCCTGGAGGATCAACTCAATAAGATGTAAGTTCTGATACGTTTGAAGGAGGAATGTGTATGCTCAATATGTGGGCGATCCTGATGGTGATTCTGCTAGTCGTCGTGACGATTGGCATTTCGGTGTACACTCGCAACTTTAACTCCAATACCGCCAACTTTTACCTGGCGGGACGCAAGATCGGCTTTATGACCAACTCGACAGCCATCTGTGGGGACTATTTTTCAGCGGCTTCCTTTCTCGGGGTTGCTGGTGCCGTATACGCATCCGGCGTGGATGGAATGTGGTACGCCATAGGATTTGGGGCGGCTTTTGTTCCTGTGGTGCTTTTTCTGGCCAGCCCGCTGCGCAAATTCGGTGAGTATACGATACCAGACTTTTTGTTCGCCCGTTTTGGAAAAAGCCATAAAGCCCGCGTCATCGGCGTGGTCATGGTCCAGTTGATTTGTATTTTCTACCTGGCACCGCAGATGGTGGGCGCTGGAACGACTTGGGATGTGCTGGTGGGTGTCGGCTTCCTTGGCATGACTCCTTATCAGACTGGTGTTGTGGCCACTGTCGTCGTCATGATGTTCTATGTTGCGCTTGGAGGCATGAAGGGAACCACTCTCAACCAGATGATTCAGTTCTGGGTGTTGTTCACCGCGATGTTCCTTGTATTTGCACTCGTACTGATCAATGGAGTAGGAAATTACGCTTCACAAAACCAGCCATTGACCAACGCAAGCACTGTTACGGTAGCAAAGTTGATGGAAGGAGAAGAAGGGAAACGGGTATACGACAAGGCGAAAGCGACGATGTCGCCTGAAGCATTTGCCACTGAAGTAGATGCCGTCGTCCAAAAGGGTGACCCGAACGCCACTGTTCACGTTGTTGTGCCGCAGGCGAACAAACTGCATCCGGATCGGACCATGGTGATGCAAGAACCGGGTCATCGCTATGATTGGCTGAACCAATTCTCGATGGTGCTGGCACTTGTCCTGGGAACCATGGGACTGCCCCATATCATGAATCGTTACTATACGAACCCGTCTGGAAAAGTAGCGCGTCTGACGACCCTGTGGGTGCTTGCTTTCGTCGCATTCTTCTATATCATGAGCTCGGTGGTTGGACTGG
This sequence comes from Brevibacillus panacihumi, assembly GCF_003710985.1. Classification (GTDB taxonomy): domain Bacteria; phylum Bacillota; class Bacilli; order Brevibacillales; family Brevibacillaceae; genus Brevibacillus; species Brevibacillus panacihumi. Next base: position 524,112 of record NZ_RHHT01000002.1, read on the forward strand.
GGGGAAGACGTTTTCTTCCGGAATTGGCGGGTGCTGATCCTACCACGGCAGCTTTGACCGTAGATGGCGTCCTGCTCAAATCCGACCAAATCCTTCCCGTCTTAGGGAAACTGCTCTTTGGCGAGTTTGGCCTTGGTTACGTAGCAGCAGGTGCGTTCGCAGCCATGTTCTCGACGGTAGGCGGTCTGCTGATTGCTTCGGCTGCTTCCTGGGGACATGACATCTATGAGAACTACGTCAATCCGAATGCTCCTGAGTGGAAAAAAGTAATGGTTGGGAAAATTGCTGTTGTAGCCATGTCGTTGTTCTCCTTGCTGGTGGGACTTGGCATTCCGGCCATTGGTCTGGACACGGCATATCCATCCTTGATTGCGATGATGGTTACCTGGGCATTTGCCGTCTCGGGGGGCGCATTCGTTCCGATGCTGCTCAGTTCCATCTGGTGGAAAAAAACAACCCGAAAAGGGGCCATCGCCGGCATGATCGTCGGCGGAGGCGGCTCCATCTTCTTTATCCTGATGAACATCTTGAAAGAGACAGGGGTATTTGCAGCAGGCAGCTTCGGAGCCACACTTGGCTCGCTGGCGTTTCCATCGATCTTTATCGTTCCGCTCAGCTTCCTGACGATCTATCTGGTCAGTATCACGGATAAGAATCAAATGCCAGTCTATGTCAACAATATATGGGCGCGTATCCACGGCTCCGATGAATTGTCCGAGCGGATTCGCAAGCAGATGAAGGAAGCGGACCAACGCTCTGCATAAGTTCGTGTGAAATTCAAATCAGGATGTCTTTGCGAGCCTGAAGTCTCGGCTCACAAAGACATCTTTTTTGATATCCACACAGTAGTTTCTTCTTGAGACTCTCTCCTTACGTGGGGAGAGGCAGTTTAAGCTGGTCGAGGAAAAAGGGAGCGTCCTCGATGAAGACCTAACAAGAAGGAACTGGGTGTAACAGAAAACACATCCATGATATGCTAAGTTTATAAAATTCAGACAAGGCAGGTGTCTCCATGAGCCAAAGCCCGTCCAACATGATCGACCACTCTGCTCTCCTTCGTCAGCTCATTCAAAAAAAGAAGCGCTTTCTCATTCCAATGTGTCTGTTTTTTCTGTTTTTTTACTTTTCACTTCCGGTTTTGATTATTATCAAGCCGGAATGGATGAACCAAGCAGTGTACGGCAGCATCTCGCTTGCCTGGATCTATGCGGCAGCACAATGCCTGATGACCTTGCTGCTCTCCTCGATTTACATGCTGCGGGCCCGTCATTTTGACCAGATGGCGGCACAGATCACCAGCTCCGTGGAAAGTGAGGAGATTACGTGAATCTATCCTCCGTTATTTTTTTTCTGGCGGTGATCATTGGCACCTTGGCGATCACGTATTCGGCCGCGAAACGGACAGGCAATACGAGAGAGTTCTATGCAGCGGGCAATCGGCTGACAGGACTGCAGAACGGGATTGCTATCGCCGGTGACTACATGAGCGCCGCCTCCTTCCTCGGAATTGCCGGCACCATCGCGATATATGGGTTTGACGGATTTATCTACGCGATCGGATTTCTGGTCTCCTATCTGATCATGCTGCTGTTGATTGCAGAGCCATTGCACAATTTAGGACGCTATACGCTCGCAGATGCAATCGCGGTGAGATTTGAAAGCAGGCTGCTGAGAGGAATGATCGCCTGCAGCACCTTGATGATCTGCATCATGTACATGTTGGCGCAACTCGTCGGCGCAGGGGCTTTGATCCACCATCTTTTGCACATCGAATATGAATGGGCCGTAATGGTCGTAGGGGTGTTGATGACCATCTACGTCGGCTTCGGGGGGATGGTGGCGACCTCTTGGGTTCAGATCATCAAGGCGATCATGCTGCTGACGGGTACGTTTCTCCTCAGTCTGATCGTGCTGTCCCGCTTTGACTGGAATCTTGTGACGATGTTCGACTATGTCAAAACAGCGACGCCACTGCAGGAAAAGTTCCTGCAGCCCGGCAATCAAATGAACGATCCCAAGGAGGTCATTTCGCTGCATCTGGCGTTAATCATGGGCACCTCCTGTCTGCCGCACATCGTATCACGACTGTTTACGGTAAAAGACGCCATCTCGACACGCCACTCCATCTACACCGCAACGTGGATCATTGGCGCCTTTTATCTGATGACGATCTTCCTGGGCTTCGGCGCCAGCGCGTTTGTCGGCTACGTGGTGCTGCGCGATGTCGGATTTGGAGGCAATCTCACCGTAACGCTTCTGGCAGATGTGTTGGGAGGGGAATTTTTGACCGCCTATATTTCTGCTGTAGCCTTTGCGACCATATTGGCTGTCGTGACCGGACTGGTCCTTTCCGCTTCATCTGCTTTTGCCCATGACGTATACAGCCATCTGATCCGCAAAGGAATGGCCTCTGAGCGTGAGCAGGTTTTGGTCGCAAAATGCTCCTCTGTCGTGGTGGGACTTGTCTCCACAACACTTGCGATCGGGGCAGAAAAGATGAATGTTGCGATCCTGGTAGGGCTGACCTTTGCGGTAGCTGCCTCGGCGAATTTGCCAATGATCCTGTCTACCTTGTATTGGCGCAGATTTACGGTACAGGGAGCGATTGTCGGCATGGCAAGCGGTTTATTTGCTTCCATACTGTTGGTCGGATTGGGTCCCATGGTCATGAATACAGAGCATGGGTTGATCCTGCGCGAACCGTTTTTTTTGCTGACGAATCCGGGTTTGATCTCGATTCCCCTGGGCTTTTTGGGGGCGATCGTCGGCACGTATTGCAGCCGTCCCGAGCCGGGGGCGGATGCGCGCTATGATCAGGTGCTTTTCCAGGCTCATACGGGAATCCGGATGACAAAAGCGAGGGAACAGAGGAAAAAGGGTGCATAAGGAAGGCAGATGGGTCCCACTCTAACGAAAGAAGGAGGGGGTACATATGGATGGGAAAAAAATCTCGGATTCTTTGCCATTATCTCAGCAGGATGTATATGAACAAACGCGTGATGTGCTGAATGATTTGCTCGCCGAACTGTGCGAGGCCATGGATGAAGAGGATGTAGAGGCTTATCGCCGCAAAGGGTATGAAATGATTGGTCTCTACTACCAAAAGCCGGTCAATACGGGAGAACTGATGCTGACGTTGGCGGCTGCACTGGAGGACATTCTTCACCAGCTGGAGATGACGCAACAAGGCGAGGAAGTATCCATGGTGCGTGGCGACTACAGTGTTATGAAGAAAGACGAGGAGGAATAGAATCGACCCTGTTGCCAAGGGTCTTTGTTTTTGAAAAAGGTTTGCGAAAAGAAGTTTCGATAGCAGGAAGATAGGGAATGAACAGGGGGAGGATGAATCAGGAGGAAGACCCCATGAAATATATCTCTGTAGAACAAGTTGAACCGGGGGATATACTGGCCCGCAGCATTTATACGAGTGAAGGCTTGACCTTGCTTCACGCCGGCGTTCAGTTGACGGTAGGAATGATCAATAAATTGCGTCGTTTTGGGGTGACAATGCTCAGTATTAAAGACCCCTTGCTAGATGATGTCGATATGGAAGAGGTTGTAACGGAAACCACGCGAAAAGACGCCATTCGCAACCTGTCTGCCGCGATCCAATGCGTGCAGTCCGGGAAGTACATGGATGTGCGCGGAATTCAAAAGTCGGTGGGAAATATCGTAGAGGAAGTTCTGCGGAATCGCCGGGTGCTGTTGAACCTCGGAGAAATACGGACAACGGACAATTCCCTGTACATTCACTCGCTCAATGTATGCATGATGGCGACCGTGATGGGCGTAGGCTTGGGGTATACCGCCAATCAATTGAAAGAACTGGCGATCGGCGCTCTGCTTCACGATATTGGAAAGATAAGCACCTCTCCGGAAAAAAAAGAAGACACATACGATGAGGAAGATCTGGAGAAGCATTTTACCTGGCTGGGGTTCAACATCTTGCGGAAGAAGCACGAGATGAGCATCGTATCGGCGCATATTCCCTTGCAGCATCAGGAATGGGTGGATGGGAGCGGGATTCCGAGGGGCTTGGCGGGCGACGAGATCCACGAGTTCGGCAAAATCGTGGCGATCTGCAATTACTATGATGATCTGATTTCTCCTTTTTCCGAAGAGCGGGAGACCCTCGCTCCTTATGAGGCTTGCGAACGCATCATGGGCTTGGCGGACAAGCGCTTCGATTTGAAAATGGTGATTCACTTCTTGCGTTCGATCGCTCTGTATCCGACGGGAAGCTCTCTGAAACTGAGCACGGGTGAAATCGGCGTCGTGATCGACCAGAACCGGGGCCTTCCTTCCCGTCCGGTGGTCCGCGTGATTCGCCGCGAGCAACACGCAAGCGAGGTCATGGCGGAACAGCATGATATTCGTGACATGGATCTGAGTGCGGAGCCCACCATCTTTATTACAGGTGTCATGGAGTAAGGGTTATTTGGATGAAAGATCAGGGGAGTTCCCTATAGTAGAAGGATTCCAACTTTTCTACAATAGGGGCAGATAACCAAATGATACCTGCTTGAGAGGGAGTGTTTGAATGTCTCGAATTTTGGTGCCGGTCGATGATACGGAACAATCGCTGCAAGCTCTCCGGTTTGCCCTGGCGTATGCGAAGGACAAGCATGAGCTGACATTGCTGCACGTCATACCTTTCTATCCGTCCAAAAACGTCATTAACCACGTTGGCCAAAAACGGTTGAAAGAATTCCAATTGGAAGAAGCGCATGAAAAATTGGCGCAGGTAAAAGAATTCGCTGATCAATCTGGCATCCCCTATACGCTGGAAATTCGTTTTGGCGATGTACCGCAAATCATCAAGGAATTTTCCCAAATCAATTTTGAAGCCATGGTTATGGGAACGCACGGATACGGGCGCTTGATGGGCTATTTGATGCAAAGTGTCAGCTACCCGACGATCCATGATGCGAACATTCCCGTTTTCCTCATTTCGGATGAGACGAATGTCGAACATTTTCCATGGAGCAAGGTGCTGATTGCTGTAGATGGCTCCGAGCAAGCAAAAGAAGCGCTTAAGAAAGCCACCGCGCTGAGTCAGTCCCTGGATGTCACCTATTCGCTGGTTACGGCAGTTCCGCCTCCGGTTTCCTATGCAGGGGCGTATGGACCAGGCTGGCAAGATGTGGCGACGCTGGAGGAGTGGGGCAAATCAACCTTGCTGCCCTATGAAGAAATGCTCCAGGAAAAAGGCGTATCATATCAAAGTCAGGTTCTGATCGGCGATCCCGCGACGATGATCAAGCAAACCGCAAAAGAACAAGGTGCAGATCTCATCGTCCTGGGCCATCATGGAATGGGGGGCGTAGCCGGAACCATGATGGGAAGTGTCACCTTCAAGCTGATCCATCGCGCAAAAACTCCCTTGTTGATCGTAAAAAAATAGCGGAAGCGAGATAAAAAGCTGCTTGTATGTTTCATACAAATGCGGCTTTTTTCTTTTTTAAGCAAGCCTTGTGTAAGGTTCAAGAGAAATAGGCATCATATACATATGGGGGGTATATTTTGCGAGCCTTTACCCAATAGCCACAAGGAAGCTGGAGGTAACTAAGATGAAAATGGCAGAACGAATGGTCGCAGCACTTTTTATCCTCGGTCTACTGGCCGGATGCGACAGGTCGGATGGTCAAGAAGCGCTATCGACCACAGAAGCTCATCACGACAGCCACGTTGGACATAAAAGCGATGAACATGGAGATGCCAAACGGATGAAAGCGGCATTTTCGTTCAGATCAGGAGCAGCAAAGGCGAAGGAAGAAGCGGAATTGGCAGTGCGTATTACCGATCCCGCGGGAGGGCCTGTGAAGGATTTTGAGCTGAATCACGAGAAGCTGCTGCATCTGATTGTCGTAAGTGAGGATCTGTCTTACTTCTCCCATCTCCACCCATCGTATCAAGGAAACGGGATTTTCCGTCTTCCCCTCACATTCCCTGCTGGCGGCAAATACAAGGTGTTTGCGGATTTCAAGCCCGTCGGAGGCAACAATACGACAGTAGGGCAGTGGCTGACTGTTGAAGGAACGCCCATGAAAGCCGAATCGATACAGGTGGATCTCGGACGGGCAAAAGAAGTGGGAGGTAAGGAAATTGCGCTCACACCGCTCGCATTGAAAGCCAACGAGGAGATAACGCTGACGTTCTCGTTTCGCGATGCCCGTACGAAAGAACAGATCACGGACCTGGAGCCTTATCTGGGAGCCACGGGTCATGTGGTGATCTTGTCCCGGGATGCAGGCCATTATCTGCATGTTCACCCGCTGGATGAGGCTTCAACCGGACCGGAAGCGAGGTTTGTGACCTCTTTTCCTCAGCCGGGCATCTACAAGATTTGGGGTCAGTTTCAGCACCGCGGGAAGGTAATTACCGTTCCATTCGTGGTGCAGGTGGAATAACATTCCCCGTCCGATCCCAAAATAGAAAAAAGTGTGGAGGCTTACGCTATGTTGGTGGGGTGTCATGTCAGCATTCGCGCCGGTTACTTGGGGGCTGCCAAAAACGCGTTTGGGCAAGGTGCCAGGTCGTTTCAATATTTTCCCAAAAACCCGCGCTCTCTTGCGGTGAAAGCATTTGATGCCCAGGATGCGAGGGCTTGCAAGCAGTTTTGTCAGGAACACTCCCTGCTCTCCATCGCACATACCCCGTATCCGACCCAGCTTTCGGTCGACGACAAAACGATGTATCGCGTAACCGTGGATTCCTTGCTTAATGACCTCGAAATTGCGGAAGCATGCGGATCCATTGGGATCGTCGTGCATTTCGGACAGTACAAAGGAACCAGGTCAGATCCTCTTTACGGCTATTTGCAAATGATCGGGATGCTCAACGAAGTACTGAGCCAATGGCAGGGCAGCGCTCTGCTATTGCTTGAGAACAACGCCGGACAGGGCAACCGGATGGGAACGACGCTGGAGGAGTTGACGCAGGTCAGGGATCTCCTCGACCAACCGCAAAAAGTGGGATTTTGCCTTGATACCTGCCATGCTTTCGCCAGCGGACTTTGGCAAGGGGAAAATTGGGGGGAAGTGGCAGCCCATGCACGTGCTTTGGGCTATCTGCAGCATGTCAAGGCAGTCCATCTCAACGACTCCGTGTATCCGCACCAATCGTACCGGGATAGGCATGCCAACATCGGCACGGGATTCATCCCGGAGCAAGGCTTTGCGGATCTGTTTCAGACGCCCGAATTCCAGGAAGTACCATTTATCTTGGAAACACCCCATCACCCGGGAAAGAACCATGAACAGGAACTGGCGGAGGTGAAGCAGCGTTGGCAGTCTAGTCAAACGAGCAGCTTAAGGGAGTAACTGGTCGCCGGATCATTGGCAGAGGCTGTCTCCTGTGTTAAAGTGTGAGATGTGTGTTGAATAGGGAGGTAGCAAGCAAATGAAAAGACGAATCAAGGTGACGATTGCAGATTTTGCAGCCTTGCAGGAAAATCTCAATGACCCGCAGGAGCTTGCGCTGTACGAGTCAGCGAACGGGAATACATACGATGCCGAAATCGAGCACGATGGCTATGCCATAGTAGACGTAACGGAGGAAGATTATATCGAGCTTGCTCCAGGCGAGTATCAGCTCATGATCGAAGAGTGGACCGATGCCGGACGTGTAGGGGAGTGGCAGTTGCAGACGAAATCCGATCCTGCTGATGACACGGCTCTTCTGTACAGGCTGGTGGATGCGAACGGCAAGGAGCAGGATGCGCCTGTATCCCTGTCCAAACAGGTTGTCGAGTTGATCGCCAAAGCTTGGTTCGGAAAAAGCAAGAAGCCGCAAGCCGATGAATAAATGGCAAAAGCCGCTGCTTCCAGGAATGGAGGGCAGCGGCTTTGCTTTTTCCTTATGCTATTACATTTCTTCAGGTGCAGCCAGACCCAGCAGACGCAATCCTTCTTTAAGAACCACGACAACGGCCGCGACAAGCTGCAGGCGGGATGCCTTCACGGCGTCCTCTTCGGCGAGGATGCGGACGTTGGCATAAAACTTGTTGAATACCTGTGCCAAGTCAATCACATATTTCCCGATCAGCGACGGGTCGAACTGGTTCCCTGCGCGGTCGACTACTTCCGGGAATGCGTTCAGAAGCGTGACGACAGCCCAGGCTTCCTTGCCTTCGAGGGCGCCTGGCACCAGTTCAGATGAGCTGGCAGGCTGGTAGTTTCCTTTGCGCAAAAGCGAGCAAGCCCGCGCATGCGTGTATTGCACATATGGTCCAGTCTCACCCTCAAATGTGAGCATCTCTTCCCAGGAGAAGTTGATGTCGTTGAGACGATAGTTTTTCAAATCGTGGAAGATGACAGCGCCTACTCCGACCTGCCGCGCCACTTCCTCTTTGTTCGCAAGGGACGGATTTTTTTCCTCGATCACCTTTTGGACGTCTGCGATGGCCTGTGCCAGCACTTCCTCCAGCAGGACGACCTTTCCTTTGCGAGTCGACATTTTTTTGCCGTCTTTCAGCATCATCCCGAACGGAATGTGGTGCATGTTGGCAGCCCACGGATAGCCCATTTTCTCCAACACTTTATAGAGCTGCTGGAAGTGCAGGCGCTGTTCATTGCCGACGACATAGACAGCCTTGGCGAAGTCGTAGGTTTCATGGCGGAAGAGAGCAGCCGCCAAATCACGTGTCGCGTACAGGGTGGCACCGTCCGATTTTTTGATCAGGCATGGAGGCATATCGTACTCATCCAGCGAGACGACCTGTGCGCCGTCAGATTCGGTGAGCAACCCTTTTTCTTCCAGAAGGCTGACAACGCGGTCCATCTTGTCGTTGTAGAAGGCTTCTCCATGTGTAGAATCGAAGGAGACGTTCATCAGGTCGTAGATCTTCATGAACTCTTTCAGAGACTCATCGCGGAACCATGACCACAGATGCTGTGCCTCTTCGTCGCCATCCTCCAGCTTTTTGAACCACTCGCGCCCCTGGTCCTCCAGCGAAGGGTCTTTTTCCGCCTCTTCGTGAAACTTTACGTACAGGTGGAGCAGCTCCTTGATCGGCTCAGCCTTTACTTTTTCTTCGTCTCCCCAGAGGCGATAGGCTACGATCAGTTTGCCGAACTGTGTGCCCCAGTCCCCAAGGTGATTGATGCGAACGGGCTTGTAGCCTTGCTTTTCCATGATGTTGGCGATTGCGTTCCCGATGACAGTTGAACGCAGATGCCCCATGGAGAAGGGCTTGGCGATGTTCGGGGAGGAGAGGTCGATGGGGACATTGCGGCCTTGTCCCAGATTGCTCTGGCCATACGCTGCGCCTTGGGCAAGAATCGTCCCGATGACTTGTGTGCTGACAGCTGCCTGATCAAGAAACAGATTCACGTATGGACCGACAGCTTTTACTTCCTGCAAAGGGGAACCCGAGATGTTCGCGGCGAGTTCAGTCGCGATCATCGGCGGCGCTTTGCGCAACGCTTTTGCCAATTGGAAGCAAGGGAAGGCGATATCCCCCATAGCGGGATTGGGTGGTGTCTCGAGCATGCCGTACACCTGTTCTTTGTTCAGACTATCCACGCCCATGTGGACCAATGCGGAGGCGATCATCTCCGCAACTTGATGTTTGTAGCTCATCTGTTTTTTTGCTCCTTTCCAAATTCGGTGATCTTCCGCCAAATAGAAAAAACCCCTGCGTCTCCTGAAAAAAGAGACGAGAGGTTGTGCTCCCGCGGTGCCACTCTTGTTGTCCCTGCCCAATGTCTTCTTGAGGCAAGGACCGCTTGATCTGCAATAACGGGCAGTCCCGGCTAAACCCTACGCAATCTGCCGGACAAATGGCAGACGTTCAGGCAGCATCTCCGAGGGGCGCTTCCTCTCATGGTCCGCATCGGGCTTTCACCATCCCCGACTCGCTACAGCATCTCACATGGAGTACTCTCCTCATCCACGATTATACATTCTTCCAGCATTATAGCCAATGAAGGGGGGAGTTGCAACTTACTCTTCCGGCTTTTTCAAAATTTCATCGAGCTTCGCAAAATAGGCTCGCGTCAAATTCTCGCGTTCCTCGGCACTCAGGTTCTCTGCGTTTAGCATTTGCTGTTTGAAATGCTCCAATTCAGCCCGCATGGCAAGCTCTGCTTTCGCTTCTTCTTCCAGGCCGTAATTTTCGGTTGGATCGAACGGGATCAGCCGATTGTCGTTACCGCTTCGCAGATACGGCCGGCGCCAGTTGTCCGGAAAATGAAACGGCTGCTCGCCGAACAGAAAGCCTAAGACATCGTCGGAATCGATCGGCAGGAAGTGATCGTATTCATCGCGCTGCCCTCCTTCCATCCATTTGATATGGACGAGAAAATAGCGCAGATAATGCTCCTGTGTTTCGGTATGTTTGACAATACTGTATGTCTCAAATTCGCTTTGCTCCAGCACCTTGACGGTTTCCAGGCAATCGAGAAATTCGTCCTTGTCGCGGGGGAGAAGTGTTTCCACGGCGTTTCGCTCCTTTGTTGGACTTCGTTCCCCATGATAGCAAAACAGCGGCGGACTGACAATCGACCGGGACAGAATCAGCGCCAGGCATGTCAACATGGATAACGCGAAAAAAGCCCGGGATTTCTCCAGGACCTTTCTCATATGGGTGAAATGCTGATCCTAATCGTCGCAAGAACACCCAACGATTACCAATAGGATAAACAGTACGAGCACGATTGCAAAGGTTTCTCCGAAGAACCCGTTGCCGCAAAATGAAGTACTCATGTTTGTTTCCCCTCCTTTCCTTTATGCTGTAGTCTATACACGAACGTGTAGATTGGCGTGGGCGAATGTCTAGAATGTAATAAATTTGGGCTCGTACACAGCATACATCAGAAAAATAGACAAATTCTCAATTGACTCTCCAACGAGGGGGTGTTAAGATACTTGCAAATGTCTTGTAAAATTCCAAAAACTTGAATAGCTGTACAACTCTTATCCAGAGAGGCAGAGGGACTGGCCCGATGAAGCCTCGGCAACCGGAATAAAATTCGGTGCCAATTCCAGCAAAGCGCTTTGCTTTGAAAGATAAGAGGATGGTTCAGGCGTATCTGTATCCGCGGACAAATCCTCTTCTTTCACAAGAAGAGGATTTTTTAATGCCCAATAACGAGAGCGATGGAGAGAAAAGGAGCAAGCCGATGAAACCTACTTTTCGAGAACAGCTTACCCGGAAAATTTTGATCCTGGACGGTGCCATGGGGACCATGCTGCAACAGGCGAATCTGACAGCAGAAGACTTTGGCGGGGAGGAATACGACGGCTGTAATGAGTTGCTTAATCTGACCAGACCCGATGTCATCCGAGGCATCCATGAGAAATATCTGGAAGCGGGCGCCGACATCGTCGAGACCAATACGTTCGGAGCCACATCTGTAGTCCTCGCCGAATACGACGTCGCAGACAAGGATATGGAGATCAACATCGCTGCGGCTCAATTGGCGAAGCAAGCGGTTGATCGCTATTCCACACCGGAATGGCCGCGCTATGTCGCAGGCTCCATGGGACCTACAACCAAGACACTCTCGCTCACCGGAGGAGTGACGTTTGACGAACTGGTCGAGTCTTACTACCGCCAGGCAAAAGGATTGCTGCTCGGGGGAGTGGATGTCTTGCTGCTGGAGACGTCCCAGGACACCCTCAACGTCAAGGCAGGCGGAATCGGGATTCGCAAAGCTTTTGCAGAGACCGGGATCGAGGTGCCGGTGATGATCTCCGGTACGATCGAGCCGATGGGGACGACGCTGGCTGGGCAAAACATCGAAGCTTTCTACTTTTCACTGGAGCATCTGCAGCCTGTCTCTGTTGGCCTCAACTGTGCCACAGGTCCGGAATTCATGCGCGATCATCTGCGGACCTTGTCCGGTCTGGCGAATTGCGGAGTAAGCTGTTATCCCAATGCCGGATTGCCGGATGAAAACGGCCACTACCACGAGACGCCGCAAGGACTTGCTGCCAAAATGCGGGCATTTGCCGAGCAGGGCTGGCTCAACGTAGCAGGCGGGTGCTGCGGAACCACGCCGGAGCATATCCAGGCGATGGCAGAGGAGTTGAAGGACTTGAAGCCGCGCGTGAATCCAGGGAAGTCCGTAAGCGCTGTATCCGGTATCGAGGTTGTCTATGTGGAAGACGATAACCGTCCCTTGCTGGTCGGAGAGCGTACCAATGTGATCGGCTCGCGAAAATTTCGGGAATTGATCGCGCAAGGGCAGTACGAGGAAGCGTCAGACATCGCCCGCGCACAGGTGAAGCGGGGAGCGCAGATCATCGATATATGCCTGGCCGACCCGGACCGGGATGAATACGCCGATATGGAGAAGTTCCTGCAATTCGTCTGCAAAAAGGTGAAGGCTCCGCTGATGATCGACTCTACGGATGTACAGGTGATGGAGCTGGGACTGCGCTATTCCCAAGGAAAAGCGATCCTCAACTCGATCAATCTGGAGGACGGGCTGAAGCGCTTTGAAGAGGTAGCGCCGCTGATCCGTCAGTACGGAGCCGCTGTCGTAGTAGGAACGATTGAAGAAGCTGGAATGGCGGTGACGCGGGAGAAGAAGCTGGAGGTCGCGAAGCGCTCCTACGATCTGCTGGTGAACCAATTTGGGGTAAAGCCGGAGGATATCATTTTCGATCCGTTGGTATTCCCGGTCGGAACAGGGGACGAACAGTACATCGGGTCGGCAAAAGAGACCGTGGAAGGCATCAGGCTGATCAAGCAGGCCATGCCCGCGTGCAAGACGATCTTGGGTGTGAGCAACGTCTCGTTTGGATTGCCTGCAGCGGGACGAGAGGTGCTGAATGCGGTGTTCCTCTACCATACGACACTTGCGGGACTGGACTACGCCATCGTCAACACGGAAAAGCTGGAGCGCTACGCCAGCATTCCGGAAGAGGAAAGAAAGCTGGCAGAGGACCTGCTGTTTCATACCAATGACGAGACCTTGGCTGCTTTCACGGAGTTTTACCGGCAGAAAAAGAAGGAAGTAAAGGTGGAGGTATCTACCTTGACGCTGGAGGAACGTCTCGCCCGCTATGTCGTCGAAGGCTCGAAGGACGGATTGATCGAGGATCTCAAGCTGGCGCTGGAGAAGTACGCGCCGCTCGACATCATCAATGGACCGCTGATGAAAGGAATGGAAGAGGTAGGGAGACTGTTCAACGCCAATCAGTTGATCGTGGCAGAAGTATTGCAAAGCGCCGAAGTCATGAAGGCGTCGGTCTCTTTCCTGGAGCCGTTCATGGAAAAGGCCGACTCGGCGGCCAAAGGGAAGATTCTGCTGGCTACGGTCAAAGGGGATGTGCATGACATCGGGAAAAACCTGGTAGAAATAATCCTCTCCAACAATGGCTATGAAGTCGTCAACCTGGGAATCAAGGTGCCGCCCGAGCAATTGATCGCAGCCTGCCGGGAGCAGAAGCCGGACGCCATTGGCTTGTCAGGGCTCCTGGTAAAATCGGCGCAGCAGATGGTGATTACGGCACAAGACTTGCGCGATGCAGGGATCGATGTGCCGATGATGGTGGGAGGGGCAGCCCTGACGCGCAAGTTCACCTCCAATCGGATCGCCCCGGAGTATCGCGGAATCGTGCTTTACGCCAAAGATGCCATGGACGGACTGGATCTGGTCAATCGCCTGCAGAATCCGCAGGAGCGGCAGCGTCTCGTAGAGGAACAGCAGCAGCTTCAGGAGGCGCTAAGCACGAGTGAACCTGCCGTGGAGGAAAAGAAAGCGAAGCTTCCGGCTCGATCTGCCGTCAGCCGAACCGTGCCTATCCACATCCCGCCTGATTGCCAGCCGCATGTCCTGCGCTCCTATCCGATCAGCCACCTGCAGCCGTATCTGAACCTGCGCATGCTTCTCGGCAAACATCTGGGCGTGCGGGGCAACGTCGACAAGCTGATCGAATCCGGTGACGAAAAAGTGTTGCAACTATACGGTCTGGTCGAAGAATTGCTCGCAGAAGCCAAAGAGAAGGGGAATATCACCGCTCACGGCATCTACCAGTTTTTTCCGGCCCAAGCCCAGGGAGACGACATCCTCGTCTATGACCCGAAAGATCACAGCAAGGTGCTGGAACGCTTCACCTTCCCGCGTCAACAGGAAGAACCGCATCTATGCCTGTCCGACTTCCTGCGTCCGGTCGAGAGCAAGGAGATGGACTACGTCGGTTTCCTGACAGTGACTGCAGGCGGGGGCATCTCGGAGCAATCGAGCGCGTTGAAAGAACGGGGCGATTATCTGCGCTCCCACGTCTTGCAGGCGTTGGCGCTGGAACTGGCGGAAGCCTTTGCTGAGCGTATCCATCACATCATGCGCGATAGCTGGGGAATCCCTGATCCGGCGGAGATGACCATGCTGGAGCGTTTTGGAGCCCGCTACCAGGGAATCCGTGTTTCCTTCGGCTATCCGGCATGCCCGAGTCTGGAGGATCAGGCGCAGTTGTTCCGACTGTTGAAGCCGGAACAGATTGGTGTCCAGCTGACAGAAGGCTTTATGATGGAGCCGGAAGCGTCTGTTTCCGCCATGGTGTTCGCCCATCCGGAAGCACGCTATTTTAACGCAGGCCCATCTGTGTTTGATGTCTAATTAAAGAGATGACAGAGGAGAGAAGGGATCAGGTTGACGGCCACCAAACTAGATTTACGCGAATACCTCCAGCAGCATCTGTTGGTTGGGGACGGAGCGATGGCGACCCAGTTGCACAGACTGGGCGTCCCCGTCGGAATCAGCTTTGAAGAATTATGTATCTCCAATCCGAAACTGGTGCTGGAAGTACACAATTCTTACTGCCAGGCGGGAGCGCGTTTGCTTGAGACCAATACGTTCGCGGCGAATCGCGATGCGTTGGCACGCTACGGAATGGAGCATCGCGTGACGCGCATCAATCGGCAGGCCGTGAGTCTGGCGCGTGAGGCAGCGCAGGGTGAAGCGTATGTAGCGGGGAGTATCGGTTCCATCCTGGCGGGACGGGTGCGAAAAAAGGTATGGGATGAGTACCGGGATCAATACGAGGAGCAGGCGATCGCTTTGCTCCACGCCGGAGTGGACGCGCTGCTTCTGGAGACGTTCCTGGATCTGGAGGAGCTGCTGCTCGCCATCGATGTGATTCGTCCGTTAACGAACATACCGTTGATTACGCAGCTTGCCACGCTCGAGGTAGGGCGGACGCGAGACGGCTATTCCTTGACAGATGCTTTCGCCCGCTTGGAAACAGCCGGTGCCGATGTGATCGGTCTCAACTGTCGCCTGGGTCCGGCGGAAATCCTGCGTTCTTTTGAACAAGTGCAAGCCCCCAAGGGAGCTGTATTATCCGCGTTCCCCAATGCGGGACGCCTAGGCCTTACAGACGGGGAGTACGCGTACAAGTCTACGGCAGACTATTTTGCTGAAAGCGCCCTTCGTCTGCGGGAGCAAGGGGTCCGGCTGATCGGAGGCTGCTGTGGCACCACGCCCGAACACGTCCGGGCCATGGCCGATGCCCTCGTTGCTCTGGAACCGAAGGAGCGCGTCAATCCCACAATCGTGCCGGGCGAGCGTCCGCAGGTCACAGTAACGAGCATCCGTGATCAGGATCGACCCAGCATCGTCGAGAAAGTAAAAAACGGCACCACGATTATCGTCGAATTTGATCCTCCTCGCGACCTCGATGCCGAATCATTCCTGGAAGGATGCTGTGAACTGCACAAGGCGGGGGCCGATGCGATTACATTGGCTGATAATTCGTTGGCTACCGTTCGGATGAGCAACATGGCACTGGGTGCCTTGATGAAAAGCAGGTACGGACTTGATCCCTTGCTGCACTTGGCTTGCCGCGACCGCAATTTGATCGGACAGCAATCCCATCTGATGGGGCTGCATGCTCTGGGGATTGACCAGATTCTCGTCATCACCGGAGATCCGTCCCGCTTTGGCGATTTGCCTGGGGCAAGCTCTGTTTTTGATGTCACCTCCTTCGATTTGATTCGGATGGTGAAGCAATTGAACGAGGGGATCTCGTTTTCAGGCAGACCGTTGAAGCAGAAAGCACAGTTTATCGTAGGCGCTGCTTTTAACCCCAATGTCCGGCAGATCGATGCCGCGATCGCACGCCTGGAGAAGAAAGTCGAGGCGGGGGCAGATTACATCATGACGCAGCCCGTCTACGATGCGGAATCCATCAAGCTGGTCTACGAAGCGACGAAGCACATCGGCGTTCCTGTCTTTATCGGGATCATGCCGCTGACCAGTCAGCGCAATGCGGAGTTCCTGCATAACGAGGTGCCGGGAATCAAGCTGTCGGCTGAAGCATTGGAGCGGATGAAACGGGTGCAAGGCGAGGAAGCGCGCCAGGAAGGGATCAAAATAGCCAAGGAGCTGGTCGATACCGCAATCCGCTACTTCCGGGGAATCTACCTGATTACGCCGTTCAACTACTATGCGATGGCGGCAGAGCTGATCCAGTACACACGCCAGCAGAGCGAGCTTTTGAAGGTGCCCGTTCAAGGGTGAAAAAACGTCAGGCATAGAAAAAAGGTCCGTCCACAGAACTGCTCTCCTAGCGTTCGTGCGACAGGACCTTTTTCGGTTGGTTACGCTTGTTGTGGCGGATGAAGCGGATGCCAGTTTTTTTCTTTCAAAAACTGGCTTAGCTCACCGAACATAGCCAGTCGCTCTTCACGGGTGAAGGAGGCGTTGGCACCGCTCGTGGAAGGAATGACAAAGACATAACTGCCCGCCCAATCCTCAGTGGCAAAATACCGCTCGGGCTGTAATCCGAGAGTAACCGATCCCTTTTTTTGTCCACTGGCCTGACGAAAGGCGGTAATGCCGTTAAAGCAAATGACGCGGGGACGATAGGTTTGGACCATCGCGACGAATTGCTCTGAGCCTAGCGCAAAATCCTCTTCGCGCAGGTCGACAGAGGAGAGGGTCGGGCGTGAGACCAGATCCGTGATGCCGTAGTTGTAATCGAGCAGCATTGCCGTCTCTACAGGCGCAAGCTGGCGCGGAGTCAGACCGCCCTGATGCAAGCCGCGCCAAAACAGGTTGGCAGGATTGGCGTAATGATACCCTGCGGTGGCGGAGACGCGCCCAGGGTTGATCCCGCAAAAAAGCACTGTGAGATCACGCCGGATATAGGTCGGCAGCCACCGCTCGGTAAAATCAATGCAGGTCATGTTACAGCTTGTAGATCGCCGTGTATTTTTTCACTAGATAATCCATCAGATACGTGGCGTTGGTGCCTTCGCCAGTGATAGCCTCTACCAGCTCGCGCGGGCTTTTCATTTTGCCGTATTGATGGATCTTCTCTTTCAGCCATTCACGGATTGGAGCAAAATCTCCTTTTTCGATGAGCTCTTCGTAGCCGTTGATTTCCTGCTGCATCACATGGGCAAACTGAGCAGCATAGACATTGCCGAGAGAATAGGTAGGGAAGTAGCCAAAGCTGCCGCCCGCCCAGTGAACGTCTTGCAGCACGCCCAAGGTGTCAGTAGGAGGGACCACACCCAGGTATTCTTCCATTTTTTCGTTCCAAATCCGCGGCAGATCGGCTACTTGAATGGTTCCGTTGATCAAGCCCTTTTCAATCTCATAGCGGATCATCACATGCAGATTGTAGGTCACTTCATCGGATTCGGTGCGAATGAACGAAGGCGTCACCTGATTGATCGCGCGGTAAAAGCTCTCTACGCTGACATCGGCAAATTGGGTCGGGAAGGCTTTTTGCAATTCGCCGTGCATGCCCTTCCAGAACGGCAGACTGCGACCAACCATATTTTCCCAGTAACGGGATTGCGATTCGTGAATGCCCATCGAGGTTCCGTCGCACAACGGCGTGAACAGGAGTGCCGGATCGATATTTTGCTCATACATCGCATGGCCTGCTTCGTGAATGCAGCTGAACAGGGCATTGTTGAAGTCATGCTCGTCAAAACGGGTGGTAATGCGCACATCTCCGGGATTGAATGAAGTACAGAATGGATGAACACTTCGATCCATCCGTCCGGCCTGGAAGTCATACCCGATGCGTTCCAGCACAAAGCGGCTGAACGCCTCTTGTTCTCCAGCAGGGAAGTACTTGGTAAGGAACGAGGTATCCGGTTTGTTTGGCGACTCGGCGATAGCGGCTACCAGCTCGACAGTCTTTTCGCGCAATGTGGCGAAGATGCTGTCGAGCTGGTCAACTGTCATGCCAGGCTCATACAAGTCCAGCAGGGTGTTGTACTTGTTCTTGCCATCCGTGCCCCAGTACTCGATAAACTTGAGCTGGAAGGCGACGATTTTCTCCAGATAAGGCTGGAACATGGCGAAGTCATTTTTTTCGCGAGCTTCCTCCCAGACGGTCTCGGCTTGTGAAGTGAGTACCACGAACTCCTGATAGGTTTCCGCCGGGATCTGCTTGTTGCGGTCATATTCTTTTTTGCATTCCAAGACGCTCTTTTGCGTGATCGGGTCTAGAGAATCGAGAGTAGCGCTGTCTGTCAACTCTTCAAGAAAGGCTCCCATCTCCTTGGAGGTCGCCAATTTGAATTGCTCTGCCGAAAGGGCGCCAATCACTTCCGAGCGGGCATCCATTCCTTTGCGGGGAGCCTGGGTTCGCATATCCCAATGCAGAACAGCCAACGCCTGATTGTAACTGGCTATTTTCTTGACGAAATTGCGAAAATCCTTCACACGTGTTTCCAAGTTGGTAGACATGAGTTCCCTCCTCAGAGCAGCTTCGATCCAACAACTGGATCGGCTTGCGTTCAAAAAATTTTTACTTCTAACATTATAGGCGTGTTGTAAAAAAATTACTAGGTGGATGCACGGAGGATTTGTCGGTATAATCGGTAAGGGAATAAAATGTGGCTATGAAAACGAATGAATACGACAGGAGAATGAAGATGAGTCAAACCAATCCACTATGGGAAAATGAGATTGCAAAACGGCGCACCTTTGCTATTATTTCCCACCCGGACGCGGGCAAGACGACCATGACGGAAAAACTCCTCTACTACGGTGGAGCGATTCGCGAAGCCGGCGTGGTAAAGGGACGTAAAAACTCCAAGCATGCCACATCCGACTGGATGGAAATCGAGAAAAAGCGTGGAATCTCCGTCACGTCCAGTGCTATGGATTTTGAATACAAGGGACATCATATCAACATTCTGGATACGCCTGGTCACCAGGACTTCAGTGAGGATACGTACCGGACTTTGACCGCAGCTGACGCCGCCGTCATGATCATCGACGTAGCCAAAGGCGTGGAGGCGCAGACGATCAAGCTGTTCAAGGTTTGCCGGATGCGCGGCATTCCAATTTTCACCTTTGTCAACAAGCTGGACCGCCACGGGAAAGATCCGTTCGAACTGTTGGAGGAGATTGAGCGCGTCTTGGGGATTCGCTCCTATCCGATGAACTGGCCGATTGGGATGGGCAATTATTTTAGCGGCGTATTTGATCGTAAAAAATCGCGGGTGGAGCTGTATCAGACAGACACCCAGCATGAAGAGATTTCTTTCTTCCCTGTAGAGGG
Organism: Brevibacillus panacihumi; assembly: GCF_003710985.1. Taxonomy (GTDB): domain Bacteria; phylum Bacillota; class Bacilli; order Brevibacillales; family Brevibacillaceae; genus Brevibacillus; species Brevibacillus panacihumi. Next base: position 543,594 of record NZ_RHHT01000002.1, read on the forward strand.
CGCAGAAGACCCGTTGATCGGCGAGCGCGTCGGACAGGAGCTTTGGCAGCAATTGCAGGATGAAATCTCGCTATTGGACGTAGCGGGTGACGAGTTCGATATGGAGCTGATCAACAAGGGAGAGCTGACGCCTGTCTTTTTCGGCAGTGCGATCAACAACTTCGGCGTGCAGACGTTCCTGGACAACTTTTTGCAAATGGCGCCGCCGCCGTCTCCGAAGAAGAGCAATATGGGCCTGATCGATCCGTACGCCAATTTCTTCTCCGGATTTATCTTCAAAATCCAGGCCAATATGAACCCGGCTCACCGTGACCGGATCGCGTTTTTGCGAATCTGCTCCGGCAAGTTTGAACGTGGCATGAGTGTCAAGCACGTGCGTCTCGGCAAAGATATCAAACTCGCTCAGCCTGTGCAATTCATGGCGCAGGACCGGGAGATCGTCGATGAATCGTATGCTGGAGATGTGATCGGTCTGTTTGATCCAGGCATTTTCCAGATTGGCGATACCTTGAGCGTCGGGCAATCCTTCGAGTATGAAGAAATGCCGCATTTCTCCCCGGAGTTCTTCTCCAAGGTGATGGTGAAGGACGCGATGAAGCACAAGCAGTTCCAAAAAGGCATCATGCAGTTGACCGAAGAAGGGACCGTCCAGCTGTTCCGCACGTATCCGATGGAGGAGCTGATCCTCGGGGTGGTCGGCGTGCTGCAGTTCGAGGTGCTGGAGTATCGGCTGAAGGCGGAGTATGGCGTGGACATCATGCTTACTCGCATGCCGTACCAGATTGCCCGCTGGCTCGAAGGGGAAAAAGCGGCGCTGGATGCACTGAAAAACAAGACGGTGACAGACCGCTATGGCCGTCCTGTCATGCTGTTTGAAAGCGAGTACCAACTCCGGGTGGCTACGGAGAAATATTCCAATGTCAAGTTCCATGAAAGCTCGCTGGGCTTGAAGGCCCTGCACAACTAAAGATGGTCGACAATGAGAGCCTTGTGCATTTGCACAGGGTTCTTTCTATTTTAATCCTACTTGGACGACTCTCCTCATATACTGGGACAAAGCTTGGTCGACAGGAGAGAGGAGGGGGATACCATGCGGGTTCTCCTGTTTGTCGTGTTATTTGTCGTCGCCTTTGACATGCATGCCCAAACGCCGCTGCTAGCGCCGTATTTGAATCTGCTGGGGGTATCTGCCGCAGTAATCGGTTTTGTTCTGGGGGCGTACGCAGTCAGCAACTTGACGGGGAATCTGATTGCAGGTCCCTTTTTGGACCGCTTTCCGAAGAAGTGGTTTATCGCTGGCGGCCTGATTCTGGCTGGCTTCATGCTGATTGGCCAGGGAGTGGTCAAGAACACCGAAGGGTTTTTTGCCTTTCGTCTGATGCTGGGGTTTTTGATGGCGTTTGTCTCGCCTGCTTGTTCCGCCATGCTCGGAGAGACGGGACGGACGGAGCTGGAGCAGGGGCAGTTGATGGGACAAAAAGGCCTGGTGCTCACCTCGGCAGGAATCGTTTCGCCGGCGGTCGGCAGCTTTTTGGCGGTTCAATTTGGCTATGGGCAATCCTTTGTGCTGCTTGGCTACCTGATGATCGCCGTCGGGGTGTTTGCCTGGCTCGTCCTGCCCAAACGTGTCGATGTCATGCCAGGCACCCAACTGAAGACCCAGGTGACCGGGAATAAGGGCTTGATCGGCGTATTTGAAAACAAGATGCTGTACCCTGCTTTTTTGGGCGGATTTGCTGTGCTGTACGCACAAGGAACCATCATTTACGAGGTTCCGTTGCTGATTCAGCGGCAGGGATTGTCTCCGGCTGTGACTGGAATTCTCTTTAGTTTGAAGGGGCTTGGGACGCTTGCGATCCTCAGCCAGTTCTGGCTTTTGAAAATCTCGGTGGAGAACCGGATCTTTGCATCGTTCGCCGTACTGAGTCTTCTGCTCTATATCCTGGCGATCGGGGCGCCTGTCCCGATTCAGGTGATGATGTTCCTGATGGGCGGCTGCTTCGGCGTGCTTTTCCCCGCCTTGGCGACGATACTCACCGTCTATTCGCCCAGGGAGCTGTACGGAAGTGTCTTTAGCGTCTACTCGGCGGTGCTTTCCCTTGGAGCAGTCATCAGCCCGATTGTGGCAGGCCTGCTCAGCAACTGGCACCACGCCCATTTCATCGCATTTCTCGTCACGGCTACGGTCTGTCTGCTGGGAGGCGTGCATCGTTGGCTGGTGAGCGGAGTCGTTCGGTAATTCGGTATCGTCATGCCTTCTCTTGTGTCAGCAGAACGTCATCAATATAATGGCAATATGAGAAAAACAAAGACGGGTTCGAAACACAAGAAAATACGAAATACAGTGATTGCTCTGGGATTGCTGCTCCTTTTTTTGCTCTTCCCGACCTGGACTCCTTCCCTGAAAGATGAGCATGGGGCAGTGTTGCCAAACAGCGTTGCGAGCTTGGAGGAGGTCGAGCTTGGGGGAGTCAAGCAGTCGATCCTGATTCGCGGAAAAGATCGCAGCAATCCGGTCGTGCTTTTTCTGCATGGCGGTCCTGGCTATCCGCAAATCGCCTATGCGCGCCGTTACCAAAGCGAGCTGGAAAACGACTTTGTCGTCGTGAATTGGGACCAGCGCGGCGCCGGGAAATCCTATCACTGGAATCTGACAGAAGAGGATATGAAGCTCGACACCCTCATCGAAGATACGCGCCAGTTGACGGAATATTTGAAAGAGAGGTTCCAGCAGCCCAAAATCTTCATTGTAGGGCATTCGTGGGGGAGTCTTCTCGCGACCTGGACCGTCCAAAAATATCCCGAACACTATTACGCGTATATCGGTGTCGGACAAGTGGCAGACTCGCCGCAGGGAGAGTTGATTTCCTATCGGTACGTGCTTGAGGAAGCAAAGCGTCGAAATCTCATAGAAGCGGTCCGCGAACTGGAGGCAATTGGCGCTCCTCCTTACCAGAATCCGCGAGAGGATGCGACACTGGAGCGGAAGTGGGTCATGGCCTTTGGCGGTTCCGAGCGGGGGAGTGATACATACGCAGACATGATCGAAGGAATCTTGCTGGCCCCCGAGTACTCCTGGATGGATGGAATACGGCTTGTCTTGGGGGATTCTTTTTCCCGCCACGCAATCCTGCCGCAGACCAGGAATGTAAAGCTTGCGGATACCGTTCCGGAATTGGCGGTCCCCGTCATGTTTTGCATGGGCAGACATGACTACATGACACCCTCCGCTGTGGCATACAGCTACTATGAAAAACTGAAGGCGCCAGAGAAGCAATTTATCTGGTTTGAAGAATCTGCCCATTTCCCGCATTTTGAAGAGACGGAGAAATTCCACGAAGTTATGCTTGAGTTGAAAAAGGCTATGATGCGAGTGCCAGCAGGCATTCCATCATAGCCTTTTCCTATTGAGCAAACGAATTCATTTAGCTAAAAAACGCAATACACGTTGGTTAACGTATTCTGGCTGTTCCATCGATACAACGTGGCCGGCATTTTTCACGATTTCGGCTTCAATCCCGGGGACCAAAGCAGAAGCGCGAAGTAAGGCTGATTGCGGGTCATACATGACCTCGTGCTCTCCCAACAACAACAGAACGGGAACTTGTACTGATTGTAACTCGTCGTCAGTGAAAACATACGGAAATCCGTCAGCTTGAGGCTTTACACTCCTTGCTTCATCGTTCCACATGACTGCCGCATGATACTGTTTTGCAAAAATCGGGTGTAAGCCATTACGATCACCCATCATCCACTTTATAAAATTCTCAACTCCGTTAGGCTGTACAAGACCAAAGGCGTATGTATAAAAATCTTGATAAAAGGGTTGGAACGTTTCAGCAGGACTCAGGATGATGGCGCTTTCTACTCTTTCCGGCGCACGTAAAAGAAAATTCATGGTGTGAAGTCCACCAAGCGAAAGTCCGATCATGTGCGTCTTTTCGATCCCGAGGTTGTCAAACACGTCAAGAAGCCAGTCGGCGTAACCCGCTCTTGTACCGTGTAAATCAGTAGGAATGCTTTTGTTCTTATCACCGATGATGTCGATTGCATAGGTTCGGTATTGGGCACTCCAGTCGGCGATATTGGGATACCACATGGTAGAGCTGAACAGTGCGCCATGCAGCAATACGAGCGGAGGGGCATCCTTTGGACCGCTTGCAATCACATGTGTTTGACCGAAGCGGGTAGATACGTAGAAGGTTTCGTAATCGACGGGCCAAAGAGCCAGGCTTTCGTCATAGGTTTGATAATAGTGAATGCCGCTGTCATGTTGTGGTGGAATAATCGGTGAATGGTTTGACATACAAATCTCCTCCCCAATCCTGCTTGTATGGATGGACGATAGGTGAAGCATAGAATGTAACAGGAATAGTGATTAATATAATACAGATTTCTATATTTGTCAAATTACCTTTATTTTATTGTGTAAAATCATATGAAACACAAAACATAAATTGTATATAACAGTTTTTGTGAAACCCAATTCCCTCCATCTCTAGCTGTTCTTTAAGGAAAATATGGAAATCAGAAAAAGAAAAAAACCCACCCCAAGCTTAGCGCCAAAGGCAGGTTTTTGCGGATTTATGAACTTGGGCAACGCGATATTCTCGTCATTAGCATCATGCCAGTCAATTTCTCCGTTAGGACTTGCAAAGACATCTCGGTTATGAGCTACTGATGCTCATCAAAAATCAAATACCAAAAAATTGCAATTTCATCACTGTGTTTATGAATACCCTGATACAGGTGAAGATCAAACCCGCCAATTACGAAGCCACAGCTTTCGTAAAATTTGCATGCACTCACGTTATTGCTTTGCGTCTCCAACATGATTCCGGGCATTCCGCCGTTTATCGCCCACCGCTTAGCCTGTTCGATCAGTTTACGACCTACACCATGTCTTCTATATTTTTTGTCAACTGCTATGTCCTCTACATAAGCATATTTGTTCCAGTTCCGCTTTAATACTATTCGGCCTACGACTTGATTCTCGGCGCAGGCCAAGTACACGATTTGATTCGGGTTATCGATGTATTCGGAATAGTCTTCGTCCGATGCCTCTTCAAACTGTTCGTCCGAATAACGTTTCGTATAGCGAGGACATTCTTTCACCGTATATCTAATTTGTCGACCCGACAGGGACAGGACGATGGTGGAATCGACAGTAAAACTGTCATCTATATCGTTGCCGTTCATTTTATCTCCAACCGCGAACTCCCGAATCACAATATCCATACTCATCCTCCTATATGCATGCGTAGTCTTAATTGTGGAGTGTATAGAGTATGTCGGCGGGTCTCGGACCTAACGGAATGTAATTTTCATAGTCATCGTATCCTCTCAGGGGGCTTTAATTCTAAGGCGAAAGTGACACGCCACCAAACGGCAACCTGTCACTGCCCGCAAACCTGCTTATGAAACGTCCTATCGATTCTTACTCGTCTCCTGTCGCAACCGGATTATCAGGGTAGCTCACCCAATCGCTCCAGCTTCCGGCATACAGCTTGGCATCCGGTCTTCCCGCAGCGTGCAGGGCGAGCAGATTGGAACAGGCCGTTACACCAGATCCGCAGTAGACGATGATCTCTTTATCAGCAAAAGGGGCAATCCGTTCGTCCAGCTTTTCTTTTGTCAGCAAGGTTTGTTCAGAGGTGAGGTTGTCCTTGTAAAAGAAGTTCAGAGCACCGGGGATATGGCCGGCCTTGGGATCGAGCGGCTCCACCTCTCCGCGGTACCGTTCGCCTGCGCGGGAGTCGAGCAGCACCGTTTCTGGGCTACGCTCCCGCACCCCTTGGACATCGACAAGCATATCGGGTCTCACAGCCGGGACGAAGGCGCTTGGGACAGGAGAAGGCAATTCAGCCATTACAGCAAAGCCAGCCTTTTTCCAGGCAGAGTAACCCCCTTCAAGTACAGAGGTGTTGTCATGCCCGAGGTAGCGCAAGAGCCACCATAAGCGGCCCGCATACGCCATATCCTGGTCGTCATAGGCGATGACGGTTTTGCTCTGATCGATCCCGGCCTGCGAAAAGAGCGAGACCAGATCGTCGATTTCCGGCAGAGGGTGACGGCCTCCGTGCTCCTTTTTTTCACCAGACAGATCGCGGCTTAGATGAAAGTAAAGGGCCCCGGGAATGTGATCCTCCTGATATGCCTTTTCTCCGGCTTCCGCATCCGTGAGGACGAATCGGCAATCGACGATGACGATGTGCTCATCGTCGAGATGGTCGTGGAGCCACTGCGGGCTGACGAATGTTTGCATCATTCTCCCTACTTTCGTTTTTTTCTACATCATAGCAGATGGGGGAGGGATCAGGTAGAATATTCAATGGAACGAGAGAGAAAGGAGCTGGACGAATGAAACGCATCTTCCGCTATTTTTTAGAAGGACTTCTGTATGTGATCCCCCTGGCTGTGACCGTCTATATCCTCTATAAAATCTTTGTCATCGTGGACAGCTGGCTGAATCTGCCCATTCCGGGAGTGGGTTTTCTCCTGACCTTGGCAGGGATCTTCATCATCGGATTTTTGGCCTCCAATGTGCTCACGCAGGGGCTTATGTCGTTGATATCCCGCCTGTTTGAAAAAATGCCGTTTATCAAGCTGATCTACACGTCGATCAAGGACTTGATCAGCGCTTTTGTCGGAGAGAAAAAGAGCTTTGACAAGCCCGTCCTCGTCACATTGACCAAAGACGGTTTTCCGAAAGCTATTGGCTTTATTACCAAAGAAGATCTGGAATCGTTTGGACTTTCCGATCACGTAGCTGTTTATCTGCCGCAATCGTACAACTTTGCGGGCAATCTGTTGATCTTCCCCGCCGAACAGGTAACCTTGCTCGACGCCGACAGCACGGAGGTTATGGCATTTCTGGTCTCCGGCGGTGTGTCAGGTAAATAAGCGTCTTTCAACCCGAGACGTCGATATCCTGTTTCTTGCTTTTCTTCACAATACGGCGCACATCTCCATTGAGAATCAGGTTGGTCAGTACCCCGGCGACGAGGCCCCAGAAGGCCGCTCCAATGCCGCCAATCGAGATCCCGGAGATCGTTACGAGAAACGTAATCAAGGCGCTTTCCCGCTCTGAGGGTACGCTCATGGCTGACGTCAGGCTGGATGAAAGAGAAGCGAAGAGGGCCAAACCGGCGATGACGGCAGTCAATTCCTTGGGAAAAGCGGAAAAGACAGAAACGATGGTCGCCCCGAACATGCCAAACAAGAGGTAAAACAAGCCGGAGGAAATGCCGGCGATGTAGCGCTTGCCCGGGTCGGGATGCGCTTCCTTCCCGGTGCAAATCGCTGCTGTGATGGCTGCCAGGTTGATGCCGTGCGAGCCGAAGGGGGCCGTCAGGAGCGAGGCCAATCCAGTCGTGGCGATCAGCGGGCTTGCGGGCGTGTCGTAGCCGTCCGCTTTCAATACACCCATGCCGGGAGCATTTTGCGAGGCCATCGTCACAATAAACAGCGGAACACCCAACCCGATTATGGCATCCAGAGAGAACGTGGGCATGGTAAAAATCGGTTTTACCAGCTCCACCTGAATCGTGTCAAAATGCATCCGGTCAAAGCCAAGAGCCACAGCTGTTCCGACGAGAAGCGCAATAACGACTGCGTAGCGCGGCGTCCAGCGTTTGGCGCATAAATAACTGATCAGCATCGCGATGGCAAGCGCTGGGAAATCCGGTATCGAGACGAATACCTGAACCCCGAAGGAGAGCAGGATTCCGGCCAGCATCGCTGTCGTGATCGCTTGCGGTACATAAGCCATGATTTTGGAAAAAAGACCGGAAAAACCAAGCAGGGTAATGGCCAGCCCGGAAATCACAAAGGCTCCTATCGCATCGGAAAAGGAGTAGGCAGACCAGCTTGCAACCAGGAGTACCAGCCCCGGAGTAGACCAGGCGGTAATGATCGGCGCCTTGAACCAGATGCTCAGCACGATCGCGCTCAGCCCCGTCCCGAAGGAGATGGCCCAGATCCAGGAGGAAACCAGCTCATGGCTCAAGTTGACGACCTCTGCTGCCTGAAAGACGATCAGGAGAGGACCCGCATAGGAAACCATTGTGGCGATAAGTCCGACGATAAAAGCAGAAATAGAGAAGTCAGTGCGAAGTTGGCGCAGACGTGAATACAAAAAGGGTGCCCCTTTCTATGGATTTGTCTGATGATTCAGGATGTTTGCTCCCTATTATACCTGCTCTGATCCGTTTTGGCGTCAGGAGAGTTACGTTTTTTCATGCAAGATATACCGAATGGTCCGCTTGGTGATATTGAGCTTTTTGCTGAGAAGCTGCCGGTCGCCCTTGGTCTCGGTGAGTCCTTTTTCGATGATGGCTCTGCTGAGCTCTGTCTCCAGCTGTTTCAGTCTGCTGGTGAGATAGGCAAAATCGAGCTCATCAATCGATTTGACATTGTGGGTAACCGATTGGATGAATTTCGAGCACTCCTGATCCAAGCGCTCGGAGAATTCTGATGCAAAAGAGGCGGAGGGGCGTGGGTCCCGAGCTTTTTCACGCACATTTGCCGGCAAATGCTCGGCGCGCAATACCCGGCATTCGTGAAGGGCCAGTGTTTGATTCAAAACATTGATGAGCTGTCTGACATTGCCAGGCCAATCATACTGCTGCAAAACCTCCACTGCCTCGCGATCGATTTCGCATGAGGAGCCCCCTCTTTTTTCCAAAAAGACCTTGGCAATCGCAGGGATATCCTGCACGCGTTCCCGCAGCGGAGGAATCGCGAGCTTGATCCCTTCCAGACGGTAAAGCAAATCTCGGCGGAACCGGTTCATTTCCACCTCGTGCTCCAAATCCCGATTCGTAGCAGAAATAAAGCGGATGTTGCTCTGCGTTACCTGCTCGCCCCCGACACGAATGAATTCTCCGCTCTCCAGGGTGCGCAAGAGCTTGACCTGAATGGATGCCGGAGCTTCTCCGATCTCATCGAGGAATAGCGTCCCGTTATGGGCAAGCTCGAAAAAGCCTTTGCGTGCTTTCAATGCCCCGGTAAAAGCCCCTTTTTCGTAGCCAAAGAGCTCACTTTCCAGCAGTGATTCGGGGACAGCCCCGCAGTTGAAAGCAACGAAAGGGTGGTGGGCTCGCGAGCTTTCACCATGAAGAAAACGCGCCATTAATTCCTTTCCTGTCCCCGTTTCTCCCTCGATCAACACATGGATGGCCTTGGGTGCCAGTTTTTTGGCAATGGCAGCCACCTTCGCCATGGGACTGCCGGGTGTAAACACGATGCCGTACGACGCAGCTTGTTGGACCAGATCATGCTCCTGGTCGACGGATGCCTCGAGCACGGAATCGATGATTCGCTCCAGGCCGTCGAGATCATCAAACGGTTTTTCCAGATAATCCTTGGCTCCAAGCTGGATCGCTGTCACCGCCGATTTGATCGTGCTGTAGCCTGTCATGATCAGGACTTCGCAAGCCGGATAGACCGACTTGATGCGCTGCAGCAGATCTAGACCGGATGCATCGGGGAGCTTGAGATCAAGCAGGGCTGCATGAAAGCCTGCGGAATGGCTCTGCAGCAATCGTTCCACATCCTGTCCCGTATGGGCGACCGTGACATCACAGTTTTTTTGCTTGAGAAAATAGGTGAAGAAGGAAGTAACCTCGTGTTCGTCATCGACTATCAGGATCTGTTTCTTCTCCATGATGAACCTCCTCATCGGATGACAGTGGCAGCAACAAGGTGAATAGGCTGTACTCGTTGCTTTCGCTTTCTGCCCAAAGCTTTCCTCCATGCGCAGCGGCGATGCCCAAACTGACGGACAGGCCGAGCCCGGTCCCTTTGGAGCGTTCTTTGGTAGAGAAAAAGGGCTGAAAGATTTGCGGGAGATGCTCTGGCAAAATGCCCATTCCATTGTCGTGGACGGATAGTCCCGCATAGGAGCGGTCCTCGTCCTTCTGGTAAAACGTGCGTATGGTGATGCGCCCGTCTTCTTGACCAGCAAGGGCATCACGGGCATTCAGCAAGAGATTGATCACAATTTGCTCGATTTGATGGCGGCTCCCGTAAAAGGAGAGCTTTGCTGGTGCTTGCTCGAATTGGATGGCCAAGCCTGACACCGTAAGCTGATAACCGATCAATCCGAGTGCGTCTTCTACCACATCATCGAGGAAGACCTCTTCGAACTGATACTCTTCCTGGCGTGAAAAGGTGAGCAGGTTTTGAATGATCTTCTTGCAGCGGACACCGCAGCGATAGATGTCGTTCATCAAGGGAGCAGCTTCACATGCACCCATTTCACGCAAGAGCAGCTGGGAATTGCCGAGGATGGCCGTTAATGGACTGTTGAGCTCATGAGCGATGCCCGCAGCGATTTCGCCGATGGCTGCCATCTTCGCAGACTGAACCAGTTGAGCCTCAATTTTTACTTTCTCGCTGAGATCCTGGAAGAGCAGAATATTTTCTACACAAACTCCGACGTGGCTAGCGGTCAGTTGAAACAATTCGCTCTCTTCCTTGGAAAGCCCCTGTCCTCCGCGGTGAAGGATGGTCAGGAATCCGAAGGTTTGTTTTCGTAGATTTTGCAAGGGAACAGAGGTAGCCAGGTGCTGGGGAAGGATCTCGCTGATCGAGGCATGCAATCGTTGAGCAGCCTGCGCGAGATCGGTCGAGGCCGATTGCTGCCACGACTGGCATTGCCATTCCCCTCCGTTCCAGCGGGAAAGATAGGTCGATAAAGCACTTCCTTGCTGCAGGGAAAGAGCAAAATGTTCAAAGGGAAGGATCAGCTGCAGCTGTGTTGCGATGGCGATACTCGTCTCGGGCCAGGTGGCGTTGATCTGAATTTGGGTCAGCTGGTTGATGACGGCAAGCTGGTTGTTTTTCTTTTTCATCTCCTCCACGAGATAAATCAGCTCGGTATAGTAGCTCTTCCGGGAGGATTGGATGCCAGTCAGCTTCTCCAAGATCTCCTGTTTCCTGTACATATGGGTCCTCCTATAGGGCTTGCCGAAAAATGGCCGCAACATCATTTACAGTCATGTCGCGCGGATTGGTGGCCATGCAGACATCCTGAAGGGCATGCGTGCTCAGCCATTCGATCTGGTCGGGCTGCAGGCCGATCGCGGAGAGCGACTCCGGAATGTCCAGATCCCGCGCCAGGTCTTTGACAGCTTTTAATGCGAGGCGGGAAGAGTCGCGCAAGCTTAAGCCGGAAGTGTTTTCCCCCAGACATTCTGCGATGTGCCGGTATTTTTCAGGTACGGCTAAGTAATTGTATTCCAGGACATAGGGAAGCAGGATCGCATTTACTTCTCCGTGGGGAGCGTCGAGAAATCCGCCGAGCTGGTGGGACATGGCGTGTACTGCTCCCAGAATGGCGTTGGAGAAGGCGATGCCGGCTTGCAAGCTGGCCATGGCCATTGCATGCTTGGCCTCTTCGTTGTAGCAGCTCGCGACAGACGGACGCAGATGCTTGGCGATCAGCCGCATGGCTTGCAGCGAATGCACCTCCGTCAGCGGGGTGGCGGCAAGAGAGACATAGGATTCGATCGCATGGGTGAGCACATCCATGCCTGTATTGGCGGTCAGCTGCTGGTCCTTCGTCATCAAGGTTTGCGGATCGATGATCGCGATATCGGGAATCAGGGACTTGGAGATGATCGCCATCTTCACTTTTCTCGCGCTGTCGACAATGATGGAAAATTGCGAAACTTCGGAGCCCGATCCGGCTGTAGTCGGGACCATCACCATGGGCGGCAAAGGGTGGCTGATTTTATCGACGCCTTCGTAATCGACGATATGGCCTTCATTGGTCCCCAGCAGGGCGATGGCCTTTGCTGCATCGATCGCACTGCCCCCGCCGACGCCAAGGATGGCATTGCACTCCTTCAAGCGGTACTCGGCTACCCCGGCATGGACTTCATAATCTTTCGGATTGGCTGTAATTTGCGTCCACAGGACATAGTCGAGGTTCTGCTGCCGAAGGTAATGAATGATTTGCTCGATCCAGCCTGCGTTTTCAACTCCGGGGTCGCTGACGAGAAAGACGCGGGTCGCACCCAGCCTGCGCAGGCTTTCGCCGATTTGCCCCAGGGACTGGTTCCCAAAAATGATTTCCGGTGTCATAAATTTAGAAATCTGCATGCGGCATCCTCCTTTCTCTCTTCCCTAGTAATACATCAGGACAGAGCCGATTTCCTGTCGCAGCCAAAAGCTCGGCAAAGCGGCCGTTTTTTCGGCCCGTTCAGCCAACATTGCGGCCAGATGAAACGATATTTGAAGCTGATAGGAAGGAAATAAAAGCGTTTTCATCTTGGCACACGGATTGCAAAAAGAGTTGGCAGAGTCGAAAAACATCTGAAAAGAGGAGGAAGAAGCAATGAAAGCAGCGGTCGTCAACGGATTCCAACAAAAGCTGGAGGTAAAAGAGGTGGAGGTGCCTCAGGCAGGGTATGGTCAGGTGCTGGTGCGTGTCAAAACCTGCGGTGTATGCCATACCGATCTGCATGCCGCACAAGGAGACTGGCCCGTCAAACCGAAGCTGCCCCTCATTCCTGGGCATGAGGGAGTAGGAGTCGTGGAAAAGCTGGGTGAGGGAGTGACCTCGCTGAAAGTAGGGGATCGCGTAGGAATTCCCTGGCTGTTCTCAGCGTGCGGGGAATGCGATTACTGCCTGACGGGCTGGGAAACCCTGTGCCAGCACCAATTGAACGGGGGCTATTCGGCTGATGGAGCCTATGCGCAATACTGCGTCGCCCCGGCAGCCTATGTGGCACGCATTCCCGATGAGCTGAGCGATGTGGATGCCGCTCCGATTCTTTGCGCCGGTGTGACTACTTACAAGGCGCTGAAGGTAGCGAATATCAAACCAGGCGAGTGGGTCGCCATCTATGGAATCGGCGGACTGGGACATGTCGCGCTGCAGTATGCCAAAGCGATGGGGTACAATGTCGTAGCTGTTGACATCCACCCGGAGAAATTGGAGCTGGCCAAGGAGCTGGGGGCAGACGTAACCGTGAACGGGAGTGAAACAGATCCGATCCAAGCGATTCAGGAGCAGGTAGGCGGCGTCCATGCCGCCATCAGCGTAGCGGTTACCAAAAAGGCTTTTGAACAGGCGTACAAGTCTGTCCGAAGAGGAGGTTCAGTGGTGGTCGTCGGCTTGCCGAACGCTGACCTGCCCATCCCGATTTTTGATACCGTGCTAAACGGAGTGACCGTTAAAGGCTCAATTGTAGGGACCCGAAAGGATATGCAGGAAGCGCTCGATTTTGCCGCGCGAGGCAAAGTAAAGGCAATCATCGAGACGCAGCCGCTGGAGAAGATCAACGAGGTCTTCGAGCGGATGGAAAAGGGACAAATCAATGGCCGGGTTGTATTGACCTTGGACTAAGCATTGGAATAGGAAAAGCTGCCATCGAATCATGATGGCAGCTTTTTTCATGAAACAAAGACACTCCACGAGAGGCTTACAAAAACAGAAAGGAGAACAGGTAAAGCTGGTCGAGGAAAAAGGGAAAAAAAGCGAAGGCATTTGGGATCTTGACCCAGACGCAACGGAAAAGGCGGAACACGGTTTCAGCGGCCAACCCTGATCTACTCCCTGGAGCTGGCTGCTTTTGGCCGCGGTTCCGCCTTTGGAGTGGAGCCGGCCCTGTCCGACCCTCAGTGAAGATCCCAACCCGCCTGGAGCGTTTTTCCCTTTTTCGTATTATGAGGT